>NZ_JBIGHY010000001.1:0-822425 GCF_043555865.1 Pelomonas dachongensis
GCCGAAATGGGCGGTCACGATGCCGAAACGGTCGGTCACGATGAGCCGAAATGGGGTGTCGGTCACGATGACCGAAATCACCGGTCACGATGCCGAAATCGGCGGTCACGTTGGGCCGAAATACGCACGCAACAGCACGCCCAGGATCGTGCGCTGGCGGCGCACCACCTGGCGCAGCCGCTTGAACTGCTTGGCATGGGCGTAGCCGCCGGCGCGCCGCCGCAAGCTCTGGCCCTCGCGCTCGTGCGTCATCTTGAGCTTCAGGCCCACCCGCTTGGCCAGGCGGGCGATCTTGGCCCGCGCGACTTCCAGCAACCGGCTGTCGGTCGGATGGGCAATGGCCTTCTCCTGGACCGTGGTGTCGACCGTCAGCCGTGGCTACGCCACTGCGCACCGGCAGCGCCGCATCCACCTCAGACATCATCGGCGCAAGCGTCTTCAGGAAATGACCGATCAGGGCCAGACCGGCAGTCGGGGTGGGTCGTAGTGGAGTTGCTTGACTTGGATCGGGCGCATGGCCGGGTTGTTCCAAAGCCATGAAGCTCACTGCCACTGGGCGTCACCCGCAGGGTGAAGGGCTACAGAGGGGCGGTCACGGATTCAGGACCTAGCCGGCTTCCAGAAGCATCTCAATGAGTTGTGAACGTCTCTCGTCAGGCAATGCGTGCCACAGAAGCAGCAGTTCTGCAGTTTGGTCGTCCGGCGAATAGAAGAACTCGACTGGAACATCAAGAGCCCTGGCCAACTGCTGAGCAACGCTGAACCGGGGGCTATGCACACCTCGTTGGTACTGGCTCATCCTGACGCTTGCGGCATCGTCAATTTCAGCAGCTACGGCGACCTGTTCCAGAGTCAAACCGGCACGAGCTTTGGCTTGGACGAACCGACGAGCAAATACCGGAAGTCCGCCTGCATTGGCTGGCTCGGGGCTCTTCGTGTCGGACTTAGGCTGCGCTGCTTTCACCTAAGCAACTCTTAGGCATTGGCACTTCCCTGTCCCTAAGTTATACTTAGGTAAAGATCAGCCCTCACCCTGAGGTTGATCTGGTTCACCGCTGGGAGTGACCTATGTCCTACCGCTTCTGGGAATCCACCCGCTGGCTCAACAGCGCCCTCTGCTGCCGCTACACCGTTGTGCAGTTCGGCATGCTCCAGCTTCCGATGCGGATTGACGGGGTGCGGTTCACTGCCGACTGGCACTGGGCGCTTGGCCTTTTTACCGACGGGCAGTTCCAGGTGTTCGGCGCCTGGCGCGATGAGGGCCCCGAGACGGCCCAGCGCATTGCCGAAGATCTCCACAATCGCGGGTTGGAGCGGGTGGGTGCGTTGGCGGCTGACGAGAGTCTTGTCGCCGCCATGAAGGCCCAGCGCCCGAAGTTCTGTGAACGCTCCGTGGCTGAGCTTGTCGAGTCCGGCGCTGCCAGCTATCGCATGCGGCAGGCCATCCGTTGGACCGACACCGCCGCGCAGCACCTGCAGGGACGCATGTCGCGTGCGGCGAAAAAGTACGGTCCGTTCGCCGATCACGTCGCGGCAGCCGACTTCCTCGCGCAGACATTTCAGCGCGCAGACCGGGATCTGCTGGCCGACTACTGGAAGCGCGCAAAACCGGCGCCGTATGGCGTCAGCGCTGCGCCCCGCGTCCTGGTCCGAACGGCCTGACTGCCATGTCGGCGTGGCTCGTGCACTGGCCGGAGGTTCTTGAACGGGTGCGTGGCGCCTTGCGACGCCGTGGGCAGACCGAGCACGAGGCCGAGGATCTTGTTCAGGAGGCGTGGCTGCGGCTGGTTCGCTACGAAGACGAGCGGCAACCCGTCGAACAGCCTGAGGCCTTCCTGATGCGCACGGCACTGAACTTGTCCATTGATGCGCATCGCACAGCCGTGGGACGGGGCGAGCACGTCCTGCTGGAGGATGTGGTGATTCTGGACACCGCCCCCTCCACGGAGGCCGTGGTGCTCGCCAGAGAGCGCATGGCTCGACTTGCGCTGGGTGTGAGCCGGCTGACTGAGCGGACGCGAGAAATCCTCGTGGCGAATCGAATCGATGGGCTGCCCCCCGCTGAAATCGCGAAGCGCTTCGACATCAGCGTCGCGACCGTGCATCAACACCTTGCCAAGGCGACACTGCGGCTGAACGAGTGGATGGAAGGCTGGTAGCCGTGCAACCGTGGGACGCCTCCGGGACGCAGGGGGCAAGCGACACGCCGCGCGTGACGCGCGAGATCTTGGCCGAGGCTGCCGTGTGGGTGACGCGGCTGCACGGTCCTGACCGGTCACGGGCGATGGAGCGCGAGTGCCTGGCGTGGCAGGCCCAGTCGACGGCGCATCGCCTGGCCTTCGAGCGCTGCACGGACACGTGGCAGGAGGTGGGTGGCCTGTCGCGGGCGCAGATTCAGGCAGCCGTCGAAGTGCGGCGTCGCGTGGCTCCCTTGCGCGGCCGCGCAGGACGCGTGGCCGTTGGCCTTGCGATGCTGTGCCTGGCGGCGGTGTCTGTCGTGCTCCTCTGGCCGGGTCACACGTACGGCACCGGGGTCGGCGAGCAGCGGATGATCATCCTGGCCGATGGCAGCCGCATGACGCTGAACACGTCGACTGAGGCTCGCGTCAGGTTGACAGACTCCCAACGGACCGTGACCGTCGAACACGGAGAGGCGCTTTTCGAGGTGGCGAAGGACGCGGGCCGGCCATTCGTCGTGAAGTTGGCGGACGCCCAGGTGGTCGCCACCGGAACAGCATTCCTCGTTCAATCCTCGCCGCCATCGCAGGCGGCGGAAGGTTTTGGTGTGACGCTGATCGAAGGTCAGGTGATCGTGCAGCGCTCGGCAGGATCAGCGCAGGGCGAGCCCCGTGCGCCCGTCGTCATGGCGCCGGGCGAGCGCTTGCGTGTGGCGCTGTCGCCTGGCGCTGCGCGCCAAACAGCGTCGCAGATGCGCGTGGATCGTCCCAAGCTGGATCGGCTCCTCGCCTGGCAGCGGGGCTTCGCCATATTCGATGAGACCACACTGGCAGAGGCCGTCGCCGAGATGAACCGCTACAGCACGGTGTCGATCACGCTTCGTGATCCGCAGACGTTCAAAGAGCTGCGCATCGGCGGCACTTTCCGAACCGGCGACAACGAGGCTTTTGCGCAGGCGCTGGCCAGACTGTTTGACCTGGTCGTCACGCCGCGCGACGGTGGGCTGGAATTGGCCCGCAAGTAGGTCTCGACGTGCTGTCGCTCAGCCGGTCTCGATCGCTGCCGATCGGACAATCGAGGCTGTCCCGATGCCCGCTTCGCTGGTCAAGGTGGGCTGGGCCTCGCCGATCATCAGCGCCACTGGCTGACCCGCTGCCTGCTCGAGGCTGCGCATGGCATCCACCAAGGGAAGACCGTCGATCTGGCCGATGCGGCTGGTGTCGATGTCCAGCGCGCCTGCCACCTTGACGCTGTTCAGCCCGGTCCTTCTGGCCGTGCATGACACCAAACCTGGGTGTGCCTGCAGTGCCTGGGCGACGGCCTCGGCGATCTAGGTGCCAGGGTCGCGGCGTGTCGACCAACAGGTCCACAGGAAGTACAGCAGCGGCTGGTGCAACAGCTGATGGACGCCCGTGGATCCAAGCGGAGAACTCATTCGCAAACAGTCAGAGCACTGGGGCGCGCAACCGCCGATTGCATGGGGCGGGCGTTGGGAAAAGGCGATCCTGTCTGGTGGATCGATGGGGCGAGCGACCTGGACCGACGGCTGGTCAGGACCTCATGCCACTTGGTTTTCTGCGCGCCCATCGCCAGACTGAGCAGCGGTGACCAGATGTACCGGGCTCGGCGGTGTCCTACTGCGGCGTGGGCCATAGGCGCGGGAAATCGCGGTGCCGCGCCTACGCCGGTGAGTGTGCATGCGACCTAAGGTTGCGGCATGCAGTACCAAGACAACCACGCCCATGCGCAGCGGCACGAGCGCCTCGCTGCCGAGTTCAACACCTACATCTCCGATCGTGCCTTCCCTTGCGTTGGCGCGAAGTCTGCGTCCAACCGGGGCCGCATGGACCTGATCGTCTGTGACGAGCTGGGCACCGAGGCAAGCGCGCAAAGACTGTGCTGCAGCCTGGCCCAGTTCTCTGCTCGGTATCCGGAGCCTGGCGAAGATCCGGTCTCCTTCGTTGCCATCTTCGAGGCATGCGTGGGTGAGGAGGACGAATTCCATCAGAAGTTGTGGCGTCAGCTGCAGTTGATTCACGATCTCGATGCCACCCGACATGCATGGGCGACGGGCGTCAGCGATGACCCGGCTTCAAACGACTTCTCGTTCAGCGTCGCGGGCCGGGCGTTCTTCGTCGTGGGATTGCACCCGAACTCATCACGCTTGGCGCGACGCGCGCCTCGCCCCACGCTGGTGTTCAATTTCCATGAGCAGTTCGAAGCGATGCGCGCGAGCGGCCGGTACGCCAAACTTCAGACGGCGATCCGTCAGCGTGACGTCGAGCTGCAGGGCAACATCAATCCGGTGCTGGCGCAATTCGGGCAGGCGTCCGAAGCACAGCAATACTCGGGCAAGCACGGGGGTGGCTGCCCGTTCCAGGTACGCAAGGCCGCAGCATGACCGAATCTTGCAAGTGCAGAATCCCGCCCCAGTCCGGTCAAGGCTTTCGCATGAAGCGCGGCGATGTGCTGCGTGTCACCGATCCGCAGGGGGAGCAGGTTTCAGATCTTTTTGCCTTCGAGGAAGGGAACCCTGCTTGTGCGCTGTCCTCGGGCCGCAGCATTGACTACGCCAGCAAGATCTATCTGAGCACGGGCGACGTGCTGTGGTCGAACGACAGCCGGCCCATGTTCACGGTGTTGCGCGACGACGTGAAGAGACACGACTTCCTGCTCACCCCGTGCAGTCAGGAAATGTTCGAGATCCTGTACCGACACAAAGGACACCATCCCAGCTGCTTCGAGAACCTCGCGAACGCCTTTGCGCTCTTCGGCATCGAGCCTGCGCGGATAGGGACGTCGTTCAACATCTTCATGCGCGTGGATGTCGACCCGCAAGGTCGCGTCGCGGTTCTGCCGCCGCTCTCGAAGGCGGGTGACTGCATCGAACTGCGCGCGGAAATGGATCTCGTGTGTGCGCTGACGGCCTGCTCTGCCGAGGGCTCGAACAACGGTTCCTTCAAGCCGATAGATTTTGAAGTTCTCAGCTCATCGTCCCAGGTCGATGTCTGACCATGCATCGGCTCTGCCGACATCGCGTCCGCCGATCCAAGCAATCATCAGCGGCCTTGGCGGCGCCGTACTTGTCTGGATCGCCGCATCGTCGGCGTGGAGTGGTCTACCCGCATCGGACGCAGAGGTAGCTGCGGGCCGCTCCAACGCTTGTATCGCCGCGAAGCTGAGTGACCCGCAGGCTCGGCAGCGCGGGCCCTCGAAAGGGGAGCTGGAGACCATCAAGCGCCAATGCTCGCGCTGACCTGCGACGTGCTGCCGTTCTGTCAGAACCAGGCAACCTCGCCGCGCTCAGCGCCGACATCAAAACTGCAACGTACCCTCGATCGAGTCGTCGAGCGTCTTGCCGATCGCTGCGCCGATCGCCATCTTGGCGCCAGCCACGAGGTCGCCATGCTTGTTGTCCCAGTAGTAGCCGGATACCAGCTTGACAGCGATCGTGGTGATCCGTGGATCATCCTTGCCCTGCGTGAACCACGTCTTCATCAACGGACTCCAGAGCTCCTCAATCTTTGCTGAATCCCGTCCGATGGTGGCCTGGCCTTGCAAGCTCGCGAAGCCGGAATGTTCAGAGCCTTGAAAGAACAGCCAGACGAGGGGGTTTCGCTGAATCTCGGCATTCTTGTGGCTGTCCGCCGCGCTCATGAACCACATCACGCCAGCGTCGTCGACTTCAAGCGCACCCATGGGACGGTTGGCGTGCGAACCACCGGTGCTGACGCCCGTGCAGAAAAAGCAGGTCTGATTCTTCTTGATGGTCTGGCGGACACGTTCCAAAGCATCAGCGCCCGTCAAGTCGGCACGGTTGTTCTCGGGCTGTTCGCGGTTGATCGAGTCCATTCTGATTTCCTGGTAGAGGTCGGTCTGGTGCATGGGCAATAAGCGTTCGAGACCGGCAGCGACAACATTGCGACGCCCACGGCGCCGGCTTCAGCAGCAGGCCGCCACAGCGTGCACGCCCAGGCCGACCTGCGGCGCGCAAGGACAACGGCGCGCGCACTTTGAGATCGATGCCATGCGACCCGGCCTGGCGCCGCGCGGCGTGGCACCCCGGTGTTAGAAGGTCGCCAGGGTCTCGTCGATGAAAGCGCGGCCCTGGCGCTGCCCGATGTCCAAAAGTTGCTGCCTACCGTCAACCGCATCAGGGTCATGGCCGACCGCGCGTGGGTGGCCCAACAAGGGCTGGCTGAAATCCGGCGCACGTCGCTTGGGCGTCGTGAGATAGGTCGCGTCGAACAGTGAAGCGGCAGCTGCCAGAGCAACTGCCGCTTGTTCAGGCCGCAACGACTCAGCGGTAGACGTGCTGTCCGTTGTTGCTCGTCCAGTGCCGTTCGAAGTGATCCGCGTCTTCGTCGGACTTGGTGCGAACGCCCATCAGGATGCCGCCGTTCTTCAGGCCTGCCTCGTAGTGCTTCACACGCTCTTCAGGGATGCTCCAGCCGATCAGCGCGCCAACCAGGCCGCCGCTGGCAGCACCGGCGCCTGCGCCGGCGAGAGCCGCGGCCAGCGGGCCAGCGATCACCAGACCCAGGCCGGGAATGGCAACGCTGGTGCCAACGGCTGCAACAGCCGCAGCGACAGCGCCGATCGTGCCGCCGATCGCTCCGCCTATGCCTGCGCCTTCCGCTGCCTTGGTGCCCAGTTCCGTTTCGGCACCGACGTCGGTGAAGTGACGGGTTCGGGTGTCGTCGGACATCACGACGTCCACGTCGCTGCTGCTGTAGCCGCGATCGCTGGCGGATTTGTACGCGGCTTCGGCGCTGGCGCGGTCGGGAAACAGTCCGGTCACAAGGCGTCGGTCATCGGTGGGGTTCATCATTGGCTCCTGTTGTGGGTGTTCGACCGAATCGGTCAATTGCGGTCCGCCTTCGGCGCGAGCGCAACTTCGCGGCCAGAGGCACGCGTGCTATCGCTGGCAACTGGCGTGCCTTGCGACGTGGTCATGCCGTCAACCTTGGCATCGACCTTGTCGCTGGCCTGGCGGGCGCGGTCCGCGACGGTCGGACCCGTGCGCACGACGGTGGCGGTATCAGACCTCTTGATGGCCTTGTCGTTCGCGACCTTGGCGGTTTCCGGGGAGGTGGCGATCGCGTCCGGACGCGATGCGGACGGAGCCACTACCTCCTGAGCGAAGGCGGTAGAACAGGTGGCAGCGAAGGCGAGGCCTGCGGCAATTCGCGAAATGGCGTTCATCAGTGGACTCCTGGCTAGGTTGAGGGCGTGGTGCCCGCATTGATGGGGGTGGTCAGCGTCCGCCTTGAAAGCTGACATAACGGATCTTTGCAGCGCAGGGCAGGGACGAGCGTGGGGGCGCAAGAGATGTCGGTGTAGGAGATGGCAGCCTCATCCCACCCCAATTCGAGGGGCGTGTATCGGCGATCTGGTCGGCATCGGAGGTTCCTGCCCGCATCGGGAAGTGCTCCGCACTGAACGTCAGCACCGGCTTTGCCGTTTCCATGTGAGCTGTACCGGCAGATTCGCAGGGCCGTTATGAACCCGGTCTGCAGATGCACGCGCTGCACAGGGTGGGCACCTCGGCAGCTCCCAACTCGGCGGCAAGCGTTACCTGTCGCGCCTGACCCGGCTTGAGCCGCCTGTAGGAGCTGCACGGCTGGTAGCCAGAAGATCGTGCGGCAAAGGCAACAGCAGCGACAACACGGCCCGCCCCTGCACAACAACGGCTTCAAGACACGCGCGCACGGCGTTGTAGAGCGAACCCCGATCAATCGGAGCGGGCATATGCCTTGCCGTGGCTTGCGAGCACTGAACGGAATTCCGAATGAATGCAATCGATGACGTCGCACTGCTGCCGGCAGCCATATCTGGGACAGGGATGCCCCTGCGCATCAACGGATGTGACGCTGTGGTGGATGTGAAACCGTGGACTTCGCTGCTTGACCTGCTGCGTCACGACCTCCAACTCACGGGAACCAAGAAGGGCTGCGACCACGGCCAGTGCGGCGCCTGCACCGTGCTGATCGACGGCATGCGCGTGAACGCCTGCCTGGTGCTCGCGGTCTGCGCGCAAGGATGCGAAGTCACCACCATCGAGGGGCTGGCCGCCCAGGCAGGCGATTCCGCCACTGCCAGCGGCCTGCATCCGCTGCAGCAGTCCTTCATCGACTGCGACGCCCTGCAGTGCGGCTACTGCACGCCTGGTCAGCTGTGCTCGGCAGCGGGTCTGCTCAACGAGCATCCGCCGGAAAACCGGCAGGAGATCAGGGAACGCATGAGCGGCAACCTGTGCCGCTGCGGCGCCTACCCGCAGATTGTCGACGCGGTCGCGCGGGTGGTGCTTGGGCCCGATACCGCACCGGCGGCCATCGTCGCGTCGACCGCCGCGATGACGGCCACGCGACAGACCGCTGGCGAGGAACGCGCATGAACGAGTTCGACTTCGTACGCGCGCGGTCGCCCGAACACGCCGTGCAGCTGATGAGCGCAGTCCATGAGGATGCGGCTGTACGCACGGCACCACGGTACCTTGCGGGCGGCACCAATGTCGTGGACCTCTGGCGCGAGGGCGTCATGCAGCCCAGATCAATGGTGGACATCTCGCGTTTGCGGCTGGCCGACATCACCGACGGACCGGACGGCGGGATCCGCCTCGGCGCCCTGGCCACCAATGCCGCCACCGCGAACC
Organism: Pelomonas dachongensis; assembly: GCF_043555865.1. NCBI lineage: Bacteria > Pseudomonadati > Pseudomonadota > Betaproteobacteria > Burkholderiales > Sphaerotilaceae > Roseateles > Pelomonas dachongensis. Next base: position 8,834 of record NZ_JBIGHY010000001.1, read on the forward strand.
ACCCGCTCGTGCGCAGCCGGTTGCCGCTGCTCCGGTCGGCCATCCTGGCGGGCGCGTCGCCTCAGATCCGCAACCGTGCCACCAATGGTGGCAACCTGCTCCAGCGGACCCGCTGCCTCTACTTCTACGATACCCAGGTGCCCTGCAACAAGCGCGAGCTTGGCAGTGGCTGCCCCGCAGTCCACGGTCTGGCCCGGCAACATGCGATTCTGGGTGCGAGCGATGTTTGCGTTGCGACGCATCCGTCGGACATGTGCGTGGCGCTCGCTGCGCTGGACGCCACCGTGGCCGTCATCGGCCCTGACGGCCTGCGGGCGATCCCCTTCGATGAGCTTCACCGGCTGCCCGGCGACCGACCGGACCTTGATACGACGCTGGATCCGGCCGAACTGATCACGCACATCGACATTCCCGCCAATCGCTGGCGAGCAAACAGCTGCTACCTGAAGCTGCGCGAGCGGGCGTCCTACGCGTTCGCGCTGGTGTCGGTGGCAGCGGCGCTGGACTTGAACGACGACGGCACCATCGCAGATGCACGTGTTGCGCTTGGCGGTGTCGCGCACAAGCCCTGGCGCAATCGCGATGCCGAGCGGCTGCTGGTCGGTCAGCGGCCGTCAAGCGAGGCCTTTGGCCGCTGTGCAGCGCGAATCCTTGACGATGCGCGGGCGTGTGGCGGTGCGGAGGTTCCCGGGGCACCGCCCGGCAACAGCTTCAAGATCCCGCTGGCCGCGCGAGCCATCGTGCGCGCGTTGGAGATGGCGCTGGCCGGCGTGGCTACCAACACCGGTGAAGACGCTTTCCGGGCGCTCGGCGCCGCCAGTGCCTCGCTGTCACAGGGGGCCGCGCGATGAACGAGGTCTCATTCTTCGACGACATTGACCGCGTGCGCCAGACGCAGCAGCCGATGGCCCCGGATGGCACCGGCACGGTCGCCATTGGCACGCCAACGCTGCGCATCGATGCGCTGGCCAAGGTGACGGGCGCCGCCCGCTATGCCGCCGAGCATGGTGACCGCGACGTGCTGCATGGCGTGGTGGTCAACACCGCCGCTGCGCGCGGCCGCATCGTGCGCATCGACGCGTCCAGGGCGCTGGCGTTGCCAGGCGTCATCGATGTGCTGTCGCATCTCAACCGACCGCCCATGCGCTCGCTGGACCTGTTCTACAAGGATATGACGGCGCCCGCGGGCTCGCCGTTCAAGCCGCTGCATGACGACGAGGTGTTCTACAGCGGACAGCCGGTCGCGCTCGTCGTGGCGGAGTCGCTGGAGCTGGCGCGTCGAGCTGCAGCGCTCGTCGAGGTGGAGGTCGACGTGGTGCCGCACGAGACGGGCATCCACGGCGGCCTGGTGCGAGCGCGCGACCCGTCGCATTTCAAGGTGGGCTACACGCCGCCGCCCAAACCGCGTGGCGATGCGGACGGTGCACTGCTGGCCGCTGCGCACACGGTGGACGCCGAGTTCTATGCCGGTGTCGAGCACCACAACCCCATGGAGATGCACGCCAGCACGGTGATCTACGGCGAAGACGGGCATCTGACGATCTACGACAAGAACCAAGGCTCGCAGAATTGCCGATGGCTGGTGTCGCGTGTGTTCGGCTTGTCCAAGGACCAGGTGACCGTGCGCAATGCGTTCGTCGGCGGCGCGTTTGGCTCCGGCCTGAGACCGCAGCACAACCTCGTCCTGGCGACGATGGCAGCTTTGAAGCTCAAACGCTCCGTGCGCGTCGTCCTGACCCGCCAGCAGATGTTCACCTTCGGCCACCGGCCCGAAACCTGGCAGCGCGTACGCCTGGGCGCTGATGCCTCTGGCAAGCTGATGGCGATGATCCACGAGGCTGCCGCTGAAACGTCCAGGAAAGAGGACTATGTCGAGGTCGTCGTCAACTGGTCGAGCCAGCTGTACCCGTGTGAGAACGCGCGCTTTTCCTATCAGGTCGTGCCGCTCGACCAGCACAGTCCCATGGACATGCGCGCTCCCGGCGCGGCGCACGGTGTGCATGCGATCGAGGTGGCGATGGATGAGCTGGCTCACGTCGCCCACATCGATCCGCTGGAGCTGCGTCGCATCAACTATGCGTACCGTGACATCGAGAAGGACCTCCCGTTCTCCACCAAGGCGCTGAGCGACTGTTACGACCTGGGGGCGCAGCGCTTTGGCTGGCAGCGCCGGGCGGCGCAGCCGCGCGCTCGGACGGAGGGCCATGAGCACGTCGGCTGGGGCATGGCCACTGGCACCTGGGATGCGCTGCAGATGTTTGCGCGCGTGAGGGCGACGTTGAGCCACAGCGGCCAGTTGCTGCTGGAGAGCGCCGCGAGCGATATCGGCACGGGAACCTACACCGCCATCTCCCAGATCGCTGCCGCCGAAATGGGGCTGCCTCTGGAGGCCGTCACCTTCCGCTTGGGCGACTCGACATTGCCGGTGGCGCCTATCGAGGGTGGTTCGGCACACATTGCCACGGTGGGGTCGGCAGTGCATGGTGTCTGCGAAAAGCTGAAGAAGGAACTGCTGAAGCGCGCCAAGGCGGTGGACGGACGGTTTGCCGGCGTCCGGCTGGCCGATGCCGTCTGGCGAGACGGCACTTTGGTGTGCCGGCGCACACAGGCAGCGCTGCCACTGGGGGCCCTGGTGAAGGCCAACGGCGAGGACCGCATTGAGGTCCAGTACCTGTTGTTGCCCAACGTCCTGAAACAGCGCAAGTTTGTGCGCGCGGTGCACTCTGCAGTCTTCGTCGAGGCAAAGGTGGACGAAGCGCTGGGCACTGTTCGGGTGACGCGTGTGGTCATCGCGGTCGCGGCAGGGCGCATCGTCAACCCGGTCACTGCACGCAGCCAAATCATCGGCGGCGTGGTGTGGGGCATCAGCCAGGCCCTGCATGAGGAGACGCTCAGCGATCACAAGCTGGGTCGCTTCATGAACCACAGCTTTGCCGAGTACCACATCGCCACCAATGCCGACGTGCCGGAGGTGGAGGTGTTGTTCGTCGAAGAGGACGACCGTATCGTCAGTCGCTTCGGCGCCAAGGGCGTTGGCGAGATCGGCATCGTCGGTGTGGCTGCCGTAATCAGCAATGCGATCTTTCACGCGACCGGCAAGCGCATCCGAAGCACGCCGATGACGCCCGACAAGGTCATGGCTGGGCCTGGTCTTGAGTCCTCAATGATCTGAACCGAAGGGCAGCCATGAGGGACAGTCTGATTCGAGCGGCACACGCCAGCCGGCAGGGGACAGCCGCATTGGCATGCAGCAAGGCGCCTCCGACGGTGGTCAGAGCCAAACCGGACAGCAGCAGCAATCTCTGCCACGAACAGCGCAACAACATGAGCCAGGGCGGTCAGCAGCACCGCAGCCACAGCAGCGCCACGAGCTTGGCGCTGCATCGGACGACAGTGCGACCGATCCCAACGGCGACGACATCTGATCCACCACCCGCCGACTCAAGTTCGGCGAACCCCCAACCACTAGCCAGCAGGAAATCTCATGCCTTCCAACGCTACGAAGACCTCAGCCAAGGCCACCAAGAGTGCAGCCAAGAAGCCAGCCGCATCGGCGAAGCGCAACGCCAAGCCTGACGCCATCGACTTGCTCATCAACGACCACCGCGAGGTGAAGTCGCTGTTCAAGGCCTACGACAAGCTGGTCAAAGCTGACGGGGACGCCGGCGAGAAGCAGGCCATCGCGCTTCAGATCTGCGTCATGCTTACCGCTCACGCCACCGCCGAGGAGGAAATCTTCTACCCGGCAGCGCGCGAAGTGCTTGCAGACGATGAAGACCTGGTCGACGAAGCTGACGTCGAGCACGCCAGCGCCAAGGAGCTGATCGCCCAGATTGAAGCCGGCTCGCCGCACGACGATCACTACGATGCCAAGGTCAAGGTGCTCGGGGAGTACATCGATCATCACGTCAAGGAAGAGGAGGGCGAGATGTTCCCCAAGGTCCGCAAGTCCGACGTGGATCTTGAGGCGCTGGGTGAAGCTATCGCCGAGCGCAAAGCCCAGTTGCTGGGGCAGGACGCCGATCCGCACTGAGGCCCCTGTGCATGCTGCGGACTCTCGCGAAACCGCCCCCTGCCCCTTGCGTTTCAACCCCGCTGTCATGACTCTGCGGTTGAAGAAGAACTACTTGATGAGCATGTGGCTCAGCGCGGCCAATGCTGCGCTGGGGCATGGGCGCGCGAAGGCCACTCAGGCGGTGCGGCGTCAGACCGCCACCGCGACGAACCAGGCCAAGCAACAGATCGCAGATTTCTGGTTCGGCGGGCTTGGAGCCAAACCCCAGGCCACCCGCCGCGCCAAGCCAAAGCGCAAACCCTGAAGCCCGGAGATGCCATGAACAAGTCTGTATCCAACGATGTGCACCGCGGCGTTCGCTTCGCCGTGGAGGCTGTGCCCCGCGGCGGCGGTTTCGAAGGCAGGTTCACTATCCTGGATGTCGCCACCGGTCACGTGACCGGTGCGGACGACACCTACCGTCCGACGACGGACAACCTGTGGAGCACGCCGCTTGAGGCCCTCAACTACGCTACCGAGGCGGCCCACCATGTCATCGAGGGCATCCCGGCGTTCGACAAGGGGATGCCCAGCGCGTGAGACGGGGTGCCCCTCGGATAGCCATCTTCACCAACCGGTACACAAAGCCGTCATCGGCACAGTTGATGTCGTTGCAGCAGCTTCAACCGCTGTCGAGGGTGACGCAGCCAGCTAGGCGGCGGGGTCGTGACTCATCTCGGTTGAGAGAGGAGAATGTCAGCTGTACGGAGGGTTGAACGGGGGCTCCCGACCCTGTCGCGACATCGATGGCTGAGGATTCGACCTACCTTTGCAGTCGTTCGCGATTGCGGCCGGTTGCCGTGCCAGCATCATGTCGTCGCCCTCCCACCGAGACCCGATCCAGGTGGCGTTCAGTGTCGATCGCTGCCCTGAAACCGCCAACGCGTTGCGGCGGAATGGTCACCGCACCACCAGGAATGCGCTCAGCGATGCAATGTCGATGGCGCAGTGTCCCCCGTAGACCGGATGCCACTCGGTGGTCAAGCCGAGTTGTGCGCTGCGTTGCGCCAGTTGCTCGGCGCCTTCGTAGAGACCGTATCGGTCGTAAAGACCGGCGGACAAGTAAAGGCTTGGGCGCGCCGTTTGAAGGGCAGCCTTCTCGATCAGCGCCAGTGGCGAGATGCGTTGCCACTCCTGGTCGTCGGACACATAGCGGCGGGCCAACTGCCAGACGCCGAAGATGATGGGAGGCTCAGCACCCGTGCGCGTCATCGCCGCTTGGATCTGACCGAGGGGAGCGAACGGTGAATCCTGGTAGACGTTGGGGCACAAGGCCGCCACCTTGTCGAAATGCTGGGGCTGACTGAGACCCAGCACCAGGCTGTTCAGGCCCCCCATTGACTCGCCCATCAGCAGCCGGCGCCTGGGCTTGCCCAAGAGGGCTTCAATGGCGGTGATGTGCGGCCAGATGCTGTCCAACAGACCGCTGAGTTCAGCTTGGCCCTTCGGCGCCAGCAACCATACCGGCCCGTAAGACAGCGAAACGACGGTAGGGGGTAACAGGCCGGCGCGCTGCCAGTGCGCCTGAATCATGGCGGTGAAGTACAACGGGTCGTTCCAGATCTCCGCTTCAAGGTTGCGCCCGTGCAGGTGGTAAAGCACGTCTCCATTGACGCCGCCTGAAGCGCGGTACACGCAATAGCGCAGTGGCCCCTCTTGGTGACATTGCTGGCGGGCTGGAGCGAAGTTCACGGCTTGATCGCCCCAAGGGCGGCTGAACTTTTGCCAAGCCCACCAGATAGCAACGGTCAAGGCCAGGAGTGTCGCCACGGGCACCAAGAGCCTGCGCGGTAGCTTGAACGCGATCATTTGCGGGTTCTCCTGTCAAAGAGTAGGGCATGCAGCAGCCACCACCGCAGGGCGCAGGTGGTCCAGCAGGCATGCGAGGGTTCAGGTCAGACTTGAGTGCGGCAGCGGTGGTGGGTGCCGCCGGCGACGCAGCGACACGTGCCACCGACGGGCTGCAGGGCGTTCGGCGGAGCCCTCGGACATGAGTGCGAGGCTCAGCACGTAGGCGCAGATGAAGCTGCCACCGAAGCCCACCAGCGGCGAGGGCAGCCATCCGGGCAACGACAGTGCCACCAGCAGCCCCCACACGAGGCCGTGAATGTGCGCCCCTCGGTAGCGCAACGCGGGCCCCAGCGGCAGCAATTGAAGCAGTGCCAGAGCCAGGCCGATCGCCAGACTCCGATCCATGCCACCGATCAACACCCGATCGACAAAGTCCAAAGCCTCAGGTGTCTGCCATCGTTGCCCGACGTGCAGGGCCATGACAGCGGTAACCCATGCAAGCAGCGCCAGTGCAGTGCTGCGGTCACGCCAAGCCAGCACGCTGAGAACGACCGCAGCGAGTCCCATCAACGCAACGTCGGCCATCAGCGCGAGAGCGAGGCACGCCATCAAGAGGCCGCCCAAGGCCCACCCCCGAGCAGCGGGTAGTCGCCGCACATCGGCGGCCACCAGCAGCGGTGGCAGCAGGAGCCAGGCCAGGTTCAATGGCAAAGACCCCAACCTCAGCCACGCGACAGCGCCCGTGAACATCGGGCCCGAGCTGAGCACAAGTAGCGCTGCACCCATCGCGAACGACGCCTTGGCACGCAGCAGCTCGTCAGCTTGCAGACGCTGCAGCGGGAGCAGGCGAAATGTGACGAGCGCAAAGGCCAGCGACAGCAGGTTGATCCACACATAGTGACTTGGCGCACCCGCGCGATGCATGTAGACGCAGCCCAGAAGTACGGTGGCCGAGCAGGCCAGCACCCCGAAGTGGTGGACCTGCCCCAGACCGGCCCGTGCCGATGCAAACGCATGGCCGAGCGCTGTACAAAGGCATCCCCAAGCGAAAGCCAGGGCCTCGCGCTCGTCCTCGATGGCCTTCGCTTCGGCCTGCATCGCCTGGGCCCACGCCCCATGCCGTGCGCTCAAAAGCCGGGCCGCCGCGCCCATGAGCAGGCGGCTGGCTGTGGTCACGAGCCAGGCGCAAGGGGCATGCCTCATGACCGGGCCTTTGCAGCATGCAGCGGCGTCGGCTGCACTGGCACCGCAGCGAGTGCTTCCGCCTGCGACGCCACCCAGTCACGCCCTGCCGGTGTCAGCCGGTAGACGTGTCGCGGCGGCCTCCCGGCCTGCGGCGACTCGACCCAGCGAGCCTCCAACAGCCCCTGGGATTCCAGACGCATCAGCAACGGATACAGCGTGCCGGACTTGACACCGGCCTGCGTCATGAGGTCGTACCCGTGGCGCCATTCGCCAGAAGCAGCCAGCGCGGCGACGACGCCCAAGGCTTGTGGAGACAGGGCGCGACTGCGACTCATGCCATAACTCTACATATGTAGAGTTATGGCGTCAATGACTCAGCTTGGGCTCGCGCAGACGACTGTTTGCTTGCGGGGACTGAGGAGTAGAGAACCTTGAGCAACCACCATGCGGGTTCACGCGGATGTCTGTTCATGGCCGCACCCTGACCACCAAAAGAGACGCGAGCCAAGTCTTCGGGTGTGGCGGGCTCGCCCCTTGGTCCCAATCAGGGTGTCCGCGCCGGTATTCGTGCCCGCCGTCCAAGGAACGTTCCTCCAGACGGCGCTTCCGATCAGTGCTAACCCTCCCCCATCACCATTCACAAGCGGTGGGGTGGCTGTAATTTGAGCCCAAATGCAGACCCGAGATCGGGCTGATCCTGGCCTATCTTTGTTTGAGGACGCCTGCCGTAACGCCCATCCCACGCGGGTGGCCGGATCGAGCGTCTCAACCGCCGGGAGTGCTGTATGGATAACTGGTCCCACCCAACGCGTGGTCGCCGCCGTCGCTTTCGGCGGCGCCGCCTGTGCTGCGCGCATGGGCTTGGCCATGGAGATCGCCGGTGTGCTCCTTCTCGCGCTGAACCTCGTCGGGAAGGCAAAAGCCATCAGCATCGTTCGCTACTGGCGCTTGTGCGAAGTCGCCTCAAACTTGCGAAGGAAGCAGGCGATATCCATCGCCGTACCCGGTGTGGGTCTCCTGCTGTTGCTGCTCGCCGTACGAAGAACTCTGCGCGGCGACGCCAAGTTTGCAAATGCCGCCGAGATTGGGCGCAGTGGGCTGAGCGACGACAACAGCAATGGACCGCCACCATCTCCTGGGCGACTGCTGCGCGCCATCCGTATCGACATTGCGTTGGATTTGCCCGCAGCGAAGGGCACCAGCAGCGAAAGATGCCAGTGACTGCGCCGCACAGAGGGGCCTCCCGCCGCTATGCCCGCAAAGCCCCGCCTCGAAAGCCCCTATCCAACGCGAAGGGGTCGCGAGGGGCCCGAACCTACGTCGTCTTGGGACGCAGGTCCGGCCGCCGCGCGAGGTGACATTGCCAACCGGTACGGGAGACATCCATGGTCCTGTGGTCGACGCAGCGAAAGGTTGCTGCACTGATCCTGGCTTTTTGTGCCTACGTCGCGCTGCTGCTTGTCGCGATGTACCTGGCGGGCGTGCTTTTCCTGTTGCTGAACCTGGTCAGCCCATCCCCCGCCGGGGTCTTCAGCATCGCGGAGTATTGGATGGCGTACGCGGACGATGAAGGTCTTCGCACGCGGCTGGAGGTGGCGATCGCGGCCGCTGCGGGGGGGCTGCTGATCGTCCTGCGGGTGGTGCTGTTCGTTCGGGTGCGGCCGCTGCGATATCTGCTCGGCGATGCAAGGTTCGCGTGCGCGGCCGAGGTCAGGCGCTCCGGGCTGCTCGCTTGCACTCCCGCGTCCATCCTCTTGGGTCGCTATCGCGACCGGTACCTGTCGCTGAGCGGTCAGGGCTCCGTTCTGCTGGCCGCGCCGGCGCGTAGCTGTGCCGCCTCAAGCGTCGTCATTCCGAACCTGCTGAGCTGGCCGCACTCGGTGGTGGTGGTGGATGTCGATGGTGGGGGCTACCGGGCCACGGCAGGCTTTCGGGCGAAGTTCGCAAGCGAGGTCTACGCCTTCGCGCCGTTCGATGCAGACGCGCGGAGCCATCGATGGAATCCGCTGTCGGTCGTCCGCCGGAGCGGGAACGACCGGGTGACGGACCTGCTGCGGATCGGTTGTCTCCTCTACCCGGATCGGGACAACGCCTCGACCAGAACGGCCCGCAATCTGTTCGTCGTGCTGGGCTTGCTGCTGTCGGAGTCGCCCGAGTCGCCGTTCACCATGGGTGAGATGCTGAGGCTGGCATCGGGCTATGGCGACTCTTTGACGTCGCACATCCGGAACCTGATCAGGCAGCGACGCGAAGAGGGGCGGCCGCTGTCCGACGAGTGCACCCAGGCGCTGGCCTGCGTGCTGGAGATCTCCGAGCCCGCGCTCGCCGGCATCGTCGCGGCCTTCAGGGCACCATTGCTCGTCTTCGCCGATCCCGTCGTGGATGCGGCGACCAGCGAGAGCGACTTCCGGCTGGACGCGCTGAGGCGGCGAAGGATGTCGGTCTATGTGCATCTTCCAAAGGAGCGCCTGGCGGGCGCCACGCCGCTGCTGAACCTGTTCTTTGGCCAGCTCATCGAGCTGAACACCGCTGTGCGACCCGAGGCCGATGCGACGCTGAAGTACCAGTGCCTGCTCATTTGCGACGCGTTCTCCTCCATGGGCAGGATGTCCTCGATCACGTCTGCTGCGCCTGACCTTGGCGAGTTCAACCTGAGGCTGCTCACGGTCGTTCGGACGGTGTCGGATCTGGGCGTCATCTACGGATCGAACCAGGCGGAGGTCTTCGCCCGCCATCACAGCCTGCAGATCTTCTTTGCGCCCAGGCAGCAGGACGAGGCGCATGGGTACAGCGCCATGCTGGCAGATCGCTGCCGGATGTCCGCGCCTAGGCACAGTGGTTTCGGCCTGGGGCGGTTGCTGGTGAGCCGCCAGCTGCGCGAGACGCCGTGGCCGTTCCTGATGCCGCACGAACTGAAGGAGCTCGGTAGCGATTGCGCGATCGTCAGCCTGACGGGATACCGGCCGATCCTCGCCCGCAGGATTCGCTTCGACCAGGAGCTGGCTTTTCGGGAGCGGGTGCTTGCGCCGCCGGTGGTGCCGCAGCTGGACGTGGTGCTGCACCAGGCGCTGGTGCACAAGCGCCGCTGCGAGATCGGTGAACGGCGCCAAGCTGACGAGGCAGCCAGCGTCATGGCCTTTGCCCACGACCTGTCCAGTTTCTCGAGGACCCGCAACTTCAGGGCCGATCCCTTGGGTCACAGCCTGCCAGACCCTGCAGGTGTCGGAAGCGAGCCAGACGATGGACGCTCCCACTGACTGCTGCGGTCGCGGACCCGCCGGGAAGGCTCGCCGCCTTTCGCGGGAACCTTTCGCGGGACTGGGCGACCTTCTTTTGACCACATCAGAGCGAGGTACTGCGTGATGAACGAGTCATTGGTCCAGCACAAGCCCGAGCAGCTGTCGCTTCGGGATGAAGCGACGGCGCTGCCCGTCACGGGGCTTGAGCCTCGGCGGGCGGGATGCAAGTCGCCGCCCCAGCCCTGCGACAAGCTGCAGGTGATCCTCGGTTCACTCGGACCGAGACTGCGTGCGTATGCCGTGCAGCAGCAGACGAGCATGGCGGTTGTGGTTCGACGCGCCGTTCTGAAGTGGCTCGACGAAGAGCTCGGGCCGGCGACGGCCGGGCCGGGCGGCGAGCCGTTCGAGCATTCCGCGCACAACGTGCAATTCCATCTGAACCTGCCCGCGGCCTTCGCTGCCGAGTTGACTGCGCGTGCGCGTGCGGCGGACATGACCCGGGGCGAATTCGTGTGGTCGCTGCTGAAGGGCTTGCATCCCCCGGCCCTTCCTGACGACCATGCCGCCGCCATCCTGGCGCTGAGGATCTCGACGGATCGGGTGGCGACGATTTCCACCGACCTCGCTGCTTACCTTCGCCTCCTGAACGAGACAGGGACGAAACGGGAGGATTTCGAGCCGTATGTGAACAGCGTCAGATCGCTGCAGCGGGTGGTGGGGGAGCACCTGGAGGAAGCTTCCATGCTGATCAAGGAGCTCAAGCCCTATCGGAGGGCGCGGTGGTGAGCGCGGGCCGCAACGTCGACGACGTCCTCGTCCAGTGGGGCGACCGGCTGTTCTACCCGGGCAACCGGATCGTCAAGCCTCTGCACACGCCCAAGCTGACTGCACGGGCCGGCGCGATCCGAAATCGCATCGTGGGCGTCGTGCGGCGAGCACCTCAGGTGATCGTGAAGACCGGCGGCGGTGGCAAGGGGATGTCGGCGATCCATGACCATCTGCGTTACATCACCCGCAATGGTGAACTGGAGTTCGAGGACGACCGGGGAGAGGTCCGCGAAGGCAAGGAAGCGCTGCTCGATCTGGAGCGGCAGTGGCGCTATGGCGGTGCGTTCATCCCCAATATCAGCACACGGCAGGAGTCACGCAACCTGATGCTGGCGATGCCAGCAGGGACTGACGCGCAAGGGGTGCGGCAGGCGGCAAGGGAATGCGCCCGCACTGTGCTTGCTGGATACCGCTATGTGATGGTCCTGCACACGCATCAAACCAGCCCGCATGTCCATCTGTGCGTGAAGAACCAGTCGATCACAGGAGAGCGGCTGAGCATCGGTCCGCCGGACCTCAAACGCTGGCGGGCGACGTTCGCCGAAAAGCTGCGCGACCGTGGTATCGAGGCTGAGGCGACGCCTCAGGCGGCGCGCGGCGCCACGCGAAAGTTCCACACGCTGTGGCAGTTGAAGGCAAGGGATGCAGGACGTCTGTCCGCGAAGATCCACGAGACCAAGAGTGGTCCGGTCGTTGAAAAGACCCTGGGCGACGCGCTGGAGGCCTGGTCGAACATCCTTGTCGCGCTGCGCGAGTCCGATCGGCATGATGATCGCGATCTGGCGACACAGGTGGGGGACTTCCTTTGCCGCACGCCCTATGTCCGCGAGGTGCTTCGCAGGGATCCTGAAGCCATGCCCGGCGTCAGGCGCTACCTGGAAGACAACAGGGGCCGGATCGAGGAAAGCGAACGAAGCTGGCGGCGGGAACGAGCAGCGGCGCTGGAGAGGGCCACCAGCGTTGAGCGGGGGCGGCAAAGCAACGGTTTGGAGGGAACGACGCAACGGACGCAGACAGGTCCCGAGATCGTCCGTTGAAGTTCGTTCGGTGCCAGCGTCGGTGCCCACCGGCGCGGCCCAATCGGGTGCCGACATGGTGCGTGAAGCCTGACTGCCGCTATGGGGCCTGCCGAGCCAGTGCCGGAGCTTTTCGTAGCGATGTCACCCGCCCCCGGCCTCTTACACTTGGCGTGGCCCCGCCTGGGAGGTGCCGGGACAGGACTGAGGGGCCGTTCTCGGCGGGGGTGCGGCATCTCAAGTTCAACGTCAACTGACAAAGTGGTCAGGGCTTCGCGCCGGCGCAATTGCGACTGCCACACAAGTGCCACGGGATGACATCGTTGTTGCGAACATTCGATCAGCAGATCACTCATACGCATACCGCCAGCTCATCTGCTGTGACCTGGGTTCATTCATTCGAGAGGGCGCGCCGACTGTTGGACGCTGCGCAGCCGCGCGTCGGCTGCCGCGGGGCTGATTGAGTCATGTCACTCGACCACGCCAACCTCAAGACCCTGCGCGAGCGCCACCCCGCCTGGCGACTGCTCGCCTCCGCACACGCCCCGCTGGTGGCGTCCTTCCTGCATCGCACGTTCGTGCTGCCCAACGTTCGCACCATGAGCGAGGCTGACCTGGCCGAGGCGCTGGAGGACGACCTGTTCGCATTGCGCGAGCAGTTGGGCGAGGATGCGTATCCAAAGGGTGCGACGGACTACCTGAACGACTGGGCCGGCACCGACAAGGGCTGGCTGCGCAAGTTCTACAAGCCGGGCAGCGATGAGGCGCAGTTCGACTTGACGCCGGCCACCGAGAAGGCCATCGCCTGGCTGGTGTCGCTGACCGAACGCCCCTTCGTCGGCACCGAGTCGCGGCTGCTGACACTGTTCGCGTTGCTGGACCAGATTGGTGCGGGCACCGAAGTCGATCCGGCCCGCCGCCTGGAGGACCTGCAGAAGAAGCGCGACGAGATCGACGCAGAGATCAACCGGGTTCGCGCCGGCGATGTGCCGCTGCTGGACGACACCGCCGTGAAGGACCGCTTCCAGCAGTTTCAGCAGCTGGCGCGAGAGCTGTTGGCAGATTTCCGCGAGGTGGAGCACAACTTCCGCAGCCTGGACCGGCGGGTGCGCGAGAAGATCGCGTTGTGGGAAGGCGCCAAGGGCGCGCTGCTGGATGAGATCCTCGGCGAGCGCGATGCCATTGGCGATTCGGACCAGGGCCGCAGCTTCCGCGCCTTCTGGGATTTCCTGATGTCCAGCAGCCGGCAGGAACAGTTGTCCGAACGGCTCGATCAGGTGCTGGCTCTGCCGGCCGTGGCCGCGTTGAAGCCGGAGCCGCGCATGCGCCGCGTCCACCACGACTGGCTGGAGGCCGGCGAGCACACGCAGCGCACCGTCGCTCAGCTCTCGCAGCAGTTGCGCCGTTTCCTGGACGACCGCGCCTTCGTCGAGAACCGCCGCATCCTGGAGGTGTTGCGCGGTATTGAGGCCAAGGCGCTGTCGCTGCGCGGCCAGCCAACGCCCGAGGCGCCCATGAGCCTGGACGAGATGAGCGCCAACATCGCGCTGACCCAGGAGCGTCCGCTGTTCACGCCGGGCCGCAAGGTGAGGCTGGCGGACCTGGCGCTGGACGCTGCCGCTGCCGATGAAGTCATCGACACCTCGCGTCTGTTCGACCAGTTCGTCGTCGACAAGGAGCGTCTGAGAGCCACCTTGCAGCAGGTCCTGCGCGGCAGAGCGCAACTCACCCTGCGCGAGCTGCTTGAGGCTGAGCCGCTGAGCCAGGGCCTGGCCGAACTGGTGGCCTGGCTGGAACTGGCTCACGCGGATGACGCCCGCACCACGGTGGATGATGCCGTCACGGAGCCGGTGCGTTGGACCACCCGCGATGCCCAGGGCGAGCTGGTCACGCGCGAGGCGCGGCTGCCGCGCGTGATCTTCTCGCGCTGAACCCGGGAGAATTCGGGCCATGCAAGAGGAAGCAACACAGGACGTCCAGGCGACACCCGCAGCACCCGAACTTTCCGTGCTGATGATCCACCTGCTCAAGAGCGTGCTTTACCGCGAGGACGATGAGCGCCTCTGGGCCAGCCTCTTGCGGCTGCAGTCGCGGGTGCGCGAGCAGGCCGGTGTGCTCTTGCTGGATCTGCTGCTTGATGAATCCGAAGGCTATGCCTTCCTCAAGGGTCGCCCCGACCCCGACGAAGCCGAGGGCGTGCCGCGCTTGCCGCGCCTGGTTGCGCGCCGGGCACTGTCCTACCCGGTGAGCCTGATGCTGGCGCTGCTGCGCCGGCGGCTCGCGGAGTTCGACGCGGGCGGGGGCGACAACACCCGGCTGGTGCTGGCCCGTGAGGACATCGTCGAACTGATGCGCGTGTTTTTGCCCGAGGGCTCCAACGAGGCCAAGCTGATCGATCAGGTGGAGTCGACGATCAACCGGGTTGTCGACCTCGGCTTCCTGCGCCGCCTCAAAGCGGCCGCGGGCGCCGCCGAGCACTACGAGGTGCGCCGCATCCTCAAGGCCTTCGTCGACGCGCAGTGGCTGGCCGAGTTCGACGCGCGGCTGGAGGCCTACAGGACGGCACTGTCCGACAAGGGAGCAGCGTCTTGAAGCGAGAAGTGGACGAAGCGCTGGCGCTGGACTTCGGCAGCGACGACACCCGGGTCGGCTTTCGCCTGCAGTGCCTCCAAGTGCTCAACTGGGGCACCTTCGACAAACGCGTCTGGCGCCACGAACTGAACGGCCGCAACGGCCTGCTGACCGGCGACATCGGCTCCGGCAAGTCCACGCTGGTGGACGCGATCACGACCCTGCTGGTGCCTGCGCACCGGGTCGCCTACAACAAGGCGGCCGGCGCCGATGCGCGTGAGCGCAGCCTGCGCTCCTATGTGCTGGGCCACTACAAGAGCGAGCGCAACGAGGTCACCGGCAGCGCTCGTGCGGTGGCCCTGCGCGACGCAAGCAGCTACTCGGTGATCCTGGGCAGCTTCCGCAATGAGGGCTTTGACAGCACGGTCACGCTGGCCCAGGTCTTCTGGCTGAAGGATCCGCAGGGCAAGCCGGCGCAGTTCTACGTCGCGGCCGAGCAGGCGCTGGACATCGCCAGCCACTTCACCGGCTTCGGTAGCGACATCGTCGGCCTGCGCAAGAAGTTGCGCGCCGCCGGCTGCGAAGTGTTCGACAGCTACCCGCCCTACGGCGCCTGGTTCCGCCGGCGCTTCGGCATCGAGCATGAGCAGGCGCTGGAGCTGTTCCACCAGACCGTGTCGATGAAGTCGGTTGGCAACCTGACCGACTTCGTGCGCCACCATATGTTGGAGCCTTTCGATGTCGGCACCCGCATCGAGGAGTTGATCCGCCACTTCGACGACCTCGACCGCGCTCACCAGGCGGTGCTGAAGGCCAAGCGTCAGGTGGAGCTGCTGGCGCCCTTGATTGCCGACGGCCAGCGCCACGCCGCGCTCAGCGTCGAGATCCAGGCCTGGCGCGAGGGCCGCGATGCGCTGAGGCCGTATTTCGCCGGCCTGAAGGGCGAGCTGCTGTCCCGTCGTCTGACGCTGTTGGCTGACGATGCGGCCCGCCTGGACGCACAGATCGAACGGCTTGACCAAGACAACGACACCGTGAAGTCGGAAGTCGGCCAGTTGGAGGCCGCGCTGCGCTCCAATGGCGGTGACCGGCTCGAACAGCTCGCCGCCGAGATCCGCCGCAAGGAAGCCGAGCAGGCCCAGCGCCGTCAGCGAGCTGTGCGCCATGCCGAGCTGCTCGCGCTCATTGACGAGGCGCCGCCCGCCGACGAGGCCGCCTTCCTCGCGCAGCACCGCACCATCGCCTCGCATGCCGACTCTCTGCGAGAGCGCATCGCCGACCTCGGCAACCGCGAGCGCGAGCAGGACTTCGCGTGGCGCAAGGGCCGTGAGGAACATGCGGCGCTGGACGAAGAGATCGACAGCCTGCAGCATCGCCGCAGCAACATCGACGTGGCCCAGCTGCGCATCCGCGAGGCGCTGTGCCAGGCGCTGGGGCTGGCGGAGGACGAGCTGCCCTTCGCTGGCGAGCTGATTCAGGTGCGCGAGGACGAACGCGACTGGCAGGGCGCCGGCGAGCGCCTGCTGCGCGGTTTCGGTCTGGCGCTGTTGGTGCCTGACGAACACTACGGGGCCGTCGCCGACTGGGTGGACCGGCAGCACCTCGGAGCGCGCCTGGTCTACTTCCACGTGCGCCCGCGCAAGGCGGTGCCTGGTGCGGCACTGCACCCGCAATCGATGGTGCGCAAGCTCGCCGTCAAGCCTGACTCGCCGCTGGCCGACTGGCTGGAGCAGGAACTGCGCGCCCGCTACGACATCGCCTGCTGTGACAGCGCCGCTCAGTTCCGTCGCGAGGCCCGTGCCATCACGCGCGCGGGCCAGATCAAGGACCCCAGTGGCCGCCACGAGAAGGACGATCGCCGCGCCATCGATGACCGCAGTCGCTACGTGCTCGGCTGGAGCAATGCCGACAAGCTGCGCGCGCTGCGCGACCGGCGCGCGCGGCTGGAGGCCGATCTGGCCGAACAGGCCGCCAGGCTGGCCCAGGGTCAGGCTGCGCGGCGCCAGCTCGACGGGCGGCTGGATGCACTGTCGCGGCTGGAGGAGTTCACCCGGCATGCCGAGATCGACTGGCAGGGCCTGGCCCGCGAGATTGCGCAGCTCGAGGACGAACACCGGCGACTGGAGGCTGCTTCCGATGCGCTGCAGGTGCTCGCCAGCGAGCTTGCTGCGGCGCGCCTGCGGCTGAGGGACATCGATGGCCGGCGCAGCGAGTTGCTGGGCAAGCGCGGAGAGGTCAAGAGCAAGACAGAAGCTGCGACGGAGTTGGCCGAGCAGGCCCGTTCCATCCACGCGGCGAGCCCGCTGGACGCCGCGCAGCTCAACAGACTGGAAGGCTGGCGGGCCGAGGCGCTGGGTGAGCACCAACTCTCCGTCGAGTCCTGCGACAACCGCGAGCAGGACCTGCGCAAGTGGCTGCAGGACCGTATCGACGCCGAAGACAAGCGCCTGGCCCGACTCGCCGAGCGCATCGTCAATGCGATGCGCGGCTTCAACGAGGAGTTCAAGGCCGAGACCGCTGAGATCGACGTGAGCTTGGCCGCACTGCCGGAGTATGGGCGACTTGTCGATGGCCTGCAGCGCGACGACCTGCCGCGCTTCGAAGCCCGCTTCAAGGAGCTGCTCAACGTCAACACGATCAACGAGATCGCCAACTTCAATGCGCAGTTGGCGCGTGAGCGCGAGACCATCAAGGAGCGGGTTGAACTCATCAACCAATCGCTGCAGGCCATCGACTACAACCCCGGGCGCTTCATCCGGCTGGTCGCCCAGCCCAGTCCCGATGCCGAGATCCGCGACTTCCAGCAGGACCTGCGCGCATGCACCGAGGGTGCGCTGACAGGCTCCAGTGACGAGCAGTACTCGGAAGACAAGTTCCTGCAGGTCAAGCGCATCATCGATCGCTTTCGCGGCCGCGAAGGTCTGGCCGAGGCCGACCGGCGCTGGACGGCCAAGGTCAGCGACGTGCGCAACGGCTTCTTGTTCTCGGCCAGTGAGCGGTGGCGGGCGGACAACAGCGAGCACGAACACTACTCGGACTCCGGCGGCAAGTCCGGCGGCCAGAAGGAAAAGCTCGCCTACACGGTGCTGGCCGCCAGCCTGGCCTATCAGTTCGGGCTTGAGTGGGGCGCCGTGCGTTCGCGTTCGTTCCGCTTTGTCGTCATCGACGAGGCCTTCGGTCGCGGCTCCGACGAATCGGCGCAGTACGGCTTGCGCCTGTTTCAGCAGCTCAACCTGCAGTTGCTGATCGTCACGCCGTTGCAGAAGATCCACATCATCGAGCCCTTCGTCGCCAGCGTCGGCTTCGTGCACAACGAGGGCGGGCGCGACTCGCGGCTGCGCTGCCTGAGCATCGAGGAGTACCGGGCGCAAAAGGAAGCTGGCGCAAGCCCGTCATGACCTGGACGACGCCGGCCGACCTGCGCGCGCAGTTGCAGCGCCTGTGGGAGCGCGGTGAGCTTCTGCGAGCCGCAGTGGACGAGACGCACATCGCTTGGCCTGTGCGCCTGAACCTGCGTGGCCCGACGGCTGCCGAGCTCAGTGAGCGCTTCGACGCCGCCGGCGCATGGGCCCGAGCGCTGGCCAACGTGTCCCCCTTGCGCATCGAGTCGCGTGAGTGGAGCCACCGGGTGCAGGGACGCCAGCGCCTGCCCGCCATCGCCTGGGTCGACAACCTGCGCGATGCGCTCGCTTGCATCGGCCAGCAGCGCGCGACGCAGCGCTACCGCGAACTCTGGCAAATGGCCGCTGCCGCGCAGCCGAAGCTGCTGCCCTGGCTGATGAAGCGGCCCTTGCAGGCGCTCGAACTGGCGGATCGCTGGGAGCGGTTGCTCGCCATCGTCGCCTGGATGGACGCCCATCCGCGGCCTGGCGTCTACCTGCGCCAGGTCGACCTGCCGAACGTGGACAGCAAGTTCATCGAGGCTCACCGCGGCCTGCTGGCTGAATGGCTGGATCTTGTCTTGCCGTCCGCCGCCATTGACCCCTTGGCCACCGGAACGGCACAGTTCGCGCGTCGCTACGGTTTTCTCGAGAGGCCGTCGCGCATACGTTTTCGGCTGCTCGACCCGGCGCTGCCGACGCTGCCCGGCTGCAGCGGCCTGGCCGACATCACGCTGGACGCCGCGAGCTTCGCCAAGCTCGCGCTGCCGCTGGCGCGCGTCTTCATCACGGAGAACGAGACCAACTTTCTGGCCTTTCCGCCGATGCAGCGATCGATCGTCATCTTCGGTGCCGGCTACGGCTGGGAAGGGCTCGCGCAAGCAACTTGGCTGCAAGGGTGCGCGCTGCACTACTGGGGTGACATCGACACTCACGGCTTCGCCATCCTGGACCAACTGCGCGGCCACTTCGCGCATGCCCGCTCTTTCCTGATGGACCGCGAGACCCTGCTCGCACACCGCGCGGCGTGGGGTCAGGAGCCCGAACCGGCGCGGCATGCGCTGCTTCGGCTCGACGCCGTCGAAGCGGCGCTGTACGACGAACTGCGCTTCGACCGCCTCCAGCCACTGCTGCGGCTGGAGCAGGAACGCATCGGCTACGGCTGGTTGGAGCGGCATCTGCCCGGCGGCTAGAACAGGAACCGGTGCTCCTCGAGATGCAGGCATAGCTTCGTGGCCTCGCGCCCGAGTCGATAGCGGCTCCAGGGTCACGGCACGAAGGTGGGCGATTCATCCGGTCGCGCTGAGGAGCCGCCGATCGACGCTGCGGCGCCGCGGTTTGCCAGCAGCTCTACTCCACGGCCACCTCGATCGTCCGGCCGACGTTTTTGTCATCGAAGCCTTGATGCTGTCGACCATCACTGGGGATGGCCCCCCACCGGTCTGACGAGGCGGTCAATCAAGCCGACTCAAAAGTCGCAGGGCCGTGTCGCGGCCGCGAACTTGCGGACCGAGGAAGGGTTGCTTCTCATTGTTAAGAATTCGTCCGTCAAGCTGGTGATCCGCCCGAGGGTGCCAGCGCGGATGCGGTGCTAACGTTCCAATGAACGGGCGATACAGCGCCGGACGTCACCGTCGCATTCAGCATCCCCACGTCGCGGGGCTGCCTGTACGTGGACGGATGCTAGGAAAGGGAGAACGAATGCGACTGCGCAATGAATGTCGGTACCTGATCGCCGCCTTGCTGTTCATCAGCTGGCGGACGCCTTCGCGTCGGGCTTCTGCCGCACAACGGGTTCTCAACGCTTGGTTCGACGCTGAGGATGACGCCGCTGTGCCCGCCATACTTGGCGCATTGGAGGATACAAGCGGCTCGGTGGAAGATCGGCTTCTGCAGATGGTGGACCACGTCGATGTCCATGCCGCCCACAGTCAGCTGCTGCTGGACTGGGTCGATTCCCTCGCCCGGCCGTTCGAGAACGAGAGAGTGCAGGAACTCTTCTCGAAAACGATGTTTGCCCTGGTTTTTGATCCTCTGCAGAAGGCAATGGACGAGCCCACGAACTTCGGCGCTTTGGACGGTACTGAAGCGGAGGAGGCCGATTGGAAGTTCGCTGATCCAGTTGGAAGGTACGTGGAGACCCTTGAGATCCACGGGCCGCCGAGCGACCAGGCGATGCTGGCTTGCAAGGAGTACCGCAGCGTGGTGGTGTACTTCGGGACCAACCGGGCTGACGGCAACTCAGGAGATCACCGCGCCAAGCACTTCTCCGGCGAAGATGGCGAAGAGCTTCGGTTTGGTAAAGCCGTTGTCACGCTTCCCAGGGATCGGCGGGAGGGTGATCTGGATCGCCCTTGGTCCTTTATCGTGAGATTCGATGAGGACAAGCGCGTGCATGTCGTGGTCGACGAAGTCTCGCTCCTCGGGAAGGACGATTGGATTGAGCAAGCCGCCGACGGCGCCGCGGGCCAGCCCGCCTTCCTCTTTGTCCATGGCTACAACGTGACCTTCGACGAGGCGGTGCGGCGCACGGCTCAATTGGCGTACGACCTGAAGCTCACCGCACTTCCACTGTGCTACTCCTGGCCTTCTGCCGGGCGTGTACTGTCGTACGCGAAGGACGAGGTGTCTGTCCAAAATGCGGCACTGCACTTGCAGTCGTTCATGCGGGTTGTCATGGAAGAGCTGAAGCTGACGCAGCTGCATATCGTCGCGCACAGCATGGGGAACCGTGCTGTCCTCGAGGTTCTTCGGCGCCTGAGCGAGTCCGGGGCAAGTGTGGCGCCGCTGGATCAAGTGGTGCTTGCGGCGCCTGACGTCCACACCGGGACCTTCAGACAGCTTGGCACCCACTTCACCAAGTTCAATCAGGTCACCATGTACGCGTCGCGCCGCGATTGGGCGATCTTGGCGTCCAAGGTGTTCCATCAGGGCCCTCGTGCCAGCGACGGCGCTCCTCCGCTTGTCCTACCGCCTATGGAAACCGTTGACGTCACTAACGTTTCTCAAGCTATTTTTGATCTCGGGCACGGCTACATTTCCTCGGCAACTAAAGTTTTCCGGGATCTGTACGAAATCCTCAAACATGGAACTCCTGCAGCAGAGCGCCCAAGCGTTCAGCGAGCAGATCGTGGTGCTCACTACGAGCTGCGCTGAATCCGTTGTTGCGCCGCAACAATTTGAAGCTGCAAGCGTTGTCAGTGCGTTCCGACACGGCGACGAGACGGTTTGGGGGTTGTGCCCTGCGGTCTACCGTCTTACCTTGGGAAATGAGGGGCTGGGTGAAAGAGGAACCGGCTCAAAGCTACAATGGCCTATTTTGGTGGAGGCCCTGCGTCGCAGGGTCGCCGATGACGGGAGAACTCATGCCTCGCACAATTGACGCGCTCGCGTTCTTGTCTGAGCAGGAGAAGGCGCAGTTCAAGCAAGCTGCCAGCGAAAGTCTGCGGCGGCCGGGCAAGGTCGTTCGCCTGGACCGATCCATCTGGCAACGCATGGAAGGCGCGATGAGTGATGCCTGCCATGACAAGCTTGTGCGGCTGATCGACGAGGAACGCAGCATCGAGGACGACGTCCTGCGCATGCGCATCCGTTGACCTGGCTGACCCAACGCACGTCGGCGCTGCCGGCAAATAGATTGCGCCTCTGCTGAGGCGCATTTTTTTGCTCCCGCTCTTTCCGATCGCGTGCGGCCTCCCACCCTCGAACCTGCGATGCCGTCGAAGAGGCTGCTCACCGCCGCGGCCTCATTTTCGACGAACAGACCAGTTGGCTCGGATGCTTGACTAGCGCATCTACGGGCAAGCCCTCCGGCTTGAGGCCGATTCCTGCTGATACGCTGATAACGCCGCAATAGGGCGGTGAGCGTGCAGAGAGTGGGTCGCTGTCGAACTCTCATGCCTGTTGCCTAGCGATATCGCAAAAGAGAGGCATCGGACGTCGTGCGGGAAAGCCCATCGAGATACCTTCTACTGCCTTTTGAGCCGGACAAGGCAGAGGCCATGGAGATGCTGCGCAGCTTTCTCGACGATGGCGGCGGCTCCGCAGCGCTGCTCAAGAGCGCCAGCCGCAATGATCCTTGGAAGGAGGTCGTTGCCCAGTTGGTTGCGCACGACGCCAAGATGCTGCTGGTCCAGAGCTTGGTGGTCGACCAAGACTTCATCGAAGAACACAAGATTGCCTACGCCCAGCAGCACCGCCAGGTCGACAAGTGGTGCCTGCGTGTCCATGCCTTCCGTGAGAACTTCAGACGAACCAAGAAGACCAACAGCGCCACGCACATCCTGAACTTCATTGATCGGGCAAACAGCAAGGCCGGCTGCTATCTGGGTTTCGTCACGCTGAGGCCGCTTCGGCATGCACCCGTAGGCGCCACATTCCTGCAGGTGCCGGCCAACCTGAAGATCAACGCCAGCGATCGCTTCAACGTGCAGCTCACAGGCGTCCAGTTCTCCGTTCAAGCCACGCCGTTCCTACAGCAGGAAAGCGCCGCGGGTGCTTGTGCGCAGGCCAGCATTTGGATGGCGCTGCGCACGATCT
The DNA here is from genome assembly GCF_043555865.1 of Pelomonas dachongensis. Lineage (NCBI taxonomy): Bacteria > Pseudomonadati > Pseudomonadota > Betaproteobacteria > Burkholderiales > Sphaerotilaceae > Roseateles > Pelomonas dachongensis. The sequence continues at coordinate 31,437 of NZ_JBIGHY010000001.1, forward strand.
CGCAGCACATGAAGCGGCAGCGGGTTTCGGTAGCCGAATTGACGCTTGCAGCATCTCGTCAGACGCGCTTCAACCGGCGTTCACCGGGCACTGACGGGCTCACTGTCGGCGAGATGATCGAAGCGCTGAAAGCGATTGGCTGGAACTACTTTCACTTCGACATTCCTCGTGCGCAGGAAACTCGAGGAGACATCGTGTTTCGCACCGTGGGGCCCTACCTGGATTCCGGACTCCCTGTGGTCATGTCGCTGCGTGTCGGTGACGACGTGGGGCACGCGGTCGTCGCGATCGGACGGGAAATGGGCTCTGATCCGATGTTGCCCCCTTCCGAGGAAGAGAAAGAGTGGCAATGTCAATTCAGCGAAGGGTGGACGGCGCATCTGACGGTGAACAACGACAACACAGGGCCCTATGTGTCCCTCCCGATGACACCCAGGGCTACGAAGCAGTATGCGGCTTCACAGGCCAAGGGGCTCATCATTCCGCTCCCGAGCGCGGTGCTCATGTCAGCTCGCCAGGCACAGCTCATTGCTTGTGAGCTCGGCCTGCCGGTCATCAGTCGCGTCTTCACCATCACGGACGACGCGCTCAAGGTTCGCCCCGACAGGGCGGTCGTTCTTCGCACCTACTTGTGCTCTCGGCACGCCTGGCGGTCTTGGGTGGGACGCGCGAAGCACATGGGACCTGAGGTGCGCTCGCAGTACCGGTCGATGTCGCTTCCCGAGCTAATGTGGATCGTCGAGCTGCACGACGCGGACAGCTTTGATCCGGCAAAGGACTCTGGGTCCTGTTGCGGCGAGATGCTCTTCGACGCAGCCTCAAACTCGTTGCATGGTGAGAGCTTCGTTGCCGGCCGCGCTATTGCAGACCTCTATGAAGATACCGAGCGCGATGGAGAGTTGCTCGTGTGGGAGGCAAAGCGGTACCTGCTGTTCGTGGCTTCCACTGGCACCATGGGGCCCGGCATCGACAAGCCGGACTATGTCTAGGATCGTGCCGAGGTCGATGAAATTTTGTAGCAACGGCTACCCATCCCGCACTACTGAAACCGCACCCGGGCAATCGCCGTCTCTGCAATGCCGCGCTTACGTGAATCACGGCCGGTCGGTCAGCCGTGAAGTTGAACTGAAGTTCGAGGGCGACCGTGGAATGGTCCGCGAAAGCAAAGCCACTCAGCGTGACGTCGAGCGTCAGTGGCGTGACTGCGGCAGGTCCACGCGTGGCCCAGCACTCGGCTACTGCGTGCATCATGCGCCGCTGGCGATGCGCAAGCAGCCGGAGCCCGAGGCGCCAGATTCACCTCGGCAGTGAGGGGCTGCCCGTTGATGACGTTGGTTAGACAGCCACCGACTGCGCAATGGAACGATCGTGCAACCACGCTCGAAAGACATGATGCCCGGGCCGCAGGCGTCACAGGGCCGCATCGGCGGCGGCCCCGTCACGCCCTTCCGTGATGCTTTGCCTACCCGCCCGACTTGATCTCTTTCAGAACTCCTGCGATCTGCTTGGCCAGTGCGGTGCCCTGCTGGTCCAGCTTGTCCGCCACCGGGCCGAGCTTTTCGGCCTGCGCGCGCAGCTGCTTGATGACCGCCTGCTGCTTCTCCATCGACTTCGCGAGGGCCTCGTCCTTCGCAAGCAACCCCGCGATCTCGCTGCCGATTGCCGTCACGTCCTTGTGATTGTTCTTGCCCGCCTTGATCAGCTTGGCTGCGTTCACGCAGCTGGCCCTCGAGCCCGTGCTTTCGATGGTCTTGAGCGCATCGAGGATCTTCTTGTCCGCATTGGCGGCTGTCGCGCGCTTGAGCCAGCCGTGCCGCTGCAGACTCGCGGCGCTGGCGCCTAGAGCCTTCACCTGGGCTTGTGAACTCTTGATGTCCGCCAGCGTCTTGCTGGCCAATGTCTTGAAGCGCGTTGCCTCGGCGTCCGCTGCGCTAATCAGCTTGCCGAGCTCGGAAAAGTCGTCTGCCATCACACACCTCCGTCAAGTGAATATGAAAGCGCCTGATCCGGGCGCCCACGATCAGGTCGCGCCGATCTGCTTCTGGGACGTCGTCAGCATGCGCTGCACTTCGTTGGCACCCTTGAGTACGGTGACTTTGGCGGTTTCAAGCACGCCAAACTGCATGAGCGACTTGCGGACTTCCTCGCCGAGGGTGTTCATCCTGACGCGTCGCGCTCGAGCGCCGTTGGCGTTGTTGCCACCGACGACTTCTTGATAGAGGAGTTTCAACGCCTGCAGCGCCATGAGCAGGCCTTTCATGGCCAGCCAGCCGATGTTCAAAATGCTGATCAGCTCGAGTAGGGCCATCAGGTCACCCCTCAAGGCATCGAAAATTCGCGTCGTTAGCCAATCGTTCGTCATGGATCACTCCTGTTGTTTGCATGTCATGCAAAGGTGGATGAAATTCCCGCGGGCCGATAGCCCTTTCAACAAGGTCTGCCAGGGTCTGCGGCATCGTCGACCTCCAACGAATGTCCAGAGCTGTTTGCTCAGTTCGGTTTGAGGTCGACGCGTCGCCACCCTTCTCTGTAGAACGCGAAGACCTGCTGAAACACGACATCGTTTCAATGGGCTCAGCAGCTGGGTTCGGCCGCAGCCCGGCGTGGTGATGGCAACTCCTATTGAAGCTGCGGGCTCTATAGCGTTGTCTAGCATGTGCTGGGGAGAGCCTGCGCTGCACATGCTCTGGACCCACGCGGACAGTGCGCCCCCTCGCCTTCGCTGAGGCGGTGTGAGGTGCGGGAGGGCACGGGAGCCCCCGTATCGATCCGATGGTGATCCCAGTCAGACGGTTCGTTATGCTCACGCAGCGATAGCGCGGACCGGCCTTGCAGAGGCTGGCGACCGGGAGCACGCGGCAAGGGAGGATCACATGGCGAGACGACGCAATCGCGACAGCGTGGCCGAGGACATCATGAGCCTTGTGTCGAAGTTGCCCTGGTGGGTGGGCGTCTTGCTGGCCGCGGCTTCCTATGCGGCGTTGCACAGGGTCTCGCAGCAGCCGGTTGCGCAGCCGACGCAGCTGGGTCTGCTGGGCGCGACGGTCGTTGAGACGATGTGGCGCACGCTGGCCTTCTACGGGCAGTACCTGCTGCCCCTCCTGTGCCTCATCGGCGCCCTCATCTCAGCAATCAAGAGACGATCGCGCACGAGGCTGCTCGATCGCACCACGTCCAATCCGGCCGCCGATGCGCTCAACGGCATGAGCTGGCAGCAGTTCGAGCGACTGGTGGGTGAAGGCTTTCGTCGTCAGGGCTATCGGGTCACAGAAACTGGCCAGATCGGGCCGGATGGCGGCGTGGACCTCGAGCTTCGGAAAGACGCGGAGCTGCACCTCGTGCAATGCAAGCAATGGCGCGCGCAGCGGGTGGGTGTGGCCGTCGTGCGCGAGCTGTACGGCGCCATGGCGGCCCGCGGCGCAGCGGGCGGCTTCGTGGTCACGTCTGGCCGGTTCACCCAGGAGGCGGCGGACTTCGCAGACGGGCGAAATGTCCGCCTGATCGATGGCGATGGACTCAAGGTTTTGCTTGCGGCGGGGCGCATGCCGCCCGTGGCGCCTGTACGTCCTCGCGCAGAGCCGCCGTGCCCGCTGTGCGGCAAGGGGATGGTTTTGCGTGCGGCAAAGCGGGGTGCGCAGGTGGGCAACCGGTTCTGGGGCTGCTCTGCATTCCCAGGTTGTCGCGGCACGCGTGACGCGCCCTCAGACGCCGCTGCCTGACCGTTTCAGCCGCCCAATGGAGGTTGAAGATGGGCGCGCCGGCAGGATGACCATCGCCGGTGGCTGGCACCGGACTGCGGTCGCCTGAGCAGCAGGTTTCTTCGTCAACGCCGCCCCGACGCCGGCGCCGCAACGGGCGGCTGTGGCGTCACCGGCTCGAAGCCTCGTGCCAGCTCGAGCACGTCTTACAGCTTGCCACGTTGGGTGTAGGCGCTCGGGCACAGAATGACGGTGGTGCAGCAGTGCCGCACCGGCCAAGGCAGCTGCGAAGGTCTCCCGGCCCGCCACAATGGCCCCGACTCCCGCTAGTGATTCCGTCCAGAGCCGTATCCCAATGACCCGCAAGTTCCCGATTTCCCCTCTGCTTCCTTCCCTGCTCGCCGCAGCCATCCTGGCCACCACGGCCGGCACCTTCAGTGCGGCGGCGCAAGCCAAGCCCAAGTCTCAGGCCGCGGCACGCAAGGCCAAGTCAGCCGCACCTGCCGAACAGGCGATGACAACTGACGCGAACGGCCAGTCCATCCCGTTGCTCCAGAACAAGGCCTGGGTGCTGATGGACTACAACACCGGCCAAGTGCTGGCGTCCTCCAATCCGGACGAACCGCTGCCGCCGGCGTCGCTGACGAAGATGATGACCAGCTACCTGGTGGAACAGGGCCTGAAGAGCGGCAGGCTCAAGCCCGACGACAAGGTCACCATGAGCGAGAGCGCCTGGTGCCGCGGCGGCAAGGGCGGCGACAGCTGCATGTTCGTACCGCTGAACGCGCAGGCCACGGTGATGGAGATGCTGCGCGGTGTCGTGATCGCCAGCGGCAACGACGCCTCCAAGGCGCTGGCCGAACATGTCGGCGGCTCGGAGGCCGGCTTCGTCGCGATGATGAACGCTGAAGCCGCCAAGCTCGGCATGACGAAAACGCACTTCGAGAACTCGGACGGCCTGCCGGGGCCAAACCACAAGGCATCGGCGCGCGACATGGCGGTGCTGGCCGCGGCCATCATCCGCAACAGCGGCGAGTACTACCCCCTCTACGCCGAGCGCGAGTTCACCTACAACAACATCAAGCAGGGCAATCGCAACGCGCTGCTGTACACCGACCCGACCGTCGACGGCCTCAAAACCGGCCACACGCAGGAGGCAGGCTATTGTCTGACCGCCTCGTCCACGCGCAACGGCATGCGGCTGATCTCGGTCATCTTGAACGCGAACAGCATGCAGGCCCGGGCTGACCAGACGCGCGTGCTGTTCAACTGGGGCTACGCGAATTTCGAGGAAGCGACGCCCGCGAAGCCGGGCACGGCGCTCACGAACGCGAAGGTGCTGTATGGCGTTGCGCCGGAAGTGGCAGCCGGCATTGCCAAGCCGTGGACGATGGTGGTCAAGAAGGGCGAGGCTGCCGCGGTCAAGACCGAGATCACGCTGAACCCCGGCCTGGAGGCGCCGATTGCCAAGGGCGCCGTGATCGGCAAGCTTGTGGCGGTAGCGAACGGCAAGACGCTCGGCGAGACGCCGGTAGTTGCGATGGCCGATGTCGAGCGCGCGGGCTTCTTCCAGCGCATCAAGCAGCGCATCGCCGGCTGGTTTTCCAAATGACCTGAGGCCGGCCCGTCAGCGCCCGTGGGTGGCCCACCGGGCTCCGGCCTACAGGGGGCCAGGTGCTGCCGGTCGCGGTGTGTCTCGCCGTTCGGCGAGGGTCCTGTTCAAGCCCTGATGGAGCCTATGCTGGGGAAGGCGGCAGGGGCGCGGGATCCAGGTCGAGGTCGGTGCGCTGCCTCACCAGCTCGAAGCCGCCTGCCAGCTCGCGCACTTCGTACAGCTTGCCGCGTGCATTCTTGAACGGGCGGTGCACGACGAGCATCCATCGCTCTTCCAGCGTGCGGAACAGCATGCCGTGGCCACTGCCCTTGGCCAGCCAGACGGGCAGGTGCTCCCACGGCCCGAACAGGTCGCCCGACTTCGAGCGTGACAGCGTCTGGAAGTAGCCGTCGTCGCCCCAGCTGGACCACAGCATGTGCAGGCTGCCATCCGCCGTTCGGTAGAGCTGCGGGCCGTCGGTGACGATGATGCCCTGGCCCTGCTGCGGTTTGGCAGCGGACGAGGCGTCGCCGCGGAACAGCTCGCGCGGCGGGGCGGTGGCGCGGAGTTCGTCGTCGAGCGGCACGGCGGCGAAGGCGCCCACGCGCAGCTGCAGCCACTCGTGCGCGTAGACCATCCAGGGCTTGCCCTTGGTGTCGACGTAGAGCGTGCCGTCCAGCGTCATCAAGTCTTTGGAGACGACCGGTTCGCCGTCGCGCACCAGCGTGAACGGGCCGCCCAACTGGTGGGCCACCGCGAGCACGGTGCTGCGTCGGTGGGTCTTCTGCCCCGGCACCGGGCTGGGCGCCGCCAGCGGCAGGCTCTCGTTGTGCACGGTGACGAACAAGTACCACTTGCCGCGCCAGCGGTGCACCTCGGGCGCCCAGCAGCCTTCATTGGCCCAGGAGTCGGCGGGCAGCTGGAACACCAGCTCGGCCTTGCTCCAGTGCTTCAGGTCACGGCTGCGATAGGCCATCACGCCGATGGCCTTCTTGCCGCTGAACGACGGGTGGTTCTTCGTGAACAACCAGTACGTCTTCGTGGCCGTGTCGGTCACGATGAAGGGGTCGTGCAGGTCCATCTCGGGCAGCGTCATCGTGCCCGCGGGTTGCGCCCAGGCGGGCAGCGCGCCGGCCAGCGCAGCGCTCGTCAGCAGATCACGCCGCTTCATCGCGCAGCCTCCTTGTTCAGCAGGCCGCGCTGGCGCAACCAGTCTTCCGCGCGCCTGGGCCAGGCGGACGCCGTGCCCAGACCGTCGCGCATGCCGATGCCGTGGCCGCCCTGCTCGAAGACGTAGAGCTCCGCCGGCACGCGGGCGCGGGTCAAGGCCTGGAAGTACAGGATGCTGTTCTCGACCGGCACGGCCGGGTCGCCCTGCGTGTGCAGCAGCAGCGTGGGCGGCGTGGCGGCGCTTACCTGCCGCTCCGCGGACATCAGTGCGAGCTCCGCCGCGCCGGGGTTGGCGCCCAGCAGCGCCTTGCGCGAGCCGGCATGGGCGGCGGGGTCCATCATCGTGATGACGGGGTAGACCAGCACGGCGAAGTCGGGTCGCGCGCTGGTGCTGTCCAGCGCCGCGCCGGTGCGGCCATCGGCGTGGTCGAACAGCGTGCTGGCGCTGGCGGCCAGATGGCCGCCGGCCGAGCTGCCCATCACGCCGATGCGTTTCGGGTCGATGCCGAACTCGGCCGCGCGCGAGCGCACGAGGCGGATGGCGCGCAGTACGTCTTGCAGCGGCGCGGGGTGGCCCCACTCCTGCAGCCGGTTCTTCAGGATGAAGGTGGTGACGCCCAGCGTACTCAGCCACGCGGCGTACTGCAGGCCCTCGCGGTTGGACGACAGGAAGCTGTAGCCGCCGCCCGGGCACAGGATGACAGCCGTGCCATCGGGCGACAAATGGCGATCCACCGCGGGCGGCACGACGGTCAGCGTGGGCTGGGACACGTTGGCGACGCCGCCGCGCTCCTCGCGCTCGGCGCCGAGGTCGCCGCGCGCGGCAGGCGCATCGGCGCGCCGCGCCGCGGGCACGCCCTCAGGCCACAGGGGCAGCACGGTGGGCGCGGTGCCCGCGAAGGTGAATGCCGGCAGCAAGCCGGCCAGGGGCAGGAGGGTCATGAGGCGACGCTGGCGGTTCATGATGGCGCAGTGTGCCGGCACGGCGCCGTCATGGCGGCCGGCGGCCGCAACCGCTCAGCAGGTTGACGAGCGGGCCGGCTACTTGGCCGGCCGGCCCAGGCCCGTCGCGGCCCACCAGATGCCGCCCCACAGGTGATCCAGGTAGCGCTCGTCTCGGTACATCACGCCGGCGTGCCCCAGCGCGGTGACGAACACGCGTCCCTTCTCGTAGGCCTGCCACCAGGCGACCGGGTGGTCCGCGCCCATGCCCTTGGCGACCTGGCCGGGCCAGATCTTGGTGGGGTCGTAGCTGCGCTCGTCCACGGTCAGCACCGGGTGGATGGTCACGCCGTGCGGGTTGCTGAACTCGTACCACTCGTCCGACCAGAGCCACGGGTCTGGCAGGCCGAACGTGGCGGGGTGCGACGCATCGGCCTTGGTGACCACCGCCGTCTGCAGCATCGGATGGATGACGAAGCTGCGGCCCACCAGCTTCTCGTACCAGGGCCACAGCCCCGGCTTGCTGATGATGGCGCGGTGCACGACGACGGCGTTGCCGCCGGCCTTCATGTAGCGCTCCAGCCCGGCGCGCTGCGCCTCGTTGAACTCTTCCCCCGAGCTGTTCAGCAGCACGACGGCTGCGTACTTGCTCAGGTCACCTTCGAAGGCCCAGGGCTGCGCGACCCAGGTCATGTCGAACGCATGCAGCTTCGCGAGCTTCTCGAAGCTCTCGCGCGCCACCGGGATGTACTCGTAGTGGTACTTCGTGGGCATGGCCAGCACCAGCAGCTGGAACTGGCCGTCGGCGGCCTGGGCGCCCGGCGTGGTGGCGACCACGGCGGCAATGGCGAGGGTTTGCAGCGTTGGCTTCATCGTGCGGCGGATTCTTGCAGCACCGCGCGCGAAGTGCAGAAGATCGGTCCGACTCAGCGCCGCTCCAGGTTCCAGGTCGCGGTGAGCGTGGCGCTGCAGGTCACGGACCCGCGTCGCAGCAACACCGCCGTCACGCCCCTCACGTTCTCGCACTGGGCGCCGGTGCCCGTGAAGGTCTGCGTACCCGTGCCTTGCCAGACCGGCGCGGCGCCGTCCACGGCCTGGCTGAAGATGGAAGGGATCAGGTAGTAGGTGCGGTTTTCCTCGCCGTCACCGAAGCTCCGGCTTGACGCACCACCGGGGCAACCACTGCTGCGGGTTTCGACAGCGTTGCCGAGCAGTTGCGTTCGGAACGTGGTGTCGATGGCGCTGGGCGACGACAGCGTCGACGCCGTCGACAAGCCCAGGCGGTCGTCGCCGCCCAGCGTCAGCATCCAGGGGCGACGCATCCGGGCGGCGGTGGGCACGCCGTCCAGACGGTGCGCGCCGGTCGTGGCAATGGTGCAGTTGCCCAGGGGCGAGATGTAGCTGCCGCTGGTCTGCCCCGTCAGGCTGCCGCTCGCGCTGACATGCGTGAGGGTGAGCGGGGCGCCCGCGCCGCCACGCGCCACCGCGCCATTCGTCTGCGCGGCCAGCACGTGGGTCACGCTGCCGGTCTCGGTGCCGGCGCCCTTGCCGTTGCAGGTCCCGCGGTCCCCCAGGGTGTTGCCGCACTCTTCGCTGTGGTCGTAGGACCACTGCACGCTGAACGTGTACTGCAGCGTCAGCTGCCCACCCCAGGCGTTGGCCGGCACGGTGGGCGCCTCGCTGGCGGCCAGCCCGACCTGCCAGCGCTGACCGCTGAGCAGCCGGGTCTGCACGAACGCGACGAAGCTGATGTCGCTGCCACCGTCCACCGTCGCCAGCCACGGGATGACGAACTGCGTCTGCCCGTTGCTGGCCGCCTGCTCGCCGGCCAGCACCAGCACGAAGCTGCCGTCGGCTGCCGTCGTCTTGCGGTACACGCGCACGGCCTGCACGTTGTAGCCCTGCAGCGGGAACAGCACCTCGGCTGCCGTCAGGTCGACCGTGAACTTCACGTCGTCCAGCGCCTTGAAGCGGGCCTTGTCTATCGTCAGCGTGGCGGTGGGCGAGCGGCCCATCGGCACGCTGGTCTCCAGCTTGGCCTGCTCCAGGATGAGCCCGACGAGCGCGGCAAAGTCGCCCAGCGCCTCGGTGGGCGCCACGCTGGCCTCAAAGCTCAGCGCGTACTGGCCGGCGCTGGCCGCATCTTTGGCCTGCGCGTTCTCGGTGCCGAGGATGGTGGCGAACTTCAGGCCCGCCTGCGCCTCGATAGCGTCGAACTGCAGCGTGCTGCTCCAGCGCGCGCCGCCCTCGAAGTTGGCCCATGCGTACACCTGTCCGCTCAGCTCCAGCCGGTTGGCGGTGAACTCGGGCGCGACGACGTTGGGCGTCACGCTGCCGCTGGTCTGCAGGCTGTTCAGCGACGCGCAGCCCGGGTTGCAGTCGAAGCCCACCACCACGTCCGCCTGCGCCTGGCCCTTGAGGTTCAGCGCCACGCCGTTGATGGGCAGCGCGCCTTCCAGCGTGAAGCCCACACCCACCGGGAAGCCCACGCCCAGGAACAGGCCGATGGCCGGCGGCAGCGGGATGGGGATGTCGGCCAGCTCAAGCTTGCAGTCGAGCTTGCCGGTGAAGGCCAGCTTGGCGGTTGGCTCCAGCTCGAACTGCACGCCCGGCTGCCCGCTCAGGCGCAGCATCTGGCGCTGGTCGTTCCACAGCACGCGGTAGCGCAGGCTGTCCATGCCGGTGGGCGTCACCTCCTTCTTGGCCAGCTCCACGCCGCCGGCGGAGCCCTCGGCGTCGCAGTCGAAACCGGGGACGCTGAAGCTCGTCTCTGCCAGCGGGCGCACGCGGCCTGCGGCCAGCGCACGCATGCCTGCCGGGCCTGCAGCCGCAGTGCGCACGCGGGCCGGTGCGGCCTGCAGTGGCAGGTCCAGGTCCAGCTGCAACTGGGGCAGCAACTGCCGCAGCGGCACCAGCGCCAGGGTCAGCACCCGGCCGTTGACGGCCATCACCTCGCCCGCGATGGCCTGGCTGCCCCGCCCCAGCACGCGCTGGCCCACGGCTGGCGGCGCGACGTCGGGCGCCAGCGTGACGGTGTAGGTGCTGCCCACGCGCAGCGGCGCCGCCGGATCGGTGGCCTGCGGCAGGCCGATGACTTGCGCGTCGTTCAGCACGACAGTGCCCGGCGCCGCACCCGCGACGACCGCCACCGCGCTGAGGCTGCGGCTGCCGACCGTGGCCGTCACCACCGCGGTGCCGGTGGCAGCGACGGACGTCAGCGTGGCGGCCTCGCCCGTGGTGCCAGCCGCAGGAGCGGCCACGCCGACCACGGCGGGTGCGCTGCTTTGCCAGGTGACCGGAACGTTCAGCACCTGACCCTGCGCCCCGAGCGCCTGCACCTGCAGCGGTTGTTGCTGCCCGCTGGCGGTGAACAGCGGCGCGGCCGTGGCCCATTGCAGGCGCGTGACGGCGGCCGGGTCGTCGGTGCGGACGGACGGGGTGACGGCGGCGGGGGTGGCGCCGCCGTCCCCACCACCGCCGCAGCCGGCGACCCCGAGGCACAGAGCCAGCGAGAAGGCACCCAGCAGGCGGGCGGGCAGGGAAGACGGTCGAGCGTTCATGGCCGCATGCTGGCCCGCGACCGTCTCTGCGCCGTCTCACCGTGCGGCGTGTGTTGTCAGCCTGTCTTGCGTCGCGTGCCTGTGGACTTCGCGGGGGGGCGCGGCGGGGCGGCGCCTTGCCTCCGCGCAGGCTCTGCCGCAGCAGCTCGGTCAGGTCGACGACGTTGCCACAGTGGTGGTCGAGCGGCACCTCCAGGCGTTCCACGCGTGCCTTCTTGCCCGCCTTGGCCTGACGATGTCTTCCTTGCCGATCTGCTTGCGCGCGCGTTTTGTCCGAGCGCTTGTTGATGCGCTGGTATCAGCGGGGGCAGGCTGCGCTTGTCGAGCCTGTGGAAGTTGAGGTCCTGCTCGCGCGTGGCCGGGTGCAGCTTGACCGGCACGTGCACGAAGCCGAAGGAAGGCGCCCTTTCAACTGGCGCGACCCCCCGACACGGCCCCACGGTCGGCATCGGCCTGGTTGGCCGACGATCCGCTACGCGCCGCGCGTGTGCGCGGGCAACAGGGCGGCGGCTGCGGCGAACTGCGTCAGCACCACCGTAGGCTTGGGTGTGCGATCCGGCACCGGTGTGGGCGGTGGCGGCACCTCGCGGCGGCAGGCCGATAGCGCGGCCAGCGCCACCAGCGCCGCGGACATCACCTGCACCAGACGCTGCTTGGGCTTCATGGCCGGCTCCTCGCGTGCGCGCTGCGCTCAGACGCCCCAGGGGACGGGCACGCCGTAGTGGTCGTACACGCCGCGCCCGTACTCGTCCGAGTGGGCGGGGCGGTCGTCCGCGGCATAGCGCGGGCCCGCCTTGAGCTGCTCCATGTCGAGGTTGACGACATAGCCGTCCTTCTCGACGTCATAGGTCAGCATGCTCCACGGCAGCGGGAAGCGGTCCGTGCCGAGGCCCAGGAAGCCGCCGAACTCCAGCGCGGCGTAGCGCACATGGCCGTTGCGCTTGTCGATGATGAGGTCGTCGATGCTGCCCAGCTTTTCGCCGGCCAGGTTGTAGACGCTGGTCCCTTCGACGCGGGACGAGGAAATGGTGGGATGAATCATGGTGGACGCTCCGAATCGATGTGCGTTTTGACTATCGGCGGCCAGCGCCGGCGCGGCGATCAGTGCAATGGCTGTGGCGCTGTAGGCGCAGGCTGACCGCCGCGAGAGCGGGCGCCGCACTGCCGGGGGCCTTGTCCGATACGTATCGCCGAAATGGGCCGACAACCAGGGCGGCGGCAAATTCGCATCATTGCCATACCGCTTTTCACATCAGCACGCCCTACCGCCTGGAGTCTCCCGCCATGAACCGCCACTTCATCGCACCGTGGATCTGCCTGTGGTTTGCCTGCCAGGCGCAGGCGCAACAAGTGGGGCTGAACGGCGTGCCGCTGGCCGGCCAGGGCGCTGGCAGCGCGGTGGCCAACCTCGCCACCGCCGACCCCGAGCTGAACTGGCGCGATCCGCAGTGGCTGGCCCGTCAGCGCGAACAGTCCCGCTGGCGCTACCAGCTCGGGCTGGAGCAGCAGGTGCGCTCGTCCGCCACGCTGGGCCCGCAGGCCGCGGTGCGCGAGGCGGTGTGGGCCGGTGTCAGCTACGACGTGACGCGCAGGTTCAGCGGTGGCGTGGAGGCGCCGGTGTGGCAGCGCGACACGGGTTGGGCGTCCCGCATGACGTTCCAGAAACCCAAGGACAGCGGCGTCGCCGGGTTGCGCGGTGCGCTCACCTACAAGCTGGGCTCGCAGAGCAAGCTGACGTTGCGGCCCTCGGCACGGCGTGTCATGGTGACCTACGCGGCCACATGGTGAGCGGCGCTCCGGCGGCGGCGGTCAGACCACCGCCGCGCCGAGCGTGAAGCTGAACGTGGCGCCCTCGCCCGGCGTGCTGTCCGCCCAGACCCGGCCGCCGTGGCGCTCGACGATCTTGCGGACGATGGACAGGCCCACGCCCGACCCCTCGAAGGCCGCGCCGTGCAGGCGCTGGAACGGCGTGAACAGCCGCGGCGCCCGCTCGGCGTCAAAGCCCACGCCGTTGTCGCGCACGAAGAACACCGGTGCGTCCAGCGGCGTGTTGCCCACCGCATCCATGCCCACCGCGTCCATGCCCACCCGCACCTGTGGCGCCGTGTTGCCGGCGCTGAACTTCAGCGCGTTGCCGATCAGGTTGACCAGCACCTGGCGCACCAGCTTGCGGTCCGCTTCCACGACGGCGAGCGGCTCGATGACGACCGGCAGCGGCGCGTCGCCGGGCAGGCGCTGCAAGGACTCCACCACCTCGGCCGCCAGCGCGCTCATGTCCACCCGCTCGCGGCTGAGGCTGGCGTCGCTGGCACGCGCCAGCGCCATCAGGGCGTCCACCAGTTGGCCGGTGGTCTCGGCCTGCGTGGCAATGACCTGCATGAAGCGCAGCGCGCGGTCGGTGTCGTGGCTGGCGATGAACTGCTGCGCCAGCCGGGCGGCGCTGGCGATGCCGCCCAGCGGACCGCGCAGGTCGTGCGACACGCCGCGGTTGAAGCTCTCCAGGCCAGCGATCACTTCATGCAGCTCGGCCGTGCGCTGCAGCACGCGCTGCTCCAGCAGCTCGTTGGCGAGCTGCAGCTGCTCCGCGGTGCGCATGACCTTCTTGTAGAGGCTGCCGTTTTCGTAGATGCGGCCGGCCTGCGCCGCGTAGATGGACAGGATGCGCTCGTCCTCGGGCGTGAACCCGTCGGCGCCCAGCTTGTCCATCAGCAGCACCCAGCCGTAGGCGTGTTCGGGCGAGCAGATGGCGGCAATCAGGCCGTGCTGCAGCGCCGGCATCACGTGGGGCAGGCCGGCGATGGCCGGGTCGCCGCCCGGGTTGGCAAAGCGCCGGGCGCGGCCCTGGGCCATCACTTCGCCCGGCAGTCCGGCGTCGGCCACCAGCTGCTGCAGGCCCTCGGCCTGCGCCGCGGCCAGGCCCCAGCTGCTGACGTGCGTGAGGCCGCTGTCGCTCTTGTCGCGCACCGCCAGCACCGCAGCGCGCGCGCCCAGCAGGTCGCGGGCGCCCCGGCAGACCTTGTTCAGCATCACGAGCGGGTCGTGCTCCGAGGCGAGCTGCAGGTTCAGGTCGGTCAGCGCCGACAGCCGCTGGTTGGCAGCTTCCAGCTCGCTGACCTTCAGCGCCAGCTTGTCGGTCAGCAGGCGCAGGTGCTCGCGGTCGAACTGCGCCGTGTCGGCCACCGGCTCGGCCGCCCTCGCGCCCTGAAGTGACTGCGCGATCACGCGCAGGATCTCCTCGGGCTCGGTGGGCTTGATGAGCACGCGCGACACGCCGCAGGCCTGCGCCAGCGCACGCGCCTCGCGTTCCATGAAGGTGGCTGTGTAGAAGATGACCTCGGTGTGCGCGATGGCGGGCTCGGCGCGCAGCTGGCGAACGAACTCGTAGCCGTCCATCGTCGGCATCAGCAGGTCGCAGATCACCAGCTCGGGGCGCGCGGCGCGCACCTGGGCCAGCGCCAAGTGGCCGTCAGCCGCCTCCAGCGGCTCGTGGCCGGCGTACTTCAGCAGCGTGACCAGCAGGTCGCGGTTGGCAGCCTGGTCATCGACGACGAGCACGCGGGCCATGGTGGACGCTCAGACCCGCGCGGTGCGCAGAGCAGCCGGCAGGAAGGCCTCGATCTGCCCGACGAACAGCTCGGGCTCGATGGGCTTGGACAGGTAGCCGTTGAAGCCGGCCGTCATCACCTTCTGCCGGTCGTTGGGCATGGAGAAGGCCGTCACCGCCACGATGGGGATGGCGGCGCCCGCGGGGTGGCGGCGCAGCGCGTCCAACACCTGGTAGCCGTCCATCCGCGGCATCTGCAGGTCGCACACGATGAGGTCGGGCAGCTCGCGCAGGGCCACCTCCACGCCCAGCTCGCCGTTGCTGGCCTCCAGCACCGTGTGGCCGCTGAAGGACAGCAGGTAGCGCACGAGCTCCAGGTTGGCGGCGTTGTCTTCGATGACGAGAATGCGTGCCGGCACGGTTCAGGCTTCCCCGAAGGTGAGCGAGAAGCGGCTGCCCTTGCCGTTCTCGCTGTGGAAGACGATGCGCCCGCCCAGCAGCTCTGCGAGCTTCTGGCTCAGGTGCAGGCCCAGGCCGGTGCCTTCCGGCGCATTGGGTCGGGTGTTGTTGATGCGGCTGAAGGCGCCGAACAGCTTGTCGTGGTCGGCCTCCGGGATGCCCACGCCGCTGTCGTCGACATGGATCTCGACGCGGCGCAGCGCCGCATCGGCCTGCAGCGTCAGGCGCACGCCGCCGCGCTCGGTGAACTTGATGGCGTTGCCGGCCAGGTTGAAGACGATCTGGCGCAGCGCACGGCGGTCGGTGTCGCGCATGACCGGGTGGGCCGGCACCTCGACGTCGAACGTGAGGCCCTTGTCCTGCGCCTGCGGGCGCAGCGCCGCGGCCACCTCGTCCACGACAGCGCGGCAGTCCACCGGCTCGATGAACATCTGCACCTTGCCGGCCTCGATCTTGGAGACATCCAGCAGGTCGTTGATCAGCGCCAGCAGGTGCCGCGCGCTGGACTGCACCGTGCGCAGCTGCTTGTCCTGCTCGTCGTTCAGCGGGCCTGGCAGCTTCATCAGCAGCGTGCCGGTGAAGCCGATGATGGCGTTCAGCGGCGTGCGCAACTCGTGGCTCATGCCAGCGAGGAAATTGTCCTTGGCACGGTTGGCATCGGCCAGCTCCTGGTTCTTCTCCTGCAGCGCCTTCTCGATGCGCTTGCGGTCGCTGATGTCGCGGATGGCGCTCATCACGAACGCACTCTCCTCAGTGCGCAGCGGGCTCAGGCTGATCTCGATGGGGAACTCGCTGCCGTCCTTGCGCCGCCCGGCCAGGTCCAGCCCCGACCCCATCGCGCGCTTGCGCGGCTGCAGGAAGTAGTTGGAGCGGTGTCCCACATGGGCGTGCCGGTAGCGCTGCGGCAGCAGTGTGTCCACCGAGCGCCCACGCAGCTCGCCCGCGTCGTAGCCGAACAACCGCTCGGCCTGCGTGTTGGCGATGACGATGTGGCCCGTGGCATTGGCCATCACGATGCCATCGGGCATGGACTCCAGCAGGTCGCGGAAGCGCTCCTCCATGCGCTTGGCATCGCGCAGCACCCGGATCAGCGTCACGTCCTTCTCTGCCACCAGCACCAGCGCCGTGCCGTCGCCGGCGTGCACGCGGCGGGTGGACACGTCCACATACAGGAGCGAGCCGTCCTTGCGCCGGCGCACCGATTCGTAGGTGCCGCCGCCGCTGGCCAGCGCCTCGGCCAGCCGCTGGTGGTGTTCATCGATGCGGTCGGTGGGGACGACCAGGTCGTCCAGCGCGCGGTCACGCACCTCGTCGAGCCGGTAGCCGAAGATCGCATCGGCCCCGCCGCTCCAGTGCACAACATGACCCTGCCCGTCCAACAAGATCAGTGCGTCCGGCGACTGGCTTGCCATCAGGGCTAACGCTTCAGCTTCCATCGCGTTGAATCCCTTCGGAATTCTTGTTAGGACCATTAGAGCAGTTGCGACCTGGCTTGACCACGTGAGTTCGCGGCGCCACTGCTGACAGCTTCCCCTGGCCGCTTGCCCGCCTATGACCCCTCGCGCCGGGGTCCTACACGGGCGCATGCGCCGGGGACGGAGAGTCGTGGCACAGGCTGCCACGCCGTTCGTGCATGGCGCCACCTTCAACCCCGGAGACCCTCATGAGCCTCGGCGCCATCCTTCTCGTCATCGTGATCTTGCTGCTTGTCGGCGCCTTCCCCGCGTGGCCGCACAGCCGCAGCTGGGGCTACGGTCCCACCGGCGGCCTCGGCCTGGTGCTGCTGATCCTGGTGGTGCTGCTGCTGATGGGACGGTTGTAGGCGGGGCGGGGCGGGGCGCTGCTCGGCGCCGCCTTCGTGATCTGCGCCGCCGCGAAGCTGCAAGGCCTTTTCACCAACCACGCCGAGGTCTATGACGACAGAACCGGGGCAGTCTGGCGAAGCGATCCCGGTCATGAAGTCACGCCCCGTGACGACGCGGACGTCGAAGACACCGTGACGGCAGGTGCTCAGCGTCCGGGCACTGCGAGCGGCTTGCCCGCCTTCTTGTCCTGAACGGCCTGCCAAACCGCCTCGATGATCACGCCCGACGCGTTGTCAGGGTTGCAGCCCTTGCCGCAGGCGTCTTCGAGCAAACCCTCGTTGCCTCGCCAGAGGCCATAGTGGTTGCGGATGCCCATGCCGCAGCCGATATGGAAGCCGATGAGGTCGTCCTTTTTCGTCTGGCGCAGGATGTCCTTGCCTGGTTCGCCGCTGCGGACCAGCAGGTCGCCACCGTAGCCTTGACCGTGGTGGGCCATTTGCCCGGCCCGAGCACCTCTGCAGACTTCTTCTCTTGCGCGAGCGCTGCCCCTAGACGGTGGCGCCGAGGAGGAGGGCGAGCAGCAGTCTTTTCATGGACATGGGGTTGGTCGACACCGAAAAAGGCCCGGGACGTTGCGCCGCGGGCCTCATGTTCACAACCAATCGATAGGCGGTTTTTAAAAAGGTCCTAAGCACAAGGAACTGTTGATACGCCGTTTTGCCCAATGTCTACGGGCGTCGCCGCGGTATCGTTGGTTGCAAGTGTGGGTTTGGCAGTCAAAAGCCCCAAAACCTGCCCGAAGGAGGCCTGGGATAGCCGAAGCGTGGGTTGGGCGAAGAGGTTCGATCTACGGGGCGGCGTTCCATTGCGCTCGGCGTTCACTGCCCACGTGTGGAACTGCTCCAGAAGCAACTCGTTCTCGCGCTTCAGCCGGTCCGCTTTCTCTTTGAAGCGATCCCTTTCGTCCATCGCAGCAAGGATCTGCCCGTCCCGCGGCGTTCGAGGCCCTCTGGCCAACGTGCCGCTGAGCTTCTTCTTCTTGACCGCGAAGGCGTCGGCGATTCGGGGGTATTCGGCGAACGTGACCTGAGCACCCAGTCCAGCGTCCTTTGAGCACCTAATCCCGCGCCTGATGAGCACCTTGTCCGTAGGTGTCGTGCAGGGGAGCGTGTCCGTCGACTTATCAGCGCATGCAGTCAGGGGCGGCTATTCCTTCGCCCCCGGTGGTTGCGCGGGCACCAGCGGCTCCGCGAACGCCATGGCTACGGCCAGGTTCTTCCCGGCGAGCTCCCTCATCTCCTGCGAGATCGGCGCGCCCAGGTCCTCTGTCTGCGCCGCGGTCCAGAAGCGCTCGGCCGCCTTGGCGGCCAGGGACCACACCTCGGGCTTGGCGCCGATGGAGCCGACCCTGGGCTCGATGGGGGTGAGGTCTGGATCCACGCCGGCGCCGATGGAGGCGTAGCGCATGGGCAGGATGTCGTAGGCGGGAGCGATGCCCAGGTACTCACTGTCCTCGCCGATCAGCATCGAGATGTTCTCGAAGTGCCGGTCGCCGTTGCCAATGAGCTCGCTGAAGGCGGCCATGGTGTCGACCCAGAAGGCGTCCCGTGGCTTGAGATATCGGGCCTGGACACAGCGTGCAGCGAACTCGGACCACGCGCCAGTCATCCCGAAGAACTCGTTGTTGACCGACCCCGCCGAGAGCATGCCGATGCGGCCTGACAGGCCCTTGCGGTCAAATCGCTTGACCTCCAAGAAAACGTAGTCGCCGCCGACCAGCAATTGCGTGCGCGACGCCGGCACTCCGACTTCGGCTAGGGTCCGGAGCGCCAGGTGCTCGAGTGGGAGCAACTCGGCCATCCGGCTACCGAGCTTGGCGAACTTCACGATGACGTGGCCGGCGTCTGCAGTGAGTCCGAGGAACTTCGGCTGCTCTCCGCCGGCGCTGGACCCGTAGGAAGCGCCCTTGAGCGCATTGGCCATGTCGACGTAGAACTCGAGCTTGTGCTCGGTAGGGATCACCTGCGCGGCCCGGAACTCGATCTCGGTTTGCAGACATGCGTCGCCGAAGACCAGGTTGCCGGACAGGTTCAGGCCCCGGGTAAAGAGGTAAGCGACCATGTGGTCGTCTCCCCAGTCCTTTAGGCTGCTCGGGAACTGCTGACCGCGCGCGGCCTCGTTGGCGAGTTGTCGGCCCAGGAATCCGGACGGCGCTGCGAACGCCATATAGGGCGGGAGGCCGTCATAGAGCTTTGTGGTGCCGCCGTCGATGCGCTCCAGAGTTGCGCCGCCGGCGAGAAACTCCACTCCTGCAAAGGGCTCGATCTTGCCGGCGCCGAGGTAGCGATAGATGCGCTGCCGTGGTTCCAGGCCCAGCGGTAGCTGGCGCAGCAGCGCATACCGTGGGGTGCGGTCACCAGTGACCCGGAAGCTCGTGACCATGTGGAGCCCGTGAATAGCTCGTGAAAGCGTAGGCTGGGTGATCCCAAGGGCGGCGATCAGCTGGGCAGCCGACTGCGGCCCACGGCGAAGCACTCGCTCGATTTCGCTAGCGACACTTGAAGGCTGTGGATGCGATGAGGAAGCCACGTGCATGCCTCGTGAATAGTTCGTTGCATTGTACGGCGCATAGTCTCTGTGCTGCTTTGCAGCTTGTCATCGCCGGAAAGCACAAAAGCGCTCTCGATGTCGGGTTGGGGCAATTGCTGCCGCGCGGACGCCGGCCGCGAGCGTCAGCAACCGGCTGCAGAGCCGACGTACCGCTCCGTTTACCTCCTGGCCTCACCCGGTGCTCATGGTGACTGGATTGCGTGCTCATCGCGCTGGCCCGGATGCTGACGATCACTGGAATACTCAAGGGCAGACTTGCAGTGCATCGCAAGCGACGTATGCGCATGAAAAGCTGTTGGAGGAAGCGGAGGTTTCTGGACTCCCTCAGCCAGCGAAACGACGGTGCGCGGGGCCGGGCGCTGCGGGCCCGGCAGGTGCGTGGACAACACGCTGTGTTGCCCACCGGCAAATTGAGAAGCTCTCCCAATTCCGAATTCGAGCGTTTTCCCTAGCCACAAACTCACCTAAGTGATCGAGGAACTTCTCGGCCACAAGTGCTCGATTTGCGTGTGGGTAAGAAAAAAAAGCCCCGGCTCACAGGAGAGCCGAGGCTTTTAATCAACAAAAATGCTGTTCTTCTGTCCTAGAACGGGATGTCGTCATCCATGTCATCAAACCCCGTCGACGCCTTGGGCGCCGGGGCCGGAGCGCGCGGTGCCGGGGGGCGAGCCGCCGCCGGGCGCGCTGCCGGGCGGCTACCGCCGCCGCCGAAGTCGTCGCCACCACCGCTGTCGCCGCCACGGCTGTAGCCACCACCACCGCCGCCGCCACCTGCACTGCGGCTGTAGCCGCCGCCCCCTTCATCGCCGCCGCCCATGCCGTCACGGCCGCCCAGCAGCTGCATCTCCTGGGCGATGATCTCGGTCGTGTAGGTGTCGCGGCCTTCCTTGTCCTGCCATTTGCGGGTCTTCAGGCGGCCTTCGACGTACAGCGGGCGGCCCTTCTTGACGTACTCGCCGACGATCTCGGCCAGCCGGTCGTTGAAGACGACCCGGTGCCATTCGGTCTCTTCCTGACGCTCGCCGCTTTCGCGGTTCTTCCAGTTGCGCGTCGTGGCGATGCTCACGGTGCACCAGGCACCGCCGTTGGGGTTGTAACGAATCTCGGGGTCCTTGCCGACGTTGCCGATGATGATGACTTTGTTGACGCTGGCCATGACGCTCGCCTGAATTCGATGGGGGAGGGGCTGAATTATGCCGGGAGGCCCCCGGCGCGGGGCGTCAGCAACACCCCCCAGACCGCATCCCGCACCCCGGAGCCCGCACTTCGTCTACCCGCGCCCCTGCCGGCCAGGCGCCATCCCTAAGATGAGCCCATGACCCCGCTCGCCGCAATCCCCGGCAGCCGCCGCACGAACCGGCGGCTGTGGCTGGCCTATGCCGGCTGCTGCTTGCTGGCCTGGTGCCTGTTCGTGTTGGCCGGCAGCGAGTTCGACCGCGGGCTGGACCCATTCTGGCTGGCCGTCTACCAGGCCACCACCATGCTGTGGGCGCCCATGCTGCTGGGCATCGCCATCTGGCCGCTGGCGCGCCGCCTGCACGGCAGCGATGCCGGCTTCGCGGCGGCGGCGATGGCGCACATCCTGGCGGCGGTGGCGTTCTCGGCGCTGTGGCAGGCGGGCGAGTTCGCCGTCAACGCGACGCTGTTTGGCACCGACCACGCCGGCGCGGTGCTGGTGGCGGGGCTGCTGTGGCGCTCGGTTTGGGGGCTGGTGGTGTACGCGGCCATCGCCACGGCGTTCGGGGCGGTGCTGCAGGCGCGCTCGGCACGCTCGGCGGCAATCGCCGCGGCGCAGGCCGAGAGCGCGCTGGCCAGGGCCGAGCTGTCGGCCATCAGCGGCAAGCTGAACCCGCATTTCCTGTTCAACACGCTGAACACGCTGATCGCGCTGACGCGCAAGGACCCGGCCGGCGCCGAGGCCGCGCTGCTGAAGTTCGCGTCCATGCTGCGCTATGTGCTGGACACCAAGCGTGGCACCGAGGACCGCGTGATGCTGGGAGACGAGATCGAGTTCCTGCGCGACTACCTGGCGCTGGAGGCGCTGCGCCTGGGCACGCGGCTGCGCGTGGACTGGGACCTGGAGGAGCGCGTGCTGGCCGACGAGCTGCCGCCGCTGACGCTGCAGCCGCTGGTCGAGAACTCCATCCTGCACGCCGTGGCGCCGCGCAAGGGCGGTGGCCGGGTGACCATCACCGCACGCCGCAATGCGCTGAACCACGGGCTGGACCTGGCCGTGGCCGACGACGGCCCGGGTTGCGAGCCCGAGGCGCTGGAGCCGCAGCCCGGCCAGCGCCGCGGCGTGGGCCTGGCGGCGCTGCGCAAGCGCTTCGCCCTGGACTACGACGGCCAGGCGCGGCTGCGCATCCACACGGCGCCCGGCGCGGGTTTTCGCGTCGACCTGTTCATTCCACAGACCTGACCATGACCACGACTGTCCTGATCGCCGAAGACGAACCGCTGGCTGCCGAGGCGCTGGCCGACTGGGTGAAGGCCACGCCGGGGCTGCAGCTCGTCGCCGTGTGCGAGGACGGCGAGGACGCGCTGGACAAGATCCGCGCGATGAAGCCGGCGCTGGTGCTGACTGATATCCAGATGCCGGGGCTGACCGGCCTGCAGGTGGTGCAGGCGCTGCAGCACGACGCCCACCAGCCGCGCATCATCTTCACGACCGCCTACGACCAGCACGCGCTGACCGCCTTCGAGCTGCACGCGGTGGACTACCTGCTCAAGCCGTTCTCGCGGGCACGCTTCGACGAAGGGGTGGCCCACGCGCTGCGCGATGCCGCGCCGACGCATCTGCGCACCGCGGCCGATGTGGCACAGGCGCTGGGTGCGTCGCACGACGCGCCGCTGACGCGTCTGCTGGTGCGCGATCAGGGCAAGATCTTCCCGTTGCAGGTCAGCGATATCGAGTGCCTGCGCTCCGACAACAAGTACACCGCCATCACCAGCCGGGGCCGCAGCTTCCTCGTGCGGTTGCCCATCGCGGACTTCGAGGCGCGGCTGGACCCGGCGCGCTTCCTGCGCGTGCAGCGCGGCTGCATCGTCAACCTGGACTTCGTCGACAGCATGACGCCGGATGAGAACTCGCAGCTCATCGTGCAGCTGCGCGACGGCACGCGCATCACGGCCAACCGGGAGGTGTCCAAGATGCTGCGGGAGCAGTCGCTTTGAAAACGCCTGGCTGGATCCTTCTGCTGTCGGCCGCAGGCCTGGCCCAGGCGCAGACGGTGCCCGCGGCACCGGCGGCGCCCGCCGCGACGCCACCGCATGCCGCACCCGCAGCGCCCGCCGCACCCGCGCAGCCTGCCTTGGCGGCCGTGCCCGCGCTGCCGGCCGGTCCGGGCAAGGTTTACGCGCCGGGCGAGTTCGACCGCCTGGAGCTGGCCGGTGCGGCCCGCGTGCTGCTGGTGCAGGGCGAACGCAATCAGGCCTTTGTCGCCGGCGATGAGGAGGTGCAGCAAGGCATTGCGGTCGAGCTGCATGGCCGCATGCTCGTCATCCGACCCGCGGGCGGCTGGAAGTTCTGGCACGCCGACAAGCCGTTCGTGCAGGTCGAGGTGCGCCAGCTCAAACAGCTGTCGGTGTCCGGCGCCAGCGACGTGCATGTGCCCGGCCTGCTGCGCGCCGATCAGCTCCGGCTGACGATCAGCGGGTCCGCCAGCGTGCGCGCAGAGCAGCTGGAAGCGCGCCAGCTCACCTTCGGCATCAGCGGGGCCGGCGACGGCCAGCTGGGCGGGCGCGTGGACGAGCTGGCGTTGCAGATCTCCGGCAAGGGCAAGGTCGTGGCCGACAAGCTGCAGGCCCAGAAGGCGCGCGTCAGCGTCAGCGGCATCGGCAACGTGGTCGTCTGGGTCACCGAGGAGCTGACCGCCCGCATCTCCGGCATCGGCTCGGTCGACTACTTCGGCAGCCCCCACGTGCTGCGCTCGGTGTCCGGGATGGGCACCATCACCGCCAAGGGCGACAAGCGCTGACGCGCCGGCGCCGGCGGGTCAGTCCCGAAGGACCTCAGGGGAGCTCAGCGGACCTCAGCGGCCGTAGGTGAAGTTGCCCAGCTTCAGCCCGCTGCCCGACAGGCTGTAGGGCTGTGTGTAGACCTTGGCCCAGTTGATGGTCGGCGGCCGGTCGTTGGCCTCGGTCTTGTCGTAGTTGTAGCCATCGCTCTGCAGCGTTGCGCGAACGATCCGGTAGCGCAGCGTGCCGCCGTCGCAGGACGAGATCGCCAGCACCGTGGTCTGCCGCGCACTGCCGCCCTGGTTCACGGAGCGCTGCACCAGCGTCGCGCGGGCGCCGTCGAAGGTCCAGCTGCCGCCGGTGTCGTGCGACCACGTGCCCTGCAGCTCGTCGAGACAGCTTGCCACCTTGGCGGGCGGCGTGGGCTGTGCCGGCGCCGTGTTCGGCGTGGGCGCCGCCCCGGCGGCCTGCGGCGCGACGGCCACCGCTGCGGGCGGCTGGGCGGGCACTGCAGTCGTCTGGGCGACCACCGGCGGCTTCGGCCGGCTGCGCTCGATCTCGGCGGCGTTCTTCTCGCCGTCCACCTGCTGCCAGCCGGCGACCAGTTCGCGCCGCTGCTGCGCGGTCAGCGCCTGCTGCTGGGCCGTGGCGAGCGCGTCCTCCGCGCAGCCGAAGTCGCGCGCCTTCGCGCAGGCCGTGCCGCGCGCCAATGCCTGGCGGAATGCCGCGCTGTCGGCGGCCTGCGCGCGGGCCGGCACCGGGGGCGTGCCGCCGGCGGACTGGCCCGCAGGCGGATGCGGGTCGGGCAGCTGGCTGTAGCGCGTGTCGGCGGTCAGGCGCGCGAACAGCTGGCGCATCGCCGTGCCCGCGCTGCTGCCCTCCAGGTTGCGCGCCTGGGCCCACTGGTAGAAGTGGTCCGCCGCGATGCCGATGGCCACCCCGGTGCCGACGGCGACCAGGAACGGCGATGCCGCCCCGATCAGCGCAGCGGTCTCTCCGGCGGCCAGCGTCTGGCCGGCCAGTTTGACGGTGAAGGCCGCGCCACCCACCAGCGAGGCCTTGAACATCTCGTGCAGCGGCGCGGCCCAGCGCTCGCGCGCGTCCTGCGCCGACTGGCTGAAGAAGCCGTCCAGCAGCCCGGTCTGCGCATGCGCCGCCGGGATCAGGTCCACGCGCTGCCACCAGGCCTGCAGCAGCGCCGTGATCGTCTGCGGCGTGCGCGCTCGCGCCGTCGTGTCGACGCCCATCTGCGCGCTCACGTCTTCCAGGTCGGCCAGCTCGGCGTAGCCCCAGAAGGCCTCGGTGCGCAGCCGGCCCAGCGTCCAGCCGCCGGCATGGCGGTACATGACCGCCCCCGCGATGAAGCGGCGCTCGGCGTCGTACAGCCGGTACTCGATGCGCTCCTGGCCAGGCTGGTGGACCTGGCGCACGGTCAGGCGCTGGCCCTTGTCCATGGCCAGCGCGCCGGTCAGGCCGCGGCGGTCGTCCACGGTCAGCCGCACGCGGTCGGTGGCGGCGCCAACGAACACCGTCCAGCCGCCGCTGCCGCGTGCGCCCTCGCGCAACAGGTGCACCGGCCGCTCCTCGAAGCTCGCAGCCACCAGCACCCGGGGGCCCGCTGTCTTCTGCGCGGGCGGCACGGCGTAGCTGACGTTGTGCAGCCCGGCGCCTTCCAGCCCGCGGCGCAGCACGCTGCGGTGGCCGATGAACTCGCCCTGCGCCCAGCGGCCGTCCAGTTTCTGGCCATTGGCCTTGACCAGCACGCCCTCGCCGGAGAACACGCCGTCGGCGAACTCGCCCTCGTAGCGGTCGCCGCCGGCCAGCCGCATGACGCCCACGCCGGTGCGCGCGCCGTCGAAGAACTCGCCTTCGTAGCGGTCGCCGTCGCGCCAGGTCATGACGCCCTTGCCCGCCAGCCGGCCGTTGGCGAACTGACCCTCGTAGCGGGTGCCGTCCGGGTAGACGTAGACGCCCATGCCCGAACGCCGGCCGTCCACGTAGTCGCCCTCGTAGCGGCTGCCGTTCAGCCAGGTCTGCACGCCACGGCCGTGGAACCGGCCGTCGGCGAACTCGCCTTCGTAGCGGCTGCCGTCGGCCATGGCGGCGGTGCCCCTGCCGGCCAGCCGGCCGTTGACGAAGCTGCCCTCGAAGCGGTTGCCCTGCGCGTCGGTCTGGACCTCGGCGGCGGCGCAGAAGCAGGAGGCGGCCAATGCCAAGCAGGCCAGGACCGGTCGGATCATGAAGACTCCCTCGAAGGAAAGCGGCAGTGTCTCCGAGCGCCGGGCCGCGGCTGCGCCAAAGCGGGTCCAATACGGGCATGGATCACACGCCCGACACCGACAAGCGCCTGACCGAGCTGGAGATCAAGGCCAGCTTCACCGAGGACACGCTGGAGCAGCTGAACGCGGTCATCGTCCGCCAGCAGGCCCAGATCGACCGCCTGGTGCGCGAGCTGGTGGAACTGCGCAACCGCGCCACCGCCGAGCCGGGCGCACAGGTCAACCTGCGTGACGAGCTGCCACCGCACTACTGATGACCTTGCGGGACAGACCGCCCGAGCGAAGCGAGTAGCTCTGTCCCCAACTGATCCAGCCTTGCGGGACAGACCGCCCGAGCGAAGCGAGTAGCTCTGTCCCCAACTGATTCAGCCTTGCGGGACAGACCGCCCGAGCGAAGCCAGTCGCCCTGACCCCCACGGATCAGGCGCTTCAGCGCCCAGCGTTGTCGCGTGGCGCGATGCCCGGCGCGGCACCGGGCGTGCGCAGCAGGGCGCGGAAGGGCTCGAACAGCCAGGAGCGCATGCCCAGCACCAGCGTGTAGGCTGTCTTGTCGCCGGCCGGTCGGGCCTGGTCCGCCACGTGCTGGTGCGCAAAGTCTTGCGCCAGGCGCTGCAGGCGGTCGTGGAAATCGGCGGCCCGGGCATGCGCGATCTGGCCATGCACCAGCGCCAGATGCTCGCCGGCGCCGTCGAAGCCGCCCGCGAAGTAGTCGGGTACCGCGTGCTGTCGGAAGAAATCCATGACCGGCCCGTCAGCGCGCCAGCGGAAGGTCTGGTCCACCTTGAGCCGGTAGCGGTTGTGGGCGCGCAGCTCGATGAAGCCCAGGCGGTCCAGCGCCGTCAGGGCCGCCACCAGCTGTGCCGTGGTGATGGCGTAGGTCTGCAGGATCTGCGCCGCCGTCCAGCGGGCTTGCGCGCAGATGGCCACCAGCAGCAGGTGGGGGTCGGCCACCACGGCGGCTTCCTGCTCGGCGCTCAACGCCTGGCGGGCCGGCGCGGCCTGGGCCACCTCGCGGGCGAGGTCGACAAAGTCCAGCTGCAGCACGGCCAGCACCTGATCGATGCGGGCCAGCGTCAGCTCGCCACGCGAGAAGATGCGCTTCACGCTGCTCTCGGCCAGGTCCAGGTGAACGGCCAGCTGCGCATAGGTGATGCCGGCGCGGCGCAGCTCGGCCTTCAGCGCGGCGGTCAGGGCCTGGGTGGCTTTCATGGTGTTCAGTATCACGGGGCAATACCCGTGGGTTTGCCGGTCGTCACCTGTGGGGCTGTGCTGGCGGCGCGGCGGCCCAGGCGCCAGCATCCGCCCCCATTGCCACTGACGCCCTCCACCGCCATGCGCTCCTCGCTCCCCGCCCGTCGCCACGTCGCCTCGCGCCCCCTGCTGCGCGCACCGCTTCTGGCCCTGTGCATCGCCGGCTTTGCGGCGGCCGCCAGCGAGCCCGCACGGGCGCAGGCCGCCGGCGATGCTGTTGCGCTGTTCGCCCGTGTCGAGGCGGCCGCCGGCCGGGCTGAGAACCCGGCGTTGAAGTACCACCTGGGCATGCTGTTGAACAACGGCATCGGCACCGCGCGCGATCTGCCGCGCGCCTATGCCTTGTTCAACGAGGCCGCTGCAGCGGGCGACGTGCTGGCCGCTTACAAGGTGGGCTGCTATCTCGCGGGCCAGTGGGGCGGCGTGGTGCCGCCGGACGAGGCCCAGGCGCTGGCCTTCAAGCAGCGCGCCGCGGAAGCCGGCTACGACCTGGCGCAGCGCGATGTGGGCCTGATGCAGCTCAAACACGGCGACCGCGCCGGCGCCGAGCGCTGGCTGGCGCTGGCCTCGCGCCAGGGTGACCTGCCATCGACCGCGCTGCTGGCGGACCAGGCTGCGAAGGACGGCAATGACCCCGTCCGGGCGCTGGGCCTGACCCTGGTGGTTCAAGCCGGCAGCCGCCAGACGACTGCGGCGCTGACGGCGCGCATCGCCGCGCTGAAGTCGGGCCTGGACGCGGCAGGCCGACAGCAAGCTGAAGCGCTGCAGGCCGGCTGGGTGACGGGCCCGACGGCGCTGACCCAGCAGGCCCGCGCCGGTATGCGGGCCGTTGAACCGCTGCTGGCCGCGGCCCCGCCGGCCCCGCCGCGGCGCTGAGGCAGGGTCAGCCGCCAACACGGGCCGCGGCGCCGGCTTTGATCTGAACCGGCACTGGCGGCGTGCCGTCCTACATGCAGCTTGGCTCGCGGTCCTAGGCGTCGCGGGCGCGGTGGGAGCAAGACTACGCACTCCCATTTCCAGAGACCGCGTTCGCTGTAGCACTTCGCGCGGCTGCCGCGCAGAGCTGCCGCCCTGCATCCGGTCTCGCCTTCCTTGCCGTCATGATCGTTTTGCCGCTTGAAGTGGACGCCGCTCCCCGGTTTGTGCTGGTGCACTGGCGTGCCTGGGAGGTCCAGGTGCCTCACTACGACGCGCCGTCCTGGCACCTCGTGGGCAGTGTGAGCGGCGAGCACAGCGTGAAGGTTTCGTCCGCGCTGGCGCAGGTGACGGCCGACGGCGGTGGGGCGCGCTCAAAGACCGGCAGCCTGTACACGCTGTCCGGCGCACCGGGCCATGACGAGTCTGCGGCGCGGCTGTGGGCCTCGTGGCAGCGGCAGCATGGCGTCGTGGTGTTGCGCGACGTGTCCGCCGAGTTGCGCGCCGGCCGGCAGCCGCGCCAGGTGCGCCTGATCCGGCGCACTGCCGCCGTGGAAGACCCTGCCTCGTCGCTGCGCGGCCACCGTCAGTAGCCCCGCGAGTGAGCCCTGCCTCCCTGTGCCGTCAGGGCTCGCCTTCCCAGTAGTCCAGCCCGGCCTCGCGGCGCTGCAGCAGACGCAGACCGTCGCTGAAGATGCCCACCTTGCCCGAGTCGGGGTATTCGCAGACCTCGGGCCGCACCTGGGTGCTGATGGACAGGTAGTGCAGCGGCGCGTCGGACGTGTTGATGAGCTGGTGCGGGTACTCGGGCCCGGGCGGGATCGTGATCACGTCGCCGGCACGCACGGGCACCCGCTCGCCGGCCACGCGCAGCGTGCCCTCGCCCTGCAGGATGACGAACATCTCCTCCTCCGCGTGGTGCAGGTGGTAGGGACAGCTCATGTGGCCGGGCGCGACCGTGTCCACGCTCGCACCCAGCTGGCGGGCGGCGGTGCCTTTCGTGAGGCTGGTCGCCTCGCTGTCGTACAGCGGCGCGCGCTGGAAGCGCTCGCGCGGCTGGTCGTGGAAATTGCGGATCAGCCGCTCGCGCAGCTCCTCGGGGGTGGGCATGGACGCTCCTGGGACAATCGCGGCGTGAACCCGCCTGTGCATCTTCCCAGCCCCACCGACGACCTGCCATCCGCAGCTCACCAGGTCCTGTCAGCAGTCTTCGGCTACACCGCCTTTCGCGGTCAGCAGGGCGAGATCGTGCAGCATGTGGCGGCCAGTGGCGACGCGCTGGTGCTGATGCCCACTGGCGGCGGAAAGAGCCTGTGCTACCAGGTGCCGGCCATCGTGCGCCACGCGCGCGGCCAGGGCGTGGCCATCGTCGTCAGCCCCTTGATCGCGCTGATGCACGACCAGGTCGGCGCGCTGGAGGAGGCCGGCGTGCACGCCGCTTTCCTGAACAGCAGCCTGACTGGTGAGGAGGCCAGCCGCATCGAGCGCGAGATGATGAGCGGGCGCCTGACGCTGCTGTACGCCGCACCCGAGCGGTTGACGACGCCACGCTTCCTGGCGCAGCTGGAGAGCCTGCGCGAGCGTGGCCTGCTGAGCATGTTCGCCATCGACGAGGCGCACTGTGTCAGCCAGTGGGGGCACGACTTCCGCTCGGAGTACCTGCAGCTGAGCCTGCTGCACGAGCGCTTCCCCGAGGTGCCGCGCATCGCGCTGACCGCCACGGCCGACGATCTGACGCGCCGCGACATCATCGAGCGGCTGCAGTTGCAGGACGCGCGCGTCTTCATCAGCAGCTTCGACCGGCCCAACATCCGCTACCTCATCGTCGAGAAGAACGGCTCGCCGCGCGAGCAGCTGCTGCGCTTCATCAGCGACGAGCACGAGGGCGAGGCCGGGGTTGTCTACTGCCAGAGCCGCAAGAAGGTGGAAGAGACCGCCGAGTGGCTGAAGAGCGAGGGCATCAACGCGCTGCCGTACCACGCGGGCCTGGACGCCGACGTGCGCCGCCGCCACCAGGACCGCTTCCTGCGCGAGGACGGCATCGTCATGGTCGCCACCATCGCGTTCGGCATGGGCATCGACAAGCCGGACGTGCGCTTCGTCGCCCACCTGGACCTGCCCAAGAACATCGAGGCCTACTACCAGGAAACCGGCCGCGCCGGCCGCGATGGCGCGCCGGCCGAGGCGTGGATGACCTACGGCCTGGCCGACGTCGTCAACCAGCGCCGCATGATCGACGAGAGCCCGGCGGACGAGGTGTTCAAGCAGGGCCAGCGCGGCAAGCTGGACGCGCTGCTGGCGCTGGCGGAGGCCACCGACTGCCGGCGTGTGCGGCTGCTGAACTATTTCGGCGAGATGTCGACGGCCTGCGGCAATTGCGACAACTGCCTGAACCCGCCGGCGACCTGGGACGCCACCGAGGCGGCGCGCAAGCTGCTCTCCTGCATCTACCGCTTCCACCAGCGCGGCGAACGCTTCGGCGCGGGCCATCTGATCGACGTGCTGCGCGGCAAGGCGACGGACAAGACGAAGCAGTACGGCCACGACAGCCTGTCGACGTGGGGCTGCGGCGCCGACCTGTCCGAACAGCAATGGCGCGCGGTGCTGCGCCAGCTGATCGCGCTGGGCCATGTGGCCGCCGAGGGCGACTTCCACACGCTGGCGCTGCAGGACAGCGCGCGCGCGGTGCTCAAGGGCGAGGTGGAGGTTCGGCTGCGCGAGGCCGACGAGAAGAAGCCGCGCGGCAAGGCCAGGGCGGGTCGCACGGCCAAGCCCAAGGCGGATCCGGCACTGGGCCTGGACGTCGAGGCCGTCGAGCGTTTCGAGGCGCTGAAGGCCTGGCGCTCGGAGGTGGCCAAGGAGCACGGCCTGCCGGCCTACGTGATCTTCCAGAACACCACGCTGGCCGAGATGGCGCGGCAGCTGCCGGCCGACCTGGCGGAACTGGGCGAGATCAGTGGCGTGGGGGCCAAGAAGCTGGAGGCTTACGGCCGCGAGATCCTCAGGGTTCTGGGGCGCTGATGGACCAACCGATCGTTGGCTTTCATGTCGACGACGAGGGCCATTGGGTCGCGGAGCTGGCCTGTGGCCACAACCAGCACACGCGCCACGATCCGCCCTGGCAGAACCGGCCGTGGACGCAGACGCCCGAGGGCCGGGCCGGCGTCATCGGCCAGCGGCTCGCCTGTCGCAAGTGCGATCAGGGCGCGCCGCGGGACAGGGTTTAGCGGCTGGCCAGCTGAACGCCGTCGGCGCCCGCGTCGCGGCGGCCTTCGATCACCACGCGCGGCAGCTGCTTCACCTCGGCGGTGCGCGTGCCTTCGATGACCACGCGCTCCAGCGTCACCACGGCCGGGCCGGCGGCCGGCGTCGCGATGCTCATCCAGGCCGCGACGGTCAGCGCGGTCATGGCGACGAGGGCGAAGGCGCTGACGGCCTGAATGCGGGCCATGCGGTGGGTGGTGGTGCTGATGCGGTTCATGTGGCTCTCCCGGTTTGGTGAGCGTGAATGTGCCCGCCACGGGTTTGCCCGTCCTGGGGTTTGCGATAGGGCGCCGGTTTGCGGCGACGAGCTGCGGCTGGCGGGGACGAACGTCGTCGTGAATCTTGTGGGTGCTGCCGATGCGTTGTGTCGCGATGCGCCGCCATACTTCCGCGCGCATTTCACAGGGAGAAGCAAATGGCACGTGGCAACGATGTCCAACTGGGCGGCATCACCGACCTCAACCTGCTGGCCGACATCAAGCGCGGCTTCGTCGACGCGCTGGAGGTCGTCACCTATGTCGACCGCCTGCGCAAGGTGCTCAAGACGCTGAACGGCCTGCGCCTGGGCTCGCGCGAATCGAGTGCGCCGGCCTCGCCGTACACCGACATCGTCGCCCGCTGGCGCATCGTCCACTCCTTTCGCTGGAGCATCGTGGAAGGCAAGGACGGCGCGCCCGACCGGCTGCTGCTGAGCGTCAACTTCGACGGCGGCTGGGAACCCTACATGCGGGTCATCTGGGACCAGCTTGGCTCCACGCTGGACCTGATGCTGTGCCACACGGAGGGCTACACGCTGTCGCGTGACTGCAGCTTCGAGACCTATGCGCGCTGGGTGCGCGAACACGAGGTGTCGGCCGATTTCCTGTTCATCGAGTCCGGCCGCACGGTCAGCGATGCCGAATACCTCGCCAAGCTGGAGGCCGCCCAGCGCGGCCGTGCCAACGAGCTGGGCTTCAACCGCGTGCGCGCGCCAGCCTCGGGCGAGACGCAGCCGCTGCCCCAAGACCCGCAGGAGCGCTTCGCGATGGCCGCGCGTGGCCTGGTGCCGTTGGCGGGCTTGTTCACGCTGCAGCGCTTCTTCGGGGCCCAGGCGCCAGACCGCGCCTGCCTGCTGCGCGCCACGCACGACATCCTGTTCGAGTTGCGCGAGCTGGACACGGCCAGGCTGTTCCCGGTGGACGGCGGCAAGACGCCCGGCGGTCAGCTTCGCCAGCGCCACTACGAGATGCTGGCCTGGTTCGAGCAGGCGCTGCCTGAACCGTCGGTCAAGGCCCGCGAGCTGTCACTGAAGCCCGGCGACCTGCAGTGCTGCATCCTGACCAAGCCACCCGGCAACCGCGGCGGCCTCGTCATGCTGCGCGTGGCGCAGGCCGCCCAGGCCGTTGCCTGGCTCAGCACGGCACCCGTGCAGCGCGACAACGAGGATGCAGCGCAGCTCGGCGTCTGGCGCCAGGTGGCGTTGACGCTGTCGGGCCTGAAGGCGCTGGGCGTGCCGGCCGCGCGGCTGGAGCGCTTCCCGCAGGCCTTCAAGGAAGGCATGGCCGCGCGTGCCGGCCTGCTGGGCGACGTGCGCCACAACCACCCGGCGCACTGGGTGCTGGCCGGGCACGTCAACGGCATCGACCGCTTCGACCCGGCGAACGCCCATGTGCTGGTGCAGCTGCGCTTCCCGGCGGCCGAGCCAGGGGAGGCATTCACGCCTGGCGACGACCAGAAGCTCAAGGAGCTGGCCCAGGCGCTGACCGTGGGCACCGGCCTGGCGCTGATGGCCATCGAGCCCATGCGCAGCAATGGTGCCGACAAGGAGCACTTCGGCTTCAAGGACGGCATCAGCCAGCCCGTGCTGGGAGGCGAGGCGACCGGCCAGGCATGGGATGACCGGGTCAAGACCGGCGAGGTGCTGCAGGGCTTCCCGACCGAGCGCGACAAGGGCTACGCCGTGCCCGAGCAGCCCGACGCGCTGCTGGACCGCGGCAGCTTCCTGGTCGTGCGCAAGCTGCGCCAGTACACCGGCCGCTTCGCCAAGCGCACCTATGAGCAGGCCAAGAAGATCGGCCTGGACCACGACCTCGTGCTCGCCAAGCTGATGGGCCGCTGGCAGGACGGCCGCTCGCTGGCGTCGCCTGCGGTGACGGGCAACGACTTCAACTTCGCCAAGGACGAGCAGGGCTCGGCCTGCCCCTTCCATTCGCACATCCGCCGCGTCAACCCGCGCGACCTGGCTGGCACCGCGTTCGCCCGAAGCCGCATGCCGCGCATCCTGCGCCGGGGCATGAGCTACGGCGCGCCGGTGCACCCGGACGCCCCGGACGACGCGGACCGCGGCCTGGTCTTCATGGCCTACAACGCCCACCTGGCCGAGCAGTTCGAGGTGGTGCAGCGCTGGGTGGCAGGCGGCAATGCCAGCGGCGGCTACTCGGCGCAGAGCGACCCGCTCTTGGGTGTGGTGGACGGCAGCGCCGGCCCGCGCCTGTACCCGTTCGAACATGCCGGCAAGCCCTACGAGGTGGACCTGGGCCCGGAGCCCTTCGTCACGTTGCAATGGGGCGCCTACTTCTTCGTGCCGTCGATCGCCGCGCTGAAGGGCCTGCCGGGCCTGGTGGAGCTGGCCCTGCCGCTGCCGGCGCCGGTGCCGGTGCCCGACAAGGTGCCCGACCTGCAGGACATGGCCGCCGTGCAGCTGTGGCTGGAGGACACCAACACCCGCGACCAGGCCTGGGCCTGGGTGCGCGCCCAGCCCGGCGGCGTGGTGGACACGGCCTATGGCGTGCTGGTGGGGGCGGCCGAGCGGGTCTGCGACGTGCTGAGGAACGCCCCCGACCGCTACTCCAACAGCGGCTACGGCGAGCGCATGCACGACTCCATCGGCGTGGGTTTCCTGGGCCTGGACGATGACACCGGCCACGCCGAGCAGGCGCCGGCCGTCAACGCCGCCATCGAGGCCTACAGCGAGGCCCAGTGCTACGCCACGGCCTACCAGGTCGCCAAGGCCGGGCTGGCGCAGTTGAAGGCCGAGGCGCGTGCATTGCTGGCCGCCTTCCCGCCCAGCCAGAAGCCGGCCGACCTGCCTACCGACACGCCGCTGGACTTCGAGCGCCTCAGCGAAGGCGTGCTGGCCAAGCTGTGCCAGATGTGGTTCGGCCAGCCTGACGGGCGGCACATCTGGGGCACGGAGTTCCATGCCGAGGCCTATGCCGGCGGCCCGGGTGTGGGCGCGGTCGCACCGCGCTGCCCGCGCGACCTGTTCAAGGTGTCGCGCCACGTGTTCGGCCCCTACCCGACCGACGCCGTCAAGGCCGAGGGCCGCGCCGCCGGCCAGCGCTTCCTGGCTGCCACGCAAGCCTGGTTGGCGCAGCCGGGCGTGCAGCTGCCGCCGCTGGCCGCCAAGATCGTTGCCGCTGCCCAGGCCGTGCCCGGCGCCACGCCCGACCTGCCCGCGCGCACGCTGGCCGGCATCATGCTGGGCTTCCCGCCCACCACGCACGCCAACCTGCTGACCGTGCTGGCCGGCTGGGTGCAGACGCGCAAGCTGTGGGAGCTGCAGCCGCTGTGGAACGCGGTCCCGCCCGAGACGCAGAACGCCCCGCCGCCCTACGCCGAGGCCGTTGCCTGCCTGCGTCCCACGCTGGTCGCGACGCTGAACCAGCGGCCCACGCCCTTCCAGGTCTGGCGCAAGGCGCGCGTGACGCATCGCCTGGGCCAGGTGGACATCGAAGCCGGCCGTGTCATCGTCGTCGGCCTGGGCTCGGCCACGCAGCAGGATCCGCTGCGCCACCACGTCGCCTTCGGCGGCGACCGCGCCGACCCCAAAGGCCCGCCGCCGCACGCCTGCTCGGGCTACGGCATGGGCATGGGCGTGATGCTGGGTGTGATTGCGGCGGTGCTGGATGCGGGCGTGCTGCGGTTCACCGGGTCGCCGACGGTGGTGGCGATGGGGGTGGAGTGAATGCCTTGCAGCTGAACACAGCCCGCGTTTTCGTCAAGGACCTGGTCTCGGCCAAGTGCTTCTATGCGAACTCGCTCGGCCTGCCGCTCAAGGTGGACGGGGAGCGTGCAGGCTACTGCGTCTTTGGGGCCGGCGCGATGGACCTCGTCATCGAGTCCGTGGCCGACGACGCACCCGACGAGGAGCGCCTGCTTGTCGGGCGGTTCACCGGTCTGTCGTTCAACGTCCAGGACATCCGCGCCGCGTATGCGGAGCTTCTCGCCCTTGGTGTGGTGTTCTCCGGCGAACCCGAGCGCCAGGCCTGGGGCGGCACCTTGGCCACCTTCGCCGACCCAGCTGGCAACGAACTCCAGCTTGTCGAACAGCCCGACGGGCGCTGACTTGGGCGTGAGGCACATTCGTTGGAGCGGCATCGGTTTCGATGGCCGCCCAACCATTCAGTCAAGCTATGAAGACTCTCTACGAAGCGGCCAATGCCATTGAAGCCCACATGCTTGTGGATGTGTTGAAGCAGGAGGGCATCGAAGCCCACATCCAGGGCGAGGCACTCCAAGGGGCCATGGGCGAGGTGCCCGCCGCCCGCTTGGTCCGCCTGCTCGTCGAGGACGCGCACTACCCGGCGGCGCGCGCGATCATCGAGCGCTGGGAGCGCACCGAGGTTGAGGCCACGCCGCGTACGAAGCCGGTCTCCAGATCATCCGGTCTGCGCATGCTGCTGCTGGGCTTGGCCGTCGGCGTGGGCGGCACCTGCGCTGCGTATCGGAGCCCCGTTACCACCAATGGCATCGACCACAACCGCGACGGCGTGCTGGACGAAACCTGGACCTACGCGCCCAGCGGCACGGCGCTCAAGATGGAAGTCGACCGCAACCTGGATCGCAAGGTCGACTACGTCGCGCACTACAACGCCCGGGGGGTGATTGATGCAGCCGAGGCGGACGACAACTTCGACGGCGTCTTTGAATCCAAGCTGGGCTTTCGCCACGGCAACGTCGAAGTTGCCGAAACCGACACCGACGGTGACGGCTACCTCGATTTGCTGACGCGATATGTCCACGGCGTGGTCGAGACCGTCGAGTTCCTCGACCTCACCACGGGCCGGCCTCTTCGGATCGAGCGCTACACACTGGGCCGCCTGCAGTTCGCCGATGTGGACACCGACAAGGACGGCGTGTTGGACACGAGGATCAAGTACACGAAGCTGGCCGAGGTGGCCGCCCGCGAACCGCTGCCCAAGTGAGGTCTCGCCGCCGCTCATGAGGGCAGTTGGGCTGCCAGCTCCGGCACGACCGCTGGCTCGATGAGAGAAATGGCCAGCGCCTGCGTGATGCAGGCGCCGGCCGGTCAGTGCGTCAGCAGCTGACCTTCGCGTAGTTCGTCCCCGCGCCCGCCGCCGCCGGCAGCTTCTGCTTCACGCACGACGCGGGTTGCAGCGAATAGCTGTACGGAATGCCCAGTGGGAAGTTGGCCGTCGTGCTCCAGTCCGTCGCATCCCGCGACGGCGACGAGCCGCTGGCGACCCAGGTGATGCCGTAGGTCGCGAAGTCGGCCGGGCTGTTGATGTTGTTGTTGCGCAGCTGCCAGTAGCCGATGGACGAGGAGTCGCGCGAGGTCACCGGGTTCTGCGCGTTCTCGAACCAGTTGCCCTCGATCAGCGAATAGCCGCCCATGCGGATGTTGGCGCCCGAGGTCTTCACGCCGCTGTAGAGGTTGTTGTAGAGGTGCGTGTAGCCGCCGCGCTGCAGCGGCAGGCGGGCGCTCACGTCCTTGTAGTAGTTGTGGTGGAAGGTGATGAAGCGGTCGCTGGCGTCGCTGTCGCTGGAGCCGATCAGGCCGACCTTCTGGTGGTCGTGGATGTAGTTGTACGAGTAGGTGATGTGGTGTGCGCCGGCCTTGCTGTCGATGAGGCCGTCGAACTCCAGGTCACCGGCGCCGCTGCATTCCTTCAGGCTGCTGAACAGCGTGTTGTGGTCGATCCACACGTAGCCCGGGTACTTGCCGCCCTGGCCCTCGATGCCGATGGCGTCGATGGAGCCGGGCAGCAGGCCGATGGTCATGTTGCGGATGATGATGTTCTCTGCACCGCCCTTGACGGCCAGACCGAAGTTGGCGCCCGACCCGTTGGTGCCCTCGATGGTGACGTTGCTCTTGTTCTTGATCTCGACGACGGTGCCGGCCGGCTTCTGCCACTGCGTGCATGAGTCGGTGATGGCGCCGAAATCGAAGCTGCCGTTGTAGCGGATCACCAGGCCGCCGGTGCCGCTGTAGGCGTTGATGGCGGCCTGCATGGCAGCCGCCGTGGACACGGTCTGCACCGTGGCGCTGCCGCCGCCGGTCACGGTGCCGGCATAGCCGCCGCTGTGGCCGGCGGGCGCGGGTGCGGGCGTCGGAGCGGGGGTGGGGGCCGGCGTAGGCGCAGGGGTGGGGGCAGGCGTCGGGGCGGGGCCGGCCACCGGACCGATGGCGCACTTCTTGTTGATGCCTGGGTTGGGGTCAGAGCCGAACGTCGCCGTCGTGCAGGCGACGTTGCCGGTCAGATTCTTGATGACCCATTTGTCCTTGATGCCGTAGGACACGGCGCGGGTGCTGGTGCCGACCTTGCAGGTGCCGCCCTGGTCGGCGCACTTCGAGTAGCCCGAGGGCCAGTCCACGGCCTGGGCGCCCGAGGCGGCCAGCAGCAGCGACATGGCGGCACCGGCGGTGCGGATGACGGGCAGGGGCGGGGGTGTGATCTTCTTCATGGGGTTGTCTCCTGTCGTTGTGGCGACGCGGCATCCATCCAGGCCCGCGCAGCCTGCCGCCGTCGGCGTGCCTGGCGCACGCTGACGGGAGAGCGTTGTGGTGGGAGGAACCGGAGTCGACGTCAGGTCGCTGCCGGTCGATCCGCGCCATCCGGCGCAGCGACGTCAGGTCGGCGTGGCATCACGGCCACGCATCGCGGCGCAATGATGGAACAGCGTTCTGTTTTTATGGATACGTGGTTTCACGTACCTGCCCGCAGTGACGTTCGAGGCGTAACTTCCGTTGCCAACACGCGGTGTTGAGTCAGCCCGCGCGCGCCCGTGCCGCCCGCTCAAGGAAACCTTGCATGTCCATGCGCTCGAACGCTGCCTGGGCAATATCCAGCGCAGCGGGCCAGCCGGCATCCAGCTTCAGTTCGGCTTCCAGCAGCGCCGTGACAGCGGCCTCGTGATCGGAGTTGCGTTGTTCGCCGGCGCCACGTGCCAGCGACAGGTAGCGGCGCGCCCGCGCGGCGTCGCCCATGCGGGCCGCCAGTCGGGCGGCCGCGCGGTAGGCCATGGCCCCGCCGATCCAGTCGTCCTGGCGACCGCGGCGCAGCGCCAGTGCGATGTGATGGCGGGCCGCGCCGGCGTCGCCCTGGGTGGACAGGATGTCGGCCAGCCAGCCGTGGTTGAAGCTGCTGTACAGCCCGCCACCGCGCGGCGCCAGCCAGGCCGTGGCGTCCAGCAGCTGCTGTCGGGCGCCCGGGTCGTGCGCCTGCATCCAGGCGCCGTACGCGCCCGCGGCATGGCCCATCGCGCAGGTGAACATGCTGCGGACCTGCGCGCCGACGCGGTGCGCCACCAGCGCCGCCGCGCGCGCTTCCGCCCAGCGGCCCTGCCACAGCAGCACGGCGGCACGCCAGCCCTGCATGCTGGCCTCCACCGCGTGGCCACTGCCGTCGAACGGCGTCAGTGCCTCGGCGAAGATCTCGTGGGCCTCGTCGAAGCGGCCATGGTCGCCCAGCACGTAGGCGCGGCAGCACAGCGAGAACGACAGGCCGATCTGGTTGACCGCGCTCTTGCTGGCGCGCTGGCGCTGGCGCGCGATGGCCAGATCCAGCATGGGCACGGCCTCGGCGTAGTTGGCGGCGGCGGCCAGCAACTGGCCCACAGTGCCGGGCAGCTGGGCCAGCAGCGCGTTGTCGCCGCAGGCCTGCGCCGTCTCGACGGCAGCGCGGGCGTGGCGCAGGCTGTCGCGCGTCTCGCCCAGCGCGTAGCCCACGTAGGCCAGCCAGTATTCGGTGCGGGCGATGAGACCGGCGTCGCCCTCGGCCTGCGCCAGCCCCGCGGCGTGGCGCAGCACGCGCAGGTCGTCCTGCGACGCATCGAACACGCAGGCCATGCCCAGGCGCTGCGCGATGCTGACCCAGCGGCGGCGGCGCTGCGCGTCGTCGGGCAGGAACTCCAGCGCGGCCAGCGCGGCGCGGAACTGCTTCTTGGCGCGGTCCAGCGCCGAGGCGGCCAGCGCCTGGTCGCCGGCGGCCTCGGCATGGCGGGCGGCGGCCGGCCAGTCGTTGGCGGCAGCGTCGTGGTACGCCAGCTGCTCGTGGAACAGGCCTTCGGCGCCACCGCGCGCGTCCAGCTCGGCACTGATGCGGCGGTGCAGGGCCTGGCGCTCGTGCAGGCCGGTCGCCTCGTAGACGACGTCGCGCGTGATGCCATGCTTGAAGCGCAGGTGGCCGGGGCGCTGGTCGGGGAAGATGAAGTCCTGCGCGGCCAGCGCCTGCACGGCCGGGTGTTGCTCGCCGCAGCCGGTCAGCGCTTCCAGCAGCCACACCGGGATGACGTTGCCGATGACGGCCGCCAGCCGCACCAGGCTGGCCTGCTCGGGCGGCAGCCGGCCCACGCGCGACTCCACCAGCGCAGCCAGCCAGGCGGCGCTGCTCTGGCCCTCGATGAGCCCGCCGCGCGCGTCGGCCGCGGCGTGGCACAGCTCCTCGATGAACAGCGGGTTGCCGCCGGCGTGGCGCTGCACCTCGGACGCGATGAAGGGGTCGATCTGCGGCAGCAGCAGCTGCACCGCGCAGGCCGCCTCCGTCTCGGTCAGCGGCGGCAGCTCGATGAGGTCGGCGAGGGCGTCGTTGGCGTCGGGCGGCGCGCTGCCGGCCAGCGTGGGCTGCGGCTGCGGGCGGCTGGCGGTGAGCAGCAGCAGCGGCAGGCGCTCGCGCGCGGCGGCGGCGCGCAGGCGGTGCAGCAGGCGCAGCGACGCGTCGTCGGCCCATTGCAGGTCGTCGATGCAGACCAGCTGCGGCGTGCGCCGCGCCAACGCCAGCAGCAGCGCCAGCAGCGCATCGGCCCGCTGGGCCGGCGCGGCCTGCTGGGCGGCAAACAGCTCGGGCGGCGCGCATTGCGGCCGGTCGGCGAGCGCGGCCAGCGCGCGCAGCATCTGCAAGAACGGCTGCAGCGGCTCGGCGCTGAGGTAACTCTCGCAGTAGCCGCGGTGGATCTGCACGGCCTGGTCCGTCTGGTCCTGCACGTGGCGCAGGAACTCCTCAGTGAGCCGGGTTTTGCCCACGCCAGCGCCGGCGCGCAGCCCCAGCCAGTGCGTCTGGCCGGCCAGCACGCGGTCGAGGGCGGCGTACAGCGCGGCCAGCTCGCCGTCGCGGCCGACAAAAGGCGCCAACCCGCGGCGCACGCTGGCCTCGAAGCGCCGGCCCACCGCGGCGCGGCCGTGCACGCGGTAGACGGCCAGCGGCGTGGCCCGCCCGCGCAGCTGCAGCACGAAGCGCGGGCCGGTCTCGAAGAACTGGCTCTGCAGGCCCAGGCTTTCCTCGCTGGCGATGATCTCGTCGCGCTTGGCGGCCTCGGACAGCCGCGCGGCGATGTTGGGCGGGTTGCCCAGCAGCTCCAGCCGGCCCCGCATCTGGTCGCCCTCGTTGACCAGCACGATGCCGGCGTGCACGCCGCTGTGCACGGCCAGGCCGGGGAAGCCGGCGGGCAGCGGCCCGTGCGGACGCAGCTCGCGCACGGCGGCATGCAGCTCCAGCGCCGCCTCGGTGGCGCGGCGGCCGTCGTCCTCGCGCACCTCGGGGTGCCCGAAAACGGCCAGCATGCCGTCGCCCTGGATGCGCGCGATGACGCCGCCGTGATGCGGCACGACGCGCTCGTAGAGCGCGCGCAGGTCGGCCAGCATGGCGGCGTAGTGCTCCGCCTCCATCCATTCCGCCATGGCCGTGGAGCTGCTGAGGTCGACGAACAGCAGCGTCAGCAGGCGGCGATGGCCAACGGCGGCGGGGCTGCCGGCCGGGGCCTTGAGGGGGACGGGGGACTCGGTCACTGCGGCGGTCATCCTAGCGTTTGCGCCCGGGGGGTGAAACGCGGAAAACGCGGTCTGGATGCGCCACCCTAGGAGGCCGGCCGCTCAGATCTCGTCAGGCGTGCAGTGGCGTGAAATCCGTATCGGCCACGGTGCGCGGCACGTCCGGTGGCAGGTCTTCCTCGCGCAGGCCCAGGTAGATGGGCTCGCCATTGCGGCGGTGGATGTTGATCTTGGCGTTGTAGATGCGGTGGATGAAGCCGTGCTTGTCGGCCATCTGGTATTCGCTGATGCCCCACAGCCCCGTGTCGTCGCGCCGGCCGGTCAGGTAGCAGGCGATCTCGTCGACCTCGGAGCCGGCCAGGTTCAGGCCGTTGAGACTGCGCAGCGGGGCGCGCGTGCGCTCGACGAAGTCCAGGCTGTCGATGCGGACGTCCTCGCCGGTGGCCTCGTCGTGCATCAGCGTGTTGAACTTGCCCACCAGGATCTGGCCCGGCAGCGCGTGGTCGATCATGCGCGCCAGCTCGATGGTGACCTGGCCTACCAAGTAGCTGAACGAGGTCGGGTTCAGGCCTTCGGACTGGTAGAACTCATAGTGCGAGCCGACGTGGAAGCACGCGCGCAGCCGCGGCACCGACTCGGGCCGCGTGGCACGCTCCTGCGCCAGCGCGTTGTCGGCCAGGATGAACTGCATCAGCTGGTACAGCTCGATGTTGGCCTCCACGCCGCGCATGCGGTTCCAGATGTAGAAGCCGTCCCCTGTGGTGGTGCGCGCGAAGTTGATGTTGATCTCGCGGTCCAGCAGCTTGGCATAGGCCGCGTTGACGGAGCAGGACAGGCTGTTGAGCTGCACCACTTGCTGCAGCGGCGTGAGCAGCGAGAAGCCGACGGCGTCGAAGAGGATGACCGCGCGGTCTTCCACCAGGCGCACGCCGTAGCGCGCCGCGATGGCGGCGATCAGCGGCAGGCCCAGCTTGCGCTCGGGCGAGAACGGCAGCTCGATGAACTGAGGCGTCAATTCCAGCGCGGCGGCGACGGCGTCGAACGCGCGCGCGTCCAGGTGCTCCTGGTTGGACAGCAGCTTGTCGAGCAGCCGGGCG
Source organism: Pelomonas dachongensis (assembly GCF_043555865.1). Classification (NCBI taxonomy): domain Bacteria; kingdom Pseudomonadati; phylum Pseudomonadota; class Betaproteobacteria; order Burkholderiales; family Sphaerotilaceae; genus Roseateles; species Pelomonas dachongensis. The sequence goes on from NZ_JBIGHY010000001.1 coordinate 73,570, forward strand.
CGCCGGATCAGCTCCTCCTGCGGCAGGTTGCCGTCGCCGAGCGCGAACTCGGTCAGCATGGGGTGCGGCCCCACCAGCACGCGCAGGCCCTTGGCCTCGGGCGTCCACGCGAAGATGAGGTTGTGGCCCAGGTTCCAGAGCCCGTAGAGGGCCTGGTCCAGCAGGATGATGTTGTCGCGCAGCTGGGTTTCGCTCAGGCCTGCCGGGGCGGGATAGGCCATGAAGCCATCCAGCCAGGACCGGCGTTTGCGCAGCTCTTCTTTCACAAGCGGACTCCAAAGACGAAGCCCGATTGTCTTTCAGAGATGTAACCGCAAGTGTGGGTAACAAGCCGAATCGTCGGCGCAGATCCGGCTAACGGCCTGCTGCGACGGCGATTCGGCTCGTGCGTGGAGCATGTCGGACATCGTCAGGCGGCCCTCAGGCGCGGCGGATCGCGCCCTTGGTGGCGGCGAGCGTCTGCTGGCGCAGCAGCGTGGCGTCGCTGACGCCGACGACGACCACGCGCGGCAGCTGGGCAACTTCCTTGACGGCCTTGCCAGTGATGACGACGCGGGGCAGCGTCTTCACTTCCTGCGGTGCGGCGTGGGCGGCAAAGGCCGTGAATGCGAACGCGGCAACGGCGGCGGCTTGGATCAGGACGGTGGCTTTCATGGTGCTTCCTTTCGGTGTCTGCACAGCGGGATTGCTGTGTCGATGGAAGCAGTTTCTGCATGAAGCCCGCACGCCGCCATGGCGAGGCGATGAAGTGCCGAAGCCGCGCCGCGAGCTGCATGCGGCGCGGATGAGCGGTCAGTTCTTCGGCGCGAGATGCTTGCCCAGGAACCGCTCGACGCGGCCCCAGAAGTCCTCGTTGGTCTTCAGATCGAACCAGCCGTGGCCTTCGTCGGGGTAGACCACCCATTCGACGGGCTGATCGGCGCGCAACGCGGCCTTCATGTCCTCGCCGTGCTTGATCGGAACGCGGCGGTCCTGAGCGCCATAGGCCATCAGCAGGGGCATGCGGATCTCCTTCGCACGCAAGAGGGGCGACGTCTTTCGCAACTGCTCGGCGTCCGCGTCAGGGTCGGCCACGAGGCGTTTCATGCCGTACTGCTTCCACTCCTCGGAGAAGTCGCTCCAGTGGATGCTGTTCATCAAGCCGATGTCGGTGACGCCCACCCAGTTGATGGCGCACTTGAACAGGTCTCCCTGGGTGACGGCGCCCATCATGGCGGCATAGCCGCCGTAGCTCGCGCCCATGATGCAGGCCCGATCCGGGTCCGCCCAGCCTTGCCTGACGGCCCAGGCCAGCGTGTCGGCCAGGTCGTCCTGCATGGCCAGCCCCCACTGCTTCCAGCCGGCGCGGAACAGCTTCGTGCCATAGCCGGTGCTGCCGCGGAACTCGGGTTCCAGCACGAGATAGCCGCGGCTGGCGAGAAACTGGGCCATGGGCTCCCACTGCCAGCCCGTGCCACGCACGTAAGGGCCGCCGTGCACGAGGACCACCGTGGGCGTCTTTCCCTTCACGCCGCCGGCCGGCTGCGTGACGAGCACGGGCAGCTGCAGCCCGTCGCGGGCGCGCAAGCGGTGATAGTCCCGCTGCCCCATGGCGGCCGGGCGCAGCTCGGCGGGGGCTTGCGCCAGCCGCTGCAGCTGCCGGGTGGCGGGTTTGTAGAGGTAGTACTCGGCCGACCGCTGATCGGAGACGGCTGTCACGACAAGGTTCAGCGCACCGAGGCAGCGGCTGCACTGGATGAGATTGACCGACCCCTTCAACTTGGCGTCGATGTCGGCCTGCACCTCGCGCATCGTCGGGTCGAGCCAGGTGGTGCCAGGGGCGTCGGTTTCGTGGCGCATGCCCAGCAAGCGCTGGGCGGCGGTGTCGAAGATCAGCGCGCCCTGGTAGTCATAGCCAGGGCTTGACACCAGCGGTGTCGGCTCGTGAGCGCCTGTCTTGGGATCTAGCTTGAACAGCGCCTGGTAGCCGTTGTAGCCCTGGGTGCCGATCACCGTGCCGTCCGGGCCTATCCAGAAGGGCTGGGCGTGCTGGGGGTTGTAGGCGTCATCTTCGAACCAGGGCTGCCAGCGCCCCTGGTCGTCGCGCTTGTAGAAGCGGCTCTGCCCTTCACGGAAGGTCTGGACCGCGTAGGGCTCGCCTCGCCAGTCCAGCATCCAGTTGCCGACATAGTCGGGCACGCCCTGGGACAGGTTACGCGTGATGCCGGTGCGCGTGTCCAGGCGTGCGATCTGCACACCTTTCGATTCCGTCTCGTTCGACCAGAGGCGGCGCCGCACGATGACGTCGTTGCTGCCATCGACAGGGATGTTGTGCAGCACCCAGTTGATGTCCAGTCGACGGCTCTCGATGAGGGTGATGGTGTTGGTGATGAAGCTCTTGTGTGCGTTGATCAACTGGCGGAAGTTGCTGCCATCCCGATCCACGGCCCAGAGCCCCTCCGCCATGACCTGGGTGGTGCCGTCGGGCGAGTCGGAGATGTTGAAGACCAGCCGGTCCTCGTTGACCCAGTGGTGCTGATAGACGTCGGCGTCGTTGAAGCCGGCCACCACCTTGAACTTGGACAGGTCTTCCAGGTCGAGTACCGAGAGCAGCATGCGATCGCCCTTGCCGGCGGTCTGCACCGCCAGGTAGCGGCCGCTGGGGCTGAGCTTGGGCGCCCGCAACGACGGCCGCTTGAAGAAGGCAGTGATGGAGGGCGGCTCCGCTGCGATGGCGGTGTAGGGCGCCAGCATGCCGGCGAGCACGATGGCCAGTGCAGCGAACGTCGCGGACCAACTTGTCCTCATCAGGACCTCACTGTGGTTTGGATCGTCGGATTGTTGCCGCCTATCATGGACGGTTGCCTCGTGAAAACGCCCATGTCGCCCCCTGAGTCCAAGTTCATCCGCGTGCGCGGTGCGCGCACCCACAACCTGAAGAACATCGATGTCGACCTGCCGCGGCATGCGCTGGTCGTCATCACGGGGCTGTCGGGCTCGGGCAAGTCGTCGCTGGCGTTCGACACGCTGTATGCCGAGGGCCAGCGGCGCTATGTCGAGAGCCTGTCCAGCTACGCGCGGCAGTTCCTGCAGCTGATGGACAAGCCCGACGTGGATGTCATCGAGGGCTTGTCGCCGGCGATTTCCATCGAGCAGAAGGCGACCAGCCACAACCCGCGCTCCACGGTCGGCACGGTCACCGAGATCCACGACTACCTGCGCCTGCTGTACGCCCGCGCCGGCACGCCGTTCTGCCCCGACCACCACCTGCCGCTGGAGGCCCAGTCCGTCAGCCAGATGGTGGACGCGGTGCTGGCCATGCCCGACGAGAGCAAGCTGATGCTCCTGGCGCCGGTGGTGCGCGACCGCAAGGGCGAGTTCGTCGAGCTGTTCCAGGAGCTGCAGGCGCAGGGCTACGTGCGTTTTCGCGTCGACGGCACGACGGTGGAGGCGCCGGAGATTCCGACGCTGAAGAAGGCCGAGAAGCACGACATCGACGTGGTCATCGACCGCATCAAGCTGCGCCACGACGGTGCGGACGCGCTGCGCCAGCGGCTCGCCGAGAGCTTCGAGGCAGCGCTGCGCCTGGCCGAGGGGCGGGCGCTGGTCATGGACATGGACAGCGCGCAGACCACGCTGTTCTCCAGCAAGTTCGCCTGCCCGGTGTGCTCCTACTCGCTGCCCGAGCTGGAGCCGCGCCTGTTCTCGTTCAACTCGCCGGTGGGCGCCTGCCCGACCTGCGAGGGCCTGGGGCAGACCACTGTATTCGACGCCGACCGTGTCGTCGCGTTCCCGACGCTCAGCCTGGCCAGCGGTGCAGTGAAGGGCTGGGACCGCCGCAACCCGTACACGTTCTCGCTGCTGGAGTCGGTGGCGTCGCACTACGGCTTCGATGTCGAGGCGCCGTGGGACAGCCTGCCGGCGGATGCGCAGCAGGTGCTGCTGCACGGCTCGGGCGAGCAGGACATCAGCTTCGTCTACCAGGCCGAGACGGCCAGCGGCAAGAAGCGCAGCGTGAAGCGGCAGCACCCGTTCGAAGGCATCCTGCCCAACCTGCAGCGTCGCTTCAAGGAGACCGACTCGGCCGCCGTGCGCGAGGATCTGGCGCGCTACATGGCTGCCAAGCCCTGCCCGGCCTGCGAGGGCTCGCGCCTGCGCCGCGAGGCCCGGCACGTGGTGCTGCAGCCGGCCGACGCCGAGCCGGGCACCAAGGGCCGGCCCATCTACGAGGTCGAGCATTCGACGCTGCGTGACTGCCTGCACTACTTTGAGGGACTGAAGCTCAAGGGCAACAAGGCCGACATCGGCGACAAGGTCATCCGCGAGATCGCGTCGCGGCTGCGTTTCCTGAACGACGTGGGCCTGAACTACCTGAGCCTGGACCGCAGCGCTGACACACTGTCCGGCGGCGAGGCGCAGCGCATCCGGCTGGCGTCACAGATCGGCTCGGGGCTGACCGGCGTCATGTACGTGCTGGACGAGCCCAGCATCGGCCTGCACCAGCGCGACAACGACCGGCTGATTGCCACCCTCAGGCGGCTGCGCGACCTGGGCAACTCGGTGCTGGTGGTGGAGCACGACGAGGATGCCATCCGCGCCGCCGACTGGGTGCTGGACCTGGGCCCCGGCGCGGGCGTGCACGGTGGCCAGATCATGTCGCAGGGCACGCCCGAGCAGGTGGCGGCCGACCCGAACTCGCTGACCGGCCAGTACCTCAGCGGCGCGGCGTGCATCGCGGTGCCCACCGACCGCCACCGCGCGCCGGACGGCCAGAAGCTCACCATCGTCAACGCCCGCGGCAACAACCTGAAGGGCGTGACGGTCGACATCCCGGTGGGCCTGCTGACCTGCGTGACCGGCGTGTCCGGCTCGGGCAAGAGCACGCTGGTCAACGACACGCTGTACGCCGCCGTCGCCAAGAAGCTCTACAACAGCCATGCCGACCCGGCCGAACACGACACCATCGAGGGCCTGGAGGCGTTCGACAAGGTCATCAACGTCGACCAGTCGCCCATCGGCCGCACGCCGCGCTCCAACCCGGCGACCTACACCGGCCTGTTCACGCCGATCCGCGAGCTGTTCGCCGAGATGAACACGGCGCGCGAGCGCGGCTACGGCCCGGGGCGCTTCAGCTTCAACGTCGCCGGCGGCCGCTGCGAGGCTTGCCAGGGCGACGGCGTGCTGAAGGTGGAGATGCACTTCCTGCCGGACGTCTACGTGCCCTGCGACGTCTGCAACGGCAAGCGCTACAACCGCGAGACGCTGGAGGTGCTCTACAAGGGCAAGAACATCACCGACGTGCTGAACATGACGGTGGAGGACGCCTACAAGCTGTTCGACGCCGTGCCCACGCTGGCGCGCAAGCTGCAGACGCTGCTGGACGTGGGCCTGGGCTATGTGAAGCTGGGCCAAAGCGCCACCACCTTGTCCGGCGGCGAGGCGCAACGCGTGAAGCTGGCGCTGGAGCTGAGCAAGCGCGACACCGGCCGCACGCTCTACATCCTGGACGAGCCCACCACCGGCCTGCACTTCGCCGACATCGCACTGCTGCTGAAGGTGCTGCACCAGTTGCGCGATGCGGGCAACACCATCGTCGTCATCGAGCACAACCTGGACGTCATCAAGACGGCCGACTGGCTCATCGACATGGGGCCGGAAGGCGGTGCTGGCGGCGGCACGCTGCTGGTGGCCGGCACGCCGGAAGATGTGGCGGCCTGCGAGGCCAGCCACACGGGGCGCTACCTGGCCCCGCTGCTGAAGAAGCGCTGAGCGCCGTTCAGGCCTTCAGCTGGCGGCGGGCCCGCCAGCCGACCACCAGCAGGCCGGCGGCGATCATGGCCCAGGTGCCCGGTTCGGGCACGGGCGGCAGCGTCGGCAGCTCACCGCCATCGGCCGGACGCACGGTGCCCGGCGGCAGGGCCGGCATGCCGATACCCGCCAGCTGCGGCACGTTGCTGCTGCTCGCGAACGAGCTGCCGGGGGCGCTGCCGCCGCCCAGGCCCGCCAAGCCGCCGCCCGATGCGGGCGCAGCGCCGGTCAGACCCGGCACGCCGGCCGCCTGCGCGAAGCTGTCCGGCGCGGCAGCGGCCATGGGACCGGCACCCGGCGCCTCAAATTCCAGCGGCGCGGTCTCCGCACCCTCGCGCGTGGCCGACGCCACATTGCCCGCGCTGGCCGGTGCCACGGCGGCCGGCTTCTCCACGCGGCGGATGCGGCTGACGTTGCGGCAGACGGTCGGCACCAGGATGCACTGGCCGTCCTCGCAGTAGACGAGGCCGCGCTCCTGGGTCTTGGTGGTCCACTTGCTGCGCGTCACGGTCGTGCAGACGGCGCCGGGGCCGAAGTGCATGTCGCGGATCTCGGGCTCGTACTGCGCCTGGCCGCGGATGCTGTCTCGTTCGATGACGGCCATGTCGTCGTACTGCCGGGCCTTCATGCGGGCCTTCAGCTTCTCGCGCGTCGCCGCGGGAATGTCCTGGTAGCGATCAACGGCTGCGACCACGTCACCCATGAAGGGGTTGGCGCCCGGGCGGTCCCAGCTGCACTGGGGCAGGGTGGAACCGGCGGAGATGGCAAGGGCGAGGCTGGCGATCAGCGACATGGGTCTGGCGGCAACGGCGCGCCCGACCTAGGGCGCATGCACCTAGTATTAGGGATGGCCAGGGAAAGCACGCGTAGATAGCCCGCAGACAGGGGGGCGGTGGCGGGTGAGATAAATCACGGAATGCCGCGTCGGCTGCCGATGCGCTCACAAGGCCCTCCCAGCGGGCGCTTGGGGTATCGTGCCGACCCCGCTTCTTGCGCTTCGCGAAACCGTTATGTCCGACCGCGCCGCGCCGCTGGTGCTCTATGTCGAAGACGACCGCATCCATCTGATCCTGATGGAGGAGGTGTTTCGCATGCTGCCGGGCTGGGCGTTGCGCACCGCCGAGACCGGCGCCGAGGCGCTGGCCGCGCTGGCGCAGTGCCAGCCTGCAGTCGTGCTGGTGGACATGAACCTGCCCGACATGACGGGCCTGGAGCTGCGCCGCCAGGCCTGCGGCGATGCCGCGCTGGCCGACACGCTGCAGGGTTCTTGCTGGGTGGCGCTGTCGGCGGACGATCCCGGCCCGGTCGTGCGCGCGGCGCGCGAGGCTGGCTTCGCCGACTACTGGCTCAAGCCCATCGACGTGCGCGAGCTGCAGGCCGGTCTGCAGCGGCTGATCGGCCGCTGAGGCGGCGCGCCAAAGAAAAAGCCCGGCAGCGCCGGGCTTTGTCCATCACGAGGCCGCGCACGAATGCGCGGCGCCGCTTCACTTCAGGTGGCTGTTGATCAGCTTGGTCATCTCGAACATGTCGGCCTTGGCCTTGCCGAAGATTTCCTTCAGCTTGGCGTCGGCGTTGATGACGCGCTTCTGCAGCTCGTCCTGCAGCTTGTTCTTCTTGATGTACTCCCAGACCTTCTTGGTCACGTCGGTGCGCGGCAGCGGGGCTGCGCCGACGATGGCGGCCAGTGCCGCGCTCGGGGTCAGCGCCTTCATGAAGGCGGCGTTGGGCGTGCGCTTCTTGGCGGGCGCGGCGGCCTTCTTGGCCGGGGCTGCCTTCTTCGCAGGCGCTGCCGCCTTCTTGGCCGGAGCCGCCTTCTTCGCGGGCGCTGCCGCCTTCTTGGCCGGAGCCGCCTTCTTCGCCGGTGCAGCCGCCTTCTTTGCGGGCGCGGCCTTCTTCGCAGTTGCCATGTCGATTCACTCCATCAAAAGTTGTTGATGTGCCGGGTCCGGGTGAAGGCCGCGTAAGCCTTCAATACTCTCTAGCACCCTGCGGCGGCGATGGTACTGCGCTTCTCTAGGGAAAGAGAAGGCTTTCTCCCAGGAGAAAACGCGTATCACCCCAGGAAACATCGGGGTTGTCGCGGCCCTGCATCACTGCAGGCCCGATCAACACGCGATCAGTACACGTCGCGGCGGTAACGGCCCTGCGCGATGAGCGTGTCCAAAGCCGCGCTGCCGAGGGTGTTGCGCAGCACTTCATCGACGCCGCCGGCCATGCCTTGCAGGCTGCCGCACACGTAGACGGCGGCGCCGGCGTCCACCCATTCGCGCAGGCGCGCGGCTTGTTCCGCGAGCTGATGCTGCACGTAGCGGCGCTGTGGCTGGTCGCGTGAGAACACCCAGTCCACCCGCGCCAGCACGCCGCTGCGCTGCCAGGCCTCGACCTCCGCGCGGTACAGCGCGTCATGCGCCGATTCGCGCTCGCCGAACAGCAACCAGCACGGCGGCGCGGGCATCGCGGCGGCGCGTTCCTTCAGATGCGCACGCAAGCCGGCCAGGCCGGTGCCGTTGCCGATCAGGATCAGCGGGCGCGCTGCGTTGGCACCGATGCGAAACCCCGCATGCGCGCGCAGCCGCAGCGGCACGACGTCGCCGAGGGCCGCCTGCACGCACAGCTGAGATGAGGCCAGGCCGGGCGAGCCGTCCGCACGCAGGGCTTGGCGCACCAGCAGGTGCAGCCGCCCGTCGGACGGCAGCGACGCGATGGAGTACTCGCGCGGACGCTGCGGGTCAGCGGCGGGCTGCATCTGCACCAGGTCGCCGGCGGCCCAGTCGGGCAGCGCGGCGCCCTCGGGCGGCGCCAGCTCGATGTGGCAGACGGCGTCGCCCTGGCTGCCGGGGTTCAGGCGTTCCCGGTGCACCAGGCGCCACGGCTGGAAGTCGGGCGCCTCCCAGTCCGGCAGGTCCAGCGTGCCGGCGATGTGGCTGAGCTGCTCGCGCCAGCGCGCGAGCGCAGCGGCGTCGTTGCAGTCCACGTCGATGCGCTCGAACAGCGGCTGCGCGCCCTGGCGCCGCAGCCAGTCGTCCAGCTGGCGGCCGAAGCCGCAGTAGTGCCGGTAGCTGCTGTCGCCCAGCGCGAGCAGGCCGACGTGCAGGCCGTGCAGGTCGGGTGCATCGGCCGCGCTCATGACCTGGCGCACGAACGCGGCGGCACCGTCGGGCGGGTCGCCCTCGCCGTAGGTGCTGGCGATGACCAGCGCGCGTTCGGCGCCGGCCAGGTCGGCGCGGGTGATGTCGCCGAGTGCCGCGAGCCGCACCGACACGCCGGCGGTGTGCAGCGCCTGCGCGGTTTGCCAGGCGATGGCTTCGGCCTGGCCGGTCTGGCTGGCGTGCAGCACCAGCAGCGGCGCCTGGCCGTCGGCGGCCGGCAGCAGCGCCTGCGCTGCAGCGGCGGCGGCCTGGGCGCGGCGGCGCTGCCGCCGCCAGATCGCGCCGCACAGCAGCGCGTACAGCGCGGTGCTCAGCAGCGCGAGCGCGATGCGGTCGGGGCCGATCACGGTCACTGAGCCAGCGCCAGCATTGCGGGCGACAGCCGTTCGTCAACGCCGCCGTCGGCACGGCGCACCAGCCAGCGCGCGGCGATGTGCGCGCGGGTGGCCAGCGCCAGGCCGTCGTCGGGACCCAGCACGGTCAGCGCGGTGGACCAGGCGTCGGCCCACATGCACTGCGCATGCACGACGCTGACGGAGGCCGGCGCATGCGCCACCGGCGCGCCGGTGCGCGGGTCAAGGGTGTGCGCATGGCGCCGGCCATCGGCGGCGGTGAAGAAGCGCCGGTAGTCGCCCGAGGTGGCCACGGCCAGGCCATGCAGCGCCAGGCGCGTCGTGACGGGCGCGTGTGCGATGTCGGGCGGGGCTTCCAGCTCCACCCACCACGGCTGGCCGTCGGGTTTGAGGCCGTGGCCGCGCAGTTCGCCGCCGATCTCGACGAGGCAGTGGCGCACACCGAGGCCGCGCAGCGTGTCGGCGACAAGGTCCACCGCATAGCCCTTGGCGATGCCGGAGAAGTCCAGCTGCAGCCCGCCGGGTTGCAGCACGCGGGTGCCGTCCACGCGCAGCCGTTGCCAGCCACCGCGGGCCAGGGCGGCGGCGCAGTCGGCGGGCGCAGGGGGGGCAAAGCCGGAAGTGTCGAAGTGCTGTGGGCCCGGGCCGAAGCCCCACAGGTCCACGAGCTCGCCGGCGGCCGGGTCGAAGGCGCCGTTGCTGGCGGCGGCCACCTGCAGGCCGCAGGCAAGCACCTGCCGCAGCTCGGCGGGCAGCTCGTGCCAGCTGCCTGCCGGCGCCGCGTTGAAGCGGCACAGCGCCGACGTGGGCAGCCATGTGCTCATCTGCTCGATGACGAGCTGCAGCGCCGCATAGATGGCCGGCGCCCACGCGCGCGGCTGGGTGTCGCCCGCCAGCGCCAGCACCCGCCAGGTCGTGCCCATCGTGGCGCCGCTGAGCGTATGCAGCTGCGCGCCGAGCGCGGGCTCGGCGTGCGGTTCCAGTTGCAGTGGCACGAGCACGCGTGGCTCGGCCAGGGACAGACTCATGTCGGTAGTCAGTTCGGTATTCACGGGCCGAGCGCCGGGCCGCTCCGAAGCCGGCCCGTGAGGCGATGTGCATGCGGCCGGATGCCGCATGCATCGCCATCCGCTCGGGGGATCGGCTGGGTGCGCCCGCGTTCAGCGCGGCGCGACCAGACGAGGGGTTGCAGTCACTGCGCGAGCACTTCCAACGTCGTCACGTAGCTGGCGCGGCGGGCCGGCTTCTCCAGCGTGCCGCCAGGGCCACCGCGCGGTGCATCGGCATCGCGCGCCGGTGCGGCGTTCAGCCAGTACATGCCGGCCTCGGGCCACTTGATGCTGACCTTGCCTTCGGCGTCGCTGGTCAGTTTCATCTCGCCGAGCTTGTCGCGGTAGCGGATGCCGCCGGGGATGACGGTGATGGCCAGGTTGGCGGCGGGCTTGCCGTCCAGCACGAAGCGGAACTGCGCGGTCTCGCCGGCGATCAGGTCGTTGGGATGGGTGATGGGCACCAGTTCCAGGCCCACGCCGGTGGGCGCCAGCACCTTGGCGGTGGGCTTGCCGGACGTGACGAAGATCTCGTTGCGGCTGGCGGCGACGGAGACGGAGACCTCCTGCGCATTGGCCGGGATCTGCGCGGCCAGGGCTTCCAGCGTGGCGGCGCGCACACGCTTTTGCGCCCCGTCGACCTTGAAGCTGGCGTTGGCGCCGTTGTTGACGACCGCGATCTTGTAGGTGCCCGGTTGCGACAGCTTCACGTCGAAGGTGCTGCGGTAGCGGCCCTTGCCGGCGTTCTCGTGCGTGCCCTTGCTGCCGTCCGGGTTGAACACGACGAGGTTGTCCAGCCCCATCGCGTTGTGTTCGAAATAGAACAGGTCGTTGGAGATGGCGGCGTCCACCGTGACCCAGGGCTCGTTGCCGGACAGCACGGTGGCGGAGGGCAGCAGCCAGCCGCGGTGGGCCTGGGCGGCGCCCGGCAGCAGTGCAGCAGCGATGGCGATGGCGGCAGTGATGTGCTTGAGCTTCATGGTGTTGATCTCCTCGGCTTAGGGTTTGACGGTGAGGCTGACCGCGCCGAGCTCGTGCTCGCCTTTTGCGGTGACTGCGGTGGCGGCGGCGCCGGCCTTCGCCGGCCACTGGAACGGAACCTTCACGACCTCGCGGCCGCCGACTTCGCGCGCGGCCTCGATGACGAGCTGGTAGTCGCCAGCCGGCAGGTTGGCCAACGGGCCCTTGGCCGTGTTGAACGTGATGGTGTGCTCGCCGGGCGCGCGCGTGGCGCTGCTGAGGCCGTCGACAGGCATCGTCAGGTCACGGCCGCTCTTGCGCCACCAGGCACGCATGTCCTTGAGCCACTTCGTGCCTTCGTTGTTCTTCATCTTCAGGTCGTACCAGACCGCCAGGTTGGTGGCGAAGGTCTGGTCGCTCTTCTCGACCCAGATCGCGACGTAGGGCTTGTGGTACTCGGCCACGGCCAGGCGCGGGATGTCGAGCTTGAGTGCCAGCTCGGCGGCATGGCCCGGCAGGGCCACCGTGGCGGCGGCCAGCGCGAAGGAGTAGCGGAGTTGCATGGAAGACCCTCGTGGTGATGTCAATGGATGAACAGAAGCGCGAGCAGGAAGGGCAGCAGCAGGCCCAGGCCCACGATGGGCCAGGTGCTTGGGCGGTTGGTGGCGTGCATCTTCAGGATCAACAGGCCGGTGATGGAGAACACCAGGCAGGCGACGGCGAAGATGTCGATGAACCAGCTCCAGGCGGTGCCGGTGTGGCGGCCCTTGTGCAGGTCGTTGAAGTAGGAGACCCAGCCGCGCTCGGTCAGCTCGTACTCGACGGCGCCGCTGTCGCGCTGCACGCGCAGCCAGGCGTCGCCGCCGGGGCGCGGCAGCGGCAGGTAGATCTCTTCCGGCGACCACTCGGCGTCGCGCTCATCCAGGCGCAGCTGCAACGTGTCGGCCAGCCAGCCGCGCAGCTCGGGCGTCAGCGGAGCCTTGCGTTCTTGCTCGTCGTCGGCGGGTTGCAGGCGTTGCAGCAGCGGGGCGGGCAACTGGCCCTTGAGCTGGGTGACGACCGGCGTGGCGCCGATGTCGGCCGCGTGGTTCAGCGTGATGCCGGTGACGGAGAACAGGATCATGCCGATCAGGCACAGCGCCGAGCTGATCCAGTGCCACTGGTGCAGCTGCTTGAGCCAGGCGGAACGTTGGGCGGAGGCGGAGGGCGCGGCCATCGTCAGGTCTCGGCCCATTGCCGCAGCAGGTTGTGATAGTGGTGGGTCAGCGCCTTCGTGTCGGCGTCGTCGCCCAGGCGGGCGCGCAGGCGCTGGATGGCCTGGTCCAGCTCGAACAGCATCGTGCGGCGGGCGTCGTCGCGCACCATGCTCTGGGTCCAGAAGAAGGACGCCACGCGCGCGCCGCGCGTGACGGGCTCGACGCGGTGCAGGCTGCTGCTGGCGTAGACGACCATGTCGCCCGCCGGCAGCTTGACCTCGTGCTCGCCGTAGGTGTCGACGACGATCAGCTCGCCGCCGTCGTACTCGTCGGGTTCGCTGAGGAACACGGTGGTGGAGACGTCGCTGCGCAGCGGCTGGTCGGTGCCGGACTGGCGCATGACGGCGCCGTCCACGTGCAGGCCGTAGTGCCCGCCACCTTCGTAGCGGTTGAACAGCGGGCTGAGCGTGCGCAGCGGCAGCGCGGCGGAGATGAACAGCGGGTGCTGCGCGAGCACCTGGCGGATGTGGTCGCCGATCTGGCGGCCCAGGGGCAAGTCCACCGGCAGCTGGCGGTTGCGCTTGACCTGCGCGCCCTGTTCGCCGACGGTCTGGCGACCATCGGTCCAGTCGGCCGCGTCGAGGCCGCGGCGCATTTCGCGCACGTCGTCCTTGCTGAGTACTGCGGGAATGTGGAGAAGCATGGCTGGAATGGCCGACGCCCGGGCGGGCTGGGAAGCTGCGCGGGCGTGGCGTTGGCTAGCTCGGGAGGTGCATCAGAACGAGAAGCGGGCCGTCACGGTCGCCGAGCGGGGCTGGCCGAGGAACAGACGCGAGCCGCCGTTGTTCAGGGCCTGCATGTAGACCTTGTTGGCCACGTTGGCGACGTTCAGCTGCAGGTTGATTTGCTTGGACACGCGGTAGGCGGCCATCAGGTCGATGACGGTGTAGGCCGGCAGGTTGGGCGTGTTGGTCGTCGCGGTGGTGCCGCCGACCGTGACGACCCGCTTCTGCTCGGCCATGTGGCGCGCGCCACCGCCCACGGTCAGGTCGCCCCACTGGTAGGACGTCCACAGCGTGGCGGAGAAATCGGGCGACCAGCGCACGCCGTCCGTGTCGGTGCGCACGCCGGTGCCGCTGAAGGCCTGCTGGTTGAGCTGCTTGGTCTTCATCGTCTGCAGGCCGGCGGTGATCTGCCAGAAGTTCGTGAGCTGGCCCACGGCCGACAGCTCGATGCCCTCCACGCGGGTCTTGCCTTCCTGCACGCTCACGCGCGTGACGGGGTCGGTGGTGACCTGCTTGTCGTTCTCGGTGCGGTAGATGGCAGCGCTCAGGTTCAGGCGCTTGTCCAGCAGCTCCCACTTGGTGCCCAGCTCGTAGTTGCTGGTTTCCTGCGGGTCTGCCGAACCGGCGTTGATGCCGGTGGCGGCCAGCGAGAAGTTGGTGCTGCCCGGAGGCGTCATCGAGTTGGCGATGGCACCGTAGATCGTGGCGTTCTCGGCCAGCTTGTAGACGGCACCCACGTTCCAGCTGGTCAGCCAGTCGGACGCGCTCAGGTGGCTCGGCACCAGCGCGCCAACGCCGTAGCCGCGCGGCTGGTAGGTGGCGAGGTTGCCGCTGGTGCCGCCGGTGACCAGCGTGCTGCTGTGGGTGGTGGTGGTGTAGTGCTCCACGCGCAGGCCGGCATTGACCTTCCACTGGTCGTTCAGCGTGATGGTGTCGAACGCGTAGAGCGCCTGCGTGGAGGTCCTGCCCTCGGTGTCGGCGCCGCTCAGCAGCGGCGTGCCCATGGCGTCGCCACGGTTGGGGTTGTAGAGGTTGGCCGCAGGGACCGCGATGCCGGGCACGTTCTGGCCGTTCAGCACGACGGTGGTGGTGGCGCTGCTGCCGGTGGTCGTGCCCAGCGAGTTCTGGCGCTCGATCATCAGCTCCATGCCGGTCGCCAGGTCGTGCTTCATGCCGGCCAGCGTGAACGAGGTGTTCAGGCTGGTCTGGTTGGCCAGGATCTCGTTGGTCTGGTTGACCAGCTGGCGCGAGCGGCTGATCGTCCACTGGTCGATGGGCAGCACGGTCGTCACGCCGTTGGTCGTCGTCGTCGCGGTGATGGCGTTGATGCCGGTCAGCACGCGGTCCATATGGGTGCGACCGTAGCGCGAGATGTTGCGGATGGTCGTGTTGCTGCCCAGGTCCATCTCGACCTCGGCCGTGACCATGTCAGCTTCGACCTTCTCGTAGTCGTTGCTGCTGCCGTAGTACTGGCTGGTCGCGCGCGGCGCGTTGCGCACGGCATCCGTGGCGTTGTAGAAGCCCGAGAAACCGATCGTCGACATGCCGCCATCGGGCGTGTTGTCCTGACGCACGTGCTGCGAGAACAGGTAGAAGCGCTTGTCGGTGCCCAGGCCGAAGGCGATGGACGGCGCGATGGCCTGGCCCTTGTTCTTCACGAAGTCGCGGCCGGGCACGCCGTTGTCCTGCGCCATCACGTTGATGCGTGCGGCGGTGCTTTCGCCCAGGCGCACGTTGGTGTCCAGCGTGGCGCGCTTGCGGCTGTCGGTGCCCAGCGTGACGGTGGCGTCGGTGATGCTGTCCAGCTGCGGCAGCTTGCTGATCAGGTTGATGTAACCCGCGCTGGCGCCGCGGCCCGTGTCGGCGCCGGCCGGGCCCTTGACGATCTCGATCTGCTCCAGGTTGAACACGTCGCGCGTGACGGCGCCCAGGTCACGGACGCCGTCGACGAAGGTGGACGTCTGCAGCGAGAAGCCGCGCATCTGGAAGGTGTCGCCGGCCGAGGTGTTGCCGTTCTCGCCCAGCTGCATCGTGATGCCGGGGGTGTTCTGCAGCGCTTCCACCAGCGACACGGCGCCCTGCTCCTGCAGGGTTTCCTTCTTGACGACCTGGATGGTCTTGGGCGTTTCGAGCAGGGTCTGCGTGATCTTGGAGGAGGCGCTGACGTCGGCCTTGAACGGCACGTCCTTGGCAGCCTGCACCTTCACGGTGGGCAGGGCCTGCTCGTCCTTGCGGGCGGCATCGGTCGTTGCCTGCTGGGCGACGACGGGCAGGCTCAGCGTGGCGGCCAGCGCGGCCAGGGCATGGGGGGCGAGCTTGTGCTTGCGGCTCTTGATCATGGGCATGGGAACTCCAGGGTTTTCGACTTCTAGGTGCTGGCTTGCCGTCCCTGCGCCTCCCGCACGGGAGGCCGAAAAACGCCTGGCTTGCAGTGGATGGCCGGCGCGATGCGCCGGCAAAGATTCAGCGTTCCGGTTCGCTGACGAAACCGACCTTGCTCAGGCCCGCCTTGGACGCGTCGGCCAGCGTCTGGGCGACGGCCTTGTAGGCGGATTCCTGATCGGCGCGCAGATGGATCTCGGGCTGCACGGTTTTCTTGCCTTCGGCCAGGAAGCGCTGGGCGGCCTCCTCGCGGGTGACCCGCTCACCGTTCCAGAAGCGCTCGCCCTTGGCATCGATGGCGAAGTCGATCTTGTCCGGCTTGACCTCGTTGACCTGCGAGCTGACCTTGGGCAAGTCCAGCTTGACGGCGTGCGTCAGCAGCGGCGCCGTCACGATGAAGATCACAAGCAGCACCAGCATCACGTCGATGAGCGGCACCATGTTGATCTCGGCCATGGGCGCATTGCTGCGCTTGCTGTCGAAGGAGGCGAAGGCCATGGCGGGTCCTTTAGTGGGCGGCGGCCGGCTTCAGCGGCCGGACGGTGGCGCCGCCCTGTGCTGCGGCGCCGGGGGCCTCGCCCAGCGTCAGGAAGCTGTGCAGCTCGTAGGCGAACGCGTCGAGCCTGGCCGACAGCACGCGGTTGCCGCGCGTGAACGCGTTGTAGGCAATGACGGCCGGGATCGCGACGCCCAGGCCGATGCCGGTCATGATCAGCGCCTCGCCCACCGGGCCGGCAACCTTGTCCAACGTGCCGGCGCCGCTCATGCCGATGGCCAGCAGCGCGTGGTACACGCCCCAGACGGTGCCGAACAGGCCCACAAACGGGGCCGTGGCGCCGATGGTGGCCAGCGTCGTCAGGCCCGATTCCAGTTGCGTGGTCTCTTCGTCCAGCACCTTCTTGATGGTGCGGGTGATGAAGTCGTTGGCCGTGCCCGCCTCGGACAGCTTGGCCGCACCGTAGCGCGCATGGTGGGCCTGCGCGTGCAGCGAATGGGCGGTCAGGTGCGAGAACGGGTCGCGCGCGCCGTGCGTGTTCAGCTCGGCCTGCACCGCGTCCAGCGAGCGTGCGTTCCAGAAGAAGTCCAGGAAGGTCGTGGCGCGCTTGTTGCGCAGGTACTGCGTCACGCCCTTGGCGACGATCAGGCCCCATGACGCGATGGACATGACCACCAGCACGCCGAGCAGGAACTTGCCGACGACGTCGGACTGGGCAATGAAGTGACCGAAGCCCGGCGGGGGCGCAGCGGTGGCGGCGAGGGCGGTGGCGTCCATGAGGTTCTCAGTTGGCGATCAAAGTTCGTAGGCGAGCGGGGCCAGCGTCTGCCATTCGACGGGCTGGCCGTTTTCCATGTACGGCATGAAGCGCGCCGTGCGGATGTCCTGCAGCGCGGCCTGGTCGATGCGGTCGAAGCCGGAGGACTTGTGTACGGTGGCCTGCTTCAACCGGCCGGTGGCGTCCACCGTGATGCGCAGCACCACGGTGCCTTCCTCGCGCGCCCGCTTGGACAGCGCCGGGAAATGCAGGTCCGGCAGCTTCTGGTAACGCACCGCGCTGGGAGCGATCTGGCGCGGGCCGGGCGCTGCGACGGGGGCCGGCGCGGGTGCGGGCGGCGCCGGCGGCGCGGCCACCTGCACGGGCGCGGGCGGGGCCGGCTCCGTGGGCGGCGGGGGCGCAACGAAGGCGGCCGGAACCGGCGTCGGCGAAGGGGCGGCAGCGATCACGGGTGCGGGCGTCGGGGCCACGCGCCGGGGTGGGGCGGGCGGTGGCGGGGGCGCTGGCTTGGGCGGCTCCGGCGGCGCAATCATCTGAACCATCAGCACCGGTGCCACCTCGCGCACCGCGTTGCGCACGGCATCGACCTGCAGCAGTGCCCAGCCGCCCAACAGGTGGGCCGCGACGACGCCGCCGATCAGCAGACGGCGCCCGTGCGGCCCCAGCTCGTCACCGCGCGCCGGTGGCCGCGCAGGCATTACCAACCGCCGACCGGGCACGGGCAACGCGGGTTCGATGGCAATGGGTGAAGCAGGCATCACGCCGGACAAGGCAGTGGAACGAAGTCCACAACTCTAACACCGAATGAGAACTATTCCTATTCCGTATTGCGTCGGTGTCCAGGGGTTTCTGTATGCTTCTCGCCCATGAAGACATTGACCCGTTGGCTGTTGCTGGCTGGCGCGCTGCTGCTGGTGGCGCATCTCTACCCGGGCGTGACGGTGACCAGCTTCACCTCTGCGCTGATCGCCGCGCTGGTGCTGGGCCTGCTGAACACCGTCGTGCGGCCGATCCTGGTGTTGCTGACGCTGCCGGTGACGGTGTTGACGCTGGGGCTGTTCCTGTTCATCGTCAACGCGCTGATGTTCTGGGCCGCGGCGTCCCTGCTGAGCGGCCTGTCCGTCGCCGGCTTCTGGGCCGCGCTGATCGGCTCGCTGATCTACAGCCTGTGCGGCATGGTCATCGACGTGGTCGTGGAACGACTGTTCCCTGGCGACTGACCCGTCCCGGGCGGACGCCCACGGGCCGAGCGCCGGGCCGCTCCCAAGCCGGCCCGCCACGGCGATGTGCGAGCGGCTCAACACCGCGAGCATCGCCGTCCCCTCGGGGGACCGGTCAGGCTCGCCCGCGTTCAGCGCGGCGAGATTGGCCGAGGGGCTTCAGTTCGGCAGTTCGACGTCCGGCGGGATGTAGCGCCCGCGGTACATCTCACCCAGGATCGATTGCCGTTCATAGACCAGCGCGCGCAGCCGTGCGTCGATGACCGAGGCCTCGACCTGGTCGGCGTCCGGGCCGCGTGACTGGCGCAGGCCGGACCGCATGCGGTCGATGGCGCCGTTCAGGTCACCCGCGGCGGCATGGCTCTCCGCCCGCGCGCGGATGGCGCGCAGCGGCTGGCCCAGCTTCTCCCACACCAGCGCCAGCTGCGACCAGGCCAGCGCGTCGTTGGGCACCAGGCTGACGTGGGTCTGCAGCGCGTCGGCGGCGTCGCGCAGCGCCGGACCGGCCGTGGCCGCGGGGCCGGAGGCCAGGGCCAGTCCCACGCGCTGCATCAGCAGCGGGCGCGAGCGCTCGCCCGGCAGCTTGTCGAGCGCGGCGAAGCCATCGGCGGGCCGCTCGCGCGCCTGGGCCAGTTCGGCGCGCAGGTAGACCAGCTGCCGGCCGGCAGTCGCCATTTCCTGCGGTCCGGGATTGAGCAGCTGCAGCGTCAGCTCGGCGCTGCGCAGCGCGCCCTCGGCGCGGTCGAAGTGGCGCAGCTTGATGGCCGCGAGCGCGCTGGCGTAGCGCGCGCCCAGCTGCTCAAACCCGCCGCTGTCCTTCAGGTTGCGGGCGCCGGCGTCGTAGTTCTCCAGCGCCTGCCAGGCCTCCACCCGCGGGTCCATCAACACGCGGGCGCGTGCCGCCATCAATGCGTGTTCGGCCAGGCCGCGCGGACGCGCGAAGGGCTCCAGCGCCAGCCGCGTGCGGGCGTCGCCGATGCGCTCGCTGGTCAGCGGGTGGCTGCGCAGGTACGGGTAGGCGCCGGAGTCCATCAGGTGGTAGGCCTGCTCCATGCGCTCGAACATGCTGACCATGCCACTGCCCGCGAAGCCCGCCTCCACCAGCACGTTGAAGCCCACGCGGTCGGCCTCGCGTTCCATGTCGCGCGAGAAGTTCAGCGACATTTGCTGCGCCGCCGCCTGGCCGCCCACGATGCCGGCCTGGGCCAGGTCGGCGTTGCCGCGCGACGCGGCCAGCACGCCCAGCAGCAGGCCGGCGATGGCCAACATGCTGTTTTTCGAGTCGCCCGCGATGCGCCGCGCGATGTGGCGCTGCGTCACGTGCGAGATCTCGTGCCCGATCACCGAGGCCAGCTCGTCGCGCGACACGGTCATCGCGATCAGCCCCAGGTGCGTGCCGACAAAGCCGCCCGGCAGCGCGAACGCGTTGACGCTCTTGTCCTCGACGAGGAAGTTCTCCCACGCGAAGCGGCTCTGGATGTCGTCGCTGATGTGGCCCAGCTTGCGGGCTGCGGTGACAAGCGGGTTCCAGATGCCGTCCATGTACTCGCGCAGCAGCGGATCCTGCACATAGGCCGGATCGATGCGGATCATGCGCATGTAGCGGTCGCCCAGCTGCCGCTCGGCGTTGACGTCCAGGTCCTGCGAGACCGAGTCGCCCAGCGCCGGCAGGTTGACCTGCGCGTTCAGCGGCGCGCCCGGCATGGCCAGCGTGGCGGCGGCGAGCAGGGTGAGCAGGGGGCGGGTGGCGAACGGCTTCTTCATCAGGCAGGGGCTCCGGCCAGCGCAGGGCGGCTGTCTATGATGCCTGCAACTCGGAACCCCTATGTTTCGCGAAGATGAAGCGCCTGAGATGACCACTCCGCTGACCCATTTCGATGCCGAAGGCCAGGCCCACATGGTGGACGTGTCGGCCAAGGCCGAGACGCACCGTGTGGCCGTGGCGGCGGGCGAGATCCGCATGCAGCCCGCCACCCTCGCGCTGATCGCCAGCGGCACGGCCAAGAAGGGCGACGTGTTGGGCGTGGCGCGCATCGCGGCCATCCAGGGCGCCAAGCGCTGCAGCGATCTCGTGCCGCTGTGCCACCCGCTGCCCATCACACGCGTGAAGGTGGAGTTCGAGCTCGACGAGCCCGGTAGCCGCGTGCTGTGCCGCGCGCAGGTCGAGACGCTGGGCCGCACCGGCGTCGAGATGGAGGCGCTGTGCGCCGTGCAGGTGGGCCTGCTGACCATCTACGACATGTGCAAGGCCGCCGACCGCGGCATGGTCATCGACCGGGTGCGCGTGCTGGAGAAGCAGGGCGGCAAGAGCGGCGAGTGGCGCGCCGCAGGCTCAGCGTAGCGTGCGCCAGTCGATGACGCCCGACGCCCGCTGACATTGCGGCATCGGCGCCGCTGAAGCGGGCTCCTTGCAGGCCGCGAACCAGGTGTCGCCGGTCGGGTTGCGGAACTCGCGCAGGCGGTCGGCGAGGTAGCGCGCGCTTTCGACATCGCCGGTGCTTTGCAGCGACTGCGACCAGTGCATCAGCAGGCGCGCATCCACGAGGCTGAAGGCGGTGCGCTGCGCCGCGGCCAGGGCGAGCTTGCCGGGCGGGTAACTCGTCGCGGCGGCGTAGTCGGCCTGATGGCTGAAGAACAGCGAGCGCTGGCCGGCGCCGATGCGCTGCGTCAGCGACACGCCGTCCTCGCTGGGCGCGTAGATCGCCACGATGCGGCTGTAATCCCATACGGCGTAGGCGCTGCCGACGATGAGCAGGCCGCCCACCCAGGCCCACGGGGCCGAAGCAGACGATGCGTTCTCCGAACCGGCTGCCGGCAGCGCCAGCCCCAGCGCGAAGCACGCGGGCAGCAGGAAATAGCCGTACCAGAGTGGGTACTCCAGCAGGCTGTGCAGGCCGATGGTCAGCACGATCATCAAGGCCGCACGGCGCAGCGCGGCGTCGTCGTCGCGGGCCTGCGCGGCACCGCGCCAGGCCCGCCACAGCGCCCACATCACCAGCGCCAGCACAGCGCCGGCCCAGGGCAGGCCCAACTCCACGGCCAGCTGCGACGGCAGGTTGTGCGTGTGGTCGAAGAAAGCGACGGGCCGCGCCGGGAACGGCGTCAGGCTCCACGCGAAGTTGAACTCGCCCCAGCCGACGCCCAGCCATGGATGCGCCATCGTCAGCGCCCAGGCGTCGCGCAGGATGGCCAGCCGCGACGGCGAGCCGGCGCCCTCGGACAGCCGCGACGCGGCGCCGAAGGCATGGCCCTCGGCCGACCACATCGACATCAGCCACCAGCTGAAGCCGAGCATCAGCGGCGTGGCCAGCAGCGACAGCCGCGCCGAGCGCGACAGCCGCCGGTCCACCAGCCCCCAGATCGCCAGCATCACGATGCCGATGAAGCCGGTGCGCGACGCGCTGAGCACGACGGTGAACACGAAGGCGAACAGCAGCGGCGGCAGTGCCGTGCGCCAGCCACGCTTCTGGGTGACGAAGACGGCAGCCACGCAGGCCCACATCATCAGGCTGGCGAGGTGGTTGGGCTGGCGCAGGTTGCCGACCGCGCGGCCGGCGATGCCCGAGCGGGCGATGAAGTCGCCGTCGGCACCTGCGGGCGCGAAGACCTGCACGAGGCCGATGGCGACGCTGAACAGACCAGTCGCCAGCAGACCCCAGCACAGCGCCTCGCCCGCCTGCTGCCGCGCATGGCCCGACAGCCCTTGCGCCAGCAGCAGCACCGCCAGCCCGGCGCCGATGATGGCCGTGGCACCCAGGCCCAGCGACAGCGGCAGCGCGCGAAACGCGACCGAAGTCAGCGGCGCGATCAGCAGCAGCGCCAGCGCAATTGCGGCAGGGCTCTTCAGACCGGCGCGCCAGGCGGGAGAGCTGCGCGCCCACAGCAGCAATACCGCGCCCCAGCCGGCGAGCGCCAGCAGCTGGTTGTAGAGCGTGGCAGCGGGGGTCTGGTTGAAGGCCAGCAGCGGGGGGAGGGCTGCGGCCAGCGCGAGTGTGGCGACGAGGGCCGGGGTGGGGAGGGAGGGCGGCGCGGACATGGGCGCGGATGATGGCATGGGCCGGCGGAGGTCTAGCAGCAGAGCGCCCCTTCAGGGCCGATCAGGCGGCGTCTGCGGGCCGAACTGTCCGTGGAACCAGAATCGGGGGCGGGCCCCGTCATTCAACTTGACTGATTCGAGGTGCGCTCTCAGCTGGATCAGCTCCGGCAGCGTGTGCAGCAGCAGCGCACCGGTCAATAGCAGCGGCAGCACGCTCCAGCGCCTTGCTGCCGAGGCTGCCGGAGGATTCTGCTGCGAGAGCCAGGCCCCACTTAAGCCCATCAACGCTGCCAGCCACATCTGGCTGACGGGCATCACCCACAGTCCGGAAAACCAGCTGTCGACGAACACCGAGGCCCAGCACGCCAGCAGACTGGCGCCGAGTGCGAAATCGCGGCCCGCGCAGGTGCGGAGTCGCCGCGCCATGGCAGCCATGGCATAGACCCACATCACCAGGATCAGCAGCGTGGCAGGGAAGCCCCATTCGGCGATCAACTGCAAAGGCAGGCTGTGTGGATGGGCGGCTTTGTCGGGATGGCCGTAGGCGTAGTGCATCGGGCCGGCGCCGAGCCACGGTGATGCCGTCGCCATGTCCCAGGCGCGTTGCCACAGGCCGAAACGTGAGTGATCGCTGGAGAGCTCCGCGGCCGGCGGCTCGCGCGCTAACCCCGACTCTTGCGCGGCCGACGCGGCAAATACTTGGATCAGCGTCGAAAGCGCGGCCGCAATGAGCAGGCCACCGATCAGAACGAGGCATTGTGTTCGCACCTCGCGGCGGCCCCGCACCCACAGGACACCCAGCACGAACGATGCCGCTGCCATCCCGACCAAGCTACCCCGCCCCAAGGTGACCCACAGCAGCACCATGCTGGCCAGCAACCCGAGGCCGGTCAGCACGCGCAGGAGCTGGGAGTGGAAACAGAGGACGCCGTAGGCGGCCAATGGCAGCGCCACGGTCTGCACATGGTTGAAGTAGCGCCGGTTGGCAAAGCCCGGCAGCGGCAGGTCCGCGCTTAGCGGCAGGCCTTGCGTGGCCCCGATCATGGCCATGCTCAGAACAGGCACGGCGTAAGCCATCACTGCCAGGGCCGCGACCTTGGGCAACCACGCCAGCGTGTCCCGCCCCTGCGCCGCCAGGATGGCGCCAACCGCGATGAGGCCAGCCAGGTTCAGGAATTCGCGTAGGGCCATCCAGTTGTTGATGGCGAACGCGCAGGACAGCAGCCCCAGTGTCGACAGGGCGAGCAGCGCCCAGCGCATGCCGGGGGGCAGTGCCGGGATCACTGCTCTGACGCCCAGGGCGGCAATGGCTGGCAGCAGCACAAGTTGCACAACCCGCGCAGCGTCATAGGCGCTCAGTTCCGACCCCGTCAGCGGGGCCAGCATGGGCATGGCCAGCAGGTAGCCTGCCAGGGCGATCACGACCGGGTTGGTGAGACGGGGCGTTGTAGTCATGGCCGGATCCAGAAATGCACAAAGGGCCCGAAGGCCCTTTGTATGCAAAAAAGAACTTGACCGATTAGGAGAAGGACTTTTCCAGCGATTCCTTGACAGCGGCCGGAATGCCGGTAGAAACGCTAACCACCCACTTGATGCGGGCAGCGTCCGTGAGATCAGGCGTCAGCGTGATCGTATCGGTGGCAGCATTGTCACCAACGGCCTTCGCCTTCAGAGTTGCTTTGACCTCGCCATCGGCCACTTCAACTTTGCTGATAAGGGCAGTAGTCATGGTGGCGGGCACGCCATTCGTACCAAGATTGCAGCCAGTCTTGGTGCCCGTCTCTTGTGTGCAAATGGCCACGGCCTTCGTGTAAGCGCCCAGGCTGGTCACGACGGACGCGGCTTTGGACTTGGCCGTGTAATCCTTGTACTGCGGAATCGCCACGGCAGCCAGGATGCCGATGATCGCCACGACGATCATCAGTTCGATCAGGGTGAAACCCTTTTGGGCGGTTTGCTTCAGTTGCATGTTCGGTACTCCAGCGAGTGAGTGGGTTGGGAGGGCAGACCCATTGAATGCAGGGGCCGTGCCAGCTCTCACCTCGCGTCGAGTGTGCGGATTTGCACGCATTTGCAGGCATCTGTTCGATCGGACTGACAAAAAATGTCACTTGGACCGACGCGTTCTGTCACTCGAACCGGGAGCGACGCAAAAACGTCAGACGTAAGCAAATGAAGAATGGCGCCCGCAGGCGCCATCGTCTTGCCGTGCAGGCCAGGCGGCTCAGCCCAGCTTCTTCTTCAGCAGCTCGTTGACCAGTGCGGGGTTCGCCTTGCCCTTGGTGGCCTTCATGGCCTGGCCGACCAGCGCGTTGAAGGCCTTGTCCTTGCCGGCGCGGAACTCGTCCACCGACTTCTGGTTGGCGGCCAGCACTTCGTCGAGGATGGCCTCGATGGCGCCGGTGTCGCTGACCTGCTTCAGGCCCTTGGCCTCGATGACGGCGTCCACGTCGGCAGACTCGCTGCTCCACAGCGACTCGAACACCTGCTTGGCGGCGTTGTTCGAGATCGTGCCGTCGGAGATGCGGGCGATCAGCTTCGCCAGCAGTTCGGGGCCGACCGGCGCGGCGGCGATCTCGCCGCCCGACGCATTCAGCCGCTTGCTGATCTCGCCCATGACCCAGTTCGCCACCAGCTTCGGCACCGCGCCCGCCGCCTTGGCGGCCTCGTAGTAGCGTGCCGTCGCCAGGCTCTGGGTCATCATCGTCGCGTCGTACTCGGGCAGGCCGTCGGCCTCGATGAAGCGCGCAGCCATGACGGCCGGCAGCTCGGGCATCTCGCCCTTCACCCGCTCCACCCATTCCGGCGCGATGACCAGGGGCGGCAGGTCGGGGTCGGGGAAGTAGCGGTAGTCGGCCGAGTCTTCCTTGCTGCGCATCGCGCGGGTCTCGCCGGTGTCCGGGTTGTAGAGGACGGTCGCCTGCTGGATCTTGCGGCCGTCCTCGATCTCGTCGATCTGCCAGTTGACCTCGTAGTTCACCGCGTCGACGAGAAAGCGGAAGCTGTTGAGGTTCTTGATCTCGCGGCGCGTGCCGAAGGGCTCGCCCGGCTTGCGCACCGACACGTTGACGTCGCAGCGGAACGAGCCTTCCTGCATGTTGCCGTCGCAGATGCCCAGCCACATCACCAGCGCATGCAGCGTCTTGGCGTACTCGGCCGCCTCGGCGCCCGAGCGCATGTCCGGCTCGGACACGATCTCCAGCAGCGGGGTGCCCGCGCGGTTCAGGTCGATGCCCGACTGGCCGTGGTAGTCCTCGTGCAGGCTCTTGCCCGCGTCTTCTTCCAGGTGGGCACGGGTCAGATTGACGACGTGCTTCTTGTCACCGACGAAGAACTCCACCTTGCCGCCCTGCACCACCGGGATCTCGAACTGGCTGATCTGGTAGCCCTTGGGCAGGTCCGGGTAGAAGTAGTTCTTGCGCGCAAAGATGGACAACGGCGCCACCTTGGCGCCCACCGCCAGGCCGAAGCGGATGGCCCGCTCGACGGCCGCGCGGTTCAGCACAGGCAGCGTGCCGGGCAACGCCAGGTCCACTGGCGAGGCCTGGGTGTTGGGCGCGGCACCGAAGGCAGTCGAGCTGCCACTGAAGATCTTGCTCTGCGTGGAGAGCTGAACGTGGTTTTCAAGGCCGATGACGACCTCATAACCACGGATGAGTTGCGATGTAGGCATATCAGATCCCCGCCGGGGCAGCTTGGTGCCAGTCGGTCGCTTGCTGAAGGGCATGCGCGGCGTGCAACAGCTGCCCTTCCTTGAAGTAGTTGCCGATCAGCTGCAGGCCCACGGGCATGCCGCCTTCGCCGGTACCCACCGGCACGCTCATGCCAGGCAGGCCGGCCAGCGAGCCGGGCAGCGTGAAGATGTCGGCCAGGTAGGCCTGTGTGGGGTTGTCCTTGCCCTCGCCGTGCTTCCAGGCGACGGTGGGCGCCACAGGTCCGGCGATCAGGTCGCACTGCGTGAAGCACTGCTGGAAGTCGTCCGCGATCATGCGGCGCAGCTTCTGCGCCTGAAGGTAGTAGGCGTCGTAGTAGCCGTGCGAGAGCACATAGGTGCCGATCATGATCCGCCGCTTGACCTCGGCGCCGAAGCCCTCGGCGCGCGTCTTCTTGTACATGTCCAGCAGGTCGTCGTACTGGGCGGCGCGGTGGCCGAACTTGACGCCGTCGAAGCGTGAGAGGTTCGAACTGGCCTCGGCCGGGGCAATGATGTAGTACACGGGGATGGCCAGCTCC
Source organism: Pelomonas dachongensis (assembly GCF_043555865.1). Classification (NCBI taxonomy): domain Bacteria; kingdom Pseudomonadati; phylum Pseudomonadota; class Betaproteobacteria; order Burkholderiales; family Sphaerotilaceae; genus Roseateles; species Pelomonas dachongensis. The sequence goes on from NZ_JBIGHY010000001.1 coordinate 99,994, forward strand.
GTGCGGGGCAGGCTCACGTCCACCAGCGTGGCGCCCAGCTTCTCCAGCTCGGCCAGGCCGGCGCGCACGGCGGCGTTCACGTCGGCAGACAGGCCCGCGGGGAAGAACTCGCGCGGCAGGCCGATGCGCAAGCCGGCCAGCGGCTTACCCACCGAGGCGCCTGCGCGCGCCGCCAGCATCTGCGCGTGGAAGTCCTGCGGCGGTTGCTCCACGCTGGTGGCATCGCGCTCGTCGAATCCGCTCATGGCCGACAGCAGCAGCGCGCAATCCTCGGCCGAGCGGGCCATCGGGCCGGCCTGGTCCAGGCTGGAGGCGAAGGCGATCATGCCGTAGCGCGAGCACACGCCGTAGGTGGGCTTGATGCCGGTGATGCCCGTGAAGCTGGCCGGCTGGCGGATGGAGCCGCCGGTGTCGGTGCCGGTCACGCCGGGCACCAGGCGCGCGGCCACGGCCACCGCTGAGCCGCCCGACGAGCCGCCGGGCACACGGCCCAGGTCCCAGGGGTTGTGGGCCGGGAAGTACGCGCTGTTCTCGTTGGCCGAGCCCATCGCGAACTCGTCGCAGTTCAGCTTGCCGAGACTGACGGTGCCGGCAGCGCTCAGCTTGGCCACCACCGTGGCGTCGAACGGGCTGCGGTAGCCGGCCAGCATCTTGGAGCCGGCGGTGGTGGGCATGTCCGCCGTGGCGTAGATGTCCTTGTGCGCGACCGGCACGCCCGTCAGCGCGCCGCCCTGGCCGGCAGCCAGCAGGCTATCGGCGGCGGCGGCGCGCGTGAGGGCGGACTCGGCGTCCACGTGCAGGAACGCGCCCAGCGCCTGGTCGTGCGCGGCGATGCGGTCCAGCAGCGCCTGTGTGGCCTCGCGGCTGGACAGCGCGCGGGTCTTCAGGGCGGCGGCCAGTTCGGCCACGCCCATGTCGTGAACGGGCTTCATTCGATGACCTTGGGAACGAGGAAGAGGCCGTCCTCGACGGCTGGGGCGCTGCGCTGGTTCAGCTCGCGCTGGTTGCTCTCGGTGACGGCGTCCTCGCGCAGGCGCAGCTGCACCTGCTGGATGGCCGACAGCGGCGTGTACAGCGGCTCGACGCCGGCGGTGTCCACGGCGCCCATCTGCTCGACGATCTTGAAGAAGTCGTTCAGGTTGCCGAGCAGGCCGGCAGACTCGGCCGGCTGCAGCTCCAGCCGGGCCAGGTTGGCGATGCGGCTCACGTCGTCGGGGGTGAGGCTCATGGGTCGTTTTCAGGTGTAAGGATTGAGCCAAAAACCTAGCGGGGACAGGCTCAAAACAGGGGTGATCGGGTATTATCGCCGCCCATCTTCATGGCCTTTGAGGCTGCCCTGTCAGCGATGCATTTCGTCGCGGCTTCGGGCGGCCTCTTGGCTTTCCAGACCCCCCGAATTCAGAGCCGCGCCCCGCCGGCGAGGCTCCTCCCGCGCCCACCATGTTCGCCTCCCTGCGCCGCTATTTCTCCACCGATCTGGCCATCGACCTCGGCACCGCCAACACCCTGATCTACGTGCGCGGCAAGGGCATCGTGCTGGACGAGCCCTCGGTGGTGTCGATCCGCCACGAGGGTGGCCCCAACGGCAAGAAGACCATTCAGGCCGTCGGCCGGGAGGCCAAGGCCATGCTGGGCAAGGTGCCCGGCAACATCGAGGCGATCCGCCCGATGAAGGACGGCGTCATCGCCGATTTCGTCGTGACCGAACAGATGATCAAGCAGTTCATCAAGATGGTCCACGACAGCAAGACCTTCAAGCCCAGCCCGCGCATCATCATCTGCGTGCCCTGCGGCTCCACCCAGGTCGAGAAGCGCGCCATCCGCGATGCGGCCCTGGGCGCTGGCGCCAGCGAGGTCTACCTGATTGAGGAACCCATGGCGGCCGCCATCGGCGCGGGTCTGCCGGTGGCCGAGGCCTCGGGCTCGATGGTCGTGGACATTGGCGGCGGCACCACGGAAGTTGGCGTCATCTCGCTGGGCGGCATGGTCTACAAGGGCTCGGTGCGCGTCGGCGGAGACAAGTTCGACGAGTCAATCATCAACTACATCCGCCGCAACTACGGCATGTTGATCGGCGAGCAGACCGCCGAGGCCATCAAGAAGAACATCGGCAGCGCCTTCCCGGGCTCCGAGGTCAAGGAGATGGAGGTCAAGGGCCGCAACCTCGCCGAGGGCGTGCCGCGCAGCTTCACGATCTCGTCCAACGAGATCCTGGAAGCCCTGACCGATCCGCTGAACCAGATCGTCTCTGCCGTGAAGAATGCGCTGGAGCAGACGCCGCCCGAGCTGGGCGCCGACATCGCCGAGCGCGGCATGATGCTGACCGGTGGCGGCGCGCTGCTGCGCGACCTGGACCGCCTGCTGAGCGAAGAGACCGGCCTGCCGGTGCTGGTGGCCGAGGACCCGCTGACCTGCGTCGTGCGCGGTTGCGGCATGGCCCTGGAGCGCATGGAGCGCCTGGGCTCCATCTTCACCTCCGACTGATGTGAGATCCCGGTCTCGGCCCACCGAGTCCACCCTCCGAGAGGGGCGTCAGCCGCCGCCGCTGACACCACGCGCACTTTCGCTGTCCTGCTTCGATGCCCCTCGGCACTCTTGACCGTTCCCCGCCGCCGCTGTTCCGCCAGGGCCCGTCGGCGCTGACCAAGCTCGCGCTGTGCTCGGCGCTGGCGCTGCTGCTGATGGTGGCGGACGCGCGCTTCAGGCTGATGCAGCCGGCCCGCAGCGCGCTGGCGCTGGTGCTGCAGCCGGTGCAGCGTCTGCTGCTGACGCCGGTGGACGCGTGGGAGACGGCCGGCGACTACCTGCGCGGCACCCAGCGCGCGATGGCCGCTGAAGACCAGGCCAGGCGCCAGCTGGCGCAGCAGGCCGAGCGCTTCTCGCGCGTGGCGGCGCTGCAGGCCGAGAACGACAGCCTGCGCAAGTTGCTGGGCCTGCAGCCGGCGATGACCGTGCCCTCGCTGGCGGCGGAAGTGCTGTTCGAGGCGCCGGACCCGTTCTCGCGCCGCGTGGTCATCGACCGTGGCGCCACGCAGGGCGTGACCGCCGGCTCGCCGGTCATCAACGAGGCCGGCGTGCTCGGGCAGGTGACGCGCGTCTATCCGCTGTCGGCTGAGGTCACGCTGCTGAACGACAAGGACGCCGCCATCCCGCTGCTGAACGTGCGCACTCAGATGCGCAATGCCGCGGCGGGCCGCGCGGACGGCAACGGCATGGACCTGCGCTTCCTGGCCGCGAACGCCGATGTGAAGGTGGGCGACACGATGACCACCTCGGGCCTGGACGGCATTTACCCGCCGGGCCTGCCGGTCGCCCGTGTCGCAGCGGTCGAGCGGCGCGGCGACTCCAGCTTCGCGCAGGTGCGGTTGGCGCCGATCGCGCAGCCCGACAGTGCGCGCCATGTGCTGGTGCTGCTGCCCATGGACCGGCACCTCGCGGCCAAGCACGAGGCGGAGGCCACCGCCGCGTCCGAGGCAGCGTCCGCGGCCGAGGCCAAGGCCGCCGCGCGCGCGACCAAGAAGGCCGAGCGCGCCGAGAAGGCCGCAACCAAAGCGTCCGGAGCCGCACCATGATCATGCCGCGCGCCGCAGAGCGGCTGCTGTTGCCCGCCAACCCCTGGTTCATCGCGTTCACGCTGTTCGTCGCGCTGCTGATCGACATGGTGCCCATGGGCCGGCTGGCGGCCATGCCCGATGTGCTGGCGGTCGTGCTGGTGTTCTGGGGGGTGCACCAGCCGCGCCGCGTGGGCGTGCTGTGGGCGTTCGTGTTCGGGTTGTTCATCGACGTGCACGACGGTGCGGTGCTCGGTCAGCATGCGCTGGCCTACAGCGCGCTGAGCTTCGGCGCCATCGCGCTGCACCGGCGCATGGCCTGGTTCAGCCTGGTCGGCCAGGCGGTGCAGATCCTGCCGCTGTTCGTTGCTGCGCATGTGCTGACGCTGGTCGTGCGCATGGCGGTGGGCGGCATGTGGCCGGGCTGGAGCGTGCTGCTGGTGCCGTTCCTGGAGGCGGCGCTGTGGCCGGTGGCCTGCGTGCTGCTGCTGGCGCCGCAGCGCCGCGCGCCGGACCGCGACGCGCACCGGCCGCTGTGATGCGTTCGCCCTTCGTCCAACCTTGCCGCGCTGAACGCGGGCGAGTCTGGCCGTCCTTGCAGGACGCGCCGCGGCTGACGCCACGGCTGTTCGCCAGGCATGAACTGTCCCCCGGACTGTTCATGTCCGGGCTCAGCCCCCGGGGGGACGAGGCGATCGGCGGCATGGAGCCGCGAACCGCCTCAGCCGGGCCGGCTTGGGGCGGTCCGGCGCTCGGCCCGGAATACCGCCACTGACATGGTCGTCATCAAGAACCTCCACCAGGAGCTGGCGCGCTTTCGGCTGCGCGTGCTGGCGGCGGTCGCCTTCGTGCTGTTCTGCTTTGGGCTGCTGGTGGCCCGGCTGGTGTGGCTGCAGATCGTGCAGCACGACGACCTGGCCGAGCGCGCCGAGTCCAACCGCATCGCCATCGTGCCCATCGTGCCCAACCGCGGCCTCATCAAGGACCGCAACGGCATCGTGCTGGCCAGCAACTACTCGGCCTACACGCTGGAGATCAACCCCGAGAAGGTGGTCGACGTGGACGCCACCATCGAGGCGCTGGGGCAGATCGTCGAGATCCAGCCGCGTGACAAGCGCCGCTTCAAGCGCCTGGCCGAAGAGGCCAAACACACCGACTCGCTGCCCATCCGCACCAAGCTGACGGACGAGGAGGTGGCCCGCTTCACGGCGCAGCGCTTCCGCTTCCCCGGCGTGGAGATCAAGGCGCGGCTGTTCCGCTCCTATCCGCTGGGCGACATCGGCTCCCACTTGATCGGCTACATCGGCCGCATCAACCAGGCCGAGAAGAAGGCGATGGACGACTGGGAGGAGGAGGACATCGCCAACTACCGCGGCACCGAGTACATCGGCAAGCTGGGGCTGGAGCAGGCCTACGAGCGCGAGCTGCACGGCAGCACCGGCTTCGAGCAGGTCGAGACCAGCGCCGGCGGCCGGGCCGTGCGCCGGCTGGATCACCGCCCGCCCACGCCCGGCAACACGCTGAACCTGTCCATCGACATCAAGCTGCAGGCACTGGTGGAGCAGCTGTTCGGCGAGCGCCGCGGCGCGCTGGTGGCCATCGACCCGCGCAACGGCGAGGTGCTGGCGTTCGTCTCCAAGCCCACGTTCGACCCCAACCTGTTCGTCGACGGCATCGACGTCGACTCGTGGCGCGAGCTGAACGAGAACATCGACAAGCCGCTGCTGAACCGCGCGCTGCGCGGCACCTACCCGCCCGGCTCCACGTTCAAGCCGCTGATGGCGATGGCCGCGCTGACCAGCGGCCAACGCGGCCCGCATGTGGTCATCCAGGACAACCTGGTCTACAACTTCGGTGGCCGCAGCTTCGGCAGCCCCGAGGCCGACCGGCCTGGCCCCAAGGACATGCGCGCGGCCATCGTGACCTCCAGCAACGTCTACTTCTACGACCTGGCCAACCAGATGGGTGTGGACCTGATTCACCAGGAGCTGTCGCCGTTCGGTCTGGGCAGCAGGACCGAGATCGACCTGCTGGGCGAGGTCACCGGCGTGCTGCCGTCGCAGGACTGGAAGCGCAACTACTTCCGCAGGAGCCCGGCGAACCAGAAGTGGTTTGCCGGCGAGACCATTTCTCTGGGCATCGGCCAGGGCTACAACAGCTTCACGATGCTGCAGATGGCCAATGCCTACGCCACCGTTGCATCCGGCGGCCATCGCTTCAAGCCGCGGCTGGTGCGAGATATCGAGGATGTGGCCCGTCACGAGCAGCGCCGCGTCGCCAGCGACGTGGCGGCGACGCTGCCGCTGAAGCCGGCCGACGTGGACGTCATCCGCAATGCGATGAACGGCGTGGTGCTGGAAGGCACGGGTCGCCAGGTGTTCATGGGCGCCACCTACGCCAGCGGCGGCAAGACCGGCACCGCCCAGGCCGTGGGCCTGCGTTCCGGCGAGCGCTACAGCGCCATCAAGGCCGACGAGCGCAAGCGCGACCACTCCTTGTACGTCGGCTTCGCGCCGTTGCAGCAGCCCACCGTTGCGCTGGCCGTCATCGTCGAGAACGGCGGCTGGGGCTCGGCCTCGGCGGCCCCCATCGCGCGCCGCGTCTTCGATTACCTGCTGACCGGCGCCTACCCCAGCGAGGAAGACATCGCCAAGACGCAGCTGGGACAGACCTACGCGCCCATCGGCACGCCGCGCCGTGCTGCCGACGTGCCGCTGCCCGGCCAGGCCGCATCGGCGCCTGCTGCGCCCGCATCGGCGGCCTCGGCAGCAGCCTCCGCCCCCAGCCCCGGAGCCAAGCGATGACCGTCATCGAACGCCCGCCGCTGCTGAGCCGGCTCAAGCCCTGGCTCAGTGGCTTTGACATCCCGCTGCTGCTGGCCATCTTCTGGCTGTGCGGCTGGGGGCTGGTGTCCATGTATTCGGCCGGTTATGACCACGGCACCCGTTTCGTGGACCATGGCCGCAACATGGCGCTGGGCCTGGGGCTGATGTTCATCGTCGCGCAGGTGCCGCCGCAGCGGTTGATGATGCTGGCGGTGCCGCTGTACACCCTGGGTATTGCGCTGCTGATCGCGACAGCGCTGTTCGGCATCTCCAAGAAGGGGGCGACGCGCTGGCTCAATGTCGGCGTCACGCAGATCCAGCCGTCGGAGCTGCTGAAGATCGCCACGCCGCTGATGCTGGCCTGGTGGTTCCAGCGCCGCGAGAGCGTGTTGCGCTGGCCGGACTTCATCGCTGCGTTCGGGCTGCTGCTGCTGCCCTTCCTGATGGTGGCCAAGCAGCCCGATCTGGGCACGGGCATCCTGGTGCTGGCGGCAGGCCTGTACGTGATCTTCTTCGCCGGCCTGCCGTGGAAGCTCATCGCGCCGGCTTTCATCGTCGCGGCCGTGGCGATCACGACGCTGGTGGCCAGCGAGGAGCGCATCTGCCAGCCTGACGTGACCTGGCCCGTGCTGAAGGAGTACCAGCGCCACCGGGTCTGCACGTTGCTGGACCCGACCAAGGACCCGCTGGGCAAGGGATTCCACATCATCCAGGGCGAGATCGCCATCGGCTCCGGCGGCATGACCGGCAAGGGCTTCATGCAGGGCACGCAGACCCACCTGGAGTTCATCCCGGAGCGCACCACGGACTTCATCTTCGCGGCCTTCGGCGAGGAGTTCGGCTTCATGGGCGCGCTGGCGCTGCTGGCGGGCTTCACGGCGCTGATCCTGCGCGGGCTGATGATCGCGTCCGAGGCGCCCACGCTGTTCGGTCGCTTGCTGGCCGGCGCGGTGACGCTGAGCTTCTTCACCTATGTGTTCGTCAACATGGGCATGGTCAGCGGCATCCTGCCCGTGGTGGGCGTGCCGCTGCCCTTCATCAGCTATGGCGGCACGGCCATGGTGACGCTGGGGCTGTCGCTGGGCATGCTGATGTCGATCGCGCGAGGCAGGAAGCTGACCAAGAGCTGAGCGTCACGCCGTGTCGACCGGGGTGGTGGCGGGGAAGCGGATCGTGAACCGTGCACCGGGCCCCTGCCCGTCCGGCGACTCGCCGCCCGCCGCGCGACGCACGCGCGTGTCGTCCAGCGTCAGCTCGGCGTCGTGCTGCTGCACGATCTCGCGCACGATGGCCAGGCCCAGGCCCGAGCCCTCCACGCCGCTGCCCAGCGCCCGGTAGAACGGCTGGAAGACCTTCTCGCGCTCACCTGGCGCGATGCCCGGGCCGGTGTCCTCGACCTGCAGCACCACCACCTGGCCGAACGGGTCTTCGACCACGCGCACCGTCACCAGTCCGCCGGCCTGCGTGTACAGCAGCGCGTTGTCGACCAGGTTGCGGATCAGCTCGCCGAGCAGCACCGGCTGGGCCTGCACGCGCAGGCGGCTGTCGTCGGCCAGCGCGCCGTCGTAGCCCAGGTCGATGCGGCGCTCCAGCGCGCGCGGCACGAAGTCGCGAACCGTGTCGATGGCCAGTTCGGCAAGGTTGACGGGCTCACGCCGCATCGCCTGCTCGGCATCCTCGGCGCGCGCCATCGCGAGCAGCTGGTTGACCATGTGGGCGGCCCGCTCGCTGGCGCGGGCGATCTGGGCCAGCGAGCGCTTGAGGTCGTCCGGGTTGGAGCGGCCCGCGTCCAGCTCGCGCTGGATCAGCTCGGCCTGCGTGCGCAGGCCGGCCAGCGGCGTCTTCAGCTGATGTGCCGCATCGGCCAGAAAGTGCTTCTGCCGGCTCATCGACGAGTCCAGCCGCGCCAGCAGGTCGTTGATGGCCTGCACCAGTGGAGCGACCTCGTCGGGCACCCGCTGCTCGTCGATGGGGGAGAGGTCTGAACTTTCGCGCGAGCGGATCCGCCGCTGCAGCTCGTTCAGCGGCGAGATGCCGCGCGCCAGCGCCAGCCACACCAGCAGCACCGCCAGCGGCAGGATGACGAACTGCGGCAGGATGACGCCCTTGATGATTTCGTTGGTCAGCCTTGCGCGCTTGCCCAGCGTCTCGGCCACCTGCACCAGCATGGTCTTGCCCGTGCCGGCCGCGCCCTCGGGCAGCACCCACAGGTAGGCCACGCGCACGGCATCGTTGCCGACCTCGTCGTCGCGAAAGCGCAGCTCGCCCGGCGCAATGGGCGCGTCCTCGGTCGGCACACGCAGCGTCTCATCGCCGCTCAGCAGCTCGCCGCGCAGGCCCAGCACCTGGTAGAAGACCGTGTCCGACGCATCGGCCCGCAACAGCGCCGCGGCCTCGGGCAGCAGCGCGTAGCGGTCACGCCCACGGGCCGGCGCCTCGGCAGCAGCGACCTGCTGGCCCAGGCTGCGTGCCACCTCGCCCAGTTCGCGGTCGTAAGGCCGGCCGGCGATCCCCTGCGCCACCAGCCAGGTCAGCGCAACGCTGATGGGCCAGATCAGCAGCAGCGGCGCGAGCATCCAGTCCAGGATCTCGCCGAACAGCGAGCCCTGCTGCCGGCTGGCGCCCTCCTTGGCCATGTCGGTTCAGGAGGAAATCTTTTCGAGGCAGTAGCCCAGTCCTCGCACCGTCGCGATGCGGATGGGGCCCTGTTCGATCTTCTTGCGCAGCCGGTGGATGTAGACCTCGATCGCGTTGTTCGAGACCTCCTCCCCCCACTCGCACAGCCGCTCCACCAGCTGATCCTTGCTCACCAGCCGCCCGGCGCGCTGCAGCAGCACCTCCAGCAGCGACAACTCGCGGGCTGACAGCTCCAGCATCTGCTCGTTGATGTAAGCCACGCGGCCGGTGGCGTCAAACGTCAGCGGGCCGTGCTTGATGACGCTGCTGGCCGTGCCCAGCCCGCGCCGCGTCAGCGCCCGCACGCGCGCTTCCAGCTCCTGCAGCGAGAACGGCTTGGCCATGTAGTCGTCGGCGCCCAGGTCCAGGCCCTTGACGCGCTGCTCGACGCTGTCCGCCGCCGTCAGGATCAGCACCGGCATCGTCGAGCCGCGCGCGCGCAGCTTGCGCAGCACCTCCAGCCCGTGCAGCCGCGGCAGGCCCAGATCCAAGATGACCAGATCGAATTCGTGCGTTGCCAGTGCCGAGTCGGCCTCGGTGCCGCTGGACACGCGGTCCACCGCATAGCCCGAGGCGCGCAGCGCCCGCAGCAGGCCATCGGCCAGCACTTGGTCGTCTTCGGCAATCAGGATGCGCATGGTCTCGTTGTCTCCTGCGCGGATGTTAGGCGCTGTGCTGGTGGCTCACTTGGTGAGCTACCGCGTGCCTAGGATGCTCATCAAGCCTGGGGCCTTCGCTGCCCTGGCTCGGGGAGCCAAACACTGTACAAACATACAGATTGCCCCATAATTGCCACATTCACCTGGAGATTCGCATGGACGCCCCCGTCAAAGCCCTGAACACCGAGAAAGCCAAGGCCCTGCAAGCCGCCCTCGCCCAGATCGAGAAGCAATTCGGCAAGGGTTCCATCATGCGCCTGGGCGAGGGTGAGGTGATCGAGGACATCCAGGTCGTCTCCACCGGCTCGCTGGGCCTGGACATCGCCCTGGGCGTCGGCGGCCTGCCGCGCGGCCGCGTCGTCGAGATCTACGGCCCCGAGTCGTCCGGCAAGACGACACTGACGCTGCAAGTCATCGCCGAGATGCAGAAGATCCAGGGCACATGCGCCTTCATTGACGCCGAGCATGCGCTGGACATTCAGTACGCTCAGAAACTGGGCGTCAATCTGCAGGACCTGCTGATCAGCCAGCCCGACACCGGCGAACAGGCCCTGGAAATCGTCGATGCGCTGGTGCGCTCCGGTTCGGTGGACCTGATCGTGGTGGACTCGGTCGCCGCGCTGACGCCCAAGGCCGAACTTGAAGGCGAGATGGGCGACAGCCTGCCCGGCCTGCAGGCCCGCCTGATGAGCCAGGCGCTGCGCAAGCTGACGGCCACGATCAAGAAGACCAACTGCATGGTCATCTTCATCAACCAGATCCGCATGAAGATCGGCGTCATGTTCGGTTCGCCCGAGACGACCACCGGCGGCAATGCGCTGAAGTTCTACGCCTCCGTGCGCCTGGACATCCGCCGCATTGGCTCCATCAAGAAGGGCGAGGAAGTCATTGGCTCCGAGACCAAGGTCAAGGTCGTCAAGAACAAGGTGTCGCCGCCCTTCAAGACGGCCGAGTTCGACATCCTCTACGGCGAAGGCATCAGCCGCGAGGGCGAAATCGTCGACATGGGCGTCGTCGCCAAGATCGTCGAGAAGTCCGGTTCCTGGTATGCCTATCAGGGCGAGAAGATTGGCCAGGGCAAGGACAACGCCCGCGAGTTCCTGCGCGAGAACCCCGATGTGGCCCGCGAGATCGAGAACAAGATCCGCGAATCCCTGGGCGTGGCGCTGCTGGCCGGGTCGCCGGCCGGCGAATAAGCCGCCCCGCCTGCACGGTGAGCCGTGCGCCTCTATCCCTGAAAGCGCGCGCCATCGGTTTGCTCGCCCAGCGCGAGCACAGCCGCACGGAGTTGAAACGCAAGCTGCTGCGCATTCAGCAGCAGCAAAGCCAACGCGCGCTGCAGGCCGTGAAGGCGGCTGCGGCCGAGGCGGGCGCGACAGAAGAAGACGACGACGCCGCGATTGCGGCCGAGGCGGGCGAAGTGGCCATCGACACGTTGCTGGATGCACTGGCAGCCGATGGCTACCTGGATGAAAGCCGCTTCGTGGAGTCCCGCCTGCACGTGCGCGCTGGCCGCTTTGGCACCCAGCGCATCCAGCAGGAGCTGGCCCAACACGGTTTGAGGCTGGACGCCGAGCAGCAGGCCATGCTGCGGGCAAGCGAACTGGAGCGTGCCCGCGAGGTCTGGCACAAGCGTTTTGGTGAGGAGCCCGCGCGTGAATCAACGGAGCAGGCACGCCAGACGCGTTTCCTGCTGGCGCGCGGCTTTGCCCCCGATGTGGTGCGCCGCTTGCTGCGCGCCTGAGGCTCGCTTGTCAGCGCACGCAAGGGGTGTTTTTCACCCGCGTGCTACATTGCCGGCTGCCGCCAGAACGGCGGTTCACCCGGTTACAAGCCCCCAACTCCTTGGCAAAGCGGCCCTGCGAGTCGGTCCAACCGCTGTCCCCGGCACCGGCCGGGTTGCTTCGCCCGCTCCGTTTCATGCCTCCCGTTCACCCATCAGTCACGCGCCGCCCGCTGCACCGCCGCGCCCTCGATGTGCAGGTGTTCGCGCGGGATGACGGCTTGTTCGATGTCGAAGCCAGCCTGACGGACACCAAGTCGCATGACGTGCCGTTGGCCGGCGTCGTACGCAAGGCGGGGGACCCCATCCATGAAATGCGCCTGCAGCTGACCGTCGACGCGGGGCTGAGCATCGTCTCAGTGGCGTCACAGACGCTGTGGATGCCCTACGTCGGCGCCTGTGGCGAGCATGGCGATGCCTACCAGCGGCTCGTGGGCCTGAACCTGCTGAAGGGTTTCCGCCAGGCCGTCGCGGAGCGCCTCGGCGGCACGCATGGCTGCACCCACCTCACCGAGTTGTGCCAGGTGCTGCCGACGGCCGTGATCCAGGCACTGGCTGGCTCCATCATCGACACCCGCGAGGGCGATGCTGCCGCCCCCACCGCCCCATTTCAGCTCGACCGCTGCCACGCGCTGCGCCGCGATGGCGCCACCGTCGCCCAGTTCTATCCCCGCTGGCATCTGGCCACCCCAGAGTCCGCGACCACCGCTTCTTGACTTCCCGACCCGAGAGACCCAAGCATGAAAATCCACGAATACCAGGGCAAAGAAATCCTGCGCCAGTTCGGCGTGCCGGTGCCGCGCGGCATCCCGGCCTTCACCGTGCAGGAAGCCGTTGAAGCCGCTCAGAAGCTGGGTGGCCCGGTCTGGGTCGTGAAGGCCCAGATCCACGCCGGCGGCCGCGGCAAGGGCGGCGGCGTCAAGGTCGCCAAGACCATCGACGACGTGAAGGAAAAGGCCGAAGGCATCCTGGGCATGCAGCTCAAGACGCACCAGACCGGCCCGGAAGGCCAGAAGGTCCGCCGCCTGTACATCGAAGACGGCGCCGACATCAAGAACGAGCTGTATGTCTCGCTGGTCACCGACCGCGGCACGCAGAAGGTCGCCTTCATCGCGTCGAGCGAAGGCGGCATGGACATCGAAGAGGTGGCCCACAGCACGCCCGAGAAGATCATCACCGAGATGATCGACCCGCTGAGCGGCCTGACGGAAGCCCAGTCGCGCAAGATCGCTGGCGCCATCGGCCTGACCGGCGGCTCCGTCGACCAGGCGGTCGACATCTTCGCCAAGCTCTACAAGTGCTACATGGACACGGACGCTTCGCTGGTTGAAATCAACCCGCTGAACTGCGACTCCAAGGGCAACCTGATGGCGCTGGACGCGAAGTTCAACTTCGACTCGAACGCGCTGTTCCGCCACCCCGAGATCGTCGCCTACCGCGACCTGGACGAGGAAGATCCGGCCGAAGTTGAGGCCTCGAAGTTCGACCTCGCCTACATTTCGCTGGACGGCAACATCGGCTGCCTGGTGAACGGCGCCGGCCTGGCCATGGCCACGATGGACACCATCAAGCTGTTCGGCGGCGAGCCGGCCAACTTCCTGGACGTCGGCGGCGGCGCCACCGCCGAGAAGGTCACCGAGGCCTTCAAGATCATGCTGAAGAACCCGGAAGTGAAGGGCATCCTGGTCAACATCTTCGGCGGCATCATGAAGTGCGACACCATCGCCGAAGGCGTCATCACCGCCTGCAAGGCCGTGAACCTGAGCGTGCCGCTGGTCGTGCGCATGAAGGGCACCAACGAGGAACTGGGCAAGAAGATGCTGGCCGAATCCGGCCTGCCCATCATCGCCGCCGACACGATGGCCGAAGCGGCCACCAAGATCGTTGCGGCCGTTGCCTAAAGCCCAGGAGTAAGAGAAATGTCGATCTACATCAACAAAGACACCAAGGTCATCACCCAGGGCATCACCGGCAAGACCGGTCAGTTCCACACGCTGGGCTGCCAGGCCTATGCCAACGGCAAGAACGCCTTCGTCGCGGGCGTGAATCCCAAGAAGGCCGGCGAGAAGTTCAGCGAGATCCCCATCTACGCGACCGTCAAGGAAGCTGCCGGCCAGACCGGTGCGACCGTCTCCGTCATCTACGTGCCGCCGGCCGGTGCCGCCGCTGCGATCTGGGAAGCCGTCGAGGCTGATCTGGACCTGGCGATCTGCATCACCGAGGGCATCCCCGTGCGCGACATGCTGGAAGTGCGCAACAAGATGAAGGCCAAGGAAGCCGCCGGCGGCAAGCGCACGCTGCTGCTGGGCCCCAACTGCCCGGGCCTGATCACGCCGGACGAGATCAAGATCGGCATCATGCCGGGCCACATCCACCGCAAGGGCCGCATCGGTGTCGTGTCGCGCTCCGGCACGCTGACGTATGAAGCCGTGGCGCAGCTGACCGAGATCGGCCTGGGCCAATCCTCGGCTGTCGGCATTGGCGGCGACCCGATCAACGGTCTGAAGCACATCGACGTGATGAAGGCCTTCAATGATGACCCGGACACCGACGCCGTCATCATGATCGGCGAGATCGGCGGCCCCGACGAGGCGGAAGCCGCCCGTTGGTGCAAGGCCAACATGAAGAAGCCCATCGTCGGCTTCATCGCCGGTGTCACCGCCCCTCCGGGCAAGCGCATGGGCCACGCCGGCGCGCTGATCTCCGGCGGCGCCGACACGGCCGATGCCAAGCTCGCCATCATGGAAGAGTGCGGCTTCACCATCACGCGCAACCCGTCCGAGATGGGCAAGCTGCTGAAGGCCCTGCTGTAATTCAGGCCTGATTGCCCCTACCAGCCGTCGGACACCCGACGGCTTTTTTCATTCCGAAATCATGGAACACCTCGACGCCGCGTTCTTCTTCGCGCTGCTGAAGATCATCTGGGCCGACATCCTGCTGTCGGGCGACAACGCCGTGGTCATCGCGCTCGCGACACGCAGGCTGCCGCCCCAGCGGCAGCGTCAGGCCATCATCGGTGGCGCTGCCGCAGCCATCCTGATGCGCGTGCTGCTGGCGCTGTTTGCCATCCAGTTGCTGCAGCTGCCCTGGCTGAAGCTGGTGGGTGCCGCGCTGCTGGTCTGGATCGGCGTGAAGCTGATGAACCAGGCTGACGAGGAGTCCGACGTGGGCGAGGCTGACGGTCTGTGGGCGGCCGTTCGCACCATCCTGCTGGCCGACCTCGCGATGAGCCTGGACAACGTCGTGGCCATTGCCGCGGCGGCCAGCAATGCCGCCGCGCCCATGCGCCCGGTCCTGCTGCTGATCGGCCTGGGCCTGTCGATCCCGCTCATCATCTTTGGCAGCACCCTGCTGCTGAAGCTGATGCAGCGCTACCCGGCCATCATCACGCTGGGCGCGGCGCTGCTGGGTTTTGTGGCAGGCGAGATGGCCGTGACCGACGCGGCACTGCACGGCTGGTTCGATACCAACCTGCACGATCTGGCCTTCACGGTCGGCATTGCGGGCGCCATCCTGGTGGTGGGGCTCGGGCTGATGCGATCGCGCCGAGGCTCGGCCTAAGATCGCCGCATGGCTAGCGGCAAACCTGGGTTCTGGCAGCGCCTCCTGGGCCGCGACGTGGACACGCCGTCCAGCGGGGCGTCCGCGCTCCCGGTCCCGGCGAGCGACGCAGTCGCTGCAGCCACTGCGAGCGCCAGCGATCTGCGTGACTTCGAGATCGGTGCCGAGATCGGCCGCGGCGCGATGGCCATCGTCTACAAGGCCACGCAGCGCTCCACCGGCCGCCAGGTCGCCATCAAGCGACTGGCGTTGAGCCGCGAGTTTTCTGCCGAGGACTTGATCGACGTGCGCGAGCGCTTCATGCGCGAGGCGCACGCCGCTCGCGCGCTGGAGCATCCCGACATCCTGCAAGTGGTCGACGCCGGCCAGGACGGCGGCGACGCGTGGATTGCGCTGGAGTACGTGCTGGGCCGCGACCTCAGCCAGTTCACCCAGGCCGGCCAGCTGCTGCCTGCGCGCGAGGTCGTGCAGTTGGGCGCCCGGCTGGCGCGCGCGCTGCACCATGCCCACGGCCAGGGCGTGGTCCACCGCGACATCAAGCCGGCCAACGTGATGCTGGACCGCGTCAACGGCGGACTGAAGCTGATGGACTTCGGCATCGCCCGCGTCGGCGACGGCAGCCGCACGCGCACGGGTCTGGTGCTGGGCACGCCGTCCTTCATGTCGCCCGAGCAGCTGGCCGGGCTGAAGGTCGATGGCCGCAGCGATCTCTACTCGCTCGGCGTGCTGCTGTACCAGCTGCTGACCGGCGCCCTGCCGCACCAGAGCGACTCCATGGCGCGGCTGATGCAGCTGATCGCCACCGAGCCGGCGCCGGACGTGAGGATTCACCGTCCCGGCCTGCCGGAGGCGCTGGCGCTGGTGCTGGCGGTGGCGCTGGAGAAGCGTCCGGAACTGCGCTATTCCTCTGGGGAGCAGATGGCGCGGGACCTCGATGCGGTGCTCGTCCTCACCTCGCTGAATGACGACGTGGCCCCCAACTCCAGCGCCCCGCCCGACGTTGGCTTCGCACAAACACTGCGCTTGACGCCGGAGGAAGCAGGGCAGAATCGCCGCTCCTCCGCCCAGCCCGACGCGCCACCCCAAGCCCCATGATCCTGGAGTTCTTCAGTGCCACCGACGTCGGTCGTGCGCGAGACAACAACGAGGACTCGGTCGCGCTGGATGAAGCCGCCGGTCTGGCCGTGCTGGCAGACGGCATGGGCGGCTACAACGCCGGCGAGGTCGCGAGCCAGATGCTGACCAGCTTCGTCAGCACGGAGCTGGGGCGCTGGCTCAAGGACGGCGGACAGGAAGCCCGCGCGGGCGAGGTCCGTCGTGCGATGGACATCTGCGTGGACAACGCCAACCGCGCGATCTTCAATGCGGCCAACACCGATCCGCGCTATGCCGGCATGGGCACGACGCTGGTGCTGGGCGTGTTCCGACCCGAAGGCCTGCTGCTGGGCCACGTGGGCGATTCGCGCGCCTACCGCTGGCGCGGCGGGCGGCTGATGCAAATCACGCGCGACCACTCCCTGCTGCAGGAGCAGATCGACGCCGGCCTGCTGACCGTGGAAGAGGCAGCGTTCTCCAGCAACAAGAATCTCGTCACGCGCGCCGTGGGTGTGGAAGACACCGTGCTGATGGAGCTGCACCTGCACGAGATCCAGCCGGAAGACGTCTACCTGTTCTGCTCCGACGGCTTGTCCGACATGCTGGACGATGAAAGCCTGGCCGCGGTGCTCGGCGCCCATGCCACGTTGGCCGATGCGGCGCAGGCCCTGATCAATGGAGCCAATGACAATGGCGGGCGCGATAACATCGCGCTCATCCTGGTCCGCGCCGAGGGCCGTCAACGTACCGAAGGACGGGGCTGGTGGCCCTTCGGTCGACGTGGCGGCAAGTGAATTCTTGGCTGTACGAGTCGCGGCACGCATAACAGAACTTGAGGTCTTACATGGGCAAACTGGTGGTTTCGCTCGACGGCGTCGTGATCAAGGAGGTGCAGATCACCAAGGACAAGACCACGTTGGGTCGCCGTCCGTACAACGACATCGTCATCGACAACCTGGCAGTCAGCGGCGAACACGCCGTGCTGCAGATGGTTGGCAATGACGTCTTCATCGAAGACCTCAATTCCACCAACGGCACCTACATCAATGGCAAGGCCATCAAGAAGCAGCTGCTGGCGGGCAATGACACGGTCGAGATCGGCAAGTACAAGATCAAGTTCCTGCTGAACGACGGCGGCGACTACGAGAAGACCATGATCCTCAAGCCGGGCGGCTTCCCGCCGGCGCCGGGCGTGGGGCCGAGTTCCTCGTTCGGATCGCTGGGCGGCGGTGCGGTGATCGGCCCCGCCTCCATCAAGGTGCTGACGGGTGCCGCGGCCGGCCGCGAAGTGGGGCTGACCAAGGTCGTCACGACGCTGGGCAAGCCCGGCGTGCAGGTGGCGTCCATCACCAAGCGCCCCACCGGCTACGTGTTCGCGCACGTCGAAGGCACGCAGCGTCCCAGCGTCAACGGCATTCCGCTGACCGGCGAGTCGATCGCGCTGCGCAGCGGTGACCTCATCGAGCTGGCCGGCACGCAGATGCAGTTCGTGCAGGTCTGACCGGCGCCTTTTGCGCGCCTGGCGACCCCTTTCGAGGGGCGCCGCCGACTTCGTAGCGACCTGTGATTTCCTACCGGTCGCCATGTCCCCAAGTCGGTATTCCGACCAGCTGAGCCCGGCTTCGGGTGCTTAAATTCTTGGCTCCGCCTCGCCCGATGCGAGGCCCCGATTGCGAGCCAAGCATCCTGATGAAAATCCGCGTCCTGGGCTGTTCCGGCGCCATTGCGGCCGGCTACAAGACCACCGCCTTCCTGCTCGACGACGATGTGCTCATCGACGCCGGCACGGGTGTGGGTGACCTGCCGCTGGATGCGCTGGCCGCCATCGATCATGTGCTGCTGACGCACGCCCACCTGGATCACATCCTGGGCATCCCGCTGTTGGCCGATGCGGTGCTGCGCCTGCGCAAGGCCGCGGGCCGTCCGCCCATCCAGGTGCATGGGCTGCCCGAGACGCTGGCCGCGCTGCAGCAGCACATCTTCAACGGCGTGATCTGGCCGGACTTCACGCGCCTGCCGAGCCGCGACGCACCGGTCCTGTCGCTGCATCCCTTCCAGGTCGGCGACCGGCTGAATCTGGGCGGTCGCGCCATCGAGGTGCTGTCCGCGATGCATACCGTGCCGGCCGTGGGTTTCGCGGTGGATGGCGGCGCGGCGCGAGACCACGCGCACTGGGTCTTCACCGGCGATACGGGGCCCAATCCGGCGCTGTGGCAGCGGCTGTCGCAGCTGCGGTTGTCGCACCTCGTGATCGAGACCGCCTTCAGCGACGACGAGATCGAGCTGGCGCATCTGAGCCAGCACCTGTGCCCCACGGACCTGGGCCGCGAGCTGTCGCTGCTGGCGGGGGTCGTGGATGTGCACATCACCCACATCAAGCCTGGCGAGGTCGAGGCCGTCATGCACGGCGTGCAGGCATTGACCAGTCCGCACCGCATCAACGCGCTGCAGGTGGGGCAGGAGATGACGGTCTAGGGCTCGCGGGCCCGGGCCTCAGCGCTTGGGCGTCGCGCGCGGCGCCGTGCGTTCCAGTTCGCTCAGTGGTGGCATGGAGCCCGGCGCAGTGCCGGTCCACAGCTTCCTGAGCCGTGCCAGCTCGGCATCGAAACGCGCGTTGACGCGCACGATCTCGGCCTTCTGGTTCTCGATCAGCTGCTGCTGTGCCTCGACGCCGGCGTCGTTGGCGTCCAGCGCCTGCTTGAGCTTGCCGGGCAGCGGGCGGCCCTTGTAGAACTCGGCCTCGTCCATCAACGGCTTGCGCTCCACGCCCAGGTCCTGGATGCGGCGCTCGGAGATGCGCATGGCCTTGTTGGCGTCGTCCAGCGCCAGCGCGCGCGCCCGCTGGTGCGATGCCTCGTTCGGGTAGCGCTGCATCAGCGTGCGGTCACGACGGATGGCGTCCTGCGCCGCCAGTCGCTCGGCCGCGGCGCGCCGGTCGGCCAGTTCCTTGGCGGCGCGTTCCTCGGGGCTGAGGAAGGGCGGCAGTGTCGCGCGGTGCGAGCCGTCGGGGTTCAGCACGCGCTGCTCGCGCGAGGTGCACTCGGCGATGGGGCGGTCGCTGGTCAGCTTGCGGCCGTCGGCCGTCGTGCACGTGTAGATGCCTTTGCCCGGCGAGCCGTCCTGGGCGCGGACAGCGGGGGCGAGCAGCAACAGGCCGGCGACGACGAGCAGTGCGCGCATCAGACCCCGTAACGCTCTCGGTAGGCCAGCACGGCCGGGCGGTGGGCGGCCAGCTCGGACGCGCCGTCCAGGTAGGCCAGCAGGTCGGCCAGGCCGGCGATGGCGATGACCGGCAGGCCGTGCTGCTCGCGCACCTGTTGAACGGCGGACAGCGGGCTGTCGACACCGCCCGAGGCCGCCTTTTCCTGGCGGTCCAGCGCGATGCTGACGCCACAGGGCGTCGCGCCGGCGGCCCGGATCATCTGGATGGACTCGCGCACCGAGGTGCCGGCGGAGATGACGTCGTCGATGATGAGCACGCGGCCCTGCACTGGCGCACCGACCAGCGTGCCGCCCTCGCCGTGGTCCTTGGCTTCCTTGCGGTTGTAGGCGAACGGCACGTTGTGGCCGCGCCGCGCCAGCTCCATCGCGACGGCTGCGGCCAGCGTGATGCCCTTGTAGGCCGGGCCGAAGATCATGTCGAAGGCCAGGTCCGACGCGATCAGGCGTTCGGCATAGAAGCCGGCCAGGCGACCCAGCTTGGCGCCGTCGTCGAACAGGCCGGCGTTGAAGAAGTAGGGGCTGAGACGGCCGGCCTTGGTCTTGAACTCGCCGAAGCGCAGCACGCCGGAATCGACGGCGAAGGCGACAAAGGACTGGGCGAGGGGATCAGGAAGGGGCGCGGACATGTCGCAAAGATTCTAGGGGTCAAAAAAACAGGCCCGACCCCTAGAAGGGCCGGGCCGTCAGCTGGTTTTCACGGAGTCGCAGGCGGGGCCTGCATGTCGTCCGCGCGCGCAAGGGGCCGACGGCCCCCTCGGGTCAGAACGAGGCCTTGAACTGAACGCCGTAGCTGCGCGGCTCGTTGACGATGCCGGTCAGGTTGTTGAAGTCGATGGCAGCGACGACCTGGCGGTGGTTGGTGATGTTGCGGCCATAGGCGGCGACCTCGTACCTGCCGTTGGCCCAGCCGTAGCCGACGCGCAGGCCGCCCTCCAACGCCGACTTGGCGCGGTACTCGACGGCCTCGTACAGGAACATGTTGTACTTGTCCTTGTACGCCCAGTCGGTCAGCACGGTCAGCTCGCCGCCGGCCAGCTCGGTGCTGTACTTCAGCGTCCAGTTCCACACCAGCTTGGGCGCGCGCGGCAGGTCGTTGCCGTTGATGCTGACCGTGCCCGGGAACGGGCCGGCCGGGTCCAGCACCGTGCAGCCGTTGCCGCAGGGGGCGACAAACAGGCCCGCATCCTTGATCTGCGTGTCGTTGTACGAGAAGCCCAGCGTCGTGCGCCAGTCGCGGGCGATGATGGCCTGCGCATCCAGCTCGAAGCCCTGGCCTTCGGCCTTGGCGGCGTTGACGAGGCGGTTCTGGTTGATGCCGCCGGAGCCCGCCGTCAGCTGCATGCCCTTCACGCGGTACTTGAACACCGTGCCGGTGATGCGGGCGGTGTTGTCGAGCAGGTCGGCCTTGAAGCCGGCCTCGACGGACAGCACCTTCTCGGAGTTGGCCACCGAAATGGTGTCGCCGAACAGCACGCGGCCCTGGATGCTCGGCGCGCGGTAGCCGGTGGCCACGCGGGTGAACAGGCTGGTGGTCTTGCTGAGCGCGTAGTTGGCGCCCAGGTCCCAGCTCCAGTTGGTCGACTTCGGGTTGGCGAACAGCGGGCCGGCGTTGGCGCCGCCGAAAGGCGTCTGCGTCCGCGCGGCGTCGAAGTCCTTCTTGTCGTCGGTGTAGCGCAGGCCGGCGGTCAGCTTCAGGTCGGTGGTGATGTCGAGCTTCACGTTGCCGAACGCGGCCCACGACTTGGCGTTCTGGTGCTGCACGGCATAGCCGTTCTGCGTGTCGCCGGCGTTGAAGCTGTCGAAGTTGAAGCTGTCCACCTGCAGCTTCTCGTTGAAGTAGTACAGGCCCAGGATCCACTGCAGCGCGTCGGCGCTGTTGGACTGCAGGCGGAATTCCTGCGTCGTCTGGCGCAGCATCGGGATGCCGTCGGCGGTCTGCGAGTCGAACGGGATGTTGGCGTTCTGGCTGCCGTAGTTCGGGCCCGACGGCGGCACGAAGGCGGAACCGAAGCCGCCGTCCACATCGCCGCGGCTGTAGAACTTGGCGCGCGCGTGCGAGGTGATGGAGTACAGCGACACGCCGGTGAAGTCCCAGCGCAGGCGCGCGCTGACCTCGCTGGACTTCAGCGTCTGGGAGTTGTAGCCGTCGGTGGGGTAGTAGGCGTCGTCGTAGCCGTCGACGAAGTCGTTCGTGCCCTTCTTGATGATGTTGGCGCGGAAGGTCGTGGCCGTGCCGTTGAAGTCGCGGGCCTGGACCTTGAACAGGCCCTCGAAGCCGCTGTTCTTGTACAGCGCCTGCACGCGCACGGCCTTGTCGTTGTAGCCCTCAAGGTCGGCGGTGGCGCCGGCGGTCGCGGCAATCGGGTTGTGCACGCGGTCGTCCTGGCGCTGCACGAGGCCGGCCACGCGCAGCTGCAGGTCATCGTTGACCGGCACGTTGACGGCGGCTTCCAGGTTGGCGGCGCTCCAGCGGCCGAAGCCGACGTTGGCGTAGCCCTCCAGGCGCTTGGTCGGCCGGGCGGAGTCGAACTTCATGACACCGGCCGGCGAGTTGCGGCCAAAGAGCGTGCCCTGCGGGCCGCGCAGCAGTTCCACCTGCGCCATGTCGAACACCGGGAAGCCCTTCAGCGCGATGCTTTCCTGCACCACGTCGTCGTACACCAGGCCGACGGGCTGCGACGCGTTCATGTCGAAGTCGGTGTTGCCCAGGCCGCGGATGTAGAAGCGCGGGAAGGTGCGGCCGTAGTCCGACTCGATGTTCAGGCTGGGCACCTTGCCCGACAGCGCGCGGATGTCCTGCCCGCTGGCGTTGTAGGTGTCCAGCTCCTCCGACTTGATGGCCGAGATGGACAGCGCCACGTCCTTCAGGTTCTCGGCGCGGCGGCTGCCGGTCACGATGACGGCCTCCAGCTGGCTGACGTCCTTCTTGGCCTCAGGGGCAGGCGCGGTCTGAGCCAGGGCAGCCTGCATCGGGAAAGCGGCGGTAAGCGCCAGCGCGATCAGGGTGGGAGGAATGCGATGGGTGGGCATGAAAGATCCTCGGAATGACGGTGGGTAGACGGTGTTGGCGAGGGGGCGGGCACTGGTGATGCCTCTGGAATGCGACGGGATAGTAAGGATCGTGTGACGGTTTCGTGATGACGCCGCGGGCGGTGTTGTGCTTTTGCTGCACTGCGATACTGGGACAGACAAAAGGCCTCCCAAGACTTCGATGCGCTTCATCACCGCCAACCTCAACGGCGTCCGTTCCGCCGCCAGCAAGGGCTTTTTCGACTGGCTGGACCAGCAGCAGGCCGACGCCGTCGGCGTGCAGGAGCTGAAGGCGCAGGCCGACGTGGTCGAGGACAAGTTCCGCAGCTGCGACAAGCTCAACGGCCACTTCCACTACGCCGAGAAGAAGGGCTACTCGGGCGTGGGCCTGTACACGAAGGAGGAGCCCAGCGACCTCGTCACGGGGCTGGGCATCGGCGAGTTCGACCTGGAGGGGCGCTATGTCGAGAAGCGCTTCGACAAGCCCGGCCGCAAGCTCAGCCTCATCAGCGTCTATTTCCCCAGCGGCACCAGCGGCGAGGAGCGCCAGCAGGTCAAGTACCGCTTTCTGGCCGCGCTGTTCCCGCACCTGCAGGCGCTCAAACGCGAGCGGGAGTTCATCCTGGTGGCCGACGTCAACATCGCCCACAAGGAAATCGACCTGAAGAACTGGCGCGGCAACCAGAAGAACAGCGGCTTCCTGCCCGAGGAGCGGGCCTGGCTGACGCGGCTGTTCGACGCGGGCGCGGACGGTGGCGGGCTGGTGGACGTGTTTCGCACGCTCAACGACAAGGCTGATCAGTACACCTGGTGGAGCAACCGCGGCAACGCACGGGCCAACAACGTCGGTTGGCGGCTGGACTACCACCTGGCCACTCCCGGCATCGCCGCGCTGGCACGCACCGAGGCCATCTACACCGGCCAGCTGTTCAGCGACCACGCACCGCTGACGGTCGACTACAACTTCACGCTCTGACGCGAGCTGCGCGCACCACCCGAGTGCGCCGGGCTGATCTCTGGTTACGGATGCCACGTTTGTGGCCCCTGTTTGTGGCCGCCCGTAAGCGGTTGCTACGGGTGCGGGAAGGCTCCTACAGAACGCTGTGTTAGGCACCGACGCCGCGGGCATCCTGGCGGTCATAGAGTGGATTCAGCCGCGGTGCAAACGCCCGGCATCCCGCCGGTCGGCGCTGTTGTCGACCACCGCCACGACTAAAGGAGTTCCCCATGTCCAAGATCAAGACTGCTACCAGTGCCCTGACCGCTGTACTGCTCGTGAGCGGCATCGGTTTTGCCGTTGCTCAGACCCAGGACCAGCCGCAGACCGAGCCGATGACCACGACGGCGCTGCCCAGTGAGCAGACCCCGGCCGATCCGAACGCCATGCCGCAGGCTGACATGAACGCGCAGCAAACCCAGCCGCCCGTCACCGAGCCGGCCGTGCCCCCCGCGAACACGACGGCACCCATGCCCGCGCAGTCCGACACCACCATGACGCCGGACACCACGACGCCCGCCACGGCGCCGACCAGCGACACCAGCTATGAGCCGGCCCCCCGCGCGGACCGCAACTGATGGAGCTGACGACCGGGCGACTGAACTGCTGACATCCATGCAATCCGGAGCGCCCGCTGATGTCGATGCCGCCGCCCAGCGGCGGCGCGACATCCTGGCCGGCCTGGTCCAGGGGGGCGTCATCGCCGCCGTGGTACTGGCCGGCCTGTACTTTTTCATGGGGCACCGGCTGCAGCCAGGCCCTGCACCCGCAGCGCCACCGGCTGCCCGGCCGCTGGCGATCACCGCGCCTGCGGCCCCGCCCATGGCCATCGAACGCCGCCTGGATCTGGGCGACGTCGTGGCGCCGGCCGACGTGACGCGCGTCGCCTCGTGGGCGGTGGACGCGGCCGACAACGGCAACCGCGCTTTCGTCATCGTCGACAAGCGCCGCGCACAGATCTATGTGTTCGAGACTGGTGGCCGCCTCATCGGCACCAGTCCGGTGCTGCTGGGCTACGCCGCGGGTGACCGCAGCGTGGAGGGCATCGGCGACCGCCCCATCGAGCAGGTCCAGCCCCATGAACGCACCACGCCTGCCGGGCGCTTCCAGTCCGCGCCGGGCCGCAACACGCTGAACGAGGACGTTGTCTGGGTGGACTACCACGCGGCCGTCTCCATGCACCGCGTGCGCGCCACCAACCCGGCCGAGCGCAGGCTGGAGCGGCTGGCCACCAAGACCGCCGCCGACAACCGCATCAGCTGGGGCTGCATCAACGTGCCGGTCGCGTTCTTTGACCAGACCGTCTGGCCCCACATCGGCAAGGGCCGCGGCATCGTCTACGTGCTGCCCGAGAAGGAGCCGCTGACGGCGTTCTTCCCCGCCGCGCAGCAGCCTCGCCACTACGCCCAAGCCGGCGCCGCGCCAGGTAACAGCGCCAAACCGTGACTTTTGCCGCTGCCGGTTACAGGCGCTGATTCCTAGACTGCCGGCCAGGCAGGCGCGAGGTTGCGCCGCCGTGCAGCAGTGGGGCAGCGAGTGGGCAGCAGTTGGGCACGCGGGGCATGGGTGGGCATTCTGGGCATGGGCATCGCGTGGGGTGCCGCCGGCGCAGCACCCTTGGCGCCCGACATGGCGCCCCCCCTGGCACTGCGCCCGGTCGCGCACGACGCCCGGGACGCCCGTCCCTTCGCCATCGTCGACAAGCGCGCCGCCACCTTGTCCATCCATGCCGCCGATGGCCGCTTGCTGGGCCGAACCTCGGCGCTGCTGGGGCTCACGCCTGGCGACGTCGAACCCGCCAGCTCCCGCGGCAAGGCGCCGGACGCATTGACGCTGGCCGAGCGCGTGACGCCCGCGGGTCGTTTCGAGGCGATGCCGGGCCGCAATCTCAGTGGCGAGCGCGTCGTCTGGTTCGACTACGACGCCAGCCTCGCCATCCACCGCCTGCGCCCCGCGCCGGCCCATGAGCGCCGCGCGCAGCGGCTGGCCTCCAACGATCCGGCGCAGGCCCGCATCACGCTGGGCTGCGTCGTCGTCGATCCCGACTTCTTCGACCACGTCGTGCTGCCGGCACTCGGCAGCGGCCCCAGCCTCGTGTACGTGCTGCCCGAACGCCCGCCTGCCGTCGTCGCCGGGGCCGCACCGCCGCGCGCCGCGGCGCCCTGACGCACGGGTCATTTCAGGAAACCGCTTCATCTCAGGGGAATCCCGAGGCCGCCTGCGGGCGGCTGGCGTCCCTCCAGACAGGACAATCCGCCCCCTGCGCAGCGCGGGCCACCGCTCGACCTGCCCGCCCTGTCCACCCCATCGGGACCACCTGGAACGAACGACGTGACTACCACTTCCCCTGGCCAACCGGCCGGCAATTCGGCCACCATCCTGGGCCAGCCCCACCAGCTCTTCGTCCTCTTCTTCACAGAGATGTGGGAGCGCTTCTCCTACTACGGCATGCGGGCGCTGCTGGTGCTGTTCCTGATCACCGAGACCACGAAGGGCGGCTGGGGCTGGAGTCGCGCCGAGGCGACCAGCCTGTACGGCTGGTACACCGGGCTGGCTTACCTGACGCCCATCCTGGGCGGCTACATTGCCGACCGGCTGCTGGGCACGCGCCGCTCGGTGTTGCTGGGCGGCTTCATCATCGCGGCCGGCCACATCGCGCTGTTCATGGACACGCTGCCGATGTTCTACCTGGGCCTGGGCCTGGTGGTGCTGGGCACCGGCCTGTTCAAGCCCAACATCTCGGCCATCGTGGGCCAGCTGTACGGCAAGGACAACGAAGGCGCCCGTGACGGCGGCTACACGCTGTTCTACATGGGCGTGAACGCGGGTGCCTTTTTCGGCATCTCGCTGTGCGGCTACATCGGCGAGAAGATCTCCTGGAACCTGGGCTTTGGTCTGGCCGGCATCTTCATGATCCTGGGCGCCATCCAGTTCTGGCTGAGCCAGGGCCTGTTCGGCACCATCGGCGACAAGATTGACGCAGCCAAGCGGGTCGTCGCCGAGAAGCTGGACGACACGCCGGAGCATGTCGTGGCCGACCGCCTGAAGGCCATCTTCGTGTTCTCGTTCTTCACGATCTTCTTCTGGTTCGCATTCGAGCAGGCCGGCGGCTCCATGACGATCTTCGCGGCCGACTACACCGACCGCACGCTGGAAGGCACCAGCGGTCTGATGTTCAAGATCATCAACACGGCGATGACGCTGATCCCGGCGGCCATCCTGTCGTGGCTGCTGTTCAGGCTCTACCGCTCCACGGGCGGCAAGTACTGGATGGCCAACGTGTCGCTGGCCATCGCCTTCGCCATCATCTGGGGCCTGTGCCTGTGGATGCTGGGCCGCGAGTTCCTGATGGACCAGAGCGAGGTGCCCGCCACCTGGTTCGGCGTGCTGAACAGCTTCTTCATCGTCGTGCTGGCGCCCATGTTCTCCAAGATGTGGGAGGAGAAGTGGAACCCCTCCGGCCCGGTCAAGTTCGGCACCGGCCTGGTGCTGCTGGGCCTGGGCTTCGCGGTGCTGGCCTACGGCGCGGCAGGCATTCCGCAGGGCGCCAAGACGGCCCAGGTCAGCATGATGTTCCTGACGCTGGCCTACCTGTTCCACACCATGGGCGAGCTGTGCCTGTCGCCGGTGGGCCTCTCCTACATCTCCAAGCTGGCGCCGGTGCGGCTGCTGGGCCTGATGTTCGGCGTCTGGTTCCTGAACTCGGCCATCGCCAACTGGGTCGCCGGCCGCACAGGCTCCTACATTGACCAGATCTCGTCGGCCTATTCCATGTCGGCGTTCTTCCTCATCTTCACGGTCATCCCCATCGCGGCGGGCGTTGTGCTCATGCTGATGACCCCGCTGATGAAGAAGTGGATGCACGGCGTGCACTGATCGCGCTGAAACCGGCGCGTAACCGCCGGCCCCCCAAGAATGCCGCCAGTGACTCGCGCCTGGCGGCTTTTTTGTGCATGCTGGGTCTGTTGACACTGAATGTCAGCAACGTCACCGGGTATTGCGCCCCACCCAATCACGGACAAGCCGATCTCGCTAGAGTCGCGCCCTTGCACTCGGAGCCCCACATGACAAAAAACAGCTTGACGCTGCTGCCTCTCCTCCTCGTTCTGGCCGCCTGCGGGCAGCAAGCCGGCGGTCCCGGCGCCCATGGCGGCGGTGCGCCGGCGGTGTCCGTCGCCCCGGCCACCCAGCGCGAGATCCAGGAATTCGAGGAGTTCACCGCGCGGCTGGAGGCGCCCGACACCGTCGACGTGCGCGCCCGCGTGGCCGGCACCGTCGAGGCCGTGCGCTTCAAGGAAGGCCAGCTGGTGAAGAAGGGCGAGCCGCTGTTCACCATTGACGCCCGGGTCTACCGCGCCGAGGTGGCGCGCGCCGAGGCGCAGATTGCCGCGCTGAAGACGCAGGCCGAGCTGGCCAAGGCCGACCTGGCCCGCTCCGAGAAGCTGGTCAGCGTCAACGCGGTCAGCCAGCAGGAGATCGACCAGCTGCGCTCCGCGCTGCGCAGTGCCGAGGCCAACCAGAAGGGCGCCGAAGCCGCGTTGGTGCAGGCCAGGCTGAACGTCGAGTACGCCAACGTCGTGGCGCCGGTCAGCGGCCGCACGTCGCGCGCCAATGTGACGCCCGGCAACCTGGTGGGTGTGGGCGACCCGGTGCTGACCACGCTGGTTTCCAGCGACAAGGTCTACGCCTATTTCGACGCCAGCGAGTCTGCCTACCTGCGCTACATGCGCGCCGCCAAGCCGGCGTCGGTGTCCGTCGCGCTGGGCCTGTCGGACGAGCAGGGCCACCCGCACACCGGCAAGCTGGACTTCATCGACAACCGGTTGAACCCTGCCACCGCGTCCATCCGCGCGCGCGCCGTGTTCGACAACAAGGCGGGTCAATTCACGCCCGGCCTGTATGCGCGGCTGAAGATTGGCGGCGGTGGCAGCTACACCGGCGTGGTCGTGCCTGAGCGCGCCATCACGACCGACCAGACCCGCAAGATCGTGCTGGTCGTGGGCGCCAACAACATCGTGCAGCCGCGCCCGGTCAAGCCGGGTGCGCTGATCGACGGCATGCGCGTCGTCGACGGCGTCAAAGCCGGCGAACAGGTCATCGTGGACGGCCTGCTGCGCGCCATGCCGGGCGCACCGGTCACGCCGCAGGTGCTGAAGGTCGATGACAAGGGCATGCCCATCCCTGCCGCCCCCGCCGCCCCGGCCGCACCGGCTGCCTCGAAGTAATCAAAGGCGGCACCCGTCATGGACATCTCACGCTTCTTCATCGACCGGCCGCGCTTTGCGACCGTGTTGTCACTCTTCATCTTCCTGATCGGCGCGCTGGCCATCCCGCTGCTGCCGATCTCCGAGTACCCCGAGGTCGCGCCGCCGCAGGTGGTCGTGCGCGCCCAGTACCCGGGCGCCAACCCGCGCGTGATCTCGGAGACGGTGGCTGCGCCGCTGGAAGAGCAGATCAACGGCCTGGAAAACGTTCTCTACTTCGAGAGCCAGGCCACCGGCGACGGCGGCATGAGCCTGACCGTCACGTTCAAGATCGGCACCAACCCCGAGGCCGCCGAGACCGCGGTGCAGAACCGCATCAACCGTGCGTTGCCGCGGCTGCCCGACATCGTGCGCACCATCGGCGTGACGACCGAGAAGAGCAGCCCGAACCTGACCATGGTGGTCCACCTGGTCAGCCCGGACAACTCGCGCGACGCGCTCTACCTGCGCAACTACGGCTCGTTGAACGTGCGCGACGACCTGCTGCGCGTGCCCGGCATGGGCTCGGTGCAGACCTTCGGCGCCGGCGACTACGCCATGCGCATCTGGCTGGACCCGCAGAAACTGGCCGCCCGCAGCATGACGGCGGCCGAGGTGGTGGGCGCCATCCGCGAGCAGAACTCGCAGGTCGCGGCGGGCGTCGTGGGCGCCTCCCCGGCGCCCAAGGGCACCGAGTTCCAGCTGGCCATCAACACGCAGGGCCGCCTCGCTTCCGAGGAAGAGTTCGCCAACATCATCGTGCGCGCCGAGCCGCGCACCGGCGCCATGGTGCGCCTGCGTGACGTCGGCCGTGTCGAGATCAGCGCCAACACCTATGCGCTGCGCAGCCTGCTGAACAACAAGGAGGCCGCGGCCATCGCCATCTTCCAGGCGCCGGGCTCCAACGCCCTGGCGATCTCGGAGAACGTGCGCGAGACGATGGAGCGCCTCAAGCCCAACTTCCCGCCGGGCGTGGACTACGCCATCGTCTACGACCCCACGCGCTTCGTGCAGACTTCCATCGAGAAGGTCATCACGACGCTGTTCGAGGCCGTCGCGCTGGTCGTGCTGGTGGTCATCATCTTCCTGCAGACCTGGCGCGCCTCCATCATTCCGCTGGTGGCCGTGCCGGTGTCCATCGTCGGCACCTTCGCCATCCTGCTGCTGCTGGGCTTCTCCATCAACACGCTGACGCTGTTCGGCATGGTGCTGGCCATCGGCATCGTGGTGGACGACGCCATCGTGGTGGTCGAGAACGTCGAGCGCAACATCCAGGACGGGCTGACGCCGCGTGCCGCGACCATCAAGGCGATGCAGGAGGTCTCGGGGCCCATCATCGCCATCGCGCTGGTGCTGTGCGCCGTGTTCATCCCGCTGACGCTGGTGCCGGGCCTGTCGGGCCAGTTCTACAAGCAGTTCGCCGTCACCATCGTCATCTCGACGGTGATCTCGGCCTTCAACTCGCTCACCCTCTCGCCTGCGCTCGCCGCCATCCTGCTGCGCCCGCATGACGCGCCCAAGGATGCGCTGACGCGCGGCATGGACAAGGTCTTCGGCCGCTTCTTCCACTGGTTCAACCGCATGTTCCACCGCCGCTCGGAGAGCTACGGCCGCGGCGTGACGGGGTTGCTGCAGCGCAAGTCGCTGGCGCTGGTGATCTACGCGCTGCTGCTGGGCGCGACGGCGCTGCTGTTCATGCGGCTGCCCAGCGGTTTCGTGCCCGCGCCGGACAAGCAGTACCTGATCGGCGTGGCCCAGCTGCCGGCCGGTGCCACGCTGGACCGCACCGAAGAAGTGATCCGCAAGATGAGCGAGATCGCGCTGAAGACGCCCGGCATCGTCGATTCCGTGGCCTTCCCCGGTCTGTCGGTGGCCGGCTTCTCGGCGGCACCCAACGAAGGCATCGTGTTCTTCGGCCTGTCCGACTTCAGCCAGCGCACGTCGCGTGACCTCAGCAAGGAGGCCATCCTGGGCAACGTCAACGGCGCCATCCAGCAGATCCAGGGCGCTCGCATGTTCGTCGTGCCGCCGCCTCCTGTAGACGGCCTGGGCATTGCGGGCGGCTTCAAGATCCAGGTGCAGGACCGCAGCAGCCAGGGCGAGCAGGCGCTGTACGGCGCCGTGTGGGGCACGCTGGGCCAGGTCTACGGCAACCCCAAGACCAGCATCGGCACGCCGTACTCCAACTACGACATCAACGTGCCGCAGCTGTTCGCCAACGTGGACCGCACCAAGGCCAAGCAGATGGGCGTGCCGCTGGCTTCCATCTACGACACGCTGCAGATCAACCTCGGCTCGCTGTACGTCAACGACTTCACCAAGTTCGGCAAGACCTACCAGGTCATCGTGCAGGCCGACGCGCCCTTCCGCGCCAAGGCCGATGACATCGTCCAGCTCAAGACCCGCAACGACGCCGGCGAGATGGTGCCGCTGGGCTCGCTGATGAGCGTGGAGCCGACCTTCGGTCCCACGCGCGTCACGCGCTACAACGGCTTCCCGGCGGCGGACATCAACGGCGCGCCCAACCCCGGCTTCTCGTCGGGCCAGGCCGAGGCGGAGATCGAGCAGTTGCTGAAGGGCCTGCCGCGCGGCATGAGCTACGAGTTCACCGACCTGGCCTACCAGGACCGGCTGACCCGCGACGTCGCCGTGCCCGGCACGACGCTGAAGATCCCGACGCTGGCGGCCGTGCTGCTGTTCTCCGTCGTGCTGGTGGTGCTGGTGCTGGCCGCGCAGTACGAGAGCTGGAGCCTGCCGCTGGCCATCATCCTGATCGTGCCGATGTGCATCCTGTCGGCGCTGTTCGGCGTGTGGATCTCGCACTTCCCGCCGTTCGGCCAGGCGGGGGACCTGAACATCTTCACGCAGGTGGCCCTGGTGGTGCTGGTCGGGCTGGCATGCAAGAACGCCATCCTGATCGTCGAGTTCGCCAAAGAGCTGGAGGAGCAGGGCCGCTCGGTGGCCGACGCGGTCATCGAGGCTTGCCGCCTGCGGCTGCGCCCCATCCTGATGACGTCCATCGCGTTCTGCGCCGGCGTCATCCCGCTGATCCTGGGCAGCGGTGCCGGCAGCGAGATGCGCCGCGCGATGGGCATCGCCGTGTTCTCCGGCATGCTGGGCGTGACCTTCTTCGGCATCTTCCTGACCCCCGTGTTCTACGCGCTGCTGCGCAAGGGCACCGAGAAGCGCCGCGCCCGCGCTGCGGCGCTGAAGGCCGAGATCGAGGCCTCTGCCCATGCCTTCCACCCTGGCGTCGACGACGACGTGCCGACGAACAAGGGCCACTGACATGAAGACCCAACTCACCCTTATCGCCGCTGCAGCGCTGCTGGCCGGCTGCGCCGCACCCGGCCTGTCGCAACGCCCGGCCAACCTGGCGCCCGCGCAGTTCGCCCAGCTGCCCGCCATCGAAGCCCAGGCCGCGACCGGTGCCGCGCAGATGACGGCCGCCTTCGTCGACAGCGCGCAGCTGCAGCGCGTGGTCGATGAAGTGCTGGCCAACAACCGCGACCTGCGCGCCGCCGCCGCGCGCCTGCGCCAGGCCGAAGCACTGGCCGACGCCGCCGGCGCGCAGCGCCTGCCCACGGTGGGCGTGGGCGCCAGTGCGGCCCGCCAGCGTGCGCCCGACACCAACGGCAACTACAGCACCTTCAACGCCTACGGCGTCAACGCCAATGCCGCGTGGGAGATCGACCTGTGGGGCCGCGCGTCGGCCAACGCACAGGCCGCCGGCTACGACGCGCAGAGCGCGGCGCTGGACCGCGACGCCGCCCAGCTCAGCCTGGCCGGCGCTGCGCTGAACCTGCAGACGCAGCTCATCGGCCTGGGTCACCGCTTGCAGCTGGCCAGGGAAACGCTGAAGGTCCAGAACCAGCTGCTGGATCTCGTGAAGGCCCGCGTGGGCGCCGGTCGCAACACCGCGCTGGACCAGGCACGCGCCGAGGCCCTCGTCGCCCAGACGGCGGCCAGTGTGCCGGCGCTGCGCAACGCGGCCTGTCTCACGCGTCTGCAGCTGGACGTGCTGCGCGGCCAGCCGCCGGCCGACTGTGACAAGGCCGACAGCGACCCGCTGCCCGCCATGCCCGAGCCGCGCCTCATCAGCCTGGGGCAGCTGCCTGACCCGGCCGGCCTGCTGGCCGCCCGGCCCGACGTGAAGGCCGCCGCCACGCGTGCGCAGGCCGCTGCGTCGCGCGCGCAGGTTGCCTGGGCCGCCCGCTGGCCCAGCGTCGGCCTGAGCGGCTCCATCGGCTGGAGCGCCGGTGCGACGTCCGACCTGTTCAAGAGCGCCACGCGCGTGGGCAGCGTCGCCGGCGCGCTGAACTGGAACTTCCTGGACTTCGGCGCCCGCGCGGCCGACGAGCGGGCTGCCCGCGCCGGCTTCGACGCCGCCGTCGCTGCGGCCGAACAGGCCCAGTTGGTGGCGCTGCAGGATGCCCAGGGCAGCCTGTCCACACTGCGCGAGACGGAGCTGCAGGCCACCGCCCAGGCCGCAGCCGCCGACGCGACCGTGCGTGCCCGCGACCTGGCCTTCAAGCGCTACGACGCCGGCGTGACCGACTTCTACGCGCTGCTGACCACCGAGCAGGAACGCCTGGCCGCGGCGGATGCACTGATCCAAGTGCAGACCAACCGCGCCGCGGCGCTGCTGAACGTGCACAAGGCGTTCGCGGCCAGGCTGACGGCGTCGAACTGAATACACCCATATTGGGCATATTCGTGCCCAATATGGGTTGGGTTCCACCATCTGCTGAGTTGGCGTCGCAGGGCGGGCTGGCGTCTGCGCTGTTCTCCGGCACGCGCCAGCGGCTGCTGGCGCTGTTGTTCGGCCAGCCGTCGCGCAGCTTCTATGCCAACGAGCTGATCGCGCTTGCTGGCAGCGGCTCGGGCGCGGTGCAGCGGGAACTCCACAGCCTGGCGCAAAGCGGGCTGGTGACGGTCAGGCCGGTCGGCAACCAGAAGCATTTCCAGGCCAATCCGGCATCGCCCATCTTTGAAGAGCTGTGCGGCATCGTGCAGAAGACGGTCGGCCTGGCCGACCCGTTGCGCAATGCCCTGGCGCCGGTGGCTGACCAGGTGGTCGCCGCTTTCGTGTACGGCTCGGTCGCCAAGAAAACCGATACCGCCGCCAGCGACATCGACTTGCTGATCCTCAGTGACACGCTCGGCTATGGCGACGTCTTCACCGCGCTGGATGCGGCTGGCTCCACGTTGGGGCGCACGGTGAACCCGACGATATTCAACCGGCAGGAATTCGGGCGCAAGCGGGGGGACGCCTTCCTGAGCCGCGTCCTTGAGCAGCCCAAGGTCTGGATCATCGGCGGTGCGCATGACCTCGCCATTTGACAATCTCGCCGGTCCTGGCAAGCCACTGAAGGCTGAGCCACCCGACGCGAAGGAGTTCGCGGGCTTGAAGCGTTCGGAGCTGGCCCGGCTGAAAGACGCGTCCAACGATGCGTTGTCGCGAGAAGGGCGGTTCGACCTCGCCTGCAACGCCGCGCACGCCTTGTGCCTCGCGGCGTTGCGCTGGCATGGCTACCGCTCCACCAATCGCTACATCGTTTTCCAGGTGCTGCCGCATACGCTGGGCCTTGGGCCCGACGTGTGGCGCGTGCTGTCCAAATGCCACGATGTGCGCAACGTCAGCGAGTACGAAGGGGCGCTGAACGTTGACGAGCGCCTGGTGGTCGACCTGATCGCGGCGTGCAGGAAGGTGGCGGAAAAGGTGGAGGCGCTGCCCCTGATCGCAGCCTAGGTTCAGGGCAGTGGCTGCGTCTGGGGCGTGCGCTGGAACGCGGCCTTGTCGAAGCCCAGCGCTGCGGCACGGTCGAGCAAGGCCTGCAGCGTCGCCTCGTCCATCTGCGGCGTGCGCGACAGCACCCAGCCGTAGTCGCGGTTGGGGGTGCCCACCAGCACATGGCGGTAGTCAGGGTCCAGCGCCAGCACCCAGTAGTCGCCGTAGATCGGCCAGAAGAAGCTCACGCGCAGCTTGGCGTTGCCGCTGCCTTCCACGGCCTTGGCGCGGCCTTCGCGCGCGTCCACCTGGCCATCGGCCTTGCGGCAGCGGTTGATGACTTCCACCCGCTCGCCGTCGAGCCGGTAGGTGGCTTGCGTGTCGGCCACGCACTGCTTCTGGAAGCGGTTCGGCAGCAACGCGATCTCGTACCAGCTGCCGGCGTAGCGCGCCAGGTCCACGCTGGGCACGGTCGGCAGTGGCGCGTCCTCGGCGGCGGCCAACGGGGCGGCCAAGGCGGTCGCGATGGCGAGGGCGACGGTGGCGGGCAGGAATTTCATGTGGCTTCGAGGCTGGGATGAGGGTTCAGGACGCGGCGACGATGCGCGCCGCCAGCAACGTCACGCTGCGGCGGTAGGCATCGGCCAGCGCGTCGGCCTGGGCGCTGCTGGGCAGGCTGATATCGGCCGCATGCGGTGTCGGCAGTGTCGTGCCACCCGGCGCCTGCAGTGGCAGCCAGTGCCAGCGAGCGCGCAGCCGCAGCTGCAGCCCGGCGCCGTCGGGCCGGGCCAGCCATTCGTCCACCTGCACGACCAGGCGCAGCGACTCGCCGTCCGGCGCGTTCGGCTTGCCGAGCGTGACCGGGTAGGGCTGGCGCAGGCGCCACAGGTCTTCGGTCAGCAGCCGCGGCAGCGACTCGCGCAGCGGCTCGGCCCAGCGGGCCTCGGGCAGCGGACGCAGGCCGGCGCTGCCCTCGGCGACGAGGATCTCGTCGCGGTCCAGCAGCTCCGGCAGCCGCACCTGCGGGCTCAGCACCCAGGCGCGGTTGTCCCGCCCCGGTTGGCGGTCGTCGGGCAGCGGCGGCGTGCCGGTCAGGGCGTACAGGCGGCGCGGCGGCGCGCCGCGCGACGCGCAGCCGGCCAGCGCCACGGCGGCCAGCCACACCACGGCGTCGCGGCGGCGCAGATCCGAAATGCTGAGGGACGTGAGGGACGTCATCGGGCGGGCTCCTTCGCGGGGGCAACGGGAACAGGGGCGGGTGCGGGCATATCGGGCTCGCGGCCCAGCAGCAGCTGCTGGGGTTGGGCGTCCAGCGAGCGGGCCAGTCCGCGCAGCGCACGCGCCGCCTGCGACAGCTCGCGCATCGTGCGCTCGGTCTGCTGCAGCAGCGGGCCGTCGGTGTCGGCAGCGTCGCGCAGCGAGGTGCTGGCCTGGGCCAGCTCGTTGATGGCGCGTTGCAGGTCGCGCACGACCGGGCCCTTGGGGTCCAGCAGTTCGTTGGCCTTGTCGGCGCCGCTGCCGAGCTTGTCGGCCGCCGTCGAGACCTTGTCGCCCATGCGGTCCACGCTGGCCATGGCGCTTTCGGCGCCGCGCGTCAGCGGCCCGGCGCGCCGCTCCAGCTGCGCGGCCAGCTGGCGGGCGTGGCCGGCGGTCGCGGCGAAGTCCCGCAGGCCCTGCTTCAGCTCCGGCGCCGCAATCAGTGTGCGCGCCGAGTTGGCGATCTGGCTCAGATCGTCGACGATCTTCTTCAGGTCCACGCTTTCGAGCTGGGTCTTCAGTGCCTGGAAGGCCGTGGGGCTGGTCGGGATCTCGGTCGCCTCGCCGGTGTAGCCGCCGCGCAGCTTGCCCTTGGGCTTGGTGCGGATGTCCAGGTCGATGTAGAGCTGGCCGGTCAGCAGGCTCTGCGTGCCCAGTTGCGCGCTGAGCCCGCGCTCGATCAGCGCCGGCAGCGCGTGCGCGATGTCGTCGTTGTCGGCGCGCCCGTCCAGCCCGCGCACCGCGTCGGCCGTCAGCTCGGCGATGACGGGGATGGCGAACGTGTCGCTCTCGCGGTCGTAGTGCACGGTGACGTCGGTCACGTCCCCGATGCGCACGCCGCGGAACACGACGGGCGCGCCTTTCTGCAGCCCGTACACCGAGCCCGAGAAGAACATCACCACACGGTGCGGCTGGTTGAACCAGTGCCGGCCCGGCAGCACGATGAGTGCCGTGGCCAGGATGGCAATGCCGGCGACGACGAACGCGCCGATGAACAGCGGATTGGCTTTGCGACTTTTCAAGCGGGTACCTCACCACGATTCAGAAATTCACGCACCGCGTCCGGCCCCTCGTCGCGCAGCTCGGCCGGCGGCCCCAGCGCCGTGGCGGTGCGGGCCTCGACGTCGAGGAACAGCAGCCGGTCGGCCACCGCGAACAGGCTGTCCAGTTCGTGGGTGACCAGCACGATGGCGGTGCCCACGTCGTCTTTCAGTCGCCTGATGAGGTCGTCCAGCCGCGCGGACGTCAGCGGGTCCAGGCCGGCCGAGGGCTCGTCCAGGCACAGCAGCGGCGGGTCCAGCATCAGTGCGCGGGCGATGGCCGCGCGCTTCCTCATGCCGCCCGACAGCGACGACGGCTCCGCGTCGAACGTGGCCGGGTCGGGCAGGCCGGCCAGCGCCAGCTTGAAGCGGGCCTGCTGCTCGCGCTGCGTCTCGTCCATGTCGGTGTACAGCTCCAGCGGCAGCATCAGGTTCTCGCCAACGGTCATGCTGCTCCACAGCGCGCCGGCCTGGAACGCCACGCCGATCTCGCGCCGCGGCGGGTCGTCGCCGTGTACGTCGCGGCTTTCGCCGCCAGCCGTCCAGGTGACGGTGCCCGTCTTCGGCGTCTGCAGCCCGATCATGTGGCGCAGCAGCGTGCTCTTGCCGCAGCCGCTGGCGCCGCAGATGGCCAGCACCTCGCCAGCGCGCACGTCGAAATTGAGCCCGCGCTGCAGCTCGCGGCCACCGGCATGCAGGCTCAGGTTCTCGACCTTCATCAGCACGTCGCCGGCCATCAGATGCCCAATCGTTGAAAGATGACCGTCAGCACCGACGCCGCGATGACCATCCAGACGATGGCCTGCACGACGGCGGCCGTCGTGGCCTCGCCCACGGCCTGCGCGCTGCGGCCGGCGTTCAGGCCCTGCCGGCAGCCGGCCAGCGCCACCAGCACCGCGTACACGCTGCCCTTCGCCAGGCCCACGAACAGGTCCTGGCCGGTGAGCGCCTCGCGCGTCGTGTTCAGGTAAGCCGCGGCGGGCACGTCGTACAGCCCCACCGCCACCGCGCCGCCGATGGCCAGCCCGGCCATGCCGGCGCACAGCGTCAGCAGCGGGCCGGTGATCAGCAGGGCCAGCATGCGCGGCAACACCAGGTGTTCGACCGGGTCCACGCCCAGCGTCGTCAGCGCATCGATCTCCTCGCCGGCGCGCATGCTGCCGATCTGCGCCGCGAACGCCGCACCCACGCGACCCGCCAGCACGATGCCCACCACCAGCGCGGCGATCTCGCGCACCACGCTGATGGTCACCAAGTCGGCGATGAAGCTCTGTGCGCCAAATCGCTGCAGCTGCGCGGCACCCATGTAGGCCACGATCAGCCCGACCAGCGTGGCGACCAGCAGCACGATGGGCAGGCTGCGCGGGCCGGTCTGTTCGATCTGCCACAGCCAGTCGCTGACGCGCATCGCGCTGCGACCGCGCACCAGCCGGCCCAGCGCGCCCAGCAGGTCACCGACGAACACCAGCGTCTTGCGCCACTGCGGTTCGGGCGCGGGGTCGTCGGACGGCCCTGCCGCGCCCGGCCGGGGCTGGTCGGGTGGCGGCAGGCTCAGTGCCAGCAGTGGCTGCAGCGCATTCGGCAATCCGGCCATGTCCAGCGAGACACCCGCGCGCGCCAGCGGCG
Organism: Pelomonas dachongensis; assembly: GCF_043555865.1. Classification (NCBI taxonomy): domain Bacteria; kingdom Pseudomonadati; phylum Pseudomonadota; class Betaproteobacteria; order Burkholderiales; family Sphaerotilaceae; genus Roseateles; species Pelomonas dachongensis. The sequence goes on from NZ_JBIGHY010000001.1 coordinate 138,290, forward strand.
CCAGCGTCTGCCACAGCGTGGCGGCGAAGGCCGGCTGCCAGTGCTGCAGGGCCGTGCAGTCGAAGCTCAGCCGCGTGTCCGGCGCCATCGGCAGGGCGGGGGGAGGGGCGGGCAGGCCGTCGTGCTGCCAGCTGCCGGCCAGCACCAGCCGCCATTCGGTGCCGTCGCCTTCCCAGCGCGCATGGCCGGTGTCGCCACCGTCGGTGGCGACATCGTGGGCAGGCAGGGAAGCGGGCAGCGCATGGGACATGACAGGGGACATGCTCTGTTACGAATGACCCGCGGCGGCCCGGACGCCGACGGCGCCCGCTGTAGGACGGGGCGCCGTGGCGCGTCTGTCGGCGGCTGCCGACAGGTCGACGCGGGGCGGGACGATGGTTGACGGCCCGGCCTGCCCCCAAAGTTGAAGAGAGCCACGTCAAAGTCAGGAGACCCCATGAAGCCCGCACCCTTGAAGGACCAGCCGCGCACGGCCGGCGATGCCTCGCGTCCACGGGGACCTTCTCTGCCCCACGACCGCGACCAGCAGGCGGCCTCCACCAACGCCGAGCCCGACGCTCACATCGAACGCGCCGCGCGCGATCTGCAGCAGGGTCAGGTCGACACCGATCTGCGCGCCACGCCGGGGCTGGACGCCGAACGTCGCGGCGACATGGTCGAGGGTGGCGAGCGCGGGGCGTCGCAGCCACCGCGCTCGCGGCCTTAGGCTGGCCCACCTGACGCCAATGCTGGGCGCAGCGGGCAAAAGCTGGGCATGACCGGCGCTGCCCACTGGGTTTGCGCGCTGGCTGGGGCGAATGGTGTTCCAGCGGGGGCGAGTGGCGCCCGGGGCGCGGTGCGTCCCGGGCACACTGCGGCTCATGACGCTGCTCCCGCCACGCTGGCGCCTGCCCTATGTCGCGCTGCTGACCGTCGTCGGCCTGCTTCTGAGCGTGTCGGCGCTGGAGGCCTACCGCCTGTCCGGCGGCCGGCGGGCATGGGAGCCATTTCTGTGGGAATTCAGCTCGCTGGCCGTCCTCGGCCCGCTGGCGCTGGGCGTCCACGCGCTGGTCGGTCGCCTGCACGGCCGGCACTGGCGGCACCAACTGGCGGCGCACCTGCTGGCGCTGCCGGTGTTCAGCGGGCTGCACATCGCCGGCATGTTCGGGCTGCGGCTGCTGGTGTACGGGCTGGTCGGTGTGCCCTACCGGCCCGACGACATTCCTACGCTGCTGGTGTTCGAAGGCGGCAAGGATGCGGTCAGCTACATCAGCTTCTGCTTGATCTCGCGCGGGGTCTGGATGGCCGGCGCGGCCACGCAGCGCCAGCAAGAGCTGGAGCGCGCCCGCCGCGAGCTGGCCGAGTTGCGCTTGGCGCGCCTGGCCGACCAGGTGCAGCCGCATTTCCTTTTCAACACGCTGAACCTGATCTCGTCGGTGATGTACGAGGATGTGGCCCGCGCCGACCGCCTGCTGTGCCAGCTGGCTGACCTGCTGCGCCAGACGCTGGCGGCGCAGCAGCGCGTGGAGCACACGCTGCGCGATGAACTGGCGCTGGTGCAGCCATTCCTTGCGCTGATGCAGGCGCGCTTCGGGGAGCAGCGTCTGGTGGTGCAGATCGCCGCCGACGACGACGCGCTGGATTGCCGGCTCCCGGCGCTGCTGCTGCTGGCGCCGGTGGAGAACGCGGTGAAGCACGACGTCGCGCGCCACCTGGGGCGCGTGACGCTGGTGGTGGCCGCCACGAGGCAGGGCGGGCGGCTGCGCTTGCGCGTGAGCAACCATGGCGACCGGCCCGTGCAAGAGACCGCGCCCGACCCCGAGGGTGGGCTGGGGCTGCGCAACCTGCGCGAGCGCCTGGCCGCGCGCTATGGCGATGCGGCGAGCGTGCACTTCGGGCCCGAGGGCGGCGCAATGAGCCTGACCGCCGAGCTGCCATGCGTGTCCTGATCGTCGACGACGAACCCGCCGCGCGCGCCCGGCTGCGCCGGATGCTTGCCGCCGAACCCGATGTGGCTGAATTGCTGGAGGCGGCCGACGCCCCCGCCGCGCTGGCGCTGGTGCACGCACAGTCGGCGGTGCCGGACCTGGCGCTGCTTGACATCGAGATGCCCGGCGGCAATGGCGTGCAGCTCGCTGCCGCGCTGCGAACGGCGGGCGTGGGCAGCATCATCTTCTCGACGGCTCATGCCGAGCACGCGCTGCAGGCCTTCGAGCTCGCGGCGCTGGACTACCTGCTCAAGCCTTGCACCGCGGAGCGTCTGGCCAGTGCGTTGGCCCGCGTGCGCGAGCGGCTGGCACGATCGCCCGAGCCGGTGGGCGAGTGGTGGGTCGACGGTCGGCGCGTGCGCCTGGCTGACGTGCAGTGGATCGCTGCGGCCGACAACTACATCCAGCTGCACCTGCCGCCGCACTGCCTGCTGGAACGCGCCACGCTGGCCGATGCGCTGGCGCGCCCCGGCTGGGCGGCTCGCTTCCTGCGCGTGCACCGCAGCCACGCGGTCAACCCGGCGCATGTGCAGCGCCTCGAGCGTCTGGGCAGCGGCGAGGCGGTGCTGACGCTGACCTGCGGCGATACGTTGCGCGTCTCGCGCGGCTACCGCGCGACGCTGGACGCATTCGCCCCATAGCCCACGCCGTTCGCCCCGCCGCGCTCGCGCCAGGCGGCGTCTGCCTGGAAGCTGTCGGCCATGAATACCCCTGCCCGCCTGCCCTTCCTCGACGGTCTGCGCGTCTGCGCGTTCGCGCTGCTGATCCCCTATCACGTCGGCATGTATTACGTGACGTGGGACTGGCACGTGAAGAGCCCCGCCGCCAGCGACGCCGTGGAGCCCTTCATGCAGCTCAGCTCGCCGTGGCGGCTGAGCTTGCTGTTCCTCATCGCCGGCGCGGCCTGCCGGGACCTGTTTGCCCGGCGCGGCCTGTTGGGAACGGTCAAGGATCGCTCGCAACGGCTGCTGCTGCCGCTGCTGTTCGGCATGGCCGTCATCGTCACGCCGCAGGCCTACTACGAGGTGCTGACCCAGGCGCCGGAGTTGCTGCCAGGTGATGGCGGCTACCTGGACTTCTGGGCGGCCTATCTTCAGGGCGGCCGCTACTGCCGCGGCGACGACTGCATGCGGGTGCCCACCTGGAACCACCTGTGGTTCCTGCCCTATCTGTGGGTGTACGCGCTGCTCGGCGCCGCCGTGGTGGCGCTGTGGCGCCGGCCGCTTCCCGCGATGGATCTCCCCGCCTGGGCGTGGATGCTGTTGCCGGCCCTGCCGTTGGCGCTGCTGCGCGTGTGGGTGATGCCGCACTGGCCGTCGACCCACGATCTCGTTCACGACCTCTACAACCACGCGCAGTACGTCCTGGTGTTCGCCCTTGGCTGGGCCAGCCGCACCCCGCTGGCGCAGGGGCTGTGGCCGGCCGCGTTGTGTCTACGTTGGGTGGCGTTGGGTGTCTCGCTGGGATCGTGGGCGCTGCTGCAGGCTTATGGCCGTGCGTATGCCGATACGCCGCCGCCTGAGGCACTGCTGGTCGCGGCGCGCACGCTGCGCGGCGCGCTGACCTGGTGGGCCATGCTCGCCTGCTGCGGCTGGGCGCAGCGCGCCTTCAGTCGTGAATCACCGTTGCTTCGTGCGGCGGCCGGCGCGGTGTTCTGTCTCTACATCCTGCACCAGAGCGTCATCGTGGTGCTGAGCCAGTGGTTGAAACCGCTGGCCCTGCCCTGGGGGCTGGAAGCGGTGCTGCTGATTGTGCTGACCTTCGCGCTCTGCGCGCTGGCCTATGCGGGTGCACGCCGCGTGCCGGGTCTCGCGCTGCTGCTGGGCATCCAGCGCCACCGGCGGTGCTAGCGTGTGCGCATGAAACCCCTTCGCGCCCTCTTCGCACTTTCCGCGTTTCTTGCCCTCTTCACCGGCGCGCACGCGCAGACTCCCGCTGCGGAAGCTGCCTACGCCACCGCGCGGACAATGATCGCCGACCAGCAGCGCCTGCTGGCGCCCCAGGCTGTCGAGATCAGCGAGGCGGTCGAGTTGGGCGGATTGAAGCAGTGGATCACCATTCGTGGCAGCGACCGCGCCAACCCGGTCCTCATCTATGTGCACGGCGGCCCGGGTGCCGCGGAGATGGGGCGCAGCTGGCCTTACCAGCGTGGCTGGGAGGACTTCTTCACCGTTGTGCAGTGGGACCAGCGCGGTACCGGCAAGACGCTGCGCCACGGCGGCGAGGCGGCCAACAAGGCACAACTGACACGGGCGCGCATGGCGCAGGATCTCATCGAGCTGATGGCGCTGCTGCGCCAGCGGCTGGGTGTCGAACGCGTGGTGCTGCTGGGGCACTCGTGGGGCAACGTCATCGGCATGGACGCGGCGATGGCCAAGCCCGAGTGGGTCAGCGCGTACGTCGGCGTGGGGCCACTGATGAACCTGCAGGCCAACGAGCGGGCGCAATACGAGGCGCTGCTGGCCGAGGCCCGCCGGCGCAACGACGCGACCGCGCTGGCCGAGCTGCAGGCCATCGCGCCGTACCCGGGGGAGGGCGAGATCCCGTTTGCCAAGGTCAACGTGGCGCGCAAATGGGTGCAGGCCTATGGCGGGCTGGCGGCCTACCGCGACAACGCCGACTTCTATTTCCGCGCCGCACGGCTGTCACCGTACTACGCATTTGAGGATCGACTCGCCATTGACCAGGGCGGCCAGCTGTCGGTGCCGGCACTGCTGCCCGACATGAGGCGGGCCGACCACCTGCAGATCCGCGCGACGCGGTTTCCGGTGCTGATGTTCCTGGGCCGTCACGACCTGACGACGCCGGCCTCCGTCATCGAACCCTGGCTTGCGCAGCTGAAGGCGCCAGTCAAGAAGCTGGTGTGGTTCGAGCACTCGGCCCACCTGGCGCCGCACGAGGAGCCGGGGCGCTTCCTCGTCAGCCTGGTGGAGCAGGTGCGGCCGCTGGCGCTTCGTTAGCCGGCGGCAGCGGCGTGAACAGCGGGCTGGCCATGCGCACGGGCGTCACGTCCAGCCGCACCTTCAACACCGTGTAGTCGTCGCCGCCCAGCGCGTTGCTGAACCAGCCGACGGTGCCCGGGCCCTTGTAGAGCCTGAACTCGAAGCCCAACTCTGGCGACAGGTCGCCGGGCCGCGGACGCACGCGGTAGGCCAGGCCGCGCACCTCGGGCGAGCGGGCATCCAGCAGCTGCGTCATCGCGTTGACGAGGGTGTTGTCGGCCAGCATGTCCATGAAGTAGGGCTCGAACTGCAGCGCCGGTCGGTAATCGGCGGCGGCCGGGTCCAGCTTCTGGTCGCGCAGCTTGTGGGCCGCGGGCGTGGTGACGCCGGTCTTCAGGTCGTGGCGATCGCCGCGGTCCAGGTAGCTGACGAGGGCGCCGCGCAGGTTGAAGGCGGACACCCGGGCATCCGACGCCGCCTCGGACAAGTCCACCAGCAGCGCGCCGCGCGCGCCGACGATCTCGACCTCGTGGCCTTTGACGACGGCGGCCGAGTTCTCCTCGATCCCCAGACCCAGCGTGTAGCCCAGGGCCCGCATCGCCGGCAGCATGCGGCCGATGCGCCCGCGCTTGAGGAAGTGCTGGTCCACGAACAGCCCTGGCATGACGAAACCCAGCCCGAGGTCGTACTCGCGCTTGTCGCGCCACTGGCCCTTCAGGATCTGCAGGTTGTCCGGCGCGTCGCGGAACATGATGCGGCTCATGACGGCCGCGCCCGCGCTGGTGCCGGCCACCACGCCGCCGCCGTCGAACACCTGGCGGATGGCCTTCAGCATCGCGGTCGGCTCGCCGCCCGGCTGCAGCGTGTCGACGATGTACTCCTGCGCGCCGCCCGAGAAGAACACGCCTTTGGACGCGCTGACCTTGGCGATCAGCGCCGGGTCGTTCAGGTTGGCCCGCCAGTCGATGTCCTTCTGCCGCGGCGCGACGGGGATGACCTCGGCGTTCGCGCCCCGCCGGTTCAGCGACGCGACGATGAGGCCGGCGCTGCGCTCCGGGTTGGCCGCGGCCGTGGCGAACACCGCGATGCGCGCGCCCGGGCCGCCGGCCTCGTCGACCACGCGCTGCCAGACGGCATCGTTGTCGCTCTTGGTGGCGCCGCCGATGACGATGGCGGTGCCGGCCTGCGCGGCGACGTGAAGGCAGAGGGCCGCCGCGGCGGCAAGGCGCAACAGGAAGAAGTTCATGCCGCCATGATGGCAGCGGATTTCAGGCCGCAGCGCGGGCGGGCACGCCTTCGCTGAGCCACACGCAATCGCCGTGCTCGAACACGCGCACCTCGCCGGGCAGGAAGGCGGCCCAGGCTTCGTCGTGCGTCAGCGGCTCGGTGGCAACCAGCGTCATGCGGTCGCGCGGGCCGTTCAGCAGTGCCAGGTCGACGCTCAGATCGCCGTCGCGCAAGCGAACATGACCGAACGGCGCCTGGCGGCGCAGCCAGTGCAGTCGCGTCGATGCATGTGCCAGCATCGCGCGGCCGTCGGTCAACAGCAGGTTGAAGCGGCCGTGCTCGGCAATCTCGTGAAGCCACGGTGTCAACGTGTCGGCCAGCTCGGGCCAGTCGGGCAGCTGTTGGCCGAAGTGCTGCTGCAGCCGCTGCATCAGCCAGCAGAAGGCGCGCTCGCTGTCGGTCTGGCCGCTGGGCCGGAAGCTGCCGTCCAGTGAGGGGTGGAAGTCCTTCAGGTCGCCGTTGTGCGCGAACACCCAGGTGCGCCCGGCCCATTCGCGGCGGAAGGGGTGGCAGTTCTCCGGCGCCCGCACGCCCTGCGTGGCCTTGCGGATGTGGGCAATGATGTTGCGCGCCTGCACCGGATGCAGGCCGTAGTGCGAGGCCAGGTCGGACTCGGCAGCCGGCCGGTCCTCGACGACCACCTCGCATTGCTCGCCGGCGTGGAAGGCGACGCCCCAGCCGTCGACATGGTCTGCCGTGCGGCCACCGCGGGCGGCAAAGCCGCGCAGGGAGAAGTTGGCGGCTGCGGCCAGATGGCTGTTGAGGGCGAAAAGCTCACACATCGGTGTCAGAGGACAGTGGTGACGACCTTGGAACGCCGCCAGTCTGGCTGCGGATGACAGGCCCGCCAAGGAAACTTGTCTCATGAGTTCATGAGATTGCCGTTGCAGGCGTGCTTTTTTCATGGTCGACGCCGGGCTCTTTGCAATCCCTAAGGTAGGGCGACGTTGCGAACGTCACCACGCCGTGATTCGTTCACACATACATCCAGCAACATTTACGCCTCGGGGGCGGGCCGGACTCCTACGCTTTGTGGGTTGGCTCATCGCGGGCCGAGGAGTGCTGACATGTGGATGACTGAGTTCACCGTGCCGGGACATGCGCCCGGTGGCCGCCCCGCCGAACGGCGGGGCGCGGCATCGCTTTCCAGCCAGTGGATGGGCCTCGTGCTGGAAGAGCTGGACCACGGCATCGTGCTGCTCAACGGCGCCGGCCGCGTGCTACACGCCAACCTGACGGCCCGGGCCGCGTTGGATGACGGCAGCCATCCGCTGGAGCTGGTCGGCCCCCACCTGCGTGCACGGCTGCTGACCGATGCCGTGCCGCTGGCCGAAGCGCTGGAGGGCGCCGAGACCAGCGGGCGCCGCTGCCTGCTGCGCCTGGGCGACGACCATGCCGAGTGCGGTCGGGCCAATGTGGTGGTGGTGCCGCTGAACCGCGACGTCAGCCAGGCCGCCGTGCTGCTGATCCTGGAGCGCCGCCAGCTCTGCGGCGACCTGGCCGCGCAGTGGTTCGCGCTGCGCTACCAGCTGACGCCCACCGAGACCGAGGTGCTGAAGGCGCTGTCCAACGGCGTCAAGCCCACCGACGTGGCGCGCCGCCAGGGCGTGGCCATCTCCACCGTGCGCAGCCAGATCCAGAGCATCCGCGCCAAGAGCGGTGCTGACAGCATCGGCGAATTGATGCGCCAGCTGGCGCTGCTGCCGCCGCTGGTGTCATCGCTGCGGCCGGCCAAGGTGGTCAATTGATTGCCGTGGACTAACATCCGGCGCGCTGCGGTGCCCATTGCCCGTGGCAAGACCGGATGGCTGAAGACACGTACGACAACGAACTCCTCGTCCTGCCGCCTCCGCTGCGGCTGCTGGCCGCACGCGGCATGGCGCGCAGCCACCGCAAGGGCGTGGTGCTGATCGAGGAAGGCTCGGTCGGCGACAACCTCTACCTGATCCTGTCCGGCTCGCTGCGTGCCTACAGCAGCGACGCGCGCGGGCGCGAGATCACCTACGGCGTCTATGGCCCCGGCGAGTACGTCGGCGAGATGAGCCTGGACGGCGGACCGCGCTCGGCCAGCGTCATCACCGAGGCGGCCAGCCGGCTGGTCATGGTCACGCGGGCCAGCCTGCTGACGCACATCAGCGAGCACCCCGAGTTCGCGTTCGAGCTGCTGACCAAGGTCATCCGCCGCGCCCGCGCCGCCACGCTGTCGACCAAGCAGCTGGCGCTGAACGACGTCTACGGCCGGCTGCGCAACCTGGTGGACCAGTCCACCACCGACGGTCAGCACCTGGCGCTGACGCACCAGGGCATGGCGCAGCGCCTGGGTTGCTCGCGCGAGATGGTGTCCAAGCTGGTCAAGGACCTGGAGCTGGGCGGCTACCTGAAGCGCGTGGCGGCCGGCGAGTACCAGCGGCTGAAGACGTTGCCGGCGCGCTGGTAGTCCGTCAGCCCGCCGTCTTGGCCGGCGGCGCGACCGGGAAGCGTCGCTCCGGCCGCGGCGCGCGGCTGTACAGGCCCGCCACCTTGGGCAGATTGGCCTGGATGTCGCGGATGCGGGTGGTGTTGGCCGGGTGGGTGGACAGCCACTGCGGCGGCGCGCCCTTGCTGGCAGACATCATCTTTTCCCACAGGCGCACGGCGGCGGACGGGTCGTAGCCGGCGCGAGCCGACAGCTCGATGCCCACCAGGTCAGCCTCGCTCTCGTCCTCGCGGCCGAACTGCAGGTTGAGCAGCTGGCCGCCGTAGCCCGCCAGCGTGCGGCCCACGTTGCCCAGCCCGAACAAGGCGGACAGGCCCTCGACCACCAAGCCGGTCGTGGCCGACTTGCCGACCCGCTCGCGCGCATGCTCGCGCAGCGCATGCGCCACCTCGTGGCCCATGATGGCGGCGACCTCGTCGTCCTCCAGCTGCAGCTTGTCCAGGATGCCGTAGTAGAAGGCGATCTTGCCGCCTGGCATGCAAAAGGCGTTCAGCTGAGGGCTGGCGAGCAGGTTCACGTCCCAGCGCCATTGGCGGGCGCGCTCGTTCCACTCGTAGCTGACCGGGATGATGCGTTGCGCGATGTAGCGCAGCCGCTGCACCTGCGGGTGGTTGGCGGGCGCCAGCGCCTGCTGCTGCTGGGCCTCGCGCATCATCTGCGCGTATTGCTGGCTGCCGGCCTGCTCCAGCTGCTCGGCCGAGACCACCTTGGTGGCCCAGCTTTTCTTGCCGACGTCGACGCCCTCGCGCGCCCAGGCCGGCGCGAACGCCGCGGCGCCCAGCAGGCCCGTGAACAGCCGTCGCCCGCGCAGGCGGGGCGGCGCGCACCGGCCGGCGGCGCAATCGGCGCACGCACCGAACAGGCGCTGCGGCGGGTTGGAGAACTGCAGGTCGTCGCGGACGATGAAGTCGTGGTCAGCCATGGATGGCATTGTGCGGTGATCGGTCAGGCACCGTCGTAGGACTGGCGACAATCACGCCATGGACAGCCAGCAATTCCGCGCCGCCCTCGGCATGTTCGCCACCGGCGTGACCGTCGTCACCGTGCGCTCGGCGGACGGCGGCCTCGTGGGCCTGACGGCCAACTCGTTCAATTCCGTGTCGCTGGACCCGCCGCTGGTGCTGTGGAGCCTGGCGCGCCGCGCCGGCTCGCTGCCGACGTTCACGCACGGCACGCACTACGCGATCAACATCCTTGCGGCCGACCAGAAGGAACTGGCCCAGCGCTTCGCGATGCGCGACATCGACCGCTTCGCGGGCGTGTCCTGGCGGGAGGGGGCGGGCGGCGCGCCGGTGCTGGACGGCGCCGTGGCCGTGTTCGAGTGCGCCAACCGCAGCCGCTACGAGGAGGGCGACCACGTCATCTTCGTCGGCGAGGTGGAGCGCTGCACCGCGCGGCCGGGCGCGCAGCCGCTGATCTTCCACGGCGGACGGTACTTCACCGAGCTGCCGATCTGACACTCGTTGTCAGCTGAGTCTGCCGACGGGCAGTGCGGTCGGCGCCCTTTCGAGCGCGCGCCAGCGCCACGCCAACAAGCCGACCGACAGCGCAGGCACCGCAACGGCCAGCAGCGCCATCGGCACGCCCAGCTGCGACAGCCCGTACAGGGCCCCGGTCAACGCTAAGAACGCGAGCACGGGCCATACCGTCGTCAGCACCTGCGGCGCACGCATGGTGGCGGTGCGGCGGGTGAGATTGACCGCCATCACGGGGAGCGCGGCCAGCGGCAGGCACAGCAGCCAGCGGTTGCTGGCCACCAGGCCCAATGCCAGGAGCACGAGGCTGGTGCCCAACCAGGCCCCGGCCGCGTTGCACAGATGGCCCACCGCCACGGCGCGGCTCAGCGCCACGCCGCGCGGCATGCCGGGCACCAGGCACAGCAGGGCCTGTTCGCGCCGGCTCTCCCATAACGCCGTGGGCAGCGCGAAGACGGGGTTGAAGCCCATGCTGGCGATGGCGACGCCCATGCCGAAGGCGCCAGGCAGAAACGCCTTCAGCGGCACGTGCATCACGAGGGACACCGCGGTGAATGCGATGAGCACCAGGGAGGCCAGCGTGCCAATGCCCATCAGCTGGTACATCCAATGGTGCGCGCCATGCAACACCACGTGGGCCCGGGCCATCACGCTGGCCGCGCGGCCGTTGTCGGCGCGTGCAAGCAGCCGGCGCTGCCAGGCGTCCACCACCGCGCCAAAGGGACGCGTCATCCATTCGATCGGTCGCCCCCACGCTGCCGCGTTGGCCGGCCGGCCGTCCAACTGCAGGCGCATGGCGCTGCGCATCAGCGTCTGGCGGGCGTAGCGGTCACGGTGACGGGCACCGCCGGCGTCGAAGGCCAGCACCACCAGCGCCGCTTGGATCAGCAGCCCGCCAACCACCATTGCGGCGGTGTGCGCGCTCCATAGCTCAGCCAGTGCCTGGGCAGCCGGTGCCAGCCAGCCGCTGAAAGCGCCCAGCAGCGGTGACATCAACGTGAACAGCAGCCACAGCCACACCATGCGCGACGACCACAGCAGAAACACGGCGATGAAGCCGCAGGTCAGCAGCAGCCCGGGCGCCGTGCCGCTGGGCGGAAAGATGGCCCACAGCAGCAGCGTGGACAGCCCTGTGCACAGCGTCCAGCCCAGCAGCGCGGCGCGCCTGAGCGTGCGCACGTGGCCAGGCATGGTGCGTGCGGTGGTCGGATGATTCTGTTCCTGCAGGCTACCGCACACAGCCAGCCAGACGCCCAGCCCCACCAGCAGCAAAAGGCCGGCCACCAACAGCCAGCCGGTTTCTGGCGGCAGCGCGATCAGCCCCGTCATGCCAATTAGCACCAACAGCGCCATCACGAGCCGGCGGCCCAGTGGTGCGTTGAGGTCGCGCTGCCGCCAGAAGGCCAGCAGCACTTGCGAGTAGCGCGCGGCGGTGCTCATCAGGTCAACTCCGTGAACAGGTCGTCCAGGCTCACGCGTTCGGCCGCCAAGCCGCTGGGCAGCTCCCCGCCGGCCGGCAGCCTTGCCAGCACGCGCTCGCGGCCGGCTTCCAGCGGCGTGCGCTTCAGCGCTTCAGCGTTCAGGCGCGCCATCAGCCCGGCCATCTCGGTGACGCTGCCGGTGAACGCGCGCACCTGGTCCAGCAGTTCGTCCAGCGGGGCTTGCAGTGCGATGCGCCCGCCGCTCAGGAAGGCGACATTGAAGGCCACGCGCTCCAGGTCGGACAGGATGTGCGTGGAGAACACCACGGTGGCCCCGCGGTCCAGCACCTGGCTCACCAGCTCGCGCAGGAAGTCGCGCCGGCCGGCTGGGTCCAGGCTGGCAACGGGTTCGTCCAGCACCAGCAGGTCAGGTTCGTGCGCCAGCGCGCGGATGATGGACAGGCGCTGCTTCTGGCCGCCAGAGAGCTTGCGGATGGGCTGGTCGCGCGCGATGTCCCAGCGCGACATCAGCCCGTCCACCTTGGCCTCGTTCCAGCGCGGGTAGAAGCTCTTGAAGTACGCCAGCAACTGGGCCGGCGTGAAGCCCTCGAACAGGTCGCTGTGCTGCGGCACATAGCCGATGCGAGCGCGGGCGTGGTCGTCCAGCGCGAGCGCGTCCTGGCCGAACAGGCGCACGGCGCCTGCGTCCGGCTCGCGCAGGCCGAGCAGCGCCTCCAGCAGCGTCGTCTTGCCGGCGCCGTTGCGGCCCAGCAGCCCCACCACCTGGCCGGGCAGCAGCTGCCAGTCCAGGTTGTTCAGCACGACGGGACCTTTGGGGTAGGACAGGCGCACGCCGCTGAGTTCGGCGCTGGCGGAGTCCGTGTGGGAGAAGTGCTGGCTCGTCATGGGGCGCTCTCGTCGAGGATGGTCTTGAACAGGTTCAGGGCCTGGATCTTGGTCAGCTGCAGCTGGCGTGCTTCGGCGGCTGCCTGGTGCAGCGTGGGGCGCAGCAGCTCCACGCGGTCGGCGGCGGACTGAGCGCGCTGGTGCTGCGCCGCTACCACCATGGACAGGCCGCGCCGGCGCTCCAGCACGCCCTCGCTCTCCAGCAGCGAATAGGCCTTGGAGATGGTCATCGGGTGCACGGCCAGCGACTGCGCCAGATCGCGCACAGACGGAATCTCGTCGCCCGCCCTGAGCTGACCGGCCGCCACGCGTCGCTTCACCTGCTCGACGAGCTGGCGGTAGATGGGCTCGGAGGAACCAGTGTTGATGTGGACGAAGTGATCGGAATCCATGCAAACTGCCAATGTGTACTAGTACGATAGTACACGTGGACAGTTGCCGTCAAGGCGAGTGCGACCGGTAAGGGGTTGTTCAGTGTCGATTTGTCGAAATTGTCGAAAACCATTCAGTTCTGAACTTTGTTCATTCAACTCTGAACTTTTTGGGCTCTCTTGAATTTCAAGTGGGCTGCCGGGCGTGCGGGTTGAACGCCTGGAAGTCCAGCTTGCCGGCAATGGATCGTCTCGCTTTGAGCGCCCGCTCGACTGGGCGGCTTGGGCTAATGGTAGGCCGCGACGCGCGTCCTGCAGCTCCTAAAGCATTTGGTGGGCCGGGGCAGGAAGGGCGGTGCCTGCCGGGCCTGTCGGCGCTGAGCTGGACTTTCAAGTGCCACGCGGCGACTTGGTCTGTGAAGCCAAAATTGCACAAAAGATCGTGTGTGTGTACTCTTGGCTTATGCCCAAAGCCGCCATTTCCGTAGCGAGCCTGCCCAGTCCTGTACAGATTTCGTTGGAAGTCCTTGGAGGCCATCTGCGGCTCGGCCGAAAGCGACGGAAGGAGTCGCTGCGGGCTTGGGCCTTGCGGATGGATGTATCCGTTCCGACCTTGGCCGCCATGGAGAAAGGCGATCCGCGCGTCAGCATGGGCGTGTATGCCACCGCTTTGTGGCTGCTCGGCCGCGATGGCGCGCTGCGGGATCTGGCGGCGCCAGAGCACGACGCCCAGGCTTTGGCGCAGGAGATCCTGGCCATTGAGAAGAGGGGGAGCCGCCGCAGTGAATAGCGCCTACAAGCCGCAAGACACCATGAGCCTGTGGTGGCTTGGTGACGGGCCGTCGTCGCCGCGAAGCGTCGGCCAGATCTTCCTGGCCGAGGGCAACCGAAAAGTCGGCCTGGCGTATTCGGCCGACTGGCTGCAGCACGGCTTCCCCCTCAGCGAAGACCTGCCCTTGGGCCGAGGCGTCTACGTGCCCAAGGAGCGAGACATGGCTGTCGGCGCCGTTGACGATGCGCGCCCGGATCGCTGGGGCGAGCGTGTGATTCGCAACCTCTACAAGCCCTCACGGCTGTCGGTGCTGGAGTGCCTCTACTTTGCGGGCGATGACCGCTTCGGCGCGCTCGGTGTCTCGACGGATGCTGGCGGCTACCGGCCCAGCAGCGGTGGGGCCATGGCGAGCTTGGCGAACCTCGATGACATGCAGCGTGCGGTTGCTGCGGTCCTGGCCGACGAGAAGCTGGACGAGCGGCTGGTGCGCTTGGTCAAGCCCGGGCCGTCGTTCGGCGGCGCTCGGCCCAAGTCCTTGATCGAGATGGACGGCGCGCAGTGGGTCGTGAAGTTCTCCGAAGGAGAGGACTTCAACACGGAGCTTGTCGAGCACGCCACCATGCGTCTGGCCAGCCAATGCGGGATCGACGTGGCGCAGACGCGCGCGTTGCCCTTGTCCCACGGGCACGCCCTCGCCGTGAAGCGCTTTGATCGCTGCGGCGATCAGCGCTCGCACGTGATCTCCGCCAACACCGTGTTGCGCGCCAACGGCCTGCCCATGGGCTACCCGGAGCTTGCACAGAGCCTGCGTCGGATCGGACGAGCGCAAGCCATTCGCGGGCAGCAAAAGGAGTTGTTCAAACGCATGGTCTTCAATATCTTGATGGACAACACGGATGACCATGAGAAGAACCATGCGTTCGTGCGCGCGGCCGACGGGTTCTACGACCTGTCACCGGCCTACGACGTCGTGCCGTCGGTTCAGGGGCTGGGCCAACAGCAGCTCAGGGTTGGCAAGGAGCAGGCCGATGCGTCGATGGAGAACGCGCTGTCGGAAGTACAGGCCTTCGGGCTCACCAAAGACACGGCCGTGGAGGCGGTCAAGCACGTGGCTGCCGTCGTGGATGGGTGGAAGAAGTTCTTCCAGGACCTTGGTGTACGCAATCGCGACGTGGACCAGTTGGCCCAGTACATCGATGGACCGAATCTAAAGGATCAGCGCGCCGAGTTCATCAACAGGACAACCCAGGGCCTCGCCAGGTAGCACGCGGGTGCGTGCGCCAGCCATAGACTGACCCTTTCACAGCACGCGTGCCGACCGCCCATTGACCCACTGACCGGGCGATTGCAGGTCGCTTGACGTTGCTGCTTGGCAACCGTCGTCGCCGGCAGGGGCATCTGAAGGTAGTCGCCCCAGGTCAATCCGGCGTCGGCGGCAACACGCATGGATGCCAAACCGGAGGTGCTGCGCGATGCCCTGCGCACCGACAACATGCCGGACGACTTCATGGCGCACATCGGCACGCTGCTCGATGAGGCGCCCATGTCGATGCTGGCCAAGGTCGTCGAGCAGATCCACGCCGACGACGGCATTCATCATGGAGCTGGTGTGGTCCAACATGCCCAGCCTGGCCAGGTCGTTGAAGCTCGCACGGGATATCGACCTGCAAGCGTGCTCAAGGATCAGCAGGCGATGCGTCGGCAGGATCGCCACGCCCCTGCGGGCTCAGCCTGGGTGAAGCGAGGCTGTCGTCCATGGGCGGTTTCCAATGAGGTCGCCGGATGCATGCGCTGGCTTGCCTGGAAAGCAGAACGGCGGGCCGGCAAGCACTGAACGCCAAGGTGGAAGAAGTGGGAGGCATCGGGAGGCCGATGGCCTGCTCGGGCGCGCGCCATCACGGGGTGATGGCAGTCGGGGACGCGGGACGGTGGGCAAGGACGGGGCCCATAAGAATTCGTAAAAGTTCAGCGTTGAATGAACGAAATCCGTAAACGTTCAGAGTTGAATGAATACGAAGTTCAGGACGCTTTGAGCATGGTTGGTACAAGTGCTTGATCCGGCAGTCGGTTGAGTTCAGAGCTCAGTGAATGTCGACAGTTGACGACGCAAGGATTGCTCACAGCTCGCTACGTTTGGCTCGGCAGGTCTGCTTAGAGTGGGCTTTCCTTCTTCTTCACGAGACCACCGATGTTGAGACTTTCGCCCCTGATCGTTGCCGGCAGCGCTCTGTTGCTGAGTGCTTGTGCCACCAAGGAATTCGTCAAGGAGACCGTGGCGCCGGTGCAGAGCAGCGTGGACGGCCTGGGCACCCGGGTGCAGGCGCATGACGAGGGCCTGAAGGCGTTGGATGGCCGGCTGACGGGCAGCGAGGCGCGCATCCAGGCGTTGCAGCAGGAGGCTGCCGCGCGAGCCGAGGCGGCAAAGAAGATTCCGCCGCCCAGCCTGCTGATGACCGTCATGCTGACGGACGACAAGATCAAGTTCAGCTCGGGCCGTGCCCAGCTCACCGAGCAGGCCGCTCGGGAACTCGATCAACTGGTCGCCAAGCTCAAGGCCGACAACCAGCCGGTGTTCGTCGAGATCCAGGGCCACACCGATTCGACCGGCAGCGATGCGGGCAACCAGCAGCTGGGCCTGAAGCGGGCCGAAGCCGTGCGCATGCACCTGGCGCGCGCCGGCATGCCACTGGCGCGGATGGCGACCATCAGCTACGGCGAATCTGCGCCGCTGGTCGACAACAACACCCGCGAGGGCCGCAGCACGAACCGGCGTGTGCAGCTGATCGTGATGCGCTGAGCGGGTTCGGCGGGCGGGTCGCCGGCGCCCCTTCGGCCCGGTGATCGCCCCGCACCGTGCACCTCAGGCGGAACTGCGCACAATGGGAGCTTCCCGTTGCTTCCTGAAGTCATCGCCATGCGCCGCCTGCTGATTGCCACCACCCTTCTCACCGCCTTCGCCGCCCATGCCCAGGTCAAGGTCGTCGACCCCTGGGTGCGGGCCACCGTGGCGCCGCAGCAGGCCACGGGTGCGTTCATGCAGCTGACCGCTGACAAGCCGCTGAAGCTGGTGTCGGTCAGTTCGCCGCTGACCGACATGGTCGAGATTCACGAGATGAAGATGGACGATGGCGTCATGAAGATGCGCGCTGTCGACGTGCTGGCGCTGCCGGCCGGCCAAGCCGTGGCGCTGAAGCCCGGCAGCTACCACGTCATGCTGATGGGGCTGAAGGGCCCCGTGAAGGCTGGCGACACCGTGCCGCTGACGCTGACGCTGGAAGGTGAGGACAAGAAGCGCACCACCGTCGAGGTCAAGGCGCAGGCCCGCACGAAGTAGGCGCTGCAACGGCTGCAAAAACCGCTTCAGTCTGGCGTTGAACTGCCGATACCAGCGCACGAGAGCCCGCAAAGCACACCATGATCAACGCCGTCCAGCCCGTTGCCAGCACCGCCGCCGTCACGTCGACGGAGGCGGTCGCGCCCGTGCGGCGGGTGGATGCGCAGCCGGCTGCCGTGGTGGTCAACGTGTCGCCCGCCGGCAGCCGTGCGGCCGGTGACTGGGCCAAGACGATCACCGGCGCGGTACATGCAGGCGCTGACACCAACCAGGACGGCACGGTGTCGGACCAGGAGCAGCAGACCGAGGCGGCGCTGTTGACCTTGCGCAAGGCGATGCTGCAGGGCGGCGCCCAACTGGATGAGGCGCGGCAGGCCTACGAGGCCATCGCGTCGCTGGCCGACGTGCAGCGCTGAATCAGGCCGTACCGGCGCGTGCCTGGACGGCGCCGGCCAGCTGCGGCCACAGCGGCTCGGGGAGGTCGTGGCCCCAGCCGGGAATGATCTTCAGCTGCGCGCCCGCAATGCGCCGCGCCAGGTCGTGCGCAGCGGCCACCGGGATCAGCGCGTCGCCCTCGCCATGCAGCACCAGCGTCGGCGCCGTGATGCGCGGCAGGCGCTCGGCGCGGTGGCGGTCGGCCGCGATAGCCACCAGCTGGCGCGCGGCCGCCTGCGGCCGGTAGGCGCGCTTCACGCCCTGCGCGATGCGCTCGCGCAAAGCGGCAGGCGCCGTGGGGAAGCCCGGGCTGCCGATGACGCCGTACAGCCGCACGAAGTGATCGAGGATGTTGGCGAGCTGCTGCTCCGGCGTGGCGCCGGGCCGCGGGCGCGACAGCAGCACGCGGCGCACCTTCAGGCTTTCCTTGGGCAGGCTGCGGTGGCCACTGCTGGTCATCATCAGCGTCAGGCTCTTCACGCGCTGCGCGTGCGCGAAGCCCAGGTGCTGCGCCACCATGCCGCCCATGGACGCGCCGCAGACGTGGGCGCGGTCAATGCCCAGCGCGTCCAGCACGCCCACGGCATCACGGGCCAGGTCGGCCAGCTGGTAGGGCGGCCGGATAGGCAGGCGCAGCGTGTGCAGCAGCGCCGCCAGCGGGATGTTGGGCAGGCCCAGGGCGTCGAACGACTGGCTGAGCCCGACGTCGCGGTTGTCGAAGCGGATGACGCGAAAGCCCCGCGCCACCAGCTCGTCGACGAAGCCATCGGGCCAGGCCACCAGCTGCATGCCCAGGCCCATGATGAGCAGCAGCGGCTCGCCGTCGTCAGGGCCTTGGATGTCGACTTCGATGCCGACGCCGTTGGCGCTGAGCTGCATCGCCCGGCCCGGGGGTCAGCCGATGTCGATCTGGCGCTCGACGACGCGCGACACCAGGCCGTAGGCGATGGCCTCTTCGGTGCCCATCCAGAAGTCGCGCTCGATGTCGATGCGCACGCGCTCCAGCGGCTGGCCGGTCTCGCGCGCGATGACCGCGGCAATGCGCTCGCGGGTGCGGATGATCTCCTTGGCCTGGATCGCGATGTCGCTGGCCTGGCCGCCGGCGCCGCCTGCGGGCTGGTGGATCATGAAGCGCGTGTTGGGCAGCGCGACGCGGCGCTCCTTGGGGACGGACAGGTAGATGTGCGTCGCGGCGCTGGCCACCCAGCCGGTGCCGACAACCGTCACCGGCGCGCGCACGAAGCGGATCATGTCGTGGATGGCGTCGCCGCTCTCCACATGGCCGCCGGGCGACGAGATCAGCAGCGTGATCGGGGCGTCGGACTCTTGCGACAGCGCCAGCAGGCGGCGGCAGGTGGTGTGAGCCATCTTGTCGTCGATCTCGCCGAAGATCATCACGAAGCGGCCCTTGAAGAGCAGCTGCTCTTCCATCTTCTCGGGGGCGTCTTTCTTGGCGGCCTTGTCTTCGGCGGCGGCGAGGGTGTGGTGTTGCATGGTCGGGGTCCGGGTTGAGGGCGATACCTTACCGCGAGAAGCGATACCGGCGTGAAAGCGTGGGCTCAAGCGTCGCCCAGGCGCCGCCACCAGACCAGGCAGGCGAGCACGTACAGCGCGGCGAAGCAGCTGGTGCTCCAGACGACGGTGCGCACCACGCGGTGCGACACGTAGGCCGGCAGCGTGGCTGGTGTCAATGCCCAGGCAGAGGCGGCCCCGACAATAACGGCCCCGGCCAGGCAGGCCAGCAGCAACCGCGTGCGACGCGTGTCTTGCGCCCGTGGCGCAGCCGTGGGCTGATCGCGCAGCGCACGCCAATACGCGATAGCAAGCAACCCAACCCCCACGGCGGTGCTCAGGTGCTGCAGCAGGTGCGTGACGTGGAACGAGCGGCCCGCAGCGTCCAGCAGCGTCTCGTCCAGCTCGGGCAACAGTTCGGCCCCCCATCGACCCTGGTGCGTGAATGAGTCCCACAGCACGTGGGTGGCCGCGCCCAGCAGGATGGACAGCACGGCCACCGCCGCAGCGAGCCACAGCGGGTGCGGCGACGGCAGCAACTGCGCGCGCACCAGGCTGCGGTGCGGCTGCGGCAGCAGCACTGTCAGCGGTCGCGCAAACCGCAGCAGCAATGCCAGCAGCAGCAGGCACACCGGCAGGCAGGCGGTGACGATGCCCCACGGCGTGTGGCAGAACGCCGACCACGGGCCGTGCATGCCAACGTAGTAGCTCATGTCGGGCGCCATGGCGCCGAGGATCAGCGCCGGCAGGGACAGCCAGCGGGGGCACAGGGAGCGCAGCGGCAGGATGGCCGCCGGGTGGGCGAAGGTCCAGGGCATGGGTCGGGCGTCAGCGGGTCAGGGGGAGGGCGCCGCAAGTACCGCGCCAGCAGGAGAACGCGGCCGGTCAGGCGCCGGGCTTGTAGAACCAGCGCCGCGCGCCCTTGGGCTCGAACGGAGCCCACGCGCCTTCCGGCTGTGCGAGCCGATCCGCCAGCGCATACAGCGCCAGCGGGTTCACGCCCAGGCCGATGTGGCTGGCCTGCACCTCGATGTTCTCGGCCAGCGGCGACGGCTCGTTGACGCTGCAGCGCCAGGCCACCACGCCGTCGGTCTTCGAATAGATGGACGTCGTCGGCACCGGCGGCGGCTGGCGGATCTGTTCCATCAGCGCATGGTCGTCGGCCACGGTCTGGCCGCTGACCAGCTCGAAGAAGCGCCATGCGTTGGTGGCGCGCGGGTGGCCGGTGAACGGCGTGCCCAGCGTGACGACGCAGCGCGTCAGCGCCGGGCGCAGCTTGGCCAGCTCGCGCGCATAGATGCCGCCCAGGCTCCAGCCCAGCAGACTGACCTTGCGGCCGCCGTGGCGGCGGTGCAGCTCGACGAGGTCGGCCTCGATGCGTTCCAGCACGCCCGCGCGCGGGCCGAAGTTGAAGCCCTGGCCCCAGGGCTGCGTGGCGTAGCCCAGCGAGTCCAGCAGCGCCCGCAGCGGCGCGGTGCTCAGGTCGTTGGCACCCAGGCCGGGGAACACCAGCACCGGGTGGCCGTCGCCTCGCGGGAACTTCTGCAGCTTGCGCATCCACGGCAGGGCGGCCAGCAGCGCCGCGTACTCCCATGGAGCCCGGCCTTCGAGCATCAAGAGCCACGCGTTCGGGGCGCGCAGGTCGTGCGTGTCGGGCAGGGCGGGCGTGGGTTTGGAGCGGCGCGGCGAGCGGGAGGCGGACATGCGGGGCGTGGCGGGGCAAGACCCGGTCATTGTCGGGCGGCTGCGACCTTCTTGCGGGGCGTGCCTGCCCGGGCGCGCGGGGCGGCCTTGGCGGCGGTGGCCGGCTTCTTCTTCGCCGGTGCGCGAGGCGGCTTGCCGGCCGCCGGTGCCTGCGCCACCACTTCGGCCACCGGCAAGGACTGGAACTCCATGAACGCCACTTCGACGTAGGCCGCCAGTTCACCGGTCTCCGGCAGCGCCTCGCCGCAGGCCATCAGCCCGATGTCCAGCGACTCGTTATAGGTCTGCACCGTCACGTTCAGCGCCAGGCCGTGCACGGCGATGGAGGTGGGGTAGTTGCTCAGCATCAGCGCACCGGCCAAGTACAGCGGCACTGGCGGACCCGGCACGTTGGAGATGACGATGTTGGCGATGACGGGCAGCTTCTCGGCCACGCGGGCGCGGCCGTACAGCAGTGCGCCGGCCTGCATCAGCCACGGGATGCCCAGGGACGGGAAGTCCGTGGGCATCAGACGCTTCAGATGGCCCAGCTGTGCCTTCATGGCGTGGCTGGATGCCATCACGTGCGCCAGCCGCTCGGCGGGGTCGGCCAGGTGCGTGCCCAGGCTCATCAGGCTCATCGTGGCCTGGTTGTTGGATGTGGTGTCTCCCGCCGTGCGCGTGGACACCGGCACGGCGGCGATCAGCGGCTTGCGCGGCAACGGCCCGTGCTTGGCGAGGAAGCGCCGCAGCGCACCGCCGATGACGAACAGCACGGCGTCGTTGAGGCTGGCGCCGTGGCTGCGGCGCGTGCGGTTCAGCGCGGCCAGCGGCAGCGTGACGCCGGCGAACGCGCGCGTGTCGGACAGGCTGACGTTGAAGCGCGTGCGCGGGGCCGGGCCCAGCTGCGACAGGCCAGCCGTGCCGCTCACCATTGCCGTGGTCTGGCTGGCCACGCCGGCGAGCAGCCCGCGCAGCTTGTCCAGCGTGGCGCCGCCGACATAGCCGGCCGCCATCTGGCCCAGCTGCCCCGCCGCGCCTGGCAACTGGCGCGCCAGCTGAACGGTCTGGCTCAGCTGCTGGCTGACGGCCGTGCGCAGCAGGCCCAGCGTGCCGGGGGCGTTGCGCTTCTTGACGCGCGCGGGGGTGGCGGGGGTGCTGCGCGGTTCGGGCTCGGTGTCAAGGATGACCTGCGCCAGCGCGACCGCCGCCTGGCCGTCGACGGCGGCGTGGTGCAGCTGCGTGTACAGCGCCACCCGCACCTGGCCCTCGGGCCCGGGCGCGAGGCCGGTGAAGACGTGGAACTTCCACAGCGGGCGGCTGCGGTCCAGCAGCTGCGGGTGCAGCGCGCCGACCTGGGCTTCCAGCTCGGCCATGCCGCTGTCCTCGGGCAGTGCGATCTCGACAATGTGCGCGTTGAGGTCCGGCTCGGCATCCACCCAGCCGGGGTTGGAAAGCCCCAGCGGCATGCCCAGTAGCTGGCGCCGCAGCGCGGGCAGCTGCGGCAGGCGCGAGCGCATGTGCGCGCGCAGGTCCTCGGCGTAGTCGCCGTCGTAGGCGGCTGGCAGTTCCAGCAGATGCAGCGCGCCCACATGCATGGGCATCTGCGGAGTCTCCAGGTACAGAAAACTGGCGTCGAGGCCGGCGAGCTGTTCCATGGGCTTGTCCCCGGTGTTTCAGCCCAGCATACCCGCCGGCACGACGGGCGACCCGCAGGCCCGCCCGGTCAGCTCACTCTTCCGGTACGAAGATCCACAGCAGGATGTACAGCAGGATGCCGCTGCCGAAGGCGAGGAACAGCACGACGAAGATCAGGCGCCAGATCCAGGAGTCCACGCCCGTGGCGCGGGCGATGCCGCCGCAGACGCCGCCGAGCCAGCGGTCCAGCCGGCTGCGGCGCAGGCTGTTGACCGCGTGCACGGCCGGCGCGGGCGGTGCGCCGTCAGTGGCCTGCGTCTGTCTGCCCAGCACGCGGGCCTTGGCCTGCGCGAACTCCTCGTCGCTCAGCGCGCCGCGGGCATGCAGGTCGGCCAGCTTGTTGAGTTCGTCAGCGTCGTTCATCAGGGGCTCCTTTCGGTGTTGATGGAGCGAAGCCTAGCGAGGTGGCGAACACCGGCCAGCGGCTTGCGACAGTCGGTCGAATCCGTGGGCCACACCCGCGGATTGCGGCGTTCAACGGCCCGCCTGCTTCGTCGCGTCGATGTCCACGAATTGCCAGAAGTCCTGCCAGAACAGCGGCCGGCGGTAGCCGCTCATCCAGGGCTGCTCGATGTCGGTCAGGATGCGGTGCGTGTGGATCTTGTACGGCACGTAGGCCACCGCCAGGCGCTTGGCTTCCTTGAACAGGGCCTCGCGCTCGGGGCCGTCGGGCAGGCCCTGCATGCGGTCGTAAATCGCGTCGAAGCGCGCGTCCTTGAAGCGCGGCAGATTCTGCGTGCCCGACGCGGGGCCGTAGTAGCGCTGCAGCGAGCCCTGGCCATCGAGCTGCGCCGCCGTCGAGCCCACTGGCCACATCTGGTAGTTGCCGGCCTGCGCGGCCTTCAGGTTCTCGGGCCACTGCTGGATCTTCATCTGCAGCCGGATGCCCAGGTCCTTCAGTGCCTTGTCCCACAGCGTGTCGATCTCGCGACTCTGCGCGTCGGACTGCGTGTTGCGGGTGAGCACCAGCGCGGTGCCGTCGGGCAGGTCACGCCAGCCGTCGCCGTCCTTGTCGACGTAGCCATACATGTCCAGCAGGGCGCGGGCGCGGGCCGGGTCGAAGTCGCTCATCTCGCTCTTGAAGGCGGCGTCGAACCCCGTGGTGTGAGGCACGACGGGGCTCTGCGCCGGCACCGCTCGGCCGCGGCGTGCCAGCTGGATCTCGCGCTGAACGTCGTAGCTCAGCGAGATCGCACGGCGCAGCGCCACCTTGTCGGGCGTCATGCCGCCGATGACCGGGTCGTCCATGTTGAAGCAAGTCAGCGTCATGTCCGGCGCCAGCGTGAACACGGCCTGCATCCCGCGCTTGGCGAGGTTGGGCGCCAGTTTGCCGCCCGGCGCGGCCTGCGTGATGAACTCCTCGGGCACCTTCTCGATGAAGTCGTGTTCGTTGGCCAGGAACGCCAGCCAGCGGGGTTGCCGCTCGACGATGACGTCGATGACGACGCGGTCGATCATCGGGATGCGCCGACCCTTGAACTTCGCCAGGATGGCCTGACCCTCGGCGTCATTGGCCGCCGGCTGGGCGTCATAGAAGCGCTCGCGGTAGGTGGGATTGCGCTCCAGCACCATCTGCGAGCTGCGTCGCCAGCCGGTCAGCTTGAAAGGGCCGGTGCCAACCGGGTGCTCCATGATCTTGTCGCCGTAGAACTCGACGACTTCGCGGGCCACGGCGCCGTAGAGGTCGTTGTTGGCGAAGATGGACTCGATCAGGCGCGGCCGTGGCTGCGCGGTCTTGACCTGCAGCGTGTAGCGGTCCAGCGCCTTCACGCCCTCGACTTCGGTGTCGTAGGGGAACGCCTGCTTGGACCGGATGATCCGGGTGCGCAGCTCGGTCAGGCCTTTGATGCCGGCATCCTCGTAGCTGATCCAGCCCTGCGCGTTGTTGGCCGGGTCGGCGAAGCGCTTGATGCTGTAGACGAAGTCTTGCGCGGTGACCTCACGCCGCTTGCCCTTGAAGGCGGGGTCGTCGGCGAAGTAGATGCCGGGCCGGACCTTGATCGTGAAGGTCTTGAAGTCCTCGCTGATGGTGGGCGGCCCTTCGGCGATCAGCGGCACCGCGCGCGCGGGCCGCGCCAGCGGGTCGTAGGTGTAGAGGCTCTCGAAGATGTGGGCCGTGATGGTGCGCGAGTAGATGTCCGACAGCTTCACGGGGTCGAAGCCGGTCTCGGCGACCATGAAGGCGTAGCGCAGCGTCTTGAGCGGCGCCTGTGCTGGCTCGGCGGCGCGGGCGGGCGTGGTCAGGGCGACGGCGGCGAGCGCCAGCGCGGCGAGCAGTTGCTTCATCACTTGGCCTTCGGGATCGCGGCGGTGTCGATGTCGATGTACTTCCAGTAGTCGCGCACGAAGATGTTGCGGCTGTAGCCTTTGACCCAGGGCTGGGCCATGTCGGTCCAGATGCGGTGCACGTGGAACTTGTAGGGCGCGTACGCGATCAGCAGGCGCTGTGCCTCCAGCATCAGCGCGGCGCGCTCGGGGCCGTCGGGCAGCGTCTTCTGTTTTTCGTAGAGGGCGTCGTAGGCCGCCAGCTGGAAGCGCGGCTTGTTGGCCTTGCCCTTGGCCGCGCCCGAGCCCAGCGCGAGGAAGGTGTCGCCATCGGGCGTCGTGCCCACCCAGCCCACGCCCCACATCTGCAGCGCCCCGGCGTTGGCGGCCTTCAGCTGCTCGGGGAACTTGCCGATCTTGAACGTCATGTTGACGCCCAGCGCATCCATGTTCTTCTTCCACTGCTCGGCCAGCTGGCGGCGTTCGCCGTCGGCCAGCGTGGAGTACTCGATTGCGAAGGGCTTGCCGTCCGGCAGCTCGCGGTAGCCATCGCCGTCCACGTCCTTGTAGCCATACATGTCCAACAAGGCCTTGGCCTTGGGCAGGTTGTACTCGGTCATCTCGGACTTGAAGGCCGGGTCGTAGCCGAACGCGACGGTCGGGATCGGCCCCTGGCTCTTCAGCGCCTGGCCGCGGCGCACCAGGCGGATTTCCTTGTCCAAGTCCACGGCGAGATTGATGGCGCGGCGCAGCGCGATCTTCTCCGGCGTGTAGCCGCCGATGACCGGGTCCTCCATGTTGAAGTAGCTCAACGAGATGTCGGCGCGCGGATAACGCGTCATCGTGATGCCCTGCTTGGCCAGGTTGGGCGCCAGCTTGTTGCCGGGCATCGCGATGCCCGCAAAGTCGATGGGCACCTCCTCGATCATGTCGGCCTCGCCGTTCAGGAACGACAGCCAGCGCGGCTGGCTCTCCTCGATGATGTCGATGACCACGCGGTCTACCATCGGCAGCTTGCGGCCCTGCAGCGCGGCGACCTCGGCCTTCAGTTGCGGGCTGGCGTCGGACGGCGCCACTTCGGCATAGCGCACCTCGCGGAAGTGCGGGTTCTTCTCCAGCACGATGCGCGAGCTGCGCCGCCACTCACCCAGCCGCCAGGCGTTGGTGCCGACCGGGTGCTCCATGATCTTGTCGCCGTAGAACTCGACCACCTCGCGCGCCACCGCGCCCAGGAAGCCGGCGTCGCTGAACTGGTAGACGAAGCGGGGATCGGGCACGCCCAGCTTGATCTGGAACGTGTAGCGGTCCAGCGTCTTCAGACCCTCGACGACGCGGTCATAGTCGAATGGCTTCTTGGCCTTCATCAACGCTTGGCGCAGCTCCGACATGCCGACGATCTTCACGTTCTCCAACAGGTAGAGGTTGGGGCTTTTCCACTGCGGGTCGTAGTGGCGCTTGACGCTGTAGACGTAGTCCTCGGCGGTCAGCTCGCGCTTCCTGCCCTTGAAGGCGGGGTCGTCGGCGAAATAGATGCCCGGCTTGACCTTCATGGTGATGGTCTTGAAGTCGGCGCTGATCTCGGGCATCGCCGCCAGCGTGCTGGGCCGCAGCTTGAACGGCCGGGCGCCGAAGTCGTATTCCAGCGGCGCGTCGAAGATCGCCGCGGCGATGGCCTTGGAGTACAGGTCGGAAATCTGGGCCGGGTCGAAACCGGTCTCGGCGACCTTGAAGGCCTGGCGCAGCACCCGGTCCTGGGCCTGGGCCGGGGGGGCGGAAAAGGCGCAGGCCAGCAGCAGGCCCGTCAACAGTGCGTAGAGCTTCATCACCACGGTGCAACGTCGAAAGACGCGCAGTCTAGGCTCGCCCGGCGCGAAGGCTCGCATAGACTCCGGGCCGATCTGGTGTAGCCCCGCATCGCCGCGGGGTTTGTGGTTTCTGAGGACCCTCGATGGCGGCCTATCTGATCCGACGCCTGTGGCAAATGATCCCCACCCTGCTGGGGGTCGTGCTGCTGGTGTTCTTCCTGTTCAAGTACTTCGGCAGCGACCCGGCCATCATCCTGGGCGGTCTGAATGCGAGTCCCGAGCAGATCGAATCCATCCGCGAACAGCTGGGCCTGAACAAGCCTGTCTGGGAGCAGCTGTGGATCTTCATCCAGAACATCGTCACCTTCGAGTGGGGCAAGAGCTGGGCCACCAACGAGTCGGTGGCCAACCTGTTCGCCACCCGGCTGCCGGCCACGCTGACCGTCACGGTGCCCATCCTGATCCTGGAGGTGCTGCTGGCCATCCCGTTTGCGATGGCCGTGGCCACCGTGCGCGGCAGCCTGACGGACCGCACCGTGATGGTGTGCTCCACCATCGCGGTGTCCATCTCGCTGCTGGTCTACGTGATCCTGGCGCAGTACTTCTTCGCGTTCCGGCTGGGCTGGTTCCCGGTGCAGGGATGGACCAGCAACCACTGGACCAACCTGACCACCTACGCGCCGCTGCCCATCCTGGTGGCCGTGGCGGTGTCGATGGCGCCTCAGATCCGGCTGTACCGCAGCTTCTTCCTCGACGAGATCGGCCACGACTACGTGCGCACTGCGCGCGCCAAGGGCATGACCGAGCGCACCGTGCTGCTCAAGCACGTGCTGCGCAACGCGATGATCCCCATCCTGACCAACGTGGCCGTGCTGCTGCCCGGCGTGCTGGTGGGCTCCTTCCTGCTGGAGGTGTTCTTCTCCATTCCGGGTCTGGGCCGCGAGCTGCTGCTGGCCGTCAACCGCGGTGACTACCCCGTCATCCAGGCTTTCGCCATCTACCTGGCGGCGTTGACGATGACCGTCAACCTCGTCGTGGACCTGCTCTACAAGCTGGTCGATCCCCGTGTGGTGCTGAAGTGAGCGCGATGTCCAACTCCTCCGGCGGCGTCTGGGCCGCCTCCTGGCGCCGGCTCAAGACCGACCGCGTCGGCGTGTTGTCGATGTGGATCGTCGGCGCCTTTCTGCTGCTCGTACTGCTGGCCGCCACCGACCTGGTCGCGTCCAAGTGGCAGGACGAGATCGGCGTGCCCAACGCGCCACCCACGTTGCTGGGCCCGCAGCCGGCCGAGGACACCGGCACCATCGCCGCGCCTGCCGGCCCCAATGTGGACCTCAGCGACATCGACCCGCTGGCGCCGCGCTACGCCGAATGGGCCGAGCGAGCGGCCAAGTTCAAGACCGAGGAGACCACGCGCGCCGAGACGCTGCCGCTGGGCGGCGACCGCTTGGGTCGCGACGTGCTGGCCAAGGTCATCAAGGGCGCCGAGATCTCCATCTTCGTGGGCCTGGCCGCGGCGGTCGTCGCGACGCTGATCGGCACGCTGCTGGGCGCCATCTCCGGCTTCTTCGGCGGCAAGGTGGGCGATTTGCTGGAGTGGGTCTACAACGTCTTCACTGCCATCCCCAGCATCCTGCTGATCTTCGCGTTCGCGGCCATCTTCCACCGCGGCGTGGGCTCGGTGGTGCTGATTCTGGCGCTGACCGGCTGGACCGGCATCTACCGCCTGATCCGCGCCGAGTTCATGAAGCACCGGGTGCGCGAGTACGTGCGCTCGGCCGAGGCCATCGGCGCGAGCCAGTGGTCGCGCATGTTCAAGCACATCCTGCCCAACGTGTCGCACGTGGCGCTTGTGCAGCTGTCGCTGCACGTGGTGAGCTTCATCAAGAGCGAGGTCATCCTGAGCTACCTGGGCCTGGGCGTGGGCGTGGACCAGGTGTCGTGGGGCACCATGCTGGCCGAGGCGCAGAACGAGCTGATCCTGGGCTACTGGTGGCAGCTGACCGCCGTGACGGTTTGCATGGCCATCTTCGTCACCGCCTTCGCGCTGTTCACGGATGCGTTGCGCGACGCGCTCGATCCGAAACTGCGGGGCCTGGAGTAAAGCCATGCTGTTGAGCATCCAAGACCTCAAGGTCGCCTTCCGCATGGGCAAGGTCGACGGCGTCATGCAGCGCCAGCTGGCCGTCAAGGGCGTCAGCTTCGACGTGCCGGAGAACAGCACCGTCGCGCTGGTCGGCGAGTCGGGTTCGGGCAAGAGCGTCACCGCCATGTCCATCCTGAACCTGCTGCCCAGCAACGCCGAGCGTGAGGGCCGCATCCTGTTCCAGGGACGCGACCTGCTGCAGACCAGCCTGCCGGAACTGCAGGCCATCCGCGGCAAGGACATCGCCTGCGTGTTCCAGGACCCGATGAGTTCGCTGAACCCGGTGTTCGACGTGGCAACGCAGATCTGCGAGCCGCTGGTGAAGCACATGGGCATGAGCCGCCGCCAGGCGCTGGTGCGGGCCGAAGAGCTGCTGCACGAGGTCGGCATCCCGGAGCCGAAGCGGCGGCTGAAGGCCTACCCGCACGAGATGTCCGGCGGCCAGCAGCAGCGCGTGATGATCGCGGTCGCGCTGGCCTGCAGCCCGAAGTTGCTGATCGCCGACGAGCCCACCACGGCGCTGGATGTGACCATCCAGCGCCAGGTCATGGAGCTGATGGCGCGGCTCAAGGAATCGCACCAGATGAGCCTGCTGTTCATCTCGCACGACCTGGGCGTGGTGGGCGAGATCTCTGACCATGTCGTCGTCATGCGCCATGGCCAGATCCGCGAGAAGGCGCCGGTCGCGCAGATCTTCAACGACCCGCAGGACGCCTACACCAAAGCGCTGCTGGCCTGCCGACCGTCGCTGACCGAGAACCCGGCGCGGCTGATGGTGATCGACGACCACATTGCCGGCCGCGCCGCCGCCAACGAGGCCGTGGCCAAAGACCCCGACGCGCCCGTCGTGCTGGAGGTCACCGGCCTGCGCAAGAGCTTCTGGCTGAAGGACGGCCTGTTCGGCAAGCGCGAGTTCCAGGCCGTCAAGGACGTGAACTTCAAGCTGCGCAAGGGCCACACGCTGGGGGTCGTGGGCGAGTCCGGCTCGGGCAAGACCACGATGGGCCTGACGCTGCTGCGCCTGCACGAGCCCACCGGGGGCCAGGTGATGTTCGAAGGCAAGGACCTGCTGAAGATGAGCGGGCCCGACTGGCAGCAGATGCGACGCCGCATCCAGGTCGTGTTCCAGAACCCCTACGCGTCGCTGAACCCGCGCTTCACCATCGGCCAGACGCTGCGCGAGCCGATGGAGATCCACGGCATTGGCGCCGGCACGGCCGACCGCGAGGCGCGCGCCGTCGCGCTGCTGAAGAAGGTGGGCCTGGACGAATCGGCCATGGCCAAGTACCCGCACGAGTTTTCCGGCGGCCAGCGCCAGCGCATCGCCATCGCGCGCTGCCTGACGCTGCAGCCCGAGGTGCTGGTGCTGGACGAGTCGGTGTCGGCGCTGGATGTGTCGGTGCAGGCCCAGGTACTGAACCTGCTGAAGGACTTGCAAGACGAGTTCGGTCTCAGCTACATCTTCATCAGCCACGACCTGGCCGTCGTCAAGTTCATCTCCGACGAAGTGCTGGTCATGCAGAACGGCGACGTGGTCGAACAGGCCGCCACGCGTGATCTGATCGCCGCGCCGCGTGAGGAGTACACGCGCCGCCTGCTGGGCGCCGTGCCCCGCGGCTACCAGGGCCAGCCGGGCTGAGGCGTGACCGCGACACCGCGTGTAATTTGAACGGTCTCGGGTGTGACATCCGAGCCAGGGAGGCCGAACCGCGCTGAAATCCGCGGCTCGGGACCACGAATCCCTCCCCCTACCGCCTCGATGCCTCCACCCCTGGCCGCCCGCCCGACGCTGTGCGCTGCGCTGATCGCGCTGGCGCTGCTGGCCGCCTGCTCGCCCGGCGGCGGGGAGGGCGCGCCCGCGACGACGGCGCAGTCGGGCTCTGCGGCCGGTGCCCCGGACGTGGCGCGCGAGCTGGAGCGCATCGAGCGCGCCGTGCGTGCCAAGCCCGAGCAGCATGATCGCGAGCTGCGCACCCGCGCCGTCGGCCTGCCGCCCGGCAGCGCCGTGCTGCTGGAGGTGCTGGCCCTGCGCGGGCAGATCGCCGCGCAAGGGCGCGACCAGGCGCTGTGCAACCAGATCGCCGCCAGCCTGCGCGCCTGGCCGGCCGCCGATCTGCGTGCCAATGCGGCCGTCGCGGCCGTCACCGTCAGCGCGGAATTTCTGCGTGCGCACGCCGACCTGCGCGAAGCGCGCCGCCAGCTGCGGGCCGTCGACGGCGTGCAGCTGGGCGCTGCCGACGTCGTCTACCGCTGGCGCTACTACCGGCTGCTGGCGTCCGTCAGCAGCGACGTGGGCGAGCTGGATGCGTCGCTGTCCGAAGGCCACCAGGCCCTGCGTCTGGCGCAGCAGACCGGCCAGTCCTGGCGCGTCGCGCTGACGCTGACGGACCTGGCCTTCACGACCTACCGGGCCGACACGCCGGCGCGCGCCCGGCAGATCACCGCGCAGGCGCTGGTCGAGGCGCAGAAGGACCCGGACCCGATGACGCTGAACCAGGTCCACACGATGCGCGGCATCGTGCACTCCGAGGACAGCGACCCCAGCATCGCGCTGCAAGCCAACGCCGAGGCGCTGGAGCAGGCCGCGCTGGCGGGGGCGGATTCCGTGCGCGCGCTGGGGCTGGGCAACTTCGCCGATTACCACCTGCGCCAGGGCCACCCGGCGCGTGCGCTGGAGCTGGCCGAGGCCGCGCTGCCCCTCGCGCTGGCGACCCACAACACCGGCGCCGAGACCGTCGCGCGTTCGAACATCGGCCTGGCCAAGATCGCGCTGGGCCGCGTGGCGGAGGGGCGGCGGGACGTTGAGGCCGCCATCGCGCTGGATGTGAAACAGGGCGCCGTGGCCTATGCGTCCGATGGCTGGAAGGACCTGGCCGGCTACCTGGAGCGCGCCGGCGATCTGGCCGGCGCGGTGGCGGCGCACCGCGAGCACCGCGCGCTGATGGACCGCGTGCTGCGCGACGAGACCCGCCAGCTGCTGCTGGAGGTGCAGGAGCGCCAAGACGCCGAACAGCGCGCCCGCGACATCGAGCTGCTGAACCGCGACAACGAGCTGAAGGCCAAGCAGGTGCACCAGCGCAACCTGACGCTGGCGCTGTGGGCCGCCCTGGGCGGCTGCGTGGTGGTGTCGCTGGGTCTGCTGTGGCAGGCCTTCCGCCGCGTGCGCCGCACCAACGAGGCGCTGGCGGTCAGCAACGCGTCGCTGAAGCGCCAGAGCGAGACCGACCCGCTGACCGGCCTGGCCAACCGTCGCCACTTCCAGGGCGCCGTCCAGCAGCTGACCGATCCGCAAGGGCTGTCGGCCAGCCTGTTCCTGGTCGACGTGGACCACTTCAAACGCATCAACGACAGCCACGGCCACGCGGCCGGCGATGCGGTGCTGATCGACATTGCCCGGCGCCTGCGCGAGGCGGTGCGCGATGACGACCTCATTGTGCGCTGGGGCGGCGAGGAGTTCCTCATCGTGGCGCGCACCCGCGAAGGCGCGTTCGCGACGCAGCTGGCGCAGCGCCTGCTGGACCTGATCGGCAGCCGGCCTGTGCTGTACGAGGGGCGGGCCATTCCCGTCGCGGCGTCCATCGGCTTCGCCAGCCTGCCGCTGCCGCCGCACGACCTGCGGCTGTCCTGGGAGCGCGCCATCGACCTCGTCGACACGGCCATGTACCTCGCCAAGTCCCATGGGCGCAATCAGGCCTACGGCGTTCAGCGCATGCAGGCGGCGGACGCCGAGACGGCCGCCCGGCTCACCGCGCGGCTGGAGGCGGCGTGGTCGGACGGCCTGGTGGGGCTGATTGCGCTGCAGGGCCCGCCCGGCACGACGTCGCCCATCAGCGGCCTGGCGGACCTGGACGCCGCGCCGCGGCCGGGGCACGCATGAAGGCGCTGCTGCTCGCGCTGCTGTTCGCGCTGCTGCTGGCCGCGCAAGGCGTGGGTGCCACACCCGATGCCGCGGTCGTGGCCGCCGAGGACCGGCTGCTGGCCAACATCGCCCGCCGGGCCTTCGATGACCCGCAGGCCATGCTGGCCGAGCTCACGCAGCAGTGGCCCGCGCACGCCCAGCCAGGCCAGCCGCGCGAGGCCGCCTGGCTGCTGGCGCGCGGGCGCGTGCTGCTGGCGGCGGGGCAGGTCGAGCCGGCCGACGCGATTGCTGTGCGGTTGACGCAGGCGGCCGGCGACGGGCCGGACCGCAGCTGGCTGCTGCGCGCGCTGATCCAGGAGCGCCTGGGCAAGCCGGCCGGGGCGCTGGCCCGGCGCGCGCTGCCGGGGCTGGAGCAGCACTGCCCCGCCGGCGACGAACCGCGTGCCGTGCAGACCGGCCGCTGCGACTTCCGCACCACCTGGGATGTGCTGCGCCTGGTGCAGCGGGAGCAGTACGCCCAGGGCATCTTCATGGAGGCCGAGGCCGGCATGCGCCGGGCGCTGGCGCTGGCGCGCGCCGGCGGCGACGGACATCTGGTGGCGCTCACGCATGGCATGCTGGCCACCGCGCTGGAGGCGCAGGAGCAGGTCGACGCCGCGCGTGCCGAGATCCGCGCGGGCGAGGCCGCGGCCGATGGCGACCCGGTGGCCCGCGCCCGGTTGCTGAACTTCGCCGCTGCCGTCGAGCGCCGCGCGGGCAACGTGCCCGGCGCGCGCCACGCGCTGGAGGCCGCGCTGCGGCTGGCCGACGAGGCCGATGCACCGCATCTGGCCGCCGTGCTGCGGTCCAATCTGGTCGACGCCTACATCCACCTGGGCCTGAGCCGCGAGGCGCTGGACGCAGGCCAGCAGGCCCTGCCCGTGCTGCAGCGCTTCAGAGACCGCGTCTACCTGCGCGGCCTGCACCACAACCTCGCTGTGGCCTACGTCAAGTTGCACCAGCTCGACGCGGCCCGGCAGCAGCTGGCGCGCGTGGCGCAGTTCGGCGTCGATCCTGTCGAGCTGGTGATGCGCGCCCGCGAGCTGCGCGAACTGGGCGACACCTGGGCCGGGGCCGGCCAGTACAAGGAGGCATTGGCCGCCTACCACGAGGAGCGCGTGCTGAACACGCGCAGCAATGAGCGCAACCGCGCCGCCGCGCTGGAGGAGCTGCGCCGCAAGTACGACAGCGCCGCCAAGCAGCGCGACCTGGACCTGCTGGCGCGAGACGTGCAGCTGAAGGACCAGCAGCTGGAGAACCACCGGCTGGCGCGCCAGATGGGCTTCGCCGTCGGCGCGTTGCTGCTGCTGTCCGTTGCGCTGGTGGGCGTCACGCTGCTGCGCATGCGCGGCGCGCAGGCCCGCCTGACGGCCAACCAGCAGCTGCTGCGTGCGCAGAGCGAACGCGACCCGCTGACCGACCTGTCCAACCGGCGCCATTTCCTGTCCGTCATGGACGCGCGCGCCCGTGAGTGCTTTGAGGGCGCGCTGATGATGATCGACATCGATCACTTCAAGCACGTCAACGACCGCCATGGCCATGCCGCGGGCGACGCCGTCATCGTGGAGGTCGGCCGGCGCATCCGCGCGGCCGTGCGCGACACGGACCTCGTCGTGCGCTGGGGCGGCGAGGAGTTCCTCGTCTTCGCGGCCGAGGAGGGGGGGCGCGAGCTCGCGCAGCGGGCCGAGCGCGTGCTGCGCGGCATCGGCGGCACACCGGTCGACACGCCCGACGGGCCGCTGCGCATCACCGTCTCCATCGGCTTCGCCTCCTTCCCGCTGGGCGGGGCGGGCGGTGGCCTGCGCCTGCACTGGGAGCAGGCCGTCAACTGGGCCGACCTGGTGCTTTACCGGGCCAAGGCTGAGGGCCGCAACCGGGCGGTGGGCATCGCGGGCGTGGAGGCGCCGGACCCGGACGGGCTCGCCGCCATACTGCAGGACTTCGACGCTGCCTGCCTGCACGGCCAGGTCAGGCTGAGCGTCACCCCCGGACCCGCATGAAGACCTGTCTGTTCAAGCGCCGTGGCCTGCTGTGCTGGCTGGCGGCCCCCGCCCTGGCCCAGCCGGCCGCCTCCTGGCCCGCGCGACCGCTGCGCATCGTGGTGCCCTACCCGGCCGGCGGCCCGGGCGACCTGGCCGCACGCCTGCTCGCGCCCGAACTGCAGCGCAGCCTGGGCTATGCCGTGCACGTCGAGAACCGCCCGGGCGCCGACGGCAACATCGGCGCCGCCGAGGTGGCCAGCGCCACCGACGGCCACACGCTGCTGATGGGCAGCGTCGGCACGCACGTCATCAACCCGCTGCTGTCGCGCCGCCTGCCGTACGACCCGGTGAAGGACTTCGCGCCGGTAGGTGTCGTCGCCACCGTGCCGCTGGTGCTGGTCATGAACGCCGCCGTCGCGCAGCGGCTGGGCGTGCGCAGCGTCAGCGACCTGGTGCGCGCCGCGACGCTTCAGCCGGGCCGGCTGCTGATCGCCTCGGGCGGCAACGGCACGCCCACGCACCTGTCCGGCGAGCTGTTCAAGCGGCTGACGCGCACCTACATGCTGCACTTCCCTTACCGCAGCACGGCGTCGGCGCAGCAGGACGTCATCGCCGGCAACATGGACGTGATGTTCGACAGCCTGCCGGCCGCGCTGCCCCACATCCGCGCCGGCCGGTTGCTGGCGCTGGCGGTGGCCAGTCCTCGGCGCGTGGCCGGCCTGCCGGAGCTGCCCACCGTCGACGAGGCCGGTGGTCCGGCGCTGAAGGGCTTTGAGGCCAGTGTCTGGCTGGGCCTGTTCGCGCCCGGCAGCCAGCCGCCCGAGCAGCTGGCGCGGCTGCAGCGCGACACCGCAACGGTGCTGTCGGGGCCGCTGCGCGAACGGCTGGCCTCGCGCGGCCTGTACGCGCATGGCGGCGGCGACTTCGCCAGCCTCATCGCAGCCGACACCGACAAGTGGGCCCGCGTGGTGCGGCTGGCGGGCATCCGGGTGGACCGGTGAAGCCGCACTGGCGTGCGGACCTGGTGGCCGGCGCGGTCGTCGCCGTGCTGCTGATCCCGCAGAGCCTGGCCTACGCGATGCTGGCCGGCCTGCCGC
Organism: Pelomonas dachongensis; assembly: GCF_043555865.1. Taxonomy (NCBI): domain Bacteria; kingdom Pseudomonadati; phylum Pseudomonadota; class Betaproteobacteria; order Burkholderiales; family Sphaerotilaceae; genus Roseateles; species Pelomonas dachongensis. The sequence continues at coordinate 173,762 of NZ_JBIGHY010000001.1, forward strand.
CCCAGGTGGGGCTGTACGCCAGCCTGCTGCCGCTGCTGGCCTATGCCGCGTTGGGCTCCAGCCCGGTGCTGGGCCTGGGGCCGGTGGCGGTGTTGGCGTTGATGATCGCGCAGGCGCTGGCCGGGTTGCCGGCTGGCGTCAGCGCGGAGGCGGGCGCGCTGGTGCTGGCCGCCGAGGTGGGGCTGCTGCTGGCCGCCGCGGCACTGCTGCGGTTGGACGCGCTGTCCAGCCTGCTGTCGGTGCCCGCGCTGCGCGGCTTCGAGAACGGCGCCACGCTGATGATCGCAGCCAGTCAGCTGCCGGTGCTGCTGGGCAGCGCGGCGGCGGGCTTCACGCTGCCGGACCTGGCGCGCACCGCGCTGGCGGGCGGCTGGGAGCCGGCCAGCGCGGTCTGGGGTGGTGTCGCCATCGTGCTGTTGCTGTGGGCGCGCCGCAGTGGCCGGCCGATGCTGGCGCGGCTGGCGCCGCTGGTGCTGTTGCTGCTCGCCATGGCGCTGTCGGCGCTGACGCCGGCGGCCGACGGCGTCGCACAGGTGGGCGCGCTGCCGCCGCTGACGCTGGCGCCCAGCCTGCCCGCGCTGGACGCGGCGCTGTGGCTGCAGTTGCTGCCCCAGGCGGCGCTGGTGGCGTTGATGGCCTTCGTGTCCAGCTTCGCCGTGTCGGAGTCGCTGGCGCAGCGCCGCGGCGAAAAGCTGCTGCCGGCGGCCGAGCTGCGTGGCCTGGCGGCGGCCAACCTGGTCGCCGCGGTCAGCGGCGGCATGCCGGTGGCGGGCAGCTTCTCGCGTTCCATCCTGCTCCACGAGGCCGGCTCGGCCAGCCGCTGGAGCTTGGTGTTCGTGGCCGGTTTTATGGCACTGGCCATGGGGGTGCTGGCCGGCCCGCTGGCCCACCTGCCCAAGCCGGTGCTGGCGGCGACCATCGTCCTCGCGGTGCTGGGCGGCTTCACGGGGCGCCACTACGCCGAGGCCTGGCGGTATGCGCGCGCCGAAGGGCTGCTGATGGCCGCCGTCACCGCCACGGTGCTGCTGTGGAGCGTGGGCGCGGCGCTGGCGCTGGGCGTGGCCGGCTCTGTCGCCCTGCTGATCCAGCGCACCGCGCGCCCGCACGTCGCCCGGCTGGGCCGCGTGCCCGGCACCCAGCATTACCGCAACGTGGAGCGCTACGCCGTGGAGTGCCAGCCGGAGGTGGTGGGGCTGCGCATCGACGAGAGCCTGGTGTTCACCAACGCGCGCGGCCTGGTGGACGCCGTGCTGGCCCGTGTGGCCGAGCACCGCGCCCGGGTGGGCCGGCCACAGCGCGTGCTGCTGCTGATGGCGCCGGTGAACCACATCGACGTGTCGGGCCTGGTGGCGCTGCAGGACCTGCAGGCGGCGTTGCAGGCGGATGGCCTGCGGCTGGAGCTGTCCGAGGTCAAGGGCCCAGTGCTGGACCGGCTGCGCGCCATCGGCTGGCTGGAGCACCGCGACGTGTCGCTCTACCTCAGCCACCACGAGGGCATGCAGGCGGGTGAACATGCCCTGAGGCCCAGCCTGGCCGACATGGACGCGCCGGGGCAGCTGTAGCCTCAATCTGCTACCGTTCCGGCCCAATCAGCGGTCCCGGGACGCCATGAACAACAAAGAGACCTTGCTCGGCATGCGCCGCGGCATCGAGAAAGAAAGCCTGCGCGTGCTGCCCACGGGGGCCCTGGCGCTGACCCCGCATCCTCTGGCGCTCGGCGCGGCGCTGACGCACCCGCACATCACCACCGACTACAGCGAATCGCAGCTTGAGCTGATCACCGGCGTGCATGCCGGCGTGGACGACGTGCTGGGTGAACTGACCGAAATCCACCAGGCCGTCTATCGCGCGCTGGCCGACGAGCGTCTGTGGGCCAGCTCCATGCCCTGCGGCCTGCCGGCCGACGAGACCATCCCCATCGGCCGCTATGGCAGCAGCAACATCGGGCGCGCCAAGAGCGTCTACCGCATGGGCCTGGGCCAGCGCTACGGGCGGCGCATGCAGACCATCTCCGGCATCCACTACAACTGGTCGCTGCCGGGCGTGGGCACCGAGGGCTACTTCGGCCTGATCCGCAACTTCCGCCGTGAAGGCTGGCTGCTGCTGTACCTGTTCGGCGCCAGCCCGGCGCTGTGCGACAGCTTCGTGCAGGGCCGCGCGCACGGCCTGCAGCGGCTGTCCGAGCACAGCCTGTTCCTGCCGCACGCCACCTCTCTGCGCATGGGCGACCTGGGCTACCAGAGCGATGCCCAGGCCAGCATCTCGGTCAGCTACAACTGCCTGGAAAGTTATGCCGCCTCGCTGCAGGCCGCACTGAGCCAGCCCTACGCGGCCTACGAGGCCATCGGCGTGCAGACGCCGGGCGGCGACTACAACCAGCTGTCCACCAGCCTGCTGCAGATCGAGAACGAGTTCTACAGCACCATCCGCGCCAAGCGCGTGATCCGGCCCGGCGAGCGCCCGCTGCATGCGCTGCGCGAGCGCGGTGTCGAGTACGTCGAGGTGCGGCTGATGGACCTGGATCCATTCGAGCCGGTCGGCATCGGTGCCGACGCGATCCGCGTGCTGGACACCTTCCTGCTGCACTGCCTGAACCATGCCAGCCCTCACGACACCGCGGCAGAGGGCGCGTTGAATGCGCGTAATCAGCACCGTGTCGCGGCGCGTGGCCGCGAGCCGGGCTTGGTGCTGGAGCACTGGCAGGGCGGCGAACGCACGCTGGCCGACTGGGCCGGCGACATCCTGTCGGCCTGCGCAGCCCAGGCCGAGCTGCTGGACGCCGCGCATGGCGGCGACGCCTACGCTGCCGCGCTGCGGCGCGTGTCGGCGCGGCTGCGTGACCCGTCGCTGTGCCCGTCGGCGCGCGTGTTGGCAGCCATGGCGCAGGACTTCGACGACAGCCACGTCGGCTTCGTTCGCCACCAGAGTGACGCCAACCGCAACGCGCTGCTGGTCCTGCCGTTCCCGCCTGAGCTGCAGCAGCGCTTCGAGAAAATGTCCGCCGACTCGCTGGCTGAGCAGGCGCGCATCGAGGCTGCCGACACGCTGCCTTTCGAGGACTTCCGGCGCCAGTACGTGGCGCCGGCGCGCATGGAGGTCTGAACAGCAGGCCTCGCGCCGCCTCAGGCGGCGCGGACCGGCTTCACGGCATGGCAGCGAAGGGCCCCGGCGCAGTAGCGCCGAGCGGCGCGCAGGGCGCACCGCATGCCGTGTGACCGGCAAAAAAAGACCCGGTCAGCAGGCTGCCGGGTCTTCAAACCCTCGGGTGAGGGCGTCGTTGGGAAATGCCAATGTAGGCCGTCGCGCGCCGCGGCGGTGGGGACTATTCACGCGGGGCTGCCGATAATCCTGTCATGAACCTGCCGCCGCACCGCGCCCCCGACGCCCTCAACGAAGACGACCTGGAGCGCCTGCAGGCGCTGCTGGACGCGCTGCCGGCACCGCTGGAGCCGCTGGACGTGAGCATGCTGGACGGCTATCTGTGCGGCGTGCTGCTGCAGCCGGAGGCAGTGCCGCTAGCGGCCTGGCTGCCGCCCCTGCTGGACAGCGAGAGCCGCCCCATGCCACCGCGGGTGGACGACGAGCTGCTGGCGCTGCTGCGCCGCCGCCACAAGGAGCTGAACGTGGCCATTTCGGGCCGGCAGTGGTTCGACCCGTGGATCTTCGAGCTGGACGACCACGCCGACCCGAGCGAGACAGTGCTGCCGTGGGTGGCCGGCTTCGCGCATGCGCTGGACGCCCACCCGGCGCTGATGCGCCTGCCCGAGGAGCCTTTGCTGGAGCCGCTGGCCGCCATCTACCTGCACCTGGACCCCGACGACCTGGAAGACGCCGACGCGCTGCTGGAGGAGATCGAGTCGCTGGAGCCGCCCGTCGATCTGGAGCAGGCCGTGGAAGGGCTGGTCAGCGCGGTGCTGATGCTGGCGGATGTGTCGCGGCCGCTGCGGCCGACGGCACCCGGCCGGCCGCAAGGCCCGCGCCGCGGCGCGTCTAGTGGCCCGCAAACAGGCGCTGGGCGTGCAGGCCCAGGCCGGTCGCGACCGAAGCGAACCGGTCGCCGGTGACGCGCGCGGCGGCGGGGAAGCCCGCCGCCATGCCGTCCACCAGCAGGCGCAGCCCGGTCGAGCCGCCGGTGAAGTACAGCGCGTCGACCTGATCGGCCTGCAGGCCGGCGAGCGCGACCGTCTCGTGCGCGGTGGCGATGATGCGGTCCAGGTCGGCGCGCAGCGCGTCCACGGCGGTCTTCTCGCTGAGCGGCAGCACCAGGCCGCGCTCGATGTGGCCGAGGTCCACCGTCGTGTCGGCGCCGCCCGAGATGGCGATCTTGGCGCCCTCGGCGCGCGCGGCCAGCTCGTGGCCCAAGCGCTCCTCCAGCACCGTCATCAGCCGAGCGTGCTGGCGCACGTCGGCGAACCAGCTCTTCATGCCGCGCCACTCGGCCACGCGCAGCGGCGCGTAGCAGGTGTTGATCAGGTGCCAGGTGGCCAGGTCGAAGAAGATGCCGCTGGGCACCTCGCGGCCGTTCGGCCCGGTGGCGCGGTAGCCGAAGGCCTGCAGCAGGCCCGCCAGTTCGATGTGGCGGTCGAAGTCGGTGCCCGCGATGTGCACGCCGTGGCTGGCCAGGATGTCGTCGCGCCGCGCCAGGCGCTGCATGCGCTCGGGGCCCACGCGCACCAGCGAGAAGTCGCTGGTGCCGCCGCCGATGTCGGCCACCAGCACGATCTGTTCCCGCGTGGCCTGCTGCTCGAAGTCGAACGCCGCCGCGATGGGCTCGTATTGGAACTGCACGTCGCGAAACCCCACGGCGCGGGCGCAGCCCTCCAGCTGGGCCTGGGCGGCGGCGTCGCGCACCGGGTCGCCGTCGACGAAGAACACCGGCCGGCCCAGCACCGCGCGCTCGGGCTCGCCGGCCAGGCGGCGCAGCCGCTTCAGGTAGCCGGACACGATGTCCGAATACTTGGCGCCGCGTCCGCCGCCGACGTCGGTGGTCTGGTCGATGAGGGGCGAGCCCAGGATGCTCTTCATGGAGCGCATCAGCCGGCCTTCGTGGCCCTCGACGTAGGCGGCCACGGCGGCCCGGCCGAAGGCGCGCGGCGGGCCGTCGGCATCGTGCGGGCCTTCGGCGAAGTAGAAGACCGCCGTGGGCATGGTGCGCTGGCTGGGTTCCAGTTCGACCAGGCGCATGCCGGTGGCCGCGTCGGGCACGGCGACGGCAGAGTTGGAGGTGCCAAAGTCGATGGCGCAAAAGCCGTCAGGGTTGTTCATCACGTCACGCCGGCTCGTGGCCGGCCCAGGGCTTCACCGGGGAGGGGGCGCGGATTCTAGGAACACAATCGCCCGCCTGTTCCGGAGAACCGATGAAGACCCGTCACCTCGCCCTCATCCTTTGTGCCGCCCTGGCCGCCTGCAGCCAGAAATCGGAGCAGGATCTGCTCGCCTCCGCCCAGGCGCGCCTGGAGCAGAAGGATTCTGCCGGCGCCGTCATCGAGCTGAAGAACGTGCTGCAGCAGAATGCCGACAGCGTGCAGGGGCGCGCGATGCTGGGCCGGGCGCTGCTGGAGTCGGGCGACCTGGCCGGTGCCGAGATCGAGCTGCGCCGGGCGCTGGAGCTGGGCGCGCCGCGCGACGAGACCATGGTGCTGCTGGCGGAGGCGCTGCTGACCTCCGGGCAGTCGCGCAAGGTCATCGGCGAGTTCGCCACCGAAAGCCTCAGCGATCCGCAGGCCATGTCGCGGCTGCAGCAGCACCTGGCGCTGGCCTACCTGCAGCAGGGCAACGTGCCGGAGGCCAAGGTGGCCGCGTCCCGCGCGCTGCAGCTGACGCCGCAAGCCGAGGGCGCGGTCATCGCCAGTGCTCGCACGCGGCTGGCCGGCGGGCTCGTCGACGAGGCGCTGACCGCGTTGAACGAGCTGCTGGCGCGCGACCCCAAGGCCGTCAAGGCGCTGCAGCTGAAGGCCGAGGTGCTGCTGGCCCGCGGCCGCGCCGAGGAGGCCGAGCCGCTGCTGACCCAGGTGCTGGCGCTGGACCCCGCCAGCTTCGAGGCCCGCTCGCTGCTGCTGCGCATGGCGCTGGGCCGCCAGCAGGTGGACGAGGCCGCCAAGCTGGTGCAGGGCATGCCCGCCGCCGAGGCCAAGAAGCCGCGTGGCCGTTTCATGCAGGCGCAGCTGGCGCTGGCCCAGGGCGATGCCGCCAAGGCGCGCGAGCTGGCCCTGCCGCTGCTGAAGGTGCTGCCGCAGTACCTGCCGCTGCTGCGCCTGGCGTCTGGCGCGCACCAGCAGCTGGGCGAGCTGGCCGATGCCGAGAACCTGCTGAACCAGGCCGTCAAGCTGGCGCCGGAAGATCCCGGCCTGCGCCGCCAGTACGCCGGCCTGCAGCTGCAGCGCCGCCAGCCCGGCAAGACGCTGGAGACGCTGCGCCCCGTGCTGGAAAGCGGCAAGGCCGATGCCGAGACGCTGCTGATGGCTGGCAAGGCCCAGCTGATGCAGGGCAACTTCGAGGGCGCCGACCAGGCCTTCGGCGCCGCCGCCAAGCTGCGTCCCGATGACAGCAAGACACAGGCCGCGTTGGCGCTGTCGGCGATCGCGCGCGACACGGTCACGCCGGGCGGCGCAGCCCGCGCCAAGGCCGATGCGGCGCTGGGGCAACTGCGCGAGCTGGCCGCCAAGGACAGCGCGGGCAACAGCTACGACCTGATGCTGGTCAACGTGCTGATGCGCCGCCAGGACCTGGCCGGCGCGCTGGCCGCCATCGACAAGCTGGCGCCCAAGATGAAGGACAGCCCGGTGCCGGACGGCCTGCGAGGGCGCGTGCAGCTGCAGCGCAAGGACAACGCCGCCGCCCAGGCGTCGTTCGACGCGGCGCTGAAGCAGGACGCCGGCTACCTGCCGGCCGTGCTGGGCCTGGTGGCGCTGGACATGCAGGCCAAGCAGACGGATGCCGCCGTCAAGCGGCTGGAGGCCTACATTGCCGCGCAGAAGCACGCGCCGCAGGCCCGCTTGGCGCTGGCCGAGCTGCTGGTGCAGACGCGCGCGCCGGCCGCCCGCGTCACCGAGGTACTGAGCGCCGCGGTGCGCGAGGAGCCGTCCGAGGCTGGCCTGCGCGTGGCGCTGATCGACCACCTGCTGCGCACCGGCGACATCAAGGCCGCCGCGCAGGCAGCCCAGGAGGCGTCGGCCGCGCTGCCGCAGAACCCAGACCTGTTGGAGCGCCTGGCGCGCACGCAGCTGGCCACCGACGACCGCGCCCAGGCCGCCAAGACCTACGCCCAGCTGAACGTGCTGTCGCCCACCCGGGCGCATGGCTGGCTGGGGATGGCGCAGCTGCGCTTCATGGACAAGGACTACGCCGGCGCCGAGCGCGAGGTGAAGCGGGCGCTGGAAGCCGATCCGGGCTCCGTGGCCGCCCAGCGGTTGCTGATCCAACTGGCCGCACGCCAGGGCCGCACCGACGAGGCGCTGGCCGCGCTGCACGAGCGCCAGAAGAAGAACCCGCAGGAGGCCTATGCGCTGATCGCCGAAGCCGACATCGAGGCGGGTCGCCAGAAGTTCGACGCGGCCATCGCCGCGCTGCGCAAGGCCACCACACTGCGCGACCCGGCGGACGCGCCGGTGCGGCTGTTCTCGCTGCTGCTGGTCAAGAAGCGCGAGGATGCGCTGGCCTTCGAGAAACAGTGGCTGGCGGCCCATCCGCAGGACCAGGGCTTTGCGGCCGCGACCGCCGACCTGGTGCTGGCGCGTGGCGACTTCGACGGTGCGCTGGAACGCTACGAGGCGCTGCTCAAGCGCAACCCGGACGCCGTGCCGCTGATCAACAACGTGGCCTGGCTGCGCAGCAAGACCGGCAAGCCCGGTGCGCGCGAACTGGCCGAGCGGGGCCTGAAGCTCAATGGCGACGACGCGGCGCTGCGCGACACCTACGCCACCGTGCTGGCCAATGAGAAGGCCTTCGACAAGGCGCTGAGCGTGCAGCGCCAGCTGATCGGCGACCACCCCGATCAACCGTCCTTCAAGGTGAACCTGGCGCAGATCCTGATCCAGTCCGGCGACAAGACCGCTGCCAAGGCGGAGCTGCAGGACCTGGCCAAGCTGGGCAGCAAGCTGCCGCAGCAGAAGCAGGTCGAGGCGCTGCTGAAGACGCTGTAAGCCCCATCCGGGCCGAGCGCCGGGCCGCCCCAAGCCGGCCCGTCTGGTGATGTGCGAGCGGGGTCACCCCCGCGAGCATCGCCGCCCCCTCGGGGGGCCGACCCAGGTACTCCTTGGGCGAGGGGTCAAACGTTGCCGTAGAAACCGAACTGCATCGCCGGGCGGCGGCCGGCGATCAGCTCGGCCATCGCCAGGCCCGAGCCGGCGCCGTGCGTCCAGCCCAGCGTGCCGTGGCCGGCGTTGATCCACAGGTTGCGCGCCCGCTTGCTGCGCCCGATGTAGGGGATGTTGGTGGGCGTGCTGGGGCGCAGGCCGGTCCAGTAGTGAGGCTCGCTGGTGTCCGCCACGCCGGGGAACAACTCCTCGTAGCGTTTCACCAGCGCAGCGCAGCGCACCTGCGCGGTCGGTGAGTCGAGGTTCAGGTCGAAGCCTGACAGCTCGGCGGTGCCGGCGATGCGGATGTGGTCGCCCAGCCGCGAGATGGCGATCTTGCGGCTGTCGTCCAGCAGGCTGACGACGCTGGCGGCCTCGGGCTTCTTCAGCCTCAGCGTGGCCGAATAGCCCTTGGCCGGGTAGATGTTCAGCGACTCGCCCAGCGGTGCCAGCAGCGCCGGCGTGTATGAGCCCATCGCGGCGACGAAGGCGTCGGCCACAAGCGTCTTGCGCTCGCCGCTGCGTACATGGGCGATTTGCACGGATTCAATGCCGTCGCCGCCGCGCTGCAGCGCCAGGTTGTCGTGCTCGTACAGGAACTGTGCGCCGCGCTCGGCGCAGCGCTGCGCCAGCTTCTGCGTGAAGACCTTGGCGTCGCCGCTCTCGTCGCTGGGCGTGAACGTGCCACCGAACACGCGGTGCGCCGAAGCCGCGAGCGCGGGCTCTACCTTCAGCACCTCTTCGCGGCTCAGCACGCGCCGGTCCACGCCGTGGCGGCGCATGATCGCGGCGCCGGCCGCACCGTTGTCCAGGTCTTCCTGGGTGGAGAAGAAATGCAGGATGCCGCGCTCCAGCCGGTCGTACTCGATGCCGGTACGGGTGACGAGCTCCTTCAGCGCCGCGTGCGAGTAGCGGCCCAGCTGCACCAGCTCCTCGACATTGCGCTCGAACGCGGCGTCCGTGCATTGCATCAGGAAGGCCAGGCCCCAGCGCCACTGGTTGGGGTCCAGTCGTGGGCGGAACAGCAGCGGCGAGTCATCGCGCAGCAGCCACTTGGCGACCTTGAACGGCGCACCGGCATTGGCCCAGGGCTCGCAGAAGCTGACCGAGATCTGCGCGCCGTTGGCAAAGCTGGTTTCCAGCGCGGCGTCTGGCTGGCGGTCCACGACGGTGACCTCGTGGCCCTCTTCCAGCAGGTACCAGGCGGTGGCGATGCCGATGATGCCGGCGCCGAGCACGACGATCTTCATGACGTGTCCTTGGAGTTATCAGAGCGGGTTAAGGAGCAGTTGTAAGCCCAGGCCGGCCATCAGCAAAGCGACGCCGGCATCCAGCACGCGCCACGTCGTCGGCCGCGCCAGCCACGGCGCCGCCGCTGCAGCGCCGAAGCCCAGCAGGCCAAACCACATCGCCGACGCAACACACGCGCCGGCGACAAAGGCCGGCCGCAGTTCAGCCGGCTGCCGCGCGCCCAGGCCGCCCAGCAGCACGACGGTGTCCAGGTAAACATGCGGGTTCAGGTAGGTGAAGGCCAACGCGGCCGCCAGCGTCGCGCCGAGGCTGTTGCCCTGGCCGGCTGCCTGCAGCCCGGCGACCGGCCGCCAGGCGCGCCGGGCCGCCATGGCGGCGTAGCCCAGCAGGAAGGCTGCGCCGCCGAAGCGGAAGACCTGCAGCAGCAGCGGGCTGGACTGGATCAGCGCGCCCAGACCGAACACGCCCAGCGCGATCAGCAGCCAGTCCGACAGCGTGCAGACCGCCACCACCGCACCCACATGCTGGCGCCGCAGACCCTGGCGCAGCACCAGCGCATTCTGCGCGCCGATGGCCAGGATCAGCCCCAGCCCCATGGCCCAGCCCTGCGCGAATGCGGCAGGTGCGGCGGCGGAGGCCATCAAGGCAGGAGCGGACATCGCCGGATTCTCTGCAGCAGCTCCCCTTTCAAGAAGCTGCATTCATATTCATCGCCGTACATTAGCGCTGCTTATGAATGACTTCGACCCCGCCGCGCTCGACTGTCTGGCCGCGCTGGCTGACGAGCAGGGCTTCGAGCGGGCCGCGCAGCGCCTGTCCATCACGCAGAGCGCTGTGTCGCAGCGGTTGCGGGCGCTGGAGACGCAGGTGGGCCAGCCCCTGGTCGTCCGCTCGCGTCCGCTGCGCCTGACAGAAGCCGGCAAGGTGCTGCTGCGTTTTGCCCGCCAGCTGCAGGCGCTGCGCACGGACGTGGCCCGCGAACTGGGCGAGCGCGTCGCGCCGCAGTCGCGGCTGGCTATCGCCGTTAACGCCGACAGCCTCGCCACCTGGGTATTGCCGGCGCTGGATGCACTGGTGCAGCAGGGGCTGCGCGAGGGCTACGGGCTGGAACTGGTCGTCGACGACCAGGACTTCACGCATGACAGCCTGCGCCAGGGCGCCGTGCTGGGATGCATGTCGACCGTGGCGGAGGCGCTGCAGGGCTGCAGCGTGCAGCCGTTGGGCGTCATGCGCTACGTGGCGGTGGCCAGCCCGGCCTTCCTGGCCGCGCACCTGCCGGACGGGCTGCATGCTGGCAACTTCGCCGACACGCCTTTCCTCGTCTTCAACCGCAAGGACGACACCCAGACGCAGTGGGTGTCACAGGCATTCGGTGTGCGTGCGCCACGGCTGAGGGAGCGCTTCGTGCCATCCAGCGAGGCCTACGTGCAGGCGGTTTTGATGGGGTGGGGTATCGGCGTGGCGCCGGAGATCCAGGTCCGCCCGTGGGTGGCGGCGGGTCGGCTGATGAATGTACGTCCCGACGTCAGCGTGGACGTGACGCTGTTCTGGCACCAGTGGCAGTTGCAGGGGCGCGGTGCGTTGCTGGACCAGATCGGTCAGGCACTCGCGCAAGGTGCGCAGCGGGCGCTGGCCTGACTCAGCGAGTGACGGGCGCCGATGCGGCAGCGGCGGGCGCGGCCACAGCCTGAGCGACCAACAGGGACATCACCTCGTGCCGACCAGGCTGCACTGTCTGGGCGATCCACAACGTGCTCAAGGCCACCAGGCCGATCACGCCGTTGGCTATCCATTTCAGTACTGCAGAAGTCATGCGGGAAATCCCGTGTTCGGACGGAGCGCGGAGCTTACGCGCAACCCGGGGGGTTTGGGTCAACAACCGTGCGACTCCTTCCAATCATTTGCAATCACGCAACGCTCGCGCGCTGACGTGAAACGGACACAAACCCTTGTCACCGTTGGGAAAAGCCACCTTGATTGGGTGTGCGGTATTGCCAACAGAGGCAATATTTACTCACAGATGGGGGGTTCGCTTGTCACACAGATCCAGCACACTGGTTTCGTTGACGGCTGCATGGGCGCCGCGACCAGAGCCATAGGGGTTTGCCATGAGATTCGTGCCAGCGCTGCGTTTCTTCCGTCGTGACGCTGTGACACGCAGCGATCCCGATCCTGCCGATCTGGGAACAGCCTTCGGGCTGGATGCCTGCCTGGATGGTGGTGGCATCAGCGAGTACCGCAGTCAACCGGCTACCGATGTGCTGGAGTCCCAGTCCGGGCGTGTGGCGCAGGACTCGCCGCTGGGCTGGTTGTCCCGCCGTACCGCCTAAAGCTTCGGAATCCGTATCCGGCTCACCATCAGCGAGCCGGATGCCGCGAACATCAGCACCAGCGGGTGCAACTCGAACCCGGCGATCCGCCACGCTCCGCCCCACAGCGAGTCGCCGGTGGCGCCCTGTGCGGCAGCGACCCACAGCACCGCAACGAGCAGCATCGAGGTCGGGATCGGCGTGCCCTCGAAATAGGCGACCTTGTCGGAGCCCGCGCTGAGCTTCTCTGCCGTCACATTGAACCGCGCCAGCCGGCTCACGCCGCAGGCGACGAAGAACGCCAGCACGACGCGGTCAAACAAGCCCTGCATGCCACAGCCATAGGCGATAGCGGCGGGTGCGACCCCGAACGAGATGATGTCGGCCAGCGAATCCAGTTCGCGGCCCAGCACCGAACTTTGCTGGCGCCAGCGCGCGACACGACCGTCCAGGACGTCGAAAGCCAGCGCCAGCGGGATCAATGCGCAGGCGTAGTGCAGGTGGCGCACATCGCCGCTCTGCAGGAAGCTCATCACGGCAAACAGGGCACCCACGCCGGCGCAGGCGTTGCCCAGCGTGAACCAGTCCGCCAGATGGAACTCGCGGATCATCGAGAACGGCTTGGGTTTTTCCATCGGCGCATTCTCTGCCCAACGGGTGCCGATCAGGCGGATCAGGCTGGTGCTGCCGGTTCGGAAGGTTGCAGGCGCAGCCAGGCCTTACGGGCCAAATGCCGGGTGAGCAAGCCCATCGGCATGCGCAACCAGTGCGAGCGCACATACAAAGCCAGCCGGGCGCTGCCGGTCAGGGCTTGATCACAGCTGGCATGGTCCGGCATCAACGCACGGTCGTAGCAGGCGTCCAGCAGGGCCAACCCGGCCGGCGCGTCGGCTGCGGACGCCTGCAGCACATCGCCGGGCACCGGCGTGCCGAGCCAGCGGGTCGTGTAGTGCAGCGCGAGGAACAACGGGCGGCTCAGCCCCAGCGTGCGGGCGCGTGGCACCAGCGCCGCCCAGAACGAGGGATCGCGGCCGAAATCTCTCAGCAGCGCATCCAGATCGAACAGGTCCCGCAGGCCTTTCTCCAGCTCGCCCTCGTGGAAGAGGTGGGTCGCGCTGTGCAGCACCATGGTCACCGGCGCCAGCACGCGGACGCCAGGCTGTGCGGGCAGTTCGCGCGCGTCCTCGAACAGCGCTGCCGTGTTGACCTGGATGCGCGCAGAGGGCGGCAGGATGGTGTGGTGGACGTCCAGGCTGCTGCCGCGATGCTCGTGCGTCAGCGGCGGGATCTCGTGCATCCACTCGCGGTAGTAGCGTTCGTCGTAGGCGTCCAGTTCGTCCTGAAAGCGCCAGCCGTGCGCCAGCAGGGCGGACTCGATGTCGTGGATCCGCGCCTTGGGCACGAGGATGTCGACGTCACCGAACACGCGGCCTTGACTGGCTGGCAGATCCGCCATCAGGTAGGCGGTGCCCTTGAGCAGGATGGGCTCGACGCCCAGCGGCTGAAGCGCTGCCTGGATGCGGCTGACCTCCCAGTGCGTCAGCTTCGCCTGCCGCCTTGCGGTCAGCAGGGCGGCGTGCAGATGGTGGCGCGGGCCGGCAGGTACGTGTTCAAGCCAGGGCTGCAGAACGACCGCCAGCTTCGTCAGCAGCAGGCCGCGGCGGGCCTGCCGCAGCAGCAGGTCCCAGTCGGCTGGACGAAGGCCCAGTGCCGACTCGGGGCTCAGCAGCGTCCGAAGCAGGAGCGGTGCGGACGGGCGCATCAGCGTTGCGCGGCCAGTTGATCGATGCACTGCACAGCTTCTTCCAGCGACGAATACTCGAACTCCAGGCAGTCGCAGCGGTCGACCAGTTCGGCGGTCGCTTCGAAGCCACCGCGGCCGTGCAGGTCGTAGTTGAAGGACTGCTCCGCCAACAACAGCAGCATGCGCGCCTTGGGCAAGGTGGTCAGCGTTGGCGTGGCGCCGGCCGTGTAGCGCGGCATGACGATCCAGGCGGGCCGCGCAGGCTCCATGATGCGCGCCACGCTGTCCGTCGGCGCCTTCATCAACGCGAGGGTCCCTTTGGCGGTGTCCGGCACAGGGCGCGTCAGTTCCGCTTGCGGCGCGAACTGGCGGATCAGCTCGACGGAGACATTCTTCAGGTTGACCGGCCGCGCCATGCCGGTGACCTGCTGGCTTTTCAGGTCATAGAGCGTGATCTCATCCGTCAGCAGCCGCCAGCCGCGGTGGGCCAGCGCCGCCGTCAGCGTGCTCTTGCCCGAACCCGGTGGTGCCGGCATGACGAGCGCTCGGCCGCCGCGCTCCAGTGCGGCAGCGTGGTACGACAGGTAGGGATGGGCCATCGTGCTCACGGCCCAGTTCAGCCCCCACTCGATCATGTGAAAGCCCTGCTCTGCCGGCAACTGGCTGAAGGCGGGCTCGCCGTCTGCGAAGAACCTCGCCATGGGTTTGATCCAGCGCCGCAGGCCGCCTTCACGGCGAACTTCCAGATGGAAATCGGCGAAATCGTCCGGTGTGCCCAGGTCGAAATCGCTGTAAAGCAGCAGCAGGTCCTCTGCCACCCGATCCACGTCCGAGCGCAGGCGTGCCACAAAGGGAGGCGCCTTCAAGACCAGCGCGCCCTGAGCCAGCCTCTTGCGCAGGTCGCCCAACGCCAGGTCACCGACCTTCATGCGGGCGTGGCGATCTGTTCGACGAGTCCCAGATCTTGCAAGGCGTGCAGTTGCCGGTCGAAGAAGGCAGTTGCAGTCGCTACGTCCATCTGTTCGGGAAGCGCGTCGGCCAGCTGATCCACCAGTTGAGCCACGCAGAGCTGCTGCCTCGCCAGCATCTCGAGGAACTCGATGGCCAACGCGTCAACCAGATGGGTGTCGCCTGAACTGTCGTCATACACGACGCCCAGCCCATCCCAGTCACGCCAGCAAATATCGGCGCGCCGGCGAACGGTCCACATCGACTCGCGCATCCGCGATCAAACGCCGATCAGCACCGTATTGAAATGACCGTGCTCAGCTCAAACGGCCGATGAAGTTGTCGTAGAGATACTTCTCGACATCAGCGGCGTACCACAGCTTGCCATCGGGCCCGATGCCTTGACCGGACGCGACGATGTTGCCGAGCTTCGTGAGCTGATTCGTCGAAAACGTGTCGATCACGCAGACGTCGGTCTTGGTGGTTCCGCTGACGCGGTAGTTCAGCCAAGCCACCAGCATGGCCTTCTTGGCACTGGAGTAATTGCCGTTCAGTGCCGCCCAGACGGTCACCGTGCCTGGAATGCCGGCGGTACCGCCAGAGTTGCCGCAGGCGCTCGCCACGGTGTACTTGCTGACGGTGCTGACCTTCAGGTCGCCGCAGTTGATGGAGTTTTTCTTCCATCCCTCGCAACTCGAGTATTCCGTGTTGCCAGACTTGTATTTACTAATCCACTGCGCACGGGTATAGCAAGTGACCGTGGGCGCATTGTTTGCCTTGCGGGTGTAGGTGCTGGCATTCGTGCCGACCAGCGTTTGCACCGAACCCCAGGCGGAAGCCGAGAAACATTTGCCCTGGCTGTTCGTCGCCAGCACGGGGCGGCTGCTCAGTGTCAGCGCGACGGGCACAACGCCTGCACCCATTTTGATGAAGCGGCGGCGGCGCGCGGACGCCACCTGACGGCCGACCACGTCGACAGAAGCCGGCGTTTCGGACGTCGGCTGGAAGTCTGGATTGGGACGTTCGCTCATGACAGTGGGCCTCGTGAAGCTTCTCCGGTTGCCCGAGCGAGCTGCGTGCTCTGCTCCAGGGCGGGCCGATGCTATGGGAAGGCTCGGCCGTTTGGTTGGCAGTGTTTCACACAAAGGCGTGGCAGCACCACCGGGCGCCCCCTTGATTGGGTGGCGGTTCCCTGACTGTCAAAGGGCGGTGGACGAAAAGCTGTCACACGCCTTCAGGTCGCCGGACTCCAGCCCCCGCTTGAACCAGTGCACGCGCTGGGCGCTGC
Organism: Pelomonas dachongensis; assembly: GCF_043555865.1. Classification (NCBI taxonomy): domain Bacteria; kingdom Pseudomonadati; phylum Pseudomonadota; class Betaproteobacteria; order Burkholderiales; family Sphaerotilaceae; genus Roseateles; species Pelomonas dachongensis. The sequence goes on from NZ_JBIGHY010000001.1 coordinate 189,596, forward strand.
TGCCGTGGGTGAAGCTCTCCGGCACGATGGTCCCGCGCGAGCGTTTTTGCAGCGTGTCATCGCCGATCTGCGCGGCAGCGTTCAGCGCTTCCTCGATGTCGCCCTGCTCCAGCCACCCCTTGCCGCGCTGCGACAAGTGGGTCCAGACACCGGCGTAGCAATCTGCCTGCAGTTCCAGCCGCACGCTCATCGCGTTGACGTCGCGTTCAGTCGCGCGGCCGCGCAGGCGGTCGATCTTTTCGGTCGTCCCCATCAGGTTCTGCAGGTGGTGGCCCACTTCATGGGCGATGACATAGGCTTGGGCGAAATCGCCGGGCGCACCGAGCCGTTCTCGCAGCGTGTCGAAGAAGCCCAGATCGATGTAGACCTTGCGGTCCGCCGGGCAGTAGAACGGACCCATCGCGGCCTCGCCCTGTCCGCAGGCGGTGTCGGTGCTGCCCCTGAAGACTTGCAACCTGGGCATCTGGTACTGCTGGCCGCTGCGCTGGAAGTAGGCGGCCCAGACGTCTTCGGTGTCTGCCAGCACGACTTTGACGAAGCGGTAGCCCGGGTCCTGCGCCTGCGAATCGCCGACCGGTGCCTCGGCCTGGGTGCCGCCGCCCTGCATCAGGCCCAGCATGGTCAGCGGGTTGACGCCCAGCACCCACGATGCCAGCAGTGCTACGACGATGCCACCCACGCCCAGTCCGCGACCGCCGATGGGGAGGCCACGCCGCCCACCGCCCCGGGCGTCCTCGACATTGTTGCTTTCGCGCTGGCCTTCCCATTTCATGCGGCTCTCCTGCTGGTGGGGTTGATCGTACGGCGTCCCGGCGTGAAGGATTCGAGCGACCGCGGGGCCGCGGCTGGGTTCCAATGGCCGCGTGAACTCGTCCGATCTCTGGTGGCAGGCCCTGTCCGATGGGCCGGTGTTGCTGGCCCTGTTCGATGCCGATGGGCGGCTGCGGCTGGCCAATGCGGCGTTCCGTGCTGCCTGGGCGCTGGCGCCCCAGGCCCAGCCCTCGCGGGACGAGATGCATCAGGCTGCGCGTGCGGCTGGGCTGGGTCCGGTTGGCGATACCGGGGAGCGTCGTCGCGGCGCGGTGCCCGGTTACGAGGAAGTCTGGCGTGACGGGCGTCGTTACTGGTGGGTGGAGCAGCCGACGCAGGACGGCGGCTGCGCCTGCACGGGGCTGGACATCAGTGGCCTACGCGGCGGGCGGGCGCCGTTCGGCCAGTTGCTGGACGCCCAGGCGGGAAAGGAGCTGCTGCAGTCGCTGCTGAGCGACTCGCGCGCCTGGCCGCTTTGCGTGGCGACCACGGCAGCCGGCGCCGACCCCCAGGCCCTGCTGGCGCGCATCCGTGGCGAGGACGGCTGTGCGCGGCTGGAAGACGGGCGGCTGCTGCTGATGCTGCCGTCCACTGCGCCGGCGCAGGCGGCAGCGCTGGTCGAGCGCCTGGGCGGCCTGGCGTTGACCGAGGCGCGGTGGGGCGAGTCGGCGACCGAGTTGCTGCTCAGGGCCTGAGGGACAGATCGTGGCCTTGGGCCTGTGCGGGTGCCGGCAGGCCGGCGATGGCTGCCAGCGTGGGCGCCAGGTCGGCCACCTCGGCGCGGGCCTCGACCTCGCCCCGGCCGACGTAGCTTGGTCCCCAGAACAGCAGCGGCACCTGCGTGTCATAAGCGTAAGGGCTGCCGTGCGTGCTGCCGCCTGGGCGGTAGCTGAAGATCCAGTGCGGTTTCAGCAAGATCTGCAACTGAGCGGCACGTGTGGGGTCGAAGGACTTGCGCATGCCCTCCAGGTAGGGCGTGCTCGTCTCGCTGCCCAGCAACTGCTCGCGGGTGAATACCGTGGAGACGCCCGGCAGTTTCAGCAGCTCGTCGCGTGCGACCGCCTGCACGGCGGCAAAGTCCAGGCCACGCTCGGCGGCCAGCTTGTCGTTCAGCAGCAGGCCCGAAGCCGAGAAGCCGCGGGCCAGCTGGTCCACGCCGAAGCGCGCCGCGAGCGCGCCGTTGACGGCGGCCAGCGCCGGGGCGTTGTTGAAGCGGCCGGCGTCGCGGCCCTGCGAGGCCGCCCATTCGGGCGTGTCGGTGAAGCCGTGGTCGGCCGTCAGCGCCAGCACATAGTTGCCGGCGCCCACAGTCTGGTCCAGGAACTGGAAGAAGGCCTGCAGGTGCCGGTCCAGGTGCAGCATGTGGTCGTGCGACAGCCGCGACTCGGGGCCGTAGGCGTGGTTGATGTAGTCGTGGCTGGACAGGCTGACCGACAGTAGGTCCTGCACGCCGCGCTGGCCCAGCTTCTCGTTCGTGACGGCGGCGCGGGCGAAGGACAGCGTCAGCTCGTCGCCGAACGGCGAGGCCAGCAGGTTGCTGTAGAAACGCGGGCCCGGCGCCTCCATCTTGTCGCCCACGATGGCGGGCAGCCGGTTGCCGTTGCCGCTGGCGACCTGCCAGGCCTGGCCGTCGGGCACCGAGCGGGCGTAGGCGGTCTCGGGTAGCACGGGCGCCCAGGCCTTCTGGAAGAAAGCGTCGGCAGGTTTGGTGGCGTTGAACGCCGTCACCCAGGCCGGCAGCGTCTGCATGTAGTAACTGCTGGACGTGAATCGCCCCGTCTCGGTCATGTACATGTAGGCCTGCCCCAAGTGGCCGGCCGGCAGGATGGCGCCGCGGTCCTTGCCGGAGATGCCGATGACCTTGGACTGCGGCGAGCGCGTGCGCAGCACGTCGCCTAGCGTCTCGACCTTCAGGTTGCGCGGGCTGGTGCCGGCCAGCGGCGCGGTCGGGTTGTCGAGGTACGTGTAGGCGTTGTCGCCGGTGTTGTAGACCGGGTCGCCGGTCGCCGGGTCGCGCCACTCGTTGCTGATGATGCCAGTGCGCTGCGGGTACGCGCCGGTCAGCATCACGGCGTGGCCGGCCGCGGTGACGGTGTGACCGTGGCCGTAGTGGGCATTGGCAAACCAGCGACCGCGGTCCAGGAAGCGGGCGAAGCCGTCAGGCGCGAGCTGGTCGCGGTAGCCGGTGACCTGGCGCATGGGCAGCCCGTCTATGACCATCAGGACCAGCAACTTGGGGCGCTGCGGGACGACGCTCGGCGACGGTGTCGAGCAGGCGGACAACAGGGCGCTGGACAGGGCGAGCGCGAGCAGGCGACGGCGGGTTGGGGTCATGGGAGTGGTCGGCAATGAGGCGGCTAGCTTACGTCGTCACAAAGCCGACACACGTCCGGGAGGTCTGTCAGGCGCCACCGCGACGGGGCGCGAACGGCGCGGTGCGTGGACCCAAAGCCGGTTGCATTCAGGGGGTGTTGAAAGCCCTAGGCCGCGGGTTTTCGCACATGATGGAAAATACAGGGCCCTCACGCCTGCCCGGCGCCCCTTTTACAACTCTTCGACAGGACCAGCGTGGCCAAAGAATCCACCAAGACTACCATCGAAGCCGATGGTCTGCGCTACCGCTCCAAAGCCCCCGGCTCGCCATTTGCTGCGACCTCTTCGTTCGGTGCCGCGACGATGTCGTGCTTCCTCTGCGGCAAGCATCGACCGCGCGCGATGCTGAAGTCGAAGAAGCTGCTGGGCAAGTCCCAGCCGGTCTGCTCGCCCTCCTGCAAGGAGCTGGACGCACAGATCGCTGCCAAGTAAGGCAGCCGCCCTGCCTCGCGGTCAGGGCCTGATTTCACGCACCGCCCCGTCCACCGGGGCGGTGTCGTTTCCGCCCGGGCTTCAGCCCTGGCGGAAGCAGCGGCCGCACACCGACCGGTAGCGTGCATTGCCCCCAATCTCGACCTGCGCGCCCTCGGTGACCTTGCGGTTGTGGGCATCCACGCGCATGTTCATCGTCGCCTTGCGGCCACAGTCGCAGATGGTCTTCATCTCGTCCATCTCGTCGGCCAGCGCCAGCAGCGTGGCCGAACCGGGGAACAGCTCTCCCTGGAAGTCCGTCCGCAGGCCGTAGCAGATCGCCGGCAGGTTGCGCAGGTGCGCCAGCTCGTGCAGTTGCTGCACCTGCTGCTTGCTGAGGAACTGCGCTTCGTCCACGAGGATGCAGGCGATGGCGGGGTTGTCGCCCATCAGCGCGATGAAGTCGGTGTCGGCCTCGAACTGCTCCACCTCGCGCTGTGGCCCCAGGCGTGACGTGACGAAGCCGCGGCCGAAGCGGTCGTCTAGCCGTGCGGTGAAGATGCGCACGCGATGGCCGCGCTCCTCATAGTTGTGCGCCACCTGCAAAAGTGCGGTGGACTTGCCGGCGTTCATCGCGGCTCTTATGGGCTCTTCCTGCATATTTCTTGTGGCGCGCCAACTTTGGCCAATAGGCATTGAATGCTTGGTATAGCGCGCAGAGGCGCCGTGCATACATAGCTCTGCATAGTTTCAAGCCTCGCGGACCTCGTGCGCAGTAAGCTGTGGCGCAAAAAAGGGGACCTGCGAGAGGTCCCTTGGCGTGCTGTTGAAGAGCGGGCGATTACGCCGCGGCGCTCCACGGGCACGAGGTCAACGACAACAGGTTGTCGTTCCAGACGCGATCTGCGTACGTGCGGAGATATGGCGCGTGGTTGCCCGGACGGACTACACCAACGTCCGCACGCTTCCCTGAGACGGGGTCGAGCACGTAGAAGGTGTTGGTCTTGGCGTCGATGCTGTTGACGACCTGGGCAACCGTCCACATCCAGTTGCCGGCGGGGTTGCCAACGTGGGTGATGTGGTCGTGTCCGCCCTGGGGCTGGGACTTCAAGATGCAAGTGATACGAACGTCAGGCATAGCCTTGTTCTCCTAGTTACTAACACTAGACCGCCATGAAATCCCGTCCGGTAGCATCAAGCTTCCACACATGATCTTTGGATCGAGCCCCGGGTGGTCACCTTGGGGGTAGACGGCCAAGTGCGAAAGCACCTGGCCGTCTGCATTTCTGCTTAACAGAATAGCAGCAAAACTAGATGTAGCGCTAGAGAGCGACGATGGCGCTACCTATAGTGCTTTATCCATCTTTGACAACAAGTTGTGAACTTGTTATCAACAGCTTTATCCACAATTTGGGGCGTGATTTGCTCCCATAGGTTGACGGCTGCGGCTTTGACTTCGCGGGCATCTCTCGGTTCGAGAAGCCACAGGCGGTTCACGCGGAGCTGTATATTTTCACAGCTATGACCTCCAGTGTTCACACAGCTTGCGGCTACGGCGTGCGTCCTGGCGGGCTGTATCCACTGGTGGCCAGAAGCTTTCAGCGTTCGAAGCGGCTCAGCAATCAGTTGGGTGATTCATGCTGTGCATCCGCCGACACAAATCTGTTACAAGATCGGCGCGCGATAAGCAGGGAGCACAACAACATCTCCATGGACACCATCCATGTCAAGGCGCCGCGGGAGACTGTCGGGCGCACCACGGTGTCGCGATTCCGAATGCAGTTTCAAGCGGCCGCATACGCGGCGCTCGAGATTCTGAGCGGCAAAGAGGTCGACCGTGTCTACTGTGACTACCACGACGATTTCGTCGTGCGCCGTACCGTCGACGGCGCTGTCGAATACCACTTCTTCCAGGTCAAGACCAAGGGCAAAGCTAACCAGCAGTGGGACGTAGCGGAAGTCTTCGCGCTCAAGAAAAAGGGCGTCCTGGACACCGAGGAAAAGCTTGAGGCGATCCGAAAAAGCATCGCCGGCAAGCTCTTTGTGCACACACTAGAGTTCGGCGAACAGTGCCGAGAAGTCACGATCCTCAGCAATGTGCACTTCGACGACGACGTTCACGAAGTCGTGGCAGACCTGGCCGCCGGGTCATCCAGCAAGAAGTACATCACCCAGTTCATTGGCAAGTTCGCGGACATCGTCTCCCCGACCAAAACCATGACGCCCGAGGAGGTCGAGGCCGCACGAAAGAAGCTGTCGCTGCTGGCCAACGTACAGCACATCGGCGAAACCCTTGATGGTTTCGCCGCTGCCGCGCATACCGCCATTTACCGGCATAGCGAAATCGAGCTGCATCAGCACGAGGTTGAGCGCATAGCGACCAGCTTGGTGACGCTCGTAGAAGAAAAGTCCTGCGCTCCCATCAGCGGGCTTTTCAAATCGGGAATCGACCTGGCGGCGAGCATTGGTTTGGAGGACCTTCTCAAGGTCTTGAGCATTTCGACGCAGGTGTACCAGACCCTGGTGGACGGGGGCGACCCTGCGGCTATCAAGGCGGCGTCGATCCTCCAACGGAAGCTCAAGGAGGTTGGCGCTACGGAAGCAATGATCGAGACCGCCTCGCGACATAAGGTGTCCTGGGACGTCTGGGTGCGCAAGGCTCGGCACGACTCTCCAGAGTTCACCTTCGACGTCTTGACCGAGGAAATCGACCGCAGGTGCAAAGGCTGGTTGCTTGCCGGCGGCGCCTTTGCGGACCTCGAGGACGTCATTCAAGGCATCTTGGAATCACGCATTGGCAAGAAATTTCCGACGCTCGACACTGACCTGGTGTTCGGCGCCATCTGCGCTGCGGTCGTGAGAAGGGCGACACGATGAGTGCCGCTGAGTTCTTTAGCGAGGCCCGGCGGCTCAACCTGAAGCTGAACCTGTCCGGGGATGGCCCCTCTCCGGCGCACACGCTCGACAACGAGGCGCTCTTTCAGCTGCCCCTTCTTGCCATGACCATCCTGGCCATCTCGAAGGGGCTGTCCAAGCCTCAGCTGCCTGAGATAGGTCAGTTGGTTGGCGAATGCCTGGAGCGCACGGTCGCAGGCTTCAAGGGGTCGTCGCAGGAAATAGGATGGTCAGGCAACCTTCGCATCCGGACGATCAAAGCGCTTACGTTTCTTGAGTCGACCGGCCAGGTCACCATCGACGAGGCTACCCGGCGAATCTCCGCGACCGACCTCGGGAAGAAGGTCTACAAGGGTGCTGTGGATGGTGACAGTCTGCTAGCCGTCTCCATGAAAACAATTGAGCTCAGCTACCAATACATCAGGGATGAAGCTCGGGCCAGGGGAGAAGTAAATTGAGGCTGAAGTCGCTGCGTATCGAGCCCCAGGGCCAAGCAGGATGGGAAAGCCCTCTGCTGGAGTTCGGCCATCGGACCACGATGCTGTTTGCTCCGAATGGCAGCGGGAAGACGCCTGTCATCCGTGGCCTCGCATCAACGCTCGGTTTTCCGAACAAGTTCCGGAACGACATCCTTGAGAAGTGCAAGGCAGTCGTTCTGCACGCTGAGTCTGACGGCAAGCCCCTGACCATTCGTCGAATCGTTGGCGCCACAAACACGGAGTTCTACGCAACGATAGATTTCGAAGGCGAGCAGACCGAACATCATTCGGAAGGCTCCTTCTCCGCGGAACTGTTCAAGCTGCTTGGTCTCAAGCCTCCCCGCTTGGTCTCCAACAAAGGGGGTGAGGCGCAGCCCTACATCTCTACGCTGCTGCCTGTCTTCTACTTGATCCAGGGCTATGGGTACTCCGCTGCGTACAAGTCGCCCAACCCCTTCATTGAGGATCAGTTCGCCGAGATGGTCCGCTTTGCCTTTGGGCTCAATCCGAAGCACTCCTACGAGGTCAAGAAGGACCTCATGGACGAGAAGAGTGCCTTGGAAGCGCAGACACGCAGGATCGTCGGAGCCCAGCGAGTGCTGGAGTACCAAAGCCGAGGGATCGACGACGGCCAAGCCCATCAGGAGGTATTGCAGCGCACGGCGGAAGACCTAACGGGGCAGATCAACGCCCTCCGCGCATCCGTCGACGCCAAGGGCACCGCTAGTTCCGCCCTTACAGATATGTTGCGTCAGAAGGACGTCCAAATCCGCGCAAAGCAGTTGGAGCTCTTCGACTTACAGAACCGGGTTGCGGGCATCGAGACGATTCGCGCGGAGATTGATGGTGAGGTCAAGACGCTGGGACTGAACGAGGAGGCCAGGCGCGTCTTCACTTCGTTCCAGGAAATCTGCCGTGTCCCAAACTGCGGTCTCTTTCTTGGCAGCACGGAGTCGTACGGCAAAAGTCTTCTGTATCTCAAGGATCAAATCAAGGACCTCGAGCGCAACAGCCTACGCGCGGAGATTCGCGCTGAGCAGCTACAGGAGCGCCTTGAAGAGCTCAGCGTGGAACGAAAGACGCTTGCCGACAGCCTCGACTCGCCATCTGCTTCAGGCGTCGACCAACTGGTCACAGCGGTGCAGGCCTTGACTAAGCAGCTCGTCGACGTGCAGTCAGAGCTGGGGCGCATAGCAGCGCTGAAGAACGAGCAGTCGAAGCTCTTCAAGTTGGAACGAGAACGGGACCGGATTCAAGACCGCATCGACGAGCTGTCCAACACCGGAAGGGCGGACAACGACTTCAAGAAGCTCAGGCTGACCCTGCGTGAGCTCACCGTCAAATGGATGCAGACCCTGGTGACGCAGAACGTGTCGACGAACGTGGACATTGATTTGAACCTCAGGTTCACGTTTGGCGGCGAGACCATAGAAACTATCGGCAGCGGCGGCACCAGCAGCACAACGATTCGCCTCGTGCTGGCCATCCACGCAGCTCTGTTTGAGGCTTACCTCTCTGACAAGTCGCGGCCGTTCCGCTTCTTGATCCTGGACACCCCAAAACAAGAAGAGCTTCACACTGCCGACTTGGCTCAGTACCTGAAAGAACTGGAAAGGATGTGCGAGGCGAACGATGGCCAGCTCATCTTCTCGTCCACTGGGTATGACCATCCGACAGGGCCTAAAGACGAGCGATGGTTGCCGGCGTACAGGGGGCCAGACAAACCTATGTACCTTGGCAAGCTGGATGATCTGATGACCGAATCAGAGCAAGCCTAGCTCCCGCCCGTTCCTGAGGCTGTTGAAGTAGGCAGTAGCTGGCCGCGCGACCTGTCAGCGGAGGCTCTCCTACCTGGCCTGGTCGGACGCGCTACTGCGTCGCAGCCCGTTGAGGCCAATCAATGGCGACGCTCTAAAGAAAAACCCCGGCGCTGGGGCCGGGGTATCAATGCCCACCGCTGTCATCACGGAAGGGCACCTGCTCAGGGAGGAAAAGCAGGGCGTCCGCAGCAGGGAGGTCGCCTGCGGTCACGTTGGCAGTGTAACTTCGCCGCAACGTTTGCCACGTCCGGATCAACCAGGAGGCATGTGGCTGGGGCTCGCACCACGATTTCCGCCATCCACCACCCCAATCTCGAGCATTTGGCGCCGAGTAGGCGTACCAAGGCTGTTCACGATCAACCGGCGGCGGCTCTTTTAGGCCTCCCAGGCCGCCGCGGCGGCAACGCCTCCACCGCCTCGCGCCTCTTCTCCTCGTCCGTCAGGTATCCCACCGCCTGCTTCACCAGCTTCTCGGGCGAGCAGTCCAGCGCCACGCACAGCGCGTACACCACCCCCATGGTGGGACTCTTCTGGCCTCGTTCGACGTCAGCCAAATAGTTCCTGTGGATGCCGGCCGCCTGCGCAAGAACCAGCTGCGTCAGACCCAACTTGCTCCGGCGCACAGCGACGGCCAAGCCGACCACCTCATCCCAATCGGACGCCGAAGCCATGCCCACCCTGACCATGAATGCTTGGGTTAATACCTAAAGTGCAAAACGCGAGAAAGTCCGTAGTGTGGCCCCGGTTCGCTGCCTGCCCGTTCATTCCGGCTTCTTCAACCGCTTCTGCGCTGGCTCCGTAACGTGGACCTTCGCGAACGTCAGGATCACCTCGCGAACCAGCTTGCGTTGAGGAACGGGCAGCTTGAGGAAAGCCTCGAATAGCTCACGGTCCTGATAGCCAATACCGCTGTCCCAGCGGGCGCGGCGCTGTTCAACCCGCTTCAGCGCATCCTCACCGAAGCTCAGCTCCTGCGGTGGCACCTCCAGCCATTCCGCCAGTACCAGCAACTTCTCCTGGGACGGCAGGGTCTCCCCGCGAAGCCACCTGCGCACCCCGTGCAAGGTCATCGGGTCGCCCCAGAAGCGAGTATTGAACTCACGCTCAAGCACGGCGGGCTTGGGCTCATAGCCTGCCGCCTCCATTGCCTTGCGTAACCGCTCCGCAAATTTCTTCTTTGCGTTTTCCATGCAGTCACGCTAAGAGGTGCGGCAATCCTTCACGGAACCATGCGTGCGAGTTACGTTCATAACGTAACTAACAAGTCAAACTGGCGCGGCGCGCAGCATTCCCCAAAGCCTGCCGCGGCCGGCACCGGCGCTCCCGGATGCCGCCTTCACTATTCAGCCACACAGGAAACATGCAGAACAACTGGACCCTCGGCGTGCTCGTCGCCCTCTCTCTTCTGGCCGCGGGCTGCTCGACCACAAGCGGGGGTGCTCAATACAAGGCCGCTACCGAGAACGTCATCGCGATGCAGGAGCAGCTCGGCGACGCGAAGGTCAAGCTCCTCGACTTCACGGCAGCACATGGCGTCAACGATTCGCACATGTGCCGCGCCTTAGGCACCGTCAGCATCGGCGGCGGCAAGACGCCATCGCAGTTCATCCACGACGCGCTGCAGGAAGAACTCTTCATGGCTCGCGCCTATGCCAACAGCGCGCCCATTGCAATTTCGGGCCGCGTCGACGCCATGACCTTCAGCTCCGTCGCGCCGGCCAACTGGGACCTGACGCTCACCCTATCTTCGAGCAACGGCGCCAGCTTCCAGGTTCAGAGCCTCTACGAGTTCAGCACCAGCTGGAACGCCACCGGGGCCTGCAAGAACGTCTCCGACGCCTTCGCGCCGGCCGTGCAAGCGCTGCTGAAGAAGGCTGTCAGCGACGCCCGCTTCAAGGCGCTGGTCAAGCAGTAAACCTCCAAGGACGCGACGTGGCGAACATCCAAGCGCAAACCATCAACCTCATCTCCTTGGTCGACCGCCCTGGCCACGAGGAGGTGGTCGAGCTCGCGAAGCACGCCTATCGGCTGCCGAAGATCGTGCGCCCGTTGGCCGCCATGGCCATCACCGCGTTTCTCGTTGGAGTTCTCGGCGGGCTGGGCGCTCGCGCGCTTCCCATCGCGTTCGCCGTTGGCATCGCAACGGCCCTCGTCGGCTTCCTTGATGACACGGTAATGCTAGCTGCGGAGCGCAACCGGGCAGGCGTCGCACTCTCGTTCGGTGGCATCGGGCTGTTCGTTGGAGTCGCGTGCGCCTTCGTCGCCCAGAAGGAGCTCTGGCTAGTTGCCGCCGTCGGCGTAGCGAGCTTCTGCGGCGCCTGGGTGTTCGGCCACCTTGGGCTCGCTCTGGCCACGCTTGCAGTCACCCTCTTGAACAACGTGCTGAAGGTGCTCGCATCGCCGCTAGCCGTACCCATTCTCGCTATCGCAGCAGCGCGGAACCGCAGTGCTCTACAGCGCGGGCATCCCACCTGGGTCACCTCACGAGGCAGGCCCATCGTCGAGTTCGACCGCGACGGCGTGAAGTACATCCACCACGATGGGGATGCGATGTTCCTGCCATCGTCGCGCCTTCGAGCCGCCGGGACGGCTGTGCCGCGGTTCAAGTTGACGGAGCTTTACAACACCTCGCTGGTGAACGCACGGATGGGCGAGGCGTTCCAAGACCTCGAGGCCGGCGGCGCAGTGGACCTCCACGGCGATATGGCCGAGCAGTTGGTCGTGAACCCCGCGACGATGCTTCCGATGATTGGCGGCATGGGTGGCGTAGATTCGATGGGCAACCAGTTCGGTTTCGACAACCAGCATGGAGGTGTCCATGAGTCCTAGCCGCACCGACATGACGCTGTTGCAGTGGCGCTTGTACTAGCGCTCGAGCTTCTCCACCAGGTGAGGATGGCGCCGGCAACGGACGCTGTCGGCGCACCGTGCCGACGCCATCGTCGACCTATCCCTGGCTGAAGGCTCGCCACTTACAGTCGATGCCCGGCAAAATCGAAGTCGCCGATTGGTACGCTGACGCTCGCCACCAGTTCCGGTCTGGCTCTCTCGAAAACGACCGTTTCTCAAGACGACCAAGCCAAGCTGCCGGATGCCCTCAAAAGCATGTCCGCCGACGGCACGTTCAGACGCTTGGTGGACCGCTATCTGCCTCGCGGCGGAGTGGACTACATCGAGCCTTTAAGGGCGTCGCAAACGCGGTAGGGCTCGTCGACACAAGCAAAGAACCCGAGGGAGCATATGAAGAGCCTATTGCTGATACTTGTGCTGGTCGGGACTGCTGCCCAAGCCCAGGAGAAACCGAAGTTCGAGTACGAGGTGAACAGTCCTGCCGTGCTCGAAGCAAAGGCCAAATACGCGGGCTACGAGAAGGACGGACAAGCATTGAAGACGTTCGAGCTCTACAAAGAGCTTGAACGCCTGGACGCCGCGAAGAAGACCCGGATCGCCCTGATGAAGCCGGAGGAAGCCGCAGCGTCCATCTTCATGCTGACTGACGACGATATGCGGGCGGTTTCGTACGGCGGAGTGCTCCAAAAGCGAGGCGAGAACGGCGACCCGCTCGCCTCGTTCTATTACGGCGTCCGGCAATGGGACGCTTGCCTTCGGTTTGAGAAGCTCGGCGAGGGCGGCAACGACGGCTGGGCGAAATCAGCAAGAGAATGCTGGCAAGGTGTGCTTCCAGCGCTGCGAAAGGCGTCGGACGCTCAGATTGCCGATGCCTCCTTCAACATCGCCAAGATTTACCAGAATGGGAAGGGGGTCACACCTTCGAAGCTGGCTGCAGCTGAGTGGTACGTGAAAGCCTCGGAGCAGTACACCAAGCAAAAGGATCGAGAGGAAGCGCTGACGGCACTTGAGAAGGCCCTGGATTTGGTTCCAGACCATCCCGCCGCGCTTCGCTTGCGTAAGGCGATGCTGAAGTAGGCACCCTGCGTGCTCGCTCGATAGCAACTCAAGGCATACCAGCCCACCCGGGACGCTCGCCTCGATACCCGTGGCGCACCGCGACGATGGCCTCAAGCGCAGCGACTGGTTGACAGGTGTAGGGGCACAGCTGGTTTTTCATGGACAGGAACGAGGTGCTGCCTGTTGCGTCAGTCGGTCGACTATCGCCTGCAGCACTCGGCTCAGCTCATCGTCGTACTGGTTGAAAGGCGGCTCGAAGGCACTTATGGGCACCCACTGACTTTCTTGGCCATCATGAACGCGATGGGCAAGATCATCGACCAGCAGCACCTGGGATGGCGTCGCCTCGATGATGTGTCTCAGGTCCTTCGTCGGACCCTTCCACTGGACGTACTCCAGTTCGCTGAACCAGCGAGGCGCCGCGCCATCCCGAGCGAGCATGGCAGCGATCCGGCGAAACGTCTCTTCGTTCACCGCGGTAAACATGACGAGCCGCGGGAACAGCCGCTGCGCACAATCCAGGAACTGGAGCAATCCTGGTCGGGGCACCATGGAAACAGCATTGGACAAGAGCGTTTCCTCGAAACCCAGCGCAAGAACAGTGAGGTCACCGTTGGGTCCCTGGGAACGAGGCAGACGCCCAAGAGCTGCGTCGACGACGGTCCCAACCCAGTTTGCGGCAACGCTGGCCCCACTAGCGGGCACCATTGAGAGCTGCAGGTCGAGGGCCTGCCCTAGGCTGTCTAGGAGGTCAGCGGGAAGCAACCGCGTTCCGCCGAGCGCTGTGGCCATATCGACGATGTCCAGTTCGCAACGCCGCGCCAGCTCCCATAGCGTGATGCCGCGGAGGTGGAGCGCGGCCCTCAACTCCCGAGCAAGTCGTTCAGCGACCATCCCCAGTGCCTCCTTTGCCGCGTGCCGGCGGGGTGTGAGACAGCTTGCCTCGCTGGCCGACCTGCCCAACGGCCTCCACCAAGACGCTCCCATCGCTCTGCAGAGTAAATCGCAGCGCGCCGCCTGACCCGAGGCCGCGTCTGAGCCCTTCGGGCAGGGTTATGCGGCCCCTACTCCGCACGATGGCGGAGGTCGCCAGGCGGCCATGTGGAGTCTCTGGCTTTGAATCATTGCAAGCTCGATGAGGCGTAGCCATCGAAGGCGACCCTAAGGCAAAACCACGGCGCTGAGCACCCGCGTGGAATGGCCGGCTTCGAAACGGCATCGGACGCGCTGACCTACCTTGAGGGTGCGCCAGTCGACGCCTTCAACCCCATCCCCTAAGCTGAGCGTGAACTCGCCGTCCGCAGTGTCGGCGTGGACCACTTCAAACATTTCGATCACGTCCGTCACGACTGCGTCCATGACGAGAACCTTCCGCTCAACGTCGGCAGGCGTCGACGGATGAACTGCCTCAAACCGGGAGCGCAACGCCACCGCGTCAGCGAACGCATGATGCTGCCCGACGCCCATGGTGGCGTTGAGAGCTTGCCAGCATCCCTCGGCCGCATTCTGGCCAGCCGGGTCATCCAGCAAGTAGCCCACGATGGTCGGCACCAGCTGAGTCCTTGGCGGCTTGTCCATGCGCATGAGCAGATGCTCTATGAGCGCGTAGTCCCCAGAGTAGTCGTAGACGACGTCAACATGGCTGGGCCCAAGCTGGTCGAGCCAAGTTGCGAATCTGGCGGGCAGCTCGTGCCAGGGCACTCCCTCCAGGCGGTTGAACTGTGGGAGCACATGGGTGCGCACGAAGTCGGTGTTCTGCCTGGCCAGCAGGGCCTCGACTTCGGCTACGGGACGTTCGCTGTAGAAGCGGTGGTCAGCGTCGGAAACGATGCCAAGGCTCAGGAAGGTGATGCCCTCGGGAGCACAAGCGAACTCGGTGTCGATGAAGATGCGCATCTACTTCATCCCGGCGTCGCAATCTCTGGAATGACGCATCGCGCTTCGTTCCGAAGCACGTCGGTGAGGTGCTGGGCAGCTGCTTCCGTGTCAGTCCGACCTGAGGCAACCCTCTTATTGAGTACGAGCAATGGGGTCGCAGACGTGACTGTCCACTCAGACGGCGCGCTAGCCTGGTTCGCCGGGCCTTGTGACGCATGGAGCCAGACCATCTTGACCGCAGAGCAGTGCTTCTGAAGTGGCGGCGCGCTCGCGCCTTCATGACCCTCCCACGGCGCATCATCACCATAGGCAAGTCCAAGAAGCAGGTCCGCAGGATCATGAGTGGGAGTCTCCAGGTCAAAGAAGACTCGGACATCTGTGCCGCTGGGTATGTCTGCGATTTGCTTGGCTGCCGGCCAGGCCGCGGTCATTGGTGACCGGTCGTTGGTCGGGGCTCCACGGATGCTGTAGACGTAGAGCCAGGCAGGAAGCGCAGAACGCGCGCCTGAGTTGCGAAGGAGCAGCTCAAGGCGATGCCTGGTCGTCTGCGATGTCGCGTCGCCTTCGGTCCAGGAGGTGAGGTGCCCACTCATGACGCTCAGAATGGGCCGACTGAGCGCTATCTGGTCGCGGCTTGCCTTCTCCGTGAACGCCTGGTTCTTGGCAGAGACATCCGCGGATTGTTTAGATGCCTTGTAGCTGTAGTAGGTCGCAATTGCCGAGCCCACCGCGGTAATGAGCCCTAGCCATGCAACGAGCTGGGCTTGGCCAAAAAGCGTATGAAGGCGCTCTTTCAATCCGTCGTAGCTATCTGAGACCTCATACCAGCGTTCGTTGATCCAGTCCTCGACGCTGCTCAGCCAGCCAGGCTTCTCCATCATCCATTCCTCCCTTTCGGGAGGAGCTTCCATCGGAACGGACGCTGTTCGAATGAGGGGGCCGGCAAATCCGAGAAACATTGCGCACTCCGCCGAGGTAGGTGCTTAGGCCTGGGCTTGCGCAGCGCGGACAGGTACTTCAGAGCCAGGGAGCAGCGGCTCTGCCGTTCGCGCTTTCACGACTTGGCTGTGTACGGTTTGCCCTAGCGAGGGCACCGGGGCCGCCCGGCTCTGGCGCTCTCGAGCAATGACGGTGCCCACGCATACGAGTTCGGCGAGCGATGAGACCGGAATCGCGGGGGAATCCGGACAGAGCTCTGTGCCTTCGGTATCGCGGACGACGACAACAGCGGCGTCGCCTAGCTTGCCAATGTGAACCTCGGAGATGAAGCGAATGTCCCAGCCGTGGCCGTACGGTATGCCGGCGAGGATGTGGACGAGCTCGCCCTCATTGGCATGCAGGTGTGCGGCCAGGTCGGTGCCTGAGTCGGCCTCGACGCTTTGAAGGTAGGCATGAGGGGTGCCGCGTTCATGAACCAGCGTTGCGGAGAACCATGGCTTGGTTGTCGCGGGCCAAGCAACGGCGCTGGACGGAATCTCCCATAGAGCGCGTGAAATGCTGAGGTTAATCACTGGCGTTTCCTCTTATACGGCTGCCTGCGAGGCTGGCCCAAATGCCGGCCGCGGTGCCGATTTAATGCACACTATAGAGGATATTTCTGTTAAGTCGCCATGCTCTATAGAGGTGCGTCGTTCAGGCCTGTCGTTGTAGATGAGATAGCTTCACGGCTCCATCACCCTGGAGTTCACAGATATGGCCGACTCAGAGAAGACCGGCGGCGGAGCCGTTGATGTCGTGAAGAAGGCCGGCGAGGCGGTCGAGCGCCTGTCCGACTTCACATTCGCATTGCACGTCTTGCCGGCCTTCCTCGCCCTGGACATCGGGCTGCGCCTTGCCCATGGGACCAACATCGTCACGACGGATTGGTCCCTGCTGTCGAAGGAGTCGCTCGGACTCGGCCTCTGTGTCATCGTCACGTACGTGGTCGCGATGGCCATCGGAGTCCCGGTAGCGCGCGCCGTCGTTGAGCCGATCCTGCGCAAAGCCCTGGAGTGGCGAAAGGCGCTTTCAGATGCCCTCTTCGAAGCAATCGCAAGTCTCTGGCGAACCGAACACTACACACCACCTCGTGAGCAGCACTATGAGAGCAGGGTGTCTGGCTCAAGCGTGGTCCTGCGGGTTGCCCGTGACCGAGCGCTGCGCGACAAGGACAGCTTCTGGATGGCCCAGGTTCAGCAGAAGGAGGCTCAACAGGAAGCCGCGCGACGGGCTGAGCAATCCCTGGCGGTGCTGTCGTTCGCGGCTGTAGCCCTGGCGCTGATAGACGTCCTCCTTGTCCCGGGCCAGTCCATCCTGGGTCTGGCAGCACAGCAGGTGAACGACGCGGTCAACGAGAAGTTTGATGGCGTCGGCACGCTCTTGATGGGCGGCTTGGTGTTCGCTGCCGGGGTGCCGTGGATCGCGGAGGCGTTTTCGGATCGGCCGACGACGGCGTGGATTGAGCACCCAGCGCTCGCCGCGGAGCTGATGGCGGAGTTCCACAAGCGTCAAGCCGAGCTCCGGCCGATGCTGCCGCCTCCGTGGCGCGACCGGTAGTCGCGTTGAACTGGGCTCCGAGCCATGCCGTCGGTCAGCGCAAGTGCAGAAATAGGGAAATCCCTAGTGTGTTCTGACCCCGGCTAACTCGTCATAGAAGGGAGGGTTCGCATTTTCGTAGGACCTTCGCTTAGCCGGCCTCAGTCAGACGCCCGGGTGTGCGTCGGGCTGCTGGCAAGCCCAACGGAGGTGCTATGGGAGCTACCGAACCGCGAATCGCCGAAGCTGAGGCGTTGGACGCTGCTTGGGGAGTCCTTGATGAGGGGCTGCAGGTGCTGGTCCGCGCCGAGTCGCTCATGATGCTGATCCAATGTGCGATGGATGTCGAAGAGCATCACCGATACGGGGCTGGCATGGCCTGGGACCTCCTCAGAGAGCTCAAGGAGAACATTTCTGACGCCCAGGCGCATATTCGAGGCCGGCATCCGAGGCGGGGCAGGAGGAAGACGGCGCTCGTTGAGATGCCGGCCATCTGATTGCTCGGTCGGGGGCATGCCGCTGCCGTGCGCGACGTGGTCCCTCCAACTGTCACTCGAGGGTGGCTGGTGTCAGACAGGTCTAGGCGGCGCTTCCCTGCCTCGTTGGTTGTAGTTGGTGGTTACTAACAGTTTGCGCCGATTTGCGACCGAAGCCTTGGCTGCTGCCTTTTCACGCCTGTTGTCATGCCCTATCTGTTCGGCTATACTGCTCCTGTAGGCGCTTGGAAAACAGGTTGACTGCTCCCTCCTCGGACGGACGTCAGTCTCCAAGACGCAAAAGAGGGGATGGCCGCGAAAGCGGCCATTTTCCTTTGTGCCGAGCCTTTTTGCTGCCCAGGCCCTATTTGGCGTGGCTAGTCCAATGCCCAACCACGGCGTCTCCGCGTTTGAGGGCAACAGGCTGACGATGCCGGGATGCGTACTTCAGGACCTTCGCGAGGCGCCGCTCCCCAAGGAAGTGATCCAGTTGCACCGTGCCAAGGGTACGGCGGTTGCGGTAGTGGTCCAGCGCTTCATTGGTCAGCAGCATGCGGCACCGAGCGTCGGACTCGCAGCCACGGTACGCCGCAGCCACGTCAGGTGACAACCATTTCAGCAGCTCCATCATTCGGTCGTAGTAGACCGACAGGCGGTCGATAACATCAGCTGGCGTAGTGGGCGCAGGTGCCACGATGACCGGAGTAACGCCGGAGCGAGCTCGAGCTTCTTGAAGCAGAGGCCCGAGCTTCCAGATGGGCTCATGGTGGGCGATGCGGTTGCGAATCTCATTGCAAAGGTCCAGCCTAGCGAAGAGCGCATCTCTCTCAGGTTGCCTCCACTGCGTCGGCTGTCTCATCCGGTGGCCCGGAACCACGTCGACAAGAATCTCGCCCCACTTGAGCGTCTGACCTGTAG
This sequence comes from Pelomonas dachongensis, assembly GCF_043555865.1. Classification (NCBI taxonomy): domain Bacteria; kingdom Pseudomonadati; phylum Pseudomonadota; class Betaproteobacteria; order Burkholderiales; family Sphaerotilaceae; genus Roseateles; species Pelomonas dachongensis. The sequence goes on from NZ_JBIGHY010000001.1 coordinate 208,079, forward strand.
CGTCGTGCGTCACGTCCAAAAGGTGAGACCAAAAACCGAAGGTCAGCTTTGAAACGACGTCATCCGGCGAAGGCATCGGATTGCGAGGCAACCAAGTCCCATGGCGCTTCCTATGGGTGATTTTCTTGACTTTGTCTCGCGAGTCCGGATTCAGATTCAAGTGGTTGAACCAATCCTTTCCTCCCGTGGGCCCAACCGCACCGAATCGGCATCCTAGAGCTTTGTGAAACTGGTTTCGCAAGACGATTTCAAGAAGCGACATCGCACGGAAAAGACAGCCGCTGACATCGTCATTCCACTGGTACAGCCCAAGGGTCTCGTTGTCGCTGGTCGGGCTGAAGAAGCTGCGGTAGTTGCTCAGCCGGGCGTGAGAGATTGCATCGACGAGCGGGCCCACGTAGGCTGAACCGGTGGCAAGAATCATGGCAAGTTCTGGTTGACTGGATGAATCTGGGCAGAGACAGCGACTCCTTCGAAGGCGCCATAGTGCTGAAGCACAGCGGGGTTCAGCCGGACACGCATGTCATCTTCGAATGAGAGGAGCCCAGTGTCGTACAGGGCATGGAGGTCTCGCCGCAACAGGATGCCATCGGTCGCCGCGTTATGCCCGTGCTTCCAGCTTCGTCCCTCCAGATGCGCAGCCTCGAGCGCCTCAGGCACGGTGCAGCCGCTGATGGCACATCGTCCGCCAAAGGCTCGGAACACCGCCGCGCGGAAGGCGGGTTGTTGCGTGCGGACCTCCACAAGGGCAAAGCGCGCAGCTCGCTCCTCCAGGTCGTCGGCCGCCTGGGCCCGTGGTGGATCAGCGGGAGCCGTTGCCTGGCCAGGCGCCTGGTCGTGATGGCCCCATCGCGCGTAGCAGCGCTCGCGCTCAGCAACGTCATCGACAACGCCAAACTCGGCCTCAAGGCCTTCCGAGCACAGCCCAGTCTCCTTGTCGACGATGAGGGCCGTGATGATGGGCTCGCCTGCCCGCTGGCAGTCGTGCCCGAGCCAGCTCATCGCGTTGCGCAGCGGATAGAACGTCAGGCCGAACCGGTTCATGACGTCCGCGTAGGTCACCTTGCCGCGCTCGGCGCAAATCGAGATGAGCCACGCACGGATGGCGGGCAGCTTTTGCTGGTAGCTGTCTGTCGATAGGCCTGACCTGGCTGCGTCGTCCACCGGGAACACGCCCGACGCAGGCTTGGTGCGATGGGTCTGAGCGTGCTCGTGCAGCTTGGCTATCGGCACCATCTCGCCGAGGACGCCGACGATGCCGCCGTCGGCGCGAGAGGCGATCTGGTTGATGGCGAACACCACGTCCTCACGGTAGCCCTTGATTTGCCGCGGCCTGGCGCCCTTGTCCTTGACCTCGACGATGACGGTGTAGCCGGCCGCTTCGCCGATCCAGAGGCTCTTGAGCTGGACGATGCGTTCGTCGAGGCCGAACGAGTCGGTTTCCAGATGCGCAGCTGGTTCGCGGAGGACAGTCACCGTTCGCGCATGAAAGTCCTGCTCGTCTTGCCAGGTGCGGAGCAGGATGCTGTTGTCGCGGCGTGCGCCCCAGGACCACCGGCGATTGCGCAGGGGGTAGCCCAGCTCCTCGAAGAACACGCTGATTGCTTTCGCCATGGGTCCTCCAGCTCAGCACTCAACGTAGCGTGACGGCACGCAGCTCAGTCCGCCGCCTTCGGTGCATTGCCTGACGACACCGGCAAGTAGCACCGCGACCACCAAAAAGCCTAAGACGCGCCTGAACAGGCGGCTCTTCTCGAACAGCCAGAAGCCGGCGAGGATGAGTGCACCCCACACGATGACGAACGCCGCCATCATCGCGACGCCGCCTCCGACGCGCGTCAGATGGCCGATGGGGTCGGGCCCAAATAGCGGTCGGACGAGTCGGTAGACCATCAGCAGCGGTAGGCCGATGAGCGACCCTAGGCAGATCAAGATGACGGCCAGTTTGACCACGAGCTCGACCTTGTTGCCGGCCGACGATACGAACTCTGCGAGCTTCAAATGCGCCCCCTTCCCTGGCGTTGTTTCTATCAGGGAGGCAGTTTGATTACACGCTGGCAATCCCGGCCATCAGCTGTGCTCTGCTTGCACGCACCGACCAGCGCCCAGAGAATCGGCGCAGATACCACCGCAAAATGAACGCGGCCCAGAGAAGGCCGACGAAGAGGAGGAAGCATGGCCCGGACCATCTATGACAAGCCGACGCGCGCACTGTTGAAGGACATGCTCGCCGCGTGGCAGCTGAAGCCGGGCCAGGTATTTACCTCGACGCGAGCGGTCGAGTGGTTCGCGCAGCATTACCCCAAGCTGAAGCCGGTGACGATCCGTGCCCACCTGGTCCAAGCGTCGACCAACGACAAGAACCGGTTGCACCATCCATCCACGAACGAGAGCGACGACCTGCTGTTCCGCGTCGACGTGGGCCAGTACCGACTTTATGAAGCGGGCAAGGACCCGGCGCCCATTCACGAGTTGGTGCAGGGAGACGTGGCGAAGCAAGAAGAAGCAGTCGCGGCCGAGGTCGACGAAGCCGACGGCAGCGAAGTCCTTGCTGGGTCGTCCGAGTTCTTGCTTGAGAAGGACCTCCAGCGGTATTTGGCACAGAACCTGGAGTGCATCGAGCCTGGGCTGAAGCTCTACGAGGATGAAGACCTGCAAGGGATCGAGTTCGAGGCCGGCGGCGGTCGGCGCATCGACATCTTGGCTGTCGACAAGGCAGGCGCGTTCGTCGTCTTGGAGCTGAAGGTATCGCGTGGCTATGACCGAGTGGTGGGCCAGCTCCTCCGCTACATGAACTGGGTTCGCAAGGAGCTCGCCGAGCCTGGCCAGCGCGTCCGCGGCGTCATCATCTGTCGCGCGATGTCGGAGGACCTGCGGTTGGCCTGTGCGTCCATCAAGGATGTTGAGCTCTGCGAATACAGGCTGTCGGTCACCGTCTCGAAGGTGCCGCCGCTCGAGCTTCCTGCCTGATCCACCCTCCCTGCTCGTCAACGAAGGCGTGACCCTGCATGGCCAACTTTGCCGCTGAATTCCCTGTCAACCCCAAATGGTCGGTGGCTGACGTCGCTCGTCTCGCGTGTCGATGGATTACGGGCAGCCCTCACACGGCGTTCGCCAGTGATGCGCTCGACACATTCCCAAACAACGGTGAGCTGACGGTCAGCGCGGGGGTGGAGCACGTTGTGCTGGCGCACGCCAAGACTGCTTCCGGAGAGATTGGCGGCCTCCGCTACGAGCGGACTGAGGACGGGTTGGCCTGGACCACGTCCATCGTTTCGTTGAAGACTGATGGACAGCACCTGTTGCGGATGGAGGTGGTCTGCGAAGCACTGACCACTCAAGTTCGCTTGCCTCCGCCGAAGAAACCGTACTTCATCAAGCAGGCTCTCACCGAGCTTGGCGGCGGAGACGACGGGGAAGTCCCCGTGACGGACCGCCCGTTCAGGTTGTCCGCTGGTGAGGAGAACGTGGCAGCCAGTCTGATCCTCGGAACGGCGCGCAACTCGCTGCCCATCGTGTACGTCAGCGCGGGGGTCGATGACCGGCCGATGGTCGATCCTGACGAGCTGGCGCGCTACGTCGGCGGTCTGGCTCATGTCGTAGTTGAGCCGAGCCGGTCTTTCTCCTATGGGGTCAAGCGTCTTACGAAGTCGCGGAATGTCTTCGGCGGAACTGTGGGGGTGTACTGGCCGAACTCAGACCGACGCAATAGCTACTTTTCGGACGACGGCGACAGTGATCGGGCGTCCAGGGCTTTGGCCATTGACATCGCCAAGGACATTCGCGTCGCGCTTTCCAACCGGCGCCAGAGCTCCGACTGCACCTGGGCCCACCTCAAGGAGGCCGTGGCCAAGAACACGTACGAGCAGCTGAAGCTGGCGGGATCGACCGAGGTCGACAAGTTCATCTCGGCGTTCGACGATGAGAGCAAGGCCAAGGAGCTCGTCATCACCGAGCGCGGGCAGGAGATTGACCGGCTGAAGGCCGATCTACGCCGGCTACGCAGCATCGAACAGTCCAGCGAGGCGGGCCTGCTCAAGCACGGCAGCGAAGCCGACCTCTACGACGGCGAGGTGCGGGACATCGTCCTGGCTGCGCTCAAGGACGCCCTCGACCGTGTCGCGCAGCCCGGAAGCCGGCGCGACCACGTTCTGCGAGACCTTCTTGAGGCGAACGAGCTCGGTGGCGAAGCCGAGAAGATGCGCGAAGAGCTTAAGGGACTGCTGCGGGACTACCGGAGCATGGACGGCAAGACGAAAACAGCACTCACACGGCTCGGCTTCGACCTGTCGGATGATGGCAAGCACTGGAAGGCCATCTTCCAGGGCGACCCACGGTACACCTTTGCCTTCCCGAAGACCGGCAGCGACCATCGCGGCGGGCTGAACATGGTCAGCGACATCAACAGCAAGCTGTTTTGAGCCGCAGCGGCTGTCGACACAGCGAGCAGCTTTGTGCCAGGTTGCACCCTTCGGGCTGTCTAACTGGCTCATACCCATTTCCTGAGCAATCGGTTTAGCGCGTCTACGCGCCCAGGACGCGGGAAAACCGGTGGACGGCAGCTTTCCCTCGCGCGGTCCGGTAGCTCCGTGGCTGGGCCGGCATTGCGAGCTAGTTGCTGCGCGAGCTGGTTTGGGCTGTTTCCTCCTCCTGCACCACCTCCTTCTACTCCGAGAAACGGTGAGAAACGAGGAGGACGCTGAGGACGCTGAGGACGGGAGGCCATGAGCACCGCAGGAGTTTGCGAATGCTAATGAAATCAAATGCTTGCGTATTCTTTCTGTGCGGTTTCATGCGAATTGACTATGGTGTGATGTGTGAATAAACTCCGTTTACAGGTATAGGCGAAGCGTTCTCACTGAGTTCGGTTGGCGGCGTTCCGCGTCTCGAATTCTGGCTGGAAGCGTTGAACGAGTCGAAGGAGCGCATCTCATGCTGATCCCCAAGCCAGCCGCCAAGCGGCCGAAAATGTCGGAGCGAGCGCAGCAACAGCAGGAGTTGCACTTCCCCGGGTGGCCGCCGCTGTGGCTTTGGAACCGAAGGGTCCACCATGGGTACACCACCGTTGCGCGGACCTTGCCACTGGCAATGCAGGCCATCGACGATCAGTCGAAAGGCCAACCAGCAGGGCACACGTTGTTCTGCTTATGGGCACGCTCGCCGGACCATCCGCTGGTCATCATTGAAAACCCGGCAACCTTCGCGGCCGAAGCCGGATTCACTGGCGAACGTGCGGTGGATACCTGGCGCCGCCGGATGAAGCGTCTCGTGGAATTGAAGTTCATCGCGGCCAAGAAGGGGCCTGCGGGCGACTTTAGCTACGTGCTGCTGCAAAACCCCAACGTGGCGATGGAATGGATGAGGCAGAGCGGGCTGGTGCAGGACGAGCTATACGGCCGATTCCTGGTGCGGGTCACCGACGTTGGTGGCCTCGGCGAAGTGGAAGCCATCCGCTCCTTGTGGACAGCTGAGCGCGCTGCTCTGGCTGCAGCTGCGGCGGCGCAATCGGCTGCGCCCGCGAACGCGCTGCCGGCACTGACCAACACCGGCCTGCCTACGGGGACGACATCATGAGCGTTCGAAAAACCATCCCGGATGGCGCTCACAGCCCCTACGTCGCCTTCACTGACGACCGGCAGCGCAAGTGGGCGCTCGTTTCGCGAGACATCCGACTGGTGCTCATTGCGCTCATCATCGCCATGGGCGGTGGCGCCGCGCTGAAATGGCCGGCGATCTGGCACTTCATCAGCGGCGGCTGAAAAGGGCGCTGCATGACAACCGCACAACTTTGGCAGCGCACGGGGGTCGACGCCATGAATGCGGTAGCGGTCCGTCTACAGCCGCTGAAGGTTGCCAGCGAGGTGCAGCAGTGAGCGAGTCGGCCTTCACCCATTGGTTGGAGCTCCCCGAAGGCACCCCGCATGTCGTGTTTGGCGATTTGACTCATCTCATCGCCAAGGCGCTATGGCCCGACAGGGGCGACGCCGGCGCCACCAACTGGGCGTACGGCGGCGCCAGGGTCAACCTTGAGGAGGAGCTACTGCGGGCGGTCCAGGAAGGACGTCTCGAGGTCAAGAATCCGCTAACCCTCGGGCCCCACACGTTCCCGCATGGTGATGCCTTGAACACTGCTGTCGTGCTGCTGCCGGACCTCCGCGCATTCTTGGCACTTCGAGGTGTTGGGGTGCGGGTTGCATCCCCTCCCGCCATACGAACGCATCCAGTTGAGGTCGTTGCTCGAGAAGCGGCCGCCCTGCGCCACCCCATCGGCGATGGCGCAAGTGCCGACGAGCGCCTGCTGGCCGACGCCTGGCATGCCTGGACCGCGGCGACTTTGCTGACGCAGTTGAATGGCTACCTGTACGACCAAAAGGCCAGCTTGGTCGTGGACGGCAGGACTCTTTCTGGTCAGCATGAGCCTTTCAACGTGCCCAAGGACGAGTGGCGGGTCGACGACGCAGGGCGTAGCCAGTTGCTCGACCTGTTCACGCACGACACTGCCTACGTGTGGCCCATCTTCCGCGTCCCCCCTCGGCCCCATGAGGTTCCTCCCGTGCTGCAGCTCTTGCCGAAGGACACGCGGATCAGGCTGCAATGGACTTGGCAGAGGCTATCTGAACGAACGTGCTCAGCGGCGGACGGCATCGACGAGCTGACAAACACCATCGCTAGGCAATCGCTCGGCTGGCTCCGCATCGACGAAGCTGCTCAGGTGCTCGACGCAGCAGGCCGCGGCGCGGCGACATCTTGGCGAGGGAAGTTCTTGGCTGCCGCGGAGGCCGGCGCTCTGCCGACGCATGAACCCGGCTCTTACGACCGGGTCGTGTACGGTCAGGCCGCTCCAGGGCAGCAACCAAGGCGGGCCAGGGACTTTTACGAGCTGGTTCATGTGGACGACTTGGACGCCTGGCTCACCACGAACGAGCCACGGCTGCCGCATTTCCGATTTGGTAGCGCTGAGGCGCAGCCTGCGACAGGCCACGGACCTACGAAAGCCGTTCAACGGCAGCGCGCACATGAGAACGCGATCCTGGCCAAGCTCGTCGAATGCGGCTTCACGCCTGCGGCGTTGCCAAAGCCTCCCGCGGGCAAGCCATCCGCCGCAAAGCAGGCAGCTAAGGCTGCGCTTCCACTCACGAGCAACGTCTTCGAGAAGGCGTGGAAGCGGCTTCGAGCAGACAAGCGAGTCCAGGACGTGTGACCCGGCATCCGACCCTGGGCCAAGTTGGCCCAGGGCCTGGGCTATTCAGCCCAGGGTGTGCTCGTAGAGAGTTCGCTCCGTGCTGCACTGGAAGATCAGTCGGCGCCGGTGGCGAGGCCGAACCCGCCCGTCCATCGCAACTCACATGCCCGCCAACCGACAAAACGACAGATTCAAGTCGAAGCCATCTCAGGATCGCCTGCTGGTCGCGGTGCTCGAACTACTGCCAACGCGCGTACGGGAGCGTTTTTGCTACGTAGTGCTCAGCGCAGCTTTCATCCTGTTGCTAGCCGGCCTGTGGCACGCGCCGACGGCCACGGCCGCCACCGGCGCGGTGTTGACCAGTGTCTCAAGGCTGGTGCGGGCACTAAGGCCATAGCCATCTTTGCCTCTCGTTCCCGGCTGGACGCCGAGACCGCGGATCGCTATCTGTACTGTATTGATACTGTACTGAGTACAGATTGAATACAGTACACATGGACCTACGCATCGCCGACACCGTCGAGCGACAAGGGAGGAAGCAATGCTTGGACGACCATGCGGCGCGGTGATGTTGGTCGCGTTGCTGCAGGGCACAGCACACGCCGGAACTGTCTATCAGTCGGCAATCGTGGCCTCGCCCCAGATGCAGGTGCGCGACGGGCAGACCGACGGCTGCGGCTTCCAGCTCAAAAGCCTTCCGACATCATTGGCTGGCGAGAAGTCAGCGGTGGTGCTCGACGTGTCTCTGAACCTGTATTCGAGCTACCTCGCGCTCATGAAGGGCGGAGCGGTCGAACTCGGCGTGTCAGGAGGCAAGCCGATGGCTCGCAAGGCGTTGCCCATCACCGCGTTCTGGCTCAAGGCGTCGGGCGGCAGGGCGACCGTCCCGAGGGAAAACAAGGTGATCCCCGGCGAGGACCCGGGCTACCTGCTGTACGGCGCAGACTTCGCCTTGGTGGCGGAGCTTTTCTACGCCGTCATCGAGGGCAAGCAGCTATCGCTGGGCGTCAAGGTCAAGGGCGAATCGGTCGAACGAATCTATGTCGGCGTTCCGCAAATCGAAGACGCTGAGAAGAATCAGTCGCACCAGTGTATGACCGAGCTTCCTGAGCGCATGAAGGCGCTCATCAAGGAAGAGCCGCGCTGACGGCGCCGAGCAGCTGAAGGCTCGCGTTAGAGCCCGTCCAAGCGCTGTTCCAGTAGCTCGACGGTGACCTCGAATCGGTGCCTTGCAACTTGAGCAGCCTCGTCGCCAATGGGAGTCTGAATCACGGTCATGCCGTCATGCATGCCTGGCGCGTCCGGCGGCACCCGACCGAACAACGCTTCGGCGACGTTGAAACCCGCACAGCGCTCGAAGGCGATGGCGCGTGCGAAGGGCTTGCTGCCGATGGCGGGCGTCGTCTCTTCGCGGATGGTGTGCACCCTGGCCAGGTCGTCGCAGGTGTCGTTGTCGATCCAGCCAAGACCGTGGGCCAACTGGATGCGTGTGGGGAACGCTCCGATGGGCGCCCCGTTACTGAGGAGCTCATGCGACTCGGCGCCAAGCCGCCGTTCGAAGAGCCTGCCGAGGGCTGAGTGCAGAAGGGCCGCACCAAGGACGACGCTCGCGTCGTCGGGCACCTGCGAGAGCGCGCCCTTGACGTCATGGATGGTGAACTCGATACCTGCGGGTGCTGTCATTTCTTCCTAGATTGATGAGAGATTGGGCGATGAGACGGCAGCTCAGATGGCGCCGAGCAGTTTGCGGAGGCCGGTGCCGAAGCCGGGATCGAACAGCGTGCGGCCGCTCTCGTCCACGATTTCCCCAAGCGCGATTTCTTCCCAACCTTTGCGGTCGAGGAACTTTTTCGAGACCGCCTTCGCCAACGCTTCCTTCTCAGAGGCGGTGAGCCCCGCGGCAGGGTTGCCAATGAGCGGCTGAACGTCCACCACTGGCCGGCGGTCCACCTCGAGGACCTTGGTGCTGCGTAGCATGTTGAGTTGCGACTTGAGCTTGTTCCGCTCTGCGATGGTGCTCTGCACAAGCATCCGGATTGCTGGATCAGGAATGCGCGAGACGTACTCGTCGGTCGACAGCTCCTTGCGCACTTTCACTGGAGCCGGGCCGGCGAGACGTGCCCAGGCTTCGATGAGCTTGCGGTAGTCAGCGGCGGGTTCGTTGTAGAGCGCCCGCCCCTTCGCGAAGATGCCCTTGTCTTGGCAGAACTTGCCTATCGTCGGCAGGGTGAAGTCGCGCCCGCCGGTCGCGTGATGGTCGCGGCAGAGTTCATGAAGAGCGTTGAGGTTCCGGACCTTCTGCGGCCGAGGGTTTGCGGCAAGCAGTTCCTGGAACACAGTGTCCGGTTCGTTCGCGGCGCTCATGCTTCGATGAGCTCCAGGTCGCGGCCACGGCTGAGCGCCTTTGTAGACGGTCGCGGGTCAAGCAATTCGGGAAGAGATGCGACCAAGTCGATGCCCAGGCTTTCGCCGAGCTTGGCGCCGGCGTCGATGATTTCGACGATCTTGCGTTGGCCGAGGTACATGCTTTCTGGGTTGGCGACCTTGGCGAGGCGCTGCACGAATGCATTGCCGACGCTGAGTTGCTCGGCTTCTGTGAGTCTCAGGAACATAGGAGGCAGTCCCTCGTTGTAGAGGGCGGTATCGAGATGTTGGCTACGGCGCACGATGGCCTTGCCGGGATCGAGGTCAGGGTAGAGCTGGACGTTCTCGCAAACGCCGACGAGCTGCAGCAGCTCGGACTCGGTCTCTTCGAAGACCGCCTCGATATGGCTGATGTCGCCTTGCACCATCAGCTGCAGACCCTCAGCAGGCCCCTCATTGAGGGCGTTCTTGCAACGTTCCACGAGACGCCAGCACGCGACGAGGTCCTCGCAGCGGTCGCTGAACCGCTTCATATTGGCTTCCCAGATGCGTTCGGCTTGTCGAAGCTCGGTCATCTGATCGAAGACATTGCCGTCTGCCTCAATGCCGGCCTTTTCCCGCTTCAGCGTTTGCAGCTTCTTTTCTGAGTCCATGGAGGCGTTGCGCGCCTCGTCAAAGTGATAGGCCAGGGTATGAAAATGCGCTGCGAGCGCCGGCAGGTAGTGCGGCTCAGTGACGAACCAGCGGCAGCGGATGCAGTTCCGAGCACCACCCGGCACCGCTGAATAGTTCGGCTTGCCCGGGGTGCCGGTGTCGGGACCGCCGTTGTGACAGCCGCCTATCTTGCGGTTGTCCTCAAGCTCGCTGGTGTTGCCGCCGACCAAGCACATGCCGTGGTGCATGGGCATCCAGCCTGCAGGGTTGCGTTCTGCGGGATGGATGGGGATTACAGCGGCAAGCGTAGCCTTGCTGTTGCAAATCGCGGTGTCGACCAATCGGTCATGGGCGGTGTCCTTGTAGAAGCGGTGGATGCTGGCTTCCTTTTTGGCGTCCAGGCGCGCACCGACCTCGCTGAGAACGAGGCGTTTGTTCGTCTCACCCGGCCGGAAGTAGTAGAGCGTCATGAGCAAACGGGCGTGACCAACCAGCTTCTGCAGTATGGGGAACGGGAGTTCACCATCCAGCGCCAGCGCGGTGATGAGCGACACCCGAAGACCGTGCAGCACGAAGTCAGTAGTGCCTCGGCCCATGTCGTCGAACTTCACCAGAACGATTGGCTCTCCGCCCGCGTCCACTTCGCCGCGCTTGCTCAAACGATTCTGGAACTCCCTAAGCAGGCCCATCCATGCATATGAGACCTCGCCGTCAGCGATGGGAAGCGCCCTATCTTTTGGGTCAGGCTTCTCGGCAGCACGGAACAGGAAGCATGTATCCGCGTACGAGGCCCGTTGGGCCTTGGTCTTGGGTCCGATGTGTCGGGCGTCGAGCTCCATCCACGAGGTGCGCCGTCCAATGGGGTTGTACTTGGACTGCCAGTCGCGGAGCTTCTCAAGCCAGTAGTAGACGTCCTCAATGGGATCAGGCGACACAAACCACGGGATTTGGTAGCCCTTTTCCGGGCCGGATTTCTCTCGGTCGGCTGTCTTGTTGGTGCTGATGTAGAGCTCGGTCGTCACCTTCGCATCGACGCTGTCGACGACTCGGCGATGCACGCCTTGCGACCATGGCGCGCGCTGGTCCAGCGCTGCGAGCGGATGGTCGTTCGGAACCCAGGCGCCAGCGACGTACTTCCAGGTATCGGACTCGCCGGAGTCGAGCCAGCGCACCTGGGCTGTCCGCAGCGGAAGCAGGAGCTTGACGAGTAGCGCGACCCAGCGCACCGGACTCCAAATTTGATAGAAGACCTTCGGCTTGCCCTTGCGCGGGACAACCCGCTTGCGCCACACGCAGTCCGGGTCATCTTTGTCAATCAGCGAGAGAGGCACGGTGAACCAGGCTTTGCCAGGTGCGCCGTGCTTGCCCAGCTCAGCTCCTTGCGCGTCATGCGCGAAGGTCCAGTCGCGGAAGGTTGGGCCCTGCGCGAGGATGCGGCGGAGTTCGTGGATGTACCCGTAGGGAAGCGCCGGCTTGTTGCTCTCGCCGAGAGTGATCCCTCGAGCGCCGCCGGCGCGCGGGAATGGGTTGCGAAAAGCCGGCGAGATGATGCGCTCACCGTCCTCTTCATCGCTGCAATCTCGCAGCAAGGCGTAATCTAGGAGCTCGCTGAGCTGGTTGTTGATTTGGACCTTGCGCTTGTTGTCGCTGCTGCGCGCTGCGACGTCGATGAAGTCGGGAAGTCGCGTTCCCCGACGCAGCAGTTCGGCAGGCAGCTTAGGGACGTCAAGCCGTGTAAGGTAATCCTCGAAGAACGCGCTGAGCATGGACAGCCGTTGCGATAGCCCGCTTGAGGTGCCTTCGAGCCATTCGACCGCGATCAAGCGCCATTCTTCGAACTCCGGGTAGTCGCGCCGCACCCATTCGAGATGGACGTCGTGGGCCCGCTGTAGGCGCTTTGGCAGCTCCTTCGGCGGCTCTGTTTCGGCCAGCCAAGGCCTCGCATGGTCGCTCCATGCCGATGCCAGAGTGCGGTAGTCATCGGAGCTGGTTGCGTGGATGGTGTGTGCAGCAAGGACTCCTTGCTCTTCGCAGAGCTGGCCTATGGTCTTGGTCGTGAAGTCGCGGCTGCCAGAGGCGTGATGTAGGAAGCAGACGCGATGCACGCCGAGAAGCCGCTGGAGTGCGTCTGCCCGGCCGCGCTTCGCAGCAAGCCTGCGATACACGGCGTGTGGGTTGGTCGGAGGCAGCTTTGGGTCGGTGTCGATCCATCTGGAGTTCGCCAGCTCTTGCCAGGCTTCCAGAATCTCGCGGTAGCTATCGTTGGTGGCGAACTTTGTGACGAGCGTGTTCGCTGACGTGAATACGCCGGCCTTCACTGCCGCCGCGGCGATGGCTGAGCGGCTCAAGTCGTATTCACCCGCTTCGACTTTGGCTTGGCAGACCTCGTGTAGCCCGCGGTAGTACCGGTGTTGGCTGGTCTTTTCGTTCGGAGACCGCAGGAGCCGTCTCAGCACGGCATCAGGGTGGTTGGGCGGGACACCCTCTTCGTCCACAGGCCCGCGCTGCAGCGCGAGGGCCTGCCAGCCGTCCAGAAGTTCAGCATAGTCCTTCTTGCTGGCGCCGCTCAGAATGACTGACTCTTTGATGCCGCGTTCAGCAGCTGCTCCGGCCACGATGCTCGGCCGAAAATCCTGCTCGCCGCGTGCAAACCGTGCCCGGCATAGTTGATGAACCTCGCGCAACTTCGCTGCCATGTGTTCCCGGCGTCCTGGCACAGCCAAGAGGCGCTGGAAAACAACTTCCGGGTGGCTCATAGGCCACATGGGATCGAGTTCGGGGTCGGGATCATTGACGAATGCCTGCCAAACCTTGGCGAGCGCGCCGAAGCCGTTGTGTTTCGCGCCGTTCATCATGGTGCTGACGGATAGCAGCTTCCTAGCAGCCATCTCTCTAGCGAGGGCTGCGAGCTGGAAGTTGCGATGGCCGTTGTCGTGTAGCTGTTGGCAGACGTCGTGAACCATCCGCAGTTGAGCCACCCGTGAGGGATTGGCCATGTGGGGCGCAAGGACGCGCTCCAGCTTGCTGTCGGGATGAACGGGGTCGGTCATTGGGTATCGGTGAGTAGGAGGGCCTGCTTCTTGGCGACTGACTCAGCGAGCCGCGCCTGGGCCTTTTGGAGTTCTTGTGCGACCTCAGCGGACGAGGCGCCGGTGTAGACCTTTTGGCTGTCCTCGGAGACGTGGTGCATGAATATCTTGATGAACTCGGAGGACGCCCCGCCGGCTTTAAGCCGCCGGCCATAGGCGTGGCGGTGGCCGTGAGCCGTCGTCCCGAGAGCTTTGTCGACGGTCAGCCCGATCCGCTTGCATGCTCTTGCGTGTGCTTCGGTGAAGGTCTCTATGCAGTACATGTCGCCGGTGGGGCCGCGACTCAGGTTTGCGAAGGCGAACGGGTGTGGGCGGGGAATGCGGCCGAGCTGATGGAGATACTCCATCCAATGCTCTGAGAACCGCTCGGCATATCCAGTGCCGAGCCAATGGGCTTGCATGTAGAACTTGGCATCCAGGAGGCCACCCTTCCAGCCAGCGTGCTGCCGGTCGTTGTATTCAGTGCGGGGCAGCAGGCCGAAGTTCTCCATCAGGTAGGCCGCGCGTTTGCCGGTTCGGGGCCTGCCGGTCGGGCCTACCCATGAGTCAGGCGCGTACCCTTCTGAGGGGTGATGAATGCGCACGAGTGCGGAGCCGCCAAAGGGAATGATGTCTTCGACGAAAAGGTGAAATGGCTCGCTCACCCGAAATCCGGCGCCGTGCATGAGCAGCGTGATGGCTATGCCGCGGTGGTCGATGCGGTTGCCAACCCGGAATCCATCGGTGATGAGCTCGTCGAAGCGGTCCTCGGGGAAGGCTGGCGGCTCCGCATGACGGACCTGGAGGCCACGCCGACGACCAACGCTACGTGTCTTGCCTGTTTCGTTGTCTGCCGGGCCCCAAAGATGGCCGAGGAACGCTTTGTCACGCCGGTAGCGACGAGCGGTTTCGTTCCAGAGTTGGTCGTAGTAGCTGGCATCTACCAGCGGGTTGATTTCCGCTGCGAGAGGCATGTTCTCGCCTTGCCAGTCGAAGAAGAGGCTAAGGGCGCTGATGATGTCGCCGGCGTCCTTTCCCTCGCGAGGAAGCCAGCACAGGCCGCTTGGGTCAGTACAGGTCGCTGGGTCGAAGGTGCCTGAATAGAGCGCGCCGGCGAAATTGCGGAACAACAGGTGGCTGTTGGTCTGCGCCGGATTGGCGTGCATGTAGTCGAGAAATAGCTCGACCGCATGTACGACTTTCTGCGCCCAGCTGAGACTGCGTATGTGATGTTTGTGGACGCAGTAGTCCAGCAAAGGTGTGAGGAGCCCCGCGGGAGTAAGCAACGCCGGGATGGCGATAGTTCTCCCGGTCGCGTCGAGACGGACCTTGCTTTTGACAGCGGCGAAGTGCATCTACGGGCGAGCGCCCGTAGGCAATGTGCAGCGGTGAAAGCTCGGGCTGGTCGAGCTGAAACGCGGGAAGCCGGCAACCCCCTCCCAGGGGCGATTCTTGTTAGTCATTCCGGAACAGTTATCGCTTTTTGCCAGCATATGGCCGCGTAACAATACGTGCAAAATGCAAGTAATCGTCCGATGAGAACTATTGCGCACACTAGCTTGAGCGGTTTATCAAGCTGTCTGCTACCTCGCTCTCGGTCGAATGAACTGCCGCGTTGGGTCTCGCGGGGGTTCAAGTGGGCTTAGCGGTCCGCGGCCGAATTTCTGAGTGCGGCGGCGAAATAGATGACTTGCACAAGCCGCTCAGCAGCTATGGGCTTCACCAGGTGCTCGTCGAATCCGACTGCTTTGCATCGAGCGAGGTCTTCGTCCCTGCTCCATCCTGTGAGGGCCGCGACGTAGATGTCGTCAGGTCGCTCTACGCGAATGAGTCTGCAGGCCTCAAAATCGTCTATGCCTGGCATCTCGAGGTCAAGCAGCACGAGCCAGGGATCGCACTCACGAACTGCTTCGACAATG
This sequence comes from Pelomonas dachongensis, assembly GCF_043555865.1. Lineage (NCBI taxonomy): Bacteria > Pseudomonadati > Pseudomonadota > Betaproteobacteria > Burkholderiales > Sphaerotilaceae > Roseateles > Pelomonas dachongensis. Next base: position 223,267 of record NZ_JBIGHY010000001.1, read on the forward strand.
TTCGAAGCGTTGGTCTCGGTACGCACTGTGGCACCGTCGACGGTCAACAGAGCCGCCAATGCTTCCGCCGCGTCGATGTTGTCGTCGACGACCAAGATGCGGACTGCGGCGTATGACAGGGACTGCTCCTCGGGCCTCACGCCCCGCTCGAACGATACGCTGTGTGGCTAGAAGCGGCAGCGTGGAGGCATCTTGAAGGGATGCCTCGGAAACCCGTGCGGTGAAGGAGCGCTAAGCCCTACCAGGCGCGGCAGGTCGGCACAGGATCATCTAGGTCGACGTGGCCGCGGTTGAACGCGATAGCGACTCGCTTCGCAGCGCCAGGTTTCAGCTGTAGAAGCAGCGTGCGCACACGGAGCGGTAGCGGTTGTTGCCGCCGATGAGGACCTGATCGCCTTCGCGGATGCGCTTGCCTTCCTCGTCGACGCGGATGTTCATGGTGGCCTTCTTGCCGCAGCGACACCCGGTACGGATTTCGTCGAGCTCGTCGGCGAGCGTCAGGAGCGCTGCAGAACCCGGGAAGGGGTTGCCTTTGAAGTCGGAGCGCAGCCCGAAGCACATCACGGGGATGTTGCGGGTGTGGACCCAGCGATGCAACTGCTGCACCTGCTCGAGAGAAAGGAACTGTGCCTCGTCGATGATGACGCAGGCGACGCTGACGTCCTTCAGGCGCTCCAGGAAGTTGGTCTGCGCGGTGAAGGTGTGCGCCTCCCGGCGGATGCCGATTCGCGAGGAGATGAAGCCGCGGCCGTCGCGGTCATCGAGGTCTGAGGTGAGGAGCAAAACCTCCTGCTCGTTGTCCTCGTAATTTTTCGCGACCTGAAGCGCCGAGGTACTCTTGCCGGCAGCCATCGCAGCCCAGCGATACCAGAGCTTAGCCAAAGTGAATCCTTTCCAGGGGGCCGCCTGCGGCGGCCCGGTCAATGCATTGTTTGTATGTTTAGCCCTGCGCAGTTCAGGCGCGTGACGGATCGAAGACCGTGAGAGATGCTCTCTCGTAGGTTCAGATGCCGCTATCCGGCCCCTCCCAGGGCTGGAAGTGACAGAACTGTGTATCTGAACAGCCCTGACTAATCGCGGCATAGCGGAAAAAGAGCTTGGCCATGGGGTCGTTGGTCTCGGCCGCGCATTGTCTCTGCAGGCCGCCCCCTCAACCGCGGGCTAGGGGAAGCCCGCGGTTTTGACGTGTTTGCTCTCGAACTTGGGGTCAGCGAGATGGCGCTGTCATGTCGGGTGTGAGTCAATCCTATTTTCGTCCTGACCCGCACGAAGCATGAGCAAAGACACCGTCACAGCGGTTAGTGAAAACGGCCTGCGCTACCAGTCGAAAGTGGGCGGCTCGCCCTTCCTCGGCAGCGGTCACACCCGCTCCTGCTTCAAGTGCGGCAAGCACCGCGCACCCGCCAGCCTGCAGTCCATCCGGCTGCTGGGCCGAAACGAGGTGGTCTGCAAGCCCAATTGCAAGACGCTGCCGTAGCCTGGGCCGTCAGCCGCCCGCCATCCTGACCGGCGCCGGCTCCCAGCCGCCACCCAGCGCGCGGATCAGGCCCACGGTGGCTTGGTACTGCGCCGAACGCACCTGCAGCGCGGCGCGCTTGTTCGCCAGCTCGCTGCGGCGGGCGTCCAGCAGCTCCAGCTGGCTGACGAAGCCGTTGCGGTAGCGTGCGTCCGACAGCTTCAGCGCCTGGCCGGCCGCCGACACGGCGCGCGCGCTGGCCTGTTGCTGGGCCTGCAGCAGCGACAACGCACTCAGCTGGTCCTCCACGTCCTTCAGCGCCAGCAGGAACTGCTCGCGGAAGGCGATGGTGGAACCGTCCAGTTGCGCCTTCGCCGCGTTGATGCCAGCTTCGCGGCGGCCGCCGTCGAAGATCGGCAGCGCGCCCAGCAGCCCGATGCCCCAGGTGCTGGCGCCGCTCCTGAGCAGGTTGGACACCTCGCTGGACACGCCGCCGCCCTGCGCCGTCAGCGACAGGCTGGGCCACCACGCTGCGCGGGCCACGCCGACGCGTGCCTGCGCGGCTTCCAGCTGGCTGCGCGCGGCGGCCAGATCGGGGCGGCGCTGCAGCAGCTCGCTGGGCAGGCCGGCGGGGACGCCGGGCAGCGCGGTGGTCCAGGCCTTGGGCGTCAGGCGGAAGTTGGAGGCCGGCTCGCCCAGCAGCACGGCCAGCGCGGTTTCCAGCTCAACGCGGCGGCGGTCAAGCGACAGCGCCTCGGCCTCGTTGGCGGCCAGCTCGGCCTGCACGCGGGCCAGGTCGAGGTCGGCCACATCGCCGGCGCGGGCGCGCTTCTCGGTCAGCGACAGCGTCTCGCCGTAGGCGGCGACCGTGCCCTTCACGATGTCGCGCTCGGTGTCCAGCGCGCGCAGCGCCAGGTAGCCTCGCGCCACATTGGCCTGCACCAGGAGGCGGGCGTCGGCCAGTAGCTGCTCGCGGGCCTGCACGTCGAGTGCCGCGGCATTGCGCTCGTGCAGCAGGCGGCCGCCCAGGTCCAGCTCGTAGGCCAGGTTCAGGCCGGCGCTGTACTGCGTGGCGGTGGATGCGCCAGGCGTGGCACCGCGGTTGGCGCCGGCCGACACGCCGGCCTGCGGCAGCCGGCTGGCTTGTGCCGAACCCAGCACCGCGCGGGCTTGCGCCAGCCGGTTGGCGGCGGACTGCACCGTGGTGTTGGCCGCCATCGCGCGGGTGACGAGATCGTCCAGCACGGGGTCGGCGAATGGCTGCCACCAGCTGGCGGTCAGTGCAGGTGCGTCGTTTCCAGCTGCGGCCTTGTAGGCCTCGGGTGCCTGCGGCAGCTGCGACGGGTCGACGCTGCCGACCGAGGCACAGCCGGCCAGCAGCAGTGCGGCAAAGAGGGATGTCAGTTGGAGTTTCATGATTACTTGCCTCGTTGCGGCAGGGCGTCAATGACGGAAGCAGCGGGGGCTGCCGGTGCGGCCACCTGGCCCCCGTGGTGGCGCAGCGGCGCGTTGCGGGTCAGGCGGCGCACGATGACGTAGAACAGCGGCGTCAGGAACAGGCCGAACAGCGTCACGCCGATCATTCCGGCGAACACCGCCACGCCCATGGCCTGGCGCATCTCGGCGCCGGCGCCGGTGCTGAGCACCAGCGGCAGCACACCCATGACGAAGGCCATCGACGTCATCAAGATGGGCCGCAGCCGCAGCCGTGCGGCTTCCAGCGCCGCCTGCACCGGCGTGCGGCCGGCGAACTCCAGCTCGCGGGCGAACTCGACGATCAGGATGGCGTTCTTAGCAGACAGCCCGACCAGCACGATCAAACCGATCTGCGTGAACACGTTGTTGTCGCCGCCGTCCAGCCACACGCCGGCCATCGCGGCCAGCAGTCCCATGGGCACGATGAGCAGGATGGCGATGGGCAGCGTCAGGCTTTCGTACTGCGCGGCCAGCACCAGGAACACCAGCAGGATGGCCAGCGGGAACACCCAGGCGGCGGAGTTGCCGGCGATCTTTTCTTGGTAGGTCAGGTCGGTCCACTCGTAGCCGATGCCTGGCTGCAGCGTCTCGGCGGCAATGCGCTCGACGACGGCCTGCGCCTGGCCCGACGAGAAGCCGGGCGCGGCGCCGCCGTTGATGTCGGCGGCCAGGAAGCCGTTGTAGCGCATCGCGCGCTCGGGGCCGAAGCTGGGCTTGACCTTCATCAGCGCCGACAGCGGCACCATCTCGCCCGAGGCCGAACGCACCTTCAGCGCGCCGATGTCCTCCGCCCGGGCGCGATAGGGCGCGTCCGCCTGCACCCGCACGGAGTACGTGCGGCCGAAGGTGTTGAAGTCGTTCACGTACAGGCTGCCGAGGTAGATCTGCATCGTGTCGAACACGTCCGTCACGGCCACGCCGAGCTGGCGGGCGCGGGTGCGGTCCAGGTCAGCGAACAGCTGGGGCACGTTGACCTGGAAGCTGGAGAACAGGCCGGCGAGTTCAGGTGCCTGGCTGGCCTTGGCCATGAAGGCCTTGGTCGCCTGGTCCAGTGCTTCGTAGCCCAGGCCGCCGCGGTCCTGCAGTTGCAGCTTGAAGCCGCCGGTCGTGCCCAGGCCCTGCACGGGCGGCGGCGGGAACATGACGATGAAGGCGTCCTCGATGGCGCCGTACTGCGCGTTCAGTGAGCCCGCGATGGCGCCGGCCGACAGGTCCTTGGTTTTGCGCTGGTCGAACGGCTTCAGCGTGGCGAACACGATGCCCGAGCTGGAGCTGTTGGTGAAGCCGTTGATCGACAGGCCCGGGAAGGCCACCGCGTGCTCGACGCCCGGCGTCTTCAGCGTGATGTCCGTCATGCGGCGGATGACGTCCTCGGTGCGGTCCAGCGTGGCGCCGTCGGGCAGCTGGGCGAAGCCGATCAGGTACTGCTTGTCCTGCCCCGGCACGAAGCCGCCGGGCACGGCCTTGAACAGGCCCATCGTAGCGGCCACCAGCGCTAGGTAGATGACCATCATCAGCGCCTTGCGCGACATCAGCGTCTTCACGCCGCCGCCGTATTTCTCGGAGCCGCGCGAGAACAGCTTGTTGAAGCCGGAGAAGAAGCGGCCCAGCACCTTTTCCATACCGCGCGTCAGCGCGTCCTTGGGCGCGTGGTGGTCCTTCAGCAGCATGGCGGCAAGGGCCGGCGAGAGGGTGAGCGAGTTGACGGCCGAGATCACCGTCGAGATGGCGATGGTCAGCGCGAACTGCTTGTAGAACTGACCCGTCAGGCCCGTGATGAAGGCCAGCGGCACGAACACCGCGACGAGCACCAACGCGATGGCGATGATGGGGCCGGAAACTTCCCGCATCGCCTGATAGGTCGCCTCGCGCGCGCTCAGGCCGGCGGCGATGTTGCGCTCCACGTTCTCGACCACCACGATGGCGTCGTCCACGACGATGCCGATGGCCAGCACCAGGCCGAACAGGCTCAGCGCGTTGATGGAGAAGCCGAAGCCGTGCATCACGGCGAACGTGCCGACGATGGACACCGGCACGGCCAGCAGCGGGATGATGGACGCGCGCCAGGTCTGCAGGAACAGGATGACGACCAGCACGACCAGCGCGACGGCCTCCAGCAGCGTGTGGATGACGGACTCGATGGACGCCCGCACGAACTGCGTCGGGTCGTAGACGATGGTGTAGTCCACGCCCTCGGGCATGGTGGCCTTCAGCTCTTCCATCGTGGCGCGCACGTTGGTGGAGATATCCAGCGCATTGCCGCCCGGGGCCTGGAACACCGGCACCGCGACGGCGGGCTTGTTGTCAAGCAGCGAGCGCAGCGCGTACTCGGACGCGCCCAGTTCCAGGCGGCCCAGGTCACGCAAGCGCGTGACGGCACCGTTGGCGCCGGTCTTCACGATGATGTCGCCGAACTCCTCGACCGACTGCAGCCGGCCCTGCGCGTTGACGGACAGCTGCAGGTCGATGCCCTGCAGGCCTGGCGATGCGCCGACCACGCCGGCCGCGGCCTGCACGTTCTGGCCGCGGATGGCCGCCACTACGTCGCTGGCCGACAGGCCGTGCTCGGCGACCTTCTGCGGGTCCAGCCAGACGCGCATGGAGTAGTCGCCCGAGCCGAACAGCTGCACCTGGCCCACGCCCTGGATGCGCGCGAGGCGATCCTTCACGTTGAGCACCGCGTAGTTGCGCAGGTAGGTCATGTCGTAGCGGTCGTTGGGCGACGTCAGGTGCACGACCATGGTCAGGTCGGGGCTGCTCTTGACGGTCGTCACGCCCAGGCGCTTGACCTCCTCGGGCAGCCGTGCCTCGGCCTGCGAGACGCGGTTCTGCACCTGCTGCTGGGCCTTGTCGGCGTCGGTGCCGAGCTTGAAGCTGACGGTCAGCGTCATGAGGCCGTCGGTGTTGGCCTGGCTGCTCATGTACAGCATGTCCTCGACACCGTTGATGGCCTCTTCCAGCGGCGTGGCCACCGTCTCGGCAATCACCTTCGGGTTGGCGCCCGGGTACTGGGCACGCACGACGACGGAGGGCGGCACGACGTCGGGGTATTCCGAGATCGGCAGGGCGCGGATCGACAGCAGGCCGCCGATGAAGATCAGCAGCGACAGCACGCCCGCAAAGATGGGGCGGTCGATGAAGAATTTGGAGAAGTTCATTTTTCTTCTTTCTGAAGGCAAAGCCGTCCCCGCAGGCCAGTGAGAACCGGCCTGGTCATGGGCTCGCTACGGAGGTTGGGGGCGCTAGATCAGGAGGTCTTGGCGGCCGCTTGCTGTGACGCCAGCTCGGGCTTGGCGTCCATCGCGACATCCTTGGGCGCTAGCACCGAGCCGGGTCGGACCCGCTGCACGCCGCCGACGACGATGCGCTCGCCACCCTTCAGGCCGCTGGTCACGACGCGCAGGCCGTTCACGTGGGCCCCCAGCGTCACCGGCCGCCATTCGGCTTGGTTGCCCGCGCCGACGACGATGACGTAACGCTTGTCCTGGTCGGTGCCGACTGCGCGTTCGTTGACCAGCAGCGCGGCCTCGTTCCTCGCCTGACCCATGCGCAGCTTGGCGAATTGCCCCGGCATCAGCGCGCCGTCCTTGTTGTCGAACACCGCGCGCACGCGCAGCGTTCCGCTCTTGGCGTCGACCTGGTTGTCCACCAGTTGCAGGCGGCCGACGGTCGCCTTGTCGCTGCCCGCGAGCATCTCGACCGGGATGCGCTCCATGCCGCGACGCTCGGCCGCGCCGCCGGGCAGTGTGGCCAGCGCCTCGCGGACGACCTTCTCGTCGGCGTCGAAGCTGGCGTAGATGGGGCTGACCGACACCAGCGTCGTCAGCACCGGCGCGCCGGCACCCGCGGCCACCAGGTTTCCGGTCGTCACCTCGATCTTGCCGACACGGCCGGCCACCGGCGCGCGCACCTTCGTGTAGTCGAGGTTGAGCTGGCCGGACTGCAGCGCGGCCTGCGCGGCGCGCAGGTTGGCCGCGCCCTCGCGGGCGGCGTTGTCGCGCTCGTCGAACTCTCGGCGCGCAACGGCGCGGTCCTCCAGCAGCGACTTGGCGCGTTGCGCCTCGCTGTGCGTGTAGTTCATGCGGGCCTGCGCAGCGGCCACCTGGGCTTCCAGGCGCGCCACCTCGGCTTGGTAGGGCGCGGGGTCGATGGTGACGAGCAAGTCACCGGCCTTCACGAGGCTGCCCTCGCGGAAATGCACCTGGCGCACGGCGCCCGACACGCGGGCGCGCACGTCCACACGGTCCACGGCCTCCAGGCGGCCGGAGAACTCGTTCCAGGCCGCCACGTCCTGGGCGACGACCTGGGCGACAGACACCGGCGTGGCCGGCGGGGAAGTGGGGCCGGAGTTGGCTTGCGCGGCACTGCTGCCGAACTGCGCAGAGCCGATCGCGCCCAGCGCGACGAGGGCGGCGGCGCCGGCAACGAGGCCGACGCGACGGTTGAGACGGGAGGTGGACTGCATTTCTATTTCTCTTGGAGGGGGTGGAGCCGAATCAGGCGGGAAGCGACAGCGCGCGGCGGGCTGCGCCGCGCAGGAATTCGTGGATGGGCTCCAGCGCATGGGCCGGCGCGATGGCTGGCAGCGTCAGGTCCCGGGCCACGCCGCCGTGCTGGCGCAGCGTGGCGGCGTAGCGGCGTGATTCGTCGTTCAGCGGGTGGCCGGCCACGCTGAGGATCAGCGCGGGCGCCAGCCCTGCCAGGCGGGTCGCGTTCAGCGGCGCGGCGTAGGGGTGGTCGGCGCGGGCGGTGTCGCCCAGGTACGCCTGCCAGCCCTTGGCGTAGATGCATTCGCTGCCGCCGCACTCGCCATCGCGCATGGAGGCGCTGCCCAGCTGCGGATCCAGCATGGGCGACATCAGCAGCTGGCCGGCCAGCGCTGGGGCGCGCTGGTCGCGGGCCATCAGCGACAGCGCCGCGGCGATGTTGCCGCCGGCTTCCTCGCCGGCCACGAACAGCGCCGTGTGCGTGCTGCCGGTCAGCGCGGCCGGTTTGGCGGCCAGGGACTGCAGCGCGTCGAAGGCCGCGACCAGGCTGGCCGGGAAGGGGTGCTCCGGCGCCAGCGGGTAGTCCAGCGCGACGACGTCGGCACCGGCCTGCGCCAGCATCCCGCAGCGCGCCGCAGCGGCGTCACAGGAGCCGGCGGTGAACGTGCCGGCATGCAGGAACAGCAGCAGTGCCCGGTCGCCGCCTGCCAGCGGGCGTTGGGCGGGGTACACGCAGGCATTCAGCCCCGGCGCAGGGCCGAGGCGCAAAGTCGATGAGGCCATCTTGTCCATGACCCGAAAGATAGAGATTGGTTGGCTGCAGATAAACGGCCCTGAAAGCGACTCACTTTTCCCTTGCGTGGAACAATGAACTTGCTCCACTCCTCCAAGCACCGCCCACGCCCATGGATCGACTCCAAGCCATGCAAGCCTATGTCCGCGTCGTCGAGGCCGGGACCTTCACCAAGGCCGCCGACTCGCTGGATCTGCCCAAGGCCACGGTCACCCGGTTGATCCAGACGCTGGAAACTCACCTGCGCACCAAGCTGTTGAACCGCACGACGCGGCGCGTGACGGTGACGCCCGACGGCGCCGCCTACTACGAGCGAGCGACGCGGCTGCTGGGCGACCTGGACGAGCTGGAAGGCAGCATGAGCCAGGCGCGCATGACGCCGCGCGGCCGCATCCGGGTCGACGTGCCGGGCGTGGTGGGCCGCGAGATGATCATTCCGCACCTGCCGGACTTCTATGCCAAGTACCCCGACATCCAGATCGAGCTGGGCGTCAGCGACCGCACGGTGGACCTGATCAGCGACAACATCGACTGTGTGATCCGCGGCGGCGAGCTGACCGACCAGAGCCTGGTGGCGCGGCGCATCGGCGAGTTCCATTTCGTGACCTGCGCGACGCCCGAATATCTGCGCCGCCACGGCACGCCGGCCCATCCGCTGGAGCTGACGCAGCCGCCGCACCGCATGGTGGGCTACTTTTCGGCCCGCAGCGGCAAGGTCATGTCCGACACCTTCAAGCGCGGCGACGAGGTGGTGGAAGTAGTGGGCAACCACGTCATCGCGGTCAATGACGCCAATGCCTATCTGAACGCGGGTCTGGCCCACCTGGGGGCCGTGCAGATCACCTGCTTCATGGCCGCGCCTCTGCTGAAAGGTGGCAGCCTGGTGCGGCTGCTGGAGGAGTGGACCGTGGATCCGATCCCGGTCTACGTCGTCTACCCGCCCAATCGCCACCTCAGCAGCAAGCTGCGGGTGTTCGTGGACTGGGTGGTGGAGCTGCTCGGGGCGCAGAGCACTGCGGGGCTCAAGGTGCGCTGCGCCCTGAGCTGAACGCTCAGGCTTCTTCCGGCGTGGCGCTGGCTGTCAGCTGCGGCTGACCAAAATCTTCGCTGGCGGGTGCCGGCGCATTGATCGCGAGCATCAGGCCCGCCGCCAGCGCCGTGACGGCCGTCGCGGCGGTGATCAGCGTGAATAGGGAACGGGTGTTCATAGTGACTCTCCTGGTGCCACCTTGGCGGGTGGGTCTATGGATCGTCACTGTAGAAACTTGGGCCTGAATGAGTAAGACGGCTGGACAGAACGGCGAGTTGCTGCTGGCGCAACAATCCTGCCCAGGAGACGATTGATGCAGCAACGAGATACGGAGCTGGCAGCCGGCAACGCCGCCGAATTCGCCTGGCAGCGGGATGACGTCTTCGGCCGGATTGCCGGGCGATACGACTGGCTCTGCGACTTGTTCAGCCTGGGCATCCACCGCGCGTGGAAGCGCCGCGTGGCGCGGGTCATCGCCCAAGAACCATGGGCCGTGCTGCTAGACGGTGCCACCGGCACGGGTGACATCATGCTGCGCGTGTTGCCCGGGGTCCTTGGGCAGGGGCGCACCATCATCGCCTCGGACATCAGCCCCAAGATGCTTGCCATTGTAGAGCGGCGGCTGGCCGGGCACCGTGGCGCCGTCGAGTTGCGGCAGTTGGACGCGGAGCGCATGCCGAGCGTCCCCAGCGACAGCGTGGATGCATATTCAATCTCGCTGGGCTTGAAGATCTGCGATCGCAGCCGGGCGATGCAGGAGGCCTGGCGCGTCCTCAGGCCTGGTGGCCGGTTGATCGTGCTGGAGGCGTCCAACATCCCCTGGGCGCCGCTGCACCGGGCCTACTTGCTCTACATGTCGGTGTGCATGCCGCTGCTGGGCTGGTTGGCCACGGGTGGCGATGCCTCGGCCTACAGGTACCTGCTGCACGGCATCCGCGACTTCCCGACTGCTGAAGGGCTGGCGCGGGAGTTGGGCACTCAAGGCTTCGAGGACGTGGCGTTCGAGCGCCTGTCGCTAGGCATCGTCGCCATCCACAAGGCCCGCAAGCCGGTGGCTTGAGTTGCGCTCAGTCGCGCTGCGGGCGGGAGGCCGCGGGCCGTCCCCGGCCGCGTTCCTCCAGCCAGGCCTTGGCCGTCGAGAAATGGCCGCAGCCGATGAAGGGTCGCGGCGGCTTCAGAGCGGACAGCGGTGACGGGTGGTTGGCCTTCAGCACCAAGTGGCCTTGACCTGCGGCTTCGATCAGCGGTGCCTTGGCCTGCGCATAGCTGCCCCACAGCATGAAGACCTTGGGCGCGGGGTCTTCCGCGGCGGCCTTGATGAGCGCGTCGGTGAGTTGCTCCCAGCCGCGGTTGGCGTGGCTGGCCGCCTTACCGTTCTCGACGGTCAGCACGGCGTTCAGCAGCAGCGTGCCGCCCTCGGCCCAGCGCACCAGGCTGCCCGTCGGCGGGAAGGGCTTGCCCAGGTCCCGTTGGATCTCCTTGAAGATGTTGCGCAGGCTGGGCGGGAAGGGCACGTCCTCGGGCACGCTGAAGGAGAGGCCCTCGGCCTGACCGGGGCCGTGGTACGGGTCCTGGCCCAGGATGACGACGCGGGTGTTGGCCAGCGGCGTCAGCTTCAGCGCCCTCAGCGGCTCGGGCGGGTAGATGGTGGCACCGGTGGCGTCGCGCTCGGCCAGGTAGGCCTGCAGCTTCTGCCCGACCGGCGACGCGGCCCAGGCCTCGACGACGGGGCGCCAGTCAGTGTCGGGGATGTCGAGCGGCAGCTTCATGCGAACAGGATGGCCAAGGCCTGGCCGGGGTCCGGCGCGCGCATGAAGGCCTCGCCGACTAGGAAGGCGTGCACATTGGCATCCCGCATGCGCCTCACGTCGGCAGCGCCCAGTATGCCGCTCTCGGTCACCAGCAACCGATCCGCCGGCACGCGCGGCAGCAGCGCCAGCGTGGTGTCCAGCGTCACGTCGAAGGTGCGCAGGTTGCGGTTGTTGATGCCCACCAGCGGCGTTTTCAGCTGCAGCGCACGGTCCAGTTCGTCGCCGTCGTGCACCTCTACCAGCACGTCCAGGCCGAGGGCGTGGGCGGCGGCTTCGAGGTCGGCCATCTGCGAATCGGCCAGGCAGGCGGCGATCAGCAGGATGCAGTCCGCCCCCATCGCGCCGGCTTCCATGACTTGGTACTCGTCGACCATGAAGTCCTTGCGCAGCACCGGCAGCTCGCAGGCGGCACGCGCCTGGCGCAGGTAGGCGACCGAGCCCTGGAAGAAGCGCTCGTCGGTCAGCACGCTCAGGCAGGCTGCGCCGTTGCGGGCGTAGCTCTCAGCGATCTGCGCGGGGTTGAAGTCCTCGCGCAGCACGCCCTTGCTGGGGCTGGCCTTCTTGATCTCGGCGATGACGCCGGCACGGCCCGCCGCGATGCTGGCGCGCAGCGAGCGCTCGAAGCCGAGCTGCTCACCACGCCGGGCCTCGGCTTCTTCACGCAGCGAGGCCAGCGAGCGCTTGGCCTTCGCGGCGGCGATCTCTTCCCACTTGACTTCGACGATGCGGTTCAGGATGTCGGCCATGTCGTTTCCCTACAGGCTCAGGCCTTGGCGGCCCATATGCAGCCGCGCGCTGAGCGTGTCGGCGAGCTGGCTGGTCAGTTGATGTTCGGCGCGGTTGGCGCCGGTGCGGGTCTGGAACACACGCAGCGGTTTGCCGCCGTCCGCGTGGCGGAACTCCAGCGCCAGCGTTCGCCGGCCGATACCGCCCACGCAGCAGACGGACCATCCGGCGCCGTCCAGCGTGCGGGCCTCGCCGTCCACGCCCACGGGCTCGATACGCGGGGGCGTGGCGAGCTGAAGGCGCCAGCCGATGCCATCGCGGTGCAGCGTCGCGTACAGCGCCATGCCGATCACGCACAGCGCCAGCGCAAGCCAGCCCAGCAGCACTGAACCCTGGCGATGGCTGAAGACGCCCAAAGCAGCGCCCGCGAGGCCGCTGACCAGCGCCGCCGGATGAGGCTGAAGCCGCGGGCACCACAGCTCGGCCGCGTCGCGCGCGTCCATCAGCATGCGGCGCAGCAGCGCTTCGGTGGATCTCACGCGGGGCCCAGCCTCTGCGTGGTGGTGACGAAGCTGTCCAGCTTGGTGCGCGCGGCTCCGCTGTCCAGCGCCTTGCGGGCGCGCGCGATGCCGTCGGCCAGCGTGGGGGCCACATTCGCCGCGTACAAAGTCGCGCCGGCGTTCAGCAGCACGATGTCGCGCGCAGGGCCGGCCTGACCGTCCAGCACACCGATCAGCATCTGGCGCGATTGCTCCGGGCCTTCCACCTTCAGGCTGCGGTTGCTGGCCATCTGGAAGCCGAAGTCCTCGGGGTGCACCTCGTACTCGCGCACGGCGCCGTCCTTCAACTCGCCGACCAGCGTGGTCGCGCCCAGCGAGATCTCGTCCATGCCGTCCTTGCCATAGACCACCAGCGCGTGCTCCGCGCCCAGGCGCTGCAGCACGCGGACCTGGATGCCGACCAGGTCGGGGTGGAAGACGCCCATCAGGATGTTGGGCGCGCCGGCCGGGTTGGTCAGCGGGCCCAGGATGTTGAAGATGGTCCGCACGCCCAGCTCGCGACGCACCGGCGCGATATTCTTCATCGCCGGGTGGTGGTTGGGCGCGAACATGAAGCCGATGTCGCACTCGGCCACCGATGCTGCCACCTGGCGCGGCGTCAGCTGAATGTTGGCGCCCAGCGCCTCCAGCACGTCGGCGCTGCCGGTCTTGCTGCTGACACTGCGGTTGCCGTGCTTGGCCACCTGCGCGCCCGCGGCGGCGGCGACGAACATGGAGCAGGTCGAGATGTTGAAGCTGTGCGCGCCGTCGCCGCCGGTGCCGACCACGTCGACCAGATGCGGCAGCGGGCCTAGCGGCACCTTGTTGGAGAGCTCGCGCATGACCTGCGCGGCGGCGGTGATCTCGCCGATGGTTTCCTTCTTCACGCGCAGGCCGGTCAGCAGCGCAGCGGCGATGACGGGCGACATCTCGCCGGCCATGATGCGGCGCATCAGCGTCAGCATCTCGTCGTGGAAGATCTCGCGGTGCTCGATGACGCGGGTCAGGGCTTCGTTGTCGGTGATCGGCATGGCTCAGCTCTTGAAAAATTCGGCGGCGGACGCGATGGCGTGATCGATGCCGGCGGCATCGACGTCCAGGTGCGTGACGAAGCGCAGGCCGATGAGGCCGGTGGCCAGCACGCCGCGTTGCTTCAGATGTTCCAGCAGCGCAGCGCCGCGGCCCTCGCTGACCTGCACGAAGACGATATTCGTCTGCGGTGGCGTGACCGTGACACCGGGCAACGCAGCCAGGCCCGCCGCCAGCCGCTTGGCCAGCGCGTGGTCGTCGGCGAGACGCTCCACGTGATGCGTCAGCGCATGGTCCGCTGCGGCGGCCAGCAGGCCCACCTGGCGCAGGCCGCCGCCGACCATCTTGCGGATGCGATGCGCGCGGCCGATCAGCTCATGCGAGCCCACCAACATGGACCCGATGGGCGCGCCCAGACCCTTGCTGAAGCAGATGGAGATCGAGTCGAAATGCCGCGCCAGTTCGGCCGGCGTGCCGCCCGAGGCCACGGCGGCGTTGAACAGCCGGGCGCCGTCCAGGTGCGTGCTCAGTCCGCGTGAATGGGCCAGCTCGCAGGCGTCCGTCACGTAGCTGGCCGGCAGCACGTTGCCGCTCCAGGTGTTCTCCAGCGCCAGCAGTCGTGTGCGCGCGAAGTGCGGGTCGTCGGGCTTGATGGCGGCGGCGATGTCGTCGAGTTTCAGCGAACCGTCGGGCTGGTTGGTCAGCGGCTGCGGCTGGATGCCACCCAGCACGGCGGCGCCACCGCCTTCGTAGCGGTAGGTGTGCGCGAGCTGGCCGACGATGTACTCGTCGCCACGGCCGCAGTGCGCCAGCAACGCGCACAGATTGCTCTGCGTGCCGCTGCTCATGAACAGCGCGGCCTCCTTGCCCAGCAGTGCGGCGACACGCTCCTGCAGCGCGTTGACGGTGGGGTCGTCGCCGAAGACGTCGTCGCCGACCTGGGCGGCGGCGATCGCTTCGAGCATCGCCGCCGTGGGCTTCGTGACGGTGTCGCTGCGCAGGTCGACAGTGGCCGGGCCGCCACCGCCAGAGGACGGGGCGTAGTCGCTCACGGCCGCAGCTCCAGGAAGTTGCGCAGCATCGCGTGGCCATGCTCGCTAAGGATGGACTCGGGGTGGAACTGCACGCCCTCCATCGGCGTGGCCGTGCCAGCCAGTTCGCGGTGGCGGACGCCCATGATCTCGCCGTCGTCGCTGCGCGAGGTCACCTCCAGCAAGGCCGGGCAGGTCGCATCCTCGATGACCAGCGAGTGGTAGCGGATGACGCTGAAGTCTTTCGGCAGGCCGGTGTAGACGCCGCGCTGGTCGGTCGTGATCGTGCTGGCCTTGCCGTGCATCTGGCGCTGCGCGCGGATGATTTTTCCGCCCAGCGCCTGGCCCATGGCCTGATGGCCTAGGCACACGCCCAGCAACGGCTTCTTGCCGAGGAAGTGCTGGATGGCCTCGACGCACACGCCGGCCTCATTCGGCGTGCAGGGGCCGGGCGAGAAGACGATGTGGTCGGGGTTCAGGGCTGCCATTTCCGCCACGGTGATCTCGTCGTTGCGGAATACCCGCACGTCGGCGCCCAGCTCTCCGAAGTACTGCACGATGTTGAACGTGAAGCTGTCGTAGTTGTCGATCATCAACAGCATTTAGAAGCCCTCCTCAACCAGTTCGGCGGCGCGCAGCAGGGCGCGGGCTTTGGCTTCAGTCTCTTGCCACTCCAGTTCGGGCACCGAGTCGGCGACGACACCCGCCGCCGCCTGCACGTACAACGTGCCGTTCTTGATGATGCCGGTGCGGATCGCGATCGCCAGGTCCATGTCGCCGGCAAAGCTGAGGTAGCCGCAGGCGCCGCCGTAGATGCCGCGTTGCACGGGCTCCAGCTCGTCGATCAGCTCCATCGCGCGCACCTTGGGCGCGCCGGTCAGCGTGCCGGCGGGAAAGGTGGCCTTCAACACGTCGAGCTGACCCACCTCGGGGCGCAGTACGCCCTCGACGTTGCTGACGATGTGCATCACATGCGAGTAGCGCTCGACCGTGAAAGCCTGCGTGACCTTGACGCTGCCGGTGCGCGCAATGCGGCCGATGTCGTTGCGCGCCAGGTCGATCAGCATCAGGTGCTCGGCGCGCTCCTTGGGGTCACCCTGCAGCTCGGCTTCCAGCTCAAAGTCGCGCTCCGGCGTCGCGCCGCGCGGGCGGGTGCCGGCGAGCGGACGGATCGTGACCTTGCGCGAGCCGTCGCTGGCGTGCTCCTCGCGCACCAGGATCTCGGGGCTGGCGCCGACGATCTGGAAGTCGCCCAGGTCGTAGAAGTACATGTAGGGGCTGGGGTTCAGCGCCCTGAGGGCCCGGTACAGCGCGATGGGCTCAGCCTTGTAGGGCTTGGCGATGCGCTGACCCACCTGCACCTGCATCAGGTCGCCGGCAGCGATGTAGTCCTTGGCCTTCTGTACCGCGGCCAGGTAGTCGGCCTTGGCAAAGCCGCGTGTGACCGGGTGCGATTCGCTGCGCTGCACGCGCGGCACGCTGACCGAATACGTCAACTTGTCGCGCAGCTGCGAGAGCCGCTTGGTGGCGCGGAAGTACGCTTCGGGCTGACGCGGATCGGCCCAGACGATGAGGTACAGGCGCCCCGACAGGTTGTCGATGACGGCGATCTCTTCCGACAGCAGCAGCACGATGTCAGGCGTGCCCAGACCTTCGCCCGGGTGCTGGCGGTCCAGCTTCTTCTCGATGGCGCGCACGGCTTCGTAGCCGAAGTAGCCTGCCAGGCCGCCGCAGAAGCGCGGCAGGCCGGCAGGGATCTTGGGCTTGATGCGGTCCTGGTAGGCCGCGATGAAGTCCAGTGGATTGGCATCCGCCGTCTCGACGACCTGGCCGTCGGTCAGCACCTCGCAGTGATGGCCGGAGGCGCGGATCAGGGTGCGTGCCGGCAGGCCGATGAAGGAGTAGCGCCCGAAGCGCTCGCCGCCGACGACCGACTCCAGCAGGAAGCTGTTGCGGCCCTGGCCGGAACCGGCGCACAGCTTCAGGTACAGGGACAGCGGAGTCTCGAGGTCCGCAAAAGCCTCGCTGATGAGCGGGATGCGGTTGTAGCCCTCGGCAGCGAGGCTCTGAAATTCGATTTCGGTGATCACGACGTCAAACCTTGAAAAGACAGCTTCAGGGCTTGGCGTGCAGCCCGGTGGAGAACGGGCAACGCGGTAACGAGCGCGTCAGGGCGCGCCAAGCGGCATCAAACGGCGGTGGCCCAGGGACGCCAGGGCCAGGCTCCCCGGTCGCTCGACCCCGTGATGTGCTTGCGCGTGATGAACATGGTCGGGCCAGTGTATCAGCGGGCTTTCACGCAGGCCGCGCCATACTTCGGCTCACGAAGACGCCGCCATCGCGGCAGAACAATGGAGCGAGATATGCGTGCATTCATCGTCGCGGCCTGGCTGGCTGCGGGCAGCCTCACCGCGGGGAGCGCCTGGGCACAGGCGGTCGAGGTCAACAGCGTGAAGTACGAAGCCACGGCGGATCTGGCTGGCCAGAAGCTGCAGCTCAACGGCGCCGGCACGCGCTACAAGTTCGTCGTCAAGGTCTACACGGCCGGGCTGTACCTGACCACCAAGGCCACGACGCCTGCCGAGGCGCTGTCGGCACCCGGGCCGAAGCGTATTCATATCCACATGCTCCGCGATATCGACGGCAATGAACTGGGCAAGCTCTTCACCAAGGGCATGCAAGACAACGTCACCCGCGAGGATTTCGCCAAGTCCATCAACGGCGTGCTCAAGCTCAGCGAAGTCTTCGCCAGCCGCAAGCAGCTCAACAGCGGGGACTACTTTGTGGTCGACTACGTGCCCGGTATCGGCTCCACGCTGCTGGTCAACGGCAAGCCGATGCTGCCGGAGCCGATCAAGGAGCCCGAGTTCTTCACATCGCTGCTGCGCATCTGGCTGGGCGACAAGCCCGCCGATGACGCACTGAAGGACGCGCTACTGGGCGTCAAGAAAGAGCGCCGACGCTGATCTCGTCCAGGCGCTGCACGTGCTGCAGCGCTGCCACGGCGCGGATGTCCTCGCCGTGGTTGTAGCCATAGGTCACCAGCACCAGCGGGCAACCGGCAGCGCGCGCCGCCTCGGCGTCGTTGCGGGAATCGCCGACCATGCACGTGGCTGTTGGCGGCGTGCCCAAAGCGGCGCAGGTCTTCAGCAGCGGCAGCGCGTCCGGCTTCTTGCGCGCGAAGCTGTCGCCGCCGAACACGTGGGCGAAATAGCCGTCCAGCCCCTTGCGCTTCAGCAGCGCCGCCGCAGGCGCCGCGGGCTTGTTGGTCAGTACCGCCAGTGGCAAGCCGCGCGAGCGTAGGCGCTCCAGCCCCTCGACGACGCCAGGGTAGACGGCCGCATGCTCGCCGTTCACGGCGGCGTAGTGGCGCTGGTACAGCGCCCAGGCGCGGTCGAACATCGCCGGCTCGCCGCCGGCCTCGGCCAGCGTCATGCGCACCAGGTGCTCGCCGCCGCGCCCGATGGTTCGCTCGACGAACTCCCGGCTGACAGCCGGCAGGCCCAGGTCGGCGAACGTCAGGCCCAGCACGGCGACGAAGTCGCCCAGCGTGTCGACGAGGGTGCCGTCGAGGTCGAGCATGCAAGCCTGCAAGGCTGGTGTTTGAAGCATCGTAGTCATCAGGTTTCAGGGAAGTACGGTTCTACGATCCGGCACCGAAACCACCGCCGAGCCGTCGTCATGGACAAGATTCCGCAAGCGCCCGCGACCGTAGCCGACTGTGCGGCGCAGGAGGATTCGCTGGTGTTCGATCGACTGAATGCCGCGGATGCGATGACCATTGGCCAATCCATCTTCGCGCTGGCGCTGACCTGGTTTCCCGGCCGACCCATCGCCATCCACATCGAGACGGAAACCCACCCGCTGTTCGTGTACTTCATGGATGGTACGGGGGCCGGCAATGCCGACTGGGTCGACAAGAAGAAGAACGTCAGCCGCCGCTTCGGCCACAGCTCGTGGATGGTGCGGCAGCAGTTCCTGGAACGCGGCGTCGACTTCAACGAGGAAACCGGGCTGGACCCGGAGCGGTTCCGCGCAGAAGGCGGTGCCGTGCCGCTGGTGACCCGCAGCCAGGGGCGCGTGGGCATGCTGGTCGTCTCGGGCCTGGACGGCTGGGAGGACCATGTGCTGGCCGTGGCCGGCCTTGACAAGTGGCGCCGCCACGGCGGTCGCTGATTCAGGGAGACAGCCTCATCAGCCCGTCGGCCTTGAACATCGCTTTGATGCCGCGCACCGCTTGCCGGATGCGCGACTCGTTCTCGATCAGCGCGAAGCGCACATGGCCGTCACCGTGGTCGCCGAAGCCGATGCCCGGCGACACGCAGACCTTGGCCTTCTCCAGCAATTGGCGTGCGAACTCCAGCGAGCCCAGCTCGCGATAGGGCTCGGGGATGCGCGCCCAGATGTACATGCTGGCCTGGGGGCAGTCGACGGGCCAGCCTGCTTCGATGAGGCCCTTGTAGAGCACGTCGCGGCGGCGCTGGTAGCTCGCCGCAATGTCCCTCACGCACTGCTGGTCACCCTCTAGGGCGGCGATGGCCGCGACCTGCAGCGGGGTGAAGGTGCCGTAGTCGTGGTAGCTCTTGATGCGCGCCAGCGCCGCGACGAGATCCGGGTTGCCCACCATGAAGCCGACCCGCCACCCGGCCATGTTGTAGCTTTTGCTGAGCGTGAAGAACTCCACCGCGACATCCTTGGCACCGGGCACCTGCATGATGCTGGGCGCCACGTAGCCATCGAAGACGATGTCCGCATAGGCCAGGTCGTGCACGACCAGGATGTCGTGCTTCTTGGCCAGCGCCACGACGCGCTCGAAGAAGCTCAGCTCCACGCACTGCGCCGTCGGGTTGGACGGGAAGCCGAACACCATCATCTTGGGCTTGGGGTAGCTGCCGCGGATGGTCTTCTCCAGCTCGGCGAAGAAGTCCACCTCGCTGCTGACCGGAATGGCGCGGATGTCCGCGCCAGCGATGACCGCGCCGTAGATGTGGATGGGGTAGCTCGGGTCAGGCACCAGCACGGTGTCGCCGCGGTCCAGCGTCGCCAGCATCAGGTGGGCCAGGCCTTCTTTCGAGCCGATGGTGACGATGGCCTCGTGGTCCGGGTCGATGGCCACGCCGTAGCGGCGCTGATACCAGTGCGAGATCGCGCGGCGCAGCCGCGGAATGCCTTTGCTGGCCGAGTAGCCGTGCGTGTCGGGCCGCTGCGCGACCTCGGCGAGCTTGGCCACGATGTGCGGCGGTGTGGCCCCGTCGGGGTTGCCCATGCTCATGTCGATGATGTCCTCGCCACGCCGGCGGGCCGCGAGCTTCAGCTCGGCCGTGATGTTGAAGACGTAGGGCGGGAGGCGGTCAATGCGCGCGAAGCGGCGCTTGCCGCTGGAAGCGGAAGACGAAGTGGTCATTGGCTGTGTACGTAAGCGCCCGGAACCGTCCGAGCGACGTGGACGGCTTGGCGCCGCACCGGAGCCGACTCTAGCGCACCGCTAAGCTGGCGGTATGAACCTCACGCTGACCATCGACGACGACACCACGGTGTCCGCGCTGTGGCTGCAGCCACCCGAGCCGCGCGCCACCTATGTGTTCGCTCACGGGGCGGGTGCTGGCATGACGCATGGCTTCATGGAGGCTTTGTCCGAAGCGCTGCTGGCCCGTTCTGTGGCTACGCTGCGCTATCAGTTTCCCTACATGGAGCGCGGGTCCAGGCGGCCCGATTCCCCTGCAGTCGCCCACGCCGCCGTGCGCGCCGCGGTGGCCGCCGCGCGTGAGCGCCTGCCCGATACGCCGCTGTTCGCCGGCGGCAAGTCCTTCGGCGGCCGCATGACCTCGCAGGCCCAGGCGCTCGAGGCATTGCCGGGTGTGCGAGGTTTGGTGTTCGTGGGGTTTCCGCTGCACCCCGCCGGCAAGTTGGGCATCGACAGGGCTGCACACCTCTCGGACGTGCGAGTGCCTATGCTGTTCCTGCAGGGCACGCGTGATGAACTGGCTGAGCTGTCGCTGCTGCAAGGTGTCGTGCAAGGACGGGGTGACACCGCCACGTTGCATCTGGAAGACGATGCGGATCACTCATTCCATGTCCGGGTGCGCAGCGGCCGCAACGATGCCCAGGTGGTGCAGGCGCTGGCGGATGCGATGGCGGCGTGGTTCGAGGCGCGGGTGCGATGACCATCAAGCAACAGTTGATCGACGCGACCGGTGCGCGCGCGGGGCCGACTGGGGCCGGTGTTCGGGACGATCATGTGCGCAGCCATCGCCACGCCTTTGGCCAAGGTGAGCACGGGTCGGACCTTGCCAAGAATGCGATCCGAGCCGCGTTCATGGGCGGCGCGGTCGTGTTGCAGGGCTCAAATACATGGTGTCGCTGGCCGGTTGGCGACAGCGACAGGCCACAGCCCGTCGGCTGCGGCTGGGGCCACTGGCACGTCTGGCGGCCTGTCAGCCCAAGGAGATCGGCCGACTGGCTCTCTATCTGAGCCGGCTGGCGCGGCCACCGCGGCGTCATGCCCCCGGACCGGGTTTGCGAGCGGTGCCCTTCATTGCGCGCAGCGACAGCCGGACGGTACTGATGGTGCTGGCGGTCTGCCTTGTCGTCGAGCATCCGGTGCATTGGTTGGTCACACAGCAGTGCTCAAGGGGCCGCACTTCGCAGGCCTGCACCTGCTGATGTTCAGTGTGTCAATGGTGACGCGTGCGGTCATTGCACTCGACCTCTGGCACATGAAGCCCGCCTGGCATTCGTTGACGACTACCCGGCTACCCGGCTACCCGGCTACCCGGGTGCGCCTGCGGCTGGGCGCGCGCCAAGTGCTGAACTGCCGGCTGACCGACATCGCCGGTTGCGAACTGCTACAGCAAGCACCTGACACGCGCTCGCAGGCGGCCCCGCCGCCGGCAGCCCGCTGCGGCTGAGCGTGCATGACGCGTGACTCCGTTCGACAAGCCGAATGTTCGGCTCACGCTGCATGCGCCGTGCTGGTTTCCGACGCGGTTCGCGTCATCGATTTCCGCGTGGACGACCCGCAAGCCTTCATCGCCTGCCTCCGGCAGCGTATGGCACCGGCCATGTCCGCGCCGCCGCCGAGTTCCTAAAATCCGCGCGATGACCATCCCCGCCGCCCCCATCGTCTGCATTGGCGGGCTCAATATCGACCGCAAGCTCAAGCTGTTGTCAAGCGCGCTGCCCGGCTCGTCCAACCCCTGCCAGGCGCACGAGACGCCCGGTGGCGTCGTGCGCAACGTGGCCGAGAACCTGGCGCGGCTGGGCCTGCCGGTCGCGCTGGTCGCCGCCGTGGGCGACGACGCCGGGGGGCGCCTGCTGCTGGAGCAGGCCGCGCAGGTTGGCATGGACACCACCGCCGTCATCTCCCGTCCGCGCCATGTCAGCGACAGCTACACGGCCGTGCTGGACCCCGACGGCGGCCTCGCGCTGGGCCTGGCGGCCATGCCGCTGGTGGAGGGCCTGACGCCACCGGCGCTGCAGGAGAGCCGCGACTTGCGCGCCCGCGCGGCGCTGGTGGTGGCCGACGGCAACCTGCCCACCGACGCCTGGCCGCTGCTGCTGGCCGAGGCGCGAGGGGGCGGCGCGCCTCTGGTCGGCGTGGCCGTGTCCGAGGCCAAGATGGCCCGGCTGCCCGACGACCTGCGCGGGCTGCACCTGCTGATCCTGAACGCCGGTGAGCTGTCCACCGTGGCCGACGAGCCCGACGCGGCGCTGGCGCGGCTGCATGCGCGCGGCGTGGGCTGCCTGCTGGTGTCGCACGGCGAGGACGGCCTGCTGCTCAGCGAGCCTGGCCGCGAGCCGCGCCACTGGGCTGCGCAGCCGGTAGATGTCGTCGACGTGACCGGCGCGGGCGATGCGCTGTCGGCCGGCGTGTGCGCCGCGCTGTTGCGCGACCCGCATGACTTCGACGCCGCGGCGCGGCTGGGCCTGCGCCTGGCGGCACTGACGCTGCAGACCGCCGCCAGCGTCCACCCCGATCTGACCCCCCGTTTTCTCGAAGCACCGCAATGAACGAACTGATCCAGCTTTCGCCCGAAGTCGCCGCTGCGCGCGCCGATGGCCGCCCCGTCGTGGCCCTCGAATCCACCATCATTGCCCACGGCATGCCCTGGCCTCAGAACCTGGAGACGGCGCGCGAGGTGGAGGACGTCATCCGCGCCGAGGGCGCCGTGCCGGCCACCATCGCCATCATCGGCGGGCGCATCCGCGTGGGCCTCACGAACGACGAGCTGCAGCAGCTGGCGCAGTCGCCCGACGCGATGAAGCTCAGCCGCCGCGACCTGCCCTACGCCATCGCCACCGGCCGCCTGGGCGCCACCACGGTGGCCGCGACGATGATTTGCGCCCACTTGGCCGGCGTCGAGGTGTTTGTCACCGGCGGCATCGGCGGCGCGCATCGCGGTGCGCAGACCAGCTTCGACATCTCGGCTGACCTGCAGGAGCTGGCACGCACGCCGGTGGCGGTGGTGTGCGCGGGCGCCAAGTCCATCCTGGACTTGGGCCTGACGCTGGAGTACCTTGAGACGCACGGCGTGCCGGTGCTGTCGGTGGGGCAGGACAACTTCGCCGCGTTCTTCACGCCCGACAGCGGCCTGAAGGCTGATTTCCGCATGGACGACGCCGACACGCAGGCCCGTTTCATCCGCGCCAAGTGGGCGCTGGGGCTGGGCGGTGGCGTGGTCGTCAGCAATCCGGTGCCGGCCGCGCAGGCCATGCCGCGCGAGGAGATCGATGCGATCACCGCGCAGGCGCTGACCGAGGCCGACAGTCAAGGCATCGTCGGCAAGGCCATCACGCCGTTCCTGCTGGCGCGCATCAAGGCGCTGACGGGCGGCAGGAGCCTGGCGACCAACATCGCGCTGGTGAAGCACAACGCGGTGGTCGGCGCGCGTCTGGCGGCCTCGCTGCAAACGCGCTAATCAGGCCAGGCGCAGGCGGCCTTCGCGGCTCTCGGTCAGCAGCCGCTGGGCCGCGCGCTCCAGCATGCCGATGACCGTGTCGAAGCCAGCGACGGGGCCGAAGTAGGGGTCGGGGACGTCCTGGCCTGCCAGCTCGGGCACGAACTCGGTCAGCAGCCGGATGCGGTCGTGGTGCTCGGGCGCGGACTTGCGGCGCAGCGCGTCGGCGTGTTCGGCTTCCATCACCAGCACCAGGTCATACCGGCTCAGCTGCCCGGGATCGACGCGGCGCGAGCGCCACTTGCGGTCCAGGCTGTACTTGTGGCGGCCCAGCGCGGCAGCGGCGCGCGCATCGACGGGGCCGCCGCGCGGGTCGGCATGCACGCCGGCCGACTCGACGGTCTTGAACACCTCGCCCAGCCGCGCCCTGAAGATAGCCTCGGCCATCGGCGAGCGGCAGATGTTGGCGGTGCAGACGAGCAGTATGGCGGCCATGGCGGTCAGGCTTTCACGAGCTCGGCACGCATCGCGTCGATCACCGACTTGTAGTCCGGCTTGCCGAAGATGGCCGAGCCGGCGACGAAGGTGTCGGCGCCCGCATCGGCGATCTCGCGGATGTTCTCGATCTTCACGCCGCCGTCGATCTCCAGCCGGATGTCGCGGCCGGACCGGCCGATGATCTCGCGCACCTTCTTGAGCTTGTGCAGCGCCGACGGTATGAAGCTCTGTCCGCCGAAGCCGGGGTTCACGCTCATCAGCATGACGAGGTCCACCTTGTCGATGACCCACTCCAGCACGTCCAGCGGCGTGGCGGGGTTGAACACCAGGCCTGCCTGCTTGCCTTCGCCCTTGATGAGCTGCAGCGTGCGGTCCACGTGGGTGCTGGCATCGGGGTGGAAGGTGACCATGTCGGCACCCGCGCGGCAGAAGGCCAGCGCCAAGCTGTCGACGGGTTGCACCATCAGGTGCACGTCAAGGATGGCCGGCGTGCCGTCGGGCTTGACTGCGTGCTTGCGCAGCGCCTCGCAGATCATCGGCCCGAAGGTCAGGTTGGGCACGTAATGGTTGTCCATCACGTCGAAATGGATCCAGTCGGCGCCGGCGGCCAGTACATTGCGGACTTCCTCGCCCAGGCGGGCGAAATCGGCGGACAGGATGCTGGGAGCGATGCGGTAGTCAGGGGCGGCCATGGCCGCGATTTTAGGAGCCCGGTCGCTTGAAGCTGTCGCGGGCCTGCTGCGTGGCCGCCCAGTGGTGACAGCCAGGCTGGTGGTCGTTGATCAGGCCCATGGCCTGCATCAGCGCATGCATGGTGGTGGGGCCGACGAACTTCCAGCTGCGCTTTTTCAAATCCTTGGACAGCGCCTCGGACGCGGGGGACGTGGACAGGTTGTGCGCCACCGAGTTCTTCGGCGGCTCGAAGCGCCACAGGTAGGCGGCCAGCGATCCTTCCGATGCCACCAGCTCCACGCAGCGACCGGCGTTGTGGATGGCCGCCTCGATCTTGCCGCGGTGGCGCACGATGCCGGCATCCAGCAGCAGC
This sequence comes from Pelomonas dachongensis, assembly GCF_043555865.1. Classification (NCBI taxonomy): domain Bacteria; kingdom Pseudomonadati; phylum Pseudomonadota; class Betaproteobacteria; order Burkholderiales; family Sphaerotilaceae; genus Roseateles; species Pelomonas dachongensis. The sequence goes on from NZ_JBIGHY010000001.1 coordinate 248,085, forward strand.
CGGTTCACGTCCTGCTCGCCGAACTGGGCGACCCGGTGGAAGTCGAACCCCGCGAAAGCGACGCGGAAGGCCTCGCGCTTGTTAAGGATGGTGCGCCACGACAGGCCGCTCTGGAAGCCTTCCAGGCACAGCTTCTCGAACAGCCGGAAGTCGTCTGCCACGGGGAGACCCCATTCCTCGTCGTGGTATCGCAGGTAGCGGTCGTCGCCGGGCGCGGCGGCGCACCAGGCACAGCGCGGGCGCCCGTCGGGAGGGAGAAAAAGGGGTCTGGGGCTCATCGGTATTTCTCGCTCAGCGCGCGCAGCACGCCCTCGCGCTCCAGCCGGCGCAGCGCCTGCGTCAGCCGCTCCTCGTGCGCGACGGGCAGGTCGGCGCGCAGCGCGAGGTACTGGTGCTCCTCAAAGAACACGGTGCGGCCGATTTTCATCCGACCGCCCAGGCGCGCGTCGCTGATGTGGCGCATCAGGTTGATGTCCTGGCCGTAGATGATGTCGGCCCGGTTCATCACCAGCATCTGCAGCGCCTCGCGCTCCGAACCCACCTCGGCGATGGCCACGCCGGCCTGCAGCAACCGGCGCGTCAGCGCCGTGCCGCGCATGACCAGCACGGGCTTGCTCCGGCTGGCTACTACCAGCTCCGCCAGCGTGTCCAGCGGGCGCGGGTCGTCGGTGCGTTGCACGACGACGTGGCGAATGGTGTACAGCGGCACCGGCAGGTAACGCCACAGCTTCTCGCGCTCCGGCGACTTCAGCAGGCAGAAAAAGACATCGATCAGCCCGTCGGCCATCAGCCGCTCCACGCGCTTGAGCGGCACCTGCTGGTCCATTCCGGTGAACTGCAGGCCGGGGTCGATGCGCTGCATGGCCTGCAGCACTTCCATGCAGATGCCCGGGCGGTTCGGACCGCCGTCGGGGTCGTACTTGACGAGTGCGCCACTCTGCTGGGCGGTGCGCAGCAGCAGCTCCTCGGCCGGCGCTTGCACGCTCAGCAGTGCACTCAGCAGCCAGAGCCAGCGCAGCACTTAGGATCACGCTTCACCATGGACATGCGCCGAGCATAGCGCTCACCCGGCAAAATCACCTGATGGCCAACCCCCGTTTCAGCAGCAGCGTGACCGTGCAGGCGCTGCCCGAGCAAACCCACCTCGAGCAAGGGCTGTATGCGTACAGCTATACCGTCACGATAGAGAACACCGGCGACGTGCTGGCGCAGCTCATCGGCCGGCACTGGGAGATCACCGATGCGCGCGGCCAGGTGCAGGTCGTCGACGGCCTCGCCGTGGTGGGCCACCAGCCGGTGCTGGCGCCGGGGCAGACTTTCCAGTACAGCTCTTGGGCGCAGATCAGTACGCCGCAGGGCACGATGCAGGGGCGCTTCCTGTGCGTGACCGAGGGCTGCGATATCTTCCATGCCGAGGTCGCAGAGTTCCTCTTGGCGGACAGCGCGAGTCTGCATTGAGCCCCTCTTGGGAGCGGCCCGGCGCTCGGCCCGGAAGACTGAATTGACCAACAGAAACTGGGACCTCACCGCGCTGCTGAACGCCGCGGACCCGCAGGCCTCGCTGGCCGAGCGCAACCTGTGGCTGGTACGCCTGCTCGAATGGCTGCGCCACTCGCCGCGCGAGGCCACTGCGGCCGGCACGCCGCTGCCGCTGGTGCGGCTCAAGCACCTGCTCAACGTGCTGGAGCGCCACCCCGCGCACGCGTTCAACTTCTCCGGCGTCATTGCCGGTGTCTGGAACGACGTCGACGCGGTCAGCCTCTTCGCCGAGGTGGGCTTTGCGCCGCGCATGGCGCTGTGGAACGAGTTTCTGGGCCGGCTGCGCCGCCGCGTACTGCCGTCCACGACGGACACGCGCGACCTGGCGGCGCTGTTCGAGCTGCTGTTCGGCGACGAGAACGACGAGGACTGGATCGCCGCCATCGACGACGAGCTGCTGCGTCGCCTGAGCCTGCTGTTCGCGGCAGCGCCCGACGACGGCTGGCGCGAGGAAATGCATGCGGCCGTGACCGTGCTCGTCAGCAGCGTGCATGCGGCCGGCCTGGCCAGCGCGCTGCGCGTACGCATGGACGAATCGCTGCTGAAAGCTCGCCCCTTCCACCAGCTGCCGGCCGCCTGGGAGGCGGTGGAGCGCGCGCTGCTGCAGCGCGAGGGCGACGTGCTGGCGCCCTCGCTGCAGTTCCTGCACGCGCTGCTGGACCGCTGTCGCACCGCCACGTTGACCGTGCCCGACCACCTGGAGGTGCACGGCGTGTCGGTGGACCTGATGTTCTCCGTCGAGCAGCTGACGGCGCGGCTGGACCGCATCGAGGCGTTGCTGGCCTGCCTGGTGTCCACAGCGCCGCAGCGCGAGTTGCTTCGATTGGTGGCGGGGCTGGTGCGCGTGGTGCACGACCGGCGCAGCCTGCGCACGCTGTTCGCGCGCCACTACTCGCTGCTGGCGCGCAAGGTGGCCGAGCGCAGTGCCGAGACGGGCGAGCACTACATCACCCGCAACCGCAGCGAGTACCGCGACATGCTGCAGCGCGCGGCCGGTGGCGGCACCGTGCTGGCCGGCACCACGCTGCTGAAGTTCTTCATCGGGCTGCTGGGCTTCTCCGCCTTTTGGGGCGGCTTCTGGGCCGGCGTGAACTACGCGGCCAGCTTTGTGCTGATCCACCTGCTGCACTGGACGGTGGCCACCAAGCAGCCCGCCATGACTGCGCCGGCGATGGCCGACAAGCTGCAGCACATCGACCGCGACGACGGGCTGCAGGGCTTTGTCGACGAGGTCACCCACCTGACGCGCTCGCAGACGGCCGGCATCATCGGCAACCTGACGCTGGTCGCACCGCTGGTGCTGGCCATTCAGGGGCTGTGCTGGCTGGTGTTCGGTGCGCCGCTGGTGGGCGAGCGCGAGGCGCAGTACGTGCTGCGCTCGCTGAACGTTTTCGGGCCCTCGCTGGTGTTCGCGGCCTTCACCGGCACGCTGTTGTTCACGGCCAGCATGATTGCCGGCTGGGTGGAGAACTGGTTCGTCTTCCACCGGCTGGACAGCGCCATCGCTTGGAACCCCGGCATCGTGAGCCTGCTGGGCCGCTCGCGCGCGCAGCGCTGGTCGAACTGGTGGCGCACCCACATCTCGGGTCTGACCGCCAACATCAGCCTGGGCCTGATGTTGGGCCTGGTGCCGCCGCTGCTGGGCTTCTTCGGCCTGGGGCTGGACGTGCGCCACGTGACGCTGGCCACCGGCCAGCTGGCCACGGCCGTCGGCGCGCTGGGCTGGCAGGTCACGACGACCTGGGCCTTCTGGTCCTGCGTGCTGTGCATCGTCGGCATCGGCCTGCTGAACGTCGGCGTCAGCTTCTTTTGCGCGTTCCGGGTGGCGCTGCGCTCGCGCGGCATCCGGCTGGCGGATCGCAAGCGCGTCTACGCCGGCATCCGCGCGCGGATGCGCAGCGCGCCGCTGAGCTTCTTCCTGTCGCCAAAGTGATCACTCGTCCTTGCGCTCGCCGCGCTTGCGGCCCGAGAACATGGTCCACCAGATGATGAAGACGAAGATCAGCAGCGCGCCGAGGGCTTCGAGCAGGAGGAGCAGCATGGGTTCGGCGTGGGTGCGTGGCGGACTAGCGCTGATTCTAGGAATGCTGGCGGCCTGTTCCTCGCCGCCGCTGCAGGGACCGCGCGAGCCGTCGGTGGCGCCCGTGCCGACCGCGCCCCGTCCGTCCGCCGCGCGCTGGGTCGCCGTGGACTGGACGGAACTCCCGGGCTGGGGCCGCGACGACCTGCTGGCCGCCTGGCCCGCACTGCTGGCCGGCTGCCGGCGGCCCGTACCCGGCTGGGCCGAGTTCTGCGCGCGCGCCGCGCTGCAACCACCAGCCGATGCGCTGGAGGCCACGCTGCTGCTGATGAAGCACCTGCGCCCCTGGCGGCTGGCCGCCGACAACGGCGACACGACCGGCCTGCTGACCGGCTACTTCGAGCCCCGGCTGGCGGCCAGCCGCACGCGCCAGGGCGCGTTCCAGTGGCCCGTGCATGCGCTGCCCGCCGACCCCGCGCTGCGCCGCCTGCCGCGCCGCGAGGTCGACACGCACCCGCGTTTCGCGCCGCTGGAGCTGGCCTACCTGGACGACCCGTTCGCGCTGCTGCAGCTGCAGATCCAGGGCTCGGGCCGGCTCATCATGCGCGACGGCAGCGGCGTGGAGCGCGTCAGCCGCGTTGCGTTCGCCGGCCACAACGACCAGCCGTTCGAGTCCGTCGCCAAGGCCTTGCTGGCGCGCGGCGAGATCACAGACGCGAGCTGGCGGGGCCTGAGTGACTGGGCGCGCCGCAACCCCGCCAAGGTGCGCGATGCGATGGCCGTGAACCCGCGGGTCGTCTACTTCCGCGAGGAGGCGCTCGCCGACGTCGCCCAGGGCCCGCGCGGCGCGCAGGGCGTGCCACTGACGCCGGGGCGCTCGGTGGCCGTGGACCGCAGCGTCATCGCCTTGGGCACGCCGCTGTGGCTGGACAGCACCGAGCCGTTGTCCACCACGCCGCTGCAGCGGCTGGTGATGGCGCAGGACGTGGGTGGCGCCATCGCGGGCGCCGTGCGGGCCGACCTGTTCTGGGGCTTGGGGGACGAGGCCGGACTGCAGGCGGGCCGCACCAAGCAGGCGCTGCGGCTGTGGGCGCTGCTGCCCGAGGGCCGCAAGCCCTGAACCCGACTACTCCGTGACCTTGACGCCTTTCCAGAACGCATAGCGGCCCTTGATCTCGGCCGCGGCGGGCAGCGGGTCCGGGTAATACCAGACCGCGTCGGTGTTCATCTCGCCGTTGACGAGCAGGCTCAGGTAGCGGGCCTCACCCTTCCATGCGCAGCGCGTGACGTGGTTGCTGAAGCTCGTGTACTGCTTGTTCAGCGACTCGGCCGGGAAGTAGTGGTTGCCTTCGACGACGACGGTGTCGTCGCTTTCCGCCAGGGTGATGCCGTTCCAGACTGCCTTCATCGAGGGTCTCCTTGAAAATGGGTTGGATGAAACGCTACCACTCCTACCTCGGCCGCGACATCGTCGTCACCGCCGGCAGCGCCCGCGACCTGCAGCCGGGCCAGTTCGGCGTGCTCGCCATCGACGGCGGCGCGGGCGGCTGGTCGGTCGTGCATAAGGGGCCGGACGGCGATGTGATGGAGCTGAACAACGAGATGCACTTTGAGCTGCCGGAGGACGCGCTGGCGTTCGCGAAGGAGCTGATCGACCTGATGGCGTCCGGAGGCGCCGAGGCATGAGGGCGCTGTTCGTCGCGGCGCTGTCGGCGTTGGTGCTGTTGCCGCCGCCGCCCGCACGGGCTGCGGGTGATCCCGCGGCCGGCCGCAAGGCGTTCGCGGCCTGCATCAGCTGCCACCAGGCCGGCCCTTCCGCGCGGCACGCTTTCGGGCCGCAGCTCAACAGCCTGGCGGGTCGCAAGGCTGGCACGCTCGCAGGCTATGCCTATTCGCCCGCGCTGACGTCGTCGGGCCTGGTGTGGAACGAGGCGACACTCGCCGCCTATCTGCGCGACCCCAACGGCCTGGTGCCCGGCACCAAGATGCGCTTCTGGGGCGTGGGCATGAACGAGCGCAAGGCGGCGGATTTGCTGGCGTATCTGGCGGCCGCGCCGCAACGATGAAGGACCCGGCTTGATGACGCTGCATAGAGCTGATGCCGTGCGTCGTTTGATGCGATGGGCGAGGTGCAGCGTCGCGAATCTGCTCCTCGGCGTTGCACTGGCAGTGCTGGTGTTCGACATCTTCACCGTACGACCCTGCGTGGCTCGAATCGAGCAGGTGATTGCCACCGCCCATCCTGACGAGCGCAACCCCTCCGCTGCGTTGCAAGAAATGATTCATCGCGCCCATGGAGATCGGCTGGAAGGCTTGGTCGCGCGCGATGCCGTCCTCTCCTCGATGCGAGGGGGCGAACGGATGCAGACCTTGCCCAGGGTCCTCACCGAGGCCGGCGTTGCGATGCTGCTGCCCTGGCATTTGTCTGAGGCGCAGCTGGAGACGGCCTATCTTGCGTCCAGCTTCATGGGCACGGGCGTTCGCGGATTCGCTGCGGCGTCAGCACGCCATCTCGGCACGCATCTGGCGCTTGTCGACTTGCGCCAGGCGGCCCACTTGATGGCGATTGCGCATGCGCCTTCGTTCTCTCTGCAAAACCCGCAGCGGCTGGGGCAACGCGTCCTGTGGTTGCTGTCACGCCCGTCGTCGACAGGGCAGCCGTGATCGACAACAAACCGGCACATTCATCGTTACGCGTCGTTTGCGCCACCTGCAACTGAAGATTGACCTCATGGCCCGCTCGGCCCACCGCCGCGGTGCCAAGGCACCTCTACTCCGGTGCGGTTCACGCGGGCCTTCGACTTCGGCAGGCGGGCGATTCTGCCGCTGGTGAATCTCGAAGACGGACGATCCATTCACCTGTCATGCCCGCCCAACGCTTCAATGTTTACGGCCACCTGTTCGACATCGAGCGCAAAAGCGGTCGGTGGTCTGTACTGGCGGTCGGCAACGACGAAAAACGCGCGCCAGCCGGTAGCGTCATCCCGGAGTTCGTGGCGGAAGCGGAACTGGAGCAGTTCCTGTTCGAACTGTTCCACGAGCGGGCGGCGCATAAGAAGGGCGGCATCAATCGTGTGCAGCCGTAGTTGGGGCCGCGCTGTGCCGATCCGTTGGCCACGACTTCCCGCCGCACGTTTCGCGTTGGGCCTCGTCGTTTCTGCGGCGGTGGAGATTGCGCTGGTCTTTTGAGATCCCCAGCGGCAGGTTTCAGACCTGCCCACCCGCCTTCGCCCCCTTGCCCTGCAGCACCGGCGCATCCGGCAGGCCCAGCAGGTCCGCCGCCAGTGCCTCGGCCACCTCGATGCCGTCCACGCCGGCCGACATGATCCCGCCCGCGTAGCCGGCGCCTTCACCCGCCGGGAACAGTCCGCGCACGTTGAGGCTCTGGTAGTCGCGCCCGCGGTTGATGCGCAGTGGGGATGACGTGCGTGTCTCCACGCCGGTCAGCACCGCGTCCGGGCGGTCAAAGCCGCGGATCTGACGGGCGAAGGCCGGCAGCGCTTCGCGGATGGCTTCCAGGCAATACGCCGGCAACGAGCCGTTGCTCTTTTGCTGCAGGTCCGTCAGCGTCACGCCCGGCTTGTAGCTCGGCACCACATCGCCAAATGCCTTGCTGACCTGGCGCTTGATGAAGTCGCCCACCAGCGAACCCGGCGCGAGGTAGCCGCCGCCGCCCAGTTCGTAGGCCCGGCTTTCCCACTGGCGCTGGAAGGCCATGCCGTCCAGCGGGTTCACGGGGCTGCCGTCGCGTTTGCCGTCCTGGCGGTAGTCCTCGGGCGTCAGGCCCACGACGATGCCGGCATTGGCGTTGCGCTCGTTGCGCGAGTACTGGCTCATGCCGTTGGTGACGACGCGGTTCTCTTCGCTGGTGGCGGCCACCACCGTGCCGCCGGGGCACATGCAGAAGCTGTAGACCGAGCGGCCGTTCCTGGCGTGGTGCACCAGCTTGTAGTCAGCCGCGCCGAGGATGGGGTTGCCAGCGTTGGCGCCGAAGCGGGCCGCGTCGATCAGGCTTTGCGGATGCTCGATGCGGTAGCCGATGGAGAAGGGCTTTGCCTCCATGTGCACGCCGCGCGCCTGCAGCATCTGGAAGGTGTCGCGCGCGCTGTGGCCCAGCGCGATGACCACGTGCGTCGTGTCGATCTGCTCGCCCGATTCCAGCTGCACGCCCCGAACATGCTTCCCATCGGCGCCGTCCTCGATGAGCAGGTCCGTCATCTTCTGCTGGAAGCGGATCTCGCCGCCCAGCGCCTCGATGTCGGCCCGCATCTTGATGATCATGCTGACCAGGCGGAAGGTGCCGATGTGGGGCTTGCTGACGTAGAGGATTTCCTCCGGCGCGCCGGCCTTGACGAACTCCTGAAGCACCTTGCGCGTCAGGTGGCGGGGGTCGGTGATCTGGCTCCACAGCTTGCCGTCCGAGAAGGTGCCAGCGCCGCCTTCGCCGAACTGCACGTTGCTCTCGGGGTGGAGCTTTTGCTCGCGCCACAGGCTCCAGGTGTCCTGCGTGCGCTCGCGCACTGCCTTGCCGCGTTCCAGCACGATCGGGCGCAAGCCGATCTGCGCCAGGATCAGCGCGGCGAACAGGCCGCAGGGGCCGAAGCCGACGACAACCGGACGCGGGCCGGTGTGCTCGCCCACCTGGGCCAGGAAGTGATAGCCGGTGTCTGGGGTGGCGCGGACTTGGTGGTCGCCAGCAAAACGGGCCAACACGGCGGCTTCGTTGACGCCGTCAGCCAGCGTGCAGTCCAGCGTGTAGACGAGCTGGATGTCGCTGCGTTTGCGCGCGTCGTAGCCGCGGCGGAAGACGTGGATATCGGTAATGTCAGCGTCGACAAGCTTCAGCCGGGCGAGCACCGCAGGGCGCAGCGCGTTCTCGGCATGGTGGAGCGGGAGGCGGAGTTCGGTGATGCGGATCATGGCAGTCAGGTCAGTTTCTAGCCGACAAAACAAAACAGGCCCGTCAGGGCCTGTTCATCGCGATCTTCAGGCGTGTGCCTGAAGGATCAGCCCGAATGCGGGCGCTTGCCCGGGTTCTTCTTGGAACGGGTGTGGGCACCGCGCTCCAGGCTGCGCAGCTGGCCCTTGGGGGCCGTGAAGGTCACGCCCTTGGGGGCGGCGGGACGGGGGGAGGCGCGGCGGTCCGCTTCGGTGACGATCTTGTTGCCCATCAGTGGCTCCAGTAAAAACAAAAGCCCACAGCAGGGGCAAAACGACGAAAGGGCGCGATTTTAGCCTGTAAGGCCCTTCGGCGTCAGCCTTCGCTCCAGCTGGCCAGCAGCAGGCGCGCCGTGGACACGTTGGTGGCGCAGGGCACGTCGTGCACATCGCAGGCGCGCACCAGCGCGTTGATGTCGGGTTCATGGGGCTGCGGCGTCATCGGGTCCCGCAGGAAGATGACGCCGTCGAGCTCGCCCACGGCCAGCCGCGCGCCGATCTGCAAGTCGCCGCCCATCGGGCCGCTGAGCATGCGCTCGATCTCCAGCCCGTGCGCGGCAGCCAGCCTGGCGCCGGTGGTGCCGGTGGCCATCAGCGTGCAGCGGCGCAGCAGCGGCAGGTGGTCGGCGGCGAGGGCGATCATGGCGTCCTTGCGTCCGTCGTGGGCGATCAAAGCGAGTCTCATGGGGCAGGCCGGGCGGCGTCGTGCGGGAGCAGCCACGTTACACGCAGTCCGCGCCCTGGTCGCAGCGCGGGGCTCGTTAGGCCGGGAATGCTCGCTTCGCGGCGCGCATGCCCTGCGCGCCGCGTTCAGCCGGGCGCGACGGACAAGCGCAGCTGCAGCTCGCGCTCGGGCTGGCCGGTGGCGTCGCGGCTGCTGACCGTGCCGCGCGGCGCGGGTGCGTCGGCGCCGCCCTGGCGGGCCACCGTCTGCCAGCGCTGCAGCGGCAGGTCCAGCACGGACTGAAACTGCTGGCCGTCCGCGTCGACCTCAAAGGCCACGCGCACCGGCGCCTCGCCGCCGGGCCATGTCGGCGTGACGGCGAAGCCCTGCGTGACGATGTGCTCCACCGGCCGCGGGCTGGCGTAGACGCGCTGCCGCGTGCCGGCGCGGGCGCCGTGATCGAGGGCGACGGTGAGGTCCGTCTCCCAGCGCAGCGGCTCGCGCGTCTGCAACTGCAGGCCAGCGCGTTGACCGTTCAGCACCGACAGCCGCTGCACTGGTGGCGGGGCGGCCGGCCGTGTGGACGTGACCACGCCCGGCCAGCGCGGCGACACGGCGCCGGCCGTGCCGATGACCACCGCGCCATCGCGCACGCCGGCCTGCGCGGCGCCGGGCAGCTGCGAATCCACCCAGCGCAGCTCCACCAGCAGCGTCACGGCCGGCGGCGCGGCGGCACAAAGCAGCGGGGCGGCGAACCAGGGCATCAGGAGCAGCAGGCGGCGCTTCATGCGCTGGAGCTTAGTCCCGGGCGGTACTCGGGCGCGCCGGCAAAAGCCGTGCACCGAACAGGTTGATCGCCAGACCGGCCAGCACGAGGGCCGCGGCCGTCAGCTTCCAGCCGGGTAGCGGCTCACCCAGCAAGAGGCTGGCCGAGCCCATGCCGAACACCGGCACCAGCAACGCCATCGGCACGATGCGCCCGGCCGGGTGGCGGGCTAGCAGCCAGCTCCACGCGCCGTAGCCGAACAGCGTGTTGCCCAGCGCCTGCCACAGCACCGCACCCCAGGTGCCCAGGTCCGACGCCGCCACGCCCGCGGCCATCTGCTGCGGCCCGTCGATCAGCAGCGCCAGCACCAGCAGCGGCGGCACGGCGAACGCGCTGCTCCACACCACGTAGGCCAGCATGTCGATGCGGCCGGCGCGCTGCGTCAGCAGATTGGCGCAGGCCCAGGAGAACGCGGCCACCAGCACCATGACGATGCCCAGCGCCGTCGTCGAGCCATCGGTGTGCGCGACGATGACGCCAACGCCGCCGGCCGCCAGCGCCAGGCCCAGCCACTGCGCGCCCAGCACCTGTTCCTTGCGGATGCGTACGGCCAGCAGCAGCGTGAAGAACACCTGCGTTTGGACTACCAGCGAGGCGAGGCCGGGCGAGATCTGGCTGCGCATGGCCAAGTACAGCATGCCGAACTGGCCCACGCCGATCAGCACGCCGTAGCCCGCCAGGTTGCGCCAGCCCACCGCAGGGCGGCGCAGGAAGAAGCAGGCGGGCAGCAGCGCTAAGGCGAAGCGCAGCACGGCCAGCGTCAGGGGTGGCAGCGTGTGCAGCGCGTACTTGATAACGACGAAGTTGCTGCCCCAGATCGCAACGACGGCGAGGGCCAGCAGCAGGTGACGCAGGGGGAGGGCGGCCATGCAAGACGCGGGTGGGTGGGCGTGGGCGGCCGACTATGCCAGCGCCGCCGGCCCGGGCAGCGCGCGGTGCCTGGGGAAGTTCAGCCTCGGCCAACCAGGCCGTCGACCACCTGCCGGGCGTCGCGCAGTTCGGCGCCGGACTGGCGGCGGTACAGCTTGATGGCCTCGATGCGGCGTTTGGGGTCGCGGGCCAGGGCGCGCACCTCGAAGCTGGGCTCGGTGTCTGGCACCAGGCCCAGGTGGCGGATCAGTTCGGCCTGCTGGGCCTGCAGTTGGCTCACGCGGCGTTCGACACGCAGCACGGCATTCAGAACGATGAAGCCCATCACGACCAGCGCCAGCAACGCAATCTCCATGGTCTGTCTCCCCGGTCTTGTGGTTAGGCCCAGGCTGCATTCTGAAACAGTCTGGGCCGCCGGCGCCAGGGCAGGCACCCCTAAATCCTGCGGACGATACGGGCGCTCAGCCGCGCCGTGCGGGCAGGTGGCCGCGGATGCCGCAGACCGAAGGGTCTCAGAACAGCTCGGAGCCGCCGTAGCTGGGGGCTTCCACCTCGCCGCGCTGGCGCAGGCTCTGGTAGTCGCAGACGCGGTTGCGGCCGGTCTTCTTGGCCTGGTACAGCGCGCGGTCGGCCCAGCTCAGCACTTCCTGAGGCAGGTCGTTGGGATCTGCCATGCTGAGGCCGATGCTGACCGTGACCTGGCCCACCTGCGGGAAGCCGTGGCGCTCGACGGCGCCGCGCAGCCGCTCCAGGATGGCGGTGGCGTCCTCGCAGTCCTTGGCGGAGAACAGCACGACGAACTCCTCGCCGCCGTAGCGGAACAGCAGGTCGGAGCCGCGCATCTCAGCCATCATCAACCGCGAGATCAGCAGCAGGACTTCGTCGCCGACGACGTGACCGAAGTTGTCGTTGACGTTCTTGAAGTGGTCGACGTCGATGATGGCGATCCAGTGCGTGCTGGCGGCCTGCACGCGCCGGCCGTCCGGCGAGCGCACGGGCTCGTCGGTGCGCGACAGGATGGTCCAGATGCGGTCGAAGCTGTTTTCCAGCGCCTGGCGGTTGAGCAGCCCGGTCAGACGGTCGCGCTGGCTGATGTCGAGCAGGTCGTAGTAGTTGGCGTAGACCTCCAGCACCCCCTTGACGATGGCGTCTTCGGTCAGCGTGACTTCGCGGTCGCGCGCGAACACCAGCACGCCGCAGATCTCGCGGCCGCCGAACAGCGGATAGGCGATCAGAAGGTCCTGCGTCTGGCTGCTCTTGCGGGTGCAGGGCTTGCCCAGCAGCCGCACGTTCTGCAGCATGCCCTTGATCTCGGGGTCGATGTTGGCTTCGTTGTAGATCTCCTCGTTGCGCTCGACGAGGCGGGCGATGCCGTCGGACTCGACAACACGAGACAGGTGGTGGTGCAGCACGCGCACCGCGGAGGTCAGGTCATCGACGCGGTACAGAGACGCATCCAGTACGCCGAGCATGGGGCACAGCGTCTTCAGCAGGCTCTGCTCCAGCAGGGCCGTGTCGCGGATGGACGTCATCTTGCCCAGCTTGTGCAGCAGGCTGGGGATCTGCATCTTGGGGGCGTCGTTCAGGCTCATGGGCGGGCTTCGGAGCAGCGTCCGCCGAGTCTAGGCCTGCGCGGTGCCGCGTGCCGCGTAACAGTCTTCAGCCGCCCTTCAGATGCCCCAGCGGCAGCGCGCCTCCGGCCTTCACCTCGCCCAGTGAAAAGCTGGTGTGGATGTCTTTTACGTTGGGCAGCTTCAGCAGCGTGTTGATGGAGAAGCGCGAGAAGGCGTCCAGGTCGGTGGCCATCACCTGCAGCTCGAAGGTGCCGGTGCCCGAGATGTAGTGGCAGGCAATGACCTCGGGCAGGCGGCGGATCTCGTCTTCCAGCGCCTTGGTGGCCTCGCCCGCGCTGCGCTCGGCATCCACGCGCACGAAGGCCAGCACGCCCAGACCGATCTTGCGGCGGTCCAGCTCGGCGCGGTAGCCGGTGATGTAGCCCTGCTCCTCCAGCCACTTGACGCGCCGCCACGTCGGCGCGGCCGACAGGCCGATGCGCTGGGCCAGTTCGGCATTGGACTGGCGCGCGTCGCGCTGCAACTCCGCCAGCAGCGCGATGTGATAGCGGTCCAGCGCGTCGGGCGTTGCCCCGTCGGTGCTCATGGTTTGCCCTGATTCCGTGGTTTGCGACAGGAAATGGAGTTTTTATGAAGATTGTAGAAAAGATGTTGCTGCAATCGGCGCCCTGCAGCGCGAATGAGAAAGCATCGCGCGCCATGCTTTTCCTACACTGGCCAGCCAGGCCCAGTTGGACCACACTGGACCTCAGCCCGCGCGCCGCCTCACAAGGGCAGGCGCGCCAGCCCACCCGAGGAGCACCGCCCCGATGAACGCCCCGCTGCCCGAGCACATCCTGAAGTCCCTTCAGACCGTTTCGCTCGACGACAAATATGCGCTGGACACCGGCCGTGCCTTCATGAGCGGCGTGCAGGCGCTGGTGCGGCTGCCCATGCTGCAGCGCACGCGTGACGCGCGTGTCGGCTTGAACACCGCCGGGTTCATCAGCGGCTACCGCGGCTCGCCGCTGGGCACGTATGACCAGGCGCTGTGGCAGGCCAAGAAGCACCTGGCCAAGCAGAACATCGTGTTCCAGCCGGGCGTCAACGAGGAACTGGGCGCCACCGCCGTGTGGGGCACGCAGCAACTAGACCTCTTCCCCGAGAAGGCCAAGTTCGACGGTGTGTTCGGCCTCTGGTACGGCAAGGGCCCGGGCGTGGACCGCTGCATCGACGTGTTCAAGCACGCCAACATGGCGGGCACATCCAAGCACGGCGGCGTCATCGCCATCGCCGGTGACGACCACATCGCCAAGAGCAGCACGGCCGCGCACCAGAGCGACCACGTGTTCAAGGCGGTGGGCTTCCCGACCTTCTTCCCGAGCAGCGTGCAGGACATCCTGGACATGGGGCTGCACGCGTTCGCCATGAGCCGCTTCTCCGGCCTGTGGGCCGGTATGAAGACCATCCAGGAGATCGTCGAGTCGTCCGCCTCGGTCAGCGTGGACCCGGACCGCGTCAACATCCTGATGCCCGAGGACTTCCAGATGCCCGAGGGCGGCCTGCACATCCGCTGGCCCGATCCGCCGCTGGAGCAGGAAGCGCGGATGATGAACTTCAAGTGGTACGCCGCGCTGGCCTACATCCGCGCCAACCGGCTGAACTACAACGTCATCGAGGGTCCCAACGACCGCTTCGGCATCATCACCAGCGGCAAGGCCTTCAACGACACCCGCCAGGCGCTGCACGACTTGGGCCTGGACGACGACACTTGCCGGCGCATCGGCATCCGGCTGCACAAGGTCAACGTGGTGTGGCCGCTCGAAGCCCAGGTGGCGCGCGAGTTCGCGCGGGGCCTGCAGGAGATCCTCGTCGTCGAGGAGAAGCGCCAGATCATCGAGTACCAGGTCAAGGAAGAGCTCTACAACTGGCGCGCTGACGTGCGTCCCAACGTGCTCGGCAAGTTCGACGCCGGTGACGGCGGCGAGGGCGGCGAGTGGAGCGTGCCCAACCCCAGCGACCACTGGCTGCTGCGCCCGCAGGCCGACCTGACGCCGGCCATCATTGCGCGTGCCATCACCAAGCGGCTGAAGAAGCTGGGCGTGGACAGCGACATCGTCGCCCGCCTGGATGCGCGCATGGCGGTCATCGATGCCAAGGAGGCGTCGCTGACCGCCGAGATGAAGACCGCCGGCGGCGCCGACCGCACGCCGTGGTTCTGCTCGGGCTGCCCGCACAACACGTCCACCCGCGTGCCGGAAGGCAGCCGTGCTGTGGGCGGCATCGGCTGCCACTACATGGTCACGTGGATGCCCGGCCGCAACACGGCCACGTTCACGCAGATGGGCGGCGAGGGCGTGCCCTGGACAGGCCAGGCGCCGTTCACGAACGAGAAGCACATCTTCTCCAACCTGGGCGACGGCACCTACTTCCACAGCGGCAGTCTGGCCATCCGGCAGAGCATCGCGTCGGGCGTCAACATCACGTACAAGATTTTGTATAACGACGCCGTCGCGATGACCGGCGGCCAGACCGTGGGCGAGCGCCCCGAGGGCCACACGGTGCTGCAGATCATGAACAGCGTGATCTCGGAAGGCGTGAAGAAGCTGGTCATCGTCACCGACGAGCCGGCCAAGTACGAAGGCGTGGCGCTGGCCGCCGGCGTGACGGTGCACCACCGCGACGAGCTGGACGACATCCAGCGTCAGTTCCGCGAGATCGAAGGCACCACCGCCATCATCTACGACCAGACCTGCGCGACAGAGAAGCGCCGCCGTCGCAAGCGCGGAAAGCTGGTGGACCCGGCCAAGCGCGTCGTCATCAACGAGCTGGTGTGCGAGGGCTGCGGCGACTGCTCCGTGCAGTCCAACTGCCTGAGCGTGGAGCCGCTGGAAACCGACTTCGGCCGCAAGCGCCAGATCAACCAGAACACCTGCAACAAGGACTACTCCTGCGTGAAGGGCTTCTGCCCCAGCTTCGTCACCGTGGAAGGTGGCGAGCTGAAGAAGCCCAAGAAGGACGCGCGCAAGAGCCCGTTCGACGCGGCGCTGCCGCGGCTGCCGCTGCCGGTGATCCCGAACGCCGAGGACGCCTGGGGCATCGTCGTCGGCGGCGTGGGCGGCACGGGCGTCATCACCATCGGCCAGCTGCTGGGCATGGCCGCGCACCTGGAAGGCAAGGGCGTCATCACGCAGGACGCTGCAGGCCTGGCGCAAAAGGGCGGCGCGACCTGGAGCCACATCCAGATCGCCAACACGCCCGAGGCCATCTACTGCACCAAGGTGGGCACGGCCGAGGCGGATCTCGTCATCGCCTGTGACGCCATCGTGGCTGCCAATAAGGCGACGCTGGCCGTCATGCGCGAGGGCCGCACGTATGTCGCGCTGAACACGCATGGCTCGCCGACGGCGACGCTGGTGAACGACGCCAACTGGAGCTTCCCGGGCGCGGCTTGCGAGGCCGCGGTGGGCAACGCCGTGGGCCGCGACCACCTGGGCGCGTTCGACGCCGAGGAAGTGGCAGTCAAGCTGGTGGGCGACTCGCTGTACACCAACCCGCTGATGCTGGGCTATGCGTGGCAGCAGGGCCGCATCCCGCTGAGCTACGACGCGCTGATGCGCGCCATCGAGCTGAACGGCGTGCAGATCGACAACAACAAGGTCGCGTTCGAGTGGGGCCGCCGTTGCGCGCACGACCTGAAGGCCGTGCAGGCAATGTATGCGGCGCAGGCCGTTATTCAGCTCGTCAAGCGCCAGAGCGTGGACGAGATGGCGGCTAAGCGCGTGGAGTTCCTGACTAGCTACCAGAACGCCGCCTACGCGGCCGAGTACAAGGCCTTCGTCGACAAGGTGCGCGCGGCTGAGGCGAAGCTGGGCTCCAAGACCACGCTGACCGAGGCCGTGGCACGCTACCTGTTCAAGTTGATGGCCTACAAGGACGAGTACGAGGTGGCGCGACTGCACACCGACGCCGCCTTCACGGCCAAGATCGCCGGCATGTTCGAGGGCGACTACAAGTTGGTGCACCACCTCGCGCCGCCGCTGCTGGCTAAGAAGAACAGCAAGGGCGAGCTGGTGAAGCGGCCGTTCGGCAGCTGGGTTCGCCCGGCGTTTGCGCTGCTGGCGAAGATGAAGGGGCTGCGCGGCACGGCGTTCGACGTCTTCGGCCACACCGAGGAACGCAAGATGGAGCGCCGCTGGATTGCCGACTACCGTGCCGGCATCGACAGGGCGCTTGCCCGGCTGACCGCCGAGTCGCTGCCCACGGCTGTCGAGCTGGCCCGCGTGCCGGAGGACATCCGTGGCTACGGCCACGTGAAGGCGCGCCACGAGCACGCGGCGCGGGCCCGGTGGGATGCGCTGATCGCCAAGGTCTGACCCGCGCGCTGCCCGCGCGGGGCTGGCCGGTTTGCCGGTCAATTGGCCAGCTCAAGGCCGCCAGGTGGTGTGCTGCAGGATGATCAGCCAGCGACCCTCGGAGCGCTGGTAGACGAAGCTATAGCGGGCCGTCCGCATCCTCGGTCGGCCGTCGATCTGCTCGGTGAACTCGCATTCGCCGGAGCGCACCGCCGTCTCGCCGAACAGCTTCAGGTTGCCCACGCGCCAGCGCATGCGCGCCGTGGGCCGCTGCGCCAGCTGTTCGAAGAACACGGGCAGGCCATCGCCGTCCAGCGGTACAGCGGAGTACTCGTCATCGGTGATCAACGCGCCCGGTGCGTACAGCGGCCGCAGGCGCTGCGGGTCGCGGCTGTCGTAGGCGGCCTGCCAGTCCTGCAAGGCCTGCAGCAGGTCGTTGGCGCAGTCACTGCCGGGCTGGTCGCAGCGCAGCGGCGCCGACGCAACCACCTGCGGCCGTGTCGTGCAGCCGCTTGCTGCGAGCATCAGCAGGCAGGCTAGGGCGGCGAGCGGACGCCGTGCGGGGGAGGTCAATGCCATGGGAGGGCCTTTCCGGTGTCGTTGAGTGCATTGAACAACGACTCGCGCGGCGACGCCTGCGCGGGAACACCAACGCGGCGCACAATTCCGGCCATGGACCTGCTGGCCGAGGCGCACATCCTGCCCATCGTCTTCCGTCGCCAGGACCTGTTGCTGGCGCCCGCGCCGCCGCGCCGCCGGCTGGCCGCCCTGGCACTGGCCGCCGCGCTGGCCGCCGGTCCGGCCGCTGCCGACGGCACCGTGCGCGCCTGCGCGCATCCGGCCGCGCAGCCGATGAGCTGGCAACACCAGGGCCGGCTGCACGGCGTCTGCATCGAGGCGGCGAAGCGCGCGTTCGCGGCGGCAGGCTGGACGCTGCGGGTCGACGACGTCGGCCCCTGGTCGCGCTGTCAAGCGATGGTCGAGCGGGGCCAGGTCGATGCGCTGGTGTGCGCCTTCGACACCCCGAAACGCCGCGAGTACGCCGTGGTGGTCGAACCGGCACTGGCCCGCAACGAGGCGGCGCTGTTCGTGCGCCGCGACAGCCCGCTGCGCTTCGAGCGCTGGGCCGATCTGGGCGGGCTGCGCATCGGCGTTGGCCACGGCGTCAGCCTGGGGGCGGAGGTGGATCGGCAACTGGCTCGACACGCGATGGTGGACAACGCGCTCAGCGAGGCGATGAACCTGCGCAAGCTGCTGGCCGGGCGGCTGGACGCGGTGGCCACGGCGCGCGAGGCGGGCGAGCAGATGCTGCGGGCGCAGGGCTGCGAGCAGCAGGTGCGGGTGCTGCCGCGCACGCTGGGCGGCGCGCCGCTGTACCTGCAGATCTCGCGTCAGTCGCCCGCCATCGCGGCGCTGCCCGCGGTGCGCGCCTACCTGCAGCGCCCGGATTACGCTGTCGAGTTGCAGCAGCTGCACGGCCAGCAGGCCGAGCTGTTCCGCAGCCAGAACCCGCCGCCGCCTCAGGCATCCTGCGCGCCCTGAGCCGCGCGAAAGCCAGGCTTCACCATTCGAGAGCCGCGGCGCGCGGGCCCGCGCCTAGACTGGTCCGCGCCATGACGCCTGCCGCGCCCGCCCCGACCACCGCCGCTGCCACCGACCGCCGCTGGGCGGGCCTGTTGCTGGCGCTGCTGGGCGCCATCGGCTTCTCGGGCAAGGCCATCATCGTCAAGCTGGCGTACCGGCACGGCGTGGATGCGGTCACGCTGCTGATGTGGCGCATGTTGCTGGCGCTGCCCTTTTTCCTGGCCATGGCCTGGTGGGCCGGGCGGGGCAAGCCGGCATTGACCCGGCAGGACTGGCGCGACATCGGCGTGCTGGGCTTCACCGGCTACTACCTGGCCAGCTATCTGGACTTCGCTGGGCTGGCCTACATCTCGGCGAGTCTTGAGCGGCTGATCCTGTACCTGAACCCGACGCTGGTGCTGCTGATCTCGGTGCTGTGGTTCAAGCACCGGCTGCAGGCGCGCCAGGTCGTCGCGCTGGCGGTCAGCTATGCGGGCGTGGTGGCGGTGTTTGCGCATGAGCTGAGCTTCGAGGGCGTGAGCACGGCCATCGGCGCGGCGCTGGTGTTCGCCAGCGCGGTCAGCTATGCGGTCTACCTGGCGCTGAGCGGCAAGGTGGTGCAGCGGCTGGGTTCGCTGCGGCTGGCGGGGCTGGCCAGCACGGTGGCCTGCGCGCTGTGCATCGCGCAGTTCGTGCTGCTGCGGCCGCTGTCGCAGGCTGTCGTGCCGGAGCCGGTGCTGTGGCTGTCGCTGCTGAACGCGACGGCCTGCACCGTGGCGCCGGTGCTGATGGTGATGCTGGCCATCGCGCGCATCGGCGCGCCACTGGCGTCGCAGGCGGGCATGGTGGGCCCGATGAGCACGCTGGCGATGGGCGTGTTCGTGCTGGGCGAGCCGATGAACGCATGGATCGCCGTCGGCACCGCGCTGGTGCTCGGCGGCGTCTTCCTGGTCAGCCGTAAAGGACCCTAGGCAGCCACAGGCCAATCTCGGGCCACAGGTACAGCAGCACGATGGCAATGACCTGGATGGCCATGAAGGGCAGCATGCCGGCGAAGATCTGGTTCAACGTCACGTGCGGCGGGGCCACGCCCTTCAGGTAGAAGGCCGCCATCGCCACCGGCGGGCTGAGGAAGGCTGTCTGCAGGTTCAGCGCCACCAGCAGGCCGAAGAACAGCGGGTCCACCCCGAAGTGGTCCAACAGCGGGATGAAGATGGGCATGAAGATCACTATGATCTCGGTCCATTCCAGCGGCCAGCCGAGGATGAAGATGATGAGCTGGCTGAGGATGAGGAACTCGACCTTGCTGAGCTGCATGCCCAGCACCCACTTCTCCACGAGCTCCTGCCCGCCCAGCAGCGCGAAGGCGGCCGAGAAGATGGCCGAGCCGACGAACAGCCAGCAGACCATCGCGCTGGTCTTGGCCGTCAGCAGCACCGATTCCTTGACCTCGTTCTGCAGCCGCGCCTGGCGGTAGGCCATCAGCGCCCACAGCAGCACGCCGCCGGCCGCCACGGCGCCCAGCACGGGGTCCACCGGCGGGGCCAGCCCTTCCCGGTTCGCGATGAACCAGGCGAGGCAGCCGAAGAAGGGCAGCCACAGCAGCAGCCAGACCACGAAGACCGGCCGGCGCTGGCCCGGCGCGCGCTTGTTCACGACCGAGTAGATGGCCGCCAGCACGTAGCCGCCAAAGGCGCCGACCGCCGCCGCCTCGGTGGGCGTGGCCAGCCCGAACACGATGGAGCCCAGCACCGCCAGTATCATGACCAGCAGCGGGAAGAAGCTGGTCAGCAGCAGCTTGAAGATCTCCAGGCGCTGGAAATTCAGCACCGCGTAGAACGCCACAAGCACGGCACCCGTGACGGCCCAGGCGATCCAGCCGCGGCCGGCGTCGGCCGATGTGGGTGCCGGGGAGGGCGGCGGGACCGGCTCTGCGGCGACCGCTGCGGGCGGCGGCTCGCTGGCAGCGGCCTCGGCGACGGGCTCTGCCACGCCGCCCCCCGCGTCGGCAACGGGCTCGCTCGCAGGTTCGGCCGGCGGCTCTGACAAGCCGGTGTCCGCGGGTGGATCTGCGAGCCCCCCCGTGTCCGCCGGCGGCTCGGCCAGGCCGCCTTCGCTGGGCGACGGCGCCTCGCTGCCGATAGCCTGCATCGTCTCGGCCGGTGCTTCCGCACCATTGGGGTTGTGCGCATGCAGCCAGCCAATGGCAGCGATCAGCAGCACCAGCCCGACCGGCAACAGCGCCACGCCCAGCTGCCGCAGCACCGGGCCCTTGTCGGACTCGCGTCCCAGCGCCGCCAGCAACGCGGGCAGCGCCGCGCGCTTGCGGCCTCCGGCCAGCCGCTCGGCCAGCGGCGGCAGCGGCACGAAACGCGCTTCGGCCGACAGCGGCGGCATCAGCGCCGGCTTCAGCTTGGCCAGCAGCACCACGTACACCACATACAGCGCGGCCAGCATCAGGCCGGGGAAGAAGGCGCCGGCGTACAGCTGCACGACGGACACGCCGGCCGTCGCGCCATAGACGATCAGCATGACCGACGGAGGGATCAGGATGCCCAGGCAGCCGCCGGCCGTGATGGCGCCGGCCGAGATGCGCACGTCGTAGCCTCCCTTGAGCATCTGCGGCAGCGCCAGCAGGCCCATCAGCGTGACGACCGCGCCGACGATGCCCGTGGCGGTGGCGAACACGGCGCACGTGAAGATGGTGGCCACCGCCAGAGAGCCAGGCACGCGCGCCATCGCCAGGTGCAAGCTCTTGAACAGCTTCTCGATCAGGTTGGCCCGCTCGACGAGGTAGCCCATGAACACGAACAGCGGGATGGAGATGAGCACGTCATTGCCCATTACCTTGAAGGCGCTCTGCACCATCAGCGTCAGCGTCTTGCCGGTGTCGAAGTCGTAGGCCAGCCAGGTGAACAGCATGCCCATACCCATCAGCGTGAACGCCGTCGGGAAGCCCAGCATGATGGCCACGACGACCAGCGCCAGCATCATCAGCCCAAGGTGGCCGCGGGTGACCTGCTCGGCGCTGAGCAGCACGAAGGCCGTGCCGGCGACGATGAACGCCATCAGCACGAAGCCGAACCACAGTTCCTTGCGGACTTTCATCGGGCGGCCCCCACGTCATCGGCATGGACCATCTGCTTGAGTTTGTCGACGTCGACCTCCTCGACGTCTTGCTCGCGGCTGGGCCAGCTGCCCTGCTGCAGGCACTGCACGCAGCGCACGATCTCCACCAGACCCTGCAGCAGCAGCAGCAGTCCGGCGACGGGGATGACGGCCTTGAAGGGATACAGCGGCAGCGGAGTGGCGCTGAAGGTGGATTCGCGGATGGCCAGCGCGTCCTGAAAGTAGGTCCAGCCCGCCCAGGTCAGCGCCACGATGCCGGGCAGGAAGAACACGATGTAGAGCACCAGGTCGACGGTGGCCTGCGTGCGCGGCTGGAAGAAGCCGTACAGCACGTCGCCCCGCACATGGCCGCCCTTGGCCAGCGTGTAGGCGCCAGCCATCATGAACAGCGTGCCGTAGCCCATCAGCTGGGCGTCCAGGTTCCAGTCGTGCGGAGCGTTCAGGATGTAGCGGGAGAACACCTCCCAGCTGATCAGCCCCGTCAGCGCCACGATCAGCCAGGCGAATGCCTGGCCGATCCACGTGGACAGGCGGTCCACGGCAAGCAGCAGTTTTTTCATGTGCGCAGCAGAAGAAGGGGAGCGCGTGGCTCCCCGGATGCGTTGCTGGATCAGGCCTTCTTGGCCGGCGCTCGGAAGTAGTGGTTGTAGGCCATCTTGTAGTCGACCGTGTAGTCGTTCTGCCAGCCGCCGGCACGCTGTGCGAAGGCCTTCTGGCTGTCCAGCACCTTCTTAAACAGCGGGTTCTCGGCGGCCTTCGCGGCTGTGACCTTGTCCCACGCGGCCAGCTGCGCGCGCAGCACGCTGTCGGGCGTCTTGTAGAACTTCACACCAGCCTTTTTCAGCTCGTTGTAGTCGCTGCTGTTGCGCTCGATAGCCTTCCAGCTCATGTCGGCGCTGGCCGCCTGCACCGCGTAGTCGATGACGGCCTTCAGCTCTGCGGGCAGGCCGTCGTACTTGGCCTTGTTGAACAGGATCTCGAACTGCTCGCCGCTCTGGTGGAAGCTCTGCAGCATGCAGTTCTTGGCCACATCTGCGAAGCCCAGCACGCGGTCGCTGGAGGCGTTGTTGAACTCGGCCGCGTCGATGAGGCCGCGATCCAGCGCCGGCACGATCTCACCTGCTGGCAGCGGATTGACCGCGGCGCCGAGTTCCTTGAACACGTCGACCGCCAGCCCGACGGTGCGGAACTTCAGGCCCTTCAGGTCTTCCGGCTTGCTGATCGGCTTCTTGAACCAGCCCAGCGGCTGTGTGGGCATGGGGCCGTACAGGAAGGACACGACATCGATGTTCAGCGCGGCGTAGATCTCGGCCAGCATCGCCTTGCCGCCGCCGTAGTTGTGCCAGGCCAGCAGCATGTTCGGGTCCATGCCGAAGGCCGGGCCCGAACCCCACAGCGCCAGCGCGGTGTTCTTGCCGTAGTGATACGCCACCACGCCATGGCCGCCGTCCAGCGTGCCCTTGTTGACGGCATCCAGCAGCTGGAACGCGGGCACGACCGAGCCGGCCGGCAGCACCTCGATCTTCAGGCGCCCGCCCGCCATGTCGTTGACCTTCTTGGCGAAGTCCTGGGCGTACTCGTGGAAGATATCCTTGGCGGGCCAGGTGGACTGGAAGCGCAGGCTGGTGGTCTGCGCGGTCGAGATCATGGGCATGGCCAACGCGCCGGTACCGGCGGTCGCGGCGGCCGCATTCCTGATGAAGCGGCGACGCGGGTTGGGTGTCTGGGTCATGGGCTTGTCTCCGTTGGAATCGTGTAAGCGCCTCTTGAACAGAACCTGCGGCCGGCGCTGGCCGCTGCGCCGACTGTCTGGCCGGGGGGCGGGCGGGCGCAACTGGGTCAAACCCCGCCACCGCGGATGACATGCACGCACGGCTCTGCACCAGCACGCGGACGCTGGCCGGTGCAGAGCAGCGAAGAGATCCGGCGGGAGACGCCTAGTTCACATGCGCGTCGAAGCAGGCGTCGACGCCGCGCTCGATCTCGTCGTAAAGCGGACGGATCAGCGGCCGCAGGCCGGGCGCGAACTGGCTGGTCAGGAACAGCGAGGGCATGCGCTCGCCGCGGTGCTCGATGCTGCCGCCGATGGACTTGATGTAGACGCCCAGCCGTGCGAAGTGCGCGGCCAGCCGCGGCTCGGTCAGCACCAGTACGTGCTCGCGTCCAAGCCTGCGCGCGATGGCCGCGGCGCCGAAGTACAGGCTCACCGGGATGTACGGGAAGCGCGCTTGCGGGCCACGCGGCTGGAAGTCGTCTTCGTTGACCGTGCCCGCAGACTGCGACTCGCCCTTGCGCTGACGGAAGTTGCGCATCACGGCCAGCCGCGACACCTCGGCCACCGTGCGCCGTGGCAGCGTGGCGGGGTCCAGGATGCTGCGGTCCAGCACCTCGGCGCAGCTGCGCTCCACGGGCAGCAGCTGGTCGGGGTGGGCCTCGTCGGCCAGGATCAGCCGCGTGCACCCCACGGGTTCGCGGGTGACGCGGTGGCGCAGCAGGCAGTGGACCGATTGCGGGTCGAAGGCATCCCGCTCCAGCCCGTCGGCGCGCACCGGCTCCCAGCCCAGGTCGCGGCAGTAGACCTCGTGGCGGATGCGGAACACTTCCTCGCGGGTCGCGTCATCCAGCGCGGGCAGCAGTTCGAAGTACTGACTGAAGCTCTCGCCCAGATTCCGGTTTGATGAGGTTTCTTCTGTCACGTTCGCCCTCTCATCGGCTGCCGCATGCTGATGCGGTTCGGCCTGTCTCGTGTTGACTTGCTAGCAGGTTGGTAACACGAAGTGTCTCGCGGTTTTGCCATGCCGCCCAGCCCCGTCTGCCTGGCTCTTTCGTCGCGCGGGTGACGGCGGACCGCCAGCCGTTCAAAATCGCTGAACATTGGCAACAAGGCCGATGAACCGCTGCCCTGTACGCGCGGCGCACACTGCGAGCCCATGATGAGACCTGTCACCCGCTACACCCCCGTCGCCATCGTGCTGCACTGGCTGCTGGCGCTGGCCATCGTCGGCGCCTTCGGTGTCGGGCTTTACATGACCGACCTGCCGTTCTCGCCGACGCGGCTCAAGCTCTACAACTGGCACAAGTGGGCCGGCGTGACCATCCTGGCGCTGTCCGCGCTGCGGCTGCTGTGGCGCCTGACGCACCGCCCGCCGGCCGACCTGCCCATGCCCGCCTGGCAGGCCAGGGCCGCCCACCTGACGCACAACCTGCTCTACGTGCTGTTCTTCGCCGTGCCTCTGGCGGGTTGGGCATACAGCTCGGCCGCCGGCTTCCCCATCGTGTGGTTCGGCGTGCTGCCGCTGCCCGACTTCGTGCCCAAGGATCAAGATCTGGCCGAGACGTTCAAGATGCTGCACAAGTTTGCCGCCTATGGGCTGGCGCTGCTGGTGCTGGCCCACGTGGGCGGCGCGCTGAAGCACCATTTCATCGACCGCGACGGCCTGGTTGCCCGCATGCTCCCGGGCCGCCCCTGAACCGCGACTGAACCAAGGACCTCTATGAAACACCTGCTTTCCGCGCTGCTGATCGCCGCCAGCGCCCTGACCGCCCAGGCCGCCACGCTGGAGCCTGCCAAGAGCGATCTCAGCTTCACGTTCAAGCAGATGGGCGTGCCGGTCGACGGCAAGTTCAAGAAGTTCGATGCGCAGCTGGACTTCGATGCCAAGAAGCCTGAGGCCGGCAAGATCGCGTTCACGGTGGACCTGGGCAGCGTGTCGCTGGGCGACGCCAGCTTCGACGCCGAGGTCGGCAAGGCGCCGTGGTTCGACACCAAGCGCAACGGCAAGGCTACCTTCGTGTCCACTGCCATCAAGCCCACGGGTCCCGGCAAGTACGACGTGGCCGGCAAGCTGACCATCAAGGGCGCCACGCGCGACGTGGTCGTCCCCATCACGCTGAATGCCGGCGTGGCCGCCGGCAGCGTGGCCATCAAGCGCCTGGACTTCAAGATCGGCGACGGCGAATGGGCCGACACGTCCATGGTCGCCAACGATGTGACCGTCAAGTTCAAGCTGGCCTTCGCCGGCATTTGAGCGAGCCTGTACCCTCAACCCCCCCCACCACCCCCGGAGATCCACGAATGAAGAATGCCCTGCTGCTGACCGCCCTGATTGCCGCCGCTGGCGCCGCCCAGGCGCAGAGCGCTACCTACGCCATCGACCCGACCCACACCCAGGTCTTCTTCGAAGCCAAGCACTTCGGCACCAGCACCAACCGCGGCCGCTTCGACAAGAGCACGGGCACCGTGACGCTTGACAAGGCCGCCAAGACCGGCAAGGTCGAGCTGACCATCGAGATGGCCTCCATCTCCACCGGCATCGGCCCGTTCGACGGTCACCTGAAGAGCAAGGACTTCTTCAACGTGGAACAGCATCCGACGGCCACCTTCGTCGGCGACAAGTTCACCTTCAACGGCGACAAGGTCACCAGTGTTGCAGGCACGCTGACGCTGCTGGGCAAGGCCAACCCGGTCACGCTGACGGCCAGCGGTTTCAACTGCTACGAGAACCCGCGCCTGAAGCGCGAGGTCTGCGGCGGCGACTTCGAGACCACCATCCAGCGCAGCCAGTGGGGCATGGCCTACGGCCTGCCCGGCATTCCCGACAACGTGCGCCTGCTGATCCAGGCCGAGGCCATCAAGCAGTAAGCTGCGCACGTCGCACCCACAGCCCGCCCTCCGGCGGGCTGTTTCATTTCAGGGTCGTGACGGCCTGTCGCGCGCCGCTGCAGTTCGTCCGGACCGGCCGCCGGCGTGTCGCCTGGCGCCCACACCGCGTGGGGGCCTTGCGTACAGTGGCTTCCAACGACGAACCCCGCCCGATGAGCCCCTCCTTCCCTCCCAGCCCCCAGCAGCAGCTCTGGATTGCGCGCTGGCAGCGCTTTTCAGCCGCCGTGGTGCGCTATTTCCACCTATATGCCGGCTGGCTGGTCGGCATCAGCTGGAAGCGTTTCGTGCTGCTGGCGCTCGCGCTCCTCGTGGGCGTGAACATCCTGAAGGACATCCCGCCGTTTACCTGGCGCGTCAACCAGACGATCGAGGAGGAGCCGGACACCCATGCCGCCCAGCGCCATGCGCAGCTGGAGAAGGAAGCCAAGCGCGCCGCCGAGCGGGCGCGCCAAGTGGCCGAGCGCAGCGAAAAGGCGGATTCCGGCAAGGGCGGCGGCGGCAACTACGAGATCAAGATCGACGAGAGCGGCGTGCGCATCCAGCCGGTGCGCCGGGCGGCCTCTGCCGCCTCTGCCGCCTCTGCCGTCGACGAGGATGGCGAGCCGGTGCTCGACAAGGCCGAGGCGCCGGCCATCGCCATCGACTTTCCCAAGAGCGCGCGGCCGGAGGACATTCGTGCCGCCGTCGAGCAGGCCAAGGAGCAGCTCAGTCAGCTCAAGAACGAGGCGGAGGAGGTCCGTGAAGCCCGCCAGGCCGCCGCCGAGGCGCAGCAGGCACTGCGCGAGGCCGCTGCCGACCTGGCGGCCGAGGTGTCCAAGCCGCGCCGCCGCGTCACCACCGTGCGCATGGGTGACTCGCTGGTGGAACTGGCCATCCTGTGGATCCTAGCTTCCGCCGTCATCAAGGCCATGTACAAGGGCCGCATCCAGGCCGAGGTGAAGGCCGCGCAGGCCACCGAGAACGCCGAGAGTGAGGCGCTGAAGCGCCAGGTCATCGAGGCCCGCATGGCCGCCATGCAGGCGCAGGTGGAGCCGCATTTCCTGTTCAACACGCTGGCGTCCATCGACCACCTGATCGAGGTCGACCCGCCGCGCGCCAGTCAGATGCAGAAGAACCTCATCGCGCTGCTGCGGGCCTCCATGCCCACGATGCGCGAGGCCAACGCCACCGGCGCCGCCCGAGACCTGGGCCGCGAGCTGGCTGTCATCCGGCCCTACCTCGAGATCCTGAAGATGCGCATGGAAGAGCGCCTGCAGACCGAGATCGACGTGCCCGAGGGCCTGATGTCCGCGGAGTTCCCGCCCATGATGATCCAGGGCCTGGTCGAGAACGCCATCAAGCATGGCTTGGAGCCCAAGGCCGAGGGCGGCTCGCTGAAGGTCAAGGCCGAGATCCTGCACGGCAAGCTCGCCGTCACGGTCGCCGACACCGGCCTGGGCTTCGGCCGCGCCGCGACCAGCGGCACCGGCGTGGGGTTGGCCAACATCCGCGAACGCCTGCAGTTGCTGCACGGCAGCCGCGCCAGCGTCACCGTCACTGAGAACCAACCCAGCGGCACGGTCGTGACCATCACCGTGCCCTACCGCAGCCGCAACGACGAAGGAGCCTCCGCATGAAGACCTTGTTCAAGATCCTGTTCGTGATCACCGCGCTGATGGTGCTGGCCGCGATGCTGGGCGGCTTCGCGCTGCTGAACCACGACTCGAACATGCACATCGTGCTGAACGACGAGGAGCTGTTCCTGGGCGGCTTCGGCGACTGGGTGGGTGCCACCATCGGCCTGTTCGTGGCTGCCATCGTCTGCATCGTCGTCGTGCCGCTGGTGCTGCTGCTCGGCGTGGCGCTGCCGCTGCTGATCGTCGGGGGCGTGCTGGCCCTGGTGGTGGCGAGCGTTCTGGGCGTGGGCGCCGTGCTCGGCTCGCCGCTGATCCTGCTGGGGCTGCTGCTGTTTGTCGTGCTGCGCAACCGCAGCCGGGCCAACGCGGCCAAATCGACGCCGGTCTGATCTAGCATCGCCGGCCATGAGCAATCCATCCATTCGCGCCGTTCTGGCCGACGACGAACGACTGATGCGCGAGCAGTTGCGCGCCCGCCTGACCGAGGTCTGGCCCGAGCTGGACATCGTGGCCGAAGCCAAGAACGGCCTGGAAGCCGTCGAGCTGGTCAAGGAGCACCGGCCCGACCTGGTGTTCCTGGACATCCGCATGCCGGGCCTGACCGGCGTGGAGGCCGCGCGCCAGATCGCCCAGCTGCCGGACGACGACGACTGGGGGGTGCCCGAGATCGTCTTCATCACGGCCTACGACCAGTACGCCGTCGAGGCCTTCGAGCAAGGCGTGGCCGACTACGTGCTGAAACCCGCAGAGCGCGAGCGCCTGCAGCTGACGGTCGCCCGCATCAAGAAGCGCCTGGCGCAGCGCGACGCGCCGTCAAGTGACTTCAGCGACAGCGCGCCGGTGCCGTTGCAGCAGCTGCTGCACCAGCTGTCGGCGGGCATGAACCCAGCGGCCGCCAAGCCGCAGTACCTGCAGTGGATCCAGGCCACCGTGGGCCAGGCCATCCAGATGATCCCGGTCGAGGACGTGTTGTTCTTCATCAGCGACGAGAAGTACACGCGCGTGCAGACGGCCAAGGTGGAGGCGCTGATCCGCAAGCCCATCAAGGAGCTGGTGGACGAGCTGGACCCGCGGGTCTTCTGGCAGATCCACCGCTCGACGCTTGTCAACGCGCGCGCCATCGACGGCATCACCCGCGACTTCCGCGGCCGCCAGCTGGTGGGTGTGAAGGGGCTGACGGAGAAGCTCGAAGTCAGCCGCAGCTACACGCATCTATTCAAGGGTATGTAACTGAGCCGAGCGCCGGGCCGCTCGCAAGCCGACCCGTCTGGCGATGTGAGAGCGCGGCACGCCCCGTGAGCATCGCCATGCCCTCGGGAGATCGCCTGAGCTGGCCCGCGTCCAGCGCGGCAAGACCAGGCGAGGGTCTCACTTTTCTACGAACGCCCGCTCGATGACGTAGTCGCCCGGCGTCGTCGTGCTGCCTTCCTTGAAGTTGCGCACCTCCAGCATCGCCTGCATGTCCTTCAGCAACTCGGGGCTGCCGCACAGCATGATGCGGTCGGTCTCGGGGTTCAGCGCCGGCAGGCCCAGGTCTGCCTGCAGTTTGCCGGTCTGGATCAGGTCGGTGATGCGGCCCGTGTTGCGGAACGGTTCGCGCGTGACGGTCGGGTAATACAGCAGCTGCTGGCTGGCGAACTCGCCGAGGAACTCGTGCTGGTGCAAGTCCACGCTGACATGGTCGTGGTATGCGAGTTCGTTCACGTGGCGCACGCCGTGCACCAGGATGACCTTCTCGAAGCGCTCATACGTCACGGGGTCGCGCACGATGCTGATGAACGGCGCCAGACCCGTGCCGCTGCCCAGCAGGTATAGGTTCTTGCCTGGAAGCAGGTAGTCGATCAGCAGCGTGCCAGTGGGCTTGCGGCCCACAATGATCTTGTCGCCCGGCTTGATGTGTTGCAGCCGCGAGGTCAACGGGCCGTCCGGCACCTTGATGCTGAGGAACTCCAGGTTCTCCTCATAGTTGGCGCTGACGATGCTGTACGCGCGCAGCAGCGGCTTCCCCGTCTCCAGCTTCAGGCCGATCATCGTGAAGTGGCCGTTGGAGAAGCGCAGCGCCTGGTCGCGCGTGGTCGTGAAGCTGAACAGGCGGTCAGTCCAGTGATGGACGGTCAGGACGGTCTCTTCGTGGAAGGCACTCATGGGCGCTCGCTGAGGTTCGGGTGGCGGGTTAACCCGGTATTTTCGCCGGGTTCTGATATGCGGAGGTCGCGCAAGGGTCAACGCTCGGTTTCTATGCGCAGAAGTCTCGCGCCGGCGCCGTCGTCGCTGACCTTGTCCGCCGGGTTGTACAGCGCGCACGCTTTCAGCGACAGGCAGCCGCAGCCGATGCAGCCGGTGAGCCTTTCCCGCAGCGCCTGCAGTGCGGCGATGCGTGCGTCCAGCAACGGCGCCCAGCTGGCGGAAAGGCGTGCCCAGTCGGACTTGGTCGGTGTCCGACTGTCGGGCAGCGTGGCCAAGGCCGCCTTGATCTGCGGCAGCGTCAGTCCGACGTTCTGCGCGGCGCGGATGAAGGCGACACGGCGCAGCGCATGCCGCGGGTACTGCCGGTGGCCGCCCGCACTGCGCGAGCCCGCCAGCAAGCCCTCGGCTTCGTAAAACCGCAAGGCACTCGTCGCAACACCGGCGCGCCGGGCCAGCTGGCCGATGGTGAGCGGCTCGGCCGCGGCTTTCGAGGCGGCGCTTGACTTCAAGTTCGCTTCAACTTCGAGCATGGCGGCCATGTTCCCACGAATGGAGTTGCCATGTTGATGAAGACCGCTGCCACGCCCGCCACGCGGGCCCAGCTGCACCACCTGCTGGACGCCGGCCAGGCGCTTTCCGCAACCTACCGCGGCCAGATGAGCAACCACCTGCCCATGGCCCAGCAGGCGCTGCTTGAGCTGGGCGCATCCGAACCGCGGCTGCTGGCCTGGACGGAGCGGCACGAGACCTTCCTGGAGCCGCGCGACTGCAGCCGGCCCGCCCGTGTCGATCCGGCGCGCGACCTGGGCCGGCCCGGCAGCGATGCCGGCTGGCGCGAGCACTTCTTGGCCCGCATCGCCTCGCTGGGCGCGGGCGCGGCGTTGCGCGAGGCCCTGGCGCTGCTGCTGCCCGGCGCGGGTGCCATAGCGTTCCACGGTCTGATCCGCACGGGCCACGCGGTGCTGGCCGGCCACGACGGCGAACTCGCCGCTGGGCTGGCGCACTGGGCCGCGCACTTCATGCCGCTGACGGCGATTGACGCCGGCGCGCCGCTGGAGTTGCCCGACTGGCTGCACGTGCTGCAGCAGCTGCCTCGACCGGCCGCGCTGCCTAGTGGCCTCATCGCCTGCCGCATGCAAGCATGGGGAAAAGCTGCCGCCTTCGCCGCCGTCGCCGGCCGCCTGCAACATGGGCCCGATACGCTGCGCGACTTGGCCCTGCTGGCTGCCCGCACCTATGCCGCCACCGGCAACTTCACGGTGCTGCATTTGCTGACGGCCAGCCATGCGATGAGCGTGCTGCAGCCCTGGTGGCCGGCGCCGGAGGCGGCGCGGGGTTTCAGCGTGGCGGCGGCGGCCGGGCTGCTGGCCAGTGGCGCCCGTCCGGCTCTGCATCTGCAGCACGCGCCCAGCCGCCCCTGGCCGGCGCTGATCGCGGCTGCCTGCGAGCAGGACGACGCCCATGTCATCAAGCTCGCGCACGCCGCCTCGCGTCTCGGGCGGCGCTGGCCCGACCCCGCCTGGCGGGCGGCGGTCGAACGATCCATTCCAGTTTGATGGAATGCGTTATCCAGTAAACTGGATGAATGACGCAAGACGCCATCACCGAACTGATCGCCCGACGGCTGCGCGAGTTGCGCGCCGCCGCCGGCCTGTCACTGGACGCGCTGGCCCACAAGAGCGGCGTCAGCCGCTCCAACATCTCGCTGATCGAGCGCGGCCAGAGCAATCCCACGGCGGTAGTGCTGGACAAGCTGTCGTCGGCGCTGGGCGTCAGCGTCGCGTCGATGTTCGAAGCCGGCCCCGCGCCTGCGGCGCCGTCGCCGCTGGCGCGCGTGGCCGAGCAGCCCGTCTGGCGCGATCCGGCCTCGGGCTACGTGCGCCGCAACGTGTCACCGCCGGGCGTGTCGCCGCTGCAGTTGGTGGACGTCATCTTCCCGGCGGGCCAGCGCGTGGCCTTCGAGACGTCGGCGCGCGACCCCGACATCCACCAGCTGGTCTGGATGATCGACGGCCGCATGGAGATCGCCCATGGCGACGACACCTGGCAGCTCAGCGCTGGCGACTGCCTGGCCGTGCGGCTGACCGCGCCCATGCGCTTCCACAACCCCGCTACCCAGCCGGCCCGCTACCTCGTGGCGCTGACCGGAGCGCGCCCATGACCATCCGCGAACTCGATGGCGCCCAGGCGCTGGCCTGCGTCGGCCAACTGGCCGGCGTGCTGCGCGACTGCGTGGAGGGCGGTGCGTCGGTGGGTTTCATGCTGCCGCTGGCCGAAGGGCGCTGCGAAGCGTTCTGGCGCAAGGTGGCCGCGGGTGTCGCGGCCGGCGAGCGCCACCTGTTCGTCGCCGAGGATGACGCAGGCCGCATCTGCGGCACGCTGTCGCTGGTTGTCGACATGCCAGACAACCAGCCGCATCGGGCCGACGTGTCCAAGATGCTGGTCCACCGTCGCGCGCGGCGCCAAGGCATCGCCGCGCGGCTGCTGCGCGCGCTTGAGGCCAAGGCGCGCGAGATCGGCAAGACGACGCTGGTGCTCGACACAGTGACGGGTAGCGATGCGTCGCGACTCTACGAGCGGCTGGGGTGGCAGCGCGCTGGAGACATCCCCAACTACGCGTTGATGCCGGACGGGCCGCCGTGCTCGACGAGCTACTACTTCAAGCCGATCTGAACCCCATACCCCGTCGCTCTCGCACCTCCGGCTTCGCCCGGTGCTCAGCCTCCAGCTGCGCCAGGAACTCTTCTGGCGTGAAGGCTTCACCGAGGATCTCGACCTGCTGCCGCACGGCGGCGAAGTCGCCATGCGTCAGGCAGTCCATCGCGGTCAGCCGTGAGCACTGTTCGTCGGTCGGCGCCGTGCCGGCCTCGCGCTCGAACATTGCCAGCCGCTGCTCCGGCTTCAGCGCCTTGAAACGGATCTTGAACGCGAAGCGCCGCAGCGCGGCTTCGTCCAGGTCGTCGAACAGGTTGGTCGTGCAGATGAACAGGCCGTTGAAGCGCTCCATGCTGGCCAGCATCTCGTTGACCTCGCTGACCTCGTAGTTGCGCTCGGCATGCTTGCGGCTGCGCAGGAAGCTGTCGGCCTCGTCCAGCAGCAGCACGGCGCCTTCGGTCTGCGCGGTCTCGAACATGCGGGCCATGTTCTGCTCGGTCTCGCCGACGAACTTGCTCGAAATGTCGCTGGCGCGCTTGACCATCAGCGGCCGGCCCAGCGCCTGGGCGATGTGCTCAGCCAGTGCGGTCTTGCCACTGCCGGGCGGGCCGTAGAAGCACAGCTGGCCGCGACCTTTCTTGCGCAGCGCCTCGACGACGCGCGGGATCTCGAAGCGACTCTCGCAGTTCAGCAGGTCCAGCGCGTAGCTCGTCACGCAGGGGCGGGCGATGCTGGCGGCATCGTCGCGACCCAGCGCCTTGTCGGCGTTCTGCAGCTGGCGCTCGATGAGCTTCTCGGCGTCGTTGGCCGTGCCGGCCAGCTGCGCGAAGCGCACCGCCGTGCGGATCTGCGCCGGTGTCAGGCCCGGGCGCTCGGCCAGCTTGGCGACAAAGGCTTCGCTGACGACCACATCGCCCAGCGCGCGGGCGACCAGCCCCTGGCGCGCACCGGGCGGCGGCGACTTCAGCTCCAGGTGGTACTGGAAGCGTCGCCGGAACGCCGGGTCGATCTGCTCGATGCGGTTGGTGACCCAGATGACCGGCACCGGGTTGGTCTCCAGGATCTGGTTGACCCAGGCCTTGCCGCTGACCGAGTTGCCGATGCTGCCCTCGCCATTGGCGTCCAGCCGGTTCAGCAGCGACGCGGTGTCGCTGGACAACGGCGGGAACACGTCCTCCACCTCGTCGAACAGCAGCGCCACGTTGGCGCTGGCCTTCAGGAACACCTGGCTGATCTGCAGAGAGCGGTAGCGGTCACGACCCGACAGCGAGTTGCCGTCGCGGTCGGCGTATTCCACCTCGTACAGATCCAGCCCCGCGGCGGCGGCGGCCACCTTGGCCAGCTCAGTCTTGCCGGTGCCGGGCGGGCCGTACAGCAGCACATTGACGCCAGTGGCGTGCGAGGCCACGGCCTGACGCAGCAGGCCTTGCAGCAGGCCCAGGTCCTCGGCGACGAACTGGAAGTCGCCCGGCGCGAGCGTGCTGGGCGCGGCGGGCCGCGTGAACACGGCCATCAGGTCGTGCGGACCGGGGTACTCGCGCATCAGCACCGGCGGCAACTGGTCGCTGACCTTCATCAGGTCGGCCAGGTCGGTGATGTTGTGCTCGGAGATCAGGTTCTCCACCATGCCGATGCGTTCCAGCCGCGAGCCGGCACGCAGCGCCTCGGCCACCTCGCGCTCGTCGACACCGGCCACTGCGGCGATGGCCGCGAACGCCTCTTGCGCCGTGTTGACCTTGAACTCCACCAGCGCGCCGCGCAGCTCGCGCTGGTAGCGGGCCAGCGTGCCGTACAGCAGGATGGCGCGCTCGGCGGGATTCAGCTGCAGCAGCTGGCCCAGTGCGTCGATGTTCTTCTCGACCAGCGTGGACTCGCGCTTGAGCTGCCGGTCCAAGTGCTCGCAGGTGGTGGCCAGCAAGGCCATCATGTCCTTGGGCGCATCCTTGACGTACTCGTCCAAGTAGAAGAACAGCGTGGCTTCCGAGAACGGGCCGCTCCACTGGCCGAAGCGGTCCAGGAAGGCTTCGTCGCTCAGGGCGTCGTGGCCGCGCCACAGCTCGTTGTTGCCACAGCGCTGGCCCAGGTAGCCGCGCAGCCGTTGCAGCACGCGCACGGGCCACACCAGATGACGCCCCGTGAAGGACAGCAGGCCGTTGAAATCGCGCCGCAGGTTGAAACGGCCGGCGTGCTTGACGGTCAGCGTCAGCACGAACTGCGAGCACATGCGGTCCAGCACGGGGGCGCTGTCCAGGCCGGGCGAGGCCAGCACGCGCCCGGGGGCGCGGGAGGCGTTCTCTGCGGCGGCTCGCTTCACCATCAATGGGCTCCTTCGCCGACCTGCAGCGGTCGGCGCTGACCCATCTTGTATCAGGGTTGGCGACCGAACAATGCGTTGCCGAGTCCCCTGAACGTTCAGTGCATCACGACCGGCTGCTGGCCCAT
The DNA here is from genome assembly GCF_043555865.1 of Pelomonas dachongensis. Lineage (NCBI taxonomy): Bacteria > Pseudomonadati > Pseudomonadota > Betaproteobacteria > Burkholderiales > Sphaerotilaceae > Roseateles > Pelomonas dachongensis. Next base: position 283,105 of record NZ_JBIGHY010000001.1, read on the forward strand.
CACCGCATAGCGCTCGATGAAGGCGTCGATCTCGTCCTCGGACGGCTGGCCCTCGATGAGCGCCTGGACGCCTTGCTGGAAAGACTCCGCCAGCGCGCCTTCGATGAAGATTTCCTTGCGCGCGAACTTGTCGACGATCTCGAAACCGTCGCGGTTCAGCTGCGGGCCCGACGCTTCAGCCTCGGACTCGGGTGTCGGCACTTCGAACTGGACGACGATGAAGCTGTCGGAGTTGTAGAGCATGTGCATGGAGTTCCTCCTCGTCGCTTCAACTGCGGGTGAGGCTTGCAAATTTCAAGCCTCGCTGAGTGCAGATACTGGCAGAACGTGGTTCTAGTCGGGTCATCCCAAGACCCTGCGTCGTGTAGGAAACGTCAGGAGTTCACGTCGGCCAACGTGATCTCGTAGCCCCGCGTTTCGGGGTCGCCCTGGCGCAACCGCGCAGGCCAGAAGCCCCGCGTCGGATCCAGCCAGACGTCGATGCCGGGGTCGTGCGGCCCGAGCAACTGGCGGCGCAGATGCAGCAGGCCGGCATCCGCGGGCTGCGCATCCAGGGCGTCGAACACCCACTCGCGCAATTCACCGCGCGGCCCGGCGACCCACACTCGCCAGCGTCCGCCCGGCGTCGGTGCGGCCTGCACCAGCGCCGCCAGCTGCAGCCACCAGGACAGGCGATCCTGCGCGGCGTCGGGCCGCTCAAGCCGTGCCGGGCTGGCCGAGAAGCTGATGCGCCGGTCCTCGGCGTCGAAGTCGACTGCCTGGCGGTCGCGCCCGCCCTGCTGCGTGGCGTAGCGCTCGGGTGCCAGCCCGCCGCTGTCCAGCAGCCCCACGCTGTGCTGCGCGGGCAGCGCGCGCTCGCCGATGCGCTTGGTCAACCGCAGGCTGTAGCGGCCATCCGGCTGCGGCTGCCATTCGAGCAGCGCCTCGCCGTCCTGGCCGTACTGACGCAGCCGGTAGGTCCAGGCGGCCGGGCCGGCCAGCCGCAGCGGGGGCGAGGTCGACGGTGCTTCGGTGGCCACGGCAGGCGGCGTGTCGGGCGGCGGGGCGGCGGGCGCTGCACGCGCGGGGGCCTGCGGCGGCGCAGGGGGCGCGGGGGGCACGGGATCCGGCAGAGCGGCGGGCAGGGCCGCTGGTGGCAGTAGGGCCACGCTGACGGCCCGGGCCGGCTGGGGCACGGCGTCGCGCGGCGCGCGGTCAGCGGCCAGCAACGCGACATGGCCGAGCAGGCTGCCCGCCAGCACCAGCAAGGCGGCGCGGGGCGGGACGTGCAGGGCGCGCATCGCACAATGCTGCCACCACTCGCCGCCCCTTCATGAAACTCGCCAGCTACGCCGACGGCTCCCGCGACGGCCACCTCGTCGTCGTCTCGCGTGACCAGACCCAGGCTCACTACGCCAGCGGCATCGCGACCCGCCTGCAGCAAGTCCTCGACGACTGGGGCTTCATCGCGCCGCAGCTGCAAGACCTGTCCGTGCAGCTCAACCACGGCAAGCTGCGCCACGCCTTCCCGTTCGAGCCGGCCAAGTGCCTGGCGCCGCTGCCGCGCCCGCATGGCTGGGCCGTCGTCAATGCCGACGGCGCCGTGCGCCGCGAGGCCGGCGCGCTGCTGGGCGCCGGCATGCCGCTGCGCGCGGCGGCCCGCTGCGAGCCGGCGCTTATGGTCATCGCCGGTGACCTGCAGGCTGCCAGCGACGCCGCCGCCGCACTGGACGCGCTGCGCCTGATGGGCCTGGCCGTGGATTGGCGCGTGGACGGCGAGCTGGTCGCCACGCATGCGGCGCCGCTGGTCGTCACGCCCGACGAGCTGGGCGACGCCTGGGCCGCCGGCCGGTTGCAGGCGAAGTTGGTGGCGCTGCATAACGGCAGCAAGCTGGCGCCGCGCGACGTGGCCGCTGTGCCCGCCGACGCGCTGGTGCGGCTGGCCCGGCTGCGCGCGCTGCGCACCGGCCAGCTGGCCGGCGTCGCACTGGGCGCACTGGACCTGACGCTGGCGCCCGGCGACAGCCTGCACCTGGACCTCAAATCCGCCGACGGCCACGCCAGCCTGTTCTGCGCCATCGACCTCGACCTGACCCCGCCCGCCGCATGACCCGCACGTCCATCATCATCGACACCGATCCTGGCCAGGACGACGCCATCGCGCTGCTGCTGGCCGCCGCGTCGCCCGAGCTGGAGCTGCTGGGCGTCACCACCGTGGCCGGCAATGTGCCGCTGGCGCTGACCACGCTGAACGCGCGCAAGGTCATGGCGCTGGCGGGCCGCACGGACGTGCCGATCTGCGCCGGCGCCGACCGGCCGCTGGACGTGCCGCTGGTCACTGCCGAGCACGTGCACGGCGACACCGGCCTGAACGGCGTCGACCTGCCCGAGCCCACGCTGACGCTGGACCTGCGCCACGCGGTGGACTTCATCGTCCAGACGCTGCGCGAGCGCGAGGCCGGCACCGTGACGCTGTGCCCACTGGGACCGCTGACCAACATCGCGCTGGCGCTGCGGCAGGCGCCCGACATCGCGCCGCGCATCAAGCGCATCGTGCTGATGGGCGGCGGCTTCTTCGAGGGCGGCAACGTGACGCCGGCCGCCGAGTTCAACATCTACGTGGACCCGCAGGCCGCCCACGAAGTCTTCGCTAGCGGCGTGCCGATCACGGTGGCGCCGCTGGACGTCACGCACGAGGCGCTGACGACGGCCGCGCGCATCGAGGCCATCCGGCGCCTGGGCAACCGCGCGGGACCGGTGGTGGCGGCCTGGATGGAGTTCTTCGAGCGCTACGACGAGCAGAAGTACGGCCAGGATGGCGGCCCGCTGCACGACCCCTGCGTCATTGCCTGGCTGCTGCGCCCGGACCTGTTCAGGGCGCGCGACTGCAATGTGCGCATCGAGACGCAGAGCGAGCTGACGCGCGGCATGACCGTCATCGACTGGTGGGGCGTCACCGGCCTGCCGGCCAACGCGCAGGTGCTGCGCCACGTCGACGCGGACGGCTTCTTCGCACTGTTGACGGAACGCCTCAGCCGACTGAACTAGGGCCGCGCCCGGTCGACAGCACGGGTGTCAAGATGTGAAAATTCCCGCTTCACAGGGATGTCCCGCAAGAGCGACACGAGCCGCGGGGCCGCGTCCAACGACGGACGACGGCAAGGAGAGCTAAGGTGCCGAGCAGAGAGAAGCTGCTGGAAGTGATCGCCATCCAGACCGAGGTGGCGAAGCTGGGGTTGGACCTGGCCGCGCTGATGCAGCTGGTGGTGCAGCGCACGCTGGGGCTGGTGGCGGCCGATGGCGCCGCCGTCGAGCTATGCGAGGGCCAGGAGATGGTCTACCGCGCCACCGCCGGCATGGCCCAGGGCAGCCTCGGTCTGCGGCTGGCCCTGGACAACAGCCTGTCCGGTGACTGTCTGCGCCTGGGCCGCGCCCAGCGCTGCGACGACGCACTCGCCGATCCCCGCGCCAACCGCGCCGCCTGCCTCGCGCTGGGCCTGCGCGCCATGCTGGTCGTGCCGCTGCGTCACGAGGGCGAGACGGTGGGTGTGCTGAAGGCGATGTCGCGTCACCCCGCGCAGTTCGCCGACCGCGACCTGGTCGTGCTGGAGATGCTGTCCGAGCTGGTCGGCGCGGCGATGTACTACGCCTCCAGCTACGCGCCGAGCGAGCTGTTCCACCAGGCCACGCACGACGGCCTGACCGACCTGCCCAACCGCGCGCTGTTCCTGGACCGGCTGCGTGCGTCGCTGTCGCAGGCGGTGCGTGATGGCCAGCCGCTGGCGGTCATGATGCTGGACATGAACGGGCTCAAGCCCATCAACGACCGCTTCGGCCATCGCGCCGGCGATGCCGCGCTGCTGGAGTTCTCGCGGCGGCTCAGCGCCGGCGTGCGCCAGTCCGACACCGCGGCGCGTCTGGGCGGGGACGAGTTCGGCGTGCTGTTGCGCCCGCTGGCTGCCGAGGGCGGGCTGGAGGCCACGATGAACCGCCTGTCGGGGCAGATCAACGGCAGCTTCCTGTTCGAGGGCCGCTCGCTGCCCGTCGGCGCCAGCATGGGGGCGGCCTGCTTCCCCGAGGACGGCAGCGAGTTCAGCCAGCTCATCGACCTGGCCGACCAGCGCATGTACGAGCAGAAGCGGGCGCGACAGGTCGCGTGAGCCCTCGTCGGGTCGCGCGCCGCTGAACGCGGATGAACGCGGACGAGCCCGGCGCTCGGCCTGCGGGAGTGGGAAGATGGGCTTGCTGTCCACCGGAGATCTGCGATGCAACGCCGCCTTCTCATTGCCAGCGCCCCGGCGTTGTGCCTGCTGCGCCCCGCCTGGGCCATGAACCTGACGGAAGGGGATGCCAACGCCGGCATCCGCACCGCGCTGGAACGCGGCGCGGTGGCCGCTGTATCGCTGCTGGGGCGCACGGATGGCTTCCTCGGCAACCCGCTCGTGAAGATCGAACTGCCCGGCTACCTGAAGGACGCCGGCAAGTTGCTGCGCGCCACCGGCCAGGGCGCACGGCTGGACGAGTTGGTCACCGCGATGAACCGCGCCGCGGAGGCCGCCGTGCCGGCCGCCCGGCCGCTGCTGATCAGCGCCGTGAAGAACATGAGCGTCGAGGACGGCTTGAAGGTGCTGCGCGGCGGCGACGACTCGGCAACGCAGTTCTTCGCCGACAAGACCCGCACGCCGCTGCAGGCGCAGTTCCTGCCCATCGTGACCCGGGCCACGCAGCGCGTGTCGCTGGCCGACAAGTACAACGCCGTGGCCAAGAAGGCCTCCGGTTTCGGCCTTGTGCGCGACGAGGACGCCAACATCCAGCAGTACGTCACGGGCAAGGCGCTGGATGGCCTGTACCGCATCATCGGCGAGGAGGAGAAGAAGATCCGCAGGGATCCGGTCGGGACCGGGAGCGCGATCCTGAAGAAGGTGTTCGGCAGGTTGTAACCGGCGCGATGGAGGAGATGGCGTGCAGATCGGCCCGATGGCCGACAATCCCGCCCCTTGCCTGTTTGCTGCCGCTTCGACGGCTTTGCGATGAATTCCGATCTTCCCGATCCCGTGTCCCCGTCCGACGAACCGGCACCTGCCGCGCCCGCACCCGAGGCCACCTTGCCCGAAGCCGCTGCGCCCGCTGAAGTGGCCGCTGAAGACGCCCCTGAGGCAGCCCCCGAGGCGGCCGCTGAGGCGGCTCCCGGCGCGGCCGCGCCGGCCGTCGACGCGAGCGCCGAGCTGAAGGCCATGTTCCCGGCGCTGTTCACCGGCAAGCCCAAGCCGGTCAAGCTGCGCATCCAGGCCGACATCCAGGAACGCGCGCCGGGCAAGTTCAGCAAAGCGCAGCTGAGCGCCTTCCTGCGGCGCCACACGGGCAGCACGGGCTATCTGATCGCGCTGACGCAGGCCAAGACCCGCTTCGACCTCGACGGCCAACCTGCCGGCGAGATCAGTGAGGAGCACCTGAGCGCCGCGAAAGAAGAACTGACCCGTCGCAAGGGCCTGAAGCAGGAGCGCGAGCAGGCAGAGCAGCAGCAGCAACAGCTGGAAGCCCAGCAGCGCCGCAACCGCGGTCAGCTGCTGTGGGACTTCGAGCGCACCACGCTGACCGAGGCCAACTTCTGCGTACTCAAGGGCGTGCAGCCCGAGGAACTGCAGGGTCTGCTGGAGATCGCCCGCAAGGAACGCGCCGAGGCCCCACCGGCCCCGCCGCGTGACGCGCGCCGCGATGACCGTCGCGATGGTTTGCGCCGTGATGACCGCCGCCCCGGTGGCGGTGGTGGCGGCCGGCCCGAAGGTCGTGGCCCGCGTCGCCCCGAGCAACGTTCGGAAGGCGGCCGGCGCGACCAGACCCCGCGCGGTGATCGCCCGCCGCGTGGTGAGGGCGGCCGCCCACAGCAGCCGGCCCGCAAGCCTGCGCCTCAGCAGCCGGAGCAGGCCGTGCCGTCCCAGATGGCTCAAGCCCTGCAGGCGGCCCAGGCTGCCAAGGCCGAGCCGGCCGCCGATCAGCAGCCGGCCAAGGACCAGACCGCGGAGTGATCAGCTCGCGGCTTCAACGAGCCGCGGTCGAGATTCAGGCGGCGTAGCGCTGCTCCAGGTAGGCCAGTAGGGTGCGGATGGTCTGCGCCTCGCCGCCCACTGGGCGGCCGGCGCGGGGCGCGTCGTTCCACGCGAACAGGTCCACGTGCAGCCAGTCCTGCGTCGGCGGCAGGAAGTCTTCCAGGAACAGCGCCGCGTTGATGGCGCCGGCCAGCGCGCTCTTGCCCGTGTTGACGATGTCGCCGATGGTGCTCTCGATGCCCGCGTGATACGGCGCCCACAGCGGCATGTGCCACAGCGGGTCGTCCAGCTTCAGGCCCAGGTCGACCAGGTCGCGCGCCGTGTCCATGTGCTTGGCGAACAGCGCCGGCAGCTGCGCACCCAGCGCCACGCGCGCGGCGCCCGTCAGCGTGGCCAGGTCGATGACCAGGTCGGGTGCGCCCTCGGCCGCATAGGCCAATGCATCGCACAGGACGACGCGGCCCTCGGCGTCGGTGTTGCCGATCTCGATGTGCAGGCCCTTGCGCGTCTTGATGACGTCGCCGGGCCGGTAGGCGTTGCCCGAGATCGAGTTCTCGACCGCTGGGATCAGCAGCTGCAGCCGCACGGGCAGCTTCAGCGCCATGATCAGCGTGGCCAGGCCCAGCGCATTGGCCGCACCGCCCATGTCCTTCTTCATCTGGCGCATGCCGTCGCCGCCCTTGATGTTCAGGCCGCCGGTGTCGAAGCAGACGCCCTTGCCGACCAGCGAGAGCTTGGGGTGCTTGGGATTGCCCCAGTTCAGCTCGATCAGGCGAGGTGAGCGCGTGCTCGCACGGCCAACCGCATGGATGCTCGGGAAGTTCTTCTTCAGCAGCGCGTCGCCGACGATCTCGCTGAACGTGGCGCCGTACTGCTGGCTCAGCATCTTTGCGGCGCCGGCCAGCTCGGCCGGGCCCATGTGCTCGGCCGGCGTGTTGACCAGGTCGCGCGTCGCCGCGATGGCGGCGGCCAGTGCGAGGCCGCGTTCGGCATCCGCACCCGGCTTCAGCCACAGCGTGGCCGGCGCGCGCCGGGCCGGCTTGTAGAGGTCGAAGCGGTAGCCACCCAGCTCCCACGACATCGCCGCGCTTTCCGGCAGTAGCGTCAGGCCGGCGACGTCCAGGCCGTACTCGCCCTCGGGCAGCGCCAGCGGGAGCGCCGCCAGCGCGAACGGATGGGCCGTGTGCGCGATGCCGGCGAACACCCGGCCCAGCCGGCCGTTGGCGCCGGGCACCAGCGCATGGCTGTCAGGCGCGCCGACGAAGCCGACCGTCGCCAGCCAGTGGCGGGTCGCCTCGGGCAGCGTGGGCGCCAGCGCCTCGAAGGCCGCACGGTCGACGACGGTGATGGGAATGGCCTTGGCCGGGATGGACTTCTTGAGCTTGACGGTCATGGTGCGTTCACGGTGGCGATACCGGGATTGTCGGCATGAAAGGAGTGCAAGGAAGTGTTGAAGCGCTGTCAACGGCCGGTGTCGGCGCCGCGTTGTGCCTCCCAATCGCGTCGTACCCAACGCGAGACGGCCTGGCAACAGGCCCCAAGCCACGATGAAAGTTTTGACCCGCCACGAACCCCAGCCCCGTCGCCTCCCCGCGCCCGAGATCGGCACGGCGTGGACCGCCGAGGAATCCGTTGACAAGGGCCGCAAGCACGAAGCCTTCGACACTGGTTTCTACAGCGGCGAACGCCGCGGCCTGGCCCGTGCGCAGCGCTTCGACCGCAAGCGCTGAGCGGCCCCGCCGTTGCTGACTGCCCGGCCCGCGTCCGCCGCTGGATGACGGGCCTTGTTTTTGGCCGCTCGGAATCCCTGGGCGGCGCGCTGATCGTCAGCGCGGACAATCACGGCTCATGAAAGCCGCCCGTCGTTCCATCGCCTTCGTCTCGGGCGCCCTGTTGTACTGCTTTGGTACGGGCGCCGCCATTCAGTACGCGCAGATCGGCCTCCCGCGTCAGGTCTACACGTCGCTGGGGGGGCGCAACAGCCTGCCGGTCATGGCGGGCGAGGCCATCGCCATCGCGCTGGTGCTGTTCCTGGTCGCGCTGGTCTGGGCTTACCTGACCCTGCGTCCCTCGCGTCGGCGCCACAAGCCCTACATCGGCTGGCTCATGACGGGCATCGGTCTGGCCTGGGCGGGCTGGCTGATCTTCGGAGCGTTCAGCTTCGCGCTGAAGCCGCGCGCCTATTCCGCGCCCATGCAGACGTTGTTGCTGTCGTCCGGCGCCGCGCCGCTGTTCGGCGCGCTGAACGTGTTCGGCGTGCTGGGTGGGGCCTGGGTGGCCGGCAACCTGGCCCGCCGAAAGCAGTTGAACCTGCCCAGCAGTCGCTCGCAGCGGCGCACCCAGGAGCACGCTCACGCGGGCGATGCCGACAGCACGGTGTCCACGCTGGCCCCACACAGCGTCATCCCGCCGCATTGAAGCGCGCGGTCTGCCCGCGCTGCGAGCGGCCGGCGCCGACCTGCCTGTGCGCAATGCTGCCGGTGGCGCCGGTGGCGCACCGCACCGAGCTGCTGATCCTGCAGCACCCTGCCGAGGCAGGCCATGCCAAGAACACCACGGCGCTGCTGACGCTGGGGCTGCAGCGCGCGCGCCGGCTGCGCGGCGAGGTGTTCGACGCCGTGCTGGCCGGCCCCGGCACCGCGCTGGTCTATCCCGGCGAAGGCGGCGCGCCTCTGCCGGCTGCAGTGGAGCGATTCATCCTGCTGGACGGCAGCTGGCGCCAGAGCCGCCGCCTGCTTGCCGGCAACCCGTGGCTGGGCGCGCTGCCGCGGCTGGCACTGCCGGACCTGCCCGGCTGCTATGCGATACGCCGGGCACACCGGCCGGGCCAGCTGTCCACGCTGGAGGCCGGGCTGCATGCGCTGTCGCTGCTGGAGGGGCATCCCGAGCGCTTCGAGCCGCTGTGGGCGGCGTTCGAGGCCTTCGTCCAAGCCGGGCTTTACAGAAGGGCAACGGGTTTGGCCTAGCATTTCGGGATGCCTGCCTTCCTGCGATCCATTTCCCTGGCCTTGCTGGCCATGCTGGCCCTGCCGCCGTTCGCGTCCGCGGCCTCGCCCGAGGCGGCCACCGAGCATGTGAAGGCCCGCCTGGTGTCCAGCCAGGCCAGCGTCGCACCTGGCCAGCGCTTCACCGTCGCGCTGGAGCAGGACATCAAGGCGCACTGGCACACCTACTGGCTCAACCCGGGCGACTCCGGCCAGGCCACCACTATCGAGTGGAGCGGCACCGAGGCCGGCCCCATCCAGTGGCCCACGCCGGCCGTGCAGCCCATCGGCCCGCTGGTCAACTACGGCTATGAGGGCCGCCCGGCGCTGCTGGTGGAGCTGACCGTGCCTCCCGGCGCCAAGGCCGGCGCCCGTTTCAAGCCGGTGGCCGAGGTGCGCTGGCTGGTCTGCAAGGATGTGTGCATCCCCGAGCAGGTCACGCTGGGGCTGGACCTGCCCGTGGCGGCGGCCGGCCAGCCGGGGCCGGATGCCGCGCAGATCGACGAATGGCGCCGCGCCATTCCCCAGCCCGCATCGTTCGACGTGCAGATCCAGCCGGCCGCGCAGGGCGTGCAGCTCGCCGGCACGCTGGGGGGCGTCACCAAGGCCTATTTCTTCGCCGACACCTGGGGCGCCGTCACGCACAGCGCCCCGCAGGCGCTGAAGGCCGGCACTGACGGCTGGACGTTGGAGCTGCCCGCGGGCGAAGAACCGGTGAAGGCGGGCCAGCCGCTGTCCGGCGTGCTGGTGCTGACCTCCGCCAACGGCGAGCAGGCCTGGACCGTCACCGCTCCCATGCCCGAAGGCGCCGGCAAGGGCCCCGGCCCGGCCGACCTGAGCGCGCCGGCCGCTGCGGCGCCGGCAGCGGCGCCTGCGCCCGGCAGCGAGCTTGGCCTGCTGCCCGCGCTAGCGCTGGCGCTGGTGGGCGGGCTGATCCTGAACCTGATGCCTTGCGTGTTCCCGGTGTTGTCCATCAAGGCGTTGACGCTGGTGGGCGGCGGCAACCACAAGGCCGAGGGCCTGGCCTACACGGCCGGCGTGCTGGCCAGCTTCGCGGTGCTGGCGGCCGTGCTGATCGCGCTGCGCGCTGGCGGCCAGCAGGTGGGCTGGGGCTTCCAGTTCCACTCGCCGGTGTTCGTGGGGGTGGTGGCGTACCTGCTGTTCCTGGTGGGCCTGAACCTGTCGGGCTTCTTCGACGTCGGCGGCAGCTTCACCGGCATCGGCTCCGGCCTGGCCGCCAAGCAGGGTCTGGCGGGCAGCTTCTTCACCGGCGTGCTGGCAGCCGTCGTGGCCACGCCGTGCACGGCGCCGTTCATGGGCGCGGCGCTGGCATTCGCGCTGAGCCAGCCGGCAGCGGTGATGCTGGCCGTGTTCCTGGCGCTGGGCCTGGGCCTGGCGCTGCCCTTCCTGGTGCTGGCCTTCTGGCCGGCGGCGCAGCGCTGGCTGCCGCGGCCGGGGGCGTGGATGGACACCTTCAAGCAGTTCCTGGCCTTCCCGATGTATGCCGCCGTCGTGTGGCTGCTGTGGGTGCTGGCGCAGCAGGCCGGGCCGGACGGCGTGGCGCTGGCGCTGCTGGGCCTGGTGATCATCGCCTTCGGCCTGTGGTGGCGCAATGCCAGCGGCGTGAGCACCGTGGGCACGGTCGCGGCGGTGGCCGGCGTCGTGCTGGCGCTGGGACTGACGACGGCCATCAAGCCGGTAGATGCCGCCACGCCGGCCGCGTCGGCCAGCCACGAGGCCTACAGCGCCGAGCGCCTGGCCGAGCTGCGTGCGCAGAACAAGCCGGTGTTCGTCAACATGACGGCGTCGTGGTGCATCTCCTGCCTGGTCAACGAGCGCGTGGCGCTGTCGCGCCCTGAGGTGCAGGCGGCCTTCAGCCAGGCCGGCATCGCCTACCTGAAGGGCGACTGGACCCGCGAGGACCCCAAGATCACCGCCGTGCTGAGGGCCCATGGCCGCTCCGGCGTGCCGCTGTACCTGTACTACGCGCCCGGCGCCGCCGAGGCCCAGGTGCTGCCGCAGATCCTCACCCCCGGTCTCGTCATCGAGGCCGTCTCTTCCGCCCCCCCCGCCTCCAGGAGTTAGACATGACGTTGAATCTGCTTCGCCGTTCGCTGATCGCTGCCGCCGTTGCGGCGCCGGTGCTGGCGTTCGCCAATGCCAGCGTGGATGCTGCCGCGCCGGCGTTCACCGCCACCACCGCCGATGGCAAGACCGTCAACCTGGCCGACTACAAGGGCAAGACGGTGGTGCTGGAGTGGACCAACCACGACTGCCCCTACGTCAAGAAGCACTACGGCGGCAACATGCAGACCCAGCAGAAAGAGGCCGCTGCGCAAGGCGTGGTGTGGCTGCAGGTGGTCTCGTCGGCCCCAGGCCAGCAAGGCTTCGTCGACGGTGCCACCGCCAGGAAGCTCAACGCCGACCGAGGCGCCGCACCGGCCGCCACGCTGCTGGACCCGAAGGGCGAGATCGGCAAGGCCTACGGCGCGCAGACTACGCCGCACATGTACGTCATCCGTGGCGATGGCACGCTGGCCTACAAGGGCGGCATCGACAGCATCGCCACCGCCAAGGTGGACGACATCGCCAAGGCCGAGCCCTATGTGAAGCTGGCGCTCGCCGATGTGGCGGCAGGCAAGAAGGTCGAGAAGGCCAGCACGCGGCCGTATGGCTGCTCCATCAAGTACGCGAGCTAAAAAACCGACAGCCCTGTCTTCGCGACGAACAGCTCCAGCGCCTGGCGCCCGAGGAAGGAGTTGCCCGTCGCGTCCAGCGCGGGGGACCACACGCACAACGTGAGGCGGTCCGGCACCACCGCGACGATGCCGCCGCCCACGCCGCTCTTGGACGGCAGCCCGATGCGAAAGGCGAACTCGCCGGCCGCATCGTAGGTGCCGCAGGTCAGCATCAGTGCGTTGATGCGCCGGGTCTGCGTGGCGCTGATGACGTCCGGCCCGGCCAGCGGATGCCGTCCGTCGCGGCACAGGTAGCCGGCCGCGCATGCCACCTGTTCGCAGCTCATGTGGATGGCGCACTGGTGGAAGTACACGGCCAGCACCTCGGCCACGTCGTTGTCCAGCGTCCCGAAAGCCTTCATGAAATTGGCCAGCGCCGTGTTGCGAAAACCCGTGTCGGCCTCGGACTGCGCCACCTCGGCGTCCACCTGCACGGCCTCGCCGCACAGACCGGACAGCAGGCGCAGCAGCTCCGGCAGCGCGTCTGCCTGGCTGACCAGCCGGTCCGCCACGGCGATGGCGCCGGCGTTGATGAAGGGGTTGCGCGGGATGCCACGCTCGCTCTCCAGCTGCACCAGCGAGTTGAACGGGCTGCCCGACGGCTCGCGGCCGATGCGGTCCCACAGCGCCTCGTCCAGCGCCTTGATCGCCAGCGTCAGCGAGAACACCTTGGACATGCTCTGGATGGAGAAGGGCACGGCGCTGTCGCCGGCCTGTGCGGTCTCGCCCTCGCAGGTGCGCAGCGCGATGCCGAACTGCAGGGGTGACACGCGGGCCAGCGCCGGGATGTAGCGGGCCACCTGGCCGCCCTGGCCCATCAGCGGGCGCAGTTCGGTGTTGATCTGGTCGAGAACAAGTTGAAAGTCCATGGGCAGTGATTCTGGACTTGAGAATGCCGACCCATGCAAGCCCTGCTCGATGCCATCGCGACGATGGACCTCCCCACGGACGCCCAGCGCCTGTTCCACGGCCGCGGCGGCCTGTTCCCCGGCTGCGAGCACCTGGCGCTCGATGCCTTCCCGCCGGTACTGCTGCTGACAGCCTTCAAGCCGCTGGACGAGGCCGCGCTGGCTGCTGTCGGTCAGGCGTTGACGTCGCGCTTCGGCGACGCGCTGGCCTGGGTCTACCAGTGCCGCGGCGAAGGCGCCGAGACGCGGATCATGGCGGGCGCCGTGCCCGAGCCGCATGTCGTCACCGAGGCGGGCACGCGCTACGTCGTGCACCTGCTGCGCGGCCAGAACCACGGCCTGTTCCTGGACATGGCCAGCGGCCGGTGCTGGGTGCGCGAGCACGTCAAGCCCGGCGCCAAGGTGCTGAACCTGTTCGCCTACAGCTGCGCGTTCTCGGTCGTCGCGCTGCAGGCTGGCGCGGCCGAGGTGGTCAATGTGGACATGGCGTCAGGTGCGCTCGCCACTGGCCGCACCAACCATGAACTCAACGGTGTGAAGACGGGCGCCAAGTTCCTGGCCCACGACATCTTCAACTCCTGGAGCAAGCTGACGCGCGGCGGGCCCTACGACCTGGTCGTCTGCGACCCGCCCAGCTTCCAGAAGGGCAGCTTCGTCGCGACCAAGGACTATGCGCGGCTGGCCCGGCGCCTGCCCGCGCTGCTGGCGCCCGGTGGCCACGCGCTGCTGTGCCTGAACGCGCCGGAGCTGGGCGAAGCCTTCCTGCGCGAGGCGGTGGAGGCCAATGCGCCCGAGCTGAGCTTCGTTGAGCGCGTGGCCAACCCTGCGGCGTTCCAGGACGTCTCCGAAGACCGCAGCCTCAAGGTGCTCGCGTACCGGCTGTAAGAAAGTCTGCGGCGCGGTCACTACCTGCTGCATGACCCCTGATTCATCGCAGGACACGCGCTACCGCCAGGCCCTGGCGGCCCATGGCGCCGAGCTGGCGCGCTGCTGCCACGGCTACGAGCGCGACCCGGTCTTGCGCCAGGAGCTGCAGCAAGAGCTACACCTGGCGCTGTGGCAGAGCCTGGCCGCCTTCCGCGGCGACTGCTCGCTGCGCACCTGGGTCTACCGCGTGGCACACAACGTCGGCGCGCGGCATGTGCAGCACCACGCGGGCAAGGCGCAGATGCTGGCGCTGGAAGAGATCGAGCACCTGCCCGACGAACGCCTGGACCCCGGCCACACCGAACGCCGGCTGGATCTGCAGCGCGTGCTGGCGCTGGTGCACCGCCTCGCGCCGCTGGACCGCGAGTTGATGCTGCTATACCTGGAGGAGCTTGACGCCGCCAGCATCGCCGACATCACCGGCCTGTCGACCCGCAATGTCGCCACCAAGATCCATCGCATCAAGGCGCTGCTGGCCAGCCAGCTGAGCGCCACTAGGAGCCCGCGATGACCACGCATTCGGCCGAAGACGGCGCACGCAATCTGTGGCGCGAACAGGACCTGCCAGCGCTGCAGCCCCTCCAGTCGCAGGCACTGGCGGAGCAGGCCGTGAAGCTGCAGCGCGTTGTGTCGCGGCGCAACCGACGCGAGACCCTCGTGGCGGCCCTGCTCGCGCCGACCTTCCTGTTCTTCGCCTGGTTCTTTCCGCATTGGCTGAGCAAGCTCGGCGCGCTGCTCGTCGTGGCAGGCGGCTGCTTCACGCAGTGGCAGATGCACCGGCGCGCGTCGGCGCGGCCACTGCCCGAAGCCTGGGCCTGCAGCTTGCTGGCCTTCCACCGCGGGGAACTGGTCCGCCAGCGCGAGGCGCTGCGCTCAGTCTGGCTCTGGTACGTCGCGCCGTCGGTCCCCGGCATGGTCCTGTTCCTGTGCGGGCGGCAGATCGAGAACGGCTTCTGGCAGCCGTGGATCTTTGTCTTCGTCGCGGCGGTGCTGGGCGGTGTCGTGCTGCTCAACCTTCACGGCGCACGCCGGCTGCAACGCCGAATCGACAAGCTGGATCAACTGACCCGAGAGGACATGGCATGACACGCCCCCTGTTCGCCGCCCTCACTTGCCTGCCCATGTTTGCCATGGCGCTCCCAGCGAGCGACGCAGATATCGAGAAGCTGCTCGCCACCCGCTTCGACGGCGACCGCAGCGGCACGTGCGTGCAGGCCGCCGTCATCGAGCCGGGCAAGGTCTGGCGCGCCGTGCGCTGCGCCGGCACGCGCGAGGGCGGCGCGCCGGCGGCGGGCGCTGCCTTCGAAATCGGGTCGGTCACCAAGACCATGGCCGCGGCGCTGGTGGCCGGGCTGGTCGACACGGGCCGCTGGTCGCTGGACGACGCAATAGCCCGCCACCTGCCCGAGGGCACGGCCGTGCCGCGCCAGGGCGAACGCCAGATCCTCGTCCGCGACCTCGTCACGCACACCAGCGGCCTGCCCGCGCTGCCGCCCGGCTTGTCCGTCGTCAACCCCGCCGACCCCTACGCCTCGCTGACCGAGGCCCAGGTGCTGGCCGCGCTGAAGCAGGTGCAGCTGGCGCGCCCGATCGGCAGCCAGCCCGAATACTCCAACTTCGGCATGCTGGTGCTTTCCATTGCAATGGCCTGCAGCCTCGGTGGCGATCTGGAGGCCGCGCTGCGCGGGCAGCTGTTCAAGCCACTGGGCATGGCCACGGCCTACATCGCCAGCCCGCTGGGCGCGGCACCCGCCGCCGGCCACCTGCCCGACGGCACGCCCACGCCGGCCTGGAGCATTGCAACCAACCTCGCCGGCTTCGGCATGGTCAAGGCCACGCTGGACGACATGGTGCGCTATGCCCGCGCCCAACTGGGCGACGGCCCGCCGGCGCTCGTGGCGCCACTGCGCCGCACCCAGCAGCCGCTGGCCCAGGGCTATGGCATGAACTGGCTGCTGCGCCGCGTGCAGGGGCGCGAGCTGGTCATGCATGAAGGCGGCACCGGCGGCTTCTCGTCGCTGGTGGTGCTGGAACCCGGCGCGCAACGTGCCGTCGTCGTGCTGGCCGACACCGCGCTGACGGACCTGGGCGGCCTGGGCGACATCGGCTTCGCGCTGCTGGGCCTGGACATGCCGCTGCAGCCGCGCCGTGCCGTCGAGGCGCCGGCCGCGCTGCGCCGGGCGCTGGCCGGAGACTACGAGCTGGGCCCCCTGCGCGTGACGATCTCGGAGACCGATGGCCGGCTGATGGCCCAGGTTCCTGGCCAGCCCGCCCTCGAGCTGCGCCACGACAGCCGCGGTGACTTCTACCCGCTGGGTCTGTCGGCGCTGCTGCGCCCCGAGCCGCCCGCGGACGGCCAGCCGGTCGCGCGCTTCACCTGGCAGCAGGGCGGCGGCGTGACGCAGGCCCGCCGTGTGGCCCTGGTGGAGGCGCTGCCCACCATCACCAACCCCGCCTGGAAGGACTGGGCCGGCGAGTTCCAGCTGGCGCCTCAGTTCAGCCTGAAGGTGTTCGAGCGCGAGGGGAAGTTGATGGTGCAGGGCAGCGACCAGCCGGCTATCGCGGCCGAGGTGACGGGCACCGACCGCATAGCGATCAAGGTGGTCGGCGCCGTCGTCGCGTTCGAGCGCGATGCCGACCAGCGTGTCGTCGCTGCCGTGCTGCTGCAGGGCGGGCAGCGGTTGCGCGGGTTGAGGCAGTAGCTGGCGCAATTCTTCTATACCGCCTCGCCGCCGCTGACCATGCTTCCGGCCACTTCAGCAGGAGTGGCGATGGAACTTCGGATCAATGGCCGGCCGCATGCCGTGGCGCCGGAATGGCGGGACGAGATGCTGCTGCACGTGCTGCGCGAGCATCTGGGCCTGGTGGGCGCCAAGTTTGGCTGCGGCATGGGCTTGTGCGGCGCTTGCACGGTGTGGCTGGACGGCGCTGCCACGCGCAGCTGCGTGCTGCCGGTCGGCGCGGCAGTGGGACATGAGCTGATGACCATCGAAGGATTGGCGGCGGCGGACGGCGCGCTGCACCCGCTGCAGCAGGCCTGGCTGGAAGCGCAGGTGCCGCAATGCGGCTACTGCCAGGCCGGCCAGCTGATGAGCGCCGCGGCGCTGCTGCGCCAGAACCCCGCGCCCGACGAGGCCGCCAGCGCGGTGGCGATGAGCGGCCACCTGTGCCGCTGCGGCACACAGCAGCGCATCCGCGGCGTGTTGATCCAGGGGCGGAGATGAGCGCCGCGCTGACCCGCCGTGGCGTGCTCGCCAGTCTGACCGTGGCGCTGTTCAGCGGCTGCGCGTTGCCGGTCATCCCGAAGCGCCCGGCGCCCAGCCTGGACGACGCGCTGGGCTGGATACGCCACGACGGCGACGGCCGCTACACGCTGTGGCTGCCCCGCGTGGAGATGGGACAGGGCATCCTGACCGGGCTCAAGCAGATCGCCTGCGTCGAGCTGGGCGTGGGTTGGGATGCGGTGGTCGTCAAGCTGCCGTGCACGAACGACATCGGCCGCGTGAAGGCCACCGTGGGCAGCGATTCCATCAAGGACTTCGCGCTGCCGCTCGCGCAGGGCTGCGCGCTGCTGCGCGAGGCCGTCGCGCGGGGCAGCTTTGCGTCGCCGGGCGACCCGCCGCCCGCGCTGCGCTGGCCCACGGCCGACCGGCCGGACCTGAAGCGCCCGCCGCTTGCGCAGGGCGAGGCCATCGTCACCGGCCAGCCGCTGTTCGTGGCCGACGTGCGCCGCCCCGGGCTGGTGTTCGGCCGCGTGCTGTATGCGCCGCTGTCGCCGGAGTTCGCGTCGTTGCCGCGCGCCTTCGACGAGGCCGCCGCGCGGGCGCAGCCGGGCTTCGTCGCCCTGGTGCGTGACGAGCGCTTTGTGCAGGGCCAGGCGCGCGGCCTCGGCATCGTCGCGGCCACGCCTGGCGCGCTGGATCGCATCGAGCAGGCACTGGCGGTGCAGTGGCAAAAGGAGGCGCCGGCCAGCGGCTGGCGCGAGTTGCTGGACATCGATGCCCGGCTGGCCGACGGCGACCGCCTCACCCATGCGGTGCACGACGACGACGTGCCGCGCCACGGCACGTGGGATCTGGACCTGCGCTTCGACATTCCGCCCGCCGCGCATGCAGCTATGGAGCCGCGCGCCGCCGTCGCCGAGTTCGACAACGCCGGCAAGCTGCAGGTGTGGGTGGGCAGCCAGGACGTGTTCTACCAGCGCGACGTGGTGGCGAAGCGCCTGGGTTTGGATGATGACCAGATCACCGTGCACGGCCACCGCGTGGGCGGCGCTTTCGGCGGCAAGACAATCTGCACGGTGGAACTGGAAGCGGCGGTGCTGGCGAAGTCCGTGCGGCGTCCGGTGAAGGTGCAGTGGACGCGGGCGCAGGAGTTCGCCCAGAGTTTTCACCGCGCACCGTCCAGTCATCGCGTCAGGGTGCGATTGAAGGACGGGCGGCTTCAGCACTGGTGGCATGGCTTCGTCAGCTCGCACATCCTGTTCACCAACGCGGCCATGCCGCCGTGGATGCAGGCGGCCAGCCGCTTCGTCGGCGACGCCGGCGTGGCGCGCGGCGCCAGGCTGCCCTACCGGGCTGCCGCGCGCGAGACGCGTTTTGCGCTCCAGCGCCTGCCGTTGCTGGCCGGGCCCTGGCGCGGCCTGGGCGCTGGCCCCAACCATTTCGTCACCGAGTCCGTCATCGACGAGTGCGCCCGGCGCGTGGGGCAGGACCCACTGACCTTCCGCCTCGCTCACGTCGAGGATGCGCGGCTCGCGCGGGTGCTGGCGCGTGTGGCGCAGATGGCGGATTGGGGCCGGCCTCTGACAGGCGAGCGCGTCGGCCGCGGCCTGGCCTGCGGCATCTACAAGGACATGAGCTATGCCGCCGTCGTCGCCGACGTTGCCGTGGCTGCCGACGGCAGCGCCCGGGTGCTGCGGCTGTGGTGCGCGCACGACTGCGGCCGCGTCATCAGTGCCAGCCAGGTGAGGGCACAGTGCGAGGGCAACCTCGTCTGGTGCGTGGGCATGGTGCTGGTGGAGCAACTGGACCTGGCGGCCGGGCAGGTGGCGGCCAGCGGCTTCGCCGACTCGCCCATTCCGCGCTGGGGCGATGTGCCGGCGATGCACATCGAGCTGGTCGACGAGGGGGACGCGCCCACCGGTGCCGGCGAGACAGCCATCGTGGCCGGCGGAGCGGCCATCGCCAATGCGCTGCGCGCGGCGACGGGCGTGCGGCTGACCTCGCTGCCGTGGCGAGCGGCGCTGGCCACAATGCCCCGGTGAGCGCCACCTCCGCCCCCGCCGACTTCGCCAGCGCCGCGATGCTGCGCGTCCTCGCCCAGGGGCTGCGCGAGCTGGGGCTGCAGGCGCCGGCCACGCCTGACGGGGCGACCGTGGGCCTGGACGCCAAGCGGGCGATGCTGCAGCACGCCATCCAGCAGGGCGGCATGCGCTGCCTGGCCCTGCTGGGCCGTGGCCTGCACCGCTTCACGCACGAGCCCTCGCATCGCGCGCTTGCCAGCGCTAGAGACGCGCGCGACCTGTTCGGGCGCTGGGGCCGGCTGGAGCGCTACATCCACTCGCGCCACCGCGTGCAGGTCGTCGAGGTGGGGGAAGGCGAGGCCCGGCTGCGCCATGTGTCGCTGCGGTCGCAGGCGCCGCATGCAGCCGAAGACCTGGTCGTGCTGGGCGTGCTGGTGGCCTTGCTGGAGGCCTGCGGGCACCGGGGCTTGCAGGCCTGGGCTGGGGGCGTGCCGGTCTACCCGGCCTGCGACCGCGAAACGGCCGACGACACCTCTGCCTGGCGCATCACCTGGGCCGCGCATGCGCCGCCAACCCCTGCGGCAGCGCTTGGCGACCTCGCCCCCGACGAGGCCTGGGCCGCCGATGTGAAGGCGTTGTTCAACGGCCTCGCGCAACGCCTGCCCGCGGCTCCGGCCATGGACGAACTGGCGCGCCAGCTGGGCTGCCCGCGGCGCAGCCTGCAGCGCGAACTGCAGCAGCAGGGCACGGGGTACCGGCCGCTGCTGGCCGAGGCGCGCTACCGCACTGCCGGCTGGTGGCTGCTGCAGACCGACGCGCCGCTCGCCGAGATCGGGTTTTTGTGCGGGCATGCGGACCAGTCGCACTTCACGCGCGAGTTCCGGCGCCGCAGCGGCATGACGCCGGCCGACTACCGGCGGCACTTCGCCGCCGCCTGAGCCGTCAGGGCAGCTTGCCGAGGTCGGCCAGCAGCTTGTCGCGCGCCTTTGCGTCGCTGACCGATTCGGCCAGCCGGTTGAAGAACACCGCGCGGCTGTCGGTACCGCCGGCGGCGCGCTTGACCAGCACCTTGGCGATGGGCCCCACGTGCTGCGCCAGCAGCGCCTGGGCCTTCTCGATGACGGCGTCGTTCAGCGGCCCGCCGATGGCGGTGGCGGGGGCGGAGGCGCCGGTGGCGCCCCTGGAGCCGGGCGGCGTGCCTGCCGTGCTTCCGGCGGTGCGGGGCGCGCCCGTCACCAGGCTGGCCTGGCCGAGGAAGGCGTCGCGGGCGCGCGCGTCCGGCACTTGCTCGGCCAGCTTGCTGTACAGCTCGTTCAGGTCGGTGCACTCGCGCGCGGCGCGGCGCACCAGCACGCTGGCCAGCGGGCCGACGTGCCGGGCCAGCGTCATCTCCACCTGCGTGAGCTGGGCCTTGTCCCAGTGCGACGGCGGCGGCGCGGTGCCGGAGCCGGCGGCGCTGCCAACGGACGGCGGTGCCAGCGTGGGCGTCAGCGGCGAGCGGGCGGGGCGTGGCGGTGCCATCAGTACCGTCTGCTCCCAGGCCGACTCGTCGACGCTGCCGCCAACGGCGTCTTGCAGCGCCTGCTTGAACTCGAAGGTCGTGGCGTAGCGGTCGGCTGGCCGCTTCGCCAGCGCGCGCATGATGATGCGGTCGAACCAGCCGGGCCGGTCGGCGCCGTCCACGACGGACGGCGGCTCGGGCATGTCGTTGACGACCTTGTACATCAGCGCCTCGGTCGTGCCGACGAAGGGTGCGCGGCCGGTCAGCAGCTGGTAGAGCACGACGCCGGCGCCGTAGATGTCCACGCGCCGGTCCATCGGCTTGCCGAGGAACTGCTCGGGCGCCATGTGGCTGGGCGTGCCTACCATGTAGTGGGTCTGCGTGAGGTGCTGGGTCTCGATGCGGGCGATGCCGAAGTCGGCCACCTTGAGCCGGCCACCGGTGGTCATGATGATGTTGGCCGGCTTGATGTCGCGGTGCCAGACGCCCTTGTCGTGCGCATGGCCCAGCGCATCCAGCAGCTGGCTCATGATGCCCACGATGTCGTTGTCGGTGAAGCGCACCTTGGCGGTCAGGTAGCTGGCCAGCGAGCGGCCTTCGACGAATTCCATGGCGATGTAGGCGACCTGCTGGTCGCGGCCGAAGTCGTAGACGCCCACGATGCCGGGGTGCGCCAGGCGGCCCGCTGCCTGGGCCTCGTTGCGAAAGCGCGAGGCCGCGGCGCCGGGGCTGTCGTCCTGCGCGTCGATCTGCTGGCGGATGGTCTTCAGCGCGACGGTGCGCTGGATGTCGGGATCGAAGCCTTTGTAGACGACACCCATCGCGCCCTCGCCGAGGATGTCGACGATGCGGTACTTGCCCAACTGGTCGGGATGCTTCTTGTCGCTCATGCCGCGAGATGACTCAGGCGTCGAGCAGCTTCATGGCCTGCACGACGCTGGCGCGCATGCGCGAGAAGGAATCGGACAGCGTGGCGATCTCGTCGCGGCCGGAGGTCTTGAACTCAGGCGCGTCGAGATCACCCTGGCTGACGCGGTCTGCCAGCGCGGACAGGCGCGTGACCGGGCGCACCACCAGCATCCAGACCATCAGGTTCAGCACGACGCCCACCGCCACGAACACGCCCACCAGCGAGGTGATGAAGACCTTGAAGGTCTGCTCGGCGCGCTGCAGCGGCACGCCCAGCGGCACGGACACAATCTGCGCGCCGATGACTTCGTTCAGCATCCAGCCGAAGCCGTTGGCCGGGCCGTACTTGGCCACCATGGTGGCGGGCGCGGCATCCACGCTGCTGTGGCAGGCCAGGCAGGCGGGGTCGGTGATGCGCATGGGGCGCGCGATGTACAGCGATGGGCCAGCCGGCGTGTCGCGCGTGCCGACGGTTTCCTTCAGGTCCGCGGCGCTTCTGAATTGACCCACGACGTCGGCCTCCCAGCTGGTGGCACGGTCGCGCGGATTGGTGGGGTTCAGCGTCGCTTCCTTGTAGGCGAACTCGGGGTGCTTGGCCAGCAGCGTGTTCAGCACCTCGGTGGCCGCGTAGCTGGGCACCGTCTGCGGCAGAAACTCGTGCGCCATCTGCGAGACCAGCAGCGGCTTGACCTGCGTGTTGGTGTAGTTGCGCACGGCCAGCGCCTTCTCCATCAGCATGCGCGCGCTGCCGACGACTTCCTGCTGCGCGTTGTCCTGCAGCAGCTGGCGGGCGATGTAGCCGCTGAGCGCAATGCCCAGGCTCATCACCAGCAGATAGACCAGATTGAATTTGACCAGCAGTTTCATGGCGCCCCCGTAAGGGCGGCAATGTTAGTGGCGGCGCTGGCTTGCACCCTTCGCGTCTGCGCTCATCGCGTGGCACGTTTGTCACGGCGGCCATGAAAAAAGGGCGTGCGACCGCAGTCGCACGCCCTGGAAGGTCGATGGGTTCAGCCCTTCACGCACACCACTTGTTTCAAGGTGTGAACCACATCGACCAGCTCGCGCTGTGCGGCCATGACGGCGTCGATGTTCTTGTAGATCGCCGGCGTCTCGTCGAGGACGTCCTTGCCCTTGCGGCACTCGACACCTTTGGTCGCGGCGCGGTGGTCGGCCAGCGTGAACTGACGCTTGGCGTTACCCCGGCGCATCACGCGGCCGGCGCCGTGCGAACAGCTCTCGAAGCTGTCCGCATGGCCCTTGCCGCGCATGGCGTTCTCCTTGTAGTGACGCGTGTTTCAAATGGTGCCGTTACAGCAACCCGTGCGGACGCCGGATGCCAGGGCCTTGCGTCACGGTGCGCGTTGAACATCTCCTGACGGAAAGCGTTCGCGGCTGGCCGTGAAGGCAGGGCCCCGCCTGCCCGACGTGCGAGCGCGGGCCGCTGATGCGCGGTCCAGCCGGGGCTGGGGCGCACGTTCGGCGTGGTGGTCTTGCGACCGGTTGTGGACTGGCTTGTGAAGCCAATCATTGGAGCGCGAGTCGAACCCGCGACAGACGAAATCAGATTTCGTTGCTCTACCCGACTGAGCTATCCAATGGTTGAGATGAAGGGAATCGAACCCACCCCTTGGGCGACACCTTGTCATCTCTGCATCAGCCGATTCCGGCAAGGCGGCATGCGTCGTGGCGACAGGCAATGAAGCCTGGCCACGGCGCACCGGCGGGGCGTGGGAACCCCGGCCTGTGAGCCTTTGCTTTCCTCGGCAGATTCGTGGTCGCCTCAGCTGAGGCGAGATCCCTTCGGCAGGCGGGCAGCCAGCCAGTCGTGCACGTCGGACCGGATGTGCCGGCTTTTGAGGATGAAGTCCTCAAAGCGGCTCGGCACGAACGGTGCGAACAGCAGCGGCATGTGGGCCTCGTCCGGTGTGCGGTCGGCCTTGCGGGCATTGCACGCGCGGCAGGCCGCGACCGTGTTCATCCAGCTCAGGCGACCGCCGCGGCAGGCCGGCACGATGTGGTCCACCGTCAGCACGCGTGCGTCGAAACGCTCGCCGCAGTAGGCGCAGGTGCAGCGGTCACGTTTGATGACCTTGCCCTTGCCGTAGACCGGCGTCAGTTCGAAGAGATTGATGCGCGACGCGCCGCGCAGCGCGACGATGGGTGGCACCTCCAGCCGCGACTGGCGGCCCGTGACGCTGTTGAAACCGCCGCGCAGCACGGCCAGCGGCTCGGCCCCGGCCGACCAGACGATGGCGCCGGTGGCGACCAGGCAAGCCGCCTGTTCCACTGAGATCCAGGCCTGGGGCTGGCCGGTGATGTCCAGTTGCAAGACGTCGTGCATGGCGGCCTCCTTTCTGTGGGCTGGCACGGTGGATGAAAAGGTTGTCGGTGACGGGTTCCGACGCCGCCCAATCGTTGCGGCCGGTTTGCGCCCCCCGAAGCGTGAGTTCGCCGAAGGGCTGGGTTGAGAGTTGATCAACCATCTCGGCTGTGTCCACACGCGACGCGGCTGGTTTGCGCAAACCAGCGTTGCGTCGCTGCACGCGACAGGCGGCCGCCCGAGCGCACATGCACACCGGGCCGGCCGGTGCTTGTGCGTGGGCACACCCGAGATGGGGCAGGGCAGCCGGGAATGAAACCCGGCGCCTGCCAGTGTTTGACTGCAGAACCGACCAGCGAAGCTGGCACTGCAATCGACGCGAGTTGTGAAAGAGCAGGCGCTGGGCAGCGGCGCCGAGGCTGCGCCGGCGGCGGAAAAGCAAAAGGCCCGGTTCCTTGCGGAGACCGGGCCTCGATGAGCATGGAAGGGCGGCGTCTAGCCGGGGCCTTCACCCGATAGGTTGGTGTCATGGCGCTCACGACCCAGGTCGTGTGCATAGGCGACCGAGACGGGCATGCCCGCCGGCTTCGATCCTTTGACCTGTGTCCGCAACGCGGCATCGCACCCGCGCACGGCGCGGGCGGAGTCGATGACGGTGGCGAGAAGGCAGTTCATGGCAGGGCGCGAAAGCGGCTCGGTCGTGGGTTGAGGTTGATCTGAAACGCTCGGTGCGTTGAGCGAATCCGCTGATTGTGAAAACTGTTCACGCCCTGGTCAAGCGTGGCGCGCCACCTAGAATTCGTGTGAAGTGTTTTAACAACACTGGCTTCCTCGCCTGCATCACGTGTCCAGCCCCGCCACCGTCCGCCGACTCAACTGGCTCGCGTTGTTCCAGGCCTTCGCCGAGGCTCGCATCACCGCGGGTGATCCGCCCAAGGGGCTGGAGGCCGCCTGGGCCACGCGCATCGGCGTGAGCGGCGCTACGTGGTCATGGCCAAGAGCGGCGCGCGGCCCATCGGCGACAAGCTGGCGCTGCAGATCGAACACCACTGCGACAAGCCGGCCGGCTGGATCGACGAGGCGCGCGAGCCCAGCGGTCTCACGCCCGCAGAGCAGCAGTTCCTGGCCCAGGCGCTGAAGACCTACCGCGGCACCAACAGTGACGGGCGCAAGCGGCTCAGGCAGTGGCTGAAGGAGTTCGGCGGCTGACGACCTGGCGGGCGCGACAGCCCGGCGTCAGCAGCTGCCGGTGACTCGCGCCATACTGCCCACCCATGCGCATCCTGCTCGTCGAAGACGACGAACAACTCGTCGAAACCACTGCCCGTGCCCTACGGTCACAAGGTTGGGTCGTTGACTGCTCGTCGCGCGGGGAGCCGGTGCCGCGCTCGCTGCGCGAGGACGCCTACGACCTGCTCATCCTGGACATCGGCCTGGCCGGCATCGACGGCTTCGAGACGCTGCGCCGCGTGCGCGTCGACGGGCTGGTCGTGCCGGTGCTGCTGCTGACCGCCCGCGACGCCGTCGAGGACCGGGTGCGCGGCCTTGAAGGTGGCGCCGATGACTACCTCGTCAAGCCGTTCGCGCTGACCGAGCTGGTGGCGCGGGCCCGTGCGCTGGTGCGCCGCAGCCAGGCGCGCACCAGCAACAAGATCCAGCTCGCCCGGCTGCGCATCGACCAGGAGGCGCGCCGCGCCTTCATCGACGAGGAGCCGCTGGCGCTGTCCGCCCGCGAGTGGGACGTGCTGGGCTACCTGATGGCGCGTGCTGGCAAGGTGGTGTCCAAGGAGCACATCGCCATGGCCAGCAATGCGTGGGACCAGGGCGTCAGCGACAACGCCATCGAGGTCTGCCTGTCGCGCCTGCGCGCCAAGATCGAGCCGGGCGGCGTGCAGCTGCGCACCGTGCGGGGACTGGGCTACCTGCTAGAGGAAACCCCGCCGACCCATGGCTGAGCGCCGCAGCGCCAGCCTGCAGCGGCGGCTGTTCGTCTGGCTGCTGCTGCCGTTGCTGGTGGTGCTGCCCGTGCTGGGCGTGGCCTTGTATGGCCAGGTGCAGCACACTGCGCAGAGCTGGCTGGACGAAGGCCTGGAAGACACCGCGCTGACGCTGGCAGGTCAGATCGACCTGCGGGGCGGCGAGCCGAGCGTCGACATCGGCGCCACCATGGACCGGGCGCTGCGCTTCGACCGGCAGGACGACGTCTTCTACCTGGTGCAGGGCCCGCGCGGCGAGGTCCTGCAGGGCGATGCCGGCCTGATCGAGCTGCTGCCGCGCCCGCCGCCGCAGGCGCCCGGCAGCGTCTTCTACGGCGACGTGAAGCTGCGCGGCCGGGTGCTGCGGCTGGTGCAGCTGGGCCGCGACTGCGGCGCGGGCGCCTGCCAGGTGATGGTGGCTGAGACGCTGAACAAGCGCGATGCGCTGCAGCGCGAGATCGCCACCTATGTGGCGGTGAACGGCGTCATGCTGGCGCTGCTGCTCGCGCTGGCCGGCTGGTGGGCCATCCGCCAGGGCCTGGCGCCGCTGACGGGCCTCAGCAGCGAGCTGGAGCGCCGCGACCTGCACCGCCTCACGCCGCTGACGGCGCGGCTGCCGCGCGAGTTGGTGCCGCTGCAGGCGGCCTTCAACCGACTGTTCGAACGGCTCGGCCGCGCCGCCGAGGCGCAGCGCGAATTCCTGGCCGACGCCGCCCATCAGCTGCGCACGCCGCTGACGTCGCTGCAGACCGAGATCGAGCTGGCCCTGCTGGAGCCGCACGACGCGCGCGTCGACCCGCTGCTGCAGCGGCTGCGCCAGCGCGTCGTGCGCAGCGCGCGGCTGGCGCAGCAGCTGCTGTCGCTGGCCCGCGCCGAGGACCGCAGCGTGGACGTGGGCCAGGTGCTGGACCTGCGCGACGTCGCCACCGAGAGCGGCCAGGAATGGGCTCACCGCAGCCTGCCCAGCGGCGTCGATCTGGGTTTCGAGCTGGTCGAGGCGCCGGCGCTGGGCCATGCCTTCCTGCTGCGTGAGGCGCTGGAGAACCTGATCCACAACGCCGTCAGCTACGCCGGGGCCGGCGCGCGCATCACCGTGCGCTGCGGCAGCGGCACGCCGGGATCCTGGCTGGAGGTGGAGGACAACGGCCCCGGCATCCCGCCCGGCGAGCGTGCCGTGGCGCTGCAGCGCTTCCGCCGCGGCGACAAGGCCAGCGGCGCCGGCAGCGGCCTGGGGCTGGCCATCGCGGCGGACATCATGGCCCGCCATGGCGGCCGGCTGGAGCTGCTGGATGCACATGCCGGCCCGGGCCTGCGCGTGCGGCTCAGCCTGCCGCCCGTGCAACCCGTCTGAGCGACACGCCTGCCCGGCAGCGCGCAGAGATGCACCGTCGCAGCGCGTCTTTTGCGGCCACCGCGGGTGGCGTGCCGGTCTAGCATTGGCTCACCCATGTCCCGTCCTGCCCTTTCCCTTGGCGTTTTTCCCGCTGCGCTGCTGGCCCTGAGCCTGGGCGGCTGCGGCGCGCCCAGCCAGCCGTTGCCGATGGTCATCACCCCGGCCGAGGCGCTGCAGGTGCGCGGCTGGGTGCCCGAGGCGCTGCAGGGCCAGGTCGTCGTCGCACCGGTGCGCGGCGGGGCGGACACCGGCCGCTGGTGGGGGTCGCTGGTCAGCGCCGGTGTGTTCCAGCACGCGCTGGAGGAGTCGCTGCATGCGGTCGGCATGCGGGCGCTGTCGCGCGATCCGGCGCCGCGCTTCGAGCTGCAGGCGCACCTGGTGCTGCTGGACCAGACCCGCGTGCCCGCGGCCGGCGTTACGACGGGCACCGCGGTGCAGTACACGCTGACGGACAACGCCGCCGGCCGCGTGATCTACCAGCGCCGCATCTACAACCAGGAAGAGGCTGGCCTGGGCGACGCGCTCGGCTCGCCTTCCGAGCGCCTGCGCATTGCCAACGAGCGTGCGCTGCGCGCCAACATCGGTCTCGTGCTGCGCGACCTTGTAACGCTCAGGCCCTGAATTGAACCCCTCGCCCGGCAAGGTGCGAGCGGAACCTAGAAGCGGCGGTGACCCAAAGCCGGCAGTTGCTGCCTCACCTGGGCCAGGCGCTGGGCGTCCAACTCCGCCAGCGTCACTCCCTCGCCTTCGGGCAGCACGGCCAGCACTTCGCCCCAGGGGTCCACGATCATGCTGTGGCCCCAGGTGCGGCGGCCGTTCTCATGCCGGCCGCCCTGCGCTGGCGCAATGACGTAGCACTGGTTCTCCACGGCGCGGGCGCGCAGCAGCAGCTCCCAGTGCTTTTCGCCGGTCGTGTACGTGAATGCGGCCGGCACCGCCAGCAGGTCGCAGGGGTTGTAGGTGCGGAACAGCTCGGGGAAGCGCAGGTCGTAGCAGACCGACAGCCCGGTGCGCAGGCGGACGTCGTCCACCTGCGCGTCGAACGCCGTGGGCTGGCTGCCGGCCTCCAGCACGCGCGCCTCGTCGTAGCTCTCGCGGCCGTTGTCGTAGGCGAACAGGTGGATCTTGTCGTAGCGCGCGACGACCTCGCCGGCGGGCGAGAACACCAGCGTGGTGTTGCGTGCGCGGCCGGGCGTGTCCGCCCGGATGGGCAGCGTGCCGCCGATGACCCACAGCCCCAGCTCGCGCGCCGCCAGCGACAGCATGGCCTGGATGGGGCCATCGCCCGGCGTCTCGGCGAAGGCTAGCTTGTCGCTGTCCTGGTGGCCCATCAGGCAGAAATACTCGGGCAGCGCGGCGAGCCGGGCGCCTTGAGCGGCGGCCGATTCGAGCAGCCGGCGGGCGGTGGCGAGGTTGGCGGCCAGGTCAGTGCCGGAGACCATCTGGAGGGCGGCGATCTTCATGGCGCGATGCTAGCCCCCCGAGCAGCATTGCGGCACTGCGGCGGCCTTCAGGGGCGACCGCACATCATGCGTCCTCTGCCCGGCAGGTCGAGCTGTGCGTAGTGCAGCACTCCGGGCGCCGGCAGCCCGATGCCCGCGCCTGCGCCGTCGGCCCGGTTGACCGAATAAATCACGCCGGGAGTGTTGCCGACCGGATCGATCATCAGCGTCTCGCTGTGGGCGGCGTCGGCCGCCGTGAAGCGGTGATCGCCCGCCTGCAGCGTCTTGCCGTCGAACGAGAACGCCAGCGTCACCGGACCGCTCTTGCTGGCGGGGTCGATGCACAGCATGGAGGTGCCGGGCGCCTGCAGATGCTTGGCGGCGAGCGGCCACATGCCCTGGGTCACACGCGCCGGCGGCGTGGTGCCGCCCACGCACAGGTTGCCACGCGTGCGGCTGGTGTCGCCCTCGTGGGCCATCGCGTCGCGCTCGTCGGTGATGCTGGCGCTGAGCGAGCCGTTCTGGAGCTGCGACAGCCCAGCCACGTACTGGCGCTGGCCGGAAGCCAGCACATGCACGTCCACGACGAACGAGAACGTGCCTTCCCCGCGCGTGTTGACCAGGCCGATCTTGGCGCCGGGCTCGTGCACGTAGTCAAGCTGGCCCTTGCCCCAGTCGATCACGCCCGCCGCGGAGTACGTCATCGGCGAGCCCGACTTCAGGTCCGGCATGTCGCTGCCCTTCACGCTGCCGCAGGCTTCCGAGGCACTGGCGACCAGCTGCGTGGCGAAGTCCTGCTTGACGGCCTTGATGAAGGCGGCGGTGTGGACATCCGTGCCGGTGTCGGCGGTGGCCGGTTCGGCGGGCGGCTGATCTTCAGAGGGGGTGTCGGGCTTGGAGCAGGCCGACAGCGCGGCGGCACAGGCAATCAGCAGCAGGGTGAATCGCATGGGGCATAAGCGCCGGCGCGGGCCGGAAGTCGGGGAGCGACGATGTTAGGGAGCGTCGCAGCCAGACGCAGCCCCTAAGGCCGCGGCGCGCTGGCGGGGCCTGCCTCGCTGGCAGCCTTGGCCGCCGGCGCCTCGACCTTGTCCACCTTCTCCACCTTCGGGTCGTCCCAGGTGCCGGTGATGTTGAACTCACGCGTGTTGGCCGCCGCCACCGGGCGGCTCAGTATGAGCTGGGCCAGGAAGGCGCCCAGCGCGATGGCCGGGTTGATGGCCGCATAGGCCAGCGACGCGCCGCCGGCCGACACCTCGGGCACCACCACCACGCGCAGCTTCTGCGTTTCGGCGGCTAGGTCGGTGCTGCCATCCACCAGCACGGTCGCCTGCAGGCCGCGGATGCGGATGTTGTCGCTGCGGGCCGTGCCGGCGGCGATCTTGACGTCGCCGGTCACACCGTCGAACACGAAGCCCTCGGCGAACACGTCGCGGAAGTCCAGCAGGAAGCGGCGCGGCAGCGACTGCAGGCTCAGCACGCCCAACAGCCGGCCCACGCCGGGCTCAGCCTTCAGGAAGGTGCCGGTGTCGAGCTGGATGTTCAGCGCGCCGGCCATGCTGGGGTAGTGCGGCGCCAGCGGCGAGCCGTTCCAGCCCACCTGGCCGGTCAGCTGGCCTTTGCCGCCGCGCAGCACCGGGCTCTCCTTGCGCCCCTGGCCCAGCCGCTCCAGCAGCTTGCCCGCGTCGGCGATGTGCAGCGTCCAGTCCAGCTGCGTGCGGCGCTGGCCGCCGTCGGGCTGCACGGCCCACAGGCCACTGGCGTTCAGCGTCGCGTCGGGCGACGTGATCTGCAGCTTCTGCAACTGCCAGTCGCGCGCCGCCGCGGGCGCCTGGGCCAACACCTCCACCCGGCCCAGCCGCTTGCCCGCCAGCTCGAAGTCGTCGACCTCGATGTCCAGCGACGGCAGCGGCGTGCTGTGGCCGGCCGTCTTGCCGGGGTCCATCAGGTCGCTGACGGTGTCGGCCTCGGAGCGCGGCAGCGACAGCCGCGCCAGCCGGGCGCGCACGCCGTCCACCTGGCCGCTGCGCACGCCACGCAGCTCGATGCGCCCGCTCAGCTGCTCGGCGTCCACGTCCAGGCGCCACTGGTCGCCCTCGCGCGCCACCACGGCCGACACGCGCCCCAACTGGCGCCCGCCGACCTTCAGCGCCTGGCTGCGCAGGCCGATGCGGCTGGGCAGCAGGCCTTCGTCACCGCCGGCGGCGCCGTCGCCCGCGCTGCCGGTACCGGTGGAGGTGCCGCCCGCCAGCGCGGCCAGCCGCTGCTGCCAGGCGTCCAGGTCCAGCGCGGCGACGTTGGCCTGCAGCAGCACGCCGGTGGTGGGCAGCGTGGGCAGCTTGTCCTGCACGGCCAGCGCAGCGCGCAGCACCTGCGGCGTGGCGCCCGACACGTCGCGCTGCAACTGCGCCTGCAGCAGCGTGGCGCCGGCAGCGCCAACCTCCAGCCGCACCTCGTCGTGGCCGGTGGCGGTGGGAGTCATCAGCAGGCGCAGCGGCCAATGCGCGTCGGCCTCCTTGCGGGCCGGCGCCGGCAGATCGATGGACAGGCCCTGCAGCGTGCTGGTCACGCTGAGCGAGCTGGGGCCTTCCTTCGGAATGGCGAGCTGGAAGCGGTAGCCCGTCTGGCCGCTGGCGGCCTGCGCCAGCCGCGCGACGGCGCCCAGCTCGGGGGCGCGACGCAGGCCGTCGGCGGTGGCCTGGCCCTGCACGGTGAAGCGCATGCCGCCCTCGCGCAGCGAGCCGCCTTCGAGGCCGGCATCGCCGCCCAGCAGCCGCGCCGTCATGTCGCCCAGCTGCAGGCCCTTGCGGTCAAAGTCGATGCGGCCGCGTGCGCTGCCCAATGCCGGCAGCTCCGGGCGCAGTTTCAGGTCCACGCCGCCCAGCTGCAGCTGGCCCTTCAACGTGCTCTGGTGGGTGTCGTCCAGCGGAATGGCTAGGCCAAGCTTCAGGCCCACCGGCCCCTGCGCGGTGGCCGTGCTCAGCGCATGGCCCAGCCACTCGTCCAGCGGCGAGTTGCGCACGAAGGCCAGCAGCTCCGTGCCGCCGCCGCGGCCGCTGCCGTCCAGCGCCAGCACGCGGGCGTGGTGCATGTCGGCTATGCCGCCGTTGACGCCCGATAGCTCGTAGCCCTGCACGCGGGCGCGGCCATCCTTGATCTGCATGCCGGCGCGCTCGAACACCAGCTCGGCGTCCACGTTTTCCAGCACCGGCCACTTGTCGGCGGCCGGGACCGACTCGCCGCCCGGCGTGGTGTGCGGCACATAGGCCAGCGTGACGCCGCGGGCCTGCGTGGCGACGCGGAAGACGCCGTTGCTGCGCGACCCGTCGAATGGGAAGTCGGCCAGCTCGCCGCGCAACCGCACGCTGGCGTTTCGTCCTTCGCCAGCCAGCAGCGCGCGCTGCAGGTAGCTGCGCGTGGTGACCAGCCGCTGCGGCACATAGCGCGCCACGCGCGTGGCGTCCAGGCGCTGCAGCTTGCCGCTCAGGTCCAGGTGCCCGGGCGTGGTTGCGCCCACGGGGCGCTTCCAGGTGGCGTCGAACTCGCCGCTGAAGTCGGGTGTCACCAGCGTCAGGTCGTTGACGCTGAGCTGCACCGCCGCCGGCGCCTTCGCGCCGGGCGCCGGCAGCTGCCACTGCAGCTGCGTGGACAGCCGCGTGATGGGCAGGCGCGGCTCCTCGAACAGGCCCGGCAGGTCGATCTCGCCCTCCTGCACGGTCAGGCGGGCGATGCCACCGCGCTCGGTGGCGTCGATGCTGAGGCTGGCGCCCTGCAGCCCGGGGCGGCCCAGGTGGCCGTCTTGTGCGGCGGCCTTGGAGGCTAGGGCCAGGCCGTCCAGCTGCGCCTTGGCGCTGTAGCTGCGCGGCGCGTCCAGCGGGCCCTGCCAGCGGCCAGCCAGCGCCGTCAGCACGCCGCGCGGGTCCAGCTCGGTCAGCAGGCGGTGGGCCTGCTCGCCCAGCGGCAGGCGGCGGCCGATCTGGGCCATCAGCGCGAAGTCCAGCCGCTGCGCATTGACTTCGCCGCCCAGCACCGTCTCCTCGCCGCCGCCGCCCTTGCCGAGCTGCAGCGTGACGCCCCAGTCGGAGCGGGGCCAGACGATGCCGGTGCCCTCGGGGTCGGTACTGACGAAGCCCAGCTGGTGCGCCTGCAGGCTCAGCCGGTCCTTGGCGCGTGCCAGATCCAGGCGGCCCTCGATGTGGTCCAGGTCTAGCTCCGGGGCGCCGTCCAGCAAGCGCAGCCGCACCGCGCGCAGCGCCAAGTCCAGCGTGGCGGCCGTGGGCTTGCCGTCGCGCACCTCGGCCCAGGCGCGCACGGCGCCGTCGCCCTCGCTGAGCTGGAACGGCAGGTCCACGTGGCGGCGCAGCTCGCGCAGGTCGGCGCGCGGCAGCTCGGCGTACGCCACGCCGCTCCACTGCTGGAACTCGCCAGGGCGCCTCAGCAGCCGCTGCGTGAACTGGCCGCGCAGCGAGAAGCGCTGGCCCCAGGCGGACGGCGGCGTGGCATCCAGCCGCAATTCGTGGCGGCGCAGGCCGTTGCGCATGATGAAGTTCAGGTTCGACAGCTCCAGCGGCCGGGCATCGGCGCGCTGTTCGTCCACCCAGCGCAGGCGCCCGCCGATGATGGCCAGCTCGGGTTGGCTGAACAGCCAGTCCATGCCGGCGTCGGTGGTGCCGGTGTCGGTGGCGGCACCGTCGTCCAGCCCCAGGCCGCCGATGAAGAGCCGGCCCTGGGCGTCGCGGCGGATGACCAGCTCGGGCCGGTCCACCAGCAGCTGCGAAAAGCGCGGTTCCAGCGCCAGCAGCGAATGCGCCGACAGCACCGCCGACACGCGCGGCAAGCGCAGCGCCGGCCGACCGGCGGGGTCCAGCACCTGCACGTCCGCCAGAACCATGCGCGGCATCCAGCCGCCGGACTCCACGACGATCTGGCCGATGCGCAGCTCTACCCCCAACGCCTTTGAGGCTTCCTTTTCCAGCCAGGGACGCCACTCGTTGGCCTGCGGGAGAATGGCCCAGTGCAACACGCCCCACGCCACTGCCGCCAAGCCCCACAGCAGCGCCAGCGCCAGCAATGCCCAGCGCAGCACGCGCCCGCACAGGCGCAAAGGCCAGCTGGCGGCACGGGAGCAATGGTGGAAGGCGGCCGAGAAGAAGTCAGACACGTTGTCTTTGAGTCACGTAGGGCACGTGGGAACCGGCCGGCAGGCAATCTAGCACAGGGTCATGAGCACACTGTTTCCCGTTATTGCTGAGCACAGCCGCTATGTGCAGCGCGTGCGCCGCCGCTATGCGGCCGAGCTGCCGCTGCTGCCGCCGGGGCTGCCGGACCGCAGCGCCATCGACGCGCTGATCGCCACACTGTTGCAGGACCGTCCGCTGGGCAGCGCGCTGCGCGTGGCCCGCCATCTAGTGTTGGAGCGGCTGGCGGTGCTGGACATCGAACAGGCGGCCAGCGTGAACGATGTCACGCTGGCGATGACGCACCTGGCCGAGGTCACGCTGGACCGCGCGCTGGTGGCGGCCCGCGCCGAGCTGGACGCCGTCCACGGCGCGCCGCGCAGCGCTGACGGCGGTGACCTCGCGTTCTGGGTCGTCGGCATGGGCAAGCTGGGCGCCCGCGAGCTGAACGTGTCGTCCGACATCGACCTGATCTACGTCTACGAGGACGACGGCGAAACGCACGGCGCGCGGCCGGTCAGCGCCCACGAGTACTTCTCCAACGTGGCCAAGAAGCTCTACGCGCTGATCGGCGACGTGACCGACGACGGCCAGGTGTTCCGCGTCGACCTGGCCCTGCGCCCCAACGGCAAGAGCGGCCCGCCGGTCGTCAGCCTGGGCATGCTGGAAGAGTATTTCCTCGTGCAGGGGCGCGAGTGGGAGCGCTTCGCGTGGCTGAAGAGCCGCGTCGTGGCGCCGCTGTCGGGCCTGGGCGCGCCCGGCGATCCGCGCACGCTGGCGCTGCGTGATCTGGTCACGCCCTTCGTCTACCGTCGCTACCTGGACTACGGCGTGTTCGAGGGCCTGCGCCAGCTGCACGGCAAGATCCGCAGCGAGGCCAAGGCGCGCGCCGCCGGACGCCCCGAGCGCGCCAACGACGTGAAGCTGTCGCGTGGTGGCATTCGAGAAATCGAGTTCATCGTGCAACTGCTGCAGGTGGTGCGCGGTGGCCAGTTCCCCGAGATCCGCACGCGCTCCACGGTGAAGGCACTGGGCCGAGTGGCCGAGCGCGGGCTGATGAAGCCCGAAACCGCCGCGAAGCTGGCCGAGGCCTATGTGTTCCTGCGCCGCGTGGAGCACCGCATCCAGTTCCTGGACGACCAGCAGACGCATTGCCTGCCGCAGGCCGACACCGACCTGGTGTGGATCGCGGCATCCCTGGGCATCAAGCCGCCCGGCGAAGGCACCGTCCCGCGCCGCGCGGACGACGGCGATTGCCCGTACAGCGGCACCGGCGGCCAGATCGCCTGCGAGCTGTTCCACCAGCTCGGCGAGGTTCGCGAGCTGGTCGCCACCGAGTTCGACGCGCTGCTGCACGGTGCACCGGGCAGCAATGGCGGCTGCACCGGCGGGCAATGCGGCGGCCCAAAGCCCACGGTGGACGGCGAGGATTTCCTGCAGCGCCTTCCTGAGACCCTGGCCGCTGCCGTGCGCGCGCTGGCCGAGACGCCGCGGGTGCAGGGCCTGCGCGAGGAGTCACGCCAGCGGCTGGCCAAGCTGTTCTACCGCGCCGCGCAGGCGGTCGAGGCGCAGGAGTGTTCGCTCGATGCCGCCGTGCGTTTCGTCGACTGGGTCGAGCCGCTGCTGCGCCGCGAGAGCTACCTGGCCATGCTGGTGGAACGCCCGGCCGTGCAGGCGCGGCTGCTGCGCCTGTTGGGGCTGGCGCGCTGGCCCATGCGCTACCTGATGCAGCACCCGGGCGTCATCGACGAGCTGGCCGACCCGCTGCTGTTACAGGCGCGCTTCGAAGGCGACGCCTTCCTGGCCGACCTGCGCGACCGCGAACGCGGCTGGGCGCGCGGCGGCGAGGCGGACGAGGAAGCGCTGCTGGACACGCTGCGCCGCGCGCACCATGCCGAGGTGTTCCGCACGCTGGTGCGCGACGTCGAGGGGCGCATCACTGTGGAGCAGGTGGCCGACGATCTCAGCCTGCTGGCCGACGCGGTGCTGCAGATCGCCATCACCTGGGCTTGGGCGCGCTTTGCGAAAGCGCACCGCGAGAAGCCACGCCTGGCCGTCATTGCCTACGGCAAGCTGGGCGGCAAGGAGCTGGGCTACGGCGGCGACCTGGACGTGGTGTTCGTGTTCGACGACGACGACGAGAACGCCAGCGAGATCTACGGCGCGTTCGTGCGCCGCCTCATCAACTGGCTGACGCTGCGTACGGCGGCTGGCGAGCTGTTCGACATCGACACCGCGCTGCGGCCCAACGGCAACTCGGGGCTGCTCGTGACGTCGCTGGACCGTTTCGAGGCCTACCAGACCGGCCGCGGCAGCAACACCGCGTGGACCTGGGAGCACCAGGCCATCACGCGCGCGCGCTTCTGCGCCGGCGACCCTGCGCTGGCGCCGCGCTGCGAGTCCGTGCGCCGCCAGGTGCTGACCGCGCCGCGCGACGTCGAGGCGCTGAAGCGCGAGGTGCAGGCCATGCGCGAGAAGGTGCGCGGCGCCCGGCCGGTCGGTACCCACTTGTTTGACGTGAAGCACAGCGAGGGGGGCATGATGGACGCTGAGTTCGCCGTGCAATACCTGGTGCTGGCGCATGCCGCCGCGCACCCGGCGCTGCAGGACGACCTCGGCAACATCACGCTGCTGCGGCTGGCCGAGGCCGAGGGCCTGCTGCCGGCCGGCGTGGGCGTGGCGGCGGGCGACGCCTACCGCGAACTGCGCCGCGTGCAGCACCGGGCACGCCTGAATGAGCAGGCCACCGCGCTGGATGCCGCCGCCGCCGCGCCGCTGGCCGGCCACCGCGACGCGGTGCGCGCGCTGTGGAGCGCCGTGTTCGGCTGACAATCCGCCCGCTCGACCGCGCCCGCTGCGGTTCAAACGTTCAAGGGGATGGGCATGGTGCTGTGGGGGCTGGGACTGCTGCTGTTGCTCGGCATCGCCGGCGCGTGGTTGCTGCGCGGCGGCACTGCCAGAGGCGCGCAACCGCCGCAGCGGCCCGCAGCCACGCCCGGTTCGCAACGCGGCCGCCTCGCTGCGATTGCTGCCGCTCCCGCCGAGCCGCCCGCCGCCGCCACGGACCAGCCAGCACCGGCAGCGCTGCCGCTGCACGCCGCTGAACTGCTGGACCCGCTGCTGACCGCGCCGCTGATGGACGCGCTGCGCCAGCTACCCCGCCCGCCGCGCGCGCTGCACCAGCTGATGTCGCCGACCTTCCTCCAGACGGCCACGTCGGCCGAGCTGGCCCACCTCGTCATGAGCGAGCCGGCCGTCGCCGCGCGCATCATCGCGACGGCCAATTCGCCGCTGTACGGGCTGCAGCAGCCGGTCACCAGCATCGGCCAAGCGACCACCTTCCTTGGCCTGGCCAGCGTGCGGCTGATGTGCCAGCAGCACCTGCTGGCCGCCTGCTTCGCGCCGCGCGACGAGGCGCAGCGGCGCGAGTTCGACGTGCTGTGGCGTGCCAGCGGCATTGCCGGCGAGCTGTGCCTGCAACTGGCGCCGCGTCTGCACGTGCCGGAGCCGGGCACGCTGGCGACGCTGCTGGTGCTGTCCTTCCTGGGCCGGCAGTCCGCCGCCGCCCTGCTGCCGGACGCTGGCGTGCTGGGCACAATGAACGCCCATGAGCGTGCGCTGCACGAGCAGTGCGAGCTGGGCCTCGCGGCGCATGAGCTGGGCCATCTCCTGATGCGCGCGTGGGAGCTGCCGCTGGAGCTGGTGGACGAGGCCCGCACACTGTCGGCGCTTTGCTTCGACCCGCAGCGCGCCGTCGCACCGGAGCGCGAGGCGGCGCTGGCGCTGGGCGCCTTCTGCGCGCTGCTGGGCGAGCGTTTGGCACGTGGCCAGCTGGCCACCGGGCTCGACCAGCTCGCGCAGGACGACAGCCCCGACATGGCGGCACTGCGCCGCCGCTTGGCACGCCCGCCGCTGGACGCGCTGGCCGCCGAGCTGCAGGCACCCGCCACGCTGCGGGTCCTGGGCCGGATGATGGGGCGGCCGCTGGACTGACGTCAGCCGGCGAGCTGCGCCGCGTGGTGGCGCAGGTGGTCGTCGACGACGGTGGCGATGAAGTAGTAGCCGTGGTCGTAGCCCGCATGGAACCGCAGCGTCAGCGGTTGACTGACGGCAGCGCAGGCGGCCTCGAAGGCCTCGGGGTGCAGCTGCTGGGCCAGGAACTTGTCGGCCAACCCCTGGTCGATGAGGATGCCGCCGGGGTAGGGCGCGCGCGGCTGCCCCTTCATCAGCTCGCTGGCATCGTGCGCGGCCCACGCGGCGCGGTCGTCGCCCAGATAGCCGGTGAAGGCCTTCTGGCCCCACGGGCCCTTCGTGGGAGCCGCGATCGGCGCGAAGGCCGACAGCGACTGGAAGCGGCCCGGGTGCCGCAGCGCCAGCGTCAGCGCGCCGTGGCCGCCCATCGAGTGGCCGAATAGGCCGATGCGGGTCAGGCCGGTGTCGCGCTGCACCAGCGGGATCAATTCGTCGACGAGGTAGCTCTCCATGCGCCAGTGCGTGGCCCACGGCTGCTGCGTCGCATCGAGATAGAAGCCGGCACCGACGCCGAAGTCCCACGCGTCGGCCTCGCCGGGCGCGTGCGCGCCACGCGGGCTTGTGTCGGGCGTCAGCAGCGCCAAGCCCAGCTCGGCTGCCAGCCGCTGCGCGCCGGCCTTGATGGCGAAGGTTTCCTCGTTGCACGTCAGCCCGGCGAGGAAGACCAGCAGTGCTCTCGGCTGCGGTGGCACGAAGAGGCCGAAGCGCATCGGCAGGCCGATCTGCGCGGCGTCGTGTTCGAGGAAGCGCTGGGTGCCGCCAAAGGCGCGGTGTTCGTTGAGGGTTTTCATGTCGAGAGTGGGTTCAACGGTGCAGGAAGCGGACATGCTTGGGGCGGTCGACCTGGGCGCCGGTGCCGACGCGCGACAGCGTGCCGCGCTGGGCGTCGATGCTGAACACGGTGACGTTGCCGCCGTTCTGGTTGGCCGCCATGAGGAAGCGCCCGCCCGGCACGAGGCCGAAGCTGCGCGGCGTGCGACCGCCGGTGGCGGTAGTCTCGACGAAGCGCAGCGAGCCGGTCTGCGGGTCGATGGCGAACACCGCGATGCTGTCGTGCCCTCGGTTGGACACGTAGAGGACGCGACCGTTGTCGTGCACGAGGATTTCTGCCGTGGTGTTGCCGGTGGCGGAGGCGCCTTCCGGCAGGCTGGAGTGGGCCTCGAAGGCTTGCAGCGCGCCGGTGGCGGCGTCCACGCGGTAGGCCTGCACGCGCGACGTCAGCTCCAGCGCGACGTAGGCGAAGCGCCCGTTCGGATGGAAGGCCAGGTGGCGCGGCCCGCCGCCGGGCTCGGTGGCGGCATGGGCGGGCGTGTGCAGTGCGAGTCGGCCGCTGGCCGCGTCCAGCCGGTAAATCACGACCTGATCGATGCCGAGGTCGGGCACGTAGGCGCGGGCCTGCGTCGGGCCGGGGTAGATGGCATGCGGATGCGGCTTCTCCTGGCGCTGCGGGTTGGCGCCGGCACCTTCGTGCTGGAACGTGGACGCGGCCGGCCCCAGGCTGCCGTCGTCGCGCAGGGGGTAGGACACGACATTGCCGCCGCCATAGTTGGCCAGCAGCAGCACGCGCCCGCTCGCATCGACGGCGATGTGGCAGGGGCCGCTGCCGCCTGCCGGCTGTGCGTTGATGCGGATCAGGCTGCCGTCCTGCTGCACGGCGAATGCGACGACTTCTTCCTGCCAGCGTCCGTCCGCAGCGCGGCTGGCCGCGACTGAATAGACCACCGGCCGGCTCGGGTGCATGGCGAGAAAGCCTGGGTTGCCGATGGCGGCGGCCAGGCGCGGCGTAGACAGCGCGCCGCTCGCTTCATCCAGCGTGGACACGTAGATGCCTTGGCTGGTGCCGCCGGTGTCGGTGCCGATGTAGACCAGGGTTTCGGCGGTGGTGGCGAGGGGCAGCAGGGCTGTCATCAGTGCGAGGGCAAGGCGTTCCATCGCGGAGGTCTGTTTCACGGCAGTGGTGTCATTGGACCTGATGCGGCGAAGTGGCTTCGGTTGCGGTTGCATTGGCGAAGAGAGCGCCTGACCGGTGCATTGCCGGGAGTCCCGCCCGCCGAGGCGGACTCCTGGCAATGCATGGAGCGGGCGCATGGCCAGCAAGACCAGGCAATGCATCGAACCGGCGCACTGCCAGCAAGCTCAACCTCAGAACTCCACGACCGAGCGGATCGACTCCCCGCGCCGCATCAGCTCGAAACCGTCGTTAATTTGTTCCAGCTTCAGCTTGTGCGTGATCAGCTCGTCGATGTTGAGCTTGCCGTCCATGTACCAGTCGACGATCTTGGGTACGTCGGTGCGGCCTCGCGCGCCGCCGAAGGCAGACCCCTCCCAGTGACGACCCGTGACCAGCTGGAACGGCCGGGTCGAGATCTCCGCGCCCGCCGGTGCCACACCGATGATGATGGAACGCCCCCAGCCCTTGTGCGTGCACTCCAGCGCCTGGCGCATCAACTGCACATTGCCGACGCATTCGAACGAGTAGTCCGCGCCACCGTCGGTGAGCTGCACGATGTGGTCCACGACATTCCCCACGTTCTTCGGGTTCACGAAGTCGGTCATGCCGAAACGGCGCGCCATTTCCTCCCGCGCCGGGTTGATGTCCACGCCGATGATCTTGTTGGCGCCTACCATCTTGGCGCCCTGGATCACGTTCAGGCCGATGCCGCCCAGGCCGAACACCACCACGTTCGCACCCGCCTCCACCTTGGCGGTGAACAGCACGGCACCGACGCCGGTGGTCACCCCGCAACCGATGTAGCAGACCTTGTCGAACGGCGCGTCAGGCCGGATCTTGGCCAGCGCGATGCCCGGCACGACGATGTGGTTGGAGAACGTGCTGGTGCCCATGTAGTGAAAGATGGGCTCGCCGTTTAGCGAGAAGCGCGACGTGCCGTTGGGCATCAGGCCCTTGCCCTGCGTGGCGCGGATGGACTGGCACAGGTTGGTCTTGCGGCTCAAGCAGAACTTGCACTCGCGGCATTCGGGCGTGTATAGCGGGATGACGTGGTCGCCGGGCTTCAGCCACGGCACCTTGCTCTCTAGCACCACGCCCGCGCCCTCGTGGCCCAGCACGGCGGGGAACAGCCCTTCGGGGTCGGCGCCGGACAGCGTGAAGTCGTCGGTGTGGCAGATGCCGGTGGCCTTCACCTCGACGAGCACCTCGCCGTCGCGCGGGCCTTCCAGGTCCAGGGTCTCGATGGTCAGCGGCTGGCCGGCCTTCCAGGCTACGGCGGCACGGGTTTGGATGGGCATGGATTGACTCCTTGATGCGATGCGGTGGGATTGGCGACGAATTTACCGCGCGGCGCGGACAAGCTCATCGGGCTTGAAGCTGGTTGAGCGCGGCGACGAACTCGCGCGCCTCGATGCGGCACAGCCGCAGCCGCCGCAGCAGCCACGGCGTCAGGTCTTGCTGCCCCAAGTGCTCGGGCCAGGCGCCCGCGTCGCCGTCGGGGATGTCGGCCGGATCGGCCCCACGTTCGGCGGCCCCGGGTTCGTCGTTGAGCACGTCCACGCAGGCCTTGCGTGCCAGCGGCAGCGAGTTCTCGGCCTTGGCCGCATCCAGCCGCGCGCTGCGGCGCTGCACCTGGTGCTGCACAGCGCCCAGCAGCGCCATCAGCCGGTAGCCGTGGCTCAAAGCGGACTCGATCTCGGCCTCGGGCAAGCGCACGCTCTCGGGCTCCACGCGAGTGCGCTGTGCCGCGGCGGCCAGCGCCGCAAGCGCCGTGTAAGCCTGCTGGCGGGACACGCGCTGCGCCAGCTGCGCTTCGGGGCTGGGAAGCCACTGCAGCATGTTGCCCGCGTGCCTTGCCAGCGTGCCGCGCAGCTGCTCGGCCAGGCGCGGCACGGTGGCGCGCTCCCAGCTCGGCAGCACGAAGCTGAACAGCCAGGCCAGGCCCGCGCCGATGACCGTGTCGGCCAGGCGCTCGCCGATGAACGGGTGGCTGCTCGGGTCCAGCATCAGTGGCTGCAGCAAGGCCATCAATGTGGCGGCAGTGGCGGCTACGCGGTAGCGGCGGTTCACGTAAGCGTGCGCCACACCCACCGCGGCGATGAAGATGACGCTGAGCGCCGGTACCCATTCCACATGCGCCAGCACCAGCACCAGCAGGCAGCCCTGCACGGTGCCGATGATGCGTTCGTTGCGGCGCGACAGCGTCTGCTCCAGGTTGCCGCGCAGCACCACGGCCACGCTCAGCATCAGCCAGAACGGGTGCGCGGCCCAAGGCAGCGACGCACCCAGCCCGTACGCGAACGACAGCGCCAGCGCCGAGCGCAGCGCATGGCGCATCACGTTGGACTGCAGGTTCAGGTGCGGCCGCAGCGCCGCCAGCGGCCAGCCCTCGGGCGACACGAACGGCGCCAGCTTCTGCGGCGTCCACGGGCTGTCCACATCGTCGGTGCGGGCCTGCCGCGCCACCATCGCGGCCACGTCGTCCATCATGTGGCCCAGCCG
Organism: Pelomonas dachongensis; assembly: GCF_043555865.1. Taxonomy (NCBI): domain Bacteria; kingdom Pseudomonadati; phylum Pseudomonadota; class Betaproteobacteria; order Burkholderiales; family Sphaerotilaceae; genus Roseateles; species Pelomonas dachongensis. Next base: position 325,139 of record NZ_JBIGHY010000001.1, read on the forward strand.
CGTTTCCAGCGCCGACACGAGGTGGTTGCGGGAGTCACCCGGCGGCGCGCTGACGGCGGCCAGCCGCGCCGCCAGCTGGGCGCGCCAGGCGTCGGCCGACACGTCGGGCAGTGGCGTGTCGAAGGCGATGGCGTGCGCCAGTTCGCCCAGCACGCCGGCCAGTTGGCGCAGCGTGTCGGCCAGCGCCGAGCGCCATTGCCGGCCGGGGAAATCCTGGCCCAGCAACTCGGTGTCCAACCGGCTGGCCAGCAGCAGATCGCGCAGCTCGATGAGGCCCAGCACCAGGTCGGTTTGCTTGCGGCTTCGCGGCGAGCGGCGCGCAGCGAACACCTGGTCGCGCGCGGCCTGCAGCGCGTCCGCCAGCACCACGTCGTCGGCGATGGACAGGCGGATGCGCGCCTGCTCGCCGCCCACCGCGCCGGCGATGCGTGCGGCGCGCGAGCGCATGCGCTGCTCGGTGGCGCGCAGCGCGCTCACCAGCGCCAGCGCGCGCAGCCGGTGGCGCAGCACGGTGGCCGCCGCGCGCGCCCACAGCGCGTAGACGCAGCCGCCCAGCGTCACCCACAGCGCATGCTCCAGCGCCGGGACGTGGCTGGCCGTGCGGTCCCAGGCCATCGCGAACACCAGCGCCAGCACCGGCGAGAACGACAGCGGCCCCGCGCGCAGTCCCCAGGCCAGCGTCATCAGCGACAGGAACGCGACCACCGCGACCAGGGCGACGGTCAGCGCCAGCGAACCATGGGCCAGCGCCACGCCCAGCGTGACGACGCCCGCCGCCAGCGCCGCCGGCAACACGCGCTTGAACACGCGCTGCGGCGGGTTGGGCACGTCGGTCAGGCTGGCGCAGACGGCGCCGCCCACGGCCGCGAGCCCGGCGGTCTCGCCAAACAGCGAGCCCACCAGCACATGCGTGCCGGCCACGCCCAGCGCAACACCGAGGCCGTTCAGGTGGGTCGCTTCCAGTCGCCTGAAGAATGCCTTCACTTGACGAGCAGCTCCATCGCACGGCGCTCGCTGGCCGGCAGCTCGTGCACGGAGAACCAGCCAGACTTGTCGGCACGGTAGACATACTGCGGCGGTGCGTTGGTGGCGATGCGCTGCCGCAGCGGCGCCAGCGTGGCGTCGGCGGCGTCTGCCTGACCCTGCCGCTGCAGCGCGGCAGCGCGCACGAGGGTGGCGAGATCGCTCCAGGGCCCGATGGCCAGGGCCTCGTCCGCATCGCGCTGCGCCGCAGCGGCGTCGCCGTTGACCAGCGCCAACCAGCCTTTCAGCGCCAGCGTGTCGGGGTCGAGCGGGTCCAGCAACTGCGCGGCCTGTACCTGTGCGCGCGCCGGCGCCGTGCGGCCGGCGCGCAGCAGGTCCAGCGCGTAGTCGCGGCGCAGCGGAAGCAGGCCCGTGCGCAGCCGCAGAACGGCGTCGTACTGCGTGAAGGCGGCGTCCCAGCGGCCGGCCAGCGCCAGCGTGGCGGCGCGGCCCCACAAGGCCTCGGGCTGGTCGCCCTGGTAGGCCAAGACTGCGTCATAGGCAGCGAGCGCTTGCGGCACATGACCGAGGCGGCGGTGGTGGTCGGCCAGCGCCAGGTTGACGCGGAAGGCGTCCTCGCCCTTCAGCCGCGGCAGCGCGCGAGCCAGCGCCGGCACGACCTGGCCGGCCAGTGCCGCACCGCCGTGCCACAGCGCGTCGGCCGCGCTCACGTGCAGTGGGCCGCTGCGTGGGTGTCGGGCCAGCGCGCGCGTCGACAGCGCCTGCGCCGCCGCGCCATTGCCTTCCAGCGCCAGGGCGTACAGCCGCGCGTTCATGACGCTTTCGTCCTGCGGCGCCAGTGTCAGCGCGCGCTCGAACAGCGGCGTGGCGTCCGCCAGCCGGCCGTCCTCCAGCTGCTGGTTGCCGGCATTCACGAGCGAGAGGGGCAGGCTGGAGCGCGTGTCGCGCAGCGCGAAGTAGCGCCGCACCAGCGCGCGCAGCGCCGGGTCCAGCTCCACGAGGCGCTCGCGCACGATCTCGCGGCCGTCATATGCGTCGCGCCGGGGCGATGCTTCTGCGTTGGCGCCTTCGGCGAAGTACTCCCACACCGAGCCGCCCGCGTAGCGCGACAGGAAGCCGTTCCTCGTCTTCGAGTCGCGCGCCTTGGCCTGCTGGTACAGCGCCTCGATCTTGCGCGACTGGTCGGCCGTCAACACGCCGTGGACCTGGTGCGTCAGTTCGTGCAGCACGGTGTTGTACTTGTCGAAGATGTTGCGCTCCACGTCCTCGATGCCGGTGACGGTGAAGTGGCCGCCCATGCCGCGCACGTCGTCCCACAGCCGCGAGTCGTAGGCGATGCGCGCGTCCTTCAGCGCGTGGGCCTGCGGCGTCTCGGACAGCCGCATCCACATCGGCTTGATGAAGTGCGTGGCGCCACCCTCCACGAGCACCGGGATGAAGGCCTTCCACGGCGCGACGGACAACGCCACCCGCTTGCGGTGGCGCGGCGACAGGTCGTTCCAGTTCAGCACGTAGCGCTCGATGCCCGGGACGTGGGGCATGGGTGTGGCGGCAAAGCGGCGCTCGTAGTCGGCGCGGTGCACGTCGATGGCGAAACGCTGCGACTCCAGCGCTTTGGCCGCGATGGCGTGTGCACGGCCCAGCTGCGGGCAGCGCTGCAGCACGGCCAGGCTGAGCGCCAGCGCGTCGTCGAAACGGCCCTGCTCGAACGCGTCTGACGCGAGCCGCACGTCGGCCAGCAGCGGCGCGAACGCGTCGCCCAGGCGGGCGGCCAGCTGCGTGTAGTTCTCGCGCACGTAGCCGTTGCCCAGCAGGTAGTGGCCGGCCTCATGGTGCGGGTTCAGCGCGACGGCGGCTTCGGCGGCCGCGGTGGCGTCGGCCGCGCGGCCCAGGCGCACCAGCGTGTCGGCCAGCGCCACGAGGCCATCGGCCGTGCGCTCGGCGGACAGGCTGCGTTCGAGCTGCGCCAACGACGCGTCGAACTCGCGCAGCTGGTAGTGCCGCAAGCCCAAGCCGCGCAGCGCGTCGGCCTGCTCGATGGGGCGCGTGGCCATGCGCAGCGCGCGCTCGAAGCACTGCTGGGCGCGGTCGAAGTCGCGGCGGTCCAGCGCCAGGCGGCCGGCGGCCTGCAGTTCGACGGCGTCGGCCTTCACATCGGCCAGCACGTGGCGCGTGCGCCGGTCGATGGCGGCGCCGTCGTCGCGCGCGAACAGCCATTGGTAGATGACGGCGCGCTCGGCCGCGTCGGGCCGAACCGCGCGCACCAGCGCCTCCAGCTCGGCCTGCACGGCGGCGTAGCGCTGCTCGGTCAGAAGCGTCTGCAGGCGCGTGGTGTCGGTGGCCGCCGGGGCGGCATTCAGCGTCAGGCAGGCAGCAAGGGCAACGGCCAGGCGGCGCCAGGGCATTCGGTCAGCTCCATTCGTGGAGCGCCGATGCTAATCGTCGGAAGAGAAGCCCGACGCCTTGACGACCGGACCCCAGTACTCGCGCTCGGCGGCCAGCCGCTTCGCGTAGTCGGGCGGCGGCAGGCTCAGCGGCTCGAAGCCCAGCTTGGCCAGCGCTTCGATGACGCCGGGCTCGCGCACCGCGGCGCGCGCGACGTCGGCCAGCTTGTCGACCGTGGCCTGAGGCGTCTTGGCCGGCACGAACAGGCCGTAGCTCTCCACGCCGACAATGCCCTTGAAGCCCTGCTCTTCGAAGGTGGGCACGTCAGGCGCGAAGCGCGAGCGGGCTTTGTCCGTCACGCCCAGCAGCCGCACGCGACTTGAGGCAAGGTGGGGTAGGAAGTCGCCGATGGAGAAGCAGCCCGATGCGATCTGGCCGCCCATCAGGTCCTGCATGCCGGGCGCGGCGCCTCGGTAGGGCGCGTGCGTCAGCTTGAGCCCGGCCGCGCGCTCGAACTGGTTGCCAAGGAAGTGCGGCATCGCGCCGGCAGCCGGCGATGCATAGGCCGCCTTGTCGGGGTTGGCCTTGAACCAGTCGGCCAGCTGGGCGAGCGTCTTCACCGTGGCCGGCACCATGGGGCCGACGCCGAAGCCGCAGGTGGACAACGCCAGCGGCGCAACGGGCAGGGCGTCGGCCGCCGGGTCGTAGGCCAGCTTGCGGTAGGCGTGCGGGTAGATGGTGAACATGGATGACGGGCTCAGCAGCAGCGTCTGCCCGTCTGGCGCGGCGCCCTTCAGGGACGCGATGGCGATGCGGCCTCCAGCGCCCACCTTCTGCTCGACCAGCACGGTCTCTGCCAGCTTGCCGCGCGCGAAGTCGGCCAGGCGGCGTGCCGTGGTGTCCACCGAGCCGCCGGCCGGGAAGCCGACCAGGATGCGGTGAGGCTGGCCTTGCGCACGTGCGGCGAGTGGCAACGCCGCGAGCGCGGCAAGGAGGTGGCGTCGGTCCATCATGGCGGTTGTCTCCGTCGGGGTTTGTTGTCGGGGGCGGTGCTCTGCGCGGTGGCGGCCCAGGCCAGGCGCTCTAGGCCGGCCTTCAGCGCGGGGCCTTGCTCGCCCAGGGCCGCCAGCAGCGCGCGGTCGTGGGCGGCAACGGCAGCTTCCAGTTTGACGAGGCGGCGCTTGCCGGCGGACGTCAGGTGCAAGCCCCAGGTGCGGGCGTCGCCGGGGGCGTCGCGGCGCTCTGCCCAACCCTGCGCGGTGAGCCAGTCGGTCAGCCGCAGCGCGCCGCTGCGGTGCAGGCCCATGGCCTGCCCCAGCAGGCCTTGCCGCATGCCGGGGTTGCGGGCGATGAGCACCAGCGCCGCAAAACGCTGCGGGCTCATGTCCCACGCGGCCGTGGCGCGGTAGAAGTCCAGGTACAGCGCGTTCTGCGCGCGGCGCAGCGCGTAGCCCAGCAGTCCCTCCAGCGCGCCGTAGTCCACGCCGGGCACGGGCAGCATCAGGCCTTCGGGCGGCGGGGCATCGAGGCTGTCGGTCTTCACGGGCTCAGGGTAGGTTTTGTTGCACAGAGCAACCATCTCGCTTACCCTGAATCCATGAAAGTCTTGATTGCAGGGGGTGGCATCGGCGGTTTGACGGCGGCGCTGGCGCTGCACGCGCGCGGCCTTGATGTCACCGTGCTGGAGGCCGTGCGCGAACCCCGGCCGCTGGGGGTGGGCATCAACCTGCTGCCGCATGCGGTGGGCGTGCTGGAGTCCTTGAGCCTGCTGCCGGCGCTGCGCGGCATGGCGGTCGAGACTTCGGCGCTGGTGTTCGCCAACCGGCACGGCCAGGCCATCCACCGCGATGCGCGCGGCGTGTACGGCGGCTACAGCCACCCGCAGTTCAGCGTGCACCGTGGCGAGCTGCAGATGCTGCTGTGGCGCGAGGCGGTTGCGCGGCTGACGGTGCTGAGCGGCCAGCGCGTCGTGGGCGTGCGGGACGGCAATGTGGCGCTCATCGAGACGCCGGACGGCCCGCGCGAGCAGGTGGCGGACCTCATCGTCGGCGCCGATGGCATGCACTCCGCGCTGCGCCGGCGGCTGGTGCCCGACGAGGGCGCGCCCTGCTGGCGCGGCGTGATGATGTGGCGCGGCACCACCTGGGCGCCGCCCTTCCTGGACGGTCGCACGATGGTGCAGGCCGGCCACAGCCGGGCCAAGTTCGTCGTCTACCCGATCAGCGCGCCGCGCGCCGACGGGCTGCAGCTGATCAACTGGATCGCCGACCGCCGCTTGCACGAGCCGGTGCCTGGCCTGACCGCGCCCGACCGCGCCGACTGGAGCCGCCCCGGCCGGCTGGACGACCTGCTTCCCACGTTCGGGTCCTGGCACTTCGACTGGCTTGACGTGCCCGGCCTCATCACGCGCGCCGAACAGATGCTGGAGTGGCCCATGGTGGACCGCGACCCGCTGCCGCGCTGGCGACTGGGCCCGACGACGCTGCTGGGGGATGCGGCGCACCCGATGGTGCCGATCGGCTCCAACGGCGCGACACAGGCCATCATGGACGCGCAGGCGCTGGCGGACGCGCTGGCGCGGCACGTCGACCTGGACGCCGCACTGGCCGCTTACGAGGGCGAGCGCCGCCCGCTGTGCTCCCGCATCGTCGAGATGAACCGGCGCGAGGGGCTGGACGCGATCCTGGACCGCGTCGAGGCGCTGGCGCCGGACGGCTTCGAGCGGCTGGCCGACGTCATCTCCCCGCTGGAGGTGGCCGCCGAAATCAACGCCTACAAGGCCGCCGCCGGGCACCAGGTCCAGCGCTAGGCTCGCCCGCTACTCCGGCGTGCTGGGGTCGCCATCAGCCCCCGGATGCTCGAGGGCCTGCCGCGCCAGCTCTTCGTCCGGCAGAGGCGCTGCGGACTCTAGCGCGTTGATCTCCTCCAGCAACGCCGTCGTCGGCTCTTCACCGTTGATGAGCACGTCGTCAAGGGTCTGCGCCGCGGCGTCGGGCGCCAAGTCGTCCGGCGCTATCGGCGCCACGGCAGCGGCGCCAGCCACCAGGATGTCGGAAACCTTGCGCTCAAGAAACGCAGCAAGGTCGTCATCTTTCGGAGTGTCGGGGTGGGTCATGTGAGGCTGAGGTAGTGCAAGGCACGACAAGGGTAGCGCGCATCGCAGCGGTGGGTGTTGACGCCGCCACACATCCGAAGATCATCCCACCCCATGCCCTCTCCCAAGCTCGGCCGCTCCGTCCCGCCCCACGACCGCCACCCGGTGGCCTGGTACCAGCCCGACGTGCTGTGGACGGCGGCGCGGCAGGTGCTGTCGTCGCTGGACCAGCTGCGCAACCGCGACGGCCGCGAGAGCCAGCCCACGCCGATGAAGGTCATCGACCGCAGCGAGCCCGAAGCGGCGGGCGACTTTGCTGGCGAGTGCTGGTTCGACTTCATCGCCGACACCGGCGACGGCGGCAACGCCTGCTACGCGGTGGCGAACACGGCGCTGGCAGACGAGTTGCAGCTTGCCGGCGAGCGGCTGCCGCGCGCATCGCTGCTGCTGTTCGGCGGCGACCTGGCCTACCCGGCGGCCAGCACGCACGACTACCGCTACCGCTTCGTGGAGATGTTCGAGGCCGTGCGCAACAGCCACGCGCCCACGTTCGTGCGCGGCCGGCGCCTGACGCTGGCGGCCATTCCGCAGAACCATGACTGGATGGACTCCACGTCCACATTCCGCCGCTACTTCACGCGCCGCAACGACTCGCAGCCCCTGCTGGGCGCCCGCATACCGCAGCGGCAGACCTACTTCTGCGTCAAGCTGCCCGGCGGCTGGTGGGCGCTGGGACTGGACTTTGCGCTGGACCACGACATCGACCGCGACCAGTACGAGCAGTTCGAGGCGCTGCTCAGCGACCGCGGCCTCGTCACCGAGGACGGCCACGAGCATCACATCGCGCCGGACGACCGCGTGCTGCTGATCTACCCCGAGCCCTACTGGACGCGCCCCATCGGCGACGGCGCCGACGACAGCCACCCCAGGCGCTACCAGAAGCTGGAAGGACTTCTGCGCGGCCGTGTGAAGCTGCGCCTGGCGGGCGACCTGCACCACTACATGCGCTGGGACTCGGTTGCGTGGGGGAGGCTGGTCGTGTGCGGCACGGGTGGCGCGTTTACACACCCGACGCACACCAAGCCCACCACGCGGCCGGTGCGGCTGCAGGAATTCGACACGCGCGACTGCATCCCGCCCGAGCCGGCCACCTCGCTGGCCGCGTTGCGCATCGGTCTGACCGCTAAGCAGGACGAGGAAGGCTGCGCCTTCGAGCGCGTGGAGGCGACCGCCTACCCCGACGGCTCCAGCTCTGCGGCCGGCTGCAAGCGCAACCTGCTGGCGCTGTTCCGCCGCAACCCCGGCGGCAGCGGCGGCAACGCCTGGTTCGCCGTGCTGCTGGGCGCGCTGTACTGGTTCAACGCCTATCTCAATTCCATGCCTTTCGTCGAGTCATTCAAGGCCGATGGCTTCGGCACGCTGTGGAGCTTCGGCATGGACGACTACTGGCGCGTCTTCGCACTGTGGCTCAAGGCCATGGTGTTCAGCCCGCTCGGCTTCCTGATCAACCTGCTGATGGCCTACGGCTGCATCGTCATGGGTCGCGAAACGGTCAACGAGCTGCCGCCCACGGTGGGCGTCATCTGCCGCGGCATCATCATGTGGGGCATTGGCGCTCTGCACGCGGCGGTGCACGTGCTCGCCGTCTACAGCCTCGAGTTCTGGGGGCACCAGCTTGTCGGCGAGCTGGGCTGGATTGGTGATCGCACGGCGCCGACCGGCCTCATCGTCCATTCCACGCTGGTGGGGCTGATGGTGTTCAGCACCGGCGGCCTGGTGGGCGCCTTCGTCTTCGGCGGCTACCTGGCGCTGATGTCACGGCTGGGCTATCTGACCAACAACGGCTACGCCGCACTGGACGGGCAGGACCACAAGGGGTTCCTGCGCTTTCGCATCGATGCCAAGGGTGAGCTGACGGCGTGGTTCATTGCGCTGGACCGTGTGCCGAGGCGGTGGAAGCGCAATGGCAAGGCGGGGCCGGTGTGGGTGGCGGACGATGGGCAGGCGTCGGCAGCGAGGTTGCATGACAGGTTTGACCTGTGAACTGAATGACGTGGAATGCACAATCATCTGAACCACTTGCACCGTACCCATGAGCCTCCGCTCCCTCCTCATCGCTTGGTTTGTTGCCCTTCCTGCACTCGCGTTCGCCGCCGACCGAGGCGTCTTCGGCTTCAGCATGCAAGTCGATAGCGAAGGTTTTTTCCTCGACCCGACCCTGAAGTCGATCAAGATCGTCAAGGTCACTCCCGAGTCTCCCGCAGCCCTTGCAGGCATGAAGGTCGGCGATGAAGTGATCGAGGTTGCCGGTCGCGTCGTGGCAGGAGCCAAGGGACGAGAAATCCAGGCGTTGGCGGAAAAGGATGTCGGCCAATCGCTCAGCCTGAAGGTCAAGCGCTCTGCAGGCGAAGTCGTCTCAATGCAGATGGTGGCGGTTGCCAAGGCAAGTTCGAAGTAGGGCAGGCGGCTCCCGCCAAACGCTGCCGCCCTCTCTTGAAGCTCAGCGCAGGGCCCCGGCCATCTCCGCCGCAATCAACCGCACTGGCGCATTCCCATAGCTCAGGAACTTCTCGTGGAAGGCCTTGAGCCCGAAGCCCGGCTTGGCCTTCAGCTGCTCGCGCAGCGCGTGGATCTCGCTGAAGCCGCTGAAATAGCTCGTCAGCTGCACCGATGTCAGCTGCACGCGGCGCCACTTCTCGGCGGCTTCGCGTTCGGTCTGGAAGGCCTGGCGGGTGAGCAGATCCAGCGCGGCCTTCTGCTCCATGCCCAGCACGTGCACGCTGTAGTCGAGGATGGTGTTGGTGACCGAACGCAGGTGCCACTTGCCCCACATCAGCGTCATCTCCGGTGACGCGCCGTAGCCGCTCTCCAGCATCATCAGCTCGCCGTACACGGCCCAGCCCTCCACCATCGAGCCGCTGCCGAACAACGCCTTCACCTTGCTGGGCACCTTGTTCGCGTAGACCAGCTGGGTGTAGTGGCCCGGGATGGCCTCGTGGATGTTGAGGATCTGCAGGATCCACTGGTTGTACTCGCGCAGCGTGCTCTCGGCCTGCTCGGGCGTCAGGTCGTCCAGCGGCGTGACGTTGTAGTAGGTGCTGTCCTGCGGTCGATACGGTCCGGGCGCCTCGATGCTGGCGCCGGCCACGCCGCGCTGGTAGACCGGCGTCTCGCGCACGGCCAGCGGCTTGGCGGGGTCCTGGGTCAGTAGGTCGTGGTCGCGCACCCAGGCTTCGAGTTGCGGGATCTGCGCGCGGATCTCGTCGACGAACCTGTCGCGAGCCACATGCTTCTCGCTGAGCTTGGCGATGACGCGGCCAATCAGTGCGAAGCGGTCGGCGGGCGGCGCCTCGGGGCCGATGACCGTGGGCCACAGCGCTTCGGCCTGCGCCTGCATGCTGGCCAGCACGGTTTCGCGGCGGGCCAGCGCCAGCTCGTAGGTCTCACGCGCGCTGCGAGCCGACTGGATGTCGTGCTTGAACTTGGTCTCGTACAGCGCCGCACTCAGCCGCCAGGGGCGCCGGGCGATGGGCAGCAACTGCCTCAGGTGCGCCTGCCAGCCGGCCACGGCAGCGCGCGCCTGGGCCAGGTCGGGCTGCATCAGCGCGCCCAGGCCCTGCTGCTGCGCCTGCGACTCCAGGTCTTCCAGCACGGCCAGCACGCCAGGCGCCTGCTGCAGCGCCAGCTCGGTGTGCTCGCGCGTCACACCGACGAGGCTGGCGCGCGCGGCGGCGTAGAAGGCGGGCAACTGCCGGATGCGCGCGTGCAGCGCCTGCACGCGCTGCTGCACGGGCGCCCAGTCGGTGTTGAGCGCCAGGTCGATCGGGCCGGCCGGGTTGTGCTCGGCAGGGTTCCAAGCCCATTCGCGCAGCACTTCCAGTCGCCACAGGTCGCTCTGCAGCTTGGCGATCAGCATGTCGCGGTCCATGCGTTCGGCAGCGCCGAGCTTGTCAACAGCCAGTCGCTGAAAGGCCTTCAGCCAGCGTTTCAGGAACTGGCGCCGCTGAGCTCGCAGCGCGGCGCTGGGCAGCGTGATCCGGTGCGACTGCTCGAAGCGGCCCGCCGCGACGGCGGCGTCGGGGTCCAGCTGCCACAGGCCCATCAGGAAGTCCTCGATGCCGGTGTCCAGCTCGGACGCCTCCGACGGCAGCCCGACGGGTTTGAAGGCCGAGTCGCTGGCGCCGGCAGCGCCGGCCAGCAACGCCAAGCTCAGGAGGCTGCGGCGCTTCACAGCGCCGCTTCCAGCGCGTCAATGAACATCGAGGCGACGTCGAAGCCGGCCTGGTCGGTGATCTCCTGGAAGCAGGTCGGGCTGGTCACGTTGATCTCGGTGATGTTCTCGCCGATGACGTCCAGGCCCACCAACAGTAGGCCGCGCGCGGCCAGCGTGGGGCCGATGGCCTCGGCGATCTCGCGGTCGCGCGGGGTCAGTGGCCGGGCCACGCCCTTGCCGCCAGCCGCCAGGTTGCCGCGCACCTCGCCGCCCTGCGGGATGCGCGCCAGGCAGTGCGGCACCGGCTTGCCGCCGATGATGAGGATGCGCTTGTCGCCCTCGGCAATCGCCGGGATGAAGCGCTGCACCATCACCGTTTCCGTGCCATCCTTGTTCAGCGTCTCGATGATGCTGCCGAGGTTCAGGCCGTCGTCCTTGACGCGGAAGATGCCCATGCCGCCCATGCCATCCAGTGGCTTCAAGATGATGTCGCGCTGCTCGGCGTGGAAGGCGCGGATCTCGGCCGCGTCGCGCGTGATCAGCGTCGGCGAGATGAACTCGGGGAACTCCATGATGGCGAGCTTTTCGGGGTGTTCGCGCAAGCTGCTGGCTTTGTTGAAGACCTGAGCGCCCTCGCGCTCGGCCTGGCTCAGCAGGTGCGTGGCGTAGAAGAACTCGCTGTCGAACGGCGGGTCCTTGCGCATCAGCACGGCGTCCACGTCGGCCAGCGCGACGTCCGCGGTGGCGTCCAGCGTGAACCAGTCGTCGCCGTCGTTCTGATTCATGCCCGTGAGGCTGATGTGCCGCGCACCGCGTGCCGTCACGCGGCCGCCGCGCAGCCACACGAGTTCACGCGTCTCGCAGTGGATGATGCTGTGGCCGCGCTTTGTGGCCTCTCGCATCATCGCGAAAGTGGAGTCCTTGTAGGTCTTGAAGGTGTCGAGCGGGTCGGCGACGAAGAGCAGCTTCATGGTGGGTCGTGCAATGGATTTCAGCCAGTGTTGCACAGCACCGGCCCCCACGCCCGGCTAGGGGCGCGCCCGCCGCCAGCCCGTCACCAGCGTCGCGATGCCGCCCGCCACCACGCCCCAGAACGGCGCGCCGATGCCGAAGAAGCTGATGCCGGACAGGCAGACGAGGAAGGTCAGGATGGCCGCGTCGCGGTGCCCCTCGTCCTTCAGCGCCGAGGCCATCGCTCCGGCGATGGTGCCCATCAGCGCCAGGCCGGCGATGGCCATGACCAGCTCGCTCGGAAAGGCAGCCAGCAGCATGGCTACCGCGCCGCCGGCCAGACCCAGCAGCACGTAGAACAGCCCCGCAGCCGCGCTGGCCGTGTAGCGCCGCGCGGGATCCTCGTGCGCCTCGCGGCCCGTGCAGATGGCCGCGGTGATGGCGGCCAAGTTGAACGCATAGCCGCCGAACGGCGCCAGCAGCGTGGTGGCCGCACCGGTGACGGTGATGGCGGCCGACACCGGCGTCTGGTAGCCCGCCGCGCGCTGCACTGCGACGCCGGGCAGGTTCTGCGAGGCCATCGTGACGATGAACAGCGGCAGCGCGACACCGATTGCGGCGTGCCAGGTGAAGACGGGCGTGGTCCAGACCGGCAGCGCGAGCATCTGCGACGTATCCAGCCCGGTGAAGTCCAGCCGGCCCTCGCCCAGCGCGTAGGCGATGCCCACCCCCAGCACACCCGGCACCGCGTAGCGCGGCCAGAGGCGCTTGCCGACGAGATAGGCTGCGGTCATCGCCAGCACCAGGCCGGGCGCGGTCCGCACGCTGGTCACGGCGTCTAGCCCGAACTTCGCCAGCACACCGGCCAGCAGCGCCGACGCGATGGATACGGGAATGCGGTCCATCAGCTTCTCGAACCAGCCGCTCCAGCCGGCCCAGGCAATCAGCAGCCCGCAGACGATGAAGGCGCCGATGGCTTCGGGCATGTTCAGCCCCGACGTGGACGCCAGCAGCGCCGCGCCGGGCGTGGACCAGGCCGTCAGCACCGGCTGGCGTGTCCACAGGCTCAAGGCCAGGCTCGTCAGCCCCATGCCCAGGCCCAGCGCCCACAGCCAGGACGCGGTCTCGGCCGGCGTGGCGCCTAACGCGACGGTGGCCTTGAAGATGATGGCCACGGAGCTGGTGTAGCCGACCAGCACGGCGACGAAGCCCGCGACGACGGTGGAGGGAGAGCAATCGCTCAGCAAGGTGCGCATCGCGCCAGCATAGCCATCGGCAGAATCGCGCCCCGACCACCAGGGAGGTTGAAGATGCGCAAGACGGTGACGGGCCTGGCGGCCTGGGGGCTGCTGCTGTGGGGTCTGGGTGCGCAGGCGGCCTCCATCGGGCCAGGGCCCTTCGGGCTCGCGCCGCACATTGCGGGCACCGTGACACTCGGAGATGCGGCGAAAGTGGCGGCGGAGTTCGCCACGCCGCTGCGGCGGCCGCTGTCTGTCTCCATCGACCCGCGCAGCCATCCGCTGGAGCTGATGAAGATCGGCCTGTGGATGCGGGAGCGGCAGCCCGAGTTGGAGCTGCGCGGCAGCTGCGTGGGCGCCTGCGCCAAGTCGCTGTTGATGAGCGGGCGGGTGAAGCGCATCGGCGCCGGCACGGTGATCGCTTTCGGCGGCATGACGGAGATGATGGCGCGCCGCAAAGACCAGATCGACGCCGGCGAGCTGTTCCTCCAGGGGGACGAGCTTGGCGAGGCCTCGCGCGCCAGCTACCTGCGGCAGCACGAGGCGGCCATCGAGTCATCGCTGGCGGTGCGCGCGCTGGCGACGCAGCAGCTGCCATTGCCGCCTGTGGCCAAGACTTTCGTGGAGGTCGCCATCGAGGGCTGGAAGACCCGGCGCATGAGCTTCGGCGTGGATTCCCGCTACATCGTCGCCGCTGAGAGGCACCGCTGCATGTGGTGGGTGCAGGATGCCGCCGGCCTGAAGCAGCTGGGGCTGGACGTGCCGGACTACCAGCCCGTCAGCGCCGCCGAGGCCGCCGAGTTGCTGAAGCTGTCCGCGAACTACATCTATGTCGGGCCGGCGCTGGCAGTGCTGCCGGAACAGTCGCTGTGCCCGGGCGACAAGAAGGGCGTCAGGTTTCCCGACCTGCCTTGAGCCGCCCGCGGGCGCGAGGCCGCCCCGCGCCAGCACGCGTACTACGCCTGGCCCGACTGGCGTGCCAGGCCTGGAAAAGCGCCGGCGCCCGCAAGGCCAAACGCGTCGCGGCCAGCGACATGGTGCACATCCGTTCACCATGTCGCCCGATTCCGTTTTACTGCCACACCCATGACCACGCTGATCGACAAGCTCCAGTGGCGCTACGCCACCAAGAAGATGAACCCCGCCCTGCGGGTGCCGCAGGACAAGCTGGACCGCATCCTGGAGGCCGTGCGCCTGACGGCGACCTCCAGCGGCCTGCAGCCGTACGAGGTGCTGGTCGTCAACGACCCCGCGCTGCGCGAGCGCATCCGCCCGCATGCCTGGAACCAGGCCCAGGTCACCGAGGCTTCGCACCTGCTGGTGTTCGCGGCCTGGGACAACTACACGGTCGACCGCATCAACCAGATGTTCGACCTGACCAATGAGCAGCGCGGCTTCAAGAATGAAGGCTGGGAGGCATACCGCCAGAAGCTGCTGGCGATGTACCCGCAGCGCAGCGCGGAAGAGAACTACCAGCACGCCGCCCGCCAGGCCTACATCGGCCTGGGCACCGCGCTGATCGCCGCCGCCGAGGAGCAGGTGGACGCCACGCCGATGGAAGGCTTCGACCCGGCCGCGGTCGACGAGATCCTGGGCCTGAAGGCGCATGGCCTGCGCTCCGTGCTGCTGCTGCCGCTGGGCTACCGGCAGGTCGAGGGCGACTGGCTGGTCAACCTGAAGAAGGTGCGGCGGCCGAAGGATGACTTCGTCACCGAGGTCTGACGCTCGCGCGCCCCAATGAAAACGGCCCCTCGGGGCCGTTTCGCATGGAAACCGAGGCGGGGCTCAGATCTCGACCTTGCTGCCCAGCTCGACGATGCGGTTCGTCGGCAGGTGCAGGAAGTCCGCCGCTGCGGCCGCATTGCGGTGCATGCCGGCGAACAGCTTCTCGCGCCACAGTGCCATGCCGGAGCCGATGGTCGGGATGACGATGTCGCGGCTCAGGAAGTAGCTGGTCTCCATTTCGTCCAGCTGCACACCATGCTGCTTCAGCAGCTCCAGCGCCAGCGGCACGTCCGGCTCGTCCTTGAAGCCGAAGTGCAGCGCCACCTGCCAGCAGTTGTTGCCCAGCGCCTCGACCTCGCAGCGCGCCTCGAAGCGGACCCACGGCACCTCGTGGTGCTTCACGCTGACGAAGATGTTCTGCTCGTGTAGCACCTTGTTGTGCTTCAGGTTGTGCAGCAGCGCGTTCGGCGTGCTGCCTTTCTCGGCCGACAGGAACACGGCCGTGCCGGACACGCGCGTGGGCGGGTTGATGAACACGGCCTCCAGGAAGGCCGGCAGCTCGATGGCGTCCTCGCGCAGCTTGTTGGACAGTTGCCGGCGGCCCTGCTTCCAGGTCAGCATCAGCGTGAACATCGCGATGCCGATCAGCAGCGGGAACCAGCCGCCGTGCAACAGCTTCAGCAGGTTGGACGCGAGGAAGGTCACGTCGATGACGAAGAAGATACCGGTGGCTGCGGCGCACAGCCACAGCGGGTACTTCCAGCCGTAGCGGATGACGAAGAAGGTCATCACCGTGGTAATCGTCATGTCAATGGTGACGGCCACGCCGTAGGCGCCGGCGAGCTTGCTGGACGAGCCGAAGAACGCCACCGCCACCACCACCAGCGCGAACAGGCTCCAGTTGATGAAGGGCACGTAGATCTGGCCGGTATCGCGCTCGCTGGTGTGCACGACGCGCAGCCGCGGCAGGATGCCCAGCTGGATGGCCTGCTTGGTGACGGAGAAGGCGGCCGTGATCAGCGCCTGCGACGCCACCGTGGCCGCCGCCGTGGCCAGCAGAAACAGCGGGATCTCGGCCCACGTCGGGGCCAGCAGGTAGAACGGGTTCTTGATGGCGGTCGGGTCGTCCAGCAGCATGGCACCCTGGCCGAAGTAGTTGACGACCAGCGCCGGCATGACCATGCCGTACCAGGCCAGCCGAATGGGTTTCTTGCCGAAGTGGCCCAGGTCGGCGTACAGCGCCTCGCCGCCGGTGACGACCAGGACGACGGCGCCCAACGCGACGAAGGCGACCCAGCGGTACTCCAGGCAGAAGTTCAGCGCGTAGACCGGGTTGATGGCCGCCAGCACGCGCGGGTTGTCGATGACATGCGGCAGGCCCAGCGCGGCCAGGCTCAGGAACCAGGCCAGCATGACCGGCCCGAAGGCCTTGCCGATGCCGCCGGTGCCGAAGCGCTGCACGGCGAACAGCCCGGCCAGCACGATCAGCGAAAGCGGCATCACGGCGTCGTGGTACGCCGGCGCGTACACCTCGATGCCCTCGATGGCGCTGAGCACCGTCATGGCCGGCGTGATAACGGCGTCGCCGAAGAAGATGGCGGTGCCGAACAGCCCCACCAGCATCAGCCCTCGGCGCAACCGGGGCTTGTCGTTCACGGCGTTGGTGGCCAGCGCCAGCATGGCGATGAGGCCGCCCTCGCCGTTGTTGTCGGCGCGCAGGATCAGCAGCACGTACTTGATGGAAACGACCACCGTCATCGTCCAGAACAGCAGCGACAGGACGCCCAGGATGTTCTCCGGCGTGGTGGCGACGTGGCCGCCGTGGAAGACCTCCTTCAGCGCATACAGCGGGCTGGTGCCGATGTCGCCGTAGACGACGCCCAGTGCGCCGAGGGTCAGGCCCGCCATGGCCGTGGGGCTGCGGGCCGCTTGGGAAGAACTCACGGGGTCAGGCCACCGGC
Organism: Pelomonas dachongensis; assembly: GCF_043555865.1. Lineage (NCBI taxonomy): Bacteria > Pseudomonadati > Pseudomonadota > Betaproteobacteria > Burkholderiales > Sphaerotilaceae > Roseateles > Pelomonas dachongensis. The sequence goes on from NZ_JBIGHY010000001.1 coordinate 341,690, forward strand.
TTGGGGTGGCGTTGGTTCGAGAGGGGGCATTCTGCGCCCGCTTTTGGGGTTTTGTGCAGCGCAGCAAACCCGCAACTTCGAGGCTTGACGGCCCCGGCGCCTGGGCTTATGCCCGGTTCAGGCGGCTTCCGCCTCGGCCTGCGGGTCGGTCGCTTCCAGCTCGTAGCTGGCTGCCAGCATGGCCAGGCGGCCGATGACGCCGTACATGTAGAAGCGGTTTGGGGCGCTGACGCCGGGCTTCTCGCCGGGACGCGGCAGGTGCAGCGAGTCGGCGAACGCGAGCGGCACATAGCTGGCGCCGGGCGCATTCAGGTTCTCGTCGATGCCGCGGTTGGCGTGCACGCGGTAGTAGCCGCCGACGACGTAGCGGTCCATCGTGTAGACGACCGGTTCGGCCACGGCCTGATGCACGCGCTCGTGCGTGGGCACGCCCTCCTGCACGATGACCTCCTGGCCCAGGTTCTCAGGCAGGGCGTCGGGCAGTGCCTCGATGTCCTTTGCATCGCGTACGGTCATCACACCGCGGCCGTAGCTGCCTACGTCGCTCTTGATGATGACGAAGGGCTTCTCATTGATGCCGTATTCCTTGTACTTACGGCGCACCTTGGTCAGCTGTGCATCCGCGGCGGCCTGCAGCGCCTCCAGGCCCTTGCTGCCATGCAGGTCCACGCTCTGGAACATCGGCGTGATGAGCCACGGGTCCATCCCCAGCAGCTTGCCGAAGCGCTTGGCCACCTCTTCGTAGGCGCGGAAATGCTGGCTCTTGCGCCGCACGCCCCAGCCCGCGTGCAGCGGCGGCAGCAGGTATTGCTCGTGCAGGCCCATCAGCTGCGGCGGCGTGCCGCCGGCGAGGTCGCTGTTGAGCAGGATGGTGCAGGGGTCGAAGCCCTTCAACGTCAGCCGCCCGCGCTTGCGCACCAACGGCTCGATGACCAGGCTGCCGCCGTTGGCCAGGCTCAGCTCCTCGGATTCGGTCTGAGCCGGGTCCAGCGCCCCCAGGCGCACGTTCAGGCCGGCCTGCGTGAAGATGCGCACCAGGGTGGCGAGGTGGTCTAGATAGAAGCTGCAGCGCACGCCCGGCTCGGGGATCAGCAAGAGGTTGCGCGCCTCGGGGCAGATCTTCTCGATGGCCGCCATGGCGGCCTGCACGGCCTGCGGCAGCATTGCATCGGTCAGGTGGTTGAAGCCGCTGGGGAACAGGTTGGTGTCCACCGGCGCCAGCTTGAAGCCGGCGTTGCGCAGGTCCACCGACGCGTAGAACGTGGGCGTGTGCTCCATCCACTCCAGCCGGAACCAGCGCTCGGTGGCCGGCATGGATTCGAGGATGCGGGCTTCCAGCTCGTTGATGGGGCCATTCAGGGCAGTGATGAGATGCGGAACCATGGCGGAATGATATGAGCCGGGGCGTCCACATGAGGGCGCTCCCGCAGATCACAAGACGCCGTCGCCGCAACAGGTGCGACCGCGGCCGGCGTGCTTGGCGCGGTAGAGCTGGTCGTCCGCGCGTGCGATGGCGGCGGACAGGGGTTCGTCCGGCGCCACGCGCACGGCGCCCGCACTGAAGTCGACCTCGAAGCCCAGGCTAGCCTCGCATCGCCGCCGTAGCGTCTGGTGCAGCCGGGCATCCAGCCGGGCGAAGGCGCTGGGGTCACCGTGGCGCAGCAGCAGGCAGAACTCCTCGCCGCCGTAGCGGCCGACCAGGTCGCTGGCACGGAGTTCGCCGCGCAGCACCTCCCCTGCCAGTTTCAGCACCTCGTCGCCCACCGGGTGGCCGCGCTGGTCGTTGATCTGCTTGAAGTGGTCCAGGTCCAGCATCACCAGCACGGCAGCGCCATCGGCCGCGCCCAGCGCCCGGCCGGCGCGGTTCATCCACTCGCGGCGGTTCAACAGGCCGGTCAGCGTGTCCTGCGAGGCCAGCCGCACCAGCGCTTGCTCGGCGGCGTCGCGGTGCGCCAGCAGGAAGCCCATGGTGCCCAGCACCAGGCTGGCATTCAGCAGCATCAGGTGCGTCAGGTTCAGCGGGTGCGGCGCCGTGAAGCGCGGGTAGGCCTCGGGCCAGCCGAACGCCAGCACGGCGCGGCCCAGCATCAGCAGCGCATTGGCCGCCGCGGCGACCCCGCACAGCCAGCGCCAGCGCACGGCGCCGGCGCCGCTCAGCAACTGCCAACTGGCCCACAGGATCTGCAGGCTGATGATGAAGTTGGTGAGGGCCGTGGCCAGCGGCTGGTCGGGCAGCGCGACGTAATGCGCCACGCCCAGCGCCAGCGGCACGGCCCCCAGCCAGCGCTGCGGCACGGGCTGGCCCAGGAAGCGGCAGGCCGTCAGCGCCATGGCCGACGCCGACGCGCTGAGCACCATGACGCCCAGCGTGGCCAGCAGCACCGGCGCCACCTGCTTGGCCGCGATCAGCAGTGCAAAGCCCGCCGCCTGCGTCAGCAGCATGAACTGCCAGGCCTGCAGCCCGCCGCGCGCCCGGATGCCGACGCCGACGGCGAGAGCCAGGCTCATCAGCAGTGCGTTGACCAGTACCGCGACCAGCAGCGTGATGACGTCCATGGCGGGCCAGCATACGGCGGGGTTGGCGGGCGCCCACGAAAAAGCCGCCCCAGGGGGCGGCTCTCTGTGACTAAGGCCCGGGCCGAGCGCCGGGCCGCCCAAGCAGGCCCGTCTGGCGATGTGCAAGCGGCTCCAGGCCGCTTGCATCGCCGTCCCCTCGGGGGACCGACCGGACTCACGCGCGTTCAGCGCCGTGAGCCGGGCGAGGGGTCACTTGTGGTATGCCGTTTCGCCGTGCGACGAGATGTCCAGACCTTCGCGCTCTTCCTCTTCCGTCACGCGCAGGCCGATGGTCAGGTCCACCAGCTTGTAGGCGACGACCGAGACGACACCCGACCATACGATGGTCAGCAGCACGCCCTTGGTCTGGATCCAGACCTGGCTGGCGATGGAGTAGGCATCGGGGGCGACCATGGCCACGGTGACCCAGTCGCCGACGGCGCTGGGGCCGCCCAGGTTGGGGCTGTTGAACACGCCGGTCAGGATGGCACCGACGATGCCGCCCACGCCGTGGACGCCGAAGACGTCCAGCGAATCGTCAGCACCCAGCAGCTTCTTCAGGCCCGACACGCCCCACAGGCACGCGAAGCCGGCGATGAAGCCGATGACCAGTCCGCCGCCGATCCCGACGTTGCCGGCCGCCGGGGTGATGGCGACGAGGCCGGCCACGGCACCCGACGCGGCACCCAGCATGGAGGCCTTGCCCTTCAGCAGTGCTTCACCGATGCACCAGGCCAGCACGGCGGCAGCGGTGGCAGCCAGCGTGTTGAAGAATGCCAGTGCGGCGAAGCCGTTGGCTTCCAGCGCGGAGCCGGCGTTGAAGCCGAACCAGCCCACCCACAGCAGCGAGGCACCGACCATCGTCAGCGTCAGGCTGTGCGGCGTGAAGGCTTCCTTGCCATAGCCGACGCGCTTGCCGACCATGTACGCGCCCACCAGGCCCGCGACGGCGGCGTTGATGTGCACCACGGTGCCACCGGCGAAGTCCAGCGCGCCCCATTGCCAGATCAGGCCGGCCTTGGACGTCATCTCTTCAGCGACCGCGGCCGACGTGTAGGCGTCCGGGCCCATCCAGAACCAGACCATGTGGGCCATCGGGATGTAGCTGAACGTGAACCACAGCACCAGGAAGGCCAGCACGGCGGAGAACTTGATCCGCTCGGCGAACGCGCCAATGATCAGGCAGGCGGTGATGCCCGCGAACGTGGCCTGGAAGGCCGCGAACACGATCTCGGGAATGACCACGCCCTTGGAGAAGGTCGCGCCATTCGCGAAGGTGCCGGCGACGTTGTCCCAGATGCCCTTCATGAACAGCCGGTCGGTGCCTCCGATGAACTTGTTGCCCTCGGTGAACGCGAAGCTGTAGCCGTAAATGACCCACAGCACCACGATCAGCGAGAAGCCAACCATCACCTGCATCAGCACCGACAGCATGTTCTTGCTGCGCACCAGGCCGCCGTAGAACAGCGCCAGGCCGGGCACCACCATCATGATGACCAGCAGCGTGGACACCATCATCCAGGTGGTGTCGCCCTTGTTGGGCACGGGCGCGGCGGCAGGCGCGGCTTCGGTCGCGGCGGAGGCCGCTTCGGCCGGTGCGGCAGCAGCCACGGGAGCCGGCGCGTCGGCCGCAGAGGCAGCCACCGCGGCGGGCGCGGAGGCGGCGTCCTGCGCCCAGGCGGCGGGCGCGAGCAGGCCGGCGGCGAGCGCGAGACCGGCGAGGAGTTTCTTCATTTGAGTGCTCTCCAACAGTTGTTGTGGACGCGTTCAGAGCGCGTCGTTGCCGGTCTCGCCGGTGCGGATGCGGACGACCTGGTCCAGCGGCGACACGAAGATCTTGCCGTCACCGATCTTGCCGGTGCGGGCGGAGGACTCGATGGCCTCGATGACGCGCTCGACGACGTCCTCGTTCACCGCGGCCTCGATCTTGACCTTAGGCAGGAAGTCCACGACGTACTCGGCGCCACGGTACAGCTCGGTGTGACCCTTCTGGCGGCCGAAGCCCTTGACTTCGGTGACGGTCAGCCCCTGCACGCCGATCGCGCTCAGGGCCTCACGCACCTCGTCGAGCTTGAACGGCTTGATGACGGCAGTGATCAGTTTCATGTCGATCTCTCCAGTGTTCTCTTAGAAAGTCTTCTTCACACCCACGACCAGCATGGTCTTGCCCATGAACTTGCCGTTGACCGGGTTGGCGTAGGCCGTCTTGTCCGCGTCGGTGCCGATGACGGCGCCGCTGACCAGGAAGCCGGAGAAGTCCTTTGACAGCGTCAGCGAGTAGTCGGTGTACGAGGCGGCCGCGTTGCGCTTGACCGTCTGGTGGCCGACGTGGGGCGACAGCATCAGGCCGTCACCGAGGTCGAAGCTGGCCGACACATCGAAATAACTCGAGTTCTTGCTGTCGGCGAAGCCGAACAGGTTGGTGGTGCTGTGCGAGTACTTGGCGGTGACGGGGCCGTACGTCAGCGCGCCGTAGACCTCAAGCGTGTTCGGGCTGACGGCAAGCTTGTGGCTGGGGTAGTAGTACTGCAGCAGGCCCACGTCCATCGTCAGGCCGGGAGCCACTTCGGCCTTGTAGCCACCGTAGACGTCGACTTCGGCCTCGGAGTCGCCGCCGCCGTCCTTGATCCACTTGATCGTCGACGCCCAAGTGCCGATGTAGAAGCCGTTCGGCAGCGCATAGTCGATGCCGCCCTGCACGGCCGGCTTCAGGCGCGTCTGGGAGATGCCGCGGTAGCGGTATTCGCTGACGACGCCGACATTGAACGACAGCGGATCCGGCGTCGCCTCCTGGGCGAAGGCCGGCAGCGCCGCGGACAGTGCCAGGACGATCAGCGAAGAGGAAAACTTCATGGCGGGCTCCTATTTCAAGTTGGGGGTGTGGTCCGCCGCTTCATTGCAGCTTCCGTGCCAACGACTGCCCGCCACGGGGCGCACGAAACTGGACCGCCCGCGCCCTCAGCCCGGGCGGCAGCCCTCGGGGTGCACAAACATGGCGCAGGAATGCCTCGGGTTGGTGCCGAGCGTTGGTGTGCGGCGGGTTCCCGCCGTCGGGGTCAGCCCAGCGTGAGCCGCTGGCCGGCCCGCAGGCCGAACTGGGCGATCAGCCCGACGCGCAGTTCCACTGTCGCGTGGGCCTTCGTGCAGGCGGCGAACCGCCAGGGCGCCAGGTGCGGCACCAGCTTGAGAATGACACCGCTGCGGTCGACAAAGGCCACGTCCAGCGCGATGCGCATGCCCAGCATGTGTACCGAGTTGCACGGCGTGATCCACAGGCCGGCGGGGTCGTCCAGACGGCGCACGCCCAGCAGCCCGCGGGCGCGTTGGTGCCACCGGTCGGCCAGGCCCACACGCACGCCGGCGGGACGCCCCTCGACGAGCAGCGGCAGGGGGGTCAAAGGCCCGACGCCATGAACTTCATGACGATGGGAAAGCCCAGCACGATGAAGGTGCAGGGAAAGATGAACATGATCAGCGGCCCCAGCATCTTGACCGGCGCCTCCATCGCCAGTTTCTCAGCGCGCAGGAAGCGCTCGGTGCGGCGCTGGTCACTCTGCGCGCGCAGCACCGGCCCGAGGCTGGAGCCCATCAGTTCGCCCTGCACCAGTGCGCTGACCAGGCTGGACACCGGCGAATAGTCGAGCCGGTCGGCCATGGCGCGCAGCGCCTCCACGCGCGGCTTGCCGCCGCGGACGTCGCGAAGCACGCGGTTGACTTCCACCAGCAACGGCCCGGGCGGGCAGCGGTCCACCGCCTTTTGCAGCGCGCCGCTGAGGTTCATGCCCGCCTCGACGGACAGTGTCACGATGTCCAAGAAAAAAGGCAGCGACTTCAGGATCAGCAGGTTGCGCTTGAGCGTGTGGTCGCGAAGCCAGATGTCGGGGTACATGAAGCCCAGCAGCGCCCCCAGCACCACGCCGACCATCTTGGCCGACTCGCTCGCGAGCACCAGGCCTACCAGCGCGAAGCCGATGGCGCTGACCAACTTGCCGCCAAGAAACTGTTCGGGTGTCAGCGAGTATTCCTGGCCGGCCCGCTTGAGCCGCGCCAGCAGGGCCGCGCGCCGTGCCTCGCTCATGAAGCTGCCGAAGCTGTTGGCCATGATGTTCACCAGCGGCCACAGCAGCTCGAAGCCGCGCGGCGGACGGTCGCGGTAAACGGTTTCCGAGCGGCCCAGCTGGCGGTACAGCTGCAGCACCGCGTAGATCAGCAGGCTGACGCAGCCCGCAGCGCAGAGTAAGAACAGCCAGGTCACGGGTGTCTCCTTCGGCCCGCGGCCTGCACTGTCGGGTGAACGGGAGCCTGCGGGGTGCGGGCGGCCACGGCACTCATACGTCGATGCTCACGATCTTGCGGATGAAGACACCCCCCAGCAGCAGCAGCACGGCGATGACGGTCATCGTGCCCCAGCCGTAGTAGGTGTTGAACAGCGGCGCCATGGCTACGGGGTCCATCGCGTAGAGCACGCCGGCCAGGAACACCGGCAGCAGGCCCACGACGATGCCCTGCAGCTTGCCCTGCGAGGTCAGCGCCTTGATCTTGCCCTCCATGACCGCCTTGGCGCGCAGCGTGCTAGCCAGCCGCTCCAGGATCTCCGAGAGATTGCCGCCCACTTCCTTGGCAATGGTCAGCGCCGAGACGAAGAGGCTGACATCCTCGATCTTCAGCCGCTCGCCCAGGCCGCGCAGCGATTCCTCCAGCGGCAGGCCCAGCCGCTGCTCGCGCAGCAGCACCGAGAATTCCTGCGACAGCGGCGCCGGGTTCTCCTTGACGACCAGCTCCAGCGCCGCCTGCAGGCCGGCGCCGGCCCGCATGGCGCCGGCCATCATGGTCAGGCCGTCGGGCAGCTGCACCACCAGCCGGTCCATGCGCCGCCGGCGCAGCACGGCCCAGGTCACGCGCGGCGTCACGGCGCCCGCCACGGCGGCCAACACCGCCAGGAAGGCCGACTGCGTCAACAGCCAGGCCGCCAGCGGCAGTGCCACAAAGGCGGCGAAGTTGAGCTTGAACAGCGCCGCCGGATCGATGAAGACGAACATGTCGGCCAGCGACACGCGGGCCGTCTCCGTGAAACGGCGCCGCCAACCGACGAATGCGGAGCGGGTCCAAAGGGCCAGCAGCAGCACTGCGCCCAGCACCAGACCCACCAGCAGTGCCTGATCCAGCGCGCTGGCGTTCATGCGCGCACCCCGGACAGCTGCACGTCGTCGAAGATGTCCATCTTCAACGGTATCCCGACGGCGGCCAGTTCCTCGTAGAACTCCGGCACTGCGCCGCGGCCGACGAACTTGCCGATGGTCTTGCCATTGGCGTCGCGCCCGGTCTGCACGAAGGCGAACACCTCCTGCAGTTGGATCTTGCCGCTCTCCACCCCGGTGACCTCGGTGATGGAGGTGACCTTGCGAGTGCCGCAGGCAAATCGTGTCTGCTGCACGACGATGTCCACCGCCGACGCGATCTGCTCGCGAATGGCCGTCACCGGCAGGTCCATGCCGGCCATCAGCACCATCACCTCCAGGCGCGCCAGCATGTCGCGCGGGCTGTTGGCGTGGGCGGTGGTCAGCGAGCCGTCGTGGCCCGTGTTCATGGCCTGCAGCATGTCCAGCGCCTCGCCGCCGCGGCATTCGCCAACGACGATGCGATCGGGCCGCATGCGCAGCGAGTTCTTCACCAGCTCGCGGATGGGCACGGCGCCCTTGCCTTCGACGTTGGCAGGCCGCGCCTCCAAGGACACGACGTTGCTGTGATGCAGTTGCAGCTCGGCCGCGTCCTCGATGGTGACGATGCGTTCGTCGTCGGGGATGAAGTTGCTGAGGATGTTCAGCAGCGTCGTCTTGCCCGAGCCGGTGCCGCCCGAGATCAGCATGTTCTTCTGATGCACCACGCACACGCGCAGGAACTCGATCATGGCCGGGCTGGCCGACGCGAACTTCAGCAGATCGCTCGAGTCGAGCTTGCGCTTGCTGAACTTGCGGATGGTGATGGACGGGCCCTTCAGCGCCAGCGGCGGGATGACCGCATTGACGCGCGAGCCGTCCTTGAGCCGCGCGTCCACCATCGGCGAGCTTTCGTCGATGCGACGCCCGATGGGCGCGACGATGCGCTCGATGATGCCTTGTACCGCGCGGTCGCTGGTGAAGTTGACCGGCCAGCGTTGCAACTGCCCAGCGCGCTCGACGAACACCTCGTCGCAGCGGTTGACCATGATTTCGGTAACGGTCGGGTCGGCCAGCAGCGGCTCCAGCGGCCCAAGGCCGATGGCCTCGTCGCGCACCTGCTCCAGCAGCGTGCGCCGCTCCAGCCATTCGGGCAGCTCGTCGGCCAGCTTGGCCATCTGCTCGATGATGAGCCGCTCGGTCAGCTCGCGAAGATCGGCGTCGGCCATGCGGTGCGTGTCGGTGCGGCGCACGTCGAAGGCTTCCAGCAGGCGCTCGTGCAGCAGGCGGCGGTAGCGGTAGGTGGCATCGGCCTGGGCCGTCGGCGGCTCAGCAGGGGGGGCGGCCTGCGGCTTCGCTGCGGGTGCTGCGGGCACGGCTGCGACCCTGGGCGCGACCGGTGCTTCGGCAGGCAACTCGCCCTCGCTCTCACCATTGCCGCCTGACCATGCCACCTCCAGCCCGTGGCCGCCGATGCGGACTCGGTCGCCAGCCTGCACGACCGTCGCGCCGCTGACGCGCTCCTCGTTGACGAAGGTGCCGAAGGTGGAATCCAGGTCGCGGATGTAGACGCGGTCGCTGGCGACGAAGACTTCGGCATGGCGGCGGCTGACCTTCCAGCCCGGGATCACGATGTCGCAGCCGGCGTCCTTGCCGACGATGCATCGCGGCCCGGCCAGCGACAGCTCGCGGCCGTTGCCCTGCGCGTCGAGTTGCACGCGCAGCATCAGCGCTGCTCCTGCACGTCAGCCGGTGTCTGGGTCGGCGGCTGGGTGGGCACGCCCATGCGGAACTGCGGCGTCTTCAGCTCGCGCTCGACACGCTCGTTCTGCTGCTCCGTCAGCGTGCGGCTCTGCTCGACGGCGGGGTCGGTTGCGCCCGGCTCCAGAACACGCGGCGTGGCGATGATGAACAGCTCGGTCTTCTCGGTGGTCATCTCCTTGGCGCCGAACAGCGCCCCGATCAATGGCAGCCGGCCCAGGCCGGGCACCGCGCTGTCGCTGCGCTCGGAGCGGCTGCGCAGCAGGCCGGCGATGACCAGCGGCTCGCCGGCCTTCAGCCGCACCTGGGTCTGGCTGCGGTTGGTGGTGAACGCGATGAAGCCGCCATTGCTGTTGCGCGTGTCGGGCTGGCTCACCTCGACCATCAGCGAGCTGTCGACGTTCTCCAGCGGGTCGGCCTGCGGCTTGAACTCCAGCCGCACGCCGTACTCTTTGTACTGCACGCCGATCGCGCCGTTGCCCTGCGGCACCGGGATGGGAATCTCGCCGCCGGCCAGGAAGGTGGCGGAGCCGCCGCTGCGGCAGCTCAGGCGTGGCTCGGCCAGCGTCCAGGCGTCGCCCCGTTGCTCCAGGAACTGCAGCGCCGACGTGATGGTCGTCGCCAGGCCTAGGAAGCTGCGGATGGGGTTGGCCGTGTTGACCGGCGGGTAGCCCGCCACCTCGGGCGGCCGCCACGGTGTGTTGGCATAGGCCAGCGAGTTGCTCGCGAAGGTGGGCCCGTTGGCGTTGCTCGCCCACTTGATGCCGAGCTGTTCCAGCGCCGAGCGCTTGACCTCGATGACGCGCAGGTCAAACTGGATCATGCGCTCCAGCTGCAGCGGGTCGACGTCGGCGGGCTGGTCGGGCACCAGGCTGAGAATCTGCGGAAAGTTCTCAGCCAACCGCTGCAGCTTGAGGGCGCTCTCGCGGTCCTGGTGGCGTCCTTCCAGCACCAGGCGGTCGCCGATCTGGCGCGCCTTCACGCCGGGGAAGCCGTTGAGCATGGCCTGCAGCTCGGCGTTCACGCGGCCGGGCAGCGCCGCAACCACATCCACCGCATGCGTGACCTGACGCCCATTGCGCAGCCACACGTGCAGCGTGGTGCGACCCGCCGCCTCGCCGATCAAGACGATCTCACGATCGTCCACCACGGTCGCCCGCACCAGGGCGCCGTTGCCCAGTGCGATCCGGCTCACGCCGGGGTAGCGCATGGTGGTGACGTCGCCCACCGCCACGGTCTGCAGCGGGCCCACCTCCAGCCTGGGCGCGGCGGCCGGCGCACGCGGCGCGGCCGGGCCGCGCTCCGCGCCGGCCGGCGCCGTCACTTCCTGCACGCTGCCGCCCCGCGGCGGCAGCGCGGCGCCTGGCACGGCAGGCGCTGCCTGCTGCGCATGGGCGGCGAGCTGTGCCGTCAGGCCGAGGGTGAGGCCGAACGTCCATAGACGGAGATCACGAGGGCGCACGAATCACTTCTCCAGAGAGGGCCGCTGCACGAAGGCGTTGCGGCAAGGCTTCAAGGCAGGGCGGCGCCCTTGTTGACAGGACCGAAAGACGGCGCTACGGCGGGGGCGGGCTTGGGCGCGGCAGCGGGCGCAGGAGCCTGGGCCACTGCGGCCGGGGGGGCAGGGCGGGTCAACGCATCCATCACCTGCTTCTGGATGGAGGCCGGCCCGCCACCACCGCCGACGATGTACTCGACGTGCATGGCCTCGCCCACTACGCCGGTGGCGCGCCGGCCCTCGAACAGCCCCGCCGCCGTCAGCGCCCGCGTCGGGTTGGGCAACTGGTCGTCGGGGTGGCGCAGCAGCGCCGTCAGGCGGCCGGACTGCTTGGCGACGATGAGGCGTTGCGCGTCCTGCGGCGACAGGTCCAACGTCACCGTGCTGAAGCTGCGCTCCTGGCCGGTCTGCTCGTCGCGGCGCTTCAGGTTCTGGTCGGTGGCCAGCACCACCATGTTGGCCAGCAACGTGCGGGTGATCTCCTCCGCGCCGTCGCCGGCGGGCCGCTGCGTCAACATCAGGTCGATGCGATCGCCAGGCCGCAGCATGCCGGAGACGCTGTTGACGGTGTCGACCTCGAAGGTCATCGCACGGCGGCCGTTCTTCAGCGTGGCTGAGAACACGGTGGCGCCCTGGCCGTCGGCATGCGCCGGCAGCAGCATGTCGCCGCGCTTCATGGCCACGGCCAAACGCTGGTGTTCCATCTGATCGAAAGTGTCCGGCGTGAGCGTATCGGCGTTGACGAACTCGCGCGGCACTTGGCGCACGGCAAAGTTTTCGCCTGTCAGCGAGTCGCCAGGCAGCAGGTCGCGCTTGGCGACGACGACGGGGATGGGCTGGTTGGCGCGTCGGGCCTCCTCGTCCAGCGCCTGCATGTGGCGCTGGACCATGCGGTTGCCGAGGAAGGCGGCACCGCCGCCGAGCAGCAGGGCGACGAGGAGCAGCAGCCAGTTCGCGTTGATGCGGGGGAGGTTCACGGCAGCGACAGGAAGTAGGTGAGGTTCTGGAAGAAAACGCGCACGGCTTCGGCCACGTACTGCGCGCCGGTGCGGCCGCCGAACTCGACGACGAACAGCGCCAGCACGAGGCCGGTGGCCACGACCAGGTACTCGATGGCGGCCTGGCCATGCTCGGGATGCGGGACTTTCATGGTTCGACTTCCAGCAGGTTGATGGTCAGCGCCAGGGGCTCGCGTGGGCCGGCCTGGGTGAGGACGATGTCGACGCTGGCCGGACCTCTGTCGAAGCTGGCCAGCCACTGGCGCTGTTCATTGGCACTGCGCTCGAACACCGCTCGCCAGCCGGCGCGGCTCCAGTACTGGCGCAGGCGCTGTTGGGTGATCTCGAAGCTGGCGTCGCCGCCCATCTGCACGAGCCTGCTGCGCTTCGGACCGTCACGCGTGTCCGAGACCTGCGTGACATGCAGCGGCGCCAGCGACGGCAGGTCGCGCGGAATGTAGTCACGCTGCACGTCGCGGAAATTCATCTGGCTGAGCAGAGCGCGGCTGCCTCCGCTGCGGCCGTCCCGTTCGATCTGTACGACGACCTGTACTGGGCCCTGCTGCAGCGTCAGCTTGCGCCAGTGCTGCTGCTCGGTCTCCAGCGGCGCCACGCTGCTGTAGCGGCGCCAGTCGCGCTTGAAATAGGCCAGCAGTTCTTCGGTCGGCAACTCGGAGCGCAGTTCCAGCACCTGTACGGGCAAGCCATTGACCCGGGCATCGCGCAACACCCAGGTTGACTCGGTGCGTGGGGGGATGCTCAGCGATAGCCACGCATTGGCGGACTGCACCCCGCCCACCGCTGTGAGCAAGCACGCCCCGCAGACGGCTCGTGCCACCTTTGCTGCCCGTTGCATGCCAGCCTCCTATTTCAGGCAGGTGCTGTTGTTGGGCGCGCCATCAAGGCGCGTCGTCCCGCTGCTGGGGTCAGCGGCGACGACATCGGGTTTGATGCAGCCGAAGTCAGGCGCGTCTCTCTCGAACAGCTTGATGGCCAAGCCCAGAACTTGCTCGACGAAGTTGGGGATGATGCGGCTCGACAGGTTGACCTTGGCCGCCGCAGCCGCCGTGTCTGCCGAGCCGCTGCTGCCCAGGCCACCCCCGAGCGCAGCCGTCGCCGCGCCGATCTTCAGGTCAGCCGGCTTGTTGCTCGCCAGATCAAGCCGATTGAAGAGGTTCAGCTCCACCATCGCCAAGCGGCCATCCGCGATGGGCTTGCCGACCAGCCCGGACACATAGCCCACCTTCTCATTGGCGACGCCGATGCTGGCGTTGCTCCAGCTAAGCGTCACCTGCGACGGGCTTTTCAGCAATGCCTTGCCGGCCAGGTCGCGCCACAAGGCGGGCTGGCCCTTGTCGTCCTTGAACTTGGCGACGCTGTCGTCGCTGCGCAACTGGCCATCCTTGGACAGCGCATCATGGGTCAGAAAGTAACGCGCCCGCATCTGGTCAGCGATGGTGGCATCGCTGAGCTGCTTGGCATCGGGCTGTGCAGCCCGCTGGAAGGAGGCATAACGACTGGCCTGCTGGGCGCGCTGCTGCAGATCGCCGTAGCGGCCCAGGTAGCTAACGGCCAGGTACATCGGCACTAGCACGGCCAAGGCGATGATGAACTCGGCCATTGCCTGGCCGCGTTGGCGGGGTGTCCGGGTCGTTGAAGTCATCGCGAGCCTCCGGCTGGCACGATCAACGGCTGCTTGATGAAAGCCTCGATGGCGCGGCGGCTGAAGCGGTCATCGGCAATGGGTTTGCCTTCCTCGATGACCTCAGCCTCCATGCGGTCAGCGTCTACCTCGGGCGGTGCGTTCGCCGAGACGCCAGGTGGCAGGATGCGCAGGTAGCGCAGTGTCGGTGTCGACTCGCCCCTGAACTCCGGCAGGCTGCCGTCGTAGGCGCGCGGGTGCACGCAGAAATGCTGGCCGGGCGTGACGGGCTCGCCATTGACGACTTTGTCGCTGTTCCACAGGCAGGGCTGCCCGCCGGGCGTGCTGCCCTTGGACAAGTCAGGGTCGCGCAGCTTCTTCGATGAGTCGGCCAAGCAGCGCTGGGGGTTGCGGGTGCTGTCTTCAGTGAAACGTGGCGCTTGGGCAGCGGCACCTCCGCTGGGCTCGGCATTGGCCGAACCGCCATACGAGTCGGCGCACAGCGTCTGGGTCTCGGCCGTGACCGATTTGTAGAACGTCCACTGGCAACCCTTGTCGGCGTTGGGCCAGACCATGATGTCGGTAGCGTACTCAGCGCGCTGGTTTCCGGCGTAGAGCACCTCGGTCTCGCGCGTGACCCACTTGGCGATTTCGGACGGGTTCGGCAGCGTCGGCGCTGCATCTGGCTGGCCCTTAGCGCGCTGTTCGAGCTGGCAGACTCCCAGCCGGCTTGCCAGTTCTTCACGCATCCGCTGTGGATCGGGGTGCATGCGCATGACGATGCGAAGGCTCGTGCCGTCCTTTGCCGGTGCCGCGGTCGAGCCATCGCTGCAGCCGGCCAACGCGGCGCAACACAGCAATAAAGGGAGCAGGGCTCGCATCACTGTCCTCCTGGCGTGTAGAGCGCCTTATCGGGCGAGATGCCCATCGCTGTCAGCAGTGCGCCTTTCTCGCCGGCTGTCAGGTCGCGCAACCGCGCCTGCCAGTAGGGGCTGTAGAGCGAACCGTATTCCTTGGCGCCATCGGGCCTCCACAAGCCGGAGGCAGTGAAGTCGTTCGTCAGCCCCCGACGTGGCCGTTCAAAGAAGACCCGCGCCTTCGCGAATGCAGCGTTCTGTGCGGCTTCCTGCTTCAGTGGCACATGGGCCGACCCCGTCACTGACTTGCTGTTGACGGTGTCCATGGACAGCGACGTCGTCGTGAAGTCGTTGCCGCCCGGGCGTGCGACCGCAACGATGAAGTCCAAACCCAGTTCTTCACGACTGGTCTTCTTCTTGTCAGCGACGTCGTACAACGCCGGCACGCCGGACCATTTCCTGTGCCTGCCGCCATCATCTTGCGCATTGTCCTGAGCGTCACGATGTGGATCCCAGCGGTCGCCTGCACTGCCGCTTTTGTCAGCGTTTGCTCGCCCCCAACCGACAGCCTCGTACTTTTTGCAGGGCTTATATTTGCACCAACCCAGACGCCATAGCTCCAGCGTGTCCTCCGACTCCCAGCGATCAAAGTTCTTCAGCTTGGAGCCTCCGTCCTTGTAGAGGCCCGCAATGCCGCCGTTCAACCGCAACCAGGGCTGACCCGGGCGGTAGGCCGAGAACCTGTCCAGTGACTGTTCCAGGATGTACTTGCCATCCCCACGGTCCCCGTTTTCATACAACGCCGTGAACTTCATCCAAGCCGCGTTGTTCTTGACGAAAGTCGCTTCCTTGATCAGCCCGCTGTCGGCAATGACCACACCGGCATCCTTGCGGCTGTTGAAGTCAGTCTTGTTGGCCTTGACAATATTGCGTGCGGCGTCCTCAGCGAGCAGTCCGCCACCCTTGTTGATCGCTGTCTGAGCACCGCGCAGCCCTGACTTCACCAGTTCCAGCGCCGGAATGTAGACATCGATGCCTTTGTGCAAGCCTGTCTTGGCCTTCCCCGCGACCATCTCCACCTTGTCCATCACCTTGGCGGCTGCCTGCGCGGCTGCGCCGACGCCGGGGATGAGGCTGGCGATGTTCAGCACCATCTCCAGGCGCCCGGATGTTTTCTCCAGGTACTGCACCCAGCTTTCCAGTGACAGTAGCTGTGCAAGGAACACTTCGTTGGCCACCACACCGCGATTGGCGTAGGCCATCAGGTTCAGCAACCTGGCCTCCGCTGTGGCCCCTGCCAGCGCGGAGGCATCGGCTGCGTTCACCGCGCGTTGCTTGCCGACGATGACCTGACCGGTGTTGAACACCGCATACATGACTGCCGCGCTGGCGGCCAACGATCCCAACAGCCAGATCGCGGCCTGGCCACGGTGGCGGTGTCGGCGCGGAAGGTGTTTTTCCATCATGGCCTGCGTGTGGTGGAAGTGTCAGGTCAGCTGGACCAGTTCGACCCGGCGGTTCTTGGCGCGGCCGTCTTCCTTGCGGTTGTCGGCGATGGGAGCGTCCTGTCCGTGACCTTTGGCTGCGAGCCGGCCCTTGGCAATGCCTCGGGCCTCCAGCGCGGCCACGATGGCGCGGGCGCGATCCAGCGACAGCTGGCGGTTGGCCGCCGCATCGCCTTGGTTGTCCGTGTGGCCCTCGACCGACACGCGCAGCGTGGGTTGCTGCTTGAGCAAAGTGACCGTCTCGTCGATGGTCGGCTCCACCGCAGCCTTGAGTTCCGAGCGACCGGTGTCGAAGTTGATGTAGAGCGTGGCCAGGCCATCGCTGCGCAGAGACGCGGCTAATTCGCTGGCCTGCACGGACACCGTGCTCGCCCGCGTCTGTGGCGTGACGAGGTAGAGGGTGTGGTAACCGGCGAAGTTGTCGTCCAGTACGACCCATACGTGGCCGGCGCCGTCGGGCACCTTGAATACAAAGGCGCCGTTTTCGCCGGACTCCCGATTGAGCAATTTGCCGCCCACCTTCGTGAGGCTGGCGGTGTATTCCCGCGCCACCTGCTGAGGCGACACCTTGCTGCCGCTGCGGTGCAGCATCTGCAGCTTCTCGACCTTGCCGTCGATCCGGAAACGCCCGTTGGCGATGTGCGCCTTGAGTTGGCAGCTTGGTTGGGCGCAACTCACCGGCAAATCAATATCTGCGTAGTCGGTTATCTTGTGACTGCCGACTTCATAACCCTGGATGGGCGCAACGCCAAACGCCTGAGCGCCAGAGACGGCAAACAAAAAACAGAGGTTTAATATTTTTGTCATGGATCAGGCCTGGCATGGATAAATCCAACAAGAACTCACGCCATTAGAAAATCAACCAGCCTGTCGGTCAGGGCAGCTTCACCAGCTCGACCCGGCGGTTCTTGGCGCGGCCTTCGTCCTTGCGGTTGTCGGCCACCGGAATATCCGGTCCATGGCCTGCCACGCTCAACCGGGCGGCCGCGATACCCTTGGCATATAGCGCCTTCTGCACCGCCTGAGCGCGCTCCAGTGACAGCTTGCGGTTGCTGGCCGGCTCGCCAACGTTGTCGGTGTGCCCCTCGATCGAGAGCTTGAGCTTGGGTTGAAGCTGCAGCAACTTGACGATCTCGTCGACGACGGCCGCGCCGTCAGGCTTCAGCGCAGCGCGACCCGTGTCGAACTCGATGTAGAGCGTGGCCCAGCCGTCGGCCTGCATCTGTGCCGCCATGTCGGACGCCGACACCGCGACCGTGGTCCCGCGGGCTTGCGACGTGACCTGCACAACGGTGTAGTAACCCTCGAAGTTGTCGTTGAGGATCACCCACTTGCGCTGACCCTTGGCGCCAGAGGCGCTGAAAACGAAAGGCCCGCTGCGCCCCGACTCGGGGTTCTGCAGGGTGTAGCCCGTCTTGGCCAAGGCTTCACCCAATTCCCGGGCAACCTGCAGATCACTCACCAAGGCAGCTCCCTTGCTGCGAACGTGGGTGCGCTCTTCAACACGCCCTTCCAGGACGAGTTTGCCGTCCTGGCTCAACAAGGCACCCAGCTTGCAAGTGGGCTGCTTGCATTGGACTCGCACCGCGAACTTGTCGTACTCCACGACTTTGGGTGGTGCCGGGTCGAACCCGGCCACCGGGCTGATCTCGACTTGGGCATGACCAAGCGCCGCACCAACGGCGATATTCGCCACGATCAGACGCGGCAGAAGCGAGGCAACAGTCAAGGCAGGACGAAACATGGTTTGAATCTGGCGAGAAGGCGGGAGAGGACGGCTTCCCCTCCCCGGACGCTCAGCTTACTTGGACAGCTGGTTGTTCTTGGTGAAGTCGCTGAGGCTCTTCGTCGTGGAGACCTTGTCCGCGTTGTCCACGTTCACGGCCTTGGCCTTGTCGTTGTGCGTCTTGGCGTTGCCGTTGTCGCCACCGAGCGCGGCAGCCATGGCGCCGGTCTGGTTCTTCACCGTCTCACCGAACATCGAATAGACGCCGATGGCGGCCACGGCGATCAACGCCACGATGATGATGTATTCGGTCATACCCTGGCCACGTTGGCTGCGGCTGGTGTCGGTATTCAAATGCATAACAATATCTCCTGCAAATTAGGGGTCAGACAAGGCAAGGAGCCGAAGGTCTTAAAACCACCCCCTGCGGCCCGCACCATATCGTTCGAAAGTTGACGAGGTAGTCCCTAATTCCCGCCAAATCGTATCAACCCGTAAAATACCCCCTTGGGTCGGGGCTCCCCCCTAAATCATTAGATTGACGCTGCCATGCAGCACCCCGGAGACTCGCGCGCCGGCTGGATGCAGCCGTTTTCGGGCTTTGGAATTGGCGAGTTTCAGCAGTGATATCGACAGTCATGTGGCGCGTCCGGCGGGCCGCTTCGTGCTGCTCGTGCGCGAGCGACTGTCGGTGGGCCTGCTGGCCTCAGCAGGCGCAGGCGGGGCGATGGGCGCCGCCTACCTCGCGCCGCCCTCCCCCCTGACGGCAGCGCTGCTGCTGGGCGGCATGACCTGCGCCGCCTGGCAGCTCCAGCAGGCGACCGGGCGACACCGCTGGTATTGCTGCGTGTTGACGCTGCTGGCGTGGCAAGTGGGCGGCATGGGCTGGATCACTGCGGTCCTGTCACCGGCGCTGGCTGGACTGGAACGTGCCGTTGCGATTGCCGCACTGTTCTCGGTGCTGTGGCTGGTGTCGCTGGGCAGCTTGCTGGCGTTGGCCTGGCTGGCGCTGCGGCTGCTGCCGGGCCGCGTGGTGCTGGCCCTGCCGCTGGCCTGGTGGGCATGGCTGGTGCTGCGCGACCTGTGCTGGTGGGGAGGCGGCTACGGAAGCCTGAGCCTGCCGCTGCTGGCCTTGCCGGGACTGGCCACGTTGCTTCCCGTGCTGGGCACGGCGTTGTTCGAGGCGCTGCTGTGGGCGGCGCTGCTATGGGTGACGGCCGTGCCCGTCGACCGGCGCGGCGAGGCTGGGTCGCGTCGTGTCGTGGCGGCCGGCCTGGCCGAGGCGCTTGGCTGGCCCCTGCCTTGGGCCTGGACCGCCCCCGCTGGCAGCGTACCCATCGCCGCCGTGCCGACACCTCCGGCCGAGCCGGCGACGGCGGTCGACGGATGGACGCTGCAGGCTCGCGACGCCGCGCTGGCGGCTCTGCACCGCGCGATCCAGCAGGCACCCGCCGGCAGCCTGATCGTGACACCCGAGATTTTCCTGCCCGAGCCACCACCGCCCGCGACCCAGGGCGTCTGGGGAGACCTGCTGATGGCGCTGGACGCCCGCCAGCAGCGGCTGCTGCTGGGCACGGCGCTGCCGCACCCCGAGGACCGCGCCGCGCTGATGAACGTCGCCCTGCTGCTAGCGCCGCAGCGCGGCGAGGTGTCGGCCAGCGTTTACGCCAAGCAGCGCCTAGCGCCCATCGGCGAGGAACTGCCCTGGCCGGGCCTGCTGGCGCCGATCGCCGATCGATGGCTGAATCACAGCCGTCGCATCGGCCGTAGGGCGGCGCCGCCTGAACTGGCCGAGCCGCTGCTCGTGGATGGGGCGTCGCTGGGCGTGTTGCTGTGCCACGAGGTGGCCTTCGGTGACTTACCGGCTGCGCGCGCCGATGCGCTGCTTCACCTGGCCAGCGACCGCTGGTCGGGCGACCCCCGCTCGGCCCGGCAGGCACTTGGCCTGGCGCGCCTGCGGGCGCTGGAGACCGGCAAGTGGCTGCTGAGCGTCAGCGAGGGCGAGGCAGCCCAACTGATCGACCTCAACGGCCACGCGCGGCCGGCCCGTCCGCAGGAGGTGCTGCCCCTGCTCGAGGGGGCGACTCCCTTCATTCGCTGGCGCGACCTGCAGCCCGTCGCGCCTTTTGTGCTGCTGGCGGCGCTGCTGCCGGCATGCCGCCGTCGCCGGACCCGTGCCGGCCCACATATTGCCGCAGGGGCAACGCCATGAAGTCCTGCCATCGCCAGCGTGGCGCCACGCTGATGGAATTCGTCATCGTCTTTCCGCTCGCTGCATTGCTGGTGATGGGCCTGATCCAGGCTGGCTTCATCTACATGGCCAAGCTCACGCTGAACCATGCGACCTTCATGGCGGCGCGCGTCGGCGCCACGCACAACGCTAGCAAGAGCGAGATGCGCACAGCGCTGCTACGCGGCCTGATTCCCTTTGTGCAGAACAGCTTCGAGACCAACGACAGCAAGCGCCTCCTGGTGGCGTCGGGCGTGGTGCTGGGCGAGCTTCCATTCACCACCCTGGAACTGCTCAACCCGTCGGCCAAGAGCTTTGCCGACTTCGGCGTCAAGGACTCCAAAGTCAAGGCCACCTACATCCCCAACGACAACCTTGAATGGCGTGCCAACACGTTGGGGAAGCAGTCGCAGCAGAACCTGCGCGACGCCAACCTGCTGAAGATTCGCGTCGTTTACGGCTACGAGCTCAAGGTGCCGTTGATGGCCGGGATCATGCGGCGCGTCATGTGCTCGGGCGAGAGCGGCGTCGAGGCTTGGGGCAACGTGTCGATCTTCCAGTCGGTCTACCCGCTGGCGAACAAGAACTGCGCCTACTACCTGCTCGGGCGCATGCCCATCGAGAGCACGGCCATCGTCGAGATGCAGTCGCCCGCCTACCAATAACCATTCCACGCGCCTCCTCATGAACCGAGTCCATCGCACGCTGTCGCTCATCGCCCTGTTCACGCTGTCCGCTTGCGGCGGCGGCGGCAACGAGTCGGGCCCGCCCGACCAGGTCTACCTGTCGGTCGCGTCCGTCTCCGTCGGCTCTACCGGCAACTGCGTCGCCATGCGCGGGCCTGAGATCCACGTCTACGGTGGCACCCCGCCCTACAAGCTCGCTAACTCCGTGCCCCAGGGCATGACGCTGAACAAGACCGTGCTGCAGAACAGCGGCGACGGCTTCGTCATCACCTTCACCGGCATGTGCCTGGACACCATGCCCATCACGGTGGAAGACCAGGCGGGGCTGCTGGCCCAGGTCAGCGTGTCCAACGGCAAATGAAGCCGCTGTTCGCGCTGCTGCTCGCCGCAGGCGTGGCGACGACGGCCCAGGCTGGCTGCCGTCGCGGAGGCGTGGAGTGGATCGTGGGTGGCACAGCGCCCGTCGATTGCGACCAGCCGACGGCAGAGCGCGGCGCGGAGGTCCGGCCCCGCGCCGCCACGGCCAGCACCATCAGCACTGCCAGCCAGCGCCAGCGCGACCAGGAGCGCCGCCTCATCCTTGTGCAGGAGCTGGCGCAGGAGGAGCAGCGGCTGCCGCGCTCTGCCGATGCCGACAGCGCGCTGCGCACGCGCGACAACATCGCCGCGCTGAAGCGCGAGCTCGCCCGCTTGAACGTCGCGCAGCGCTGAGGCTGCGGGCACTATCTGCGGGCCGTCGAGTTCCGCAGCGGCCCTCATGTCCCCCGCCACCGTCCACTCCCGTACCCTCGACGGCCTGGCTGCCGCGCCTGTCACCGTGGAAGTGCGTCTGGCCAACGGCCTGCCGTCGTTCACCGGGGTTGGGCTCGCGGACACCGAGGCCAAGGAGGCCCGCGAGCGCGTGCTCGGAGCGCTTGCCAACAGCGGGCTGGGGTTTCCAGCCAACAAGAGGATTGCCGTGAACCTCGCGACGGCTGACCGCCCAAGGCGGCGGGCGTTTCGACCTGGCGATGGCGCTGGGCCTGCTGGCTGCCAACGGCCCGGTCGATGCCGCCAAGCTCTCCCACTTCGAATGCGCCGGCGAGCTGTCGCTGGCAGGCGAACTGCGCGCGGCGCGCTCGCGATAGCGCTGGCACTGCGCCACTGCTGATGACCGGGCCGCCCGGCACGGGCAAGTCCATATTGTCGCTGCCCCTGGCGGGCCTGCTGCCGCCACTGGATGACGAAGCCGCTCTGCAATCCGCCGCCGTGCTGAGCCTGGGCGGGCAGTTCGACGTGTCGCGCTGGGGGCAGCGGCCCGTGCGCGCGCCGCACCACTCGCGTCTAGCGTGGCGCTGGTGGGCGGCGCCTCGCCGCCGCGACCGGGCGAGATATCGCTGGCCCAGCAAGGTGTTCTCTCGTCGATGAACTGCCCGAGTTCCCGCGCGCTGCGCTGTAGGCCTAGCGCGAGCTGCTGGAGACCGGGCGCATCCTCATCTCGCGGGCTGCCCGGCAGGCGGAGTTCCCGGCGCTTCCAGCTGGCCGCCGCGATGAACGCCTGCCCGTGCGGCTATCTCGGCAACCCGCTGACAGCCTGCCGCTGCACGCCGGACCAGGTGGCCCTCTATCAGGGCCGGCTCGGCGGCACCTTTCTGGACCGGCTGGACCTGCTCGTCGAAGTGCCCGTGATCCCGCGGGGCGAGCTGCAGGACACGGCGCCGGGCGAAACCAGCGCTGTTGTGGCGGCACGCGTGGCGGCGGCGCGAGGCCGCGCGCTGCGCCGGCAACGCGTGATCAACCCGCAGCTGCAGGCGCAGGACCTGGCCGTGCATGCGGCGCTGGAGCCGGCGGCTAAAAGCTTGCTTGAGCGCTCGGCGGAGAAGTTGGGCTGGTCGGCGCGCAGCTTCCATCGCGTGCTGCGCGTGGCCCGCAATGTGGCTGATCTGGGCGGTGCCGATGTGATCGCGCCCGCCCATGGGGCGGAGGCGATCTAACTGCGCCGGGCGCTGCCCGGCGCGTCGCCCGCTTAGGCGCGGGTGAAGCCGTTGTCGGTCAGGCGGATCTCGTCGCCCGAGCGCAGGCCCGGATCGCTGCTGCGCTCGAACTGGCGCAGGCGGCCGTCGCGTTCACGCGCTTCGATGATCCACACCGTGCGGCTCTTCTGACGCTTCTCGATTTCGCGGCCCGCATAACCGCCCGCCACGGCACCGCCGACGGTGGCTAGCTTCTTGCCATTGCCGCCGCCGATCTGGTTGCCCAACAGGCCACCGATCACCGCGCCGCCGACCGTACCCAGCGCCGACGCTTCGCCCTCGCGGGTCTCGGTGCGGACGTTCGTCACCATTGCGCAGCTGCTGCACAGCTGGGCGAGCCGCTGTTCCTGGCGCTCGGCCGACGTCGGCTGGCGCACCGGCTGGACAGGCGCCTGCGCGACCAGCACCGGCTCGCGGCGCGCCACCGGCGCTGGTGCGATGGGTGCATCACGGTCGGCCTTGGCGGCGGGTTCCGAGATGGCGGCCGTCACTGGCGGGTTGTCGGCCGGCGTGGCAGTGGAGCGGCCGACCGCGTAAGCGCCGCCAAGCAGCGCGAGCACGACGGCAACGCCGGCAACGACCTGGGTGGAATTGACGCTGGGCGTGGACATGAAGGGCTCCGTCATTGTTGTTGGACACCTCATGTTCACGTCCGAGACGACCCGCGGGCTGTAGGACAAGCGCCCGACGCGGCGCCAGCGTCATATCAATCCAGCAGCGGCGCCAGCGCGCGGCGCGCGTCTTCGTCGCTGAGGCCGCAGCGCGCGGCCCAGTCGGCGACCTGATCTTCGCCGATGCGGCCGACGTTGAAGTAGGCCGCGTCAGGGTGGGCCAGGTAGAAGCCGCTGACGCTGGCGGCCGGCGTCATCGCCATGCTGTCGGTCAGGCCCATGCCGATCTCTTCGGGGACCAGCACCTTGAATAAGTCCCGCTTGGCGAGGTGGTCCGGGCAGGCCGGATAGCCTGGCGCGGGGCGGATGCCGCTGTACTGCTCGGCGACCAGCTCCGCATTGCTGAGCGACTCATCAGCGGCGTAGCCCCAAAACTCGCGTCGCACGCGCTCGTGCAGCCATTCGGCAGCGGCCTCAGCAAGGCGGTCGGCCAGCGCCTTGAGCATGATGGACGAGTAGTCGTCGTGGGCGGCCAGGAACTGCGCCTCCTTCTTGTCCACGCCCAGGCCCGCGGTCACGGCGAACAGGCCGATGTGGTCGCCGATGTTGTCCGTTTCAGCGGCGACGAAGTCCGACAGGCAGCGGTTCGGCCGCTTCACACCTTCGACGACCGGCCGCTCGCTCTGCATGCGCAGCCCGTGCCAGGTCATCGGCGGCTCGCTGTGGATGGCGATGTCGTCGTGGTTCACACGCGCGGCCGGGTAAAGGCCGAACACCGCGTGCGCCTGCAGCCAGCGGCCATCGATGATCTTCTTCAGCATCGCCTGCGCGTCGTCGAAGACCTTGCGCGCTTCGACGCCCACGACCTCGTCGTCGAGGATGGCCGGGTAGGGGCCGGCCAGGTCCCAGGTTTGGAAGTAGGGGCCCCAGTCGATGTACTTCGCCAGCTCGGCCAGGTCGAGGTTTTTCAGCACGCGGCGGCCGGTGAACTTCGGCGCGGGCGTCACGCGATTCAGGTCCAGCGGCGCAGCGTTGGCACGCGCAGCGGCCAGCGTCACCAGAGGCGTCTTCTTCTTGCCGGCGTGCAGCTGGCGGGTCTTCTCGATGTCGGCGCGCAGCTCGGCGATGTAGGCCCCCGCGCGCTCGTCGCTCAACAGCTCTGAGCACACGCCCACCGCCCGTGACGCGTCGGGCACGTAGACGACCGGGCCTTCGTAGTGCGGCGAGATCTTGACGGCCGTGTGCACGCGGCTGGTGGTCGCGCCGCCGATCAGCAGCGGCATGTGGCGCGACGAGAAGTACTCGTCACGCTGCATCTCGGCGGCCACGTGCTGCATCTCTTCCAGCGACGGCGTGATGAGGCCCGACAGGCCGATGATGTCGGCGCCCTCGTCTTTGGCTTTCTGCAGGATGTCCCGCGCCGGCACCATGACGCCCATGTTGACGACTTCGTAGTTGTTGCACTGCAGGACCACCGTGACGATGTTCTTGCCGATGTCGTGCACGTCGCCCTTGACCGTTGCCATGACGATCTTGCCCTTCGGCTTGACGTCGCCGCCGGCGGCCTCCAGCTGCCGCTTCTCTTCCTCGATGTAAGGCACGAGGTGCGCCACGGCGCTCTTCATCACGCGGGCGCTCTTCACCACCTGCGGCAGGAACATCTTGCCCTGACCGAACAGGTCGCCGACGACGTTCATGCCGGCCATCAACGGGCCTTCGATGACGTGCAGCGGCCGGCCGCCGCGCGCCGAGATCGCCTGCCAGGCTTCCTCGGTGTCCTCGGTGATGAAGTCGGTGATGCCGTGCACCAGCGCGTGGCTCAGTCGCGCGTTGACGTCGCCCGCCCGCCAGGCCAGGCGCGCGGAATCGTCCTTGCCGGCGCTCTTGGCGCGGTCGGCGATCTCGATGAGGCGCTCGCCCGCATCGGCGCGGCGGTTCAGCACCACGTCTTCCACACGCTCGCGCAGCTCGGCGTCCAGGTCGTCGTACACGCCCACCATGCCGGCGTTGACGATGCCCATGTCCATGCCCGCCTGGATGGCGTGGTACAGGAACACGGTGTGGATGGCCTCGCGCACCGGCTCGTTGCCGCGGAAGCTGAACGACACGTTGGACACGCCGCCCGACACCTTGGCGCCGGGCAGGTGCTGCTTGATCCAGCGCGTGGCCTCGATGAAGTCCACCGCGTAGTTGTCGTGCTCCTCGATGCCCGTCGCGATCGCGAAAATGTTGGGGTCGAAGATGATGTCCTCAGGCGGGAAATCCACCTCGTCAACCAGGAAGCGGTAGGCCCGCTCGCAGATCTCGGTTTTGCGCGCGAAGGTGTCGGCCTGGCCCTGCTCGTCGAACGCCATCACGACTGCGGCCGCGCCGTAGCGCTTCACCAGCCTGGCCTGGCGCTTGAACTCGGCCTCGCCTTCCTTCAGCGAGATGGAGTTGACGATTCCCTTGCCCTGGATGCACTTCAGGCCAGCCTCGATGACGCTCCACTTGGACGAGTCGATCATGATCGGCACGCGCGCGATCTCGGGCTCGCCGGCGATCAGGTTCAGGAAGCGCACCATGGCCGCCTGGCTGTCCAGCATGGCCTCGTCCATGTTGATGTCGATGACCTGCGCGCCGTTCTCCACCTGCTGGCGAGCCACGGCCAGTGCGTCCTCGAACTGCCCCGCCAGGATCATGCGGGCGAAGGCCTTGGAGCCGGTGACGTTGGTGCGCTCGCCGATGTTGACGAACAGCGTGCCGGCGTCGATGGCAACGGGTTCCAGGCCGGAGAGCTTGAGGGGGGGGGGCGAGAGGGTCATCGATGGCGGCTCGGGCTGAGGATCGATGAGCGCCGTTCGTCGAAATCCGAGCCTGGCAGGCCGAAAACCCGTCGCAGCGCTCCTCGGATGAGCCGGGAATTCTACGCAGTCGCCCCTTCGCCGTGCCTCAAGGGCGGCTCGTCCGCACCGAAGGCAGCGACAGAATCGGCGGATCCATGGCCACTGAACTCATCCCTCTTCCGGCCCGCTCGCTGCGGGTGGGCATGACGCTGCCCTACGACGTGTACGACGCCGGCGGCAAGCTGCTGGCCGCGCGGGGCCAGGTGTTGCAGGACACGCCGCAGGGGCGCGGCCTCATCGAAGGCGGCGCCTGGGTGCGGGCCGACTCGACGCTGGAGTTCCAGCGCGCCCGCGCGCATCGCCTGGACACGCTAGTGCTGCGCGACGTGCCGCTGGCCGACATTGCCAAGGCCGATTCGAGCTTCCACCTCGACGCGCTGACGCTGGCGCCGGTCAAGGTGGAGCAGGGCCCGCGCGAGGTGTGGTCGGACCTGCTGCTGCGCCTGCACGGGTTGTTGCGCGAAGCCGAGCCGCTGGATTTCCCGGGCCGGCTCGCCGCGCTGCGCGATGCCGCGCTGAAGCGGCTGCAAGCCCAGCCCGACGCGACGCTGCTGCTGCTGGTGTTCGAGAGCAGCCAGGAGTGGAGCGACTACAGCGCGCGCCACGCGCTGCTGACGCTGCTGCTGTGCGACATGGTGGCCCGGCAGCTGCAGCTGCCGCCGCCGCTGCGCGAGGCGCTGCAGGGCGCCGCGCTGACGATGAACTTCGGCAGCGGCGAATTGCACGACCGCATGGCCAGCCAGGCCGGTGCGGCCACGCCTGCGCAGCGCCAGTTGATCGCCGCGCACGGGGAACGCGCCGCGCAGCGGCTGGCCCAGGTGGGCATCACCGACGCGGTCTGGCTGACTGCCGTGCGCCTGCACCACGACGCCGGCCCCGGCCCGCTGGCCGCGCGCAGCGACGGCGAGCGGTTGGCGCGGCTGCTGCGCCGCATCGACATCTTCGGCGCCCGCCTGTCGCCGCGCCGCAGCCGCCCGGCCATGAGCGGCGCTGCCGCCGCGCGCGCCGTGTTTCTCGACGAGCGCGGCCAGCCCGACGAGGCCGGCGCCGCGCTCATCAAGGCCGTGGGCCTGTACCCGCCCGGCAGCCTGGTGCGACTGGCCAACGGTGAGGTGGGCATGGTGGTCAAGCGCGGCTTCAGCGCCAACGAGCCGCTGGTGGCCGCGCTGATCGGCAAGAGCGGCAGCCCGCTGTCGGCCCCGGTGCCGCGCGACACGCGGCTGGCCAGTCAGGCCATAGCCGCCAGCCTGGCGCCGGCGGAGCTGAAACTGCATGTGAACCTGGATCTGCTGCTCAAGCTCTAGCCTTTGCGCTCGCGACGCGGCACTGTGTATATGCCGCTTGCCCAACTGTGCATATCGACGTATTCTGTGTATACACGTTATGCACAGCAGTCTCGTCATCTCCCAGGCCGACGCCCGGCCCATGTACCTGCAGATCACCGAGCAGATCCGCATGCGCGTGGCGGCGGGCGACTGGCCGCCGGGCAAGGAACTGCCGTCCATCCGCGCGCTGGCGGCCGACCTGAAGGTCAGCGTGATCACGGTCAAGCGGGCCTACCTGGATCTGGAGACCGAGGGCGTCATCGTGACCCGCCACGGCAAGGGCTCGTTCGTGGCCGAGGCGCAGGAGCGGGTGCAGGCCTCGCAGCGCGCTGAGCTGGATGAGCACCTGGCCGCCGCCGTCCGCATCGCGACAACGCTGGGCCTGCGTGACGAGGAACTGATAGCCCGGCTGCGCAGCGTGCTGCACCCACAGGAGCCCCCCGCATGAGCGCGAACAAGGCATTCGAGATGAGGGGCGTCAGCAAGGCGTTCCGCTTCTTCTCGCTGAACGATGTGTCGCTGGACCTGGAGCCCGGCCAGATCATGGGCCTGGTGGGCCCCAACGGCGCCGGCAAGAGCACCACCATCCGGCTGCTGATGGGGCTGCTTTCGGCAGACGCCGGCGAGATCCGGCTGCTGGGCCGCGACATGCCGCGCGAGCAGGCCGCTGCGAAGGCAGACGTGGGATTCGTCAGCGACGACATGCGGCTGTTTGCGCACGCCACGCTGGCCTGGCACATGGATTTCGTCGCAGGCATCTACCCCGGCTGGGACGCCGCCTACGCCGCCGCGCTGTTGAAGCGTTTCGGCCTTCGCGCCGAGCAGCCGGCCAAGAGCCTGTCCACCGGCGAGCAGGCCAAGGCGCTGCTGCTGCTGGCGCTGGCACGCCGCCCGCGCCTGCTGGTGCTGGACGAGCCCACGTCGGGCCTGGACCCGGTCGCCCGCCACGAGCTGCTGAGCGAGTTCATGGACGTGCTGCGCGACGACCGCCGCAGCATCCTGTTCTCGTCGCACAACACGCTGGACGTGGAGCGCATCTCCGATCGCATCACGTTCATCGACCGCGGACGCGTTGTCGCGGCCAGCGACAAGGAGGACTTCCTCGACCGCTGGCGCCGTGTGCAGCTGCGGCTGCCTGCCGATAAGCCGGCGTGGAGCGCCCACGAGATCGTCGCCTGCCAGCGCGACGGCAGCCTCGCCACGCTGACGGTGGACGGCTTCAGCGACGACTGGTTGGCCGGTCTGGGCGCGCCGGTGGAGACCGTGCACCGCATGAGCCTGGAAGAGATCTTCGTCGCCACCGTCATGCACAGCCGTGACGTTCAACAGGCCCGCACCACATGAACACCCTTGCCGCCAAGCTCATCGCCAAGGAGCTGCACCAATTCCGCTGGGTGATGGCTGGCGCCGCCGCGGCGGGCCTGGCGGCGCTGCCGGCCGCCGCCACCGGCGAGGCCGGCTTCAACCTCGCCTTCATCGTGTGGGTGACGGCCGTCATCGCGCTGGGCGTCATGCTGGCGCTGTACGGCGTGGCCACGGAACGCAAGGAGCGCGCGCGCTTGTTCGTGCTGAGCCTGCCGCTGTCGCCGGCCGCCTACGTGCGCATCAAGCTGCTGGCGCTGCTGCTGTGCTTCATGCTGCCCTGGGCGGCGCTGAGCGCTGGGGCGGCGGTGCTCATCCTGGCCGTGCCCGGCATTCCGGACGGCGTGCTGCCCTACGGTCTGCTGCTGTGCGTCTACCTGCTGTTCAACTTCGCGGTGGTGCTGACGGCATCGCTGCAGATCGCGTCCGAGGCTGCGATGGGCGGCGTGATCATCCTGACCAACATGTCCGTGTCGCTCTTCATGAGCGCGCTGGGCCGCGTGCCCGGCCTGGGCGAGCACATGTGGACCCCCGAGCCCGTCTGGAACACCCCGTTCTGGATGCTGCTGGCCGCTGAACTGGCAGCCACGCTGCTGGTGCTGTGCGTCCCGCTCCTCTTCGCGGCGAGACGCCGCGACGCCCTCTAGAAGGAATCTTCATGTCAACTCAACCCAACGGCGAGAGGCTGCACGCCCTCGACGCAGTGCGGAGCTTTGCCCTTTTGCTGGGCGTCGCCTTCCACGCGATGCTGTCCTTCATTCCCGGCATGCCGCCCGGCTTATGGGCGATGGTGGACAACTCGCCCAGCCCGTTCCTCGCGGATGCGAGCTTCGTCGCGCACAGCTTCCGCATGACGCTGTTCTTCTTCATCGCCGGCTTCTTCGCGCGGCTGCTGCACCAGCGGCTGGGCACGAAAGGCTTCTGGGCCAACCGCGCCCAGCGTATCGCCGTGCCGCTGGTGGTGGGCTGGCTGCTGCTGTTCCCGGCCATCGGCTTCGTCTGGCACCTGGGCCTGCAGCAGGTGTTCAACGGCGCGCCGCCGGCAATGCCGGAGATGCTGAAGGCCCCCGGCGCATTCCCGCTGACGCACCTGTGGTTTCTGTACCAGCTGCTGTGGCTGTATGCCGGCGCACTCTTGGTGCGCGGCATCCTCATTCGCCTCGGCCCAGGCCAGGCAGTACGCCGCGTCGTGGACCGGGCTGTCACCGCCGCGCTCCGCTGGCCGGCCGGCGCGCTGATGCTGGGCCTGCCGCTGGCGGGCGTGCTGCTGGCGACGCCCGGCTGGTTCCCGTGGGGCGGCATTCCCACGCCGGACCAGTCGCTGATCCCGCAGCTGCCCGCCACCGTGGGCTACGGCGCGGCCTTCGCGTTCGGCTGGCTGGTGCAGCGCGCACCCGGCGCGCTGGCAGCGCTGCGCGCGCGGTGGTGGCTGCACGGCGCCCTGGCCATCGCGTCGTCGGCGCTGTGCCTGTACGTGATGAAGACGCAGCCGCCTTTCGGCATGCCCGAGCCGCCCAAGCTGGTCTTCACGCTGGCTTTCGTCGCATCCGCCTGGGCCTGGAGCTTCGCCATCGCCGGCGCCGCGCTGCGCTTCCTGTCGGGCCACCACCCGGCCGTGCGCTACGTGGCGGATGCGTCGTACTGGATCTACCTGGTGCACCTGCCGGTGGTGGCTGCGCTGCAGGTGTGGGTGGGCCACTGGCCGCTTCACTGGGCGCTGAAGTTTCCGTTCATCGTCGCCACCAGCCTGGCGCTGCTCCTGCTCAGCTACCACTTGCTGGTGCGCTCGACGGTCATCGGCAAGCTGCTCAACGGCAAGGTCTACCCGCGCGGTGCGGCGCCGGTGGAACAGCCGCCGCCCGCTGGCGGCGACGGCGTCGTCGCGCAGTTGCGTGGCGTGTCCAAGCGCTATGGCACCGTGGAAGCGCTGAGCCGCGTGGACCTGGACCTGAAGCGTGGCGAGCTGCTGGCGCTGTTAGGCCCCAACGGCGCGGGCAAGTCCACCGCCATCTCGCTGTGGCTGGGGCTGAACGAGGCGGATGCGGGCGAGGTGCGCCTGCTGGGCGGCGCGCCGCAGGACATCGCAAGGCGGCGCGGCCTGGGCGTCATGATGCAGAACGTCGAACTGCCGAAGGACCTGAAAGTGCACGAGCTGGTGGCCCTGTCCGCCAGCTACTACCCGCAGCCCATGACGGTGAAGGAGGCGCTGGAACGCGCCGGCATCGCCCCGCTGGCGAGCCGGCCCTACGGCAAGCTGTCCGGCGGCCAGAAGCGGCAGGTGCAGTTCGCACTGGCCATCTGCGGTCGACCGCGCGTGCTGTTCCTGGACGAGCCCACCGTGGGCCTGGACCTGCAGGCCCGCGAGGCGCTGTGGCAGCACATCCGCACGCTGCTGAGCGAGGGTTGCTCCATCCTGCTGACCACGCACTACCTCGAAGAAGCCGAGGCGCTGGCCACCCGCGTGGCCGTGCTGGGCAAGGGGCGCGTCATCGCGTCGGGCAGCGTGGACGAGATGCGCGCGCTGGTGTCGCGCCGCCACGTGCGCTGCGAGACCACGCTGCCCGCCGGCGAGGTGCGGCGCTGGCCCGGCGTGGTGGACGTGAGCGGCGACCACGACCAGCTCGCCATCGTCGCCACCGATGCCGAAGGCGTCGTGCGCCGCCTGCTGGCCGCCGACCCCTCGCTCTCGCGTCTGGAGGTCCGCCAGGCCGGGCTCAACGACGCCTTCAACACCCTGACCCGGGAGGCCGCATGAACACGCTGACCCACACCACCCCGGCGCTGCATGTGCCCGCGCACTCGGTCGCCAGCGTCTACCTGCTGGAGACTTGGCTGGAGCTGCTGCGCCTGCTGCGCTCGCCGGCCTTCGCACTGCCGATGTTCCTGCTACCGGTCGGCACCTACCTGCTGTTTGCGTTTGCCGTGGCGGGCGAGATGGTGGCCAAGGACCCGGACGCCGGCCGCTTCATGTTCGCCGGCTTCTCGGTGATGGCCGTCACGATGGCCGCGCTGTTCGCCACCTGCCCCAACCTCGCACTGGAGCGCGAGCAAGGCCTGCTGACGCTCAAGCGCGCGCAACCTGCACCGCCAGGCGCGTGGCTGACGGCCAAGATCGTGGCCGGCGTCGTGTGCGGGGCCATCGCCTACCTGCCCATCCTCGTGCTGGCGGCCGTCACCGGCCAGGCCCGGCTGGATGGCGCGCAGCTGGCGGCGATGAGCGCCGTGCTGGTGGCCGGCACCATTCCGTTCTGTGCACTGGGCCTGATGCTGGGTGCGCTGACCAGTGGCTCGGCCGCGCCGGCTTACGCCAACCTGGCCTACCTGCCGGGGCTGTACCTGTCGGGCGTGTTTTTCCCGCTGCCGAAGTCCATGCACTTCCAGACCGTGTTCTGGCCGCACTTCCACCTGGACCAGCTCGTCTTCGCCGCTGGCGGTGTCACCAAGTTCCAGTGGATCTCGCCGCAGATGGCCTTCGCCGTCCTGCTGAGCTTCACGCTGCTGTGCAGCGGCGTGGCACTTCATCGCCTGAAGCGGCGGGGCTGACGGTCGCGCGCTGACCCGCGCGCGACCCGATGCACCGGGCGATCAGCGCTTGGCGTTGGCCGACGCTTCGACGCTCACCGAGCGGTCGGCAGGCGAGGCCATGGCGTTGGCGCTGCCCGAACCCTGGCCATTGCGGCCCGCGGCCGGCGTGGCCGGAGCGGCGGGCGTGGCAGGCGCCGGAGTGGCCGCGTTGCCGCCGCCCTGGCCGGCCAGGGTGCCGCTGGCACCGATGGGACTGCCGGTGAGTGCGCCGCTCACCGCGCCATTGGCGCTGCCGGAGCCGCTGGCCGCCGTGGCGCCCCCTTGGTCCTTCAGCCCTTGCCCGGCAACGTGCGCGCCGGCCATCTGGTCAGTGACCGTCGTCCGTGCGGCATCGACACCACCTCGCGCGGCGGTGCGGGCCTCACCGAGCTTGTCGGTGGTCGTCTGCGCTACGCCACCGACGGCGCCGGTCGCGTTGTGCTTCAGGTTGCCGACCTGGGACTTGGTGCGGTCGACGCTGCCGCGCAGCAGCGACGCATCGGCGGTGCCGGTGGCACGGCCGCCGATGTCCAGCGCGCGGGGTGACAGCGTGCCGTTCAGCCCGCCGGTGAGGCCGCCACCGGCAGCGCCGCCGCCCAGCAGGCCGGCCGCGTGGGCGTGGGAGGCGATGAGGCCGGCGGCCATGGCGACAGCGCTCAGCGTCTGGCGAACGAAGTGAGTGCGACGGGTTGCAGTCATGTGGGATCTCCGGGGTGGTTGGCTCGGAAGGGCCGGCGGTTTGCGGCCCTTTCACTGCGTACAACGACTGCTCCCGGCAGATCCTTCCCGCCCCGCTTGCAACGCTTTGTGTCAGCGTTCCTGCCGCTGCTGCAAGCGCTCCGGCACGACGCGCAGGTCGTCCGCCACCAAGCCGCGGCCGAACACCGGGTCGCTGCCCGGCGCGCCGAGGTCCACGGCCTGAGCCGCCAGCGTCTCGACTGCTGCCGCCGCGCCGGTCACGTCGGGCGCGCGCAGCTGCGCGGCCAGCAAACCTGCCACCAGCGGCGCCGCGAACGACGTACCGCGTGCGACGCCGTAGCCCCCCCCGCTGCGCGCCACAGCCATGTCGGCGCCGGGGGCCGCCCACATCACCTGCGGCCCCTGCGCTGCCTCGGGCAGCACGCGGCGTGACATGTTGACGCCCGTCACGCCCACCACGCCGGCATAGGCCGCCGGGAACAGCGGCGGCGCGGCCGGGCCGTCGTTGCCCACGGCCGCCACCAGCAGGTGGCCGCGCTGCACCAGCGCCGCGACGCCGCGTTGCAGCAGCAAGTTCTGCGGGCCGACGAGGCTCACATTGACGACGGCCACGCGCTCGCGCGCCATCCACGCCAGCGCGCCCACCACGGCCTCGGCCGAGCCGCCGTCGGGCTGGTCGCAATAAACGTCGGCGGCGAACAACTCGGCCCCGCTGGCGGCGCCCGCGAAGCCGCGGTCGCGGCCCACCAGCAGCGATGCGACCGCCGTGCCGTGTTCGCTGGGTACCGGCTGGCCGCCGCAACCCCAGCTGGCGCCATCGGCACGGCGCAGTGCCGCGTGGCGGCGGTCCACGCCGCCGTCGATCAGACCCACGCGCACGGGCCCCGTCGGCCTGGCGCTGGTGCCGCCGCCGCTCGCCACGTCGCCGCTGCGGACATACAGGTGGTTGTAGTCGGCCTGCAGGTCGGGCTGGGCCGCCCGCAGCTGCGCCAGCGCGTCGGCCGTGGCCAGCCCCGGCGGCACGCGCAGCACGACGTGACGCAGGTCCAGCTCGGGCCAGGCCTTGTCGCGCAGCACGGTGAGGCCCAGTGCTGCAGCGGCAGCCAGCGCGTTGTCGCCAGGCGACACCAGCACCAGCTCGCGCCGGCGGATGGGCTCGCCGCGCGGGTCGGCCTCGACGACGTCGGCATGGCGGCGCAGCAGGTCGCGCGCCACCGTCGTGCGCAGGTCCAGCAGTGGCGTCGTCGACAACAGCAGCTCGGGCAGCGGCTGCGCGACGCGATCCACC
The DNA here is from genome assembly GCF_043555865.1 of Pelomonas dachongensis. NCBI lineage: Bacteria > Pseudomonadati > Pseudomonadota > Betaproteobacteria > Burkholderiales > Sphaerotilaceae > Roseateles > Pelomonas dachongensis. The sequence goes on from NZ_JBIGHY010000001.1 coordinate 376,051, forward strand.
ACGCCGCCCACGACGCCGGGCAGGCGCTGCACGCTGGGCAACTGCGGCAGGCGCAGCTGGCCCTGGGCGGCGACGCTCAGCGTGGCGAGGAAGGACAGGGCGATAACGGATTTCACGGGCATTTGAAGGATAACGAGCGAGACGGGGAACAAAATCCGCGCCTCGTCCGTTGTCCCCGCATCGATGCCCGAAAACCTTGCCGAACTTCGTCAGGCCATGGCCGAGCTGCTGCCGCGGCTGCGCCGTTTCGGCCGCACGCTGGCCCGCACCTCCGAAGACGCCGACGACCTGGTGCAGGTCGCCATCGAGAAGGCGCTGACGCGCACCGACCAGTGGACGCCTGGAACACGTCTGGACAGCTGGATGTTTCGCATCATGCAGAACGCGTGGATCGATGAATTGAGGGCGCGCGAGCGGCGCGGCCAGACCTTCCTGCCCGAGGAGGCCGGCGAGCAGGTGGGCGATGGCGCCGCGTCGGGCGCGGCGCTGGATGCCATCCTGGTGCGCAAGGCGGTGGCGTCGCTGAGTGATGAGCACCGCACGGTGGTTGCCTTGGTGCTGGTGGAGGGCCTGAGCTACCAAGAAGCGTCCGAGACGCTGGGTGTGCCGGTCGGCACGGTCACAAGCCGCCTGTCCCGTGCCCGCGAGGCGCTGCAGCAACTGCTGGGAGAGTGGCCATGAGCCCGCAAGATGACGAACAACTGCTGAAGGCCGAACGCTGGCGCATGACCGCCGCCTTCGATGAGGTGCTGACGGAGCCGGTGCCGGACCGTCTGACGGCGCCGCTGGCCGCCCCGGCGGCCCCCGTCGTGGATCTGGGCGCGGTGCGGGCACGGCGCCGGGGCCTGCCAGGCTGGGCCGCCTGGGGCGGCATGGCGGCGACGCTGGTGCTGGGAACGCTGCTGGGCATGCGGCTGGCGCCGCCCGCCGAGGACCGAGGCGGCCGGCTGCTGGCCAGCGGTGCCATCGCGCAGGCGCTGGAGCGGCAACTCGCCAGTGCACCGGCGGGCTCGGTGGCCGTTCAGATCAGCTTCAAGGCCAAGGATGGCCGCTTCTGCCGCAGCTTCTCGACCCCGACCGCGGCAGGCCTGGCATGCCGCGAGGAGGACGGCGTGTGGGCGTTGCAGCAGGTGGCGCAGGTCAACGAACTGGCGGGTGATCTGCGCCAGGCGTCCAGCAGCCTGCCGCCGTCGGTGCTGGCCGCGGTGGATGCGGCGATGGAGGGTGAAGCGCTGAATGCCGAACAGGAGAAGGCGGCGCGCGACGCGGGCTGGCGCTGAACATCCCCGCCCGCCGAGGGCCGGGCCGTTCCCAAGCGGTCCCGATCAGGCTCGCCCGCGTGCGGCGAGGGGCATCACACCTCCAGGCTGCGCCAGATCAGTTCCGTCAGCAGCAGCCGGGCGCGCTCGAAGTCCTCGCCGTCCAGCTCCGGCTTGCCCATGTAGAGCGCGAACTGCGGACCCAGGTCCGCATACGCCTGGGTGGACGACCAGATCAGGAACATCAGGTGCGTGAAGTCCACCCGCCGCACCAGACCCTGGTCCGCCCAGCGCTCGAAGCGCGCCACGTCGGCGTGCAGCAGCGGCATGACCTGCGCCTTCAGCACGTCCTGGTAGCGCGGCGCGCCGGCCATGATCTCGCGCGTGAAGACGGCGTTGCCGCTGGGCCGCTCGCGGCTGAAGCGCAGCTTGACGGCTACATAGGTCTGGATGGCAGCCCGCGGCTCGGTGGCCTCAGTGATGGCCGTCATGCTGGCCATCCACTCGCCCATGACGCTGTCCAGCACCGCCAGGTACAGCTCCTCCTTGCTGGGCCAGTGGTACAGCAGGTTCTGCCGTGACAAGTCCAGCGCGGCGGCGATGTTGTCGAGGCTGACGCCTTCAAACCCGAATCGGGCGAACTGGCGCTCGGCTTCGGCCAGGATGGTCTCCTGCTTGCGCAAGGTGGCGGCGCGGGGCGTGCGGGCGAGGGGAGCAGTCACGGTCATGCACCGGATTCTGACGTTACGCACCATGTGCTTGCTGCGGGTTTTTACGTCTAGGTCAATTTTTACGGCCTAGTAATGTTTGGCTGTTTTCCCTTGGGAGATTCCCGTGGACCTAGCCGATCTGAAGTCCGGCCGACTGCCCCCCGACGACTACGCACGCAACTTTGCCGATGTGCATCCGCCGCTGAACCGCACGCAGGCGCTGATCGAGGCGGAGCGCTGCTACTACTGCTATGCCGCCCCCTGCCAGACAGCCTGTCCCACGGGCATCGACATTCCGGCATTCATCCAGCGCGTGGCACAGGACAACGTGCGCGGCGCGGCCGAGGCGATCCTGACGGCCAACCCGCTGGGCGGCATGTGCGCGCGCGTCTGCCCGACCGAGGTGTTGTGCGAGCAAGCCTGCGTGCGCAACACCCACGAGAGCAAGCCGGTCGAGATCGGCCTGCTGCAGCGCTATGCGGTGGAGGGGCACTTCGCCACACCCGGGGCCCGGCCGCTGTTCGAGCGCGCGGCGGCAACTGGCAAGTGCGTGGCGGTGGTGGGCGCCGGTCCGGCCGGCCTGGCCGCCGCGCACGGCCTGGCGCGGCGCGGGCATGACGTGACGCTGTTCGACGCGGCGCCCAAGCTGGGCGGGCTGAACGAGTACGGCCTGGCCACCTACAAGGTGGCCGGCGGCTTTGCGCAGCAGGAGATCGACTGGCTGCTGAGCATCGGCGGCATCACGCCGAAACTCGACTGTCGACTCGGCCGCGACATCTCGGTCGACGGCCTGTTAGCCGACTACGACGCCGTCTTCCTGGGGCTGGGGCTCGCGGGCGTCAACACGCTGGGCATTGCCGAGCCCGAGTTGCCAGGGTTGCGCGATGCCGTGGACTTCATCGCCGAACTGCGCCAGAACCCGCCCGAAGCGGTGGCGGTGGGCCGCAAGGTCGTCGTCATCGGCGGCGGCATGACGGCGGTCGATGCCGCCGTGCAGAGCCGGCTGCTGGGCGCCGAGCAGGTGACGATGGTCTACCGCCGCGGGCCGGAAGGCCTGTCGGCCTCTACGCACGAGCAGCACTGGGCGCAGACGAATGGCGTGACGATCCGCTGCTGGGCCCGGCCGCTGGCCGTGGAGGCCCAGGGCGGCATCGTCAGGGGCATGCGCTTCGCGGCGACGAAGCTCGAAGGCGGCCAACTGGCGGACACCGGCGAGCAGTTCTTCATCGAGGCCGACCTGGTGTTGCGCGCCATCGGCCAGACCTATGAACCCGACGGCAGCGCCATCGAGTTGCAGGGCGGGCGCATCAAGACCGACGCCCAGTTCCGCACCAGCCTGGCGCGCGTCTGGGCCGGCGGCGACTGCCGTCATGGGGGGCGCGACCTGACAGTGGAGGCTGTCGAGCACGGCAAGCGCGCCGCCGAGTCCATTCACGCTGAACTGACGGGGGTGGCCCATGGCTGACCTGAGCACCAACTTCCTCGGCATCAAAAGCCCCAACCCGTTCTGGCTCGCGTCGGCGCCGCCGACCGACAAGGAGGTCAACGTGCGCCGCGCCTTCGAGGCCGGCTGGGGCGGCGTGGTCTGGAAGACGCTGGGCGAAGACCCGCCGGTGGTCAACGTCAACGGCCCGCGCTACGCGACGCTGTGGAGCCAAGACCGGCGCGTCATCGGCTTCAACAACATCGAGCTGATCTCCGACCGGCCGCTGCAGGCCAATCTTGACGAGATCGCCCGTGTGAAGCGAGATTTCCCTGACCGGGCGATGGTCGTGTCGCTGATGGTGCCGGTGAACGAGCAGAGCTGGAAAGACATCCTCGCCCGCGTGGCCGACACCGGCGCCGACGGCGTGGAGCTGAACTTCGGCTGCCCGCACGGCATGAGCGAGCGCGGCATGGGCTCCGCCGTGGGCCAGGTTCCGGAGTACATCCAGCAGGTCACCGAGTGGTGCAAGAAGCACACGCGCATGCCGGTCATCGTCAAGCTGACGCCCAACATCACCGATGTGCGCCACCCGGCCCGCGCGGCCAGGGCGGGCGGAGCCGATGCGGTCAGCCTCATCAACACCATCAACTCGGTGATGGGCGTGGACCTGGACCGGATGGTGATGAACCCGGTCACCGACGGTTGGGGTTCGCACGGCGGCTACTGCGGTCCGGCCGTCAAGCCCATTGCGCTGAACATGGTGGCCGAGATCGCGCGTGATCCGGCCACGGCCGGCCTGCCGCTCAGCGGCATCGGCGGCATCACAACGTGGCGCGACGCGGCCGAGTTCATCGCCATGGGCTGCGGCACCGTGCAGGTGTGCACCGCGGCGATGGTCTACGGCTTCAAGATCGTGCAGGACCTGTGCTCGGGTCTGAGCAACTTCATGGACGAGAAGGGCTACGGCTCGCTCGACGATTTCCGCGGCCGCGCCGTGCCCAGCGTGAAGAATTGGAACCAGCTGAACCTGAACCACGTCGAGAAGGCCGTCATCCTGCAGGACAGCTGCATCCAGTGCGGACGCTGCCACGTAGTCTGCGAGGACACGTCGCACCAGGCCATCTTCGCGACGAAGGACGGGCAGCGGCATTTCCACGTCAACGACGCCGAGTGCGTGGGCTGCAACTTGTGCGTGTCGATCTGCCCGGTCCCTGGCACCATCACGATGCGTGCCTTGCAGCCGGGCGAGACCGACGCGCGCACGGGTCGCGTCATCGACGGCAGCACGCTGAACTGGACCGAGCATCCCAACAACCCCATGCGGGCCGGGTGCGCCTGAAGGAAACGTCATGAGTCACTACGAAGTCGGCCACTGGATCGCCGGCGCCATCAGCCACGGCAGCGGCGACCGCCGCCAGGACATCTTCAACCCCGCGACCGGCGCGGTGCAGGGCCAGTTGCTGCTGGGCAGCGTGGCCGATCTGGACGCCGCCGTCGCGTCTGCCACGCAGGCCGCCAAGGCCTGGAGCCAGACGCCGCCGCTGGCACGAGCGCGCGTGCTGTTCAAGTTCCTCACGCTGCTGCAAGAGCGCAAGGAGCTGCTGGCCGGGACAATAGTCCGTGAGCACGGCAAGACGCTGCCCGACGCGCTGGGCGAGGTGGCGCGCGGCATTGAGGTGGTCGAGTTCGCCACCGCCATGCCGCAGCTGCTGAAGGGCGAGTACACCGAGCAGATCGCGCGCGGCATGGACGCGTGGAGCATGCGCCAGCCGCTGGGTGTGGTGGCCGGCATCACGCCGTTCAACTTCCCCGCCATGGTGCCGATGTGGATGTACCCGATCGCCCTCGGCTGCGGCAATGCCTTCATCCTGAAGCCCAGCGAGCGTGACCCGTCGTCGTCGCTGTTGATGGCGCGCTGGCTGCAGGAGGCCGGCCTGCCCGATGGCCTGTTCAGCGTCATCCAGGGTGACAAGGACATCGTCGACGCCATCCTGGCTCACCCCGGCATCGCGGCGGTCAGCTTCGTCGGCAGCACGCCGGTGGCTGAGCACATCTATCAGGTCGGCACCGCCCACGGCAAGCGTGTTCAGGCGCTTGGCGGCGCCAAGAACCACATGGTGGTCATGCCCGACGCCGACCTTGACGGCGCGGTGGACGCGCTGATGGGCGCGGCCTATGGCTCCGCGGGTGAGCGCTGCATGGCGATTTCCGTCTGCGTCGCCGTCGGTGATGTGGGTGACAAGCTGGTCGCCGCGCTGGCGCCCAAGGTCAAGGCGCTGAGGATCGGTGAAGGCCATCAACCAGGCGCCGAGATGGGGCCGCTGATCACGCGCGCGTCACAGCAGCGCGTGGAGCGGCTGATCGGCGAAGGCGTGGAGGCCGGCGCCAAGGCGGTGGTCGACGGCCGCGGCCTGCGCGTGCCGGGCCATGAGGACGGATTCTTCGTCGGCGGCACGATTCTGGACGGCGTCACTGCCGACATGAGCTGCTACACGGAAGAGATCTTCGGCCCCGTGCTCTGCGTCGTGCGCGTGCCCGACCTGGCCGGGGCCATCGCCCTCATCGAGGCCAACGAGTACGCCAACGGCGTGGCCATCTTCACGCGCGACGGCCACGTGGCGCGCGAGTTCGTGCATCACATCCAGGTGGGCATGGTGGGCGTCAACGTGCCGCTGCCGGTACCGATGGCGTTCAACAGCTTCGGCGGCTGGAAGCGCAGCCTGTTCGGCGACCACCACGCCTACGGGCCGGAAGCCACCCGCTTCTACACGCGCCACAAGGCCGTCATGCAGCGCTGGCCGGATTCGACCCCCAAGGGTCCGCAATTTGCTTTCCCGCAGAACACATAAACCTCACGGAAACGCGCCATGACTGACCCCTCGCTGAGCAATCACGATCTCGTTCCCACGACATCCGCTCAGCGAACGTGGCGCTGGCAGGACTACGCGGCGCTGTGGGTCGGCATGGTGGTGTGCGTGCCGACGTACACGATGGCCAGCTCCATGCTGGACCAGGGCTTCAGCTGGCAGCAGGCCGTGGGCCTGGTGCTGATGGCCAACCTCATCGTGCTGGTGCCCATGGTGCTGATCGGCCGCGTCGGGCCCAAGCACGGCATCCCGTTCCCCGTGCTTGCCCGCGCGTCTTTCGGCGTGAAGGGCGCCAGCCTGCCGGCCGTGCTGCGCGGGCTGGTGGCCTGCGGCTGGTTCTCGATCAACTGCTACTTCGGCGCGCTGGCGCTGCACAGCTTCTTGAACGTGCTGGGCTTCGGCCTCGCCGCGCCAGCAGCGGGCGAAACCATCAGCACGTCGCAACTCGCCTGCTTCACCGCCTTCTGGGCCGTGCACCTGTGGTTCATCTGGCGCGGCACCGAGTCCATCCGGCTGCTGGAAGTCATCGCCGCGCCGCTGATGGTGGCCGCATCCGTCGCACTCGTGGTGGCGCTGATGATGCAGGTGCCCAGCGCCCAGCTGTTCGGCCTGCCTGCCAAAGAGGTGCCCGGCGGACCGAAGTTCTGGGCGGCATTGACCGGGCTGGTCGGCTTCTGGGCCACGTTGGCACTCAACATCCCCGACTTCACGCGCTTCGCGAAAACACAGGGCGACCAGACGCTGGGTCAGGCCATCGGCCTGCCGCTGCCGATGGCGCTGTTCTCCATGGTGGGCGTCATCGGCTTCTCGGCCAGCGCCATCCTGTACGGCAAAGCCGAGCTGTTCCCCGACGCGCTGCTGGCCAAGATGGGCCCGGTGGCCGCGGGTTTGGGCCTGCTGGTCATCCTGCTGGCCAACCTGACCACCAACGTGGCCGCCAACCTCGTCTCGCCCAGCTACGACTTCTCGCAACTGGCGCCCAGCAAGATCAGCTTCCGCATGGGCGGCCTGATCGCGGCGGTCATCGGCCTGGCCTTCATGCCCTGGAAGCTGCTGGCCACGTCCGGCGGCTACCTGTTCACGTGGTTGGGGGGTTATGGCACGCTGCTGGGCGCCATCGCCGGCATCCTGCTGACCGACTACTACCTGGTTCGCCGCACCGAGCTGAACAGCGCCGACCTCTACCGCCGTGGCGGCGAGTACGAGTACCGCGGCGGCTGGAACCTGCGCGCCCTCGCCGCGCTCGCCTTGGGCGTGCTGCCCTGCCTGCCGGGCTATCTGGTGGTGTCGGGCGTGCTGGACAAGGCGGCGGTCGCGCCGGCGCTGGTCACGTTGTTCGACTTTGGCTGGTTCTTCAGCCTGGCCGTGGCCGGCACGGTCTATTTCTTCAGCATGCCGCGACAGATCGCGGCGCAGGGAGCACACGCATGAGTCTCTTGATCCGCGGCGCCATCGTTGTCAACGCCGACGCCGAATCCCGCACCGAAGTGCTGTGCGTCGACGGCCGCATCGCCGCCCTCGGCGAGCGCGCCGTGCGCGAGGCCCCCGCCGGCACGACGACGCTGGACGGCACCGGCCAGTACTTGCTCCCCGGCGGCATCGACCCGCACACCCACATGCAGCTGCCCTTCATGGGCACGGTCACTCAGGACGACTTCTTCACCGGCACCGCAGCGGGGCTGGCCGGCGGGACGACGAGCATCATCGACTTCGTCATCCCCAACCCGCAGCAGCCGCTGATGGACGCCTACCGCACCTGGCGCGGCTGGGCCGAGAAGTCGGCGAGCGACTACGCTTTCCACGTCGCGGTGACTTGGTGGGACCAAAGCGTCAGCGACGACATGGGCACGCTGGTGCGCAACGAAGGCGTGAACAGCTTCAAGCACTTCATGGCTTACAAGAATGCCATCATGTGCGACGACGAGACGCTGGTGAACAGCTTCAAGCGCTCGCTGGAACTGGGCGCCATGCCGACGGTGCACGCCGAGAACGGCGAGCTGGTCTACCTGCTGCAGGCCGAGGTCGCCAAGATGGGCATCACCGGCCCGGAGGGCCACCCGATGTCGCGTCCGCCGATGGTCGAGGGCGAAGCCGCCAACCGTGCCATCGCGATTGCCGATGTGCTGGGCGTGCCCATCTACATCGTGCATGTGTCGTGCATCGAAAGCGCCGAGGCGATTGCGCGGGCGCGTGCCCGTGGCCAGCGCGTCTACGGCGAGGTGCTGGCCGGCCATCTGCTGATCGACGACAGCGTCTACCGAGACCTCGATTTCGAGAAGGCCGCGGCCTACGTCATGAGCCCGCCCTTCCGCCCCAAGATCCACCAGGAATTCCTGTGGCGCGGCCTTCAGTCGGGCCAGCTGCACACGACGGCTACCGATCACTGCACCTTCTGCGCGAGCCAGAAGGCCGTCGGCAAGGACAACTTCGCCAAGATCCCCAACGGCTGCGGCGGCGTCGAGGAGCGCATGGCCGTGCTGTGGGATGCCGGCGTCAACTCCGGGCGCCTCACGCCCAGCGAGTTCGTCGCCATCACCTCGGCCAACGCGGCCAGGCTGTTCAACATATACCCGCGCAAGGGCGTCATCGCCGAAGGCGCCGATGCCGACCTCGTGCTGTGGGACCCCGCCGGCATCAAGACGCTGAGCGCCAAGACGCAGTTCTCCAAGAACGACTTCAACATCTTCGAGGGCCGCACCGTACGCGGGATCCCCAGCCACACCATCGCGCAAGGCCGTGTCGTGTTTGCGCGCGGCGAGCTGCGCGCAGAGCCCGGCACCGGCCGCTATCTCAAGCGCCCGCCATTCGGCCCGCAGTTCGATGCCGCCATCAAGCGCTCGCACGACCTCGCGCCCACCGCCGTCGCGCGCTGAAAGGAATCTCCATGGATATGCCCGCCACCACGCCCGACATCAAGAAGCTGCGCGTCAACGGCCAGCGCTTGTGGGCCTCGCTGATGGAGCTGGCCCAGATTGGCGCCACCGAGAAAGGCGGCGTCTGCCGCTTGACGCTGACCGACCTCGACAAGCAGGGGCGCGATCTGGTCACGCGCTGGGCCCGTGAGGCGGGCATGACGGTCACCATCGACCAGATCGGCAACGTCTTCATGCGCCGCGCCGGCCGCAACAACGCGCTGCCACCCGTCATGACCGGCAGCCACATCGACACCCAGCCCACCGGCGGCAAGTTCGATGGCAACTACGGCGTGCTGGCCGGCATCGAGGTCGTGCGCACGCTGAATGATCACGGCCTCGAGACCGAGGCGCCCATCGAGGTCGCGTTCTGGACGAATGAGGAAGGCTCGCGTTTCGTGCCTGTGATGATGGGCTCCGGCGTGTTCGCGAAGGCCTTCACGCTGGAGCATGCCTATGCGGCGACGGACACCGAAGGCAAGACGGTCAAGGGCGAGCTGGAGCGCATCGGCTACATCGGCGAGCAGGTGCCCGGCGACCACCCGATCGGCGCCTACTTCGAGACGCACATCGAGCAGGGCCCGGTGCTGGAAGACCACGACAAGACCATCGGCGTCGTCACCGGCGTGCTGGGCATCCGCTGGTACGACTGCGTCGTCACCGGCATGGAGGCTCACGCCGGCCCCACGCCGATGGCGCTGCGCAAGGATGCGCTGCAGGTGGCCACTCACTTGATGCAGGAGGTGGTGGCCTGCGCCCACCGCCACCCGCAGGCCGACGGCAGCAACCATGGCCGCGGCACGGTGGGCATGGTTCAAGTGCACCCCAACAGCCGCAACGTTATCCCCGGCCGCGTGAAGTTCAGCATCGACCTGCGCAACGCGACCGACGCGCTGTGCGAGGCGATGGATGCGGACATCCGCGCGGTGGCCGCGAAGCTGTCCGCAGAAACTGGCCTGCCCATCGAGATCACGCCCGTCAGCGCCTACCCCGCCCAACCCTTCCACCCCGACTGCATCGCCGCCGTGCAGAAGGCTGCCGACACGCTGGGCTACAGCAACATGCGCGCCGTTTCAGGCGCCGGCCACGACGCCGTCTACATGGCGCGCCTGGCCCCGGCTGGCATGATCTTCATCCCCTGCAAGGACGGCATCAGCCACAACGAGATCGAGGACGCCAAGCCCGAGCACATCGAGGCCGGCTGCAACGTGCTGCTGCAGGCCATGCTGGGCGCGAGCGGGGGTAAATCCTGAGGCGTGCGAAGCATGGTTGACCGCGCATATCAGGGTTAGCATGAAGCCACCGACAACGAAGGAGAGAGGCATGAACCGACACGCGTCCGCCACCCGGCTTCTGGCACTGGGTGCCATCGCCGCCACGGCCTTGTTGACCGGCTGCGCCAGCGGCCCCTCGGTCACGCAGGCCGCCCGCGTCCCCGGTGAGCCCCTGGTGGAGCGCCACGCTGCGGTGGACGCCCAGCGCCTGCTCAACGTCTACCAGCAGCGCGGCTATGTGCTGGTCGGGTCGTCCGGCTTCAGTAGCGCCCGGCATGAATCCGAAGCCAATGCCGTCGCGCAGGGGCGCCAGATCGGCGCCGATCTGGTGCTCTTGCTGGACGCTCGTCCGGCCTACGCCAACATCCCCGCATCGACCCGGAACAGCCCGGCTAGCACTTTCGGATCCAACGCAGGCGGCATCGCGCAGGAAGTCGGCCCGGCGCGGACACGCGAAGCCTTGTCGGCCTACTCGGCCCGCCTCGCCGCGGATCGCGGGGGCCAGCGCCCGGACCTGGCTGCCGCCTATTTCGTGAAGCAGCGCGAGGCAATGCCCGCGCTGTGACGCCGCAGCCCGCGTGACGCGGGTTGCCCGTGTCAGCACTGGTGTTCGCCTGCAACCGGCCAGCCGCGCTGGCAGGCACCGCATAGGTGATGCCGGTCGGCGCTTCTTTGGTGTTCTTCACGACACGACCCTGCAGCACGCCCACCACCTCGCCGGTGCTCCACGTCGAGCACCGGGCCGCCGCTGTTGCCGGGATAGGCGATGGCATCCAACTGCATCACCTTGAAAGCGCCGTCGCGCAACTGCCGCACGATGCGTGGATCCAGCCCCGCGAGGCTGCCTGCGAGCGTCGCGATGGAAGTCCAGGCCGAAACGATGCCGCGATGGGTGGTATGCACCTGGCCCAGCGCATTGCCGCTCGGGAACCCCATCAACGCAATGGAGGCGTCCCCACGGCGTCCTGCTCGGCCAGCTTCAGCACGGGCAGCGCGGGGCCGTCAATGGCGAGCAAGGCCAGGTCATTGCGCCGGGGCGGGATTGAAAGTACCGGTCGAAGCGGCGTAGTCAAGCCAACAAGAGGCGCCTGCCACCAGCCGGCATGGTCTTCATCCCCTGCAAGGACGGCATCAGCCACAACAAGATCGAGGACGCCAAGCCCGAGCACATCGAGGCGGGGTGCCATGTGTTGTTGCAGGCCATGCTTGAACGGGCCGGCACCGCGACATTGCCTATGAATGCTGGCACTGCAAAGCTGACTGCGTCTTCACGGCTCAAGACCAGAAGCATTCGTTTGAGGTTCAGAATGCCAAAATCAACCAACACCGCCGCCTGTGCACGGCAATGTTGAGAGGACTCGAACCGCATTCGCAACGCGCTGCGTGACTGCGAAGCCCAGTTGGCAGAAGGCAGGGCGCGACTGCAAACGGACAAGGTCTTTCTCGGCCGCTGGTCCGGCCTCCTCGTTGCCTTGGAGGCGTATGTGCCCTATCGGCCCGACACTGCCAAGAAGAACATGCTTGCCAAGTTGCTAGCAACCGGCTGATCGCCCGGTTGCCGCCAGAAGGGCAACAGAAGTTGCCCTTCTGGCAGTAACGCCAAGCAAAGTGGAGCTGTCAACCTTCCAGCTGACTCAAATCCCGCACCGCCCCCTTGTCCGCCGACGTCGCCAGCAGCGCATAAGCCTTCAGTGCAGCCGACACCTTGCGGGGGCGAGCTTCAACAGGCTTCCAGCCCTTGGCATCCTGTTCGGCGCGGCGCTTGGCGAGTTCTTCGTCGCTGACCAGCACATCGATCGTGCGGTTCGGAATGTCGATACGGATGCGGTCACCGTTGCGCACCAACCCAATCGCACCACCCGCCGCCGCCTCCGGCGAGCAGTGGCCGATGGACAGGCCCGAGGTGCCGCCGGAGAAGCGGCCGTCGGTCAGCAGCGCGCAAGCCTTGCCCAGGCCCTTGGACTTGATGTAGCTGGTCGGGTAGAGCATTTCCTGCATGCCCGGACCGCCCTTGGGGCCTTCGTAGCGCACCACCACCACGTCGCCGGCCTTGACCTTGTCGTCGAGGATGTTGGCCACCGCCTCGTCCTGGCTCTCGACAACATGCGCCGGGCCTTCGAACACCATCAGGCTGTCGTCCACGCCGGCCGTCTTCACGACGCAGCCGTCCAGCGCGATGTTGCCACGCAGCACCGCCAGGCCGCCTTCCAGCGAGAACGCGTGTTCCACGGCGCGGATGCAGCCCTCGGCACGGTCCGTGTCCAGGCTGGGCCAGCGCGAGTTCTGGCTGAACGCCACTTGCGTGGGGATGCCGCCGGGGCCGGCCATGTAGAAAGTCTTGACGGCTTCGCTGGGCGAGCGGGCGATGTCCCACTGGTCCAGCGCGTCCTTCATGGTCTTCGCATGCACGGTGGGCACGTCGGTGTGCAGCTTGCCGGCGCGGTCCAGCTCACCCAGGATGGCCATGATGCCGCCGGCGCGGTGCACGTCTTCGATGTGGTACTTGTTGGTGTTGGGCGCCACCTTGCACAGCTGCGGCACCACACGCGACATGCGGTCGATGTCAGCCAGCGTGAAGTCGATCTCGGCCTCCTGCGCGATGGCCAGCAGGTGCAGGATGGTGTTGGTGGAGCCGCCCATCGCGATGTCCAGCGCCGTCGCATTCTCGAACGCCTTGAAGCCCACAGAGCGCGGCAGCACGCTGGCGTCGTCCTGCTCGTAGAACCGCTTGCACAGCTCGACAGCTGTGCGCCCCGCCCGTTTGAACAGCTGCTCGCGGTCCGCGTGTGTGGCCACCACCGTGCCGTTGCCCGGCAGCGAGAGGCCCAGCGCCTCGGTCAGGCAATTCATCGAGTTGGCCGTGAACATGCCCGAGCAGCTGCCGCAGGTGGGGCAGGCCGAGCGCTCGACCTCGGCGAGGTCGGCGTCGCTGACCTTGCTGTCGGCGGCCATGACCATCGCGTCGATGAGGTCCAGTTTCTTGATCTCGATGGTGGCCGTGCCCGGCACCGCCAGGCGCACCTTGCCGGCTTCCATCGGGCCGCCGGAGACGAACACGACGGGGATGTTGAGCCGCATCGCGGCCATCAGCATGCCGGGGGTGATCTTGTCGCAGTTGGAGATGCACACCAGCGCGTCGGCGCAGTGGGCGTTGACCATGTACTCGACCGAGTCGGCAATGATGTCGCGGCTGGGCAGCGAATACAGCATGCCGTCATGGCCCATTGCGATCCCGTCGTCCACGGCGATGGTGTTGAACTCCTTGGCCACGCCGCCCACGGCCTCGATCTCGCGGGCCACCAGCTGGCCCAGGTCCTTCAGATGCACGTGGCCGGGCACGAATTGGGTGAAGGAGTTGGCGATGGCGATGATGGGCTTGGAGAAGTCGTCGTCCTTCATGCCCGTGGCGCGCCACAGCGATCGGGCGCCTGCCATGTTGCGGCCGGCGGTGGAGGTCTTGGAGCGGTAGGGGGTGGGCATGGCGGGCGGCTCGAAACGGATGCGGGAAGCCGCGATTGTCCGGCGGAGCCGGCGTCAGGGTTATTCCAGAAGCCCGCCGAAAGCTCGGTTGCCCCTTGCCGAATGCTCGACGCCGCAGGAGGCGCGTCACAGTGCTGTCCAAGCTCATCCCGCCGCGAGACCTTCCAATGATGCGTACGCTGTTGGCCGCCTTGCTGTTGCTCTCGCCCCTGCTGGGCTTTGCCGCCGAACCGCTGGCGCCCGCCTGCGCGCCCGGTGCCGGAGAGCGCGCGGTGCGCGAACAGGGCTTCGTCGAGATCAACGGCATCCCGCAGTGGCTGACCATCACCGGCCAGGACTGCCGCCACCCGGTGCTGCTGTTCGTGCATGGCGGCCCTGGCAATCCCAACACGCCGTTCGCCGACGCGCTTTTTGGCGCCTGGGCCAAGGATTTCACGCTCGTGCAGTGGGACCAGCGTGGCGCCGGCCGGACCTATGGCAAGAACCTGCCGGTGCGCGAGCTGGAACCCGACGAGTTCGCCCGCACGCCGCTGACGCTGGCGCTGCTGGCGGCCGACGGCATCCAGGTGGCCGAATACCTGCAGCGCCGTCTCGGGCAGCGCCAAGTCATCCTGACCGGCAGCTCGTGGGGCTCGGCGTTGGCGGTGGAGATGGTGCACCTGCGGCCCGAGCTGTTCCACGCCTATGTGGGCGTCGCCCAGCTCGTGGGCCCGGCTGACCTCGCCGCCAGCCACGCCCTCGCGCTGCAGCGTGCGCGCGAGCTGGGCGACCCGCAGGCGCTGGCCACGTTGCAGGCCCTCGGCGCCCCGCCGTGGACCGAGCCGCGCAGCTTCGGCAAGCTGCGCCGCATCCTGCGCGGCTACGAGGCCAGCCGCACCGACCCCGGGCCGGCCTGGAAACCCGCCGCGGACTACGCCGGCCCGCAGGATGCGGCCGCGTTGGAGGCCGGCGAGGAGTTTTCCTTCCTGAAGTTCGTCGGCTTCAAGGGCGATGGCATGCTGTGGCGGCTGAACCTGCTGGATGAGCGCACGCGGTTGAAGCTGCCCGTCTTCCTGGTCCAGGGCGCGGAAGACCTGCTGACGCCGCCCACGGTGACGCGCGCCTGGTTCGACCGTCTCGACGCGCCGCGCAAGCAACTGGTGACCGTGCCCCGCGCCGGCCACGATCCCAACGGCCCGCTGCTGGATGCGCAACTGCGCGTGCTGAAGGACGGGGTACTGCCGCTGGTGCGCTGAGGCCACGTCGGACGGGACACGCCGGAGGTCGGCGCGAGCTGCCCGCTGTGGCCGCTTGGCTGGCGCTCAGGCGACGGCGCTGCGCACGGCCTCGCGCACCAGCCCGTCCAGCTGACCGGTGATGTGCGTCATCTCGCCTGACACCACCGCGAACTCGCGGCCCGAAGCGCCGGCGCGTGCGGCCACCACCTGGGCGTTGAACGACACGATGCGCGCGTGCTTGGCGATCTGCTCGATGTCGCCCATCACCGCGGTCAGCTGCTTCTTGGCGGACGCGGCCTGCTGGCGGGCCAGGTCCTCGTAGACCTGGGTCAGCCGGTTCAGCGTGGCCAGCAGCGGCGTGGCGGCCTCCACCAATTCCTCCAGCAGGTCCGGCGCGCCGCGCAGCCCGGCCCCGATGGCGTCCAGCGCGCGCCGGGCCAGGTCGATGAAGGCGGTGATGCGCTCGTCGGCGCGCTGCGGGCCGAAGTAGGCCTCCGCCAGCTCGCCACCCAGCATGACCGGCGACAGCTCGCCCTCCATCAAGGCAAGGTGGGCATCGCTGAACGTGACCAGCGCGTCGCGCGAGGTGTTCAGCGCGCCGTCGCGGCCCTGGGCAGCCAGCACCGCATACAGCACCAGGCGCTGCGACGTGAAGCGCCGCCGGCCCGACAGGTTGATCAACTTGCCAAATGCCTCGCCGGCCATCTGCCTGGGCGGCGCCCCCGCTTTCAGTGCATGGGCCGGTGCACGAGCCTGGTGCAACATGATGTCCTCCGTGAACGGGTTCACGACCGGCGACGTCCTCGGCCGCCCAGCCGACCCTTGCCTTCAGGGTTAGCACGGCCCGTGCCACGGCGGCCCCGTCGCGCCGCCGTGGCGACGCATCGCGTTACGAAAATATGGCCCGTCAGGTGCTGGCGCGCACGGGTGCGTGGCCAGAATATCCACTCCATCCCTCGGAGGATTTCGATGCGATTGATGCGTTCTGGCCTGCCGCTGGTGCTGCTGCTCTCCCTGCCCATGGGCGCCCAGGCCCAGGCGGTGTCGGCGGAAAAACTGTCTCAGGCGCTGGGCACGCCGGGCCTGAAGGCCACGCTGGCGCCCAAGTTCCGGCCTGAGCAGGTGCACCAGGACTACGACATCGTCGACAGCGCCGGCAAGGATATGGCGACGGTGACGACGGCCCCGCCAGCCTACTTCGCCGAATGGCAGAAGTTGCCCGGCTTCGAGCCGCTGCCGGGCGTGGGCCAGCAGGCCTTCGTGCGTCCGCGCATCGACCAGGTCTGCGGTCGCAGCGCCCGTGCGGCCGCCTGCGTGACGCTGATGCCCATGGCCTTCCCCAAGGACAAGAAGCCGACGCTGCCGCAGCTCCAGGCGGCGCTGGCCACGCTGCTCTGAGGCTCAGCCCAGCCGCGCCAGCCGCTGCGCGGCTTCGGCCAGCGTGTCGTCACGCTTTGCGAAGCAGAAGCGCACGTGGCCGCGCTGCTGCGGCTGCTGGTAGAAGACCGACAGCGGGATGGCTGCGACGCCGATCTCGGTGGTGAGCCACCGGGCGAAGTCCAGCTCGGGCAGCGCGCCGTGGGTCGATACGGCGCGGTAGTCCACGGTCTGGAAGTAGGTACCTTCGCAGGGCAACAGTTTCAGCGGCGTGCCGTCCAATGCGGCCCGGAAGGCGTCGCGCTTGGCTTGGTAGAACGCGCTCAAGGCTTGCCACGGCGCCGGGTCGGCCAGGTAGGCCGCGAGCGCGTGCTGTGTGGGCGTGTGCACGGTGAAGACCGTGTACTGGTGCAGCCGACGGAACGCGGCGCTCAGCGTCGGCGGTGCGGCGACGAAGCCCACCTTCCAGCCCGTCACGTGGAAGTTCTTGCCGAAGCTGCTGACCAGGAAGCTGCGCTCGCGCAGCGCCGGATAACGCGCCACGCTCTGGTGCGGCGCGCCGTCGAACACCATGTGCTCGTAGACCTCGTCGCTGACGACGAACAGGTCGTGCTGCTCGGCCAGGCGTTCCAGCTCGCGCAGGTCGTCGGCCGTGGCGACGCGGCCGCTGGGGTTGTGCGGCGTGTTCAGCACCAGCGCCCGCGTTCGCGGCGTGATGGCAGCGCGCACGGCCGCCCAGTCCAGCCGATAGTCCATCGTCATCGGCACGCCCACCGGCACGGCGCCTGCTAGGCGGATGGCCGGGTCGTAGCTGTCGTAGGCCGGCTCGATGATGAGGACCTCGTCGCCTGCGCCCACGCAGGCGTGCAGCGCAGTGATGAGGCCCTGCGTGCCGCCGGCCGTGATGGTGATGTCGCGGTCGGCGTCGTAGGCCGCGCCGTACAGCGCGTTCAGCTTGGCCGCTACGCCCAAGCGCAGTGCCGGCACGCCGGTCATCGGCGGGTACTGGTTGTGGCCGGCGGCCATCGCTTCCGTCACCGCCTGCAGCAGCGCCGGGTCGGCACCGAAGTCCGGGAAGCCCTGGCCGAGGTTGACGGCGCCATGCTCGGCGGCCAGCGCCGACATGACGGTGAAGATGGTGGTGCCGGTGTTGGGCAGCTTGGCGGGCAGGGCAGGCATGGCCGGATTCTGCGCGAGCGCTACCGACCCGCCAGCCCCCGCCGCCGTGATTACGACTGCGCCGGAGTCGACTCTGGGGTTGGCTTCAGCATGCCCGCCAGGTTCTGCGCGATGCCGGTGATGCCCTGGTTGGACAGACCCGCGTCCTGCATGACCGCGTCGACGATGGGCTTGGCGATCTGGTACTGCAGCGCCGAGTTCATGACCTGCTCGGGGAACGTGGCGCCTGATGCGGAGCCGCCGCCTTCCCCGCTTCCGACCTGGCCCTGGCCGGGCATGCCGTTGACCTGCACGATGCGGATGGAGTCGATGTTCTCCATCGGCTTGACGGCCTCGGCCAGGATGGTGGGCAGTTGCTGCAGCAGCTGCGTGCGCACCTGCAGGTCGATCTGCGCGGCGGACAGCGTGTTCAGCGCCTCGTTGATGGCACGGCGGCCCTCGGCCTCGGCGATGGCCGCAGCCTGCTTGGCCTTGGCTTCAATCGTCAGCGCCTCGGCGCGGTCGATCGCCGCTTCCTTTTCGGCGGAGGCCGACACCTTCACTGCGATGGCGTTCTGCTCGGCGTCCTTGCTCGCTTCGATCAGCTGAATCGCCTTGTCGCGCTCGGCCACGGCCACCTGGCGAGCGGTGTTGACGGTTTCCTCGGCCTTCACGGCTTCGGCGCGCGCCAGGTTGGCGGCGGCGTCGGCCTCCGACTGCTCGCGCGACTTGGTCGCGATGGCGATCTGCGTGTCCTGCCGCGCGATCTCGACCTGCTTGCGCTGGTCGGCGCGCTTCAGCTCGGCCTGGCGCTCCTGCTCGATCTCGCGCGTCTGGATGACCAGGTTCTTCTCGATCTCGGCCGCCTTGATCTCGCGCTCGGCCTCGATGCGGCGCTGGCCCACCTGGCGTTCCGCCTCGATCTTCACCGTTTCGGCCTCGCGGTTGCGCTCGGCCTGCTGGCTGGCGATCTGCGCCGACTGCTCGGCCCGCGCCATCTCGATCTCGCGCTTCTGCGTCAGCGAGGCGAACTCCTGGTCCTTCTCGATGGTCAGCTTGAGACGACTCGCCTCCAGGTTCTTGGTGCGCACCTGCACCTCGGTGTCCTGCTCGACGTCGTTGCGCTGCTTGCGGCGCGCCTCGGTCTGCTCGGTCAGGCGCGTCAGGCCCTCGGCGTCGAAGGCGTTGTTGGGGTTGAAGAACTGCTTGTCGGTCTGGTCCAGGCTGGTCAGCGACACCGACTCCAACTCCAGGCCGTTCTTCTCCAGGTCTTCGGCGACGGCGTTCTGCACCGCTTGCACGAAGTCGCGGCGCTTGTCCTGCAGCTCCTGGATGGTCATGGTCGCGGCGGTGGCGCGCAGGCTGTCGACGAACTTGTCCTCCACCAGCGCCTTCAGCTCGTTGGGGCTCATCGTGCGTGCGCCCAGCGTCTGCGCGGCGGTGCTGACCGCTTCTTCCGTCTGCTTCACGCGCACGAAGAAGGCGGCCGTCACGTCGACGCGCATGCGGTCCTTGGTGATGAGGCTCTCGCGCTCGCGGCGCAGCACTTCGAGCTTGAGCGTGTTCATGTTGACGAGCACGCGCTCGTGGAACACCGGCAGCACGATAGCGCCGCCGTCCATGATGACCTTCTGCCCGCCCAGGCCAGTGCGCACAAAGGCCAGTTCCTTGGTGCTGCGCTTGTACAGCCGCGCGAACACGAAGCCGATGGTCAGCAGGCCCAGCAGGCCGATGCCGGCCATGACGGAAATGTCGATGATGTTGTCCACTCTCTTTGTCTCCCTCAGATCAGGTTGGGATGGGGGTTGGCAATGCAGCGATAGAACGCCCCCGCCTTGCGCACGATGAGTATCTGCGCGCCTTCTTCAAACACTTCGTTGTCCATATCGGGCTCCACCATGAGGTAGTGCACGCGGCCGTGCGCGTCGCGCACCCGCGCCTGCGCCGCCAGGCCCCGACGCGCCGCGCCGCCGCTGATGACGCCGCCGCGCCCCACCAGCGACTGCTCGCTGACGGCGCTGGTCTCGTCGCGCGGGATGATGTGCGCCACCAGCGAGCCCAGCCCGCGCACCGTGGCCAGCCCCGGCGGCACGGCCAGCAGCCCCGCCAGCCAGGCGGGCAGAAAGCCACCCAGCAGATTGAACGCTACCTTCTGCAGTGCATAACCAAACAGTGCGTAGCCCAGCAGGAACAGCAGCAGCAACACCAGCGCCGGCACGCGGCCCAGGTGCAGCCAGCCCAGCACGCGGTCCAGGCCGGACTCGGGTACCGCATGCGGCAGCAGGTCGTCGATGACGTTGCTGGGGCTGAGCGCCACCAGCATGCCCAGGCCTTCCAGCAGCGCGATGGCGACGATCAGCGCCACGGCGACGCCGAAGGGCAGCGTCTCGGGCGAGGTGAAAAGATTCATCGATGCAATTCCTGCGAGTTGCGGGCGGGCGTGAGTGTCATGCCTGTCAGGCTTGCCCTGCCTTGATTTGAGCCAGTCGCTCGGCGATCTTGTGGTCGCGCACCATGCTCTCCAGTTCGCTCAGACGTGCAGCCTGCTCCAGGTTGGCAGCGCTCTGTGTGCCGTTCAGGCCCGTCTGTCGCTGGTAAATCTTGTCGAAAGCATCCGTCACCTTGCCCAGGCGCTGCTCGACATTCGACTGCCCCACCTGCTGCGCAGCAGATGCCGTCGCCGCGCGGCTCTTGCCGAAGTCGGCCAGCACCTCCTGCATCTCGCGCTTCTTGGCCAGCAGCGCGGCCGTGAAGCTTTGCAGCTCCTGCTCCTGGCGGGCGAGGTCGGCCAGCGTCGTCTCCAGCACGGGGATCTGCGCCTCGATGTCGATCTGGCGCGACACGGCTGCGCGCGCCAGGTCTTCACGCGAAGCCGCCAGCGCCTGGGCGATCTGGTCGCGCAGGTCTTCATGGCTGCGGTTGAGCTTGGCGTGCTGCTGCTGCGCCAGGTGGCGGTTGGCGCTGACGGTGCCCAACTCGTGGCGCACCTCGCCGATGACGCCATCGGCCTCGCGGATGGCCTGCTCCATCGCCGCCTGCGGGTTCAGGTCTTCGATCTTGTCCAGCAGGGCATGCACGCCACCGGCGATCACGCGGCCCACGCGGGTCTTCAGGGAATCGGCCATGTCAGGCTCCTTGGGTCGTGGTCAGGGTCGAGGCCAGCTCGACGGTGGTGCCCAGGTGGCGCTTCACCACCTCGGGGTCGAAGGCATGCGCGCCGCTGGTCGCGGCCTGGCGCAGCAGGGATTCGCTGAGCAGTGCGGCGCGGCGCACCAGCGCGTCTTCCATCTTGACGGCCTCGTCGGCGCTCGTCGGCGCGCTGCTGATGACCAGGGCCATCAGCGTCGTGACCTGTTCCACCAGCAGGTTGAGCACCTCGGAATGCCGGCCCTCGGCGCCTTCGATGCGCACCAGCGCCTCGCGCAGCCGGTGCGTCAGCTCGCGCGCCCAGCCGTGGGCGGCCACATAGTCGAAGGCCCCGTCATGCTGGCGCTTGAGCTGCCCGAGCAGCACGCGCAGCTTGTCGCTGTTCGTCGTGGCACCTTCCACCTGAAGCTGCGCCAGCCACAGATAGAGGTCACTCGGGATGCGAGCCGACAAAGGCTCCATCGTGATCGTCTGCGTCGCCATGCGGCACCGCCTTCAAATGAGTTCCAACGAACACGAATGTATTCGATTGAATTCATTTGTCAACAAACAGGGGCCGCTATTCTGGAAGCGTCCTACGGGCTCACGCGCCGCTGCCCTGCCGGCTCGCCTCTTCCTCGACTGCGGCGAACAAACGCCGGTTTCTCGGCCAATCGCAGAACACAAGTTATCCATGCCGGTTCTCGTGCCCCTCCTCGCGCTCATAGCTGTCATGCTCGCATTTCTGGCGTTCATCCGTTGGGACAGGAAGCGCCCTGCGAACGCCATCTCGCGGGAACAGATGGCCAAGGGCTTTGCTCCTCGTGACATTGCAAAGTGGCCCGCCTTCCTTGGAATAGCCCTTGGCGGCCTCTGTTTCGGCCTCAGCGAGTTCATGCACCCCAGCGCCCCGCCTTTTGTTGGCAAAGGGGCAACCCTCAACGCCTTGGCATACAACGCACTCGGCGAGCGAGGCCCTGCGTTGTTATGGCTGATTGCAAGTGCCGCGTTCGCCGTCGCGGCCTACGTTTCATACCGTTCGTCAGCTCGCGCCGTTGGCAAGAAACATCCCTGAGCTAGGCGTGCGGACGGATGACTGCGGCTTCTGCCGCCAGCAAGATAAAGACATGCGGCAGGACGCCGCCCAACCTCAAGCCGCGTCCATCATCTGGCTGAAGAACTTCTCGCCGTGCACCCGCGGCTTGTACGCCGACACCGCCTTGGCAATGGCCGCGATGTGGTCGGGCGTCGTGCCGCAGCAGCCGCCGGCAATGTTCAGGAAGCCGGCCTGGGCGAACTCGCCCACCAGGCGGGCCGTCACGTCCGGCGTCTCGTCGAAGCCGGTGTCGCTCATCGGGTTGGGCAGGCCGGCGTTGGGGTAGCAGCTGACCGCCACGTCGCCCGCGACCTTGGCCAGTTCCTCGATGTAGGGCCGCATCAGCGTGGCACCCAGTGCGCAGTTCAGGCCGATGGCAATGGGCCGCGCGTGGCGCACCGAATGCCAGAAGGCGGTGACGGTCTGGCCCGACAAGATGCGGCCGGACGCGTCCGTCACCGTGCCCGAGATGATGACCGGCAGGCGCTCGCCGGTGTCTTCCATCAGCTCGTCAAGCGCAAAGATGGCGGCCTTGGCGTTCAGCGTGTCGAAGATGGTCTCGACGAGGAAGACGTCGGCGCCGCCTTCCAGCAGGCCCTTCGCCTGCTCGTAGTAGGCCGCGCGCAGCGTGTCGAAGTCAATGTTGCGGGCGCCGGGGTCGTTGACGTCGGGGCTGATGGATGCGGTGCGCGGCGTGGGGCCTAGTGCCCCGGCCACGTAGCGCGGCTTGTCGGGCGTCGAGTATTTGTCGCAGGCCTCGCGGGCGATCTGCGCGGCCACGACGTTCATCTCGTAGGCCACGTCGGCGAGGTCGTAGTCTTCCTGCGCGACGGTGGTGGCGCCAAAGGTGTTGGTCTCGATGAGGTCGGCGCCGGCCGCCAGGTACTGCTCGTGGATCTCGCGGATGACGTCGGGTCGCGTGAACAGAAGCAGCTCGTTGTTGCCTTTCAGGTCCTTGGCGTGGTCCTTGAAGCGCTCGCCGCGGTAGTCGGCCTCGCCCAGCTTGTAGCGCTGGATCATGGTGCCCATCGCGCCGTCGAGGATGGCGATGCGGTTCTGCAGCAGGGCCGGCAGGGCTTGGGCGCGGGTGTAGGCAATGGGCTTCATGGGCGCGATTTTCGCAGCCCGGCCCGGCGCTCGCTTCTCAAGGGCCGAAGAAGGCCTGCGCCTCGGCCAGCACCACGTCGGGCGCCTCCTCGGCGATGTAGTGGCCGCTGTTCACCGCGAGGCCACTGACGTCCTCGGCCGCGGCCCGCCACAGCGCCAGCGGCTCGAAGCAGCGGCCCACGACGCCCTGGGCGCCCCACAGCACGCGCAATGGCTGCGTGACGCGTCGGCCGGCATCGCGGTCGGCACGATCGTGCGCGAGGTCGATGCCGGCGCTGGCGCGGTAGTCGGCGCAGACGGCGGCGGCGCTGCCGGGCTTGACGAAGCAGCGCTCGTACTCGGCCCAGGCCTCGGGGGCGAAGAAGTCGCCCCGGCTGCCCATTCCTTCGCGCAGGTAGGCGATGGGGTCGGCGGTGATGAGGCGCTCAGGCTGCGGCGCAGGCTGGATCAGGAAGAACCAGTGCCAGTAGGCGCGCGCGAAGGCCTCGCCAGTGCCCTCGTACATGGCCAGCGTGGGGGCGATGTCCAGCAGCATCAGCCTGCGCACGGCCTTGGGATGGTCCAGTGCCAGCCGGTGCGCAACGCGGGCGCCGCGGTCGTGGGCCAACACGTCGAAATGGTCGTGCCCCAGCGAGCGCATCAGCGTGACGGCATCCAGCGCCATCTCGCGCTTGGCGTAGGCGGCGCTGGCCTCGCCGGCCGGCGGGCGGTCGCTGTCGCCGTAGCCGCGCAAGTCCATCAGCACGACGCGGCGGTCCTGCGCCAGCGCCGGTGCGACGCGGTGCCACATGGCCATGGTCTGCGGGTGGCCGTGCAGCAGCAGCAGGGGCGGCCTGCCGACGTCCAGCGAGCCGCCCTGGCGAGCGAACAACGTGACGCCGTCACGCTGCACGGAAAGGGTTGGGAAATCGGTCCACATGGGACCGATTCTGTGTCAGGCCGTGCGCAGGAAGTACAGGTTGGCGCTGGAACGAGCCAACAGCACGAAGCCGCGCAGGGCGGGCACGTAGCGCAGGCGGTTCTGGATGCCGGCGTCCGGCGTGGCGGCGATCTTCACGCTGCCCGTGCCGGTGGTCAGCAGACTCATGTCCCAGGTGTTGCCGTCGTTGGGTTTGACGACATAGAACTGACCCGCGGCGGCTCCGATGCCACTGTAGAAGATGAACCGGTCGTGGTCGGGGTCGTACTCCATGGCGGCGTACGTCGGCTTCTCGGCCAGCCACTGGGTCAGCGCGGTGCTGGGGTTGAAGCTGACCGCGATCTGCTGATTGCTTCCCAGAGGGACACGGCTGGCCATCATGCGCTGCGGGTCGAAGCCTTGTCCGTCGCCCCATTGCATGCAGAACAGCTGGCCGCGGCGGGCGTCTGCGGCGATGGGCCACCGCACCGAGTCACCCAGCGGGTTCGAGACGACGTCGGTCCACTTGCGGTCGACCGGCGACCATTTCTTCAGTTGTGAACTGATGATCTCGCCGGTTGACCGGACTTGCGCCGAGCCGTAATAGCCGGCCGGCATGTCGGCGAACGTCCCCGGCGGGTCCCAGGTGTTGGTGTCGAGGTTGAACGCGTCGACCTTGCCGAAGTTGTGCGCGGCCCCCCAGGCTGCTCGGAGGCCGAACAGCATCAGCCGGTTCACCTGCGGTACGAAATGCAGCGAGCTGTAGAGGTGGCGCGAAGCCGGCTTGCCGTCCGCGTAGTAGGCCACGTTGGTGGCCACGGTGACGCTGGGAGCCATTCGCTGCTGCCACGCCGGCGTGTCGGACGACAGGTTGATGGAGACGACGCGGTTGTCGTAGGAATCGTTGTGCCCACCGGCCGCAGCGATCAGGATCTCGCTGGTGCGCTCTTCGATGGCCATGCCGCTGTAGGCATCGACGGCGGACCCGCCGGCACCGGACGTGCCAGGGATCTCGAACCACGTGTTCAGCGGCTTGTCGGCCAGCCAGGCGGGCAGCGCGCGGGCGGGAACGACCGACCAGACGGGCGCGACGTTGTAGGCATCGCGCAGCGCTGCGTAGTTGCTGGCGCTGGTCACGCGCTGGTAGGCCGCACCGGCGCCCTTGACGCCGTAACGCACGGCATAGGCCATCGCTGTCATCAGGTTGGCCCAGTGCGCCCGGTCGCCCGGTAGGATCTCGGCGGCCAGCTTGCCCTCGGCGGTGCCGAACCAGCTGGGCTTGGACGCGTAGGTGGCGGCGTACACCGCCGCATCGTCAGCCAGCCACGGGCCCTTGCCGCCGGCGAAGTCGGGTACGCCGGCATTGGTGATGCTCATCGTGTAGGGCGCGCCGTTGACGTACCAGAAACCGCTGCTCGTTCCCAGTCGCATGACCGCGCTGCGTGCCTTCCAGTGAAAGAAGGCTTCCAGCTTGGCCGCTGCGGCTGCGGAAATCGGCAGGCCCAAGCCCAGCGAGTAGCCGAAGGCGGCGGTCACAAAATCCTGCTGCCACGGGGCGCCGAACTGCATATTGTTGGTGTAACCCTCGCCAGGCTGGATCCAGCCGAAGGGGTTGTTGGGCTGGGCGACGTAGGTGCCGTGCAGGTCGTCTGCGTTGTGGTGCACGCAGTCGACGAACTCGTTGCGCAGCGCCGTGTCGCTGTCCGGCGTGACGGCCAGCGCCTGCGCCAGCGTGCGCCACTGCCAAGCGCAGGCGCGCGTCTGCCACGCGCCAAAGCACGGGCGGACCAAACCCTTGGAACCGACGCGCAGCACGTTGTTGTCGCCCTTGCCCAGGTAGTCCAGCGTGGCAGCGAACTGCACCTGTTCCATGAAATACCAGCGGCCGGTCAGCAGGTAGGCCATGTAACCCACCGACGGTGCGTGGGCGGCGTCCCAGATCGGGGGGATCTTGCCGGTTCCCTTGGGCGTGTACTGGTTGCGCGTCGAGCCTCCCACGTCACGCACCGGGCTGCCGTTGGGCAGCACCAGGTTCGGGTACTGAGAGAAGCGCAGCGGCCGCTGGGTCTTTTCGTCGCGGTAGTGGATGCTGTAGCGGCCTGCGGCGAAGCCGGTCCGTACGACCGCGCCATACGCTGCGGGGGTGTCGCAGGTCAGGTACAGCACGTCGTGCTCGGGCAGCAGACCGATGGACTCCTGGTAACCGCCTCCCGTCATGGAGTCGCCCTGGTACATGAAATTCGCCTTGTCCAGGGGCGTGTACGTTTCCACCAGGCGTTTGGCGGCGGAGGAGGTTGAATCGACCCGCGCGCTGTACGTCGGCACCTGTTCGGTGGCCTGCAGGTAGGCCACGTCATGGCGCGGTGTGATGGCAGGGTCCTCGCCCAGCCAGTACGAAAGCGCCGGACCGCTGATCAGCGGCGTGCGGCAGTGGTGCGGCAGGTCGATGGCGGCGGAGAAGCGTTCGCTGCTGCTCAGCTTGAAACTGTAGGTGGCCGATTTGTTGGTCGGGTCCGCCACCATCAGATAGCCGTTCTCTACCCAGGGCAGCACTTCCACGGCGCCGTTGGCGAACAGGCGCACCTCCAGCCAGGCGACCAGGTGAGCGTCGCTGCCCAGGGGTTTGCGGTAGACCCACGATGACATCTGCGGGCCGGTGATCCAGGTCTGGAACGGTGCGTCCCATTCGGTGTTGCCGAAACTGGCCGTGCCCAGGCCCGAGGCGGCGACCTCGGCCGTCACACCGGTCTTCTTCAGATCGGCCACGCCAAGCGCGGAGCCAGCAGCAGCGGCGTCGGCGCGACGCAGGCGAACCGTCAGCGGCGTGTTGGCGCTGACGTCGGCCAGACCGGCCAGCTGCGCGAACCGCAGCGAGCCGTCGGGCCAGGTCGTCCGCGGCGTGACCTGCAGCGCGCCGACGCTGCCGGCCACGCTCGAGCCGGCCGGGATGTCGCCGCGCTTGAAGGCGAAACCCAGGCAGAACGGCGCCCGGGTCTGGGCACGCGGGCTGACCAGGCTGAATTGCATGGTGCCCGTGGAAAAACCCAGCACTGCGGCGGACACGCCGGTCACCGGTGACGGGGGCGGCGCGGGGGGCGGCGGGGGCGGCGGGGGCGGTGACGGCGGCGTGGGCGACGGTGGAGGCACCGGCGGCTTGGGCGCGGCGGCAGCCTCAGCCGTCGCGGCCTCAGCGCCAGATGACCCGCCGCCGCAGCCCACCAACGGCAGGCCACTGCTCACGAGGGCGGAAACCTGGAGGAATTTGCGGCGTTGCGGGTCGGTCATGGCGAAACAGTCCTTTGCGGCTTCCTTGAAGGACGCCGCGGGGTGCGGGCAGAGAAGACTGGCATTCTGGGTGCAGCCGTTACACATCCCGTGGCCAAACGTTACGGTGGCGAATGGGCCAAGGTATAAGTTTGCGTTATGGCAGGGCATTTTGACCCTTCTTGTCGTTGTAGCCCTCAGCTTTCAACATTGCCAACTTCTTCGCGTTCGCGCGCGCTCTGATTTCTTCTGTGATGAAGCCTCTGCAATCCCTGCTGCTGTCCGCGCTGGTCCTGGCCGCCAGCCCCATCGTCCTGGCCCAGGGCAAGCCGCTGGTCTACTGCGCCGACGCCAGCCCGGAAGGTTTCGACCCCGGGATGTGGGACAGTGCCAGCACCAACATCGTCAGCGCGCAGATGTTCGACGGGTTGCTGGGCTTCAAGCGGCCCACCACCGAGCTGGTGCCCAAGCTGGCGACCAGTTGGGAAATTTCGCCGGACGCGAAGAGCGTGACCTTCAAGCTGCGCGAAGGGGTGAAGTTCCAGTCCACCCCGTGGTTCAAGCCCAGCCGGCCCCTGAATGCCGAAGATGTCGTGTTCACATTCAGCCGCTTCATCGATCCAAACATTCCCTTCAACAAGGCATTTGCCGCCAATTTCATCTATCCGCAGAACCTGGGACTGGCCAAGCTGATCGCAGGCATCGACAAGATCGACGACCGTACAGTTCGTTTCAGACTCCACCAGCCCAATGTGACATTCGTCTCGAACTTCGCGTTCGCCTGGGCGGGAATCCAGTCGGCGGAGTACGCCGCGCAGCTGCTGAAGGCCGGCAAGGCGAGCCAGATCAACGTGCAGCCGGTCGGCACCGGGCCGTTCATGTTCAAGAGCTATGCCAAGGACGACGTGCTGCGCATGACGGCCAACCCCGACTACTGGGGCGGCAAACAGCCCACCACCCACCTCGTCTTCAGCATCAGCCGTGAGCCCAATGTGCGCGTGCAGAAGGTCGCTGCGGGCGAATGCCACGTGGCCGCCGCGCTGCGTGACGTGGACGTGGGCTCGCTGGCCGGCAACGCCAACGTCAGCATCCAGAAGATCCAGGCGCTGAACATCTCCTACCTGAGCTTCAACCTGAAGAAGCCGCCCACCGACAAGCGCGAGGTGCGCGAGGCGCTGGACATCGCCATCGACCGCAATGCCATCTTCAAGGCGCTGTTCCCGCGCGGCGACGCGATGCAGGCCGTCAGCGCCTTCCCGCCCGCCGTCCCTGGCTACAACAAGAAGCTGAAGAACGAGTTCGACCCCGCAAAGGCCAAGGCACTGCTGGCCAAGGCCGGCTTCCCCAAGGGTTTCGAGATCGATCTGTGGGCGCTGCCGGTGCAGCGGCCCACCAATCCCAATGGCCAGCTGATGGCGCAGCTCATCCAGCAGGACTGGTCCAAGATCGGCGTCAAGGCCAACATCAAGACCTACGAATGGGGCGAGTACCTGAAGCGTGCCAACAACGGCGAGCACAACGTCTACATGAGCGGCTGGAGCGGCGAGACCGGCGACGCCGACGACTTCCTGACCCCCAACCTCAGCTGCGCGGCCAACAAGAGCGGCATCAAGTTCTGCAATGCCGAGTTTGAGAAGCTCATCGACGAGGCCCGCGCCACGCCCGACCAGGCCAAGCGCCTGGCCATGTACGAGAAAGCGCAGGAGATCTTCAAGCGCGAGCGCCCCTGGATCACGATGGCGCACTCCACCGTCTACATCCCTATCCGCAAAGACGTGGTGGGCTTCAAGATGGCGCCCAACGGTTCCGTGGACTTCGAAGGGGTCTACAGGAAATGAGACTTCGCCATATCGAGGTCTTCCACGCCATCATGCAGGCCGGCACCATCAGCGGTGCCGCGCAGCTGCTGCACATTTCGCAGCCCGCCGTGACCAAGGTGCTGCAGCACTGCGAACTGCAGCTGGGCATGGCGCTGTTCGACCGTGTGCGCGGCAAGCTCTACCCGACGCCCGAGGCGCAGCGCCTGTTCGTCGAGATCGACAAGCTGAACCGCGACCTGGTGGGTATCCGCCGCCTGGCCGCCAACCTGAAGAGTGGTGAGGCCGAGCAGGTGCGGCTGGTGGCCACGCCCGCGCTGGCCACGGCCATCGTGCCGGCCGCGATGACGCCGTGGTGCAAGGCTTTTCCCAACGCCAGTTGCTCGCTGGCCACGCACCACACGCGCGAGATCGTGTCGGCACTGCTGCTCGGCGAGGCCGACCTGGCCTTATCGCTGCAGGACCCGCGCCACCCCGGCATCAAGGCCGAGGTCATCGCCAGCGGCGCCATGATGGCGTTGTGCCCGCTGGGCAGCACCGAGGCCGAGGGCCAGGGGCCGCTGGACCTCGCTGGCATCCGCACCGAGATCGTGGGCCTGCAGAGCGACGACCCACTGGCCGGCCTGCTGCACCACGCGGGCGAGGCACTGGGCCTGCCGCTGGCCAGCCGCATCACCGTGCAGACCTACCAACTGGCCCGTGCGCTCGTCGAGGCCGGCGTGGGCATGACGCTGGTGGACCCCTTCACCGCCGCCAGTGCCAACACGGCCAAGGTGCGCGTGCGCGCGCTGGCGCCCGGCGTGCCCGTGCACCTGTACCTGCTCAGCGCGGCCAGCGCGCCGCTGGGCCAGGCCTCGCGCCGTCTCGTCAAGTTCATCACCGCGGCGGCGCACGAGCACCTGTCCCGACTGCCTTGAACCACGTTCCCATCGAAGACATTGCCGGCCACCCGGACTTCCGGCGGCTGGACACGCTGCGGCACGGCATCGCCGTGGACCTGCGCTACGCGACCGACGACAACTTCGTCGGTCACCCGGTCTACGCCGGCATCGACTGCCACTGGCTGCGCCGCGAAGCCGCCGACGCGCTCGAAGCCGCCGCCGCCTGGCTCGCCGAGCGCCGCCCCGGCTACCGCCTGCTGGTGCTGGACGCGCTGCGCCCCCAACGCGTGCAGCAGCGCCTGTGGGACGAGCTGCAGGGCACGCCGCTGACCATGTACCTTGCCCACCCCGAGCGCGGCTCCATCCACAGCTACGGCATGGCCGTGGACCTGACGCTGCTGGACCCGCAGGGCCGCGAGGTCGACATGGGCAGCGGCTTCGACGAGATGACCCTGGCCTCCCACCCCGACCACGAGGCCGAGCACCTGGCCCTGGGTGCGCTGACGGCGCAGCACCTGATGGAACGCGGCTGGCTTCGCGCGGCGATGCGCGAGGCGGGCTTCCACGGCATCACCACCGAGTGGTGGCACTTCGACTACGGCGACCGCGTGGCGGTCAGGCGGGATCTGCCACGGGTGCTGTAATCCTCGCCCGCCGCCCGCCGCCCGCCGCCCGCCGCCCGCCGCCCGCCGCCCGGTCAGGCTCACGCTGCATCGCCGCGCAGCGCCGTCAGCCGTTCCAGCGCGAGCCGTGACGATTGCTGCAGCGGGTGGTTCATCTGCACGCGCAGCGCCAGCGCCTCGGTGATGCGCGCCTCGGCTTCCGCGAAGCGCCGCTGCTCTGCCAAGTTGCGACCCCAGTGGTGCAGCACCATCGCCTGCAGTCTTGTCCAGGTCGCGGCGACGCTCAGCGCCAGCGCCTCGGCGAAGTAGCGGTCCGCCTCCAGCCGCTGGCCGGTGTACTGCAGCGCCGTGGCGTAGGCACTCCAGTACCAGCCCGCCGGCTCCGCGTGCGGCAGTGCCCCCGCCGCGTCGGCGTGCCGGCGCAACAAGTCCAGCGCCTCGCGCTCCTGGCGGGCCGTGGTGAGCATGCCGGCAAGGTCCGCCGCGTGATCAACGATGGCCAGCGTGTCGCCCGCCTGCACGGCTTGCTGCAGCTGATCGCGCAGCGCGGCCATGCCGATGGCGTGCGCCTGCGGGTCGGGGGCGCTGAAGCGCATGAACTCACAAACTGGATCCACCATGGTGCCGGAGGTTATCGCGACCGGGATGCCCGTGGCGCCACCGCTCATCGGGTGTCTTCGAGTTCGTGCTGCAGACGCTGCAGCACCGAGGCAATGCCCGCGCCCTCGCTGATCTGCGGATTCGAATAGCCATCGCTCTTGCCCGCGGCCTGCTCGCGCACGTCGATGACCTGGCGCGCAGCGGCATGCGCCGCCGTGAACGACAGCGTCTTGCGCAGTTCCTCCTCGTACATCGCCCGCCCGAAGAAGGTCAGCTCGGAGCGTTTGCCGCAACCGTAGGAAGTGTGCTCGGCATCGGCTGCCGTCATCACCAGGGTGTCGTTGTCGGCCAGCGGCGCGACCCAGCTGCCCGAGTAGCAGGCCGACACCGACACCACGCGCCAGCGCACGCCGGACTCGTCCAGCCAGCGCTTCAGCAGCTCGGGCGTCATCGGCTCGGTCTGCAGCGGCGACGTTTCCGTTGCCAGTTGGCCGTCGGCGCCGCCGTGCGAGGTCAGGTGCAGGAACACCACGTCGCGGTCGCGGTCCATCACCGCCGCGACCCGCGCGATGGCCTGGCGCAGGTTCAGCGGTGTGGCCCAGGGCAGCGTCGTCACGGTGGCCGGGTTCATGACCAGTTCGACCGTCCGCCCGTCGGCGCCGAAGCGCTCGCGCATCGTCTTCGCAACGACGGCGCTCTCGCGCATGAAGACGTCCTCCGACGCGTACGGCGCGTAGGTCAGTGCGTACAGGTTCACGCGGCCCGGTGCTGGTGGTTGCAGGCCGTCCAGCGCCCGCGCCAGCAGTTGCGGCTGGGTGGCGACGACCTCGTCGGTCAGCGGCAGACCGGCATAGGCCTGAGCATCGTTCCCTGCTTCGGCGGTCCACTCGGACCACCAGTACGTCGTCGGCGCCAGCCAGCCGCCGATGAACAGCGTCAACGCTGTCACGAGCAGCACGGCCGCGCGCGCCAGGCCGCCGGCCGCCACGCGCCACAGCAGCGCGATCTGAACCAGGCCTGCCCAGCCCATCATCAGCAGCCAGGAGGTCCAGTAGACGCTTTCGGGCCAGGCGTCCACCGGGCCCAGCGTCGCGCGCAACGCCAGCATGGCAGCGCCGTCGATGCCGAGCAGCAGCAGGTGCGCGCTCCACAGCAGCGCCAGCAGCGTCGCCACACCCGGTGCAGCGCGTCCAGCGGCAGCGGCGGACCTCGCCACGATCCAGCACAGCCAGGCGGTCAGCGCGGCATCGATCCAGCCGCGCAGCAGGTTGCGCCACAGCAGCATGGGTTCGCCGTCCATCATCACCCGCTGCACGGCCACGGCGCCGGCCAGCGTGAGGGCGACCAGCACCGCGAGCGTCAGCGGCGTGGCTGCCGCCCCCTGCGGGCGCGGCGCCTGCAGCACCAGCAACCGAGCGCCCTGGCGCAGCCAATTGTCCTCCTTCGTCACCGGCGCCTGTGGGCCTTCTTCATGCATCGGACCGACCTCCCGGCAGTCATCGTATCGGCGCGTTCAGCCGATTCGTTCGAAGCGCGGACGCTCGACGCCGTCCACGACCAGCGTGCCGGTGAACATGTCGTGCGGCCGCACCCACCAGCCGCTGTCGTTGTAGAGCGGCCGGTAGACCACCACGACCTCCAGCGTCTCGCTGTGACGGGCGGTGGACAGCACCTCGTACTCGCCGCCCTTGTAGTGGCGGTAGCGGCCGGGGTTGATGGAAGGCATGGGAGGCAGATCATTGGTCATGGGCGCATTGGAGCCCAAGGCGTGCCCGGGCGCCGTGCAGCGCACACAATGCCTCGCACCTCGACAGCGCGATCACGACATGACCCCGTCCCGCCGCGAACTTCTGCAACTGGGCGCTGCCGCCTCGGGCCTGCTCGCCAGTGCGCAGGCCACCGCCACCGCCGCCCCCGGGCCGCTGCGCCCGCCCCGGCTGAAGGCCGGCGACACGCTGGGCCTGATCAGCCCGGCCAATGCCACCTTCGAGCGCGAGCCGCTGAAGATCGCCGTCGAGGCGCTGCAGGCGCTGGGCTTCAAGGTCAAGCTGGGCGAGCACATCGCCGCGCGGCGGGGCCCGTTTGCCGGCACCGACGCGCAGCGCGCCGCCGACGTGAACGCGATGTTCGCGGATGACTCGGTGGCCGGCATCCTCGCGATGACCGGCGGCTCCGGCTGCAACCGCATCGTCGACAAGCTGGACTACGCGCTGATCCGCCGCAAGCCGAAGTTCTTCGGCGGCTTCAGCGACCTGACCAGCCTGGTCAACGCGATGCACCGGCAGACCGGCCTCGTCGCCTTCCACAGCCCGGTTGCCGTGTCGGAATGGAACGACTACTCGGTGCAGAGCTTCAAGTCGATCGCGATGAACGCCGAGGCCGCCGTGCTGCGCAACCCGGTCGTGAAGCCGGGTGACGACGTTGTCGTGCGCGAGGAGCGCATCACCACCGTGCGCGCCGGCAAGGCGCAAGGCCGGCTGGTGGGCGGCAACCTGACGGTGCTGGCTTCGCTGGCCGGCACGCCCTATTTCCCGGACTGCCGCGGCGCGATCCTCTTCCTCGAAGACATCAACGAGTACATCTACCGCATCGACCGCTGCCTCTCCACGCTGCGCCTGACCGGCGCCTTGGACCAGCTGGCCGGCGTGGTGCTGGGTCGCTTCACCAAGTGCGAGCCCGGCGACGGCTATGGCAGTCTGACGCTGGACGAGGTGTTCGACGACTACTTCCTGCCGTTGAACATCCCCGTGTACCGCGGCGCGGCCATCGGCCACATCAAGCGCAAGATGACCGTGCCAGTCGGCGCGCCGGCCGAGATGGACGCGGACGCGGGGACGATCCGCCTGCTAGCGCCCGCAGTGGCCTGACGCCACGCCGGACGGCCTGTCGCGCGCGCTGCGCTACTCGATGCCCAGGTCCAGCTTGTCGACCAGTGCGCGGCTGTGCGCGTTCAGGCCGACGACCTCCACAGTGCTGCCGTGCTTGCGCAGACGCTGGCAGACCATGTCCAGCGCGTTCACAGCCGTGATGTCCCAGAAGTGCGCGGCCGTGAGGTCGATTCGCACGGGCCTGCCCTCGATGTCGCGCACGTCGAAGGCGTCGACCAGCAGGTCGGCCGATGCGAAGAACACCTGGCCCGACACGCGGTACGTCAGCAGCTGGTCGCCGTGCTGCTCGATCGCCAGCAGCCGCGACACCTTGGCCGTGAAGAACACGCCGCTGAGCAGCACGCCGACCGCGACGCCGGCCGCGAGGTTGTCGGTGGCGACCGTGACGATGACAGTCGCCACCATCACCGCGCTGGATAGCTTGGGGTGCTTCAGCAGCGCGCGAGCCGAGCCCCAGTCCAGCGTCGAGGCCGACACCATCACCATGATGGCCACCAGCGCCGCCACCGGCACCAGCGACACCCAGGGCTTCAGCAGCACCATCAGTATGAGCAAAAACGCGCCGGCGAACAGCGTGGACAGCCGGCCGCGCCCGCCGTAGCGGACGTTGCCGACCGTCTGGCCGATCATGCCGCAGCCCGCGATGCCGCCGAACAGGCTGGCCGCCATGTTGGCCGCACCCAGGCCGCTGCACTCGCGGTTCTTGTTGCTGGGCGTGTCGGTCAGCTCGTCGACGACGCTGGCCGTCATCAGCGACTCCAGCAGCCCGACCATCGCGATGGCCAGCGCCGGCAGCGCGATGAGCTGCAGGGTCTGCAGCGACAGCGGCACCTGCGGCAGGCCGAACGCGGGCAGACCGTCGGGCAGCGCGCCCAGGTCGGCCACGGTCTTCACGGGCAGGTCCAGCCCCTGCGCCACCACGGTCAGCACGACGATGCAGACCAGCGGCGACGGCACGGCGGTGGTCAGCCGTGGCAGGCCGTAGATGACCACCAGGCCAGCCGCAAGCATTGCCCAGGTCGCGCCATTGGCGCCGATCAGGTGCGGCAGCTGCGCCGAGAAAATCAAGATCGCCAGCGCGTTGACAAAGCCGGTGCGCACCGAGCCGGACACGTAGCGCAGCAGCACGCCCAGCCGCAGCCAGCCGAACAGCAGCTGCATGGCTCCGGCCAGCAGCCCGGCGGCCAGCAGGTACTGCAGCCCGTGCGACTGCACCAGTGGCGCGGCCACCAGCGCCACCGAGCCGGCCGCGGCCGACACCATGGCCGGCCTTCCGCCCGTGAACGCGATGACGATGCTGATGACGAACGACGCGAACAGGCCCACCGCCGGGTCCACGCCCGCGACGAACGAGAACGCGATGACCTCGGGGATGAGGGCGAACGTGGCGACCGCGCCGGCCATCAGTTCGCGCGGGATGCTGGGCGCCCATTCGGCGCGGAAGGGGTGGGGATGCTGGGACATGGCAAGCCGGCCTCGCGGACGGCGAGGCTCCTGGACGGGTGCGGGCAAAGGCGCCGGCCCTGAGCGAACCGGCATGGAACTGCGGGCGCGGGAGGGGTGCGCTAGGGCGGCGCCAGGCGCGAGCAGCCCGATTGCCGACTCTGCGCGCTGCGGTCGGCGCGCTTCAGCACGAAGCTGCGTTGGCGCGCGGCATCGCCGCCGCACACGGTGCAGTCGCCTTCACGCTGACGTCGAGCCGCTGAGGAGTTCACGCGTGCATTGTATTGCTGCACCGCACAATACAACCGCCTTCAGCGCTGCCGCGCCACCCAGTCCACCAGCGCGTCTAGCACCGGCCGGCCCTTGGCAGATGCCTGTGGGTCGTTCAGCAGCGCGACGAACACCCAGGGCTTGCCGTTGGCGTCGGGCACCAGGCCGGCCAGGCCCACGGCATCGCGCAGCGTGCCGGTCTTGAGCCGCGCCTGGCCGGCGGCGGGGCTGTCCTTCAGGCGGCGCGTCATCGTGCCGTCCAGCCCGGCCACCGGCAGCGCGGCCAGCAGCTCGGGCGCCTGCGCGCCGCGCTGGCTCACGCGCAGCAGGCCGGCCAGTTGCGCGGGGCTGATGCGCTCGCTGCGCGACAGGCCCGAGCCGTTGTCCAGCACCAGGCCGCGGTCGTCGATGCGCTGCGCCTTGAACCAGTCGCGCACCACGCGCTCGGCCGCCGCGCGCGTCGGCTCGCCGGGCTGTGCGGCCTGCGCGCCCAGCTGCAGGTAGATCAGCCGCGTCAGCGCGTTGTCGCTGCTCTTCATGACGCCGCGCAGCACCTCGGCCAGCGGCCGGCCGCGGTGCATGGCAAGCACGACGGCGCCGGCGGGCGCGGCGGCTTCCGTGTCGCCCGCCGCCATCGTGCCGCCCAGCTCGGCCCAGAACTGGCGCACGGCCTGCGCCGTCAGCCATTGGCGGTCCACCAGTTGCAGCGTGGCGCGCTGGCGGCAGTCGGCGGGGAAGGCGCCGTTAAATTGCAGCGTCAGGCCGCCGGCGCGCGGCTGCGGCACGGCGGTCTTCCAGTCGTTGCTCCAGTCCTTGCAGGCCCGCGTGGTGGACGGCGTCATCGCGCCGGCGTCCAGCGTCAGCCCGGCCAGTGCCGGCACGCTGCGCGCGGTGACGCCGGTGGCGGTGGCTTGCAGCTCGTAGTCCAGCAGGCTGCCGTTCAGGTGCAGCGCGTCGGGGATCACGTTGTAGGGGAACTCGGGTGCGTCGTCGAACGGCGGCAGGCCCACGTCGAAGCGCGTCGGGTTGAACAGCGTGCGGTCCACCACCAGGCCGCCGCGGATGTCGCGAACGCCGCTGTCGCGCAGCTGGCGCAGCAGCCACCATAGCGCGGGCCAGTCCAGGTCGGGGTCGGCGCCGCCGCGCAGGATCAGCGGGCCGGTGATGACACCGTCCACCGGTGAGGCCGCAGCCAGCAGCTCGGTGCGGCCCCGATGGTTGGTGCCCAGCCTGTCCAGCGCCACGGTGGCGGTGACGAGCTTCATCGTCGACGCCGGCGCCATCGGGTCGTCCGCACGGCGCGTCAGCGCGGCGCGCGAGCCGTCCAGCGGTTGCAGCACGAAGCCCAGGCTGTCGGCAGGCAGGCCTTGCTGCGCCAGCACGGCCTGCACCGGCTCGGGCAAGGGGGCAACGGTCGCGCAGCCGGTCAGCAGCAGCGCGGCGGTGAACAGCGCGACACGCATCAGCACGCGCCCAGGCGGTGGGCCACGAGCCGGGCCAGCGCCACGTCTTCCAGCCCGATGCCCACGCTTTTGTAGACGACGATGTCCTGCGGGCCGCGCGGGCGCGGATTGACGATCAGCGTGCCGAGCTCGACCAGCCGCTCCGGCGCGATGACGCCGGGCGCGGCCTGGACGATGTCGCCGGCTTCCTGCTGCGCGGCGGTGAGCCATTCCACGGCCACCAGCGACGCGCGGCCCAGCAGCGCGTCGTCCAGCTCGCGGGCCTTGGCGGTGCTGGAGCCCACGGCGGCGACGAAGGCGCCGGGCTTGACGAGCGCACCGTCGAACAGCGGCGTGGCTGCGCGCGTGGCGGTGACGATGACGTCGGCCTGCGCCGCCGCCTCGGGGGCATCGACCGCACGCACGGTCAGGTTCAGCTGTTCACCCAGTTCGCGCGCCATGGCTTGCGAGCCGCTGCGCGCGCAGACGAGGATGCGCTCGAAGCGGCGCACGCGCGCCAGCGCCTCGGCATGCGCGCGGGCCTGGATGCCGGCGCCGAAGACGGCCAGCGTCTTGGCATTGGGCAGCGCCAGCAGGTCGGCAGCGACGGCCGTGGCCGCGGCCGTGCGCAGCCGCGTGAATTCGTTGGCCTCCAGCGTCGCGAGCGCCTCGCCGGTGGCGGCCGAGAACAGGCTGACGAGGAAGTGGTACTTGCCGTTGCGCGCGGAGTAGACCTTGGTGCCCAGCACCGCCGGCAATTCGCCATCGGCATCGAGGATGGCGCCCATCGCGCTGATGGCGAGCGACGCGCCGTCCAGCGTGCCGGTCGCGCGATGCCGCGCCAGCACCTGAGCCTGGCCACGGCCGTGCTGGGCGAAGGCGGCGCGCAGCGCTTCGCGGGCAACGTTGGGGTGGAGGACGGTGGCGACCTGCGCCTCGGTGATCAATCGCATGCAAATCTCCGCAAACGGGGCTGTCGGCACTGTAGAGGGGCCGCGTTGCACCGCGCGCGTGCTTTCGCTCCACCATACATTCCCGCAGGTTATGCGCCGCGCACAAGCATTCATTGAACGGCGCGCAACACCTGGGGTGCCGCCCCCTGGGCGGGCCCGCGTGCGCCCGTCAACATCGCCGTAAGTCGAATGCATAACAGGAGTCGTTGATGAAGTTGAATCGTCTGGTGGGTCAGCTCGCGGTGATCGGTCTGGCGGCGCATGCCGGCGTGGCGCTGGCGCAGAGTGATGGCGACGGTGGCAAGCGGC
This sequence comes from Pelomonas dachongensis, assembly GCF_043555865.1. Classification (NCBI taxonomy): domain Bacteria; kingdom Pseudomonadati; phylum Pseudomonadota; class Betaproteobacteria; order Burkholderiales; family Sphaerotilaceae; genus Roseateles; species Pelomonas dachongensis. The sequence continues at coordinate 414,448 of NZ_JBIGHY010000001.1, forward strand.
TGGAGCGCGTGGAGGTGACGGGCTCCAGCATCAAGCGCATCCGTGACGAGGGCGCGCTGCCGGTGCAGGTCATCAGCCGCCGTGACATGGAGCGGGCCGGCATCGCGTCGGCCGAGCAGCTCATCATGGACCTCAACATCAACGGCAACGGCCTGGACAACCTGGCCGGCAATGCCGACGTGGTGGACGGTGCCTCGCGCGGCAACAATGGCGCCTCCAGCGCCAACCTGCGCGGCCAGGGCAGTAACGCGACGCTGATCCTGCTGAACGGCCGACGCGTGGCGGCCCACGGCCTGAACGGCGGCACGGTGGACCTGAACCAGATCCCGTTCGCCGCCATCGAACGCGTCGAGATCCTGAAAGACGGCGCCTCGGCCATCTACGGCACTGACGCCATCGGTGGCGTCATCAACTTCATCCTGCGCCAGAACTACAGCGGGGTGACGATCAACGCGCTGGCCGACATTCCGCAAGAGAAGGGCGGCGAGATCTACGGCGTGGCCGTGACGGCCGGCTTCGGCAACCTGGAGACGCAAGGCTTCAACTTCCTGACCTCGCTGTCGGTGCGCGACAACAAGGTGCTGCGCGGCGACCAGCGCGACTTCGTCAACACCTACCAGCCCGACCGCGGCCTGGCGCCCGACACGCGCGGCACGCCGATCGCAACGCTGTTCGGCGTAGCCGGCACGCGCGAGAACGCGCTGACCGTGACCATGCCCAACGGCACGCGCAACAACACCGCCGGCCCGGTGGACTTCGCCAACCCGGCGTTGCGCGTCAACGGCATCAATGTGCTGGATCTGCCCGGTGGTGCCGGTTGCTCGTCGGTGGACGGCCAGAGCCCCTATCAAGAAGCGCTGTGGGCCACAGCAGCCTCCAAGTACGGCTGCGCCTGGGACACCGGCCGCGCCGCCGTCATCCAGCAGCCCATAAAGAACACCAACCTTGTCAGCCGTCTGACCGGCCAGTTCGGTGATCACCGCGTGTTCGGCGAGGCCGTGTTGGGTCGAGCCGAGTCAACCAAGAGCTTCTCGCCCAACCAGATCACCAGCGGCACCAACACGGCCAACACCGCCCTGCCCAACGGACAGTCGACGCCCAGCCCCTTCCGCGACCTGCGTTACCCCAGCACCGGCGCCGGCTACACCCAGGTCTTCGATGCGCTGGCGCGGTCCTTCCCCGAACTGGCCGGCAACCGCGGGCTGGGCATGGCCTTCCGCTGGCGCTGCATGCCCTGTGGCAACCGCGAGATCGACACAGTGGCCGACACCGCCCGCGTGCTGATCGGTGCTGACGGCCCGCTGCCTTTCCTGACCGACTGGGACTACAAGGTCGGCTTCTCGCGCGCCCAGAGCAAGGGCAGCTCCACCGTGGGCACCGGTTACCACTACTGGGTGCCGTTCGCCAACCTCATCAACACTGGCGTGCTGAACCCGTTCTCGCTGACGCAGACGCCCGAGGCCATGAAGGCACTGGACGACATCTCGGCCGAAGGCGTCACGCTGTACGGCGGCAAGTTCGAGATGCAGCAGGCCGATGCCACCGTGACCGGTCCGCTGTTCAAGCTGCCGGCAGGCCAGGTCATGGCCGCCTTCGGCGTGGACTCGCGCACCGAGAAATACAAGTTCGACGGCGACCAGCGCCCCGACGCCAACACCCGTGAGGCGTTGATCTTCAACGTGCCGTTTGACAACGCGCTGGCCACGGCCGGCACGCTCAAGCGCACCATCAAGGCGGTGTACGCCGAAGTGGCCGTGCCGGTCATGAAGGATCTGGAGATCACCGGCGCCATCCGCCGCGACGAATACACCGGCTTCGGCGCCAGCACCAACCCCAAGATCTCGCTGCGCTACAACCCCATTGAGCAAGTGCTGATCCGCGGCGCGTACAGCACCGGCTTCCGAGTGCCGACTTTCAAGCAGATGTTCGACCCGGTGACGCAGAGCCAGTTTGTCGGCGCCGATTTCACCGACCCCGCCACCTGCCCGTCGCGCACCGTGTCCACCGCGCCGGGTTGCTCAAGCGTTCGCGACTTCAACGTGCTGTTCGGCGGCAAGTCCACGCTGAGCCCGGAAGAGGCCAAGATGTACAGCGCGGGCGTCGTGTTCCAGCCGAACAAGGACCTGGTCGCCAACCTCGACTGGTGGTCGGTGGAGCGCACCGGCACCATCTACTCCTTCGGCCTCACAACCCTCGCCGACAACTATCAGTTCTTCCAGGGCAATTTCGAACGCGACTCCGCCGGCCGGATCACTGCCGTCGACACCCGCTGGGTGAACGCGGGCGAGACCATCACCAAGGGACTGGAGTTCGGCCTGAAAGGCGCGTTCAATGCCGCGGGTGCCGCCTGGACGGCGGGCTTCGACCTGTCCTACCTGCTGGACAAAAAATCTCGCATCGTGCCCAGCGCGCCGATGGGCAGCAGCGAAGTAGGCCGCTTCACGCGCTCGGGCGACCTGGGCGTACGCTGGAAGCACACCGCCTCGCTGACGCGCACCCAAGGCGACTGGGTGCTGGCGGTGCAGAACGTCTACCGCACCGGCTACCAGGACTTCGTGCTGCCCGGCGTGGCCAATGGCACTGTCAAGCCCAGCAACTGGAACCCGCGCGTGTCGGCGTACTCTGTCATCAACACCAGCGTCGGTTACACCGGCATCAAGAACATGACCATCACGGCCGGCGTCAAGAACCTTCTGAATGTCGACCCGCCGTTTAGCGTCACCTACGACACCAACACGGGCGCCGGCTCCAGCTGGGAGCCCCGAGTAGCCGACCCGCGTGGCCGTGCCTACACGCTGCGTGTCGAGTACCGCATGTTCTGAACTTCGTGACTCCCTGCCGGCGAGCCTTGTGGTGGCCGGCCTTCACAGCCTCGCACCGCGAGGCTGTTTTTTGTACGGGATTAGCCCAGCGTCAACTTGCCGGCCGCGGCGTCCATCTGGGCCATCACGCCCAGCGGCAGCGGCCGGTTGGGCTGGCCGTGGCCGGTCGGCCAGCCGGCGAGCACCGGGCAGCGCAGCCGGGGCAGGTGGTCGGCCAGCACGGCATCGGGGCTCTCGGCGCCGCTGAAGCTGCCGACCAGCAGGCCGGCGATGCGGTCCAGCACGCGGCTTAACCGCAGCTGCGTCAGCATGCGGTCGACACGGTAGGGTTCCTCGCTGATGTCCTCGATGAACAGCAGCGCGCCGTCCACGTCGGGCAGGTAGCGCGTGCCCAGCAGCGCGCAGAACATCGCCAGGTTGCCGCCGATGAGCCGGCCGCGCGCGGCTCCGCCGTGCGTCAGCGGGTGCGCGGCCTGCGGTGCCACGTGGCCCACCAGGTCGCCAGCGCGCCACCCGCGGGCCAGCCGGTCGAACAGCGCGTCGGTGTCGGGTTGTGCGCCGGGCAGGCCCCAGTCGCTGGCCGGCATGGGCGCATGCAGCGACGGGATGCCCGCACGGTCGCGCAGCGCATGCAGCACGGTCAGGTCGCTGTAGCCGATCAGCAGTTTGCGGCTGGCGGCCAGCAGGTCCCCGTCGATGCCGTCCAGCAGCCGGATGCAGCCCGAGCCGCCGCGCAGCGCCAGCACGGCATCAAAGCGCGGGTCGGCGAAGGCCGTGTGCACGTCGGCCAGGCGCACGGCGTCGGACGCGGCCAGGAACGGCAGCGGGGGCGGCCCGAAGCAGCTGGGCAGCAGCGCGGGTGCGTAGCCGCGCTCGCGCAGCCAGCCTTCGACCGGCTCCAGGCGCCCTGGCTGGGGCGGGCCGGCCGGTGCGATGACGGCGATGCCGGCACCGGGGCGCAGCGGCGGGATCAGCAATTGGCCTTCAGCCATGCATGCACGGCCGCGCCCAGCGCCGGCACCTGCCAAGTGGTGGAAGCGTCGGGGTGCGGCGCGTAGCGGCTGCCCAGGCTGGTCGTGAGGGCGATCAGGTAGTGCAGGTCGCCGTCGTGCACGATGCCGGCGTCGCTGGTGTAGTTCTGCGTGTTGCCGGTCTTGTGCGCGAAGGTCGCAGGAGGGGTCGGGATGCCCGGCACCCAGCCGGGCAGCGAGCGCAGCGACTCGCTGCTGAGGTTGTGGTGCAGCTTCTGCGCGTCCAGCGCGCGGCGGATCACGTCGCGGCTGGCGGGACTGACGAGTGGGGGGCGCGGCGGTGCATCGGCATCCAGCCGCCACATCAGCCGCAGCGCGTCCCAGGCGGTCATCTGGATCTGGCCCACGCCCGAGCCCGCGCCGTTGCCCCAGCCGCCGTCGGCCCGGGTGTTGGCGATCATCAACCCGGGCAGCACATGCGTGGCGAACAGCGCGTGTATTTCGTTGTGCACCTCGCGGTCGCCGTCGCGGCGCGAATCTCGACGGATGGCACCGCGTGCATGCAGGTGCGCCACCAGCGCCGAGGTCGCCTCGTTGCTGCTGACGGTGATCATGTCGAACAGCCAGTCGCCCACGGGCCGGGTCTCGCCCTGGTAAGTCAGTGGCAGCGCCCAGTCGCTGCGGCCGCCGTCCACCAGCAGGCCCAGGCCCACGGTCACCATCATTTTCAGCAGCGAGGCCGGATACGGCGCGACGAAGCGCGGGCCGCTGCCGAACCACGCCGGGAAGGCGATGCGCGACCAGTCCGCATCCGGCAGCCAGGCGAAGGAGTCGCCGTTGGCGTCGCGCACGTCGGCGTGGAAGGCGATGTTGTTGACCGGGCCGAAATCGGCGTCGAAGCGCGCCACCAGCCCCTGCGGGTGCTCGCGCGAAAACAGCACGTTGGCCGCCACCGGCGTCGCACCGCCGCGCGGGAACACGGCCACGGCCAGATCGATGCTGGGCATGACGCCAAGCGGCGCGCCGTGTTGCAGCGAGTCAGGTGTGGCCTCGAAGCGCCGGGCCAGCACCGCGTCGCGCAGCGCGTGGGCCAGCGTGTCGGGTGTCATCACAGGGTCAGACCGTCCAGCGGCAGCGGGCTGGTGCGGCCACTGATCAGCTCGGCCACGATATTGGCCGTCGCGAACGAGAAAGTGAAGCCCAGCGCGCCATGGCCCACGTTGAGCCACAGGCCGGGCACGCCGCTGGCGCCGACGATGGGCGCGCCGCTGGGCGTGGCGGGGCGCAGCCCGGCCCAGGGCGTGGCGCGGTCGTAGTCGGCCGCGTGGGGGAAGGTGGCGCGCACCGAGCGCTGCAGCGAGGCCAGCCGGTCGGCGTCCAGGCCGAGGTCTTCGCCCACCAGGTCCACCATCGCGGCCACGCGCAGATCGGTGCCGATACGGGCGTACAGGATCTTCTTCTCGAAGTCGGTCACGCTGACCTCGGGCGGGCGGTGTCCCTCGGTGATGGGCGCCGTCAGGCTGTAGCCTTTCAGCGGGTACAGCGGCAGCTGCACGCCCACGGTGGCGGCCAGCGCACGGCTGTGCAGGCCGGCAGCGAGCAGCACCGCGTCGGCTGTCACGTCGCCGCCCGTCGTGCGCACACCGATGACGTCGCCGCGCGTGCCGGTCAGCAGCCCGTCCACGCGCGCCAGCAGCCAGCCCTTGAAGCCGGCATGCGCCTGCAGCCGCGCGAACAGGTCCTGGCAGAAGGCATGGCAGTCCGCCACCGCCTCGCCCGGCGTGAAGATGCCGCCGGCCAGCGGAACCTCGGTGTGGGCCAGCGCGGGTTCAAGCGCGACGCATTCGTCGTGCGACAGCGCCCGCTCGGCGCCGCCGCCGTTCTTGCGCGCGGCGACGCGGGCGAACTCGGAGACGTCTCGGTAGACCACCAGCTTGCCGGGCGAACGCAGCGCGATGCGCTCGTCCAGCCCGGCCTGGGCCACCAACTGGCCGAAGCTCGCCTGGCTGTAGGCACCCAGCGCCAGCAGCCGTTCGGTGGTGCGGCCGTTAACCGGGCCGCGGCAGTTGCGCAGGAAGGCCAGCAGCCAGGACCACTGCGCCCAGCTCGCTTCGGGCTTGAAGCGCAGCGGGCCGTCGGGATCCAGCAGCCAGCGCAGGGCCTTCAGCGGCACGCCGGCGTCGGCCAGCGGCGACACGTAGCGGTAGCTGAGCTGGCCGCCGTTGGCGCGGCTGGCGCCCTGGGCAACGCTGTCGTCGCGTTCCAGCAACGTCACCGCGTGGCCGCGTTCAAGCAGCGCCCAGGCGGTGGTGAGGCCCACCACGCCGCCGCCGATCACCACGCAATGCTTCATCCTGCCCTGGACCCTTTGTACTGGCCGGCAGGGTAGTGACGCTCAGGACCCGCTGCCAATGAAAGCGGCGTCTTGGCCCATCACCGGGCGTTATGGTCAGAGGCCGGGCGTGGGCCTGGCGCGGCGCTGGAAAAAGCTGTCCAGTTGGCTGCGGTACTGGCGCTGCGCGTCGGGCGACAGCTGCAGCATCAGCCCCTCGCGGAGCATGGTCGCGCCAGCGGGGGTGCCCAGCGCGTGGTCGACCATCCGCACCGCCGCCAGGCCCCATGGCGTGCGCGGGCAGGCCACGCCGCTGGGCACGGGCTCCGCCGCGCCGCGGATGGGCAGCGTTGCGAGCCGCTCCACATCGGGCTGCAGCCGGGCCAGCGCGGCCAGCACGTTAGGAAACTCGAAGGCGAAGTCCGCGCTGCCTCGCAACAGCATGGGCAGGATGTTGCTGCCGAAGTCCCCCGACGTGACCCGCTGCAGCCGCTCCGAGCCCTCGACCTGCGCCAGCTGCGCGTCGATCTGCGGACCGTAGCTGCGGCCGTCCACCAGCAGGCCGCGCCACTGCGGGTCGGCCAGCAGCGCGGCCAGGTCCACCTGACCAGACGCGTCCAGGGGCAGTTCGGCGCGTCGGGCCTGCGGCACCACCAGCTGCATCGGCGGCATCAGCCAGGTGTTGCTGAAGTGAGCCAGGCGCTCGCGCTCGGGCAGGCGCACGGCGCTGGCGTGGCAGACCTGCTCGCCGGCCTCGATCAGCATCCAGCTGCGCTTGGCGTTTGCCACCAGGCGCTGGTGCTGCACGCCGGCCATGCTTGTGGACAGCCAGTTGATCAGGCGGTCCGATGGCCGCTCGGCCCGGCCGCCGTCGCGCTGTACCAGCGTGTCGCCACTGAGCCACGTGATGCGCTCGACCGTGGGAGCGGCCAGTGTCGCGGGCGCCAGCGCCGCCAGTGCGCAGGCAGCCAGCGTGCGCCAGGGGCTCAAGCGCCCAGCACCGCGGCGAACGCCGCGGCCGTGGCCTCCACGTTGCGGGTGTTCAACCCCGCCACACACATGCGGCCCGAGCGCAGGATGTAGACGCCGAACTCGGCCTTCAGCCGCTCGGCTTGGGACTCCGTCAGGCCTGTATAGCTGAACATGCCGCGCTGGGTCAGGAAGTAGTCGAAGTTGCGACCCGGCAGCTTGGCGACCAGCACGCCGTGCAACTGCTTGCGCATGGCCTGGATGCGCTCGCGCATCTCCTTGACCTCGGCCTCCCACATTCCACGCAGCTTCGGGTCCGTCAATACCTTGGCCACCACCTGGCCGCCGTGCATGGGCGGGTTGGAGTAGTTGCGGCGGATCATGAACTTCAGCTGGCCCAGCACCAGTGCCGCCTGGGCAGCGTTGGGGCAGACCACGCTGAGCGCGCCGCAGCGCTCGCCGTACAGGCTCATGCTCTTGGAGAAGCTGTTGGCGATCAGGAAGCTGATGCCCTCGTCGGCCAGCAGGCGCACGGCGAATGCGTCTTCCTCGATGCCGTCACCATAGCCCTGGTAGGCCAGGTCCAGGAAGGGCAGCAGCTCGCGCTCGCGCATGACGGGCACCAGCGCGCGCCACTGGTCGGCCGTCAGGTCCACGCCGGTGGGGTTGTGGCAGCAGGCATGCATCAGCACCACGCTGCGCGTTGGCAGCTGCTCGAAGAAGGCCAGCAGGTCGTCGAAGCGCACGCCGCCGGTCGCGGCGTCGTAGTAGGGATAGGTCTCGCAGACGTGGCCGGAGCCTTCGAACACGGCGCGGTGGTTGTCCCAGGTCGGGTCGGACAGGTAGATCTTGCTGTCCGGGAAGTAACGCTTCAACAGATCGGCGCCCACCTTGAGGCCGCCGCTGGAGCCCACGCCCTGGATGGTGGCGATGCGGCCGGCCGCGATGGCGGGATGGCCGGTGCCGAACAGCAGCTCCTGCACGGCGCTGCGGAAGTTGGCAGCGCCCTCCATCGGCAGATAGGGCCGGGCGCCAGCAGCCTCGACCACGGCCAGTTCGGCGGCGCGCACCGACGGCAGCATGGGGATGCGGCCGTCGTTGTCGAAGTAGATGCCGATGGACAGGTTGATCTTGTCGGCGCGGGGATCCTTCTGGAAGGCCTCGTTGAGGCTCAGGATGGGATCGCCAGCGTAGGCGTCGACGTGCTGGAACATGGGGCGGACTCCTTTGGGAGCGCGGATTATCCGAGCCAATGAATCCAACGGCCGTGGGGGTGGCTCCAGGCGAGGTGGCACTCCTGTTCGCGATGCCGCAACGTCCACAGCGTCGCCGATGCGGCGGACTCGCCCGCGGGCAATGCGGGCGGCGGCGGCACGGGGCAGCGCTCGGCGCTCAAGGCGGGCAGTTCGCCGCAGATCCAGGGCAGGCCCAGCCGGTCCACCTCGGCGCGCAGCCGCACCACATCGGCCGCGTTGAAGTAGTACAGCACCCAGCTGGTCAGCAGCACCGGCTGCACGCCGGCCGGCAGGCCGCGCAGCCAGGGTTCGATGGCGGCGATGCAGTCGTCGGCGGCCGTCAGCGTGACCGGCAGCGTTTGCAGCTGCGCCGCCGCACGCGCCAGCCGCTCGCGGCGGCGCGCGTCGTGCGGCCACAGGCAGGCCTGCAGCCAGCGCAAGCCATCCGCGTCGCTGACGGCAATGGGCGCGGGGTCCAGTCCGTCGCGCTGCGCCAGGCGCCACGCCGCCGCTTCGGGCAAGGGGGCGTCGCCCAGCCACAGCGACTCGATGTCGGCGACCCGGCCGTCGCGGGCGGCGCCGCGCGCGTGCCAGCGGCCGTCGTCGCGGCGGTAGCGCAGCGCGTAGCGGTCCACGCCCAGGTTCAGCCCGGCGCTGCAACCCAGGTCCAGCAAGGCCAGCTCGCCGGCACCGGTCGCGGCGGCCACGGCGCCCAGCGCAGCCCAGATGGCAGCGCAGCGGGCGACCTCGTTGGTCTGTGTCGCGCGATGGCGCATGTGCTCGACCAACCTGACCCACTCGTGCCGCAGGCAGGCGTTGAGCGCGTCGGCCAGACCGGCATCGGGCGCACGCGTGCCGCCGGCGCTGGAGTAATACGCCGCCAGCTCCGGCGCGGCGCCGGCCAGCACACGTTCGTGCAGCGCCGCCAGCAGCAGGTTGACCTTGCGCTGCTCCGGGGGCGCCTCGGCCAGCAGCGCGACAGCGGGGTCGTTCTCGGCTGCTGCGACGCACAGTGCGGCGTACAGAGGTTCCTGCGTGCACTCGTCGCGGCCGAAGCGGCGCAGCAGGGTTCTTTCTTGAGAATCGGTGTCCATGTGCTCCAGCATAGGCAGCCACGGCGCCGGCTTGTGTCGGCCAGCCGACAATGCCGGATGAGCTCCGATCCGGCCTTGCAGTGCGTCTTCGACGCGCTTTTCCCCGGCATTGAGCTGCCGGCCGGGCTCGTCATCCCGCGTCGGCGGCTGGGCGATGGCCGCAGTCTGTTTGTGCAGGGGCAGCGCACCAGTGCTTTCTACGCGGTCGCGGCCGGCGAGATCGAGGCGCGCTTCGCCGGCGTGGACGGCACCGTGTCGGTCCTGGAAAACATCGGATCGCCGCGGCTGTTCGGCCTGGCTGCGTTCGCGGCCGGGCAACCGGCCGGCTACGAGGCGGTCGCGCGAGGCGCCAGCGAGGTGCTGGTGATCGGCCGCGAGGCGTATGTGCGGCTGATGGACGAGGTGCCCGGTTTTGCGCGGGCGCTGCTGGCCGAGTTCGCGCACCGACACGACGGCACGCTGCGGCTGCTGCAGGCCGCCCGTCACCAGGGGGCGGCGGAACGCTTCGCGCTGGCGCTGGCCCAGATCGCCCGCGAGCGCGGCCGGCGGGATGACGGGGGCTGGCTGGAAGTGCCTGCCACGCAGACCGAACTGGCGCGGCTGGCGCACCTGTCACGCCAGACCACCAATGAACTGCTGCAGGCGGCGCAGGCCGAGGGCCGGCTGCGCCTCGGGCGTGGGCGGTTGTGGTTGAGGCCTTAGCTCAAGCGTCCTTCAGCGCCGCCTCGATGTCGCTGCGCAACTTCTCCGGCGCGTCATTGGGTGCGTAGCGCTTGATGACCTGGCCGTCGCGGCCGATGAGGAACTTGGTGAAGTTCCACTTGATGCCCTCGGTGCCCAGGAAGCCCGGCTTCTCGCTCTTCAGGAACTTCCACAGCGGGTGGGCCTCGGCGCCGTTGACCTTGACCTTCTCCATCATCGGGAACGTGACGCCGTAGTTCAGCTCGCAGAAGGAGGCGATCTGGTCGTTGCTGCCCGGGTCCTGGCCACCAAACTCGTTGCTGGGGAAGCCGACCACCACCAGGCCCTGCGGGCCGAGGTCCTGCCAGAGCTTCTCCAGCCCCTTGAACTGAGGCGTGAACCCGCATTCGCTGGCCGTGTTGACGATGAGCAGCACCTTGCCCCGCTGGGAGGCCAGGTCGACCGGCTCGCCGGTGATGGAGACGGCCTGGAAGTCAAACACGCTGGCGCTCATGGAGCCTCCCTAGAAATTCACGTCGATGCTACCGTCCGGCAGCCCCAGGGTTTGTAGCATGGCGCCCGTCATGCGGCTGGCCTTCCAATCGCGCGAAATTCGAGCCTCCCCGCAGGGGGGCGCTGGTCAGCAAAACCCGACACGTCATGTTCATGGATCACCTGGCTTGCTTCACCCCGGCGGACCTCGCCGGCCGCACCCCGCCCGACCTCGGCGACTTCCGCTGGAAGCTGCTGGCGCAAGGGGACTCGTGGTTCTCGAACGCGCTCGCCAAGCTGAACGCTCACGCCAACCTGCTTCAGGAGCTGGTGTTCAAGGAAAGGACTGCCGCAGTTAACTGCGCCGGCACCGGCAACGCGCTGTCGCACCTGGTGGACCTGGCATCCAGCCCTGACTTTGTCCGGCTGCTGACCGGGGCCGACGCCCGAGTGTGGGACGGCGTGCTGCTGTCCGTGGGCGGCAACGACCTCATCGCCGCGGCGCGCACGCCGGCCATGAACGCGAACGGCGAGCCCATCCCGCTGGAGCTGCGGCTGATGCGCCGCCAGACCGAATGGGGCCCGCCGTCGGCCGGCGTCGCCCGCTACTTCTCCGAACCGGGCTGGGCGACATACGCCGAGTACATGCGCGCCAACGTGAAGCACCTGCTGAGCCTGCGCGATCAGGGCCCTTCGGCCGGCAAGCCGGTGTTCATGCACTGCTACGCGGTGCCGATGCCGCGTCCGGCCGGCGCCGAGAGCGCCGATGACCTGGGCGCCGCAAGCGGCCCCTGGCTGTACCCGGCCATGAAGGCCTACGGCGTGCCCGCGGCCGACTGGGCCGCGGTGAGCCGGCTGATGGTGTTCCACCTGGCGCTGCTGCTGAAGGGCATGGCGGCCGACAAGGAGGCCTTCCCGGGTCTGTTCGTGTTCGACTCGACCACGGTGCCGCTGGCGCTGGCCGCGCCGGGCTCCACCGGCATCAGCGGCGACTGGCACAACGAGATCCACCTGAACCACAGCGGCTGCTTCAAGATCGCCCGCGCCTGGAGCGAGGCCATCGAGATGGTGCTGGAGGGCAGGCACCTGATCCAGCCCACGACAGGTCGCAAAGGCCGCAAGTCCTGACAGGCCGTCGCAGCCCGGCCGCTCTTCAAGCGACCGCCGTGGAGACGGCTTTGCCGGCCCACTGGCAGTGCTCGCTTGAGGGGGCGCGCGAGGTGCGTAGGGGGTGGGCTATCTGTCCACGGGAGTGATGTGATCGGAGCGCGCCAGGTCGAGCAGGTGCTCGACCTCTTCCTTGTGCTCGACCAGGTTCCGCTGGTGCCAGCGCTTGATCAGCCACATCGTGCCGGCCACCACCACGCCGAAAATAGTGATGGCGCCGAAGGCCGACAGGCCGAACCGCGTCATGGCCGTGTAAAACGCGCCCAGGCCCAGGATGCAGGCCTGCTCGTTGAAGTTCTGCACCGCAATGCTGCGGCCGGCGCCCATCAGGTTGTGGCCGCGGTGCTGCAGCAGCGCGTTCATCGGCACCACGAGGTAGCCGCCGATGGCGCCGAGCAGGATCAGGAACGGCGCCGCCACCCACACGTTGTGGATGAAGTTCATGAAGATGACCAGCAGGCCCATCGCGATGCCCAGCGGGATCACCGACGTGGCGCGGTCGAGCCGGCAGTACATGGACGCGACGACGGCGCCGGCCGCGGTGCCCACGGCCACCACGCCCACCAGCGACGAGGCCTGCTGCGTGCCGTAGCCTAAAGCGGCGGCAGCCCAAGCCAGCACGATGTAGCGCAGGTTGCCGCTGACACCCCAGAACAGCGTGGTGGTGGACAGCGAGATCTGGCCCAGCTTGTCCTGCCACAGCCGGCTGTTGCAGGCGGAAAAGTCGCGCACCAGGTCGACCGGGCTGTGCGCCAGCGGCTGCAGCGGCGCCTCGGTGCGCGGGATGCGCAGGTTGAACAGCGCGGCCACGATGTACAGCACCACCAGGCTGGCGATGGCGGCCTGCGGGCCGGTGTCGATGCCGGTGTCGATGAAGGGCATGTCGATGCCCAGCAGTGCGCCCGAGATGCGGTCGCCGATCAGCTGGCCGCCCAGCAGCACGCCCAGGATGATGGATGCGATGGTCAGGCCTTCGATCCAGCCGTTGGCCTTGACGAGTTGCGATGGTGGCAGCAGCTCGGTCAGGATGCCGTACTTGGCCGGCGAGTAGGCCGCCGCACCCAGGCCCACGATGGCGTAGGCCGCCAGCGGGTGGGTGCCGAACAGCATCATCAGGCAGCCCACCACCTTGATGCTGTTCGAATAGAACATCACCTTGCCTTTGGGCACCGAGTCGGCGAAAGCGCCCACAAAGGGCGCCAGCACGACATAGAACAGCGCAAACATGGGCACCAGCGCGGCGCGCTGCCACTCGGCGGAGCCGGAGGAGCGCAGCAGCTCGACGGCGGCGACGAACAGCGCGTTGTCCGCCAGCGAGCTGAAGAACTGCGCCGACATGATCGTGTAGAAGCCGCGTTTCATCGGTCGGGGCGCAATCTGGACTGTCTCTTCTGCTTGTAGCTCGTGGGCCGGCAAAGCGGGGGCGGCGCGGGTTTATAGCACGCGTGCCCGCGCCGCCGCTGTCGCCCGGCGGGCGCGCAAAATGACGGCATGCCGCGTCCCATCGAAGCCCTCATCCACACCGACGCCCTCGCGCACAACCTGGCCCGCGCCCGCGCGCAGGCGCCCAACGCCCGGGTCTGGGCAGTCGTGAAGGCCAACGCCTACGGCCACGGCATCGAGCGCGCCTTCGAGGGCCTGCGCGCCGCCGATGGTTTCGCGCTGCTGGACCTGGACGAGGCCCAGCGGCTGCGCGCGCTGGACTGGCGCGGTCCCATCCTGCTGCTGGAGGGCGTGTTCGAGCCGCGCGACCTGGAGCTGTGCTCGCGGCTGAAGCTGTGGCACGCAGTGCACTGCGAGGAACAGATCGACTGGCTGGCCATGCACAAGACGCACGAGCCGCACCGCGTGTTCCTGAAGTTGAACTCGGGCATGAACCGGCTGGGCTTCACGCCCACGGCGTTCCGCGCCGCCTATGCGCGGCTGGAGGCGCTGCCGCAGGTGGACGAGATCGGGCTGATGACCCACTTCTCGGACGCCGATGCGATGCGCCAGGGCGTGGACGGCATTGCCCACCAGCTGGCCGCCTTCCAGGCAGCGACCGAGGGCCTCGCCGGAGAGCTGAGCATCGCCAACAGCGCCGCGACGCTGCGGCATGCGGCGCGCACGGCGCTGGACTGGGTGCGCGCAGGCATCATGAGCTACGGCGGCGTGCCCGACTTTCCGGAGCATGACGCTGCGTACTGGGACCTGCGGCCGGCGATGACACTGCGCTCCAAGGTCATCGGCGTGCAGCAGCTGCAGCCGGGCGACACCGTCGGCTACGGCAGCGCCTATACGTGCGAGCGGGCCACACGCGTGGGCATCGTCGCCTGCGGCTATGCCGACGGCTACCCGCGCCATGCGCCCACCGGCACGCCGGTGCTGGTGGACGGCCAGCGCAGCCGCACGCTGGGCCGGGTGTCGATGGACATGCTGGCGGTGGACCTGTCCGAGCTGCCGGCCAGCGGCTTCGGCAGCGAGGTGACGCTGTGGGGCGAAGGCCCGCACGCCAGCCGCCTGCCCATCGACGAGGTGGCCCAGGCGGCAGGCACCATCGGCTATGAGCTGATGTGCGCGATCGCGCCGCGTGTGCCCGTGCGCAATGCCTGAGTTCCGTTGGTCGCCGCGCACGGACGAACTTCAGTTCGACGCGATCCGCGCCAGCGGCCCGGGCGGCCAGAACGTCAACAAAGTTTCAAACGCGGTTCACCTGCGCTTCGATATTCGCGCCGCGTCCAGCCTGCCCGAGGCGGTGAAGGCGCGGCTGCTGAACTGGGCCGACCAGCGCATCACGGCGGATGGTGTCGTCGTCATCAAGGCGCAGGACTCGCGCAGCCTGGAGCGCAACCGCGCGGATGCCGTTGCGCGGCTGATCGAGCTGGTGCAGGCCGCCGCCCATGTGCCCAAGGCGCGGCGGGCGACCAAGCCGACCTACGGCTCTCAGCAGCGGCGGCTGGAGGGCAAGGCCAAGCGCAGTGGCGTCAAGGCCGGGCGGCGCGCGCCGGCCGAGTAGCCACGAACAGGCTGACCAGGCACAGCGCCATGCCGCCCACCGCCAGCGGCGTCGCCTGCCAGCCCTCCAGCGCGGCCGACACCAGCAGCGCGATGACCGGCACCATGACGCCCACCAGCGCCGCCTGGGCCGGCCCCTTGCGCTCGGCGAGCTGGTAGTACAGCGTGAACGCGACCACCGAGCCGAACACAGCCAGGTACAGCAGGCTGGCGACGTAGCTGGGCGTCCAGTCGAAAGACAGGCCCCGTCCACTCGCCAGCGACGCCAGCAGCAGGAAGGCGGCACCGTAGCCCATGCTCCAGGCCAGCACCGGCACCAGCGGCAAGCCGCGGCGTTGCAGCGCCAGCGTGAAGAAGCCGCCCACACAGGCCACGATGACGGCAAAGAAGCTCAGGCCCAGGCCCATCAGCGCTTCCGGCCGTTCGCCGGTGGCCGCCAGCTCGGGCCAGAAAATCAGCGCCACGCCCAGGACCGCGCCGCTGCTGGCCATCAGAAAGCGGCGGCTGACCGGCTGGCGCCACAGCATCCAGGCGGCCATCGCGTTCATGAACACCAGCAGGCAGAACAGCACGGCGACCAGGCCGCTGGGCACATAGCGCTCGGCTTCGTAGACGGCCCAGTAGTTGCCGGCGTACTGGACGATGCCCGTGGCCAGCGCATAGCCGTGCGCATAGCGCGGCAGACCCAGCGGCACGCCGCGCCAGCGCGCCAGTGCGGCCAGCAGCAGCGCCGAGATCAGGAAGCGCCAGCCCACCGAAGCCAGCACCGGCACCGGGGACGCAAGTTGGTACAGGATGACGTGCCAGGTGCTGGCCCAGATCAGCACCGGCGTCAGGAACAGCAGCCAGGTGGGCAGGCGGCGGGGTGCGTCCGCCGCCATCAGGTGCTGCGTTTGAACGTGGCCAGCAGCGCACCGGCAACAACGAACAGCGACCCGAACACGCGGTTCAACGCCTTGATGTGACTCTCGCTCTTCAGCGCCGCCAGCACGCGCGCCGCCAGCGCCGTGTAGCCCGCCATGACGACCAGGTCGGTGAACGCCAGCGTGGCGCCGATGACGACGTACTGCGGCGCCAGCGGTGCGGCCAGGTCCAGGAACTGCGGCACCACGGCCAGCAGGAACACCGTGCCCTTCGGGTTGACGGCGTTGATGCCCCAGCCGCGCAGCACGAGCTGGCGGCGCGTGGCCTGGATGGCGCCTCCGTCCACGGCCACCAGCGGCCGGGCCGGCGCCCGCCATTGCTGCACACCCAGCCAGACGAGATAAGCCACGCCGGCCCACTTGATGAAGGCGAAGGCCGTTTCCGACGCCGCGATCAGCGCGCCCAGGCCGGCGCTGACGAACAGCACCTGCGTCAGGATGCCCAGGATCAGCCCGAAGGTCATGAAATACCCGCGCCTGAAGCCATGGCTCAGGCCCGCGCTCATGGCCGCCACCGCACCGGCGCCAGGCGACAGGCTGATGGCCCAGCAGGCGGCAAAAAGCGTCAACCAGGTGGCGAATTCCATGTGGGGCTCCAAAGCAATCGGGGGATCGGTGCCCAGTGTGCCCGACGCCGGCTGGCCGGGCCGGTCGTCATGCCCGTTGCGGCCAGAATCCCGCCCATGACACGCGCACCGTCCGTTGAACGGCACATCCTCGCCATCCGCGGCCGGCTGCGGACGCAGCGCTGGCTGCGCCTGCACGTGGGCCTGATCGCGCTGTGTTGCCTGGGCTGTCTGTGGCTCAGCGGCGCGTTGTTGCGCTGGGCCGGCGTGGACGCGCTGTCGCTGCGCTTTGGGCTGAGCCTGCTCTTCAGCTACGGCGTCTATCTGGGGTTGCTGCGGTTGTGGGCGGCCTACCTGCTCGGTCGTGGCGACGCCGACATCTCGGATGCCGCCGAGTTGGGCTGCGAGGTGGCGGAATCCGGCGGCAGCCTCGGCGGCCGCGCACTGGACGCCGCGGAGCTGGCCGGCGGACTGGACGAGGGCGCGCTGGTGTTGCTGCCCATCGCCGCGTTGGTGGGCATGGCGCTGGCGTTGGCGGCGCTGCTGGGCGCGGGCGTGACGCTGCTGTTCGGCGTGGAGGTGCTGCTGGCGGTGTCCGTGGAGGTGGCGCTGGCGGCGTTTGCCGCCGGCCTGGCCTGGCGGCACCAGCGCCAGTTCGAGCGTGGCGGCTGGCTGCGCTGCGCGCTGCGGCACACCTGGGCCGGCGCGTTGGCATTAGGCGTCGCCGGCGTGGGGCTGGGCGCGGCCCTGGACCACTGGATGCCGGAGGCCGAATCGTTGCCGCATGCCGTCAGGATCTGGCGCGCACCGTGACGACAATGGCCACCATGGCCACAAGCAAAAGCATCTACACCTGCACCGAGTGCGGCGGCACCAACGCCAAGTGGCTGGGCAAATGCCCGCACTGCGGCGCCTGGAACACGCTGACCGAGACCGCCGCCGAACCCGCAGGCAGCGCCAAGAACCGCTACCAGTCGCTGGCGCGCAGTCAGCCGGTGGCCACGCTCAGCGAGATCGAGGCCAGCGACTTCGAGCGCACGCCCACCGGCCAGGAGGAGCTGGACCGGGTGCTGGGGGGGGGCATCGTCGCCGGCGGGGTGGTGCTGATCGGCGGCGACCCGGGCATCGGCAAGTCGACGCTGCTGCTGCAGGCCGTGGAATCGCTGTCGCAGACCGTGAAGGTCTTGTATGTGACCGGTGAGGAGTCGGGCGCCCAGGTCGCGATGCGCTCGCGCCGACTGGGCCTTGCGGGTGACAAGGTGCGCGTGCTGGCCGAAATCAGCCTGGAGAAGATCCTCGCCACCATCGACGTGGAAGAGCCGGACTTCTGCGTCATCGACTCCATCCAGACGCTGTACTCCGAGCAGCTGTCGTCGGCGCCGGGTTCGGTCGCGCAGGTGCGCGAATGCGCGGCGCAACTGACGCGCACGGCCAAGGCGCGCGGGTGCGCCATCGTGCTGGTGGGCCACGTGACGAAGGAGGGCGCTTTGGCTGGCCCGCGCGTGCTGGAGCACATCGTCGACACAGTGCTGTATTTCGAGGGCGATACGCATTCCAGCTTCCGGCTGGTGCGCGCCATCAAGAACCGTTTCGGCGCCGTCAACGAGATCGGCGTGTTCGCGATGACGGAGAAAGGGCTGAAGGGCGTGGCCAACCCGAGCGCCATCTTCCTGAGCACGCACACCGAGCCGGTGCCGGGCAGCTGCGTGCTGGTCACGCTGGAAGGCACGCGACCGCTGCTCGTAGAGCTGCAGGCGCTGGTGGACAGCGGCGGCGTCAGCCCGCGGCGCCTGTCGGTCGGCCTGGACCGCGACCGGCTGGCCATGCTGCTGGCGGTGTTGCACCGGCACGCGGGCGTGGCCACGGGCGACCAGGACGTTTTCGTCAACGCGGTAGGCGGTGTGCGCATCACCGAACCGGCGGCTGACCTGGCGGTGATGCTGGCCATCCAGAGCAGCCTGCGCGGCAAGGCGCTGCCCAAGGGCTTCATCGCGTTCGGCGAGGTCGGCTTGGCCGGCGAGGTGCGCCCCGCACCACGCGGGCAGGAACGGCTGAAGGAGGCGGCCAAGCTGGGCTTCAGCGTGGCCGTGGTGCCCAAGGCCAACGCGCCCAAGAAGGCCATCGACGGGCTGACCATCCATGCCGTTGAGCGCGTGGAACAGGCCATCGAGGTGCTGCGCGGCCTGGTCTGAGGGGCGCGTTTCCCATGGGTGCACGAGGCCCCCAACTCTGCTTAGGATGGGGTCTCGTTCCCGGAGACCGCTTCATGTCCGATCCCGCCAACCTCAGGCAACACGCACGTATCGATTTTCTCGGCGCTCAGCACGACGCCGACTCGCTGCCGGGCTGGGTGTTCAAGCCCGTGCAGTTCAGTCAGGGCCCCGCCGGCCTGGTGCTCAACCTGAGCGATGGCGGTCTGCAGGTGCTCACCAGCGCCATCGAGCCGCTGACCGACGACAAGTACGAGGTCGTGCTGCTGCTGGGCCGCTCGGATGTGGACGACGACGACGAGCAGGTGTCGTGGTTCAACGGCGTCGTGGAGCGCAAGTGGTCGCGCCCAGTTCCGCGCATGGGCATCCTGCACGGTCTGTGTTTCACCGCGCGCAACTCGACGGCCGAACAGTTCCTCAACGGGCACCAGGCCGCGCTGGAAGCTGGCCAGTGGGTGCGCTGCGTGCTGCTCAAAGCCCCCGGCTGACGGCTCGTGGCAGGATGCGCGCCCTGAGCGCCGCGCCGGGCTGCCCCAAGCAGCTCGCGCCGCAGGCGAAGCCGAAGGTACCCATGTCCGCCCTGCCCGAACCTCCGTACTACGCCGTCATCTTCACCAGCCAGCGCACGCCCGTCGACCAGGGCTACGGTCAGATGGCTGATCGCATGGTCGAACTCGCGGCCGCGCAGCCAGGCTACCTGGGCATGGAAAGCAGCCGGGGCGACGATGGCCTGGGCATCACCGTCTCCTACTGGCGCAGCGCCGATGACATCGCCGCCTGGCGCCGGCATGCCGAGCACAAGGTAGCCCGCGACACCGGCCGCAGCGACTGGTACCAGCACTACACGCTGCGCGTGGCCCGCGTCGAGCGCGCCTACGGCTGGCAGCGCAGTGCCGGCGCACAGGATCCGCAGGCATGAACCCCTGGATAGGACTCGCGCTGGCGCTGGCCGCGCTGCTGGCCGGCGGCGCCTTCTTCGGCTGGCAGGGCATCGTCTTCGCGACGACCGGCATCGTGTTCTGGCTGCTGCTGCAGATGAGCCGGCTGATGCGGCTGATGCAGAAAGCCGGCGCCGCCCCGCTGGGCGCGGTGGCCAGCGCCGTCATGCTGAACAGCCGGCTGCATGCGGGCATGAAGCTGATGGAACTGATCAAGCTGACGGGCAGCCTGGGGCAGAAGCAGGCGGAGGACACCTACGTGTGGCGCGATGCCGGCGGCGACGCGGTGGAAGTGGTGCTGAAGAAAGGCAAGCTCGTCGAGTGGCGGCTGATCCGCGCGGCGGATGGCGAGGCGACTTCGTAAAATCGCGGTTTTACTGACCTGCACCTGGAGTACCCGATGGTTCCGGCCCCCCTGCACGACCGCGACGGCAAGATCTGGATGGACGGCGAGCTCGTCGACTGGCGCGACGCCAAGATCCACGTTCTGACGCACACGCTGCACTACGGCTGCGGCGCCTTCGAGGGCGTGCGCGCCTATGACACCGTCAACGGCACGGCCATCTTCCGGCTGCAGGAGCACACGCAGCGCTTGCTGAACAGCGGCAAGATCCTGCGCATGAAGGTGCCGTTCTCGGCCGAGCAGATCAACGACGCCCAGCGGGAAGTCGTCAAGGCCAACGGCCTCAAGAGCGCCTACATCCGTCCGCTGATCTGGATCGGCTCCGAGAAGCTGGGCGTCAGCCCCAAGGGCAACCAGGTGCACCTCATGGTGGCCGCATGGAGCTGGGGCGCCTACCTCGGCGAAGAGGGCCTGAAGCGCGGCATCCGAGTGAAGACCAGCTCCTACACGCGCCACCACGTCAACATCACGATGACGCAGGCCAAGACGGTGTCCAACTACACCAACTCCATCCTGGCCAACATGGAAGCCACCGACGACGGCTACGACGAGGCGCTGCTGCTGGACGCGTCCGGCTTCGTCTCCGAGGGCGCGGGCGAGAACCTGTTCGTCATCAAGAACGGCGTCGTCTACACGCCCGACCTGTCGGCCGGTGCGCTCAACGGCATCACCCGCAACACCATCTTCGCGATCTGCCAGGACCTGGGCCTGAAGCTGGTCGAGAAGCGCATCACCCGCGACGAGGTCTACATCTGCGACGAGGCCTTCTTCACCGGCACCGCCGCCGAGGTGACGCCCATCCGCGAGCTGGACCGCATCGAAATCGGCAGCGGCAGCCGCGGCCCGCTGACCGAGAAGATCCAGACGGCCTTCTTCGACATCGTCAACGGCCGCAACCCCAAGTACGCCGAGTGGCTCACTGCCTGCTGATCGGCGTCTGAGAGCAAGAAACCCATGAGCACCACTACCCACGCCCCCGCCGTCGTTGAAGTCACCGCCAAGGACTGCAACGACAACGGCACCGTCTTCTGCCCCAACCCCAAGATGGCGTTGTGGAGCAACCATCCCAAGGTCTTCATCGACCTCACCCACGGCGGCCAGGGCCAGTGCCCGTACTGCGGGACGGCCTACAAGCTCAAGGCTGGCGAAGTCGTCGGCGGCCACCACTGACATGCCCCGTTCCGCCGCCCAACAGGCCGCGCTGCTGGCTTCGCCGGAAGACACCGAGGCTCAGTTCTATGAAGCCTTGCAGCACGCCGACGTCGACCGCCTGATGTCGCTTTGGGCCGACGAAGAAGATATCGCCTGCGTGCATCCGGGCGGCCCGCGCATCGTGGGCCTGACGGCCATCCGCGCCGCTTTCGAGGCCGTGTTCCAGCGCGGCGCGGTCAACGTGCATCCCGAGCGCGTGCGCCGGCTTCACAGCGGCGATTGCGCCATCCATCATGTGCTGGAGCGCGTGCAGCTGCACGGCGAGGTCGCCCATCAGGCCTGGGTCATCGCGACCAACGTTTATCTGAAGACGGCGCTGGGCTGGCGCCTGGTGCTTCACCACGCCAGCCCCGGCAGCGCGGGCGACGTGCAGGAACTGGTGGCCGACGCCGGCACGCTCCACTAGGCGCCTCGGGCGATGCAGTACCGCGCCCCCCGCTGGCTGCCCGGCGGCCATGCCCAGACCATCTGGCCCGCGCTGTTCAGCCGCCGGCACGACGGCCCTGCACCCGACTGGACGCGCGAGCGCTGGGACACGCCGGACGGCGACTTCATCGACGTCGACTTCATGGCGGATGCGCCGGCCGGCGCTCCACTTCTCGTGCTCTTCCACGGCCTGGAGGGTGACCGTACCAGCCATTCCAGCATCGCCTTCGCCAGCGTGGCGCGCGAGCGCGGCTGGGCGATGGCGCTGCCGCACTTCCGCGGCTGCTCGGGAGAGCTGAACCGCGCGCCACGGGCCTACCACTCCGGCGACTACGAGGAAATAGCCTGGATCTTGAAGCGCCTGCGCGAGCGCCACGGCGACCGGCTGCTGGTCGCCGGCGTGTCACTGGGCGGCAATGCGCTGATGCGGTGGGCCGAGGAGGCCGGCACGCAGGCGGCGCACGTCGTGCAGGCGGTCTGCTCCATCTGCTCGCCCATCGACATGAAAGCCGCCGGCATGGCCATCGACCGCGGCTTCAACAAGCAGGTCTACGCGCGCCGCTTCCTGCGCACCATGATCCCGAAGGCGCTGCGCAAACTGCAGCAGCACCCCGGCCTCTTCGACGGCGAACGGCTGAAGCGCGCGTCCACCATCTACGAGTTCGACGATCTCTTCACCGCGCCGCTGCACGGCTTCAAGAGCGCCGAGGACTATTGGGCCCGCGGTTCGTCCAAGCCCCACCTGCACCGCATTCGCGTGCCCGCACTGGTGCTGAACGCGCGCAACGACCCTTTCGTGCCCGGTCACAGCCTGCCGCATGCCGCTGAAGTGGGCGCTTATGTGACACTCTGGCAGCCCGGTCACGGCGGCCATGTCGGTTTCGCGTCGGGCGGCCTGCCGGGCCATCTGCTGACCATGCCGCAGCAAGTCTGCGACTGGCTGGCGCGGCAACGATGAAGGACCCCACCCGATGGATGACATCGTCCAGGCCGCGCTGAAGAAGTGGCCCAACGTGCCGCATTGCTATGGCTGGCTGGCGCTGGATGCTCGCGGCGACTGGTACATGCGCGACGACCGCATCCAGCAGGCCGGCCCGTTTCCGCGCGTGAAGGGCAGCCGCATCGAACACGACAAGCTGCTGGCCTTCATCGGCCGCAACTACGACGTGGACGAGCGCGGCGCCTGGTTTTTCCAGAACGGGCCGCAGCGCGTCTACGTTGAGCTGGAACTGACGCCGTGGGTCTGGCGCCTGCAGCCCGGCGGCGGCGTCACCAGCCACACCGGCTGCGCCGCGCAGGTCGAGTCTGTCTGGCTGGACGAGGCCGGCCACCTCTACCTGCTGACCGACCTCGGTTTCGGCCTCGTGCACACGCAGGACATGGGCCTGGCGGCCGAGGCCGTCGAAGCCGGTCGCTGGACGCCGCAGGACTGCCTCGCGGCCAAGCTGCCGTCGCTCTATCGGTACCAGCGTCGGCCGCACCCCTGAGATCGACAGGCACAAGAAAGCCCGCTCTCGGCGGGCTTGGTGCTGTCAGCGGGGTCGCTCAGTTCGCAGCCGAAGCGGCCGGGGCCGGCATCTTGGGCTCGTCGAACTTGGCGCCGCCGGCGTTGGCCATGTAGACCACTGCGCGCTGGATCTCAAAGTCGCTGAAGTCGCCGCCGCCCTGCGGGCCCATGTTGCCCTTGCCCGCCAGTGCGGAATGCAGCAGCGCCTCGACGCCGCTCTTGATGCGCGGTCCCCAGGCGGCCTCGTCGCCCAGCTTGGGCGCACCGGCCAGGCCGGCGCCGTGGCAGGCCGCACACTGGGCCTGATATACCTGCTCGCCGGTCTTCATCGAGGCCGCGTCGTTGGCGTCCTTGACCTCCACGTGGCCCAGCGGCGCGATGCGCGCGGCCACGGCCTCGCCCGTCAGCGCCTCGGTGCCGGCAGCCGGCTTCGTCGCGGTGCTGACGTAATTGGCCAGCAGGATGATGACGATCACGGGCACCACGAAGGAAAAGAACACTGCCCAGGCCAGTTGCTTGGGCGTTTTGATCGGTCCGGTGTGGGCGTCGTCTTCGTCGTGGTCGTGGCTGGCGCTCATGGAGTCCTCTTGGCTACCTTGTCGTCTTCTTGGGGATCTTCTTCCGTGACACCGCCGCAAGGCGAGGCGACACGAAAAACCGCCGAATTATAGGCAGGCCCCAATCGACGCTCCGACCGGTAGAACCCCGCTGTTAGAATCTGCGGCTTCGCGCCCGTAGCTCAATGGATAGAGTACTGCCCTCCGAAGGCAGGGGTTGTTGGTTCGATCCCAACCGGGCGCGCCAGATTCAGGCCATGCAAGTCGCTGACTTGCATGGCTTTTTCTATTTTTTGGCTGGTTGAGGAGAAACGCTTGACGGCTATGTGGGCCAAAAGTGGGCCAAAGCGGTTTCGAAAAAGTTGCAGCACAGGCATGCGAACGGCCATTGGCAGTCTCTTTCGACGTGGTCACCGCGGCAGCCAGGTTTGCCACGATGCAGCCAAGTTGACAGCCCCTGCATCGAAACGGATCCCAACCTGCCCGGCGATGACGGCGCCCCTGGATGTGTGGCGACAATCACATCGACCAACTTGGGGCGCAAGACGCCTAAACGTTTCTGCGCATCGGTTGAGTCCCGCTGAACTATTTAGGCAATCTCAACCTCGGCAAAGCGCGCCACGCCTTGGCTGGTGGCCTCTTATGGCAGTGACTTGAGCAACGCCGAGCCCTGCTCGATTGCCGTCTGCAGTGCCGCCTGCAGGCTCAACACCGCATCGCCACGCTCGTTGTCTCCGGCGGTAAGAACCCACTTCCCGACTCTCACGAGCTCTTCCAGACACTTAGCGTGGTTCCCAGTACTTGAGTCTTTGTTGCCGACACTCTTCAAATATTCGGCGACGCGGGAGGGGCCTTCGATTGTCACGCCCGTTCTCGCGCCGTCCTCTTCTTTCGCTGTCTCGGCAAGCTGCTTGAGGCAACGCAGCCACTCAGTGGCCACAGTTTTCTGCTGGTCATTCGCGGCGCCGCCCGCCAGCATCGCGTGGGCAACGATGAAGAGTTTGTGCGGGGCTTGGTCAACCCATCGGTCGATGATTGGCACAGCCACATCAGATGGGGGTGCCTTCTCAAATCGTGCTTCTGCAGCGATGGTGGTAATCCGTCCGCACTTCCATTTCTTCCCGGCCACGGAAAGTTGGATGTGCCTGAGCTCTGCCACGTTCACCGGCCACCACTTAGAGATTTCCTGCGCGCGGTAGTAAGCAATGCAATCAAGGTGAGAGTCCCTGTCATCCGACCGCAGTCGGAATTGAACGAGAACAAATGACGCGAACTCGGTCTTGCGCCCCCCTACCTTCGCGACGAAGTCGATTGCTGGGTCAATGAGAAGCGCCAGCGCCCGCGTTGTCCTACCGTTCGCCTCGAGCTCCTTCTTTGCTTGCTCCAACTGATTTATGTTTTGCGCAAATCGCTTCAGTCGTTCCCCGTGCCGATAAGGGACGCGGGATCGCATCTGCGAGGTTGAGGTCTGCCACCAATCCACAAGCTGACTCAGCCACTCCGCAGATTCATCGACTGTTCCATTGCCTGCGTTGAAGTGTTCAGTCGTCCGCGGATATGAGTCCGGCAACTGCCTGATTTGTTCTGAATTCGCTAGGTCAAGGTGAACAATCAGGGGGGCGGGGTCTGAACGCATCGCGGCAGCCGCAAGCTTGGCTCGCTCGTACACTTGGTTGTAGTCGTGCCCCTGCACCACAACCGGGGCACCTGAACTCATCTCGGCGTAGGGCCACAACCGGCCGTTGGCATCGTCTTCCTCGAAATCGTGGTCAAGCCCATCCCGGGGAAGTGGAACACTTGTGGTCTTCACGTGCGGAACCCAGGGGAGTCCGGAAACGCTAACCAAGTTCATTGCCTGCAGATGTGACTGCGGTGACGTCGAGCCTCCAGATAGCATCAATACGCGATGCAGCGGTTTTCCTGTGCGGACCTCAATGTGGTCGAAATGTTTGCGTGCAACGTGCTTGTGCCCATGCATCACTACGGCAATGTTCTGTTGAGCGATGAACGTTCGAAGGCGCTCCAGATTCGTGACGTCCGAAAATTGCTTAACCTCTTCGGTGTGGTCCGGAGCGCGCAGATGATGGTGCATCACGAGGATGCGCAATTGCCCAGTTGATCCGACGGCATCGTTCAACTGCCGGCACAGAAGCCTCAGAACCTCGAATTGATGTTCGGACACTCGCGCCATGTCGTAGTAGCGAAGCTTGTCCAACTCCTGCTTGAACTTCTTTTGCAGCTCCGGCTCAGCGCTGAGAAGTCCCGGAATAGTGTCCCAGCGGGCACGCAAATCGTCGGTGAGCGCGGACGTCTGCGACCAGTTGCAAGAGTTGAGGGCAACGATGGCCCAGAGCCCACCCTCTCCAATCAAAACGTGCTTGTGCAGGTCGGCCTCTCCCTTCTTGTCGACACCGTCGAGCCATGGGGTCACGCAACCGGCGTTTCGCCAAGTCTTGATGAATCCGTCATACCTCGCCTCAGTGCTGGGAGTAGTGCCTCGCTGAATGTCGTGATTGCCTGGAACCGCCACGATACGAGGTGGCTCGATTCCGAACGGCCGTAGGTGCCGCAGCAAGGCCTCCAGAAGCACCTGGTCCCCGCCCGAGGGGCCTCGCGAGAGCGCATCGCCGCTGAACACCACAGCGCCAAGCTTTTGCCCGTGGTCCGTCAGGTGCTCCGCGATTCTTCCCAACGCCTTGTCGTACAGCTCTTCGCGAGTTGGACCATCCCAGTTCAGGGCCTCGATGGTCACCTTTCCGTGGTCATCCCACGGAAAGTGAGTACCAGAAACGCTCAGATGCGTGTCCGTGATGTGCAGCAGGCGTGCAGACGCCGCGTTTTCCTTCTGAAGGCTCATCTTGTTGGCGTCCTAGAATACTCCCTAATCTTCCCCTCCACCGCTCCTTCGGCCGCTCGGCCAGCTGATGGATAGAAGCCCTTGAACTTGACCCGCAGCCAAGTCCACTCATCCGAAGGCGGATCGCTTCGCCTGGATGTGTATCAGAACTTTACGGCCATTTCGGACCGCTCCGACTCGCCAGGAATGGGTGGGTTGGACTTCGTATTGCTCGGACTTTTCGGTGAGGTCGGGAGCCTCCTAAGCGCGCTCAAGAAAAAGAAGCGAGACAAGGATGCATATGCCACCTACGAGGACTCTGTCCTCGAGGAGATTGGTGACGCGCTGTGGTACCTGGCGAACGCAGCTGGTCGCGGAAGGTTGTCGCTTGAGGAGCTAGGCCGCCGGGCCGTTCAAGGTCAGGGATATTCAGCCCCCAGCGCAAGCAGCATCCAGGGCTTCGCGGACCTCCAGCCCACACACTTCTCACCTGAGCTACAAGAGGCTCCGCTGGAGGCATGTCTCATCCAACTTGCTGCCAAGACTGGCGCCCTGTTAGACAGCTTCGCCGCAGGGAAGTTTGAGCAAAACCTAGACCGTTTCGCGGCAGACCTAATAGATGTCTTCCGCTCGCTCATCCAAGCAGCGAACCTCGCTCACGTGCCTCTCGACTTGGCGGCTAGGCTAAACATTGCCAAATCTGAAGGGCGCTGGCCTCAGGAGAAGATTTGGGCGCCAGCCTTTGATGAAGGCTTCCCGGAAAACGAGCGCTTCCCAAGAAAGATGTCGTTCCGCTTCGATGAAATCGTTGAGAACGACGGGCGGACCAGAGTTCGGCTAAGTCGAGATGGCGCTGTCATCGGCGACAAGCTGACCGATAACCGTTGGAGGGAAGATGACTATCGCTTCCACGATATCTTCCATCTCGCCCATGCGGCAATACTAGGTTGGTCGCCAACGCTGCGGTCCATGCTTCGCGCCAAGCGAAAATCTAACCAATTGGTTGACGAGAATGAAGACGGCGCGCGAGCGAACCTAATTGAAGAAGGTATTGCGAGTTGGGTATTCAATCACGCCGAGCGCGCAAAGTTCTTCCGGTCCACGCCTTCTCTTGACTTCAACATCCTAAAGACAATCAAAGACTTTGTACAAGGCTACGAAGTGCAGACCCTACCCGCTTGGCAGTGGGAATTAGCAATTCTTGAAGGATTCAAGGCGTTCAGACTGCTTAAGGAACATCGCCGAGGCATCGTCGACCTCGACCTTGACGCCCACACCCTAACATTCAGGTTGGTTCATAGCGAAGAATGAACAGGCGGCGGGAGCCGACATTCATATCGCAAGTGACACTTCAAGTTTCCACTTTGGTGGGAACATGGGCCTCGGCATCTCTCCCGTCGGAGAGTACTTCTGCTTGATTCGTGCTCTTCCCGTGAGCTCGCTAAGCTCTGGGTGTGCAACACGCGCGTACTTGTCCACCTCGCAAAAGAGGTTTTGACAGTCGATGAGGTGCAGCTTTCGCCCCCACAGGCCGTTGAAACTGAGCCCACGCTCAGCGAACTCCGCGGCCTGCCGGTCAGCTACCCATCGGATGGCATCCGCCGGGGAATATTCGCCCAAATCGGAGAAGCACTTCTTAATTCCATTGAGCGCTCCCGGACCAGGCTGAACAAAATCATCCTCGCTAAAACAGAAATTCGTAGAATAATTCAAGTCTATCGCATACTGATAGGCCAAAAACGGGCCAACACTCGGGATGCCAAGGAGTAATTCATAACACTCCCGCATGGATTTTGAGTCCAAAATTTTATCCCCGATCCCACTCAAAAAAATCCACTTCAGCAAATCGAGATGGGTGCGATGCTTATAACTTCCTTCCAGCAGACGCGGAGCATTTGGCATTATGTACGCAGCAGAATAAATGCGCGCGCCGCTAGAGATTGCTCGAGAGAGGACGGCATCAAACTTAGGAACATCGAAACTGGCAAGCTTGAGTTCACCAAATTGAGATGACAGAAGCTCCCACGTCTCAATCTTGTTGAAGAGCTTAAACAGGATTGTTCGGAACAAGACATCCTTCGGAGACCAAGCTCCGTTGTAGATGATCTGGGAGATGAGGTACTGACTCACCCTATCAGCTGCCCGATAGGCATTCGTGAACTTGTAGACACGAAGGATAGGGTCCTCGGTCCAAGGCCCCAGTCCCCCGCTAAACCGCTTGAGATAGAGCGCCTGGCGGGCTGCAGCAAACTTCCAGTAGGTAGCGTAAGCCTTTGAAGGCGTAGGCGGCGTGCGCCTCACAAACACCGTCAACCTACCGGTCGACGGCGTCTCAGAGAGGGGCGAAAGCGACTCAGACAGAACGGCCAAAAATGGTCTCCGCAGCACAACGGTCCAGTCGAATTTTCGCACGCGGGCCGAGGTGGGACGCCCCCGCAATCCCGCTCTGGTTAATCGATCCAGTGACAGCTACCGTCCTGCCATCATGACCAGCTGTTGACACAGCGCAGCTTCACGCGACGCCAGGGATGTTCCACTGCCTAAAGCATCCCAGCAACCCCTGCTCCATCAACGTTCCTAAGAGGTATAGAGCCTTGGAGACCGCAGCAGTCCTTGAACGTCAGCCGCCTTCGGCGTCGAAAGCATCACTGACTGCGCCGGCCGTCCCTCCGACACTTCACGTCTCAGTGGCCTGGGGGCGCCTCGGTAGCGTCGACGAGCTCAATGCAGCGCTGGTTCTAGTGCCAAGCCCCCAACTGGGCGACTTCGCGCTGCTGCTCAGCAGCTCGAGCAAGACGCTAGTCGTCTACCTGGATCTGACAGCACCAGACGTCTGGGCAACGGTTCAACGCTGGAAGGAATCCGGCTCCATCGAACTTTGTGTCCACGATGGATCTGAGCAATCCCGCGGGGGAGTCCGGCTCCACGTCGACCGTGCTGCCGACATTGGACTCGAACGCTGGCACCGCCGCCCAACGCACACTCCTCGACCATGGCCTGAGCGCGCGCAGGAACTGGCGGAAACACTCTCCAACACAGCTTCGTTGGACTGGTGCAGGCTTACCGTGGCGAAGCACTGACGACCTCCACTTCATAGCTGATGGCCCCACCTCGGAATCAACTGCTAGCGTCGCAACACTGAAGCCTCCGTGTTTGTGCCATGTTGAACCTCCAGGTCAGTCAAAAGCCCATCCTCGAACACACCGACTCGGACGGCAGCGTCATCCTTGACTTGGCCCCGGGCTTCCTTGCTGTTGCACTAGTCCGGCGTGGCCAAGGCGTCCGGGTCGCGTCGGCTGCTGAAAACCAACTCCTGGGCAAATCCACCGAGCGCCAGCGCGACGGCTTCTTGGCAGGACGCCATGCAGCACACCTAGCATGCCTACGTCTAGGCATTGCCTGCGAGCTCATCGGCCGCGGCCGCCATGGTGAACCCCTCTTTCCCGCTGCGCTGCGCGGCAGCATCAGCCACTCCCGCACGGTTGCCGTGGCGGCGGTTGCCCAAGCGACGGCTACGCAAGCTGTGGGCGTGGATGTCGATGACGAGCGAAACCTCCCAGCCATTGCGATGGCCGACATCAGCTGGAAAAGCGAAGTCTCACGGCTGCAGACCTTCCTGAGCCTCTCGGACCTGCACGCGGCTGAACGATTTGCCTTCTCAGCCAAGGAAGCCGTTTTCAAGTGCCAGTTCCCGCTGACCCAGAACCGACGCCTTGGCTTCAAGCAAGTCAGCCTCTGGCCGCTGAAGTCCGGCGAAGGCTTGCAAGTTCGTCCTCACAGCACCGCTAAAGCGACAGCAGAGGTTCTCCGACGGATTTCGGTCGTCACGTTGAGCTGCCAGGGGCATCGGGTGGTCATTGCAACGGCAAACCAATGATGTTTGATTTTCCAACAAAAGATGCTAAATTTCGTTGGAAATCCGAACAGGAGAATATCTTGTCCAAGAAGATGAACCCCCAGGAGTTCGAACAACTGCGCCCGACGCTTCGGGCTCGCTTGAGCCAGGCGCTTGAGGAGGAGCAGTCGGATGACTTGGCCGTTCCCGACCTCAAAGACAATCCCATGTGGGAGACCCCAGAGGTGGACTCGAAGTCGGTCGCAAAGCTCTCTCCGCTCGTCAAGGAAATCACGGGAAGCTCGCTGCGTCCTGAGTGGATTCAGAAGGGCGGCTACGCCAGCATTTTCGAAGCGGTGACCGACATCATTGCCAAGATTCACCAGCATCGGGTTGGCATCGCGGATGCCCCAGCCTCTTCGCCAAGCGAAGTAAATGAGGAGGTCGCGGCCCACTGATTAGGAGCGCCCAACATGAACGAACAAGACGCAATCGCTGCGCGGCTGAAAGAAGCTCGCGAGTACCTGGGACTGTCTCAGCAAGATGTTTCAGACCAGACAGGAATCCCTCGCTCCGCTGTCTCGCTCATCGAGAGCGGCAAGCGCCGAGTGGCCTCGCAAGAGCTGGCAGCGCTGGCAAAACTGTACTCCCGTCCTGTGGGCCACTTCACCGGCGAGCAGGTTCAGGATTTCCCGGAAGACGTGAACATGCTGGCGCGCCAAGCCTCAACGCTTTCTGAGAAGGACCGTTCCGAGTTGATGCGCTTTACCGAGTTCCTCATCCAACGGTCTCAGCAAGGCGATGGCGACAAGTAAGCGCAACGCCATCCTTTCCGGAATGGCCAAAGCGGCCGAGCTGCACAAGCAGTTCGACTTGAAAGCCAGGCTTCGGGACGGAAGTGGCCCCATCGATGTGCTCTCGACCATTCGGGACGTCGGGATCATGGTGCTCTTCCGGCCGCTCGAGGGGCTACTTGGCGCCTACGTCCCAACTCCGTCCGCAGCAGGGATGCTGGTGACGACCCAGCGAGACCACCACGTGCAGCGATTCACTGCAGCACATGAGCTCGGCCACCACGTCTGCGGCCACTCAGCTCCCAGCCTTGATGTCAGTGTCGGCTTCGTCGCCCGCGGCGAGAAGGATGGCTATGACGCCCAGGAAGTCGAGGCTGATGCGTTCGCCGCAGAGTTCCTACTGCCCAAGTGGCTCATCACAGCACATGCTAGACGCCAGCATTGGAGTCTTCCTGACCTGTCTCGGCCGGATGTGGTTTACCAGCTGTCGTTGCGACTTGCTGCGAGCTATTCGGCGACATGCTGGGCACTCCTGGCAGCTGACTACGTGCCGCTGAAGGTGGCTCAGCAATTGGCCAAGTTACCTCCAAGGCTCTCGAAGCAGAGGGCTATGCCCGACTTCCAGCCAGACAACTGGTACGGGGATGTCTGGCTCATGTCTGAGCGCGATGCTGGGGTTCAAATCGTTGGTAGCCCCGATGACTACCTCGTTTTCAACCTGGAAGAGCATGCCGCCGGAGGGTATGAGTGGGGGTTTGACGCGCTTAATGAAGCGCCTCTTGAAGTCCGTCACGACCAGCGCAAACATGATGTCCCACTGGTCTACGGCGCTCCCGTCACCCGACGCGTAGTGCTCCAGGGCAACGCTATCTCGCAGACCGTTGTGCGCCTCGACGAGAGGCGTCCGTGGGAAGCGGACGAGAACGCCTTAAAGTCTCTTGAGCTCAGGCTAGCGCTCCTCGGCAAAGAGCCGGTCGGCATGGTGCGTCCGGAAAGATTTATCTCTGCATGAGCGAGGTAGGCGGCATCATGGTCGAGCACGACCTCCGTGGGGCGTGGGAAGGTATTAGGGACCAAGGCCCTCGCCCGACATGCCTCGCCTGTACTACGTCGGACGCGCACGCACATGCTCATGGCCTCTCGCACGCGCTGTCGGCGGAGTACCTGTTTGCACACGCTGTGCAGCTGATGAGTTCCAGCAACGGAGGCCTATCTTTCGACGCGGTGGACAAGGCTTTGCAACTGCATGGACAGCCGCACGAATCTCACTGGCCGTATGGAGTTCCGGCCGCTGCACTGTGTAGCCCCATCGGTCAAATCTGGTGCGGAAGCTGCCTCGATCCGATGTCAGTCGAATCCGAGTTGGTCAGCGGTGTGCCGGTCGTCTTGGGTTTGATGCTCTGCGCCGGCTTCTACCGAGTACAGGCGCCTCCGCACCTAGTTGCGGACGGTCCATCCAACCACTCCGGCCATGCGGTCGTCGCAGTCGGGCTGGGAAGGTCTTCGGCCTCAGCTTCGTACGACTTAGTGCTCATTCGGAACAGCTGGGGAGCACGCTGGGGAGACAAGGGCCACGCATGGCTCCCTTACTCATACATGAAGACCAAGTTGATGGAATTCCGGACGGTGAAACCGTGCCCGTAAGGAGGGGGGACGAGCATGCATCCTATTTCGAGGCAATCGCGCGCTGAAGCTTGGCTTGAGGCAGCCGCCTTGCTGCAGGGCGAGCCCGATGAAAAGGCATACAACCTAATCCTCGAGGTGAAAGACCCGTGCAGGGAAGCAACGCACGACAAAGCCATCGAGAAGTCGGTCGACCAGTTCCTGCGAGCGCACCAAGCTCAGCCCGTCATTACAGTAGCGGAAACCATCTTCCCCGCAGCAGAGTACAAGACCCACGGCTTCGACGGTGTCCTCAAGTATCCGGACTCCATCTACCCGCACATCCAACCTTTGCGGGCGAACAACTGGGGAACGTATGCCCTGCGCATGACGCGCCGCCTCGCCGTGGAGGGCCCACCGCTCAACCCGCTGGAGCTGCTGGTGAAAAAGCTCAAGCGTGAGTTGTCGAACCCTGCTCCCAAACGCGCCGTCTATGAGCTTGACCTCTCGCTGGAGCCGATGGAGCTCAGCCTCTACGACCCCGAACGGGACCACAAGATTCCGCGTGGCGGTCAATGCTTGAGCCACATCAGCATCAAGCTCGGCCCGAACCGGGAGCTGTACCTGACGGCGATGTACCGCTACCAGTTCTTCGTACAGAAGGCTCTCGGCAATCTTCTTGGCCTAGCAAGGCTTCAGTCTGCCATCGCTCGAGAGGTTGGGATTTCGGTAGGCCCGCTGGTGTGCCATGCAACGATGGCAACTCTTGAACAGGGCAAGGGAGAAGGCGGCACATTGGCCTGGGTCAAGAAAGACAACGCCAAGCTGTTGAATGAGTGCAAAGCCATCGTGGCCGCCGCGGCGGCTTCGCCGGCGACCACGAACTGCGACGCTCTCGCGGCCTAACCCTAGCCTGTTCTTGGCGACCACTGTTACCCGACCAACGAAGCGAATGTCGAATCTCTACCTTGAGTCCCAGTTCCAAAAAATCACTTGCGCCTATAGCCATATCTTCTCCAACCTCACGCCAGGCTTCGAAGGTTATCTGGACTTCGGACGCAGCCGTCCTTGGTCCTTTCTGACCACGGACTTTCGCCGCGTGAGTTACGCGCGCAGCTTGGAGCTCCACAAACGATCTGAGGCCATCCATTCCTCACGCGACAGCGCTGAAGCGAAAGCTTCCGCCTTGTCGAATGCATCACGTGAGCTCGAGACCGGTTTTAGCGTCGGCATCTGTCCTTGGACAGACAGCCTCCTGCTCGAAACGTTTGACTCAAAGAAAGATGAGTTGACGATAGTGGTTGGACATGACTGGTATCCCGTCGGCGCTGGCGTGCTGGCCGAGTCGGGTCTGCACGTGCAAGGGCTGCACTACACGCCCAAGTACCAGCACTGGTGCCCCGCCGGCTTCTTCGACCCAAAACACCCGTCCGTCACGCTGTTCCTGAATCTCTATCCTGACTACCGCGGCCCCTTGGCCGCCAAGACCGGAAAAATTCCTAAGGGAGGCGGCCTCACTTACGCCCAGTGCGTCGCGGGGTTCCAAGAGCTCCTAAGAAGCTTAAACAAGCAGTACAAACGCGTGCAGATTGTGTCGTGGGGTGCTTACGTGTGGAATGAGTTCGCGCCATATGTTGCAGACCTCGGCAGCATGAAAAATCTGAAGGCGCAGATGGCGGCGAGCATGGGTAGACCTTTGAAACTCTTTGAGCGTGACTACCTTCCGATGGCTCATCCGTCATTCGCGTCGAATCACAACCGGGCACATCTCTCTGAAGGCTTCCGGGCGCTCGGGCTGGGCACGCCCGGGTTCGCTGGCCGACGGCGCTAACGCTCGCGAGCACGGTTCACCCTTTGTATGCCGCCCTCCAAATGCTGGCGCCCAGCCTATCCTGCACTAGGGCAGATTCTTCCGCTGAAGACGTCCCACTGAGACCCGCCTAAACGCTCAGTTAGTCATCAGTGGAACAGGAGTGGGTCGCAAGCGGGTCAAAAGCGAATCGAAAGTGGGTCCTAACCGGGTCAAGACCGGGTCGAACCCGTACCGGACCGGATCAAAGCCGAACGAGTTCCGCTCGAGAAGCGACGCTTAGCCGCCTGGAGGCGCGCGAAATCCGCCGCAAAGTCGTCGCAAAGCCGTTGCCCTGACGCGCTATCAAGCCGTCTCTCCCAAAGCCTCCCCGACTGAGAAATTCGCGAGAAATTCGCGGGAAGAATGTGAGAAGAACGCGAGAATTTTCCGAGAAGGTTTCGAGAAAATCGCCCAAACACGAAATGCCCTTTGGGGGAAGTGGGATGAGAGTGCCTCAGCGCCGACGCTGGCGCAGCATCAGCACCAGAACAAAAGTTCGCTGGCAAGACGGTCGAGCTGACAGGCACGCAACTCAGACGCGGCCCGGCATCGGGCGTGGCGGGTGACTGGGTGGCGATCTGGCCGGGTCAGCGCGCAGCGCGGTCGATCAGGACCGGCTTGTTCGCCAAGCAGGCTCTTTCATGCGCAGCGTGAAGGAGGAAGCCAGCGGTCCCAGGCAGGGGAAGGGCCGCGGACTGTGAGAAGCCTCTATCGCGTTCGATCAGGGCCTGACGAGCGTTCAAGCCCCGGCAGCGACTGCTGCCGGCCAGGCTCGGCATTCGTTCTGACACGCCCCGCGAGCTCACGGACGAAAGGCGTTCCACGCACGAAATCGGCGACCCGTTCAGCGAGCGCTCGGTCGCTGGCCAGTTCAGAGCGTCCCAGCGCTTTCATGATGTGCGCCCAGTTGGCCATGGCCTCGGCGCGCGTTCTCACAGCGGGTCCCCCGATCTTGGTTGGGGCCCTGGCGACCTGCAAGCGCCCCTCCTGTCTGGCCTTCAAGCGCCACAGCGGTTCATAGTTGCGACTCACACCGCGCGACGGCTGACGACTGGCTTCTGCTTCGATGTCCCAGCCCCTCAGCTTCTCGGCGAACGTCTCGCGCCAACGGTGCAGATCGGTCTTGCGAGGGTTCAAGCGTGTGCCAGAGTCGGACTCGGCTCGCACGCTCAGATGCACGTGCGGGTTGGCCTGGTGATCGTGCAGGACCATCACGTAGCGATGCCCGGCCAGCTCGACCTGTGCGAACTCGCGGACGGCATTCTGCAGGAGGTTGGCGTCCGTGCCGGCCGGCATGTGTCATTGATCGGCGTAATCCGGCCACTTGCGATCGGCATTTACCGGCCACTTGGGCCTGTGCCGAGGGGCGTCTCGAACGACCCCGTTGGGGCCTTCATTCTGCTGCGTTTTAGGCGCTCTTCGGGCCTGCCTTTTTCGACGCCGGCGGCACCTTCGGATCACGGTAGCTGCGCCCGTCCAGCTCCAGGCAATAGGCGTTGTGGCGTAGTCGGTCGAGCGTGGCCGAGGCGAGCAGCCGGTTCGTGGCGAAGGCCTGGTCCCACTCGGTGAAGTCCAGGTTGCTCGTCACGATGGTGGCGGCCTGCTCGTAGCGCTCGGCGATGAGGTCGTGCAGGTCTTCGTCGGCTGGCGCCCGAAGCGGTTTGAGCCCGAAGTCGTCAATGATGAGCAGCGGCACCCGTGCCAGCGTGGCGAGCCGACGTTCGTAGGCACCGGTGGCCCGCGCCGCGTTCAGGCTCTGCGTGAGCGCCGTGCAGGTGGTGAAGACCACGTCCACGCCCTGGCGCACCGCGCAGTGCCCGAGCGCCTGTGCCAGATGCGACTTGCCGATGCCCGAAGGACCGACGATGAGGACGGGCGACTTCTCGCTGAGGTAACGCCCGGCGGCCAAGTCCGCCACGAGCGCGCGGTTCAGTCGCGGCAGACGCTCGAAGTCGAACTGCTCCAGCGTCTTGCTCGTGCGGAACTGCGCCCGGCGCAGCCGCATCGAGAGCTTCTTGTTCTCGCGCCGCGCGACCTCGTCGCCGATGAGCATGGCGAGGAACTCGGTGTAGGCGAGCTTGCCCTCGATGGCCTGGCGGTTTCGGGCTTCCAGAGAGTCGAGGATGCCCGACAGGCGCAGCATCTTCAGCTGCGGGGTGAGTTCGGGGATGGGGTTTTGGTTCATGAGGAGTCCTTGGTAGGGCCGTGGCATCGAACTGGCCTCGCGCGCGCGTCCACGGCCCCGCCGGCCGCGTCGTGCGAGGCGAGGTTCAGTGCAGCGCGCCTTCGCCGTCGAAGAGCTCGGCGGCGGCGCGCGTGAAGCGGGCATAGCCATAGGCCGCCGGCGTGTCGGGCGCAGCAGTGGGTTGCAGGTCGGCATCTGTAGCCAGGATGGTCTTGACGGTGCGGTAGTGCGCGCTGTCATGCGCCAGCGCCCGCTCGCAGGCCACCTCCAGCCGCTGGACTCCGTAGCGGGACCCCAGCGCCAGCACGCCCTGGGCCGCTCGCAGGCGTTCGCTGACGCGATCGGCCAGCAGGCGCTCGATGAGCTCCGTGCAGCGCGGCCCGACGTCGGCGGCGCGGGCGAGGCACCAGGCCTTGTCGCGGGCGAAGAAGGCGCGTGCCTGCGGTGGCAGGTGGTCGCGCTGGGTCATGCGCTGACCCGGGCGACGGGCGCGCAGGTGCGACGCCAGATGCCGGTAGTCCTCGTAGAGCACCACCACGTTGTCGGTGGCGCGCAGCCACAGCTCCTGGCCCACGTGGGTGAACGGCGCGGAGTAGAAGCAGCGATCGAACTGCACATGGCAGTCGCGGTGCACGCTCACGCGCTGCCAGGTGCCCAGGTCGGGCGCAATGGCGGGCAGTCGGCGCATGAGCGGGCGCTCCAGCGCGAACAGCACCAGCGGCTGCTGCAACGTCGTCCCGTGCCGGCGCTGCCCCGCTTCCTCCAGGACCCAGGTGCGGACCTGCGCGTTGAGGTCGGCCAGATCTCGGAACCGCCGCGTGGGCAGGAAGTTGCCTTTGACGTACTTCACGCCGGACTCGACGATGCCCTTCTTCTGCGGGTCGTGAGGCGGACAGGCCTCGATCCGGAAGCCATACCCCTCGGCGCACTCGGCATAGGCGCGCTGCACGAGCGGGTCGTGCCGGCAGGCCTTGACGATGGCGCACTTGGCGTTGTCGACGATGACGCGCCCGGGCACGCCGTCGAACCATTCGAAGGCGCGGCGGTGACAGCCCAGCCAGGTCGCCACCGTCTGGTCCCAGACGAACTCGACGTACTGATGACGGCTGTGGGCCAGCGTCATCACGAAGGCCCAGGTGCGCCGGGGCTTGCCATCCGGGCGGGTCAGAACCGGGCCGGCGCCGAAGTCGACCTGCGCGGCCTCGCCCGGGGCGAACGACAGCCGCACGGTCGCCTCGGGCGGCCGCGCGGCCTGCATGCCTTGCAGCATCCGCCGCACCGCCGAGTAGCTGCCGGTGAAGCCGTGCTCGCGCTTGAGCGCGGCGTGGATCGCGCTGCCCTGCACGCCGGCGTCGAACCAGCGCTGCACGACCTCGCGCAGCGGCTCCAGGCTGGAGACGGTGGAGGCGGCGCGCTTGGGCGGAGTCAGTGCCGTGACGATGGTCGCGTCGTCAGGCAACTCAGCGGCAGCATCGAGCCAGGCGCGGGCTTGAGCCACCTTCACCAGCGCGGTGATCTTGTCGCGGCCCAGCAGGCCGCTGCGCGCGATCTCGCGCGCCGTGTCGCCCGCGCGCAGCCGCACGAGCACTTGTCGGTACTGGAACATCTCGATCCTTCTGCGACCCACCTGCCAGCCCTCCAAGCAATGAAAGCTGGGACGGTAGCGGTGGGGTGATTGAAGACTCGAGACGCCCTTCAAGACTGGCAACTGGCCGGTAAACGCCGATCACGCAGTGGCCGGTATATGCCGATCCTGCACTGGCCGGTATATGCCGATCCTGCTCACCGTTGTCTACCGACTTACCTGGCCGGTATATGCCGATCCTCGGGTGGCCGGTTTATGCCGATCGCTGACAGCATGGACAGCATGATGTTGAACGCTTCGCGGCGGTAGCTGACGTCCTCGATGAGCGAGCCGCCGTAGCGCCACTGGTCCACGAGATCGCGCAGTGCGTCCTTGCCGTCTCGCGTCACACCGCGGTCGTCCTCGATCGGGATGCGGCCGTTCTTGCTGATGTAGCGGAAGTGGGCCGCGATGGCCGCCATGCCTCGACCGCCACCGGTGACCTTGACCATCACCTGAGGTGCGCGTCGCACCACGGCCTCGATGCGCTGCCGGATCACGCCAGCCTTGCGGCGATTCAGGACGCCGAGCCGTGGGGTTGGCTGCGTTTTGACCATACGGTTGCCCGGATAGAACAGGCGCTCGCCCCACTGCACGAGCACCCCATCGATGCTGCTGCCGGTCGTCATCGCCGCCCTCTTCGCGACGCCTTGAGTTCGGCGATCAACCTGGCTGCAGCTGCAAGATGCTCTCGAACGACCTTCGCCAGCGAACCCACGCCAGCGCGATACGGTTCGAGCTGGCCGGCGGGGACACGGCCCAACAAGCGCATGAACGCGTTGAGGTCCGCGGACGTCGCTGCAAGTTGATTTGTCGATGCCACCAGTGCCTCCACCGCCCTCGCGTGATCGGCGGGCAACGGAGCGGGCGCAATGCCGTCCATCAGCGCGGACACGTAGGCGCCCTGAGCCATGTCGGCCGCTCGCGCGCCCACCGCCAGTGAAGCGGCATGGGCGGCAGACAGTCTCAAGGTGACCTTGACGCAAGCGCCTGTACCGGTGGCCGTGCGCGCGACGTCGCTGGGCACACCCAAGTCGCGCCGGCCTTCAAACATCAGGCGAAGAGCCTTTCGGGTCAGCGTCGCCGTGGTTGTGCCCTGCTTGGCCGCCAGCGTGCGTAGCTGCGGCCCCAGGCCTCGTAGATCGATGGACACGCGGTCTCGCGCTGCAGTTCGTCCTTCTCGCTCGTCAGTGTGGGCAACGACATCTAAAGCCTGCGACGGCATGGCGACATCGAGCAAATCGAGCTGCCCTGCCAAGGAAGCGTTGCACGTCCGGCGCATGCACAACATGGTGCCTCGGCATGCATCGCGGCGATATAGATCACATCGCTGCGCTGCTTCTGTCTCCTGCTGGCTCGGAACGTCCTAGGAAGCGCCGAGATGTCCCAGGGCGCTCGATCCAGGTCACCATCCGTATCAACTGCATTGAGGATGGACGGCAGCTTCAGGCTGAACTGAGTCATTCGCGGCAAACGGCCTGAGAGGCCGCTTCCATCAGCACCGGCCATTCAACGGGCGGCGCCGCGTATGGCCGCTGCACACATGAGACCGGACATTCAACTGTTCGCGCCTTCGATCCGATCTTGAGCGACAGGTACTTCGCTGGTCGACTGGGTGAAGTCGACCCCAAGCTGCCGGTCACTTCGCTGGCTAGATCGCCGGCAAGCAGACACTCAACGTCAACCCGCTCGTCGAGTAGCCATTGCAGACGCCCCACGCCATTGGGCTGACGCCTGCGCAATACCCGTCAGTCCCCCCAATAGGCGCTTTCACGACCAGAACTTCCACCAGGGCCGCTCGACCACTCGGTGCCCATTCGGCATGAGCTGGTGCACTTGCTGCGTCTTCGCAGCCGCCGCTGATGCATGAAGCCCCAAATGCTCCATCCATTCCTTGCACTGCTCAGGCGGCAGCTGTCCTTCGAGCACTACTTGCGATGGCATTTGTTGGAGGTGCGGCGTGAAAAAACCGGCATCCCAACTTCGGCCGTGAAGGATAGGGGGCCACAGCAATATCACTTGCTCGCCGCGCGCGCTCGGGATTTCTGCAGCGAGCGCCTCACCCCAAATCGACGTTCCCAGCTCGGGTGTAGCGCCAAACGCGTGGCCGTAGTGCCACCAAGACTGATCGTGCAGCCCTTCGGCAGGGCCAAGGCCGGTCGCTGCAGCGGTCAAAGCCGCGTTGGGGTTGCGTCCACCAGGAACACGATCACCCAACGCGCATTGCAGCAGAGTAAAGAGGTGAAAGCAGTCCGCCACGTTTTCGTAGCGGAGGCGCCAGCCGTTAGCGCTCGTGGGGTGCAGAGCGACTAGCGACCCGCTGCTCATTCGCAGTGCTTGAAACACCCAACAAACCCCTGCGATCTCGTCAGCAAGGTCACCAAGCAACCCCATGACTGTCGAGTCTGCACGCAAGGCGCTACGGCGATCAGGCAATTGAGCCAGATGCGAAACCAATGCCGGCCCGACGCCCGTCAAAGCCTCTACCAACATCGGCCGTCGGGATTCATCCACAGGTTCCGATGCATTGCATTCGCTACACCAAGCAAAAAACAGCGCCCATAGCTGATCGAAACTGCGTTCAGCGCCTCGATGCACCTCCGCAACGTTGCCCAGCAAAGTAGCCACGAAACTTGCACCGACTGGCGAAAGATGCTGGAGCGCATTGGCGGTGTCCGGCACAAGCACAGCCTCAGTCTGAGCTGCATTGAGC
Organism: Pelomonas dachongensis; assembly: GCF_043555865.1. NCBI lineage: Bacteria > Pseudomonadati > Pseudomonadota > Betaproteobacteria > Burkholderiales > Sphaerotilaceae > Roseateles > Pelomonas dachongensis. The sequence goes on from NZ_JBIGHY010000001.1 coordinate 455,388, forward strand.
CAAGACCTGGCGGCGTCAATCAGCTTTTCTGATGGTTGGCCGCCTTCGTAATCGTCACTGGTCCGCAGCAAGGTTTCGAGGACGGCAAGGCTCATGATGGTGCTGTGCTTGGCTTGCAGCCATTGTGGCGTAGCTGTCCCGAATGCTGACACTCGCGACCGACCGCTCCTGGCCGGGTGGAGACCCAGCGCATCAGTCTGGATAGCGGTCATCAATATTGACGATGAAACCGCCAAGGGCGCACAGCCATGTTGATCCCCTGCTGTGGAAGGGCCAGGCGAACAGACATTCACGGCCAGGTCCAGTCATGCGGGCGATCGGCAAATCACGGCGCCGATGACTGGTTTCAAGGTACAGCCGCCATGGCCTGTGGCCGTTCGACCGCTGTCGTTCTCCAACGCAGTCGCTCACGGCTTGTTGGCCATGATCATTACTGGAACGGGTTCGGCGTCGACACGGTGGACGACGGCGTCATCCTGGGTGCGGCCTTGTCAAACCGTGTGCACTCAGCGCTGTTGAACGACGACCGACACGCCGAGATGGCACTGTCGGCATCGCCCAGTCTGGAAGTAGCACGCGCTCCTCTCATCGAAGACGCACGCCGTCCGTGCAAGCAAGTACCAGTCTGGCAAACCTGGATGCTCTCGTTTCGTCCTTCTTGGCACTGGTGACCCAATGCAGAACGAGCTTCCTGTAGCCAGGCGGGTGTGGCCTCGAAGAACTGCCAGGCCCCCCAATTGCGCTTGAGGGTTTCAAGCTCGCCGCGCGACAGATCAGCCGGCGACGGCTGTTCGTGGGCATAGATGGCTGATCGCGCCGACGTTCGCAGCGCAAACGCCTTCTCTCCTGCGTGTGTCAATCGGCCGGCAGCGTGCAGCTGATGAACTTTCGCGATGTTGACGGCGCTCCAGTTCGAAGATGCCCGCCGAGGCGTGAATCGAATCGAGTAGGTGTGCTCGTCGACGCGCTTGCGCACGCCGTCGATCCAACCAAAGCACAGTGCCTCGTCCACCGACTCGGAGTACGTCATGCACGGCCGGCCCACGCCCACCTTGCGAAAGTGCATCAGCAGTTCGGAACAATGAGCAGCGTTCGATTGCAGCCACTGCCTGAACGCTGGCGCGTTGTCGAAACAAAGCAAGATCGGCGGACTTTTCATCAGCGCCGCCACGACCGCTCAGCCCGCGTCGTACGCAACTGCAACGTCCAAGACCCAGATCACGCCGAAGCGGTCCTTCAGCATGCCGTACAGCGGGCTCCACAGCGCCTTCTCCAGCGGGCTCAGGATGGTCGCGCCGTCGGCCAGCTTCTTCCACAGCAACGCGACCTCTTCGGCTGCATCGCCCCGCACAGAAACGAAATAGGCGTTCTCGCCGGGTGCCCAAGGCGTGGCTGCTGGCACGTCGTACGCCATGACACGAAAGCCGTTGGGCGCATCGACCTGCCCCCACATGACGTGATCGGCATCGGACGGGTCCTGGACGTTGCCGGCGTCCGTGTACGTGACGATGGCGATCTGGCCGCCGAATACGGACTGGTAGAAGGCAAGCGCCTGGCGTGCGGTGCCGCGCAGGTTGATGTGGGTAACGGCAGTGACGGACATGGGAACTCCTTGAAACGGGTTGGACTGCTTTCGTTCTCCACAGCGCCCATCGCGGTGGTCTTCGCTCAGCAGCTGGTGCTAATCTAGCCAGCCATACTGTCAATTTCCGTCAGTTGCCCGATGGCCCGGTCCGATCGCCTCTTCCGACTGCTTCAAGCCCTTCGAACGCTGCCTGCGCCAGTGACTGCCGAGCGCCTGGCGCAGGAGACAGGGGTGTCGGTACGGTCGATCTACCGCGACGTGGAAAGCTTGCGCGAAGCCGGGGCGGAGATCGGTGGGGAGCGTGGCTTCGGCTACTGCCTCATCGAGGACGGCAGGCTCCGGCCGCAGGCGTTCAGCCGGATCGAAATCGAGGCGCTGGTGCTGGGCCTGGCAGAGGTGCGCCAGATGGGCGATCCCGCACTGGCCGAGGCCGCCGCAGCGGTGCTCGGCAAAGTCGCAGCGACCTTGCCGTCTGCAAGGCAGCAGCAACTGCTTCACGCCGTTTCGCAGGTTCATCGCTTCGAGGATCGGTATGCGGCTTTACCCGACATGGGGCTCATCCGAGAAGGGTGCTGGCGCGAGGAAGCACTGGCGATCAGCTACACCGACAAGGCTGGCGAAGCTACCGAGCGGACCATCTGGCCGCTGGCGATCGTCTACTTCGACCACATGCTCGTGGTACTGGCCTGGTGTTGCCTGCGCGAGGGGTTCCGCATCTTTCGCGCGGAAAGGATCACCGCAGTCGAAAGCACCGGCGCCAGTTTCCGGCCCAAGCGCGTCGCGTTGCTTCGGACGTACCTTGCAGAGTTGAGAAAGCGATGAGCGCAGACCGAGGGGGCATCACGCCGCCTTCGTTGGCAAGCCATTGTCGAAGCGGGCTGTGATGGTGCATTTGATGCCGCGCTGAGCGCTGCTGCAGCGCACCTGAACGCCGTCCGAAAGGCTACCTGCGAACGCCCACTGTCGTTGTCACTCAAAAGCTCAGCAGCGCGAGCGAAGGTCAGGTTCCGCGGTAGACCTGTCACTCGCCAAGAAAACTGCCATCGGCGGCATTGGGTCGGTAGCGCCATTCCAACGCTTCAGGCAACAGACGTTCGACGACGACAGCCGCGGATAGCCAGGCTGGACGACCGCAGCACCCTCAACATCCGTCGTTGAACCCGTCAGCCGGCCAGGTGCGCCGGCGTCTGCTTCATGCCAGAGAGCGTGAACTCGGCGGCAGATCGCCGATGACGACAACCGCTGCCAAGCTGACTTCCGAGCCGTTCGCACATCCCGTCAACCGCCGGTGCTCATGACCTCTGCTCGACTGCGATGCGGTCCACTGTGGCTCTCAGCCTTCGGCGTAATGCTGTTCGAACTCTTGCATCAGTTCCGACAAGCTGCAGCTCAAGGCGGCGGCAATCCTGACGACTCCGACGAAATTAGGGGTCGTCCGGCCGGTCTCAATCATCGAAATGTTGGAGCGTCCGACGTTGGCCGCCAGGGCCAGCGCCTCCTGCGACATCCCGGCGGCGACCCTCAGCGACGCGATGGCCTTCCCAAGAGCCGCGGCGACTTTTGGATCGGTCGACTGCGAGCCTGATGGTCGGCCTCGCCGAACTACCTTTTTGCTAACTGCCATGCCGGTAGCGTCGGTCGATGATATTTTTAAAACAACATTTAAATAAATACAAAAGTCGCTACGATCGACTTGTGAAGCCCGGCGTTCCCTCATCCTGCCGCCGATGCGGTGGGTGCGTATGCCGACGGACCTCATCGGCCCGCAGGAGCAAGACATGGCAGACATTTTTTCTACGTCGCGACCCGACGCGCCCGCCCCAACCTCTGGCTTGGCCGATGAGGGCGATCACGAGGTCGCGGCTGCCCATCCACACGACGCTTGGGTGTTGTTGGACGAGGCCTCACAAGATTTGGTGCGCGCTGGAGCCATCGTCGATCTTCTCGGGCTGGAGATGCAGGCGTCTCAGCATCAGCTCTACGCGGCTGACATTGCCGGGGAGTTTCTACGCGCGGCAAGTGCGCGGGTGTCGGACGCTCGCGATCTGATCCGCGACATCGACTTGGCGAGCAGGAGTCAGCAAACGCCCAACACGTGAAGCGGCTGCAGGCGCTTCGCGCGGATTCTGGGCGGGTGATGCTCGCGCAGCCTAAAGAACGAGCTTGGCAAGCGCCTCCGCCGCATGGTCCTCTCGGAGATGCCCATAGTGCTTCTCGATCATCTCGACGCTCGTCCCACTCAGCAGGGCAACGGTTAGCAGGTCGAGTCCATCGATGACCAGATCGGTGATCGTTGAATGCCGCAAGGTGTAGAGGACGGTCCCCGGTGGTAGACCCGCAGCAACAGCCGCTGCCTTCATCGGCTTCTTCCAGGCGTCCTTGTTCCAGGGCTTGCCGCTGCCCTGCGCAAAGAGTGGTGCAGCCGGCAGCTTGTCGGTCGTCAGCTTCGCGAGGATGCCCGAGGTGAACTTGGGGAGCTTGATACGACGATCTTGCCCGGCCTTGTCCTTGCCGATGCTCAAGACACCGTGCCTCTTGTCGAACTGCCCAACCGTCAGCGCAGCAAGTGCACCAGGCCGCAATGGCAGATGGGTCATGCCTTTGACGAACTCGACGAAATCCGCATCGACGCAGCTGACTAGCTTTCGCCGTTGCTCGCGATCGAGGTACACGGTCCGACGGCCGTCGGCTCCCTTCGTCGGGCGCAGCGCAACGCGCCAAGCCATGTCCGTCGTCACGTCACCCACATCGTGCGCGTAGTTGAGCGCCGCACGAAGCGCCGCACAGTCACGGTTGACCGATGACGCGGCTCGCAGGCGAGTCCGAGGGCTCTTGGCGTGCGGATCGATCACGACCGGCGTCGCCGCCAGACCGGCCCGCCAGGCATCGACCTGGCGCCTGGTGAGTTTGGCAATCGCGACGCGGCCGATGGGCGTGTCATCGACCCATCGAGCGAACCGCGCTTGCAGATCGTCCGCGGTGTCATCTCCCTTGGTCGTCCGCACGTGCTTGACGTAGTTCTCGCACGCAATCCGAACCGTCGCGGACACGACCGCACCGCCCCGCCCCAGGTGCGTGAACCATTGCTCCGCCTCCTTCTTCGCGGCGTCGTAGCGCTGGGCCGGTGGCAACTTCGAAAAGTCGCCCAAGCTGGTCTTGGACCGATGACCATTTTCCGGGTCCCTGTACCTCGCGTACCAGGACCCGATGGATGCCGCCGTCAATTTGCGGTAGCCGAGCATGCAGCCGCCGGCCAACTTCACCCAGTAGGGCTCCGACCGGGGCTTGGCCCTTGTCCGCGAATCCACCGTGTCGATCTTTGCACCCATGTCTTCCTCCACGTTCGAGGAGATTCCATTGTGGGCCAAAGTGGGCCAAAAGTGGGCCAAACGTCTATGGATTTCCTGGGACGTCTAGGGACCTTTTCATAGGAGAAATGGCAAATCAGAAAAGCTCAGTTCTCCCCAGTACCCTGCCCTCCGAAGGCAGGGGTTGTTGGTTCGATCCCAACCGGGCGCACCAGATGCAGGTCATGCAAGTCTTTGACGTGCATGGCCTTTTCTCTTTCGGGGGGCCTGCGCGGATATTGGCAGGGCATGCAAAGTCGGCCCCAACCGATTTCAAGAACTGCCCAGCTGCAGGCGGCATCCGACGCCATCCCGGCGAGCGCTTTCACGGGCTCACCCGGCCCGTAGGCAGGAATGACCGACTCGGAGCGGCAGCTAGGCCCGCCTCGACGACCCTTGTGCCGTGAAGGGGGTCTAGCGGAGCACCTCGTGCTCGGACTGGCGCCACCACCGCCGAAGCAGCAAGCCAGATGATTCACGACCACCTGGGGTTGTTCTGGCCGCGCCTGACGCGCAGCACCCGCCACTAAGACCGCGGTTTCATGCCTCGCCGGACATTGATCAACGTCGTGGACAACCCAGTAATTGCGCGCTGCGTACTGCGTCGCGATTCACTCGATCCACCTCGTCCAAGATCGGCGCACTGTCGACAGCTCCCGCTGCAAGGCAGATGCTGGGCGCGACGGGTGCGGGCAAATCCGTGGCCGACGAGGGCGTTTGGAACCAAGAACTCGAGCAAGTTTGAGCTGAAGACACCGCAGCGTTCGCGTGAGCACTACCTACCTGTGCACACGCCGGCGGCTGCGGCTGTCTCTGGACGACCTGCTGGCCGTGGTGCGCGAGTCGCGTTTGATCTGGTGAAAACCTGCTCAGGTGCTAACGGTGAGACGGACCATGATGCGGACATGGGCGGACGATCTTGATCGTTTTGCGGCAGATCCGTTTAGCGTCGAGGCACGCGGCGTGGGCGCAACGACGATGCGGGGGACCGCCGCTATCCTCGCTTGCTAGACGCAAGCGCAAAGCGGGATAGGCGCGCCGAAAAATTGCTCTGGGAGGCGGCAAAGCAGAAATTGCCGTCTTAGTCGCTGTCCGCAAACACTTATTCCTTCACGCAAGCAGGCGGTCTCAACAATGCAGGCGAGAAGTCTCCGTCGTGGCCTGCGCTGGAGCTTCTGCCGATGGCGCGGCGTTGATCAGTCTCAAGGGCCGGCTGGAAGTCGACGGTGAGCTGCCTGTTTACGTGGTGCCTGGCTAGCCAGATGAAGCGTTTACTGCAATGAGCTGAAGTTCTGGTGGAAACGCTCAATGCGCCCTGCGAACTCTGACGGCGTAAGGTCAAGCGCTACGGCCAAGCGCCAAAGGACACTGATCGTTGGCTGCTTGCGTGCAGACTCAATCAAAGTAACGTAAGGGCGGTCAATCCCGGCAGCTCCGGCGACATCCTCTTGAGTCAGCCCGAGCTCGTTCCGGCGCTCCTTTAAAGCTGCGCCAAGCGCTTTCAAAAGAACCGGGTTAGTGCTGCGGCGCATCCTCGCCACTGTCTGAAAAAAGTTAACAAAAGACACGTGTCTTCAGATAACATTATTTGGCCGTGAATTTGTGTCCCGGTACCTGTGGACACGCGATGGCGGCGCAGAAAGGTGGACCATGCCCAAAGACATTCGCAGCAAGGCGCAACGCCTGGAGATCCTTCGCGAGCTGCTCACTGAAATTGCATCGGGCATCAGAGACGCGCAGCAAGGACTCCTGGAAACCGCAGCGACCGGCAACAGTGGCAGCTTGATCGCCAACTCCCTTGCGCGACTGGGGTGGATGGCAGATCAAGGCTGCGTTGTCGCTGGCGACGACTCGCCTCCAGTCGTGGGCGATGCATTTGCTTGGCTCATGTGTCCCCAGCTAGCAGCGACTACTGGAAAGCACGGGACTGAAATATGAGTGGCGCACGATGGCGTGAATATTCGTGCGCCAAGTTCACTTGGAAGTCCGCTTCCAATGCGTTAGCCGCCCCTCCTCCCTGGCCTTCAACCGCCAAAGCGGCTCAAAGTTAGGAGTCATTCATGTCGGCCGCTTCAGGTTGAGCCGCTCGCCGGACTTGGTGGTGGACACCCAACGACTGCCGCCACCAAGGCGCTCACTGTGTTTGCGCGCGAGGCCAGCCCAGGACAGTCCCAGCTCCTCAGCCAGCGCGTGAGCCAGCCTTGCGACCTTGATCCGCTTGAGATGGGCAAGAAGTTCTTCCAGCACGGGCTGGCGCAGCGATCGTGCGCTCTCGATCAGATGGCGAGCCTCCTCAAGTTCCTGGCCCTTGCCCACGTCACTCAGCAGTTCGAGCAGCGCTCGTTCCGGGGTGGAGACGAGCACGTCAGACCGCCCCCCTGGCAATGGGGCCAAGCCAACATCTGCCCGCAGTCCTGGATCGAAGAGATGGGTCGCCTGATAGTCCGCCGGGAATACCGCTGTGAACCAGGTCGGCAGCGATGCCGACTTGTCACCCCAGAGGTTCAGTCGATCTCTGACGGCGAGGTTGTGCCGCACACCTCGCCAGGCAAGCGCAGTCTTCCCACCCACATGCAGGCCCGGTATCAACTCCGCCAATCGGGCCAAGCTGGCATCGCGGCCCAACTGGTCCCCCGGGAGGATGTAGACACCATGTCCGAGGCGCTCAAGCCAGCCATCCTGCGCAAGCCTTGATACCTGCTTGGCGGTCAAGCCACGCGCCTGCAGCCAGGTGGTCAACATGGGCGAACCTCGCGGCACCTCCGGCAGCAGTCCGCGGAATAGAAAGGATGGAGAAATTCCCATTCTTCGGGGATTTTATGGATTTTTCTATTCCCATGTCGCCCCAGATCGGTCGGCAAACCGGATCTTGAATTCGCGTCAACGCCGGACCGGACGCTCACGCGGCGCCTGTAAGCCGTCGAACCTGCTCTCGACGACAGACAGACGGCCTTGGAGTTTCGACTTCAGGAGTTCGTGGCAGTTGCCTGGCGGCCGGGAAAGACGGGGGGCGGATCCCAACCATCGCAGTTGCCGTGCGCCCCCTATGGACACACGTATTGGCTCCGGGGCCGGTCGAGGAGACCTTTTGTGTTCTGCCGGCGCCATGTCCAGGCTGCCGGTGGGGGAAGCTGTCTTTTCTGGCGCACGACAGCGGTTCTTGCCCCGTTCGCCGTGGCCGTAGCGCGACGGTCGAGCGATCTTCAGTGCAGCGTTCTCGCCCTGCCGGCTGCGGCCGGCCACTTTTAACCATCTGGTTAAAACCGGATCAAGTCCGGAAATCGCCGGATTCCGCCGTAAGCCGTTGATTTAGCACGTGCGAAAAAAAGGGAGGCCAGCTAAACCGTCGCAAGAATCAAAACCGGATCAAGAAATCCGGAACGGGAGATACGCAGGGGAAAAATCTCAAGCCCAGTGGGGACGGCCCAGCAGGCCGCACGCCAGGGCTTGACCGTGCTCTACACCCGCTCGACCCGGCTGCTGCAGGAGTTGCAGGTGGCGCACGGCGATGGCAGCTTCGGTCGTCGCCTTGCCGCATTGGCCCGACTTGACCTCCTCGTCCTGGACGATCTGGCGATTGCTCCCATCACCGGGCAGGAACGCCAGCATCTGCTCGAGCTGCTGGACGACCGGGTGGGCAGCCGCAGCACGCTCATCACGAGCCAGATGCCCAGCAGCGCCTGGCATCAATGGCTGGGTGCGCCCACCATCGCCGACGCCATCATGGATCGGCTGATGTACGGCTCACACACGATTGCGCTCAAGGGTGAATCGCTGCGCCGGGGCTCGCCCCAGGCCTGACCTGCAGGGCCGTTCCACGCTGATCGCGGACACCATTCCAAATTGATGGCGGACAGTCGACCTACCATCCGGCCCGTCACTCAGGCACCCCACTCAGGTTGTCCGCGATCGCATGGAACACTGTCAGAGATCAGTGGAATACGCACCTTCGGGTGCGTCACTCACTTGGATCGTGCGATGACCTCTGCGTGGAGTCCAACTTTCTGGGTGAGCGTCTGGCCGTTCCACCTTGACGGCGATTGGCAGCTCAGGCCTGAGCGGGCTTCCAGCGATGCGGCAGCAGATCGAGTTGGGAGTTGCGCAGCGTCGGCAGACGCTGCAGCACGTCACGCAGATAGGCCCAGGGCTCATGCCCGTTCAGACGTGCCGACTGCACAAGGCTCATGATGATGGCGGCGCGCTGGCCAGCGAGCTCGCTACCCATGAACTGCCAGCGCGGCGTCCCATGGCCCACGGCTTGATCTGGCGTTCCAGGTGGTTGTTGTCCAGCGCCACGGCGCCGTCCTCGAGGTGATGAGTGAGCGCGCCCCAGTGGCTCAGCGTGTGATGGTCTTGGCGGTCGCGCTGCCGTCTGCAACCATGCGTCGCTCGAGGTCGAACCACTGGCGCAGCTCATCCCATCACAGCTTGGCCAGGCGGTGCCGCTGAGCTCGACGCTCGTCGTCGCTGAAGTCTTTGAGCTCTCCCTCGACTTGGTAGATGCGAGCAAACCTGCGCTCGATGTTGAGTGGCATGGATAGCGCTACCATTTCACTCCTGACGAGGAGACGACAGTGGTGGACGATGCCAATGACGGCAAGAAGAAGTTGCGCAGCCAGGGCTGGTTCGGCGGGCGCGACAAGATGGGTTTCGTGCACCGCGCCTGGCTGCGCAACCAGGGCTACCCGGACGACTACTTTGGCGGCCGCGCGGTCATCGGCATCTGCAACACCTGGAGCGAATTGACGCCCTGCAACGGCCACCTGCGCGAGCTGGCCGAGAACGTGAAGCGCGGCATCCTGGAGGCCGGTGGCGTGCCGATGGAGTTCCCGGTCATGTCGCTTGGTGAAACCATCATGAAGCCCACCACCATGCTGTTCCGCAACCTGGCGAGCATGGACGTGGAGGAGTCGCTGCGCGCCAACCCGCTGGATGGCGTCGTGCTGATGACCGGCTGCGACAAGACCACGCCGTCGCTGCTGATGGGCGCCTGCAGCGTGGGCCTGCCGGCGCTGGTCGTGTCGGGCGGGCCAATGCTGAACGGCAAGTTCCGAGGCGGTGAGATCGGCTCGGGCACCTTCAACTGGCAGGTCAAGGCCAGAATCGACAGCGGCGAGCTCAGTGCGGCCGACCTCACCGAGGCCGAGGTCTGCGGCGCTCGCAGCGCGGGTCACTGCAACACGATGGGTACGGCGTCGACCATGGCCGTCATGGCCGAGGCGCTGGGCATGACGCTGCCCGGCATGGCCTCCATCCCGGCCGCCGACTCGCGCAAGAAGCTGATGGCGCAGCTGAGCGGCCGGCGCATCGTCGAGATGGTCCATGAAGACCTGACCCCGGCGAAGGTGCTGACGCGCGCCGCCTTCGAGAACGCCATCGTCGTCAACGCCGCTGTGGGCGGCTCTACCAACCTCATCCTGCACCTGCTGGCCATCGCGGGCCGCATCGGTGTGCCGCTTTCGCTGGAGGACTTCGACCGCCACGGCAGCCAGGTGCCGCTGCTGGTCAACCTGAAGCCTTCGGGCGAGCGGCTGATGGAGGACTTCTTCTACGCCGGCGGCCTGGGTGTGGTGATGAAGGAGCTCGGCGGCCTGCTGCACCGCGAGGTGCTGACGGTGAACGGCCGCACGCTGGACGACAACTACCGCACCGCGGTTTGCTACGACACCGCCGTCATCCGGCCGCTGTCGGAGCCGCTGCAGCCCGCCGCCGGCATCGCCGTGCTGCACGGCAATCTGTGCGAGCAGGGCGCCGTCATCAAACCCTCGGCGGCCACGCCGGCACTGCTGCGCCACCGCGGGCCGGCCGTTGTGTTCAGCAGCATGGAGGACTACCACGCCCGCATCGACGAACCGGCCCTGGCCATCACCGCAGACAGCGTGATCGTGCTGCAGGGCGTCGGCCCGCGGGGCTACCCCGGCATGCCCGAGGTGGGCAACGTCGACCTGCCGCGCAAGCTCGTCGAGCAGGGCGTGCAAGACATGGTGCGCATCTCCGACGGCCGCATGAGCGGCACGGCCTACGGCACCGTGGTGCTGCACGTGGCGCCGGAATCGGCTGCAGGCGGTACGCTGGCGCTGGTGCGGGACGGCGACCTCATCGAGCTGGACGTGCCCGCGCGCCGGCTGCAGCTGCTGGTGGACGACGCCGAGCTGGCGCTCCGCCGCGCCGCCTGGGCGCCGCCAGCGCCACTGGCCACGCGCGGCTACGTGAAGCTGTACGTGGACCATGTGCAGCAGGCCCACCTGGGGGCGGACCTGGACCTGCTGGTGGGCAGTTCCGGCTCGGTGGTGGAGCGTGATTCACATTGAAGCGCCCGGGCGCAGTCGCGCCCCCCTGAATGCGGGCCGGCTCGGGAGCGGCCCGACGCTCGAACCCGGTGTCAGAGCTTGAGTTGCCCGTGCACGCCTTCGTCCACGCGCTGGCCGACGACGGCGCCGAACAGCATCTTGATGCCGGCGATCAACGTGCCGTGGCGGTTGTCCCAATACTCGCCGCTGACCGGGTCCACCCGCAGCAGGCAGATGCGCGGGTCGCTCTCGCCTTCGGTGAACCAGGCGCGCAGCTTGGGGCTCCACAAGCGGTGGATGGTGGCCGGGTCGGTGACCTGGGTGGCCTCGCCGTCCAGCTTCAGGTGGCCGGCGTTGTCGCCCTCCTTGAAGAACAGCGTGACGCGGGGATCGCGGTCCAGCTCCACGTTCTTCATGCTGTCGATCTCGGTGAAGAACCACAGTGCGCCGCTGCCTTCCTCGACCTCGGTGACGGTCATCGGCCGCGCGTGCAGCTGGGAGTTCAGCCCCAGCGTGCAGAAGAAGCAGCTGTTGCCGGCGTTCACCATGTCGGCGATCTTCTGGGCGGCGGCGGGGCCGCTGAGGTTCTCTTCGGTGCCAACGGTGCCAACGGTGTCGTCGGTGCGAGCGTTGCTGCGGTAGTCGTCCATGAGGGGCTCCTGTGTTCAGACCTCGCCAGCCTAGGCAGCATGGGGCGGCGCAGGTGTCGGCCCGCAGGACGGACGGCTGTCGGACTCGGCCCGCCGTAACATGGCACCCAGCCCATTCGCCTGAGTCCTGCCCATGACCTACTGTGTCGCGATGCGCCTGCGCGCCGGCCTGCTGTTCGCCTCCGACACCCGCACCAACGCCGGCGTCGATCACATTGCCAGCTTCCGCAAGATGTATCAGTTCCAGATCCCGCACCAGCGCGAGATCGTCATCCTGGCCGCCGGCAACCTGGCGACGACGCAGTCGGTCATCTCGCTGCTGAACCAGCGCCTCAAGGGCGATGGCGAGCACCTGCTCAACGTGCCCAGCCTGTACGACGCGGCCGTGCTGCTGGGGCGCATGCTGAAGGAGGTGGTGTCGCGCGACAGCGATGACGGCCAGCACAGCCAGGGCGTGGACTTCGGCGCCAACTTCCTGCTCGGCGGCCAAATCAAGGGCGAGGGCCCCCGGCTGTTCCACGTCTACCCGCAAGGCAACTTCATCGAGGCCACAGAAGACACGCCCTATTTCCAGATCGGCGAGAGCAAGTACGGCAAGCCCATCATCGACCGCGTCATCCGCTATGACAGCACGGGCCTGGACGAGGCCGCCAAGTGCACGCTGGTCAGCTTCGACTCCACCATCCAGTCCAACCTGTCCGTGGGCCTGCCCATCGACATGCTGATGCTGCGCGCCAACCAGTTCGAGCTGGCCATGCAGCCGCCGCACCGCATTGAGCGCGATGACCCGTACTTCCTGGCCCTGCGCACCGGCTGGAGCGCGGGTCTGCGCAAGGTGTTCGACGACCTGCCCAACGAGCCCTGGTTCGACGCTTGAATTCGATGGTGCTGGAACCCTGGGCGCATGCGTCACCCGTGACGGGCACGACGCTGCGCGGGTGGTGCTCGCCGCCCACGGGCCGGCCGCTGCTGCACGTGCTGCACGGCAATGGCTTCTGCGGCCGCGTGTATGAACCCATGCTGCAGGCCCTGGCCGCCGATTTCGACCTGTGGCTGTGCGACTTGCCTGGCCATGGCGACAGCGAGGCGATGCCGCGCTTCCCCGGCTGGAACCTGTTCGCGCAGGCCGCGCTGGAATGCGCGCGCACGGCCACCGCGCGCTACGGGGCTGTGCCCCGCCTGGCGCTGGGCCACAGCCTGGGCGGCGTGCTGTCGATGCTGATGTTGGCCGAGCCGGAGCAGCCCTTTCGCCGTGCGGTGCTGCTGGACCCGGTGCTGTTCCCGCCGTTCATGCTGCTGGCGATGCGGCTGGGCCTGGCGCGCTTCAACCCGCTGGCGCGGGCGTCGGCGCGGCGCCGCCGGCAGTGGCCCGACCGGCCCGCGGCAGCGAAGGCGCTGCACGGCCGCGGCACCTACAAGGGCTGGGCAGACGAGGCGCTGCAGGCCTTCGTCACGCACGCGCTGCGCGACGAGGCGGATGGCAGCGTCACGCTGAAATGCACGCCCGAACTGGAGGCCGCCATCTTCGCGTCGAGCCCGCAGGGGCTGTGGCCGGCCGTCCAGCGTGTGGTCGTGCCCACGCTGATCCTCCACGGCCGCGACACCATGCCCTTCGTGCAACGCGGCGCGCGCCACGCGCAGGCACTGAACCCGGCCATCACCGAACGCACCGTGGACGGCGGCCATTGCTTCATGCAGCAGCACCCGGCCGACGCCGCAGCCCGGGCGTCGCAACACCTACGCGGCTAGCGGCCCCAGCACGCGCATGGAGTAGTCCACCGCGCGCACGTCCTTGGTGAGCCGGCCGATGGAGATGCGGTCCACGCCGGTGGCCGCGATCCAGCGCAGCTGGTCCAGCGCCACGCCGCCCGATACCTCCAGCAACGCCCGGCCCGCGTTGACGGCCACCGCTTCACGCATCTGCGTCTCGGTGAAGTTGTCCAGCAGCACGCTGACGGCGCCGGCGTCCAGCGCCTCGTGTAGCTGGGCGAGGGTCTCGACCTCGATCTGGATGTCCACGCCTGCGTTCAGCGTCTGCGCTGCGCGCAGCGCCGCCTCCACGCCGCCGGCTGCGGCGATGTGGTTTTCCTTGATGAGGATGCCGGCATACAGCGCCAGCCGCTGGTTCTGGCCGCCGCCCACGCGCACCGCGTACTTCTGCGCCAGGCGCAGGCCGGGAATCGTCTTGCGCGTATCCAGGATGGCGCAGCCGGTCGAGTTGGGGCTCGCACCGGCCACCGCGTCCACGTGGGCCCGCGTGATCGTCGCCGTGCCGGACAGCAGTTGCAGGAAGTTCAGTGCCGGCCGCTCGGCCGACAGCAGCAGGCGGCCGTCTGCCTCGATGCGGCAGGCCAGCGTGTCGGCCGTCATCACGGCGCCTTCGTCGTACAGCCATTCGATGCGGGCCGTCGGGTCCAGTGCGGCGAACACGCCGTCGAACCAGTCGCGGCCACAGAGCACGGCCGCCTCGCGCACGCGCACCTGTGCGGCCACGCGCCGGCCGGCGGGCACCAGTTGGGCCGTCCAGTCGCAGCGGCCGATGTCCTCGGCCAGCGCCTCGCGGATGTTGCGCGCGCGGGCCTGCTCCAGCGTCTCTTCGGTGAACATCACTCAGGCTGGCCCACGGTCAGCTGAATGTCGCCCAGTCCCTCGATGTGGCCGGTGATGACGTCGCCCGCCACCACGGCGCCCACGCCGGCGGGCGTGCCGGTGTAGATCAGGTCGCCGGGGTGCAGGTGGTACAGGTGCGACAGGTTGGACACGATCTCGGCCTGGCTCCAGATCATGTCGGCCAGGTCGCCGCGCTGCTTCTCGGCGCCGTTGACGGCCAGCGTGATCGCGCCCTTCTCCAGCAGGCCGACCTCGCTCACGCGAACGATGTCGCCCAGGACGGCGGACTGGTCGAAGCCCTTGGCCGTGTCCCAGGGCTTGCCGCCGGCCTTGGCCACGGCCTGCAGGTCGCGGCGCGTCATGTCCAGGCCGGTGGCGTAGCCCCAGATCGCGGCCCGCGCAGCCTCGGGCGTGACCTTGAACACCGGCGCGCCGATGGCGATGACCAACTCCATCTCGTAGTGGTAGTTCTTCGTCGCGGGCGGGTAGGGCACGGTCGAACCCGACGGCGTCAGCGCGCTGGCGGGCTTCGTGAAGTAGAACGGCGGCTCGCGCGTCGGGTCGGCGCCCATCTCGCGGGCATGATCGGCATAGTTGCGGCCCACGCAGAAGATGCGGGCGACCGCGTAACGCGCGTCCGTGCCACGCACGGCAGCGCTGGGAATATCGGCCGGAGGAAAGACGAAGTTGCTCATGGCATGTCGACGACGAAGGAATGCGAGCGCGCAGCATACTGGGACCGCCCTGGTGGCGCTGGTGCTGGCGCTGTTGACCGGCTGCGCCACGCAGGGCGGCGGGGGCCGTGACGGCCCCGAGGCCAACCCGCCGCGCAACCTGGGCCAGGTGCCCGACGCGGTGCCGCGCCTGGAGGCCATCCGCATCGGCGGCCCCAACAAGCCCTACGAGATCCTGGGCGAGCGCTATCGGCCCATGACGGCCGACGACGCCTATGCCGAGCGCGGTCTGGCGTCCTGGTACGGCAAGAAGTTCCACGGCCGGCCCACGGCCAGCGGCGAGATCTACAACATGTACGCGATGACGGCAGCCCATCCCACGCTGCCCATCCCCAGCTATGCACGCGTGCGCAACCCGGCCAACGGCCGCGAGATCATCGTGCGCGTGAACGACCGCGGCCCCTTCCACAAGGGCCGCGTCATCGACCTGAGCTACACCGCCGCGCTGAAGCTGGACGTGCTGCGCGGTGTGGCACCGGTGGAGGTGCGGCGCATCACCTATGCCGAGATTCGCGCCGGCAACTGGCAGCCTGCCGCGGAGCCGCCGCCGCTGTTCGCGCCCGACACGCCGCCCGGCGCGCCGCAGCGCGACACCACGGCCACGGCGTCCAGCGTCGCAAGTGCCGCCAGTGGCGTGTGGCTGCAGTTCGGCGCCTTCGCCCGGCTGGATGCCGCCGAGACGCTGCGCCAGCGCGTGGCCGAGGCCGACCTCAGCCTGCTGCCGCTGCTGACCGTGGTGCGCGAGGCCGGCCTGCACCGGCTGCGCGCCGGGCCGTTCCCCAACGTCGACGAGGCGCGTTCCGCTGCCGAGCGCCTGCGCGGCGAAGGGGTGGAATCCAGCCTGGTCGAGAAGCGCTGAGACTGACCTGCGCGCCGCGCGTTCAGCGTCCGCCTGCCACGTCCAGCATCGCACCCACCGTGTAGCTGGCTGCGTCGCTGAGCAGCCAGGCGATGGCCTCGGCGATCTCCTCAGGCCGCCCCAGGCGCTGGATGGGGAGGGTCGTGGCGGCGCTGTGCGGATCCAGGCCGCTGTCGGCATGGATGTCGGTCTCGATCACGCCGGGCCGCACGCCGTTGACGCGGATGCCCTCGGCGATCAGCTCGCGGCCCAGGCCGCGGGTCAGCGTGTCGATGGCGCCCTTGGTGGCGGCGTAGTCCACGTAGATGCCGGCCGAGCCGTACTCGGCCGCGCGGGAGCTGACATTGACGATGGCGCCGCCTGCGCCGCCGCGCGCCGTGCTCATCCGCCGCGCAGCCTGCTGGCAGCAGAGCAGCGTGCCGACCACGTTGACGTTCAACAGTCGCCGCCAGCGGTCGGGGGTCATGTCTTGCAGCCGCATGGCCGGCGCGACGATGCCGGCGTTGTTGACCAGCCCGGCCAGCCGGCCGCCCGCGGCGTCCAGCCGCTCGAACATCGCGGCCACCTGCGCCTCGTCGGCGACATCGGCCTGCAGCGTCTGCGCGCGCCGGCCCATGCCGTGCAAACTGGCCGCCAGCGCCTCGGCCGCGACGCTATCCTGCGTGTAGTTGATGGCGATGTCCCAGCCTGCTGCGGCGCAGCGCCGTGCCGTCGCGGCACCGATGCCACGAGATCCCCCGGTGATCAAAACCCAAGCCGACATGCGCGGTATTGTGATTTCTGTTGGCGACCCGCTCGCCGCCGCTGAATGGACTTCTTAGACATCCCGACAGTCCTGAAGGCCAGCGCCCTCTTCAACGGGATGGCGGCGCTGGCCTGGCTGACGCTGGCGCAACTGCTGCGCATCGCGCCGCGCGCGGGCCGCCTGATGGCCGCCGCCCACCTGGCGCGCGTCGTGTCGCAGGGTTGCGGCGACTGCATGGCCGGCTGGCCGCTGCCGCTGCGCCAGGCCCTCTCGGAGTTCGCGCTGCTGGCCTGCGTACTGCTGTTGTTGCTGGCGGTGCGCCGCATGCTGCGCAGCCGCCAGCGCCCGCGCGACATCGCATGGATAGGCGGCGTCGGCGGCGTGGCCCTCGGGGCCGGGCTGATCAGCGGCGTCGCGCTGGCGCCGCCGCTCGTCAGCGCGGCGGCCGTGGCGGCGCTGGGCTCGATGGCCGTGCGCGAGATGTGGCGCGGCATCGGCGACCGGCTGTCGCGCCCGGTGGCCATCGGCATCACGCTGCCGTTCGCGGCGCTGGCGCTGATGGCGCTGGTGCACGGCGCCGAGCTGCTGCTGGTGCCGGGCTGGGAGGCGCGCATCCGCGAGGACCAGCTGCCGTCGGCCGCCCGCGCGGTGCTGTGGTTCGTCGTGACCGCCGCCATCACGCTGAGCCTCATCGCGCTGATGATCTGGCGGCTCATCATGCGCATCCAGCATCTGATGCACCGCGATCCGCTGACCCTCGCGCTGAACCGCCGCGCCTTCGCGCAGGCACTGGCCGACGCCCAGGCCCAGCTGCAGCGGGGCCGCGGCTTCGCGCTGGTGATGATGGACATCGACCATTTCAAGCAGGTCAACGACCAGCACGGCCACCCGGCCGGCGACGCGGCGCTGCAGCACTGCGTGCGGGTCTGGCAGGCCGGCCTGCGCGACGTGGACCGGCTCGGTCGCCTGGGTGGCGAGGAGTTCTGCGCGCTGCTGCCGCTGGCCGTTCCCGACGACCTGGCCGCCCCAGCTGCGGTGGCCGAGCGGCTGCGCGCGTCGCTGGCGGCGCAGCCGCTGGACTGGCAGGGCACCGCGCTGCGACTGACCGCCAGCTTCGGCGTGGCACTGCCGGCGGTGGGCGACGGGCAAGGCGAAGTCGGCATGGCGCGTGCCGATGCCGAGCTGTACCGTGCCAAAGCCGATGGCCGAAACCGCGTCTGCGTGGCCACGCACCTCGATGGTCGGACGGCGCCTCCATGACCACCGCCGCACACACGATGACGCTGCTCGCGTCGCTCATCCTGTTTGCGGGCCTTGGGGCCTTCGTGTGGCTGGCGCTGGCGTGGGTGGCGCGCCTGGCGCCGCGCGCGTCGCTGACGATGGCGGGCGCCAACGCCGCCCTGGTCGCGTCGGTGGCGCTGCACATGTCGCGCGGCGTGCTGCCCGATGCGCTGACCTTCTGGCCCGGCGATGTGCTGGCGGTGGCCTCGTTCGCGCTGCTGGGTGCCGCCGTGTCGGCGATCACCGCGCGCCACCTGGCCTGGAAGCCCGGCGCTCTCGTCGTGGCGGTGGCAGCGGTGCTGCTGGCGGCGGTGCCCTACGGCGACGATCTGCGCTGGCAGGCGCGCGTCGTCAGCCTTGCCAGCGCGGGCCTGACACTGGGTGCAGGCGTCGGGGCGTGGCGCGCGCTCGGCAGCTCCGGTAGCTGGGGCAGCGGCCGGCGCACGCCTGCGCCGCTGGCGCTGCCGCTGTTCCTGATCGGCACGCTGCTGCTCGTGCGTGCGGCCGAGACCGTGCTGCCCTCCGGCGGTACGCCCGACCTGCGCGTGCCCGGCGAGTTCAACCGGCTGTTCCTGTGGACCGCGCTGGTGCTGACGCTGCTGCAGAACGCGACGCTGGCCTTCCTGCTGCTGATGCGGCTGATCCTGCGGATCGAGCGGCTGCTGGAACGCGACCCGCTGACCGACACGCTGAACCGCCGCGCCTTCGACCAGGCGCTGGCGCACGCCCATGCATGGCTGGCGCGGGGCCGACGCTATGCACTGGTGATGATCGACATGGACCACTTCAAGCAGCTCAACGACACGCTGGGCCATGCGGCGGGCGACGCCGCGCTGCGCCAACTGGTGGCGGTGCTGCAGCCGTGCATGCGCGAGGTGGACCGCTTCGGAAGGCTGGGCGGAGAGGAGTTCTGCCTGCTGCTGCCCGACACCGACATCGCCGGCGCCGCGCTGGTGGCCGAGCGCATGCGCGCCTTGGTCGAGCACACACCGCTGCGCTGGCTGGAGCAGGACTGGCCGGTCAGCGCCAGCTTCGGGCTCGCCGAGGCCGAGCACGGCGATGCCGACGCCAGCGCCGTGCTGGCCCGTGCCGACGCCGCGCTGTACCGCGCCAAGCGCCAGGGCCGCAACGTCGTGCAGCCCTGAACCGGTCGCCGCGGGAACTCGCAGCGCCGGTTTGTCACAGACAGCATCGCCGCGGCTGTCGCGGCCTGCCCGATACCGCCATGCTCGAACCCACCGACGTCATCGACCGTGCCACCGAGGCCGCCGAGGATGCCAGCGCCAAGCGCCTGAATGCCGCCGTCGCCATCACCGTGGCCGCGCTGGCCACCTTCCTGGGCATCTGCAAGGTCAAGGACGACAACATCGTCCAGGCCATGCAGCAGGCCCAGGTCGACAAGCTCGACTACTGGGCCTACTACCAGGCACGCACCATCCGCGCCGACGTGGCCGAGCAGGCCGCCACCTCGCTGGAGCTGGCCAAGGCCGGCGCCCCGGCGGCCCAGGTGGCCGCGTACGACCAGGCCATCGCAAGCTACCGCGCCAAGCAGGCAGACCAGCTCAAGAAGCGCGACGAGCTGCGCGAACTGGCCGAGAAGGCTCAGGCCGACTACAACGCGTACGGCAAGCGCGACGACCAGTTCGACTTGTCCGACGCGCTGCTGGCCATCGCCATCGCCTTGCTGGCGGTGACCGCGCTGACGCACATGTGGTCGCTGTTCATCGTGGCCCTGGTGCCGACGGTGTTCGGCGTGCTGATGGGGCTGGCTGGGCTGATGAACCTGGGCATCCACCCAAACCTGCTGTTCAAGCTGCTGTCATAGCGGGGCCGCTTGCGGCTCAACGAACCCACAGCACCTCGAACGGCCGCCGGGTGGGTGCGACCGGCATCGGCACCTCGTCGCCCTCGAACTTGCCCAGCAGGGCCCGGGCCAGCGGGGCTTCGGTGCTGATGACCTGGACCTCCTCGGCGCCGCTGCCCAGCTTCATGCTGCCCCCAGGCGGGCCGAGGAAGACCTGCTGTTGCCTGTCGTCGGCATCGACCAGGCAGACCAGCGCGCCGAGTTGTATGCCCTGGCTGGCGTCGTAGGGACGCGGGCGGAACTGGCGCCAGCTGGCCATCGCCTGGCGGATGGCCTCGGCGCGACGCGCCTGGCCGGTGGCCAGGTAGGCGGCTTCGAGTCCGAGGGTGTCGTACTTGTTCTCGGCGACGTTCTCTTCGTGGGTCGCCGTTTCGTGAGCCGTTCGCGCGGCCTGCTCGGCCTGCCGCAGGTCTTCGGCGAGCCGTGCCAGCACCTGCTGCTGCAGCAAGGATTTGTCCATGATTGAAGGTGGGCGTGTCGATGCCGCCGAGGGGCCGATCTTGATGCCCTGCTGGCTGCGTGTCAGTTCTCTGGGGCCGCACGCGGCGGGGATGGATAGACGACGGCGAACCGCTCACAAGCAAGGAGCATGTGCTCGTGGAACTGCCTGCCCGCCTTGGCACATTCTCGTTGGAAGTACTGCCGGTGCGCCTCGCGCCAGAAGGCCAGGGAGCCGTCGCCTTCACCCTCGGCAGCGGCGAACTCGGCGGTGACTTCGTCGTAGGGCACCGTGGCTACCGATCGGGTCTCAATGACGCACAGCGGGTGGCCGGACCCGTCGGTGACGATGCTGAGGTCTCCCGGCTTCGGCACGCGCATGCCCTGGTCTTCGTAGGACCACAGAGAGCCCGCCGTCGCTCGCTTCACGCCGCGAAGCACCAACAGTGCCAGTTCGTCCGCAAGCGCTTCGCTGTCGCCGAAAACACAGATGTCGTAGTAGCGGCTCTCGTCTGTTTCGCCGCAGGCCTGCGCAAACTCGTTCCAGAACGACTTCAGATGTGGGGGGACGGGCATGACGTTTGGTGTGGCATAACTTCTAAAACGAGCTGCGTCAGAAGGCGGGTGAAGTTTGCTGGGTGTCGCCTGCCCGCCGGGCTGCAGAGTGCCCCTTTGCGAGGGGCCCTTCTCCTGCCCCTCACCACACCTTGCAATGCTTCCCCGCCGGCTTCACCAGCTTGGCACCTGGCTTGCAAGCAAAGGCCTTCTCGAACTCCGGCATATTGACGACCACGCCGTTGATGCGCCACCTGGCCGGCGAATGCGGGTCTACCTTGGCCTGCACGCGCAGGGCCTCGGGACGGGCATCGGCGCAGTCCCATTGGGCGAAGCCGACGAAGAAGCGTTGCTCGGGCGTCAGGCCGTCGCGGCTTTCGGCCGGCTGGCCCTGCATGTGCGCCTTCCACGCCTCCCAGGCCAGCACCAGGCCGCCCAGGTCGGCCAGGTCTTCGCCCAGCGTCAGCTGCGAGTTGATCTTGATGTCGTCGACGACCGGGTACTGCGCGTACTGGTCGGCCACGCACGCGGCGCGCTTTTCGAATTCACGGCCGTCTTTCTTGGTCCACCAGTTTTTCAGGTTGCCCTGCGCGTCGAACTGCCGGCCTTCGTCGTCGAAGCCGTGCGTCAGCTCGTGGCCGATGGTGCCGCCGGTGTTGCCCCAGTTGGGCGCCTCGTCCATCTTCGGGTCGTACAGCGGCGGCTGCAGCACGCCGGCGGGGAAGTTGATGTCGTTCATCTGCGCGTCGTAGTACGCGTTGACGGTCTGCGGTGTCATGCTCCATTCGCCGCGGTCCACCGGCTGGCCGATCTTGGCCAGGCGCCGCTTCGCCTCGAATGCATTGCCGCGCGCGACGTTGCCGAGAAAGTCGCCGCGCTGCACTGCCAGCGCCGTGTAGTCGCGCCAGCGGTCCGGGTAGCCCACCTTGTTGACGATGGCCTTCAGCTTCTCGTGCGCGCGGGTCTTGGTCGTGGCGCTCATCCACGTCAGGCTGTCGATGCTGCGCGCCATGGCCTGCTCGATGTCGTGCGTCATCTGCACTGTGGCGGCCTTCAGTTCGGGCGTGAAGTTGCGCGCCACGTACTCCTGTCCCAGCGCTTCGCCCAGCTGCACGTCCACCAGCTGCACACACTGCTTCCAGCGCGCCTTCAGCTGCGGCGTGCCGTGCAGCGTCTGGCCGTAGAAGTCAAAGTTGGCCTGCACGAAACTGCGGTCCAGCGCAGGTGCCAGGCTGCTGGCCAGCTGCCAGCGCAGGTAGGTCTTCAGGTCGGCCAGCGTCATGGTCTTCAGCCGCGTGTCAAAGGCCTTGAAGAAGGCCGGCTCGGTGACGTTGTAGCGCGCATGCCGCGGCGCGGTGCCCAGCGCGGCCTGGTAGACGACCCAGTCGAAGCCGGGCGTCAGCGCCTGCAGCGCCTTGGCGTTGACGACGTGGAAGGTCTTGTACGGGTCGCGCTTGTCGACCTTGGACAGCGACGCGCGCGCCAGCGCGGTTTCGGTGGACAGCACGCTGCGCGCGCCGGCCCGGGCGGCCTCGGGCGAGTCGCCAAGCAGCTCGAACAGGCGGGCCACGTGGGCCTCGTAGGCCTGGCGGATCTTCAGCGTCTTGTCGTCGCGCTTCAGGTAGTAGTCGCGGTCGGGCAGGCCCAGGCCGCCGGCCGAGGCGAAGGCGATCTGGCGCGTGGCGTCGGCGAAGTCCTGGCCGGCACCGAAGCCGAAGAACAGCCGGTCGTTTCCGGCGGCCAGCTGCAGCTCGGCCAGCAGCGCGGGCAACGATGACTTGTCCTTCAGCGCGGCAATGCGATCCAGCCACGGCTGCAGCGGCGCCAGGCCGGCGGCCTGCACGGCGGCTTCGTCCATGCAAGCGGAGAAGTAGTCGCCCAGCTTGGCCTGGTTGGCGCTGCGACGCTCGCCGGGCGCGGCCAGCTTGTCCAGCACCCCCCACAGATAGCGCTGGTTCTCGTTGGCCGCTTTGGCGTACACCGACCAGCGCGACTGGTCCGACGGGATGGGATTGGCCTGGCTCCAGGCGCCGCAGGCAAAGCGATACAGGTCGTCGCAGGGGTCGGCGCTGCGGTCCATCGCGGTCACGTCCAGACTGGGCGTGTAGGGCAGGGCGTCCAGCGGCGTTTCGGGTGCGGCGTGGGCCAGCGCAGTCGCAAGCAGCGCGATCAGCGCGGTTGGCAGCAGAAGTTTCATGGCGAGCGGCTTGAGTGGTCTGCGTGGATTGTGGTGCGCGCCGGGCGGCCGGCCATTCGTCAGCGTGGCTCGGTCATGATGCGGCCCTTGCGTTCCCTGCTTTCGCCATGCTCACGCTGCTGCTGCTGATCCCCATCGCCGCCGAACACAAGGCCTTGCTGCTGGAGCGCTACCGCATCATCGAGGCGCCGGATGCCGCATCTCGCGCCGCAGCCCTCGCCGCGCAGGCCGCCGCAATCGACCTGGTGCTCACCAACGGCGCCGTGGGCTTCAGCGCCGCCGAGATCGCCGCCTGCCCGCGGCTGAAGCTGCTGGCGGCGATCGGCGCCGGCTACGAGAACCTGGCGCTGGACGCGGCCCGCGAGCGCGGTGTGGTGGTGTGCAACGGCGCCGGCACCAACGACGACTGCGTGGCCGACCACGCACTGGCGCTGCTTCTGGCCAGCGTGCGTGCGCTGCCGCAGCTGGGCGCCGCACTGCGCCAGGGCGTGTGGCGTGACGACCTGCCGCTGTTCCCCAGCTTCGCCGGTCGGCGCCTGGGCGTGCTGGGCTTCGGCGCCATCGGCCGCAAAATCGCGCACCGCGCGGCGGCGTTCGGCATGGTCATCGGCTATCACAGCCGTCGCCCGCGCGCCGATGCTGCCGATTCCGGTGACACGCGCTACTTCGACAGCGCCGTGGCGCTGGCCGCGTGGGCCGACGACCTGGTCGTCGCCACGCCGGGCGGTGCGGCGACGAAGCACATCGTCGACTCCGGCGTTCTGGCGGCTCTGGGGCCGGGCGGGCACCTGGTCAACATCGCGCGGGGCAGCTGCGTGGACACGGCCGCGCTGGCCGCGGCGCTGCAGGCGGGGCAGATTGCCGGGGCGGCGCTGGATGTCTACGAGAGCGAACCCCAGCCGCCGCAGGCGCTGGTGAAGCTGCCCAACGTCATCCTGACGCCGCATGTGGCGGGCTGGTCGCCGCAGTCCATCCGCGGCTCGGTGACGAACTTCATCGCCAACGTGGACGCCTGGCAGCGGGGCGAGCCGCTGCCGACGCCGCTGTGAACGCCATCAGCGGCGGCGTCGGGTCTCGATGACCGCGGCCTCCTGCATCGGCTCGTAGACACGGCGGCTGCCTTCCTCCAGCGCCTGCTCGATGGCGCGGCGCACCAGCCGAGGCGGCGCAGGCGCGTCGTCCAGCCCGGAGGGCAGGCTGTCCAGCGACAGCACAGGTTCGATCAAGTGGGCCGGCATGCCGGGTTGGGGCATCAGCGCGTTCCACAGGCGGCGGGGTGTGGGCATGTGGCTCATGGTGGTTGGAAGGAGTCGCGTGCATTCAAGTAGACGCCTTTCGCGCGGCCATGGCGACACGCCGGCACCACTGCGAATTGGGGGTTGCCAGCGTGATTCGTGCCATCTTGCGCAGCTGCAGCCGGCTCAGCGGCCGGCCGCGCGCACGTAGTCGGCCAGGTGCCGGCCCGTCAGCGTCGAGGGCTGCTTCACCAGCGCGGCGGGCGTGCCTTCGAAGACCACCCGGCCGCCCTCGTGGCCCGCGCCCGGGCCGAGGTCGATGATCCAGTCTGCGTGCGCCATGACCGCCTGGTGGTGCTCGATGACGATGACGGCCTTGCCGGCATCCACCAGCCGGTCCAGCAGCGCCAGCAGCTGCTGCACGTCCGCCAGGTGCAGGCCGGTGGTGGGCTCGTCCAGCACGTAGATGCCGCCCTTCTCGGCCAGGTGGGTGGCCAGCTTCAGGCGCTGGCGCTCGCCACCGGACAGAGTCGTCAGCGGCTGGCCCAGGCTCAGGTAGCCCAGGCCCACGTCGGCCAGCCGCTCCAGGATGGCGTGGGCGGCCGGCGTCTTCGCGGCGCCCTGGCCGAAGAACTCTCGCGCCGCCGTGACCGGCATGGCCAGCACCTCGCTGATGTCGCGACCGCCCAGCTGGTACTCCAGCACCGCGGCCTGGAAGCGCTTGCCGCCGCAGTCCTCGCAGACGGTCGACACGGTGGCCATGGGCCCGAGGTCCGTGAAGATGAGGCCGGCGCCGTTGCAAGTCGGACAGGCGCCCTCGGAGTTGGCGCTGAACAGCGCGGGCTTGACGCCGTTGGCCTTGGCGAAGGCGTTGCGGATGGGGTCGAGCAGGCCCGTGTAGGTGGCGGGGTTGCTGCGCCGCGAGCCGCGGATGGTGGCCTGGTCGACGGTGACGACACCGTGCTGCGCGGCCACCGAGCCGTGGATCAGCGAGCTTTTGCCCGAGCCGGCCACGCCCGTGACGACGCACAGCACGCCCAGCGGGATGTCCACGCTGACCTGCTGCAGGTTATGCGTGCTGGCGCCGCGCACCTTCAGCGCACCCGTGGGCTGGCGCACACGGGCTTTCAGCGCTGCACGGTCGTCCAGGTGGCGGCCGGTCAGCGTGCCGCTGGTGCGCAGGCCGGTCACGTCGCCCTGGTACACCACCTCGCCGCCCGCGCTGCCGGCGCGTGGGCCCAGATCCACGACGTGGTCGGCGATGGCGATGACCTCGGGCTTGTGTTCCACCACCAGCACCGTGTTGCCCTTGTCGCGCAGGCGCAGCAGCAGCTCGTTCATGCGCTGGATGTCGTGCGGGTGCAGGCCCACAGTAGGTTCGTCGAACACGTAGGTCACGTCGGTCAGCGCGGAGCCCAGGTGGCGGATCATCTTCACGCGCTGCGCCTCGCCGCCCGACAGCGTGCCCGACGGCCGCTCCAGCGACAGGTAGCCCAGGCCGATCTCGGTGAACGCGTCCAGCGCCTGCTGCAAGCTCTGCAGCAGCGGCGCGACGCCCGGCGCCTCCTTCGCGGTTTTCAGGCTGCGCACCCAGTCGGCGAGGTCGCTGATCTGCATGGCGCAGGCCTCGGCGATGCCGAGCTTGCCGATGCGCACCGAGCGCGCGGCTTCGGACAGCCGCGTGCCGTGGCAATCTGGGCAGGTCTGGAAGGTGATGGCGCGCTCCACGAAGGCGCGGATGTGCGGCTGCATGGCATCCACGTCCTTGCCCAGGAACGACTTCTGGATGCCCGGGATCAGCCCCAGGTAGGTCAGGTTGATGCCCGCGACCTTGATCTTGGTGGCCTCCTTGTGCAGCAGGTCGTGCAGCTCGCGCTTGGTGAACTTCGCAATGGGCTTGTCTGGGTCGAAGAAGCCGCAGCCGCGGAAGATGCGGCCGGACCAGCCCTCCATGCTGTAGCCGGGGATGGTGATAGCGCCTTCATTGAGCGACTTGCTGGCATCAAACAGCTGCGTGAGGTCGAAGTCGCTGACCGAGCCCATGCCCTCGCAGCGCGGGCACATGCCGCCGGTGCGCGAGAACGTCTGCTTGACGGCTTGGCTGGCGCCGCCCTTGTCCACCGTGATCACGCCGGTGGCCTGCACCGACGGCACGTTGAACGCGAACGCGCTGGGCGGGCCGATGTGCGGCTTGCCGACGCGGCTGAACAGGATGCGCAGCAGCGCGTTGACATCTGTCACCGTGCCCACCGTGGAGCGCGCGTTAGCGCCCATGCGCTCCTGGTCCACGATGATGGCCGTCGTGATGCCCTCCAGCACGTCCACCTCGGGCCTCGCCAGCGTCGGCATGAAGCCTTGCACGAAGGCGCTGTAGGTCTCGTTGATGAGGCGCTGCGATTCGGCCGCGAGGGTGTCGAACACCAGCGAGCTCTTGCCCGAGCCCGACACGCCGGTGAACACGGTCAGGCGCCGCTTGGGCAGGTCGACGCTGACGTCCTTCAGGTTGTTCTCGCGCGCGCCCTGCACGCGAATCAGGTCATGGCTGTCGGCGCGGTGCGGCGCGGTGGCCGTCGCCTGGCGCGGCGTCTTGCTGGGCGTCTTCTTTGTGGACATCGCGTGACTCGGGTGGAGGAAAGGGTCGCATGTTGCGTGGCCGCGCCGCGGCTTCGCAATCCCCGCAGCCCGCGCGCGTGCCGCCGGATGTCAGCAGTGATGTCCTACGGCCGGCGCGCCCACGTCCTACGCCCGTGGCCGCTAGAGCGGCGCAGACTGGCTCCTCGCAGTCATGAACCAAGGAAGCGACATGCCCACCCCCAACACCCGCATGAACAACCGCAAGCCCATCGACACCGTGGGCCACCCGCGTGACGACGGGCACAAGCTCGACAAGATGCCCCACGACGTCCCGCGGTCCGCCAAGGACAAGGCCGAGGCCATCGAGGCGGCCGAGCATGGCAAGGACGACGCGCACCCGCCCGCCGGTCGAGAGCACTGAGGAGATCACCATGGGACACAGCAGCCTGCTGGGCATCGACAAGGCACCCCAGCGCCCCCAGGGCACGGATGAAGAAGCGCTCGGCCCGTCCGACAGCACCGACAGCGGCAGCGACACGCTGGGCGCCGACCGCCTGCCGGCCGCCGACCCCGGCGAGCCGGTGGACGTCACGCTGAGTCGCGACCAGGCCCTGGCGCCCATCGAGGGCACGGGCGAGGACTCGGACGAGACCGAGGCGTCGGACATCGGCGTCGACCGCATCATCGAAGCGCCCGACAACGACGAGCCGCTCGTCGACGCCGAGTTCGGCACCCAGACGGCGCGGCGCTAGCCGCGCAGCGGGTGCGTCAGCCCGCCTTGGACGGCGCGGCCACGCAGGTCTTGGCAACGGCAAGCCCGCGCAGGAAGCCGCGCCTGACGCCGCCGGCCGTGATGGCCGCGCTGACCTGTTTGGCATAGCGCTCGGCGCCGCTGAGCTTGCGCACCCAGCCGCGGAACGGCATGACGCCTTCCGCGGTGCGCTGCAGCGCGTTCGCGGCGGCGTCCTCGCCGCGCTCCAGCAGGCCGGTGTTGCCGTTGCTGGCCGGGGCATCCAGGTCGGGGCCCAGCACTTCATCCAGGTCGCGAATGGCCGTCGCGATGCCGGCACAGCTCGCATCGGCCGGCATGGCATACGGCGCGGTGGCCGCGGCCTTCAGCGCTGGCGGGATGTCCGCGCGCACGACGTTCAGGTCGGACAACGGCGTGGTGGCCGCCTTGGTGGCTGCGTTGGCGGCCTTGTCCTGGCTGGAGGACGCGCAGGCCGTCAGGGCTGCAGCGAGGAGGAGGGTGAGGTGGTGTGGGCGCATGGCCTGCGCATCATCTCAGCGATGCATCAATCTTCAGCAGCGCGCGGCGCCCGGGCCGAGGTCTTTTTCACCCCGCGCGTTCTGGCGTCTTGCTGGAGCTGCCCATTGCCGGACAGCCGGGCCCACGCCCCGGCCCCGTCTCGGTGGCAACCGTGGAGCCTGTCTACACTGGCCGCATGAGTTCCCCCGTTTTCGATGCCCCGCGTGCCATCCGCATGGGGCAGCAGGCCCTCGCGGTCGAGGCCCGCGCGCTGACCGAGCTGGGTCCGCGGCTGGGCGACGCCTTCGCCCGCGCCGTGCAGGCCGTGCTGGCCTGCCGGGGTCGCGTCGCCGTCATGGGCATGGGCAAGAGCGGCCACGTGGGCCGCAAGATCGCCGCGACCCTGGCCTCCACCGGCACGCCTGCGCTGTTCGTCCATCCTGCCGAGGCGGCGCATGGCGACCTGGGTATGGTCACGCCCGGCGACATCGTGCTGGCGCTGTCCAACTCCGGCGAGAGCGACGAGCTGAACGCCATCCTGCCGGTGCTCAAGCGCCTGGGCATCCCGGTCATCGCGATGACCGGCCGTGGCGAGTCCAGCCTTGCCGCGCATGCCGACGTGGTGCTGGACAGCGCCGTGCCCGAGGAGGCTTGCCCGCTGCAACTGGCGCCCACGGCTAGCACCACGGCGCAGATGGCGCTGGGCGACGCGCTGGCCGTGGCGCTGCTGGACGCGCGCGGCTTCAAGGCCGAGGACTTCGCGCGCTCGCACCCCGGCGGTGCGCTGGGACGCAAGCTGCTGACGCATGTGCGCGACCTGATGCGCAGCGGCGATGCGCTGCCGCGCGTGGCCGGCACGACCAGCTTCACCGACCTGATGCGCGAGATGAGCGCCAAGGCATTGGGCATGGCGGTCGTCGTCGATGCCGATGACCGCGTGCAAGGCATCTTCACGGACGGCGACCTGCGCCGCCTCATTGAGCAAGGCCGCGACCTGCGCGCGCTGACGGCCGCCGAGGTGGCCCACGCGAAGCCGCGCACGGTGGGCGCCGACGCACTGGCCGTGGACGCGGCCGACCTGATGGAAGCAGCGCGCATCACGGTGGTCCTCGTCGTCGATGCCGAGAAGCGCCTGCTGGGGGCGATCAGCATCAACGACCTGATGCGCGCGAAGGTGATTTGATGGCGGCGCTGAGCTTTCCTCCCGAGCTCCTGGTCAAGGCGCAGGGCACGGGCCTGGGCGTCAAGCTGGCGCTCTTCGATGTCGACGGCGTGCTGACCGATGGCCGTATCTACATCGGCGCCAACGGAGAAGACCAGAAGGCCTTCTCCACGCTGGACGGCCATGGCCTGAAGCTGCTGCAGCAGGCCGGCATCACGCCCGTCATCATCACCGGCCGCGACAGCCCCGGCGTGCGCCGGCGTGTGGCCGACCTGGGCCTGACGCACGCCATGCACGGCGTGAAGGACAAGCTGGCCGCCGCCACGCCGCTGCTGGCCCAGTTCGGCGCCACGTGGGGCGAGGTCGCTGCCATCGGCGACGACTGGCCCGACCTGCCGCTGCTGGCCCGCGCGGGTTTCGCCGCCGCGCCGCCCGGCGCGCATGCCGAGGCCAGGGGTGTGGCGCACTACATCACCCAGGCCGCCGCGGGCTACGGCGCCGCGCGCGAATTCTGCGATCTGCTGCTGATGGCGGCCGGCCACTACGAGCGGCTGCTGCGCGCGCATCACGACACGCTGGATGGGGGCAAGTCTTGACTGCTGCGTTGCCCGCCCCGCTGCCCAGCCGCCGCCAGCGCGCCCAACCCTGGTTGTGGCGGCTGCAGAGCGTGGTGTCCAACTACCTGCCGCTGCTGCTGATGGCGGTGCTCGCCAGCGGCACCTGGTGGCTGGTGAAGAACACGCCGGTGCTGGGTGATCCGGGCGAGCGCGCGCCGCTGCGCCACGTGCCCGACTACCGCATGGCCAACTTCGAGATCCAGCGCATTGGTGCGGACGGGCGCCTGAACGTGCAGATCGCCGGTGCGGAGCTGCGCCACTACCCCGACACCGACACGATAGAGATTGACAACGTGCGCCTGCGCGCGGTGGCGCCTGATGGCACGCTGGCGCTGGCCGAGGCCAAGCGCGCGTTGAGCAATGGCGACGGCAGCGACCTGCAATTGCTGGGCGACGTGCGGCTGCGCCGCCTGCCGGCCGGCTCGGGCGAAAGCGGTCCGGCACTGATGGAAGTGCGCGGCGAGTTCCTGCAGGCCTTGTCCAACAGCGAGATCCTGCGCTCGCACCTGCCGGTCACGATCCGCCAGGGCGGCACGACGCTGAACACCAGCAACTTCGAGTACCGCCACCTGACCGGCCGGCTGACCTTCACCGGCAAGGCGCAGGGGCAGATCGTTTCCCGGACGCCGCGATGAGCGAGCTGGTGTTCATCACCGGTGCCTCCAGCGGCATCGGCCAGGCGTTGGCGCTGCGCTACTACCGCGACGGCGCCCGCCTTGCGCTGGTCGCGCGCCGCACCGCCGAGGTCGAACGCTGGGCCGCGGAGCAGCAGCTCGACGGCGCACGCTTCAAAGTCTACGGCGCCGACGTGGCCGACAGCGAATCCATCGCCCATGCGGGGCGCGACTGCATCGACGCGCAAGGCCTGCCGGACGTCGTCATCGCCAACGCCGGCATCAGTATCGGCATGGACACCACCCAGTTCGCCGACCTCGACGTGATGCGCCGCGTGTTCGCGACCAACAACGTCGGCCTGGCCGCGACCTTCCACCCGTTCGTCGCGGCGATGAATGCGCGCGGCTCGGGCACGCTGGTGGGCATCGCCAGCGTGGCCGCCATCCGCGGCCTGCCGGGGCACGGCGCGTACAGCGCCAGCAAGTCCGCCGTCGTCGCCTACTGCGAGAGTCTGCGTGGCGAATGCCGGCCGTTCGGCGTCAAGGTGGTCACGCTGCTGCCGGGCTACATCGACACGCCGCTGACGCGCGGCAATCGCTACAGCATGCCTTTCCTGATGCCGGTGGACGACTTCGCCGACCAGGCCGTGCGAAGCATCCGCGCGCAGGTCAGCTACCGCGTCATCCCGTGGCAGATGGGTGTGCTGGCCAAGATCCTGCGGCTGCTGCCCAACCGGCTGTACGACCACGCGCTGGCAGGCCGCGCCCGCAAGAAGCGCGCGGGCGAGTAGCTACACTGCGGGCCTCGCACCGATTGCCGCACGACCACAGCGGCCGAGGAGGGCACCATGCTGAAGGTTCTTCACCCCTGCTGACGACCGCGCGCTGACGTTCATTCCAGCGCGCGCTGCCGCTGCCCGCCACCGGGCCTCCTAGCATTTCGCCGCACCCGACCCGGGCTGCGGCCCTCGGTTCGTTCACATCATGACATTCCGCCTCCTTGGCCTGGGACTGCTCGCCCTGGCCCTGCCGGCCTGGGCCCACAACCACCCCACGGCCTTGCGCCTCGCCACCACTGACGCGCCGCCGCAGATCGACGGTCGTCTCGACGACTCCGCCTGGCTGCGTGCGCCCGCGCACGACCGCTTCGTGCAATACCTGCCAGCCGACAGGCAGCCTGCGCGCTGGCGCACCAGCGTGCAGGTGCTCGTCACCGCCGATGCGCTGGTGTTCGGGATCCGCGCCTGGGACCCGCAGCCCGAGCGCATCCGCGCGCCGCTGGCCCGGCGTGACCAGGTCAAAGCCGACCAGGACTTCGTGTCCGTCTTCATCGACGCCGTGGGGCACCGCCGCACTGCGCAGTACGTGCGCGTCAGCGCAGCCGGTGCGGTGGAAGACGGGCTGTACGCCGCCGAGGAAGCCAGCGAGGACGCGGCGCCCGACTTCGATGTGCAGGCCGCCGTGCAGCGCCTGCCCGACGGCTACAGCGTGGAGCTGCGCTGGCCGCTGGCGGCGCTGCGCTATCCGCATGCGGACGGCGCGCCCTGGCGCGTCATGGTCGCGCGCAGCATCCCGCGCGAGGAGCGCACGCTGAACCTCAGTGCGCCGCTGACCAAAGACGCGCTGCACTTCATCGCCGAGCTGCAGCCGCTGGAGGGCCTGGACGATCTGGTCGAGCAGGTGCGCGAGCGCGGCTTCTTTGCGTTGCGCCCTGAGCTGACGCTGCGCAGCACGCGCGACACCGATGCGGACGGCACGACGCGGCGCGCGCGCAAGGCCTCGCTGGGCGCCGAGTTCAAGTGGCGGCCGCGCGCCGACTGGGTCATCGACGCGACGCTGAACCCCGACTTCTCGCAGGTGGAGCTGGACGCGCCGCAACTGGCCGGCAACACGCGCTTCGCGCTCAGCGTGCCGGAGAAGCGGCCGTTCTTCCTGGAAAGCGCCGACGTGGTGGGCCCGACGCAGCCCGACGAGTCCGGCGAGAACCGCAGCCTCGCGGCCTTTTACACGCGCGCCATCACCGACCCCGACTGGGGCCTGCGTGCCACCTGGCGCGGCGCCGGCGCCGAGGCCACTGCGCTGCACCTGCGCGACGCCGGCGGCGGCCCGGTGCTGCGTGCCGGTGCGTTCGCCACCCGCGTGGGCACGCAGCCGCGTGACTCCGAGGCCAGCTTCGCGCGGGGCCGGCGGCAGTTCGGCCCCATTGGGCTGGCCGGTCTGCTGTCGCGTCGCGACTTCGGCCATGGCCTGGGCACGCAGGTGGTCGGCAGCGACGGCGTCTGGCGGGCCGGCGACAGCGATCAGTGGCGCGGCCACCTGCTGCTGTCCAGCACCACGCTGGGCGTGGACGACGCGGGCGACGTGCAGCGGGTCGACCGACAGCGCGGCCACCGCGCCTGGCTGGGCTGGCGCCATCTCGACGCGGACTGGTTCGCCAACGTCAACGTGGAGGAGATCAGCCCGCGCTTCGCCAACGACAACGGCTTCGTCAACCAGAGCGGCGTGCGCCGCGCGTCGGCGTTCGGCTATCTGCGCCTGGGCGAACGCGAGCTGGCGGGCCTGGCCATGCACGAGAGCGAACTGCAGCTGACGGTGCAGCAGACCCAGACCGTTGCCGACCCCTTGCTGCGCGTGGCGGGCGGGCAGGTCGTCGACCGGCTGTTCCGCCCCGGCTTCTGGTTCGCCGCAGCGCGCAACACCGGCGTCTGGGGCCATGTGGGGCTGGACAGCCTGCGCGCGAAAAGCGGCGGCCGCCTGCACGACACGCGCACGCTGATGCTGGGCTTCGAGTCCAACCCGGGCGAGCTGTTGAGCTTCCTGATGGCCGAGGTCGAATGGGGCCGCCGGCTGGACGTGGACGCCGACCGTGTCGGCACCGGCCTGCAGGCGCAGTTCGAGGCCAAGCTGCGCACGCCGCTGCCCGCGGGCTGGTGGCTGGAGTTCGAGCAGCGCCTGGGCCTGGGCTGGGTGGACGGGCCCTCGGGTCAGCGCGCCTTCACGGACCGCAGCGCGCAGACCCTTGTCGTGCTGCACCTCAGCGCGCGTGACTCGCTGCGCGTCATCCACCAGCAGACCCGCT
The DNA here is from genome assembly GCF_043555865.1 of Pelomonas dachongensis. Classification (NCBI taxonomy): domain Bacteria; kingdom Pseudomonadati; phylum Pseudomonadota; class Betaproteobacteria; order Burkholderiales; family Sphaerotilaceae; genus Roseateles; species Pelomonas dachongensis. The sequence continues at coordinate 489,073 of NZ_JBIGHY010000001.1, forward strand.
TCACGCGGCGCGCGGATGTCAGTGCGGAGCTGGCCGCGGAGGACGGGACCGATCGCCAACTGGCCCTGATGTTCCAGCATCGCATCGGCCTGTCGCGCATCTTCAGCCTGGGCCTGAACCGCGCCAGCGAACGCCCGGGACTCGCCCGTCACAGTGAACTGTTCGCCAAGCTGACGCTGGGCTACTGAACGAAAAAGGCCCCACGCGGGGCCCCAGAAAGACACAAGGCGCCCGAAGGCGCCTTGCTTGTTGCTAGCCGGTCAGGGCTGGCGATCAGTAGCCACCGCCACCGTAGCCGCCGCCACCGCCGGAGCGGCCGCCGCCACCGTAGCCGCCGCCACCGGAACGGCCGCCGCCGCCACCGTAGCCGCCGCCACCACCACCACCGCCGTAGCCGCCGCCACCGCCGGAGCGGCCACCGCCACCACCGCCGTAGCCGCCGCCACCACCGTAGCCGCCACCGCTGCTACCGCCACCGCCGTAGCCGCCGCCACCCGAACGGCCACCGCCGCCGAAGCCGCCGCCGCCCGAACGGCCACCGCCGCCGAAGCCACCACCGCCGCCGCCGAAGCCGCCCGGACGCTCTTCACGGGGACGAGCCTCGTTCACAACGATGGCGCGGCCTTCGAGGGCCTGGCCGTTCATGCCATTGATGGCGGCTTGCGCCTCGGCATCGGAACCCATTTCGACGAAGCCGAAACCTTTGGAGCGGCCCGTCTCACGATCCATCATGACCTTTGCGGAGGTCACGGTGCCGAACTGACCGAATGCCTCTTGCAGCGATTCGTCACGCACGCTGTAGGCCAGATTGCCTACATAAAGCTTGTTTCCCATGGGGAAGCCCTTCTCTAACTCAAAAATCAAAAAACCATGTGGAGCTTCAACCCATCGTGAACCATTCAAGCGAAGGTGCGGCGTCCAGACACAGGCAAATCATTATGGTGGTGGGGTCCGCGCTTTCGAATAGCGGCCTTTTACAAGTGTTGTTTTTCCGAGCTAGCACAAACCCTGGCGACGCCGCTGTCACATCGTCGCGTCATGGATACGATCACTGCCAGATGACCCAATCCCTGCTTCCCTCGCTGGCCCGCGTGCTTGCCAGCATCGATGCCACGCGCAACCTGCGTGCGCTCTATGCCCTGTTGATGGGGTTCTGCGTGGCGGGGCTGCTGCTGGCGATGGCGCGCTCCGCGCTGGGCCGGGAGCAGGACCTGTTGGGGGCGCTGTGGCTGGGCCTGGCTCTGGCTGTCGCCTTTTTCAGCGTCAATGCCACGGGCCTGATGCTGATGGACCAGGCGCGCGGCCGGACGGTGCGCGATCCGCAGGACGCGCTGTCGCAGGCGTTGCGGGGCAGCCACCGCGTGTTGCTGGCGCTGCTGGTCTGCGTGATGGTGTCCGCGGTGGGCGTGGCGGCGCTGGCTGCGCTGCTGTGGGCCACGCGCCTGCCCTGGCTGGGGGCGCCGTTGCTGGGCGTGGTGCTGCCCTTGGGCGTGCTGCTGCTGGGCGGCATGGCGTTCGTCCTGGTCATTCTGGTCGGTCCGCTGGCCGGGCCGGCGGTGTGGGCGGGGCGGCACAGCCGCGAGGTGCTGGTGTTCCTGCGCGGCCGCCTGCGCCATGGCCTGCCCGAGACAGCGCTGCTGATGGCGGCCGTCTATCTGATGGTCGCGCTGGCGACCGCGGCGGTCAGCTTCGTCGTCGTCACTGGCAGCCAGCTGCTGGCGGGGCTGGCCATCCTGGGCGTCGGCGTCGATCTACCGGCGCGCCAGCTGCTGGCGGGTGTCATGGGCCTGGGTCCGCGGGGCCTGAATGCCAGCGGCGTGGCGCTGCAGGGCGGCAGCCTGGGGCTGGCGGCGCTGATCGGCGGCGGCGTGGTGTTCGCGCTGGCGCTGGTGCTGCCCACGCTGGTGTGGCTGCGCGGCTGCTGCGCGGTGTACCTGGCGGTGACCGAAGCCGACTGACCGCGGCGCCCGATTCCGCAGGTCGCAGACAGCGGGCAGCCCGCACAATCGCCGCCCATGGACATCGTCAAGCCCCTCGTCGCGCTGCTGGCCATCGTCAACCCGGTCGGCGTGGTGCCTTTCTTCATCCACTTCACCAGCAGCTTCTCGCGCGAGCAGCGGCGCAGGACCATCCTCGTCAGCGCCTGCACGGCGGGCATCGTCATCGCGTTGTCGGCGTTGTTCGGGCTCAAGATCATCGAGTTTTTCGGCATCTCGCTGGCCAGCTTCCAGGTCGGCGGCGGCTGCCTGCTGCTGATCAGTTCGCTGCAGATGCTGAACGCCAAGCCCGCCGAGGTGGGACCGCAAGACGTCAGCGACGGCGACAGCAAGGTGGACGCCGGCGCCAGCATCGCAGTGGTGCCGCTGGCCATTCCGCTGCTGACCGGGCCGGCCACCATCTCCACCATGGTCATCTACGCCGATAAGACCCGGCACTGGTGGGAGCTGGCCGTGCTATGCGGCTACGGCGTGGTCGTGGCGGTGGTGACGTTCGTGACCTTCTCGGCCTCCGGCCGCATCGCCCGCGTGCTGGGCCAGACCGGCATCAACATCATGACGCGGCTGATGGGCCTCATCCTCGCTGCGCTGGCGGTGGAGTTGCTGGCTGACGGGTTGATGAAGCTGTTCCCGGTGCTGGCCGGCGGCCGCTAGCAGGTCGACATGAGCCTGTTCCACCTGCCGCCCATCTGGATGGCACCGATGGCGGGCGAGGCCGCCAGTGCCGCGCTGGTGGCCGCGGTGTCGGCCGGCGGCGGGTTCGGTCAACTCGGCGCGGCCTACCTGGCGCCGGCGCGCATCGGCGAGATCGCCGCCGACATCAGAGCACGTACGAGCCAACCCTTCGGCATCAATCTGTTCTGCCCGCAACCCTGGCAGCGTGATGACGCCGCGCTGGACGCCTACCTTGCGCGGCTGGCCGTCTGGCATGCCGAGCTGGGTCTGGCGGCGCCCGCGCGGCCCGCGCAGTTCGAGGAGGACTTCGAGGCCCAGCTCGCCGCCACCATCGCTGCCCAGCCGGCCGCCATCAGCTTCGTCATGGGTGACCCCGGCGCGGCGCGTGTGGCGGCGCTCAAGGCCCAAGGCTTCACCGTGCTTGGCACAGCCACCCAGGTGTCCGAAGGGCTGGCGCTGCAGGCCAGCGGCGTCGATGCGGTCATTGCCCAGGGCTTTGAGGCCGGCGGCCACCGAGGCGGCTTCCTCGGCAGCGCGGAAGGCGCGCTGATCGGCACGATGGCGCTGGTGCCGCAGCTGGTCGACGCGCTGGACATCCCGGTCATCGCGGCCGGTGGCATTGCCGATGCACGCGGCGTGGCGGCGGCGCAGGCGCTGGGCGCCAGCGCGGCGACGGTGGGCACGGCTTTCCTGATGGTGGACGAATGCCCGCTGTCGTCGGCCTACCGCACCGCGCTACTGGCCGCGCGCGACGCCGACTCAACGCTGACCCGCGCTTTCTCTGGCCGGCTGGCCCGCGGCGTGGCCAACCGCCTCACGCGCGAACTCGACGGCGTGGCGTTGCCGGACTTCCCGCAGCCCAATGCCGCCAGCCGCCCGCTGCGCCAGGCCGCCGCCAAGGCGGGCCAGGCCGACTTCATCAGCCTGTGGGCCGGCCAGGCGCTGCCGCTCAGCCGTGCGACCGGCACGGCCGCCGAGCTGGTGTCGGCGCTGGCCAAAGGCTGGCGCGCGTGAGCGCCCGTGTGCTGCTGCTGGAAGACGACCCCGCCATCGCGGACACGGTCGCGTTCGCGCTGCGCCGCGAGGGTTTTGCCGTCGAGCACCGCGGCTGGCTCGCCGAGGCGCGCGAGCGGCTGCGCGGCAGCCCGGCGCCGGACCTGCTGATCCTGGACATCGGCCTGCCCGACGGCCACGGCCTGGACCTGTGCCGTGAGCTGCGCGCCGGCCGGCTGCGCCACCTTCCCGTCATCGTGCTCAGCGCGCGCAGCGACGAAATGGACCGCGTGCTGGGCCTGGAGCTGGGCGCCGACGACTACCTCGCCAAGCCCTTCAGCCCGCGCGAGCTGGTGGCGCGCGTGCGGGCGCTGCTGCGGCGCGCCCAGGCCGCGCCCGCCGAGCCGGGCGCGAGCGCCGGCTTCGACGTGGACGGCGCGCGCGTGCGGCTGGATGGTCAGCTGCTGAACCTCACCAAGCTGGAGCTGGGCCTGCTGCTGAAGCTGCTGGCCGCGCCGCAGCGCATCCACTCGCGTGACGCGCTGCTGGATGCCGTCTGGGGCAGCAGCGCCGACAGCGGCGATCGCACGGTGGACACGCATATCAAGACCTTGCGCGCCAAGCTGCGCGAGGCCGCGCCGACGCGCGACCCGATCAAGACGCACCGAGGCCTGGGCTATTCGCTAGAGCCATGAGACTCGGCCTGCGCGTCTTCTTCGGCTTCTTCCTGATCGCCGGCCTCAGCGCCTTGCTGCTGCTGAAGGTCTTCCTCGCCGAGGTGAAGCCCAGCGTGCGCGAGGTCATGGAAGACCTGATGGTGGACACGGCCCACCTGCTGGCCGAGGTGGCGGCGGATGAGATGGCGGCCGGCCCGCCGGCGCCGGACGGGCGCCTGGCCGCGCAGCTGCAGCGTTACGTCAACCGCGACGTGGACGTGATGATCTGGGGGCTGCGCAAGCAGAGCCTGGACCTGCGCATCTACGTGACCGACGCGCAGGGGGGCGTCGTGCTGGACTCGGGCACGCCGTCCGCCGTGGGTCAGGACTATTCGCAGTGGAACGACGTGGCGCGGACGCTGCGCGGCAGCTACGGTGCACGCGCCAGCCCCTACGGCCGGGGCGACAGCACCTTGCTGGTCGTCGCCGCGCCGGTGCTGAAGGACGGTCGCACACTCGGCGTCGTCAGCGTCGCTAAGCCGGTGGCCAGCGTGCAGCGCTTCATCGACCGCGCGGAGCGCCGCGTGTTCTGGGCGGGCGCCGCGCTGCTGGCGGCCAGCCTGGTCGTGGGCGTGGCCGTCACGCTGTGGCTGGTGGCCAGCGTGCGGCGGCTGCGCCGCTATGCGCAGCAGGTGCAGGCCGGCCAGAGCCTGGCGCCGCCCGACGTGCCCGGCGAGCTGGGCGACCTGGCCCACGCGATGGACGCCATGCGCCGCCGGCTGGAAGGCCGCGAGCAGCTGGAGCACGATGTGCGCGCGCTGACGCATGAGCTGAAGAGCCCGCTGGCCGCGCTGCGCGCCAGCGGCGAGCTGCTGCAGGACGAGCTGCCCGCCGCCGACCGCCAGCGCTTTGCCGCCCAGGTGCTGGACCAGACTGCGCGGCTGCAGACGCTGGTGGAGCGCGTGCTGGCGCTGTCGCAGCTGGAGGCGCAGGTCGAACCCGGTCAGCGCCAGCAGCTGGCACTGGCCGCGTGGGCCGATGCGCAGCTGGCGCGCCAGGAGCCGCGCTTGAAGCAGCAGCGCGTGCAGGTGGTCTGGGGCCAGCGCGACGACGTGACCGTGGCGGCCGATCCGGCACTGCTGGAGCTGGCCTTCGGCAATGTGCTGGTCAATGCGTTGGACTTCGCTCCCGCCGGATCAGTGCTGGCGCTGGCCGTCAGCGCCACGCCAGCCAGTGTGCGGCTGACGTTGCGCGACCACGGCCCGGGCGTGCCGGTGGCCGGGTTTGTACAGCTGGGCCAGCGCTTCTTCTCGACGGCGCGGCCCGGCAGCCTCGTGAAGGGTTCTGGCCTGGGCCTGGCCATCGCGCGGCGCGTGATGGAACTGCACGGCGGGCGGCTGGTGTTCGAGGCGGCGGAGCCGGGGTTGAAGGTCACGCTGGTGCTGCCGCACTGACTTCACGGCCACTTCACACAGCCCTTCCTGCCCTCACATCGCGTCGCGATGCTGAATGGCATGAACAAACCTCTCATCCTCAAGCTGGCCATCCTGCTGGTCATCACCGTCTTCATCTGCATCGTGCTGGCCCAGATCGGCGGCCTCGTGAGCGAGCGTCAGGCGCGCCAGCGCGAAGCGGCGCAGAGCGTGGAGCAGTCGCTGGCCGGCCCGCAAGCGCTCGCCGGGCCGCTGATTGCGCGCAGCTGCAAGGAGACCTGGACGACGCTGACAGACGACGGCAAGAAGGAGGTCGTGCAGTCCCGCAACTTCTGGCTGGTGGCGGCGCCTTCCAAGCTGAATATCAGCGGCGGCATCAGCCCCGAAGTGCGGCACCGCGGCCTCTTCAAGGTGAACACCTATGCCAGCCAGCTCGATGTGCAGGCGCGCTGGGACCGGCTGGACATGCCCGCACCCAAGGCCGAGCACGCAGGCGGCCGACTTGCCTGCGGTGAGCTGGCCATCGTCGTCACGCTGAGCGACCCGCGTGGCATACGCACCGCCGATCTCAAGCTCAATGGCCGCGCCATGGCCTTGCAGCCTGGCACCCCGCATACTGCCTTTCGCGGTGTGCATGCACTGCTCCCCGAGGTGAAGCCGGAGGAAGCGCTGACCGTGTCGCTCAAGCTCGCGCTCGTCGGCAGCCAGCGTCTGGGCATCGTGCCGGCGGCGGGCGACACGCGGGTCTCGTTGCAGTCGAGCTGGAAGCACCCCAGCTTCAACGGCCAGTTCCTGCCCATCGAGCGCCAGGTTGGCGTCAGCGGCTTCACAGCTCAGTGGGCCGTGTCCTCGCTTGCCAGCACGGCGGTGGCGGACCTGGAGGCCGGCAAGCCACTGCCCGAGCTGCCGCGCGGCGGGCTGGTGTCGTACCAAGGTGACGACTCAACGCCCGTCCATGCCAATGCGGGTCGCCTGGACGTGCTGGCCGTCGAACTCATCGACCCCGTGAACCCCTACGTGATGAGCGACCGCGCCATCAAGTACGGCCTGATGTTCATCGCGCTGACCTTCATCACCGTGGGCCTGACCGAGCTGTTGACCGGCCGCCGCGTGCACCCGGTGCAATACCTGCTGGTGGGCCTGGCGCTGAGCCTGTTCTTCCTGCTGCTGCTGAGCCTGTCGGAGCACCTGCCGTTCGTCGTGTCCTACCTGATTGCTGCGGGCGCTGCGGCCGTGGTGCTGACGCAATACGCCGCGGCCATGCTGAGCGGCTGGCTGCGGGGGCTGTCCTTCGGCGGCGGCATCGTGCTGCTGTACGGCGCGCTGTACGTGCTGCTGAGCCGCGAGCAGACCGCGCTGGTCATCGGCGCCGTGATGCTGTTCGGCGTGCTGGCCGCCGTGATGACGCTGACGCGCAAGCTGGACTGGTACCGCCTGGGCGGCGGGGAAAGGGTGGGCTCAGCCGAGTGAATTACGCTCGGCCCATGTCCCAACAAGGTTTCGACTACATCATCGTGGGCGCCGGCACGGCCGGCTGCCTGCTGGCCAACCGGCTCAGCGCCGACCGCAACAAGCGCGTGCTGCTCATCGAGGCCGGCGGCAAGGACGACTACCACTGGATCCACATCCCCGTCGGCTACCTGCACTGCATCGGCAACCCGCGCACCGACTGGTGCTTCAGCACCGAGCCCGAGGCGGGCCTCAACGGCCGCAGCCTGCGCTACCCACGCGGCAAGGTGCTGGGCGGCAGCTCCAGCATCAACGGCATGATCTACATGCGCGGCCAGAGCCGCGACTACGACCAGTGGGCCGATCTGACTGGCGACGACACCTGGCGCTGGGAGCGCGTGCTGAAGGCCTTCAAGAAGCACGAGGACCACTGGCGGCTGGACGACCCCAAGACTGCGCCCGAGGGCTTTTCCGACCTGCACGGCCCGCTGCCCGGCAAGAAGGGCGAATGGCGCGTTGAGCAGCAGCGGCTGCGCTGGCCCCTCCTCGACGCCTTCTCGCAGGCGGCGCAGCAGGCGGGCATCCCGGCCACCGGCGACTTCAATGCCGGCAACAACGAAGGCGTGGGTTACTTCGAGGTCAACCAGAAGCAGGGCCTGCGCTGGAACGCGGCCAAGGCCTTCCTGCGACCCACCTGCTTCGGGCGGCCCAATTTCGAGATGTGGACCGGCGCGCACGTGAAGCGGCTGCGGCTGATGCAAGATGATGCCGGCCTGCGCTGCGGCGGCGTGGAGGTGCAGACGCCGCACGGCATCGAGCAGCCCTGGCTGCTGGCCGGCGGCGAGGTCATCCTGGCCGCGGGCGCGATTGGCTCGCCGCAGCTGCTGCAGGTGTCCGGCGTGGGCCCGGGCGAACTGCTGCAGGGGCTGGGCATCAAGGTTGCCCTTGACCTTCGCGGCGTGGGCGCGAACCTGCAGGACCACCTGCAGCTGCGCTCGGTCTACAAGGTCAGCGGCGCGAGGACGCTGAACACGCGTTCCGCCTCGCTTCTGGGCAAGGCCTTCATCGGCCTGGAGTACGCGCTGCGCCGCAGCGGCCCGATGAGCATGGCGCCGTCGCAGCTGGGCGCCTTCACGCGCAGCAGCCCGGACAAGACCTGGCCCGACCTCGAGTACCACGTGCAGCCGCTGTCGCTGGACGCCTTCGGCGAACCGCTGCACGGCTTCGATGCATTCACGGCCAGCGTCTGCAACCTGAACCCGACGAGCCGCGGCACCAGCCACATCACGTCGCCCGACGCGGCCGCGGCACCGGCCATCCGTCCCAACTACCTGGCCACCGACGCCGACCGGCAGGTGGCGGTGGAGAGCCTGAAGCTGACGCGACGCATCGTCGCCCAGCCGGCGCTGGCGGGCTTCAAGCCCGAGGAGTACAAGCCCGGCCCGCAGGTCCAGACGGATGAGGACCTGGCGCGGGTGACCGGCGACATCGCCACGACTATCTTCCATCCGGTGGGCACCTGCAGGATGGGCCGCAAAGACGACCCGGACGCCGTCGTCGATTCGCGCCTGCGCGTGCGCGGCGTGATCGGGCTGCGCGTGGCGGATGCGAGCGTGATGCCCACCATCACCAGCGGGAACACGAACTCGCCCACGTTGATGATTGCGGAGAAGCTGGCCGGGTGGATGGTGGGTTAGGCCGGGCGCCTCGCCCGTGCCACGAGCCGGCGCTGCGGCACGGCGACGGCTGCCTGGGGCATGCCGCACGGGGTGGGACGCCGGTGCACCTGTGGCGGTTGCTGGAACGGGGGATCGGCTAGGGAAAACACGGCCCCGCCCTTGAGGGTGAGACGCTGACCGTGCCGTCGCGTGACGACCAGAATCCGCCCCCGGTAACGGCTCAGCGGATAACAGGATGCGCATCAGATCGTGGATCGCGGCGGCGGCATTGGCGCTCACTGCGCCGGCATGGGCATTGCCCGTGACGAAGGTCGAGTGGGTGCAGCGGACCGGCACGACGAACGGCACGGACGCCGTCGAGATATGGCTGCGGCTCACCACACACGCCGATGCCAGCCCGCTGTTCCTTGACGGATCGACCACCAGCTTCGATGCCAAGGATTTCGAAACGCTCTCGAATCGCGGTTTCGCCCGCATCGACAGGATTTACAACTCCGGAGCGACGTCCTTCGGACGCGGCGACAACTTCTGCCCGCCGCCCCCGGCGCGCGGCTGCAGCGACGCGGCGTCGCCCTGGCGCTTCCAGTTCAATCGCGGCGCCGACTCGTTCTTCGCTGCGCAGGCCGAGCATTTGGCCGCCGGGCAGTCGCGCGACTACCTGTTTGCCACCTTCACGCCCAAAAATGGCGCCGTGGCCCCTGGCATCTACAGTCTCGGGAACGCCGAGCTCTCGCTGGGCGTGGACGGCGTCGATGTCGATGGCAACAGGCTGGCGTTCTCGCTGCGGCTGGGAGCCACATGCGGCGAGGGAGCTGCAGACTGTGCGTTCTCGCGCACCGTCACCGCCGTGCCGGAGCCGGCGACTGCTGCGTTGATGGGGCTGGGTCTGCTGGGGATGGTGATGGCGAGGAACTGGCGCAGGCAACGGCCCGGCTGACGGGCGACACGGCTGCCCGTCGCCGGACATGTCAGGCGAGGGGCGCCCACGGCCGACAATCCCGGCCATGTCGTCCCCGTCTCCCCGCGTGCTCGCCGTCATCCCGCCGATGACGCAGCTGAACACGCCTTACCCGTCCACCGCCTACCTGACCGGCTTCCTGCGCTCGCGGCAGATCGAGGCGCAGCAGGTGGATCTGGCACTGGCGTTGGTGCTGGAGTTGTTCTCGCCCGCCGGTCTCGCCCAGATCCGCGAGGTGGTGCAGGCGCTGCCGGCTGACCAGCAGACCTCGCAGACGGCCTGGTTCGACGGCGAATTCAGCTCGATCGCTGCGGCAACGCCGCGCGTGCTGCGCTTTCTGCAGGGCGGCGACCCGACGCTGGCGCATCGCATCAACACGCGCGCCTTCTTGCCCGAGGGCGCGCGCTTTGCGTCGCTGGACCACTACCTTGGAGAGGAGGGCGAGGACCCGCTGGCCTGGGCCTTCGGCGCTTTAGGCCTGCAGGACCGCGCCCGCCACCTGGCCACGCTGTTCCTGAACGACCTGGCCGACGTGCTGCGCGATGCGGTGGACCCGCGCTTCGAGTTTGTGCGCTATGCCGAGAAGCTGGCCGCCGCGCAGGCCTACTTTGACCCGCTGGCCAACGCGCTGGCCGAGCCGCCGCACCTCATCGACCGCACGCTGCAGCGGCTGACGCTGAGCGCCTTGCAGCAGCACGCACCCGACATGGTGCTTCTGTCCGTACCCTTCCCCGGTTCGGTCTACGCGGCGCTGCGCATCGCGCAGGCCATCAAGGCGGCGCGACCCGAGGTGGTCGTCGTGCTGGGGGGCGGCTACGTGAACACCGAGCTGCGCGAGCTGGCCGAACCGCGGCTGTTCGACTTCGTGGACTACGTGACGCTGGATGCCGGCGAACGGCCGCTGCTGGCGCTGCTGGAACATGTGGCCGGCAAGCGGTCGAAGACGCGGCTGGTGCGCACCTTCTGGCGCGGCGATGAAGGCCAGGTCAAGTACACCAACTTCGTCGAGCCGGACATCCCGTTCGACGACGTCGGCACGCCGACCTGGGACGGCCTGCCGCTGGACCGCTACCTGTCGCTGCTGGACATGCTCAACCCGATGAACCGGTTGTGGAGCGACGGGCGCTGGAACAAACTGACCATCGCGCACGGCTGCTACTGGAAGAAGTGCAGCTTCTGCGACGTGAGCCTGGACTACATCTCCCGCTACGAGGCCGCCAGCGCGGAGGTGCTGGTGGACCGTATCGAGGCCATCGTGAAGGAGACGGGGCAGACGGGCTTCCATTTCGTCGACGAGGCCGCACCGCCCAAGGCGTTGAAGGCGCTGGCGGAGGAGCTGCTACGCCGCAACGTCGCCATCAGCTGGTGGGGCAACATCCGCTTCGAAAAAACCTTCACGCCCGAGCTGTGCCAGCTGCTCGCCGACAGCGGCTGCATCGCCATCTCGGGCGGACTGGAGGTGGCATCCGACCGGCTGCTGAAGCTGATGAAGAAGGGCGTTAGCGTCGAGCAGGTGGCGCGCGTCACCAAGGCCTTTGCCGACGCGGGCGTGCTCGTGCACGCCTACCTGATGTACGGCTTCCCGACGCAGACCACGCAGGACACCGTGGACGCGCTGGAGTACGTGCGCCAGCTGTTCGAGAACGGTTGCATTCACAGCGGCTTCTTCCACCGTTTCGCCTGCACGGTGCATTCGCCGGTGGGCATGAACCCGGCGGAATACGGCGTCACGCTGCAGCTGCTGCCGGCGGATGCGCGCTTCGCGAAGAACGACATCGCCTTCGTCGACCCCACGCCTACCGACCACGACGGCCTGGGGCAAGGGCTGAAGAAGGGGCTCTACAACTTCATGCATGGCATCGGCGTGGACAGCGACATCCGCAGCTGGTTCCCGGTACGGGTGCCCAAGACCACCGTGCCCAAGCGCTTCGTCGAGCGTGCCCTCACCACACCCCGCTGATGTTCACGTCCACCTTCACCTTCGCCCCCGGCGCCTCCGACGACGAGTTCCACGCGCTGGATGCACGCATCGCCGACATGGCCCGCGTCATCCCCGGCTATCTGGGCGAGGAAACGTGGGAGAACCCGACGACCGGGCTGGTCTCCAACGTCTACTACTGGGCCTCGAGGGACGCGCTGCAGAAGCTGATGGGCGATCCGGCCCACCGCGAGGCCAAGCAACGCCAGGCCAGCTGGCTGAAGGGCTACCAGGTCGTCATCGCCGAGGTGCTGCACACTTACGGCGACGGCGGCATCGCCCACCCGCTGGCGGAGAAGCGGGCGGGCTGACCGGGCTCAGGGCTGCTTGACCGGCTGGCTTTCGGCGTCTCGCACGTCGACCTTGCGGCCCAGCTTTTCCAGCTGTGGCTGCACCTGAGCCCGGTCGCCCACGGCCACGACGATGAGCTGCTGCGGGTCCAGGCGCTGTTGCGCGGCCTTCAGCGCGGCGGCCGACGTGACGGTGGCGTACTTTCCCGGCAGCTCGGTGATGGTGGCCAGCGGCTGGCCGGCGGACCAGTTGCCCGCATAGCCGGCGACGACGGCGCCGTTGGTGTCGAACAGCCCCGGCAGCGAGAGCAGCTGCGCGTTGCGCACGCGGTTCAGCTCGGCCGCGCCCATGGGTTTGGCACGCATGCCGGCGATCTCCTTCCACATGTCGCTCAGCGCGGCGCCGGTCGCGTCGGTGCGCACGCTGCCGGAGATGCCGAACTGGCCACGCTCGCGGCCCATGCTGAAAGCCGAGAAGACGCCATAGCTGTAGCCCTTGACCTCGCGCAGCTGGGTGTTGATGCGCGACGTGAACAGGCCGCCCAGGGCCGCATTCATGACCTTCAGCGGCGCTGTGTCGGGCGCGCCCGCGAACGGGCCCGGCGCGACGACGGCCAGCGCGGTCTGCGGCGCGCCGGGCTTGTCGACCAGCACGGTGCGCGCGGCGATGGGCCGGGCAGGCGGTAGCGGCGTGGCGGCAGGCGCCTCGCCCTGGCCGGTCCAGCCGCCGAACAGCGGCTCCACCAGCGCGCGTAGTTCGGCGTCAGTCAGGTCGCCGGCGACGACGAGCGCAGCGTTCTCGGGCCGGTAGCGCGCCTGCCAGAAGGCGCGCAGCGCGGCGGCGTCCAGTGCCTTCAAGCTGGCCTCGGTGCCCAGGGGATGGCCCGCCAGCGGATGGCCTTCGCCGTAGATCGCGCGGCTGCCCACCAGTTGCGCCACGGCGGCGGGCTGCTCGCGCACCTGGGCCAGCGCGGCCTGCATCTGCGCGCGCACGCGCTCGACCTCGGGGGCGGCGAACGCTGGGTTCAGCGCCACGTCGGCCATCAGCGCCAGGCTCTCGCGCACGTTGGCCTTCAGGCCCGACAGCTGCACGCGCGCCTCCTCCGCGCCAGGGCTGGCGGTCAGCGTGGCGCCCAGGGCGGCGGCAGTCTCGGCGATCTGCTGCGCGCTGCGCGTGGTGGTGCCCTCCGGCAGCATGGCGGCCACGAAGCTGGCCAGGCCGGGCCGGTCCGCCGGGTTGGCTCCCTGGCCCGCGCGCACCACCAGGCTCGCGCTGACCAGCGGCAGCCCCGGCTTGGGCGAGTGGATGACAGTCAGGCCGTTGGCGAGCGTGAAGCTCTGCGCGGCGGGCAGCGTCAGCGGTTTGGCCTTGGCGGCCGCGGGCGGCTTCAGGCGCCAGGCCTCGTGACCGTTCAGCGACTCGCGCTCACCCTTGGCTGCCTTCGTCGGCATGGGCGGCGTGGCCACCTCGGCCGCCAGCACCGGCTCGCCCGGCAGCGCCTGCACAACGACGCGTGCGTCGCGCTGAAGCCATTGCGCCACCGCCGCACTGACGCCGGCAGGCGTCAGCGCCGCATAGCGCGCCAGGTCCTGTCCGACGAAGCCCGGGTCGCCGGCCATCTGGTTGTAGTGGTTGACCAGGTCGGCCAGCGACGCGACTTTCTCCATGCGCTGCAGCAGGTCGCTCTCGATGGTGGCGCGGGCCTGCGCGATCTCGGCGGCCGTGGGCGGAGTGGCGGCCAGCTTCGCCAGCTCGGCGTCCACCAGCGCCTCGATCTCGTCCAGCGAGGCGCCGGGGCGGGCCACGACCTCGATGTTGAACACCGAGCTGAGCGACTGCGAGCCCTGGCTGACGCTGACGCTCTGCGCCAGCTGCTTGTCGCGCACCAGCAGACCGTACAGCCGGCTGGCCTTGCCACCGCCCAGCACATGCGCGGCAATGTCCAGCTCGGCGTCGCCGGCCGCGAACATCGGCGGCGTGTGCCACGCGACGTTGAGGCGGCTCAGCTCGATGCGGTCCTTCACGACCAGCCGGCGCTCCTTCGTGATCCGCGGCGCGGCGACGCGCACCTCGGGCGGCTTGGGGCCGGGCTTCATCGTGCCAAAGTACTTCTGCACGAGCGCTTTGGCCTGCTTCGGATCGAAGTCGCCGGCCAGCGCCAGCGTCGCGTTGTTGGGCCGGTAGTAAGTGCGGGCGAAGGCCTTCACGTCCTTCAGCTGGATGGACTGGATGTCGGCATGCGAGCCGATGACCACCGCGCGGTAGGGGTGGCCCTCGGGGTAGAGCGCCTGGTACAGCGCTTCCTCGACGATGCCGTAGGGCTGGTTCTCCACGCTCTGGCGGCGCTCGTTGCGGACCACGTCCTGCTGGTTGGCCAGCGCCACCGAATCGACCTCGTCGATCATCCAGCCCAGCATGTCCGCCTTCAGCCACAGGCCCAGCGCCAGCTGGTTGGACGGCAGCGTGAAGAAGTAGTTGGTGCGGTCGAAGTTGGTGGAGCCGTTGGCGTCGGTGCCGCCGGCGGCGTCGATGTACTTGTCGAACTCGCCACGCGGGACGTGGCGACTGCCGGCGAACACCAGGTGCTCGAAAAGGTGGGCGAATCCGGTCTGCCCAGGGGCCTCGTTGCGCGGGCCGGCGTGCACCCACAGGTTGAACGCCACCAGTGGCAGGCGGCGGTCTTCCACCAGGATGACCTCGAAGCCGTTGGGCAGCGTGAACTTCTCTTGGCGGATGGCCAGCTGGCCGGCGGCCGTGCTGACGGCACCCTGCGCCTCTGGCGCGGCCAGCGCCGGCAGCGAGGTGGACAGCGCGCCGGCCAGGGCCAGCAGGGCGATGAGGCGGCGGGGGGCGTGGGGATTCATGCGATGCGGTCCTGAGGGATGCGACGAATTGGACGGGCGCCGAGCGGACCCTGAAAGTGACGTTGGTCAGGGGGCTGGCCACGGGGACAGCCAGGCCAGCAATGCCAGCCACAGCGGCGCCGTGGCGACGTACAGGATGGTGGAGACGACCGTGGCCGCCGTGACCTCGGCCTCCAGCGCGCGGTAGCGCTGCGCAAAGATCAGCGCGTTGGACCCGGTGGGCAGCGCCGCAATCATGACGACGACGGCCAGCGGCATGCCGGTCAGCCCCAGGCCCCAGTGCGCGGCGGCCAGCACCACCGCCGGCATCAGCAGCAGCTTGGTGGCCACCAGGCCCAGCAGGCCATTCCAGGTGCGCGGCCAGCCGTAGTAGGCCAGCGACATGCCGATCAGAGTCAGGCACAGCGGCACGACGGCGGTGCCCAGGCTCTGCAGTGCCTCGTCAGCCACCATCGGGAGGGGCAGGCCGGTGGCGTTCCAGGCCAGCCCGGCCAGCACCGGCAGCACCACCGGATGGATGACGGTGTTGCGCACCGTCTGCAGCAGCGTGTGGCCCAAGTGGCCGGTGCGGCGCTCGCGCGCCAGGTCCAGCTCCACCAGCGTGGTCAGCAGCGTCAGGATGCACAGCGCGTGCAGGCTGACGACGGCGATGTGCAGCGCCAGGCCTTGCTCGCCGAACACGCCGGCCGCCACGGGCAGGCCCACCTGCAGCGTGTTGCCGAAGCCCGCCGTGATGGCCTTGACGCTGGGCGCCACGATGTTCTCGCCAGGCGCGCGGCGCCAGCGGTAGACGACGTACAGCAGTGCTACGAGCACCAGCGCGGGCAGGAAGAACGCACCGAGGAAGTCCCACGGCAGCGCCGACGTGTCCAGCCGCGCCGTGGTGCGGAACAGCAGCGCGGGCACGAAGATGTAGAAGGCCGCATTGGCCAGCACGCGCGCCGGGTCTCCGGCTTCACCCGGCTGGCTGCCTGCCTCGCCACCGCCGAGCCAGCGCATGCGGCCGACCGCCCAGCCGATGGACACCGCCACCAGGATTGCAACCAGCTTGGCGGCAATCGCCCAGGTCATGCCAGCGGCACGCTCAAATCGAACGAGAAGCAGCTGCCTTGCCCCGCGCTGCTCTGCACGGTGATCTGGCCGCCCATCAGCTTGACGAGCTGCTGGCTGATGGACAGGCCCAGACCGGTGCCGCCGAGGTGACGGGAATCGTCGGAGACCTGCTCGAAAGCCTGGAACAGGCGTGCCTGTTGCTGGGGCGTCATGCCGATGCCGGTGTCGATGACCGCCAGGCGCAGTCGTGCCTGGCCGTCGCGCGCCCGCTCCAGCAAGGTGGCGCTGAGCCGGACGGTGCCGGTGTCGGTGAACTTGACCGCGTTGGACAACAGGTTCAGGAGCACCTGCCGCAGGCGCTGGCCGTCCACCAGCACGCGCACGGGCAGGTCCGGGGCGATGTCCGCGGTGAAGCCGAGGTTCTTCTGCTCGGCGCGCAGGCGCACGCTGTCGCAGGCCATCTCCACCAGCGAGCGCAGCTCGACGGCGCTGGGCTTGAGCGACACCTTGCCGGCCTCGATGCTGGCCATGTCCAGCACATCGCTGATCAGCTCCAGCAGGTGCAAGCCCGAGTCCCGCATCAGCTGCAGTTTGGTCGCCTGGCTGGCGGGCATCGCCGCATCCATCTGCATCAGCTGCGTGAAGCCGAGGATCGCGTTCAGCGGCGTGCGGAACTCGTGGCTCATGGTCGCCAGGAAGCGGCCCTTGGCTTGGTTGGCCGCTTCGGCGCGCAGCTTGGCCTCGCTGAGTTCGGCCGTGCGCTCATTGACGAGGTCTTCCAGGTGCTCGCGGTGGCGTGTCAGCTCGGCCTCGGTGCGCCGCCGCTGCGAGATGTCGCTGACCATGCCCTCGATGCGGCGGTCGCCGCCGCCGGCGTCGACCCAGTGCGCGTTCAGCTCCACCCACAGCGGCTGCCCCCCCCGCGCGCGCAGCTGCAGCTGGGCCTGCTGGATCTTGCCCTGCTCGTCCATCACGCGGACCACGCGCAGCATCTCTTCGCGCGAGATGCCCGCGACCGCGCGCAACCGGCGCCCCACGGGCGAGTGCGTACCCAGGCCCAGAATCTGCGTCAGCGCCCGGTTCATGCTGAGCACGCGTCCATCCGCATCTGCTTGGAAGATGCCCTCGGTCGCGTTCTCGAACAGGCTGCGGTAGCGCGCCTCGCTGGCACGCAGCCCTTCCGAGCTGAGCTGTACTTGGTCGGCGGCACTGCGCAGCCTCAGGCTCATCGCATTGAAGCGCGCGGTCAGCTCGCCGATTTCGTCGTCGCGCTCGATGCGCTCCTGCGCGCCCAGGTCGCCCGAGGCCACGCGTTGCGCCAGGGCGCCGAGCCGCGCCACGGGGCGGCGCACCAGCCAGTGCACCAGCAGCCAGCTGGCCGCCACGATGCCTGCCAGCCCCACCGCCAGCAGCTGCACCACCAGAAGCCGGGTGCGCTGGATCTGGCCGTCCACGAGGTCGCGCCTCAGTGTCAGCACGGCGGTGGCCACCTGCTCGCCGCTGCCGTCGGCCGCCGGTTGGTAGTTGATCGGGAACTCGCGGCGGATGGCGCCGCGGGCGGGCTCGCCGCGCTCGCGCTTCACCACGCCGCCCTGCAGCCCCGGCGCTTGCAGCTCCAGCGCGTGCACCTCGGGGTCGGCCATGACGGCGTCGAGCAAGTTCTCGATGGCGACGTTGTCCAGGTTCCAGATCGGGCCGGCAAAGCCGCGCTCGACGAGGCCGGCCAGGCGCGCCTCGCGCTGGCGCAAGCCCCGCATCAGCTCGTCTTCCTCGTGGGCGTTCCAGTACCAGCCGACCGCCAGCACGAGCAGGCTGGCCACCAGGGCGATGCCGGCCGTCAGGCGCGCCTGTATGCCCCTGCTCATTGGCGTCATGCGCTTTCCTCCCCGCCCGTGACGAGCTGTGGCGGCGAGCATAGGGGATTTGCGCGCGCGGCCGGCCGCTCGCTCAGGCCTTGGCGGCGGCCTTGCGGGCGGGGGCCTTCTTGGCCGGTGCGGCCTTGCCCGCAGCCTTGCCGGCAGGTTTGCCAGTGGGTTTGCCTGCCCGCGGCTCGAACTCGAAGACGACCTTGCCTTCCTTCTTGTCGTAAGCCAGGAAAGCCTTGAACTTGCGGCGCGTCTTGTTGGAGACGAAGTTCTCCAGCAGATCGGTCTTGCCGTCGTGCAGCAGCTTGGTCACCTGCGCCGGCTCGATGGGCTGGGTCAGGATGACCTTGCCGGTCTTGAAGTCGCAGGTCACCTTCTCGCCCACCGAGTGCTCGCACACGTAGTTGGCACCGTGCTCGTAGACATGGCCTGCGCACTTGGGACAGGCGCCCAGCGAGCTCTGGCTGGAGAAGTCCACCGGTTCGCCATCGTTCTCGGCCTTCTTGGCGTCCTCGCCGAAGTCGAACTCCAGCTTCCAGTTGGCGATCTCGTCGTCATAGACCAGCGCCAGCTCCGCCGTGAACGGCCAGCCCGCCTTGGAGCGGAAGCCTTCCAGCGGCCCGATTTTCTTGTTCGCCAGGAAGGTCTCCACCTCGGCAAGCTCGAAGCTGCGGCCGCCGGGGATCTTGCCGATGGAGAAGCCGCAGGCGTCGCTGCCGTCCGCATGCTTGCCGGTGCAGGTGAAGCGGCGGTAGTTCTCTTTCACCACGCCGCCGCACTTGGGGCAGGGCGTCTTCAGCGTCGCGTAGTCGCCGGGGATGGTGTCGCGGTCGTAGCCCTTGGCCTTGGCGACCATCTTCTCGGTCATGGCCGCGATCTCGGCCATGAAGGTCTCGCGGCTCAGCTTGCCCTTTTCCATCGCGGCCAGCTTGGACTCCCAGTCGCCGGTCAGCTCCGGCTTGGTCAGGTCTTCCACCTCGAGCCCGCGCAGCAGCGTCATCAGCTGGAAGGCCTTGGCCGTGGGGATCAGCTCGCGGCCTTCGCGCAGCATGTACTTCTCGCTGATCAGGCCTTCGATGGTGGCCGCGCGCGTGGCCGGCGTGCCCAGACCCTTCTCGGCCATGGCTTCGCGCAGCTCGTCGTCGTCGATCAGCTTGCCGGCGCCCTCCATCGCGCTCAGCAGCGTCGCTTCGGTGTAGCGCGCCGGCGGCTTGGTCTGCAGCGCCTTCACGTCCACGCTCTCGGTGCGCACGACCTCGCCGGTGTTCACAGGCACCAGGTTCGCGTCCTCGTCGTCCACGTCCTTGCCGTAGACGGCCAGCCAGCCCGGCTTCACCAGCACCTTGCCGTTGGTCTGGAAGTGATGCTTGTCCAGCACCTTGGAGATGCGTGTCGTGACCAGGAACTCGGCCGGGGGGAAGAACACCGCCAGGAAGCGCTTGACGACCATGTCGTACAGCTTGGCCTCGATCTCGGTCAGCGCCTTGGGTGCCTGCAGCGTCGGAATGATCGCGAAGTGATCCGACACCTTGGCGTTGTCGAACACCTTCTTGGTGGGCTTGATGTAGCCCTCCTTCAGCGACTTGGCGGCGTGCTGCGACAGCGCGGCCAGCGGGCCGGGCAGGTCTTCCGTCGCCAGCATCTTGGCCGTGTCCTTGGCCACGGCCAGGTAGTCCTCGGGCAGGAAGCGCGAGTCCGTCCGCGGGTAGGTCAGCACCTTGTGCTTCTCGTACAGGGCCTGCGCGATGGACAGCGTCGTCTTGGCCGAGAAGCCGAAGCGCGAGTTGGCCTCGCGCTGCAGCGTCGTCAGGTCGTACAGGCCGCCGCAACTGGTCGTGCTCGGCTTGCTTTCCTCGGTGACGACGGCGGGCTGGCCCAGCACCGCCTTGGCGATGGCTTCCGCGTCGGCCGCGTTCCACATGCGGTCCGCGCGGCGCTCGGCGTCGTCGTTCTTCTTCCAGCTCGGGTCGAACCACTTGCCTTCGTATTGGCCGGCCTGCGCGTCGAAGTTGGCGCGCAGCTCCCAGTAGTCGCGGGCAACGTGCTTGCGGATCTTTTCCTCGCGCTCGACGACGACCGACAGCGTCGGCGTCTGCACCCGGCCCACGGTGGTCAAGAAGAAGCCGCCGTCGCGCGAGTTGAACGCGGTCATCGCGCGCGTGCCGTTGATGCCCACCAGCCAGTCAGCCTCGGAGCGGCAGCGGGCAGCGTCGGCCAGCGGCAGCATCTGCTCATCGCTGCGCAGCTTCTCAAAGCCCTCGCGGATGGCGGCCGGCGTCATCGACTGCAGCCACAGTCGCTGGATGGGCTTGTTGAGCTTGCCCTTGGCGGGCTGCGCGTACTGCTCGATGAGCCGGAAGATCAGCTCGCCCTCGCGGCCCGCGTCGCAGGCGTTGATGAGGGCCGTCACGTCCTTGCGGCGGATCAGCTTGGACAGCGCGTTCAGCCGGCCCTTATTTTTGTCGATGGGGTTGAGATCGAAGTGCGGCGGGATCACCGGCAGGTTGGCGAAGCTCCACTTGCCGCGCTTGACGTCGAACTCCTCGGGCGCCGCGATCTCCACCAGGTGACCCACGGCGGAGCTGACGACGTACTGCTCGTTCTCGAAATGATCGTCGTGCTTGTCGAACTTGCCCGCCACGGGGGTCAGCGCGCGGACGATGTCCTGCGCCACGCTGGGCTTCTCGGCAATGATCAGGGTCTTGCTCATCGGGTCTTGTCTCTCGGTTCCCTAGGGGCGGGGACTCCAAATCCCCTGCCTACAATCCGGGCCTCGCGCGCACACCTGCGCACGCGCACCCATGAAATCACCGTACCACAGCGTTTGATGGCCACCAAAACCCCACGCCGCAAGATCGAAGTCCGGGATTCCGGCGTGCATGGCCGCGGCGTATACGCGGCAGCACCCATCGCGGCGGGCGCCAAAATCATCGAGTACACCGGCGAGCGCATCACCTGGGAAGAGGCGGTGGACCGCCACCCCCACGACCCCGCGCAGCCCAACCACACCTTCTACTTCCACCTCGATGGCGGCCTGGTCATCGACGCGCTGTATGGCGGCAACGATGCGCGCTGGATCAACCACGCTTGCGAGCCCAACTGCGAGGCCGACGAGGTGGACGGCCGTG
The DNA here is from genome assembly GCF_043555865.1 of Pelomonas dachongensis. NCBI lineage: Bacteria > Pseudomonadati > Pseudomonadota > Betaproteobacteria > Burkholderiales > Sphaerotilaceae > Roseateles > Pelomonas dachongensis. Next base: position 510,092 of record NZ_JBIGHY010000001.1, read on the forward strand.
TCTTCATCCACGCGCTGCGCGACCTGGAGCCCGGCGAGGAACTGTTCTACGACTACGGATTGGTGCTGGACGAGCGCCACACGGCCAAGGTCAAGAAGCAGTTCGCCTGCTGGTGCGGCGCGCTGACCTGCCGCGGCACGATGCTGGCCCCCAAGACCCGCCGCTGACGTGATGGAGCGGCGCCACCTCGCCGAATGCGGCTCGACCAACACCGAAGCGCTGGCGCACCTGCGCGACGGCGGCCGCCCGCTGATCGTCTCGGCCGACCGCCAGACCGCGGGCCGGGGCCGCCTGGGCCGGGCCTGGCAGTCGGATGACGCCTCGCTGACCTTCTCCATCGCGCTGCCCCTGCCCGCCGCGCTGGACCTGTCCGGCCTGTCGCTGGCCGTCGGCTGCACCGTCGCCGACGTGCTGGACCCGGCCGGCGACCGCATCCGCCTGAAGTGGCCCAACGACCTGTTCCTGGATGGCGCCAAGCTGGGCGGCATCCTCATCGAGACCGTGCCGCTTGCGCATGACCGCCGCGGCGTCGTCGTCGGCATCGGCCTGAACCTGCAACCGCTGCCCCCCGAAGCGGATCGCAGCGCCTTCGCCAGCGGCCATGCGGCCCTGCGTACGCTGGACCCGGAGGCTGCCGCCGCCGCCACGCTGGACCGCCTCGCCCCCGCTCTGCGCGCGCTGCTGGCCGACTTCGAGACGCTGGGCTTCGGCCCCTGGCAGCTGGCGTTCTCGCGGCGCGACTTGGCCGCAGGCCGGCGCGTGCGCGTCGGCGAGCAATCGGGCATCGCGCGCGGCGTGTCCACCCGCGGCGAACTGCTGTTGGACACGGCCACCGGCATGACGTTCGTCAGCGCCGGCGAACTCAGCCTGAGACTGGAGACTTCTTCGTGATGCGTGTGCTGGTCATCGTGCTGCTGGCGATCAACGCCTTGTTCTTCATCTGGTCCAAGGGATGGCTGGACACCGTCTCCGGGTTGCCCGCGCATGCCGGCCGCGAGCCGCAGCGCCTGGCGGCGGAGCAGCACCCGGAGCGCATCCAGCCGCTGGCGGCCAGTGCCGTGGCGGCGCTATCGCGGCGCAACTGCCTGGAGCTGGGGCCGCTGGATGGCGACACCGCACTGGCCGCCGCGCAGACGGTGCTGCGCGCGATGGGCGCCGAATCGCAGACCCGCAGCAGCGAGCAGGCCGGCGAGTGGGTGGTCGCGACCATCAGGCTGGCCGACCCCGACTTCCGCGCCCGCAAGGAGGCCACCTACAAGCAGATGCGCCTGCCGTTCGAGCTGCTGGAAGGCATGCCGGCCGAGAACCCCACGTTCGTGATGAGCCGCCACGCCAGCGAGGCCGAGGCGGCTGCGCAGCTGGAGGCCTTCGGTAAGCGCGGGCTCAAGGGCCTGCGCGTGCTGGCGCTGAAGCCGGCGCAGTCGCGCCACACGCTGGTCATCCAGGCCGACGGCCTGCTGGCGAACCGCCTCAAGGCCAGCAAGGATCCCGCGCTGGCCGCCGGCTTCAAGGCCTGCGCCGCAGCGCCTGCCGCATCGGCGGCCTCCGCAGGCTGACTGCGGCCAGCAGCAGCGCCAGCAGCCACGCCGCGCTGACGCCGCCACCGCCGCCGCCACCGCCACCGCCACTGTTGCCGCCGCTGCTGGTGCCGGGCGTCGTCGTGCCGCCCGAGGCGCCTGTGACGCTGATGCTGGCTGACTGGCTGTAGACGAAGCCCAGGTTGTCGGTCACGTCGGCGCGCACGACGACCGTGCCGCCTGCGGTGGGCGTCAGCGTCGTGGTGGCCGTGCCGGCGCCGGACGCCAAGCCGGTCACGGCGCCGCCGCCATCGACCAGCGTCCAGGCGGTGGACGCCACCGAGCGCCCGCTGGCCAGGCCGGTCACGGCCGCGGTCAGCGTCAGCGTCTGGCCGGCGGTCAGGCCGCTGCCGGGTGACGGCGTGATCGCCACCGTGGCGCCTGCCATGGCCTGCGCGGCCTTCACGGCCTCGAAGGCGTCCACCATGCCGGCGCCGCAGGTGGTGGTGGTGCAGTAGCACTCGTCCTGCACCGCCGAGGTGGGTGCCGCGCAGGCGCCGACACCGGTCGATCCCCCGGTGGTGGGGAAGGTGCGGGCGGTCAGCTTCAGGATGGAGACCGCCTCCGTGGGGGCCAGTGCCGGCCGCATCGAGGCCATCAGGCCCACGATGCCGCTGACGATGGGCGCCGAGAAGCTGGTCCCGACCGACTGCGCACTGTTCGTGTAGGCCGCCTCGGCGGCGACCGGCGCCGTGGTGCCGCTGTTGGTCGTGCTGACCATCGGGTACAGGCAGGGCTGGCCGGCGAAGATGTTGACACAGTTGCCACCCGGCGCCGCCACGGTCACCTCGGGGCCGACGCTGGAGAAGCCGACCTTGGTGCCGACATGGCGCAGCGCCGCGACGGTCACGACGCCAGGGCAGTTGCCCGGCAGTCCGACGGCCTGGCCCTCGGAGTTGCCCGCCGCGACGACGATGGTGGCGCCGGTTGCGTTGACCTTATTGATCACCTCTCGGTAAAGACCGCCGGTGCCCGAGGTGCCACAACTGCCATCGCCGCCCAGGCTGAGGTTCAGCACCTTGGCCTTTTGTGTGTTGGTCGGCAGGCCCGGCACGTCCAGCCCGGCCGCCCATTTCATGCCGGCCATGATGTCGCTGTCGTAGCCGCCGCACTTGCCCAGCACGCGCACCGGCAGGATCTTCAGCCGCCAGCCCACGCCGGCCATGCCTTGACCGTTGTTGCTGGCCGCACCGATGAGGCCGGCGACGCGCGTGCCGTGCCAGGAGCTGTTGCCGACGTCGCCGCTGTTGCAGTCCTTGCCCAGGGCGCCGCTGTTGACGTCGGCCTGCGTGACCCAGTCGCCCGGGTCTGACGCGTCGGCGTCCGGGCCGTCACCATCGTTGGCGATGGCGGTCGACATCGCGCCGGGGCTGCCGTAGCCGACCATGTCGTAGCCGCCCACGAGCTTGCCGGCCAGGTCGGGGTGGTCACCGCGCACGCCGGTGTCCAGCACCGCGACGATGACGTTGTCCGCGCCGGTCGTGAGGTCCCACGCCGCTGGCGCATTGATGCTGGACTTCACCACACCGGCCGGGGCTTTCAGGTACCACTGGTCGATGAGGCGGTTCTGCGTGCCGCCCGTGGTCGTCTCGGGGTTGACCGTCGCGCCGCCGAACAGCGGGTCGTTCGGCAGCGCCGCGATCTTGCGCCGGCCATCCACGGCAGCCACTTCCACCTCGGGGTCCATCGCCAGCTGCCGCGCCAGGTGCGCGGCCGTCATGCCGCGGGCGGTGACGACGTGCGTGCGCTCGTCCAGGCTGAGGCCGGCGCGCAGCGCGTGGCCGGTGCGCATGCCCAAAGCGGTGGCGCGCGTCTGGGCTACCTCACGGGCCTCCAGGCGCGTTGCACGCAGTGCCAGGGCCTTGGCGCGCACGCTGTCGGCCTGGGGCCTGAAGCGCACGATGACGCGCGCCTCGTCGTCGTTCTGGGCCGGCGCGGTGAACGGCACGGCCAGCATGGCGGCGGCGAGGGTGAACAGCAGTCGGCGCGGGAGGCTCATGGCGGCAACGGTGGGACGGGACGAACCAGTTTAGGCGCGCCCGCCTGTCAGCGGACGCCGCAAAATCCGCCGGCCTTGGGGGGCAAGCGCGCGATGCGCTGCCCATGCGTCTGAGTCAGCGCACGGGCGCGGGATGCATGGCGAGGCGGCCCAGCGCCTCGCGGGCGCGGCGGCGCGCCTCGGCCAGCCGCGCCGTCAGCCAGCCGACAGCAAACCAGGCGGCCGGGTCGGCGGCCACCAGGGCCTGGTAGGCCGTGCGGGCCACCACCAGGTCGTTGATCTCGCCCAGCGCCTGCTGCGCCGCGGCCAGCCCACGGCGGTAGGGCTTGAGCCGGTCCGCCGGCTGCAGCGGCGCGAACAGCTCGAGCGCATAGCGCTGACGCTTCACGCGCTTGCGCAGTTCGTGCAGCGCCTCGTCGTCCAGTTCCTCGAAGGCCCGGCAGGTGGTGGCCAGCGCGCGGTGCCAGCGGCGCAGCCTGCGGCGGGCCAGGCGCTTCAGCGACAGGTCCGGCGGTGCGTCGTCGTCGCTGAGCGCGGTGCGCCAGCGCAGCCAGTCCAGCAGCAGGCGCTGCGTGGCGGCCTCGCGCATCAGCGCGGCAGGGTCGGTCGGCGCCATGGGCAGCGGCAGCGGAAGCGGCGGTGCCCCGGCGCGTGCGAGGTCGGCGGCCACGCCGCTGTCCAGCACGTCGCGGTCGCGCGATTCGCCCAGCGTCGCGAACAGCGCGCGCAGGCCGTCCACCAGCTCGGGTGGCGGCGCGGCCACGCCGTCGCGGAAGGCGCTCAGCGCGCTGCGCAGCCGGCGGATGGCCACCCGCGCCTGGTGCACGTGCGCACCTCGCGCGGTCGGGTCGCCGGCGGCGGGTGAGGCCAAGGCGATGGCGTTGCGGCCCAGGTGGGCCAGGCATTCGTCCAGCACGGCGCCGAACGCTGCGGTGACGGTGGCGCCCTGGGCGTAGCGCGGTGTGGCCGCCTTGCGCAGCGGCGCGTCGGGAGCGCCCGTGGCCAGCGCGAAGCCGCGCTCGGCCTTGTTGCGCGGGTCCAGCACGAGGCCGAAGCGCGCACGCCAGCGCTCCGCCAGCGCCAGCAGGGCCAGCGGTGAGCCGGACACCAGCTCGAACTCGACCTCGCGCAGCCGCAGCTCGCGCCCGCCGGCCTGCACGCGGCCCTCGTCCAGCATGACGTCCACGACGGCACCGCGGGTGCGCACGCGCCGCGTCAGCCGCAGCACGCGGGTGCTGAAGCAGGGCGTGGGGGCATGGCCTTGCTTGTGCGCGGCCGCCAGCAGCGCCAGCAGCTCGCGGCCGGGCGCAGTGTCGGCATGGGCCTGGGCGTCGGCATTGGCGTCCGACAGTTCGACCTCGTGCTCGAAGCGCTCCAGCGCACCGGCCCGCGCGGCCTTCAGCGCCTGCACCCAGCGCCCGCCCTCGCGGCGCAGGCGCCAGGCCAGGCCGGCGCGCGCCAGGTGCAGGTCCGGCGTGTCGAGGTAGATGTCCTGCAGCAGCGTGCGTTGCGCGGTGCCGCGTCCAGTCAGCTCGACGGCCAGCGCGGCGCGGCGCGCGGCCGGTAGCAGGAACTTCAGCTCGATCTCTACCAGAGCTGTCAACGGCTTCAGCCGGCGCGGTTGGCGGCCAGCGAGCGTTCCTGGTCGGCCTTGCGGTCGGCGCTCACGCGCAGCGCATGCGGGCGCTCCCCGATCAACTTGGCGTATGGCTTCCAGTCCACGCCGCCGGCGGCCAGCAGGTCTTCGCCGTAGACGGCCTTGGTCGACATGGCCACCAGCGGCAGGCTGACCCAGCCGGCGCAGTCGGCCAGCGTGAACTGGTCGCCGGCCAGGTAGGGGCCGAACTTGGCCAGCCGCTTGAAGGCGGCGATATTCTCGGGCAGCACGCGGGCCACGCGCTGCTTGGTGCCGTCGCTGACCTTGCCGCCGAAGAAGGCCTCAGCGTACAGCTCGCGCGCTACCAGCTCCAGGTGCAGCTCCACGTAGGTGATCAGCTCGCGAACCTTGGCGGCCTGCCAGGAGTCGGCGGGAACGAGCCGCGGCGTGTCGGGGTAGGCGGCTTCCAGGTAGTCGACGATGGCTTGGCTTTCACACAGCGCGCCCTGGGGCGTCTTGATGAAAGGCACCTTGCCCAGCGGCGTGCAGCTCAGCACGGCCTCGTCGTGGGAATGCGTCTTCACGTATTCCTCGGTAAACGGGATGCCCTTCTCCAGCAGGGCCAGCTTGACCTTGTTGTAGTAGTTGGACAGCGGGATGCCGCAGAGGGTGATCATGGAAGTCTCCTGGTGTGATGCCGCAGTCTAGGCAGCCCGGATGACAGCACCTGGCGCGCTGGGGACATCAGCGGTTCACCAGCACGATGCCGGCCGCCAACGCCACCAGCGCGGCCACCAGCCGCGCGCTGATGCTCTCGCCCAGCAGCAGCGCGCCGGCCAGCAGCCCGAACAACGGCGTGCTCAGCGTGAACACTGCGAGCTTGGTGGCCGCGTAGTGACGGATGAGCCAGAACCAGGCCAGGTAGCTCGCGAAGGACACGAGGATGGCCTGGAAGCCGAACAGCCCCAGCAGCCGCGGTGACCAGTGCGTGGGCAGCGGCTCGCGGGCCAGGGCCGCCGCTGCGCACAGCGCCAGCGCCGACACGCCGAGCTGGTACAGCAGTGTCTTCTCGGCTACGGCCGACGACAGCCGCGTGCCCCGGATCGCCAGCGTCGTGCCGGCCCACAGCAAGGCGGCGGCAACGCCCAGTGCATCGCCCCACCAAGAGGGTCCGCGGGTATCGCCGTGCGGCGACGAGAAGCCCTCGGCAAACGCGAACGCCACCGCGCCGAAGGCGAGCGCCAGGCCGGCCCACTGCCGGCCGGCCAGCGTCTCGCCCCGCGCGATGAACGGCATGCCCAGCGCGACGACGAAGGGCGACAGGTAGAGGAACACCACCATGCGCGACGCGCTGGTGTATTGCAGGCCCAGGAAGATGCACGCGAACTCGGCCGCGAACAGCAGCCCGGCCAGCAGTCCGCCGCCGAGGCTGCCGTCGCGCTCGAACAGCCGGATGCCACGCCCCGCTGCCCAGGCCCACACCAGCAGCCCAGCGACCACCGAGCGCAGCCCCGCCTGCCACAGCGGCCCGATCTCGGTCAGTGCGGCCTTGACGGCCACCTGGTTGATGCCCCACAGCACGCAGCACAGCAGCAGCAGGGCAATGGCGCGGGCGTCGAGCTGGGTCTGGCGGGGTTGCGGGCTCATGGCCGCCATGCTGCCAGCATGTCGGGTGTGGCCGTCGCTGGGGGCAGCGTCAGGAGCGCCACGCTGCGCGATGCCGACGTGGGCTGAACCCGGCCGCAGCCGTTCACTCAGCGGTTGCGCACGCGCTTCTTGGCGGGCGGCTCGCTCAGCACGTAGCGCGTGGCTGTCAACCGCTCCGACACCGCCGTGGTCTTGTTGTCCACGTAGCCGCGGGCGCGCAGTTCCAGCCGCACGTCCGAGTCCGACGGGTTGGCGCCGGGGCCCTTGGCGTGCACCACCCAGACGGTCTTGCAGATCATGTCGGCGTGGAAGTCGGCCATGCGCGCCAGTTCGTCGCGCTTGCTGATGACGGCCACCAGCATGCGCGCCTCACGGACATTGGTCGTGATGCAGCCGGCCAACGCCTCGGCCAGCGCGGGGTCCAGCGTGCCGACCGTGGGGCCGATCAGCAGCGCCGGACTGGCGGCGCTGACGCCGAGCTTGGCGGCCAGCGTGGGTGGCGGGGTCTGCAGCTTCTTCAGCCACTTGCCGGCCTCGGGCTCGCCGAGCTGCAGCGTGACGGCGTCATCGCCCGCCTCAAAGCGCAGGGCGCCGCCTGCTTCGACGCGCAGGTTCTGCAGTGAGGAGATGTCCCACTTGCACTTGAGTTCGCCGCGCAGCACGACGGTGGTGGATTCGAGCAGGGCCGTCACATCGGCGGCCTGGGTGCCAATCTGGGCGGTACAGCGGGCTTCACGTCCCATGGGGCGTCCTGGTGGGGCTGGATAAGCGCTCCATTGTCAGCGCGCCGGCGATCAAGCCGGCGCCGGCGCCACAAAGATGCGCGAAAGGTGCCACGGCGAAGTCGAATCCCGGCGTCGCCCGCAGCACCGGCCCCAGCGGCGCTTCGAGCACCAGCTTGACCAGCAGGCCTGCGGCGATGGCCGAGCCGATGGCGCGTTCGCGCCCCCCGCGCCGTAGCAGGGCCAGCGCGGCGATGGCCGCCAGCGCATGAAGTTCGCCGGACAGGCCGGCGTAGCGCTGCAGCTCGGGCCGCAGCAGCAGGCCCAGCTGCGTCAGCGGCAGCGCGGCCAGGCCTGCCACCACCTGCCGCGGGCCCAGCAGGGCGCGCCAGCCCAGCAGCGCCAGCACCGCGCAGCCGGCCAGGTTGGCGGCCAGGTGTGTCGGCGTCCAGTGCACGAAGGCGGCGCTGACGGCGCGCCACGGCTGCGTGGCCGCCAGTGCGGGCTGCCAGTCCAGCGCCTCGCGCGGCCAGGGCCACGCCAGCAGCGACAGCAGCGCCAGCACGAGACAAAAGGCGGGCCAGCAGGCGGCGCGGGGCAATGGCATGGCGGCAGTATCCGGGGCCGATCTGGTCGCGCGACCGGGCGGTTCGAACCGCCAGGGGACAATCCGCCGATGGCAGTCCTCTCCCTAACCAACGCTCACCTCGCTTTCGGGCACGTCGCACTTCTCGACGGCGCAGGCTTCTCACTCGAAGTCGGCGAGCGCGTCGGCCTCATCGGTCGCAACGGCACCGGCAAGTCGTCGCTGCTGAAGATCCTCGCCGGGCTGGAAAAGCTCGACGACGGGCTGCTGCAGCAGCAGCAAGGCCTGACCAACGTCTACGTGCCGCAGGAGCCCGAACTGCGCGGCGATGCGACCATCTTCGACGTCATCAGCGAGGGCGTGGCGGAGCACAAGGCGCTGCGCGAGCGCTACGAACTCCACGACGAGAACGACGACCTCGCCTGGGTGCAGGAGCGCATCGAGCACATCGGTGCATGGAACTGGGAGCAGCGTGTCGAGGAGACGCTGCACCGCCTGGGGCTGGATGGCAGCCGTTTGGTCGGCAGCCTGTCCGGCGGCCTGAAGAAGCGTGTCGCCCTGGGCCGCGCGCTGGTCGCCCAGCCCGACGTGCTGCTGCTGGACGAGCCCACCAACCACCTGGACCTGGACGCCATCACCTGGCTGGAAGGCCTGCTGAACGACTTCAAGGGCTCGCTGCTGCTGATCACCCATGACCGCGCGTTCCTAGACAACGTCGCCAACCGCATCGTCGAGCTGGACCGTGGCCAGCTGCGCGGCTACCCCGGCAACTACGCCGCCTTCCAGGCCGCCAAGGCCTACGAGCTGGAGAACGAGGCGCTGTTCAACGCGCGATTCGACAAGCTGCTGGCGCAGGAGGAGATCTGGATCCGCAAGGGCGTCGAGGCCCGCCGCACGCGTTCCGTGGCGCGCATCCAGCGCCTGGAGGCCATGCGCCTGGCCCACGCCGCGCGGCGCGACGTGCAGGGCAAGGTGCGGCTGGACATCGACACCGGCGGCGCCAGCGGCAAGATCGTGGCCGAGCTGGAGGACGTGGGCAAGAGCTATGGCGACAGATCCATCGTGCGCGGCTTCACGTCCACCATCCTGCGTGGCGACAAGGTCGGCCTGATCGGCCCCAACGGCGCGGGCAAGACGACGCTGCTGAAGATGATCCTCGGCGAACTGCAGCCCGACACCGGCACCGTGCGCCTGGGCTCGCGCATGACGGTCGCCTACTTCGACCAGATGCGCGACACGCTGAACCTCGACGCGACGCTGGCCGACACCATCAGCCCCGGCTCGGAGTGGATCGAGATCGGCAACCAGAGGAAGCACGTCAAGAGCTACCTCGGCGACTTCCTGTTCTCGCCGGCGCGCGCCAACTCGCCGGTGCGCACGCTGTCGGGGGGCGAGCGCAACCGCCTGCTGCTGGCCCGCCTGTTCGCGAGGCCGGCCAATGTGCTGGTGCTGGACGAACCGACCAACGACCTCGACATCGAGACGCTGGAACTGCTGGAGGAGTTGCTGGCCGAGTACGACGGCACGGTCTTCCTGGTCAGCCACGACCGGCGTTTCCTGGACAACGTCGTCACGTCCACCATCGTCTATGAGGGCGAGGCGCGCTGGCGCGAGTACGAGGGCAGTGTGCAGGACTGGCTGACGCAGTCCAAGCGCGCCGCCGCGTTGCAGGCCAAGGCGGCCCCGGCATCGGCGCCTGCTGCGGCCGCTGTTGCGCCGTCCCCACCGCCGGCCGAGCCCGCCCCGGTCGTCGCCACCAAGCGAAAGCTCAGCTACAAGGAGCAGCGCGAGCTGGACGAACTGCCCAAGCAGATCGCCGCGCTGGAAGCCGAGCAGACGCAGCTGAATGCGCTGATTGCCGGCACCGAGCTGTACACGCAGGGCGCCAAGCGGATCGCCGAGGTCACCGACCGCGCCGCGGACATCGACGCCGAGCTGCTGGCGCTGATGGAGCGCTGGGAAGTGCTGGAAGCCAAATGACGACCACGGCGCTGCAGCAGGAATGGCTGGCGCTGCAAGCGCAGCATGAGCGCTACGAGGCGCTGACGCTGGCGGTCAAGCTGGCCGCCGTCGCCGTGTGTGTCGTGGTGCCGGACAGCGTGCTGGCGCTCGGCCTGATCGCGCTGCTGTGGCTGCAGGAGGGCGTGCTGAAGACCTTCCAGGGGCGGCTCGGTGACCGGCTGCTGGTGGTGGAGGCTGGCGTGAAGGCCGGCGCGGCGGCCTTGCCCATGCAGCTGCATAGCGACTGGCTGTTGGGCAGGCCGCGTGGCGCGGGGTTGCTGGCGCAGTACCTGAAGAGCGCGCTGCGCCCGACGGTGGCGCTGCCTTATCCGCTGCTGATGGCGCTGACCGTGGCCTGTTAAGCCGGCTGCAGCTTCTCGACCGGCACCAGCGTCGTCTGCCCCTTGAGCTGCACGACGGTTTCGCCGTGGCGGTGAACCACGTGCTGGGCCACGTGCACGGCGCCCTGGTAGCGCACCTTGTCGCCGGGTTTGACGACCGGCGTGGGCGGCAGCGGCGGCAGCACCGGTCGCGTAACTGGGCGCGGTGCCCGCGTCGGGACCGGGTGTCGCAGCAGTTCCAGCGTGCGCACCATCTCGGCCTTGAACTGCTCCGCGGTGAAAGGCTTTTTCAGCAGGAAATGCGCGCTCAGCGCGCGGGCCTCGGTTTGTTGTTCGGGAGTGGCGTCGAAGCTCAGCAAGGCCAGGCGCAGGCCCGGTAGCGAGTCGTGCAGGCGCTGGTACAGCTGCACGCCGGTCAGCGGCGATTTTGCAAACCAGTCCGTGATCAACAGGCCGGGCTTGAACACCAGGCCCTGGGCCAGCGCCGAGTCGGTGTCTGCGCAGCACAGGACTTGGTCGTTGTGGAATCCATGACCCTGCAGCAACTGGCGCGCAAAGGTCTGCACGCCGGGCAGGGCGTCGACGACGAGGAACTTCAGGGAATCGCTCATGGCTGCGTACAGGCGCAAGGTTGAGGGCGGCGCGAAGCGGCCGGATTGTGAGGGTGGTCAGCTTGCTGAAAGCCAGCAACTCCCGCGCAGCGAGAACTTTGTGGCGTTCCCCAGGGTAGTTACTGAGGGCCGCTAGCCGGGGCTGCGCGTCGACCGGTCCACCGCCGCGCGCAGCGCGCGCCAGAACGCCGGGTCCTGCGACGTGGCCATGTTGATGCGCATCAGCGAGCCCGGCGCGCGTGTCGCGCTGAACAGCGCGCCGGGTGCCGTCAGCCAGCCGGCGTCCAGCAGCGGCTGGGCCAGGCGCTCGCTGTCTACGCCGACGTCCAGCCAGCCGAACAGGCCGTCCGGCGGCGCCGCCCATGTGAAGCCCTGGCGCGCGGCCAGCGCCGCCACGCGCTGGCGGCCCTGTGCCAGCCGCTCACGCAGCCGCTGCGCATGGCGGCGCAGGCGGCCCTGCTCCATGCACAGCGCCACGGCGCGCTCCAGCACGGGTGAGCTGGTCAAGCCGTCCAGCAACTTGGTGTCGGTCAGCGCGGCCAGCTTTTCGGGCGCGGCGGCCAGGTAGCCCACGCGCCAGGCGGGCGTCAGCACCTTGGAGAAGCCCGACACGTAAGTCACGCGGCGCAGGCCGTCCAGCGCCGCCAGCCGCGGCAGGTGCTCGGGCGCGAGGAAGCCGTAGCTGTCGTCCTCAACGATGTGGAAATCCAGCTCGTCTGCCAGCCGCAGCAGCTTGTGCGCACCGGCCAGGTTGAGGCTGTGGCCGGTGGGGTTGTGCAGCACCGACACGGTCAGGTAGGCGCGCGGCACGTGCTGCGCTGCAAGCGCGGCCAGCACGTCCAGGTCGGGCCCCTGCGCGCTGCGCGGAACGGGCAGCAGGCGCACGCCGGCCTGCGTGAGGCGCGCAAACATGATGGCCCAGCCCGGGTCGTCCACCAGCACGGCGTCGCCGGGCTGCAGCTGCGTGCGGATCAGCAGGTCCAGCGCATGCGTGGCGCCATTGGTGGTCAGGATCTGCGCCGGGCTGGCATGGATGCCCAGGTCGGCCAGCCGGTGCGACAGCGCGTCGCGCAGCCGCGCGTCGCCGCTGGGGTCGCCGTAGCTGACCTGCAGGCCGTCGCCGTTGTCGCCCTGACCCAGCCGGCGCAGCGCTGACTGCAGCAGCGCCGGGTCCAGCCAGTCGGCCGGCAGCGTGCCCAGGCCCGGCGAGCGCGCAGCGTCGGCCTCGAACATGCCGCGGATCAGCGCGGTGGCGTCCATTGGGGCCTGGCGCGTCTGGGTCGTGGCGGGCCGTGCGCTGCGTGAGGTGGCAGGCCGGGATTCGCGCACGAAGAAGCCGCGCTGGCGGCGCGCCTCCAGCAGGCCGGCCGCCTGCAGCTGGTCGTACGCGGCGACCACCGTGTGCGGGCTGACGCCGTGCTGGCGCGCGCACTCCCGCACCGACGGCAGGCGGGCGCCCGGCAGCAGCAGGCGTTCGCGGATGCGCTGGGCGTAGCGCTCGGCCAGCTGGCCGGCCAGCGGCTGGCTGGCGCCGCGCAGCAGTGGGGTGGGTGTACCGGTGGGCATGGCGATACAGAATCGTGATGTGAGTGGCTGACTGTACTGGTGCTGTATTGGTTGCTGTGCCTAGACTGGACTCATGTCAGGATTAGCCACTTCATCCTCCACGCTGTCGACGACGTCGACGTCCGACACCACGCGGGGCCTGCTGCTTGGCTTGGCGGGTGTCGTGATGTTCGCGCTCAGCATCCCGATGACGCGGCTGGCGGGCGGCAGCGAGGCGGCGCCGCAGCTGGACCCAGCCTTTGTCGCCTTCGGGCGCGCGGCGGTGGCGGGGCTGCTGTCGATGGCCTATTTGCTGCTGACCGGTGCACGCCGGCCGCGCGGGCGCGAGTGGGGCTTGCTGGCGTTCACCGCCGGGGGCGTTGTGTTCGGCTGGCCCCTGCTGCTGGGCTACGCCGTGCGGCATGTGGACGCGGTGCACGCGTCCGTCGTGTCCGGCGTGCTGCCGCTGGCCACAGCCGTCATCGGCGCGCTGGTGTTGCGCCAGCGGCCCAGCCTCGGCTTCTGGGCCTTTGCGCTGCTCGGCCTGGCGCTGGTGGTGGGTTTCGCGGCCTGGCGCGGCGCGGGCGGCCTGGAGGTGGCCGACGGGCTGCTGCTCGGCGCGGTGGTCTGTGCATCGGCGGGCTACATCAGTGGCGCACGCTTGTCGGACAGCTTCAGCGCCGAGCAGGTGATCTGCTGGGTGCTGGTCATCAGCCTGCCCATCACCCTGCCGCTGGCCGTGCTGACGCGGCCGGTCGAGCCGGTGGCGGCCTCCGCGTGGATGGGCTTTGCCTATGTGTCGCTGGTGTCGATGTGGATCGGGTTCTTCGCTTGGTACCGCGGGCTGGCGCTGGGCGGCACGCTGCGTGTCAGCCAGGTGCAGGTGCTGCAACCCTTCTTGTCGATGCTGTTCGCGGTGCCCCTGCTGGGCGAGCAGCTAGACGCGATGACCGTTGTCTTTGCAGCGGCCGTGCTGGGCGTGGTATGGCTGGGCAAGCGGCAGCGGGTGAACTGAGGAGACGAGCATGGACGATGGATTCACGACGCGGCTGGCCGCCGGCCAGGCACTGACGCTGGCCGCCGCCCGCGCGCCGCGCCGGTTGCAGGTGACGCACGGCCGGCTGTGGCTGACGCTGCGCGGCGGCGGTGCGGACCACTGGCTGGACGCGGGCGAGGGCCTGACGCTGGCCGCCGGCCGCGAGGCCGTCGTGGAGGGCTGGCCCACGGCAGCGTTCCAGTTGCTGCAACCGGCGCCACAGCGGCGGCCCGCGCCGGCGCGTGGCCTGACCCTGGCGGGCGCCTGATGAAGACGCTGGGCGTGCTGGGCGGCATGAGCTGGGCCTCCACCCAGCATCTGTACGCGTTGCTGAACCGCGGCGTCGCGGCGCGACTGGGCGGCCTGCACAGCGCACAGCTGGTGCTGCACAGCGTGGACTTCGCGCCCATCGCCGCGATGCAGTCGGCGGGCCAGTGGGCCGAAGCCGCGCAGGTGCTGGGCGATGCCGCCGCAGGCCTGCGCCGTGCAGGCGCTGAGGCGCTGCTGATTGCGACGAACACGATGCATCTGGTGGCCAGCGAGGTCGAGCGCGCCGCCGGCCTGCCGGTGCTGCACATCGTCGATGCCACCGCCGAGGCCTTGCGCGCCGCCGGTGTGAGGCGCGCCGGACTGCTGGCCACGCGCTTCACGATGGAGCAGGGCTTCTACCGCGACCGCCTGTGGCAGCGCTTCGGCGTCGAGGCCATCGTGCCCGACGAGCGAGGCCGGGCCGAGCTGCACCGGGTCATCTACGACGAGCTGTGTGCGGGCCGGGTCGAGCCGGTGTCGTGCGAGCTGCTGCGTGCGCAGATCGCGGCGCTGGCCGACCGCGGTGCGCAGGCTGTCATCCTGGGCTGCACCGAGCTGGGGCTGTTGTTGCCGGCCGGCTCTGAGGCGGCACTGCCCCTGTTCGATTCCACCGACCTGCAGGCCCGTGCGGCGGTCGACTGGATGCTAGGCTGACTCCTTCAAGAAATTCCGAGACAAGCTATGACCACCGTCTGGACCCAGGCGCGGCGTGCCGCGCGCATGAATCCGTCCATCATCCGAGAGATCCTCAAGGTCACCGAGAAGCCGGGCATCCTGTCCATGGCCGGCGGCCTGCCCAGCGCGGACACCTTCCCGGTCGACGCCATCAAGGCTGCCTGCGACCGGGTGCTGACGCACTCGCCGCGCGAGGCGCTGCAGTACGCTTCCAGCGAGGGCTATGCGCCGCTGCGCGAGTGGGTGGCCGGGCGGGTCGCTTCATTGGGCATGAACGTGAACCCCGACCAGGTGCTCATCACCAGCGGCTCGCAGCAGGGGCTGGACCTGGTCGGCAAGATCCTCTGCGACGCCGGCGCGCCGGTGGCCGTCGAGACGCCCACGTACCTCGGCGCGCTGCAGGCATTCACGCCGTTCGAGCCTTTGTTCGCCAGCCTGGCCAGCGACGAGCAGGGTCCACGCCCCGAGGCCATTGCGGCCCTGCCGCACGACGCACCGGGCACGCGCTTCAGCTACTTGCTGCCCAACTACCAGAACCCTACCGGCCGCGTGATGGGCGCCCAGCGCCGCGCCGAGGTCGTCGAAGCGTCGCGGCGTGCCGGTGTGCCCATCGTCGAGGACAACCCCTACGGCGACCTGTGGTTCGACGAGCCGCCGCCGGCCGCGCTGTCCAGCCTGTGGCCCGAGGGCTCGCTGTACATGGGCTCGTTCTCCAAGGTGCTGACGCCGGGCTTCCGGCTGGGCTACGTCATTGCGCCGGCCGAGCTGTACCCCAAGCTGCTGCAGGCCAAGCAGGCCGCCGACCTGCACACGCCGGGCTTCAACCAGCGAGTGGTGCACGAGGTCGTGAAGGACGGCTTCCTGGACGGCCACGTGCCGTCCATCCGCGCGCGCTACAAGGCCAACCGCGACGCGATGGCCGTGGCGCTGCGCGAGCACCTGCCGCCGGGCTGCGAGTGGCAGTCGCCGCAGGGCGGCATGTTCTTCTGGATCCGCCTGCCCGCGGGCCTGGACGCGATGGCGCTGCTGCCGCGCGCGGTGGACGCCGGCGTGGCCTACGTGCCCGGTGCCGCCTTCTATGCGCATCAGCCCGACCCGCGTACGCTGCGCCTGAGCTTCGTCACGCTGACGCCCGACCTCATCCACGAGGGCGTCGCCAAGCTGGGCCGCCTGCTGCACGAGGCGCTGGAGCCGGCGATGGAGCACGCGCCATGAGCGCCGTGCCGCGCCGCCCTCGGCAAACGCGGTCCCGCCTCGCAGGACGTGGTGCAGGCCGGGAGATGCAGCCATGACGCAACTTCGCCGCTTTGCCCAGGTCGACGTCTTCACCGCCCAGCCGCTGAAGGGCAACGCGCTGGCCGTCGTCATTGACGGCGCCGGCCTGTCCGACGACGAGATGGCGGCCTTCGCGCGCTGGACCAACCTGTCCGAGACCACCTTCCTGCTGCCGCCTACCGACCCGGCGGCCGACTACCGCGTGCGCATCTTCACGCCTGGCGGCGAGCTGCCGTTTGCCGGACATCCGACGCTGGGCAGTGCACACGCCTTTCTGGCCAGCGGCGGCGACGTCAAGAAGCCCGGCGAGGTGGTGCAGCAATGCGCCATCGGCCTGGTGCGCGTGAAGCGCGACGGCGCACGGCTGGCCTTCGCCGCTCCGCCGCTGAAGCGCAGCGGCCCGGTCGGTGAGGCGGAGCGTGCGCAGGTCATCGCGTCGCTGCGCATCGCGCCCGAGGCGTTGCTGGATCTGGTGTGGTGCGACAACGGGCCGGGCTGGCTGGCGGCCCGCCTGGCGGACGCGGCCAGCGTGCTCGCACTACGGCCCGACTTCGCCGCCATGCAAGGCCTCAAGCTTGGCGTCGTCGGCGCCCATCCGCCTGACAGCGAATGCCAGTTCGAAGTGCGCGCCTTCGTGCCCGATCTGGGCGTGCCGGAAGACCCCGTCACAGGCAGCCTCAACGCCGGCCTGGCGCTGTGGCTGCAGCAGGCGGGGCTGGCAAGTGACCGCTATGTCGCGGCCCAGGGCGCCGCTCTGGGCCGTGCCGGCCGCGTGCATGTGGTGCGCGACGCCGAAGCGACCTGGATTGGCGGCGACGTGACGCCACTGATCCACGGACAGGTGAGGTTGTGATGACCGAAGAACTGTTCCGCGAAGACGCCACGCTGCTGCAGTGCGATGCGCGCGTGACTGGGCATGGTGAGGGTGGCGTGATGCTGGACCGCACGGTCTGCTATCCGCTGGGGGGCGGCCAGGCAGGGGATGCAGGCTGGCTGGTGGACGGCGAGCAGCGCTGGCGCGTGACCGACACCCGCAAGAGCAAGGAGCAGCCCCGCACCATCGTCCACCTGATCGACGGCGAGGCGCTGCCGCACATTGGCTCAGCCGTCTGCGTGCAGGTCGACGCCGCCCGCCGCGACGCCCACCGCCGCTTCCACACCGCCACGCACTTGTTGTGCGCGCTGCTGCCGTACCCGGTCGATGGCTGCTCCATCACCGAGTCCTACGCGCGACTGGACTTCCACACCGACGAGCCGTTCGACAAGAACGCCATCCAGGCCGGGCTGGATCGCCTGGTCGCCCAGGCGCATCCGGTGCGCCATCGCTGGATCAGCGAGGAGGAGCTCGACGCGAACCCCGGCCTCGTCCGCTCGATGAGCGTGCAGCCGCCGCGCGGCCTGGGGCGCATCCGTGTGCTGGAAGTGGAGGGCGTGGACTTGCAGCCCTGTGGCGGCACGCATGTGTCCAACACGGCGGAGATCGGCGCCCTCGTGGTGACGAAGATTGAAAAGAAGAGCGCCAAGACCCGCCGCGTGGTCTTGGGATTCGCGACCTGACCCCACTGGCTAAACTGCGCCGCCTATGGCCGGCCCCGATATCCAGCTCATCACGCCCGAGTCCGCCGAGGACTGGCAGGAAACACGCCTCATCCTGCGCGACTACGCTGCAAGCCTCGACGTGGACCTCGACTTCCAGGGTTTCGACGAGGAACTGCAGACGCTGCCCGGCGTCTACGCACCGCCTGGCGGCTTGATGCTGCTGGCCCTCGTTGACGGTGCCGTGGCAGGCAGCGGCGCCTTCCGCCCGCTGCCCGATGCCGACTACCCCAACGCCTGCGAGATGAAGCGCCTGTACGTGCGACCGCCCTTCCGCCGCTTCGGCCTGGGCCGCCTGCTGGCGCAGGCGCTGATGGACCGCGCGACCGAGGCGGGCTACTCCAGCATGCTGCTGGACACGCTGGACGACATGGAGGCCGCGCGCGGCCTGTACGAGAGCCTCGGCTTCGCGGAGGTGCCGCCCTTCTATTTCAATCCTATCCCCGGTGCGCACTACCTGAAGGCCGAGCTGGGCGGCTTCCGCCCGAGTTACTTCGGATAACGGCCTAGAGTGGAGGCATGACCGCCTCCTACGACATTCAGCCCCTTGGCACCCACCGCTGCCTGCTGGGCGAATCGCCGCTCTGGCATCCCGACGAGCAGCAGCTCTATAGCGTCGATATTCCCGGCCGGCAGGTGTTGCGCTGGCGTGCAGGCGTCGACGTGCCCGACGTGTTCCCGCAGGAGTCGGAGCCCGCGTGCATCGCCGTGCGCGAGGGCGGCGGCCTGGTCGTCGCGCGCCGCGACGGCCTGTGGGCGCTGGACACGGTCAACGGGCAGATACAGCGGCTGGCCGCGCCGCCCTACGACCCTGCCCGCCAGCGCTACAACGATGGCAAGCCCGATGCGGCCGGCCGCTTCTGGATCGGCGCGCTCAGCGATGCGCGCGAGCCCGAGGCTGCGCTCTACCGGGTCAGCGCCAGCGGCGCCGAGCCGCAACTGGCGGGCATCGTCACGTCCAACGGGCTGTCCTGGAGCCCGGACGGCCGCTGGATCTACCGCAGCGACACCAAGGCGCACACGGTCTGGCGTCATGCATTCGATGTGACGACCGGTGTGCTGGGCGACGCCGTGGAGTTCGCGCGCTTCGAGCCGCGCGCGGCGGGCCAGGCGCTGTCGGCCTATGGCGGTCGCCCGGACGGCGCGGCCGTGGACGAGTCCGGCGCCTATTGGGTGGCGATGTTCGAAGGCAAGCGACTGCTGCGTTATGCGCCGGATGGCGAGCTGCTGGAAGACATCGCGCTGCCCGTGCGCTGCCCGACCATGCCGTGCTTCGGCGGCGCCGACCGCCGCACGCTGTTCATCACGACGGCCAGCGACAAGCGGCCCGCCGACGAGTTGGCGCAGGAGCCCTGGGCCGGGGCCGTGCTGACGTTGCGCGTGGACGTGCCGGGCCTGCCCGCACAGCGCTGCCGGCTCTAGAAAGTCCCCCGCGCTCGCGGGGGCGGGCGGGTGCATTTTGGGAAGCTACGGGTTTCCACATATACTCCCGTGGTTTTGCCGGCCGGCATTTGGGTCGGCGCCCATCGTCCCGTCAACGCCGACATGACTGCCAGCAACAAGGCCCGTCCTGCCAGCACCCATGTTGGCCCTTGGGACGATGAAGCGCCCGACTCCGTGCCCGCGCCGCCCTGGACCGCCCAGCAGGTGCAATCCCTGATGGCGCGCGAGAAACCGCTTTCGCCTTGGCGTGTGGTGGTTCTCCAGGCGGTGGTCGGCGGCTTGTTGGCGTTGGCGTGGTGGCTGTTTGGCACTGCGCCCGCGCAGCAGGTGCGCTCCACGGTCTGGGGTGCGGCTGCGGTGGTGCTGCCCCATGCCCTCATGGCCTGGGGTCTGCGTCGTCCGGTCGCTCAGGCTCAGGCGGCGCTCCTGTCGTTCCTCGTGTGGGAACTGATCAAAGTGGGCCTCGCGGTCGTCATCCTGGTGGCGGCGGCGTGGCTGGTGCGGGATCTGAGCTGGCCGGCTTTGCTGGTGGCGCTGATCGCGTGCCTGAAAGTGCATCTGGGGGCCTGGTGGTGGTTGAGCCGGGCCGTTCAACGAACGAATTGAGTCACAAAGACGATGAGCAGCGAACAGCACGCGCCCAGCGCCGGTGAGTACATCACCCACCATCTGCAGCATCTGCAGAAGAACTTCGCGTTCGAAAGCGTGAAGCAGAAGGACATCGTCGACTTCAGCCTCTACAACCTGGACTCGCTGGTGTTCGCGACCGTGTTGGGCTTCCTCGGCGTGTTCCTGCTGTGGCTGGGCGTGCGCAAGGCCACCTCCGGCGTGCCGGGGCGCTTCCAGGCGGCCGTCGAGATCCTGTTCGAGATGGTCGACAACCAGTCCAAGAGCGTCATCAACAACGCCAAGAGTCGTGCCTTCGTCGGCCCGTTGGCGCTGACGGTGTTCGTCTGGATCTTCCTGATGAACTTCATGGACATGATCCCGGTCGACACGCTACCGCAGGCCTGGCATGTGGCTGGTCCGGCACTCGGCTTCAGTGACTACTTGCGCGTCGTGCCGACCGCTGACCTGTCCACGACGTTGGGCATGTCCACCTTCGTGCTGCTGCTGTGCATCTACTACAGCATCAAGATCAAGGGCCTGGGCGGCTGGGGCCACGAACTGATCGCCGCGCCGTTCGGCAATCACTGGGCGCTGTGGCCGTTCAACTTCCTGATGCAGATGATCGAGTTCCTGGCCAAGACCGTGTCCCACGGTATGCGGCTGTTCGGCAACATGTTTGCCGGTGAACTCGTCTTCATGCTGATCGCGCTGATGGGTGGCGCCTTCGCAATGACCGTGACTGGTTGGGGCATGGCTTTTGGCCACGTCGTCGCCGGCACGATCTGGACGCTGTTTCACATCCTCGTGATCGTGCTGCAGGCGTTCATCTTCATGATGCTCACGCTGATCTACATCGGTCAGGCGCACGACCATCACTGACCCCGGTCTTTCCTTTTCCCCTTCCTTTTTTCCTCACTGTCTCTGGAGATTCAAATGAACGACATCCTCGGTCTGGTTGCACTGGCTTGCGGCATCATCGTGGGCCTCGGCGCCATCGGCGCTTCCATCGGCATCGCGCTGATGGGCGGCAAGTTCCTGGAGTCCTCGGCTCGCCAGCCGGAACTGATGAACCAGCTGCAGACCAAGATGTTCATCTTGGCCGGCCTGATCGACGCGGCTTTCCTGATCGGCGTTGCCATCGCGCTGCTGTTCGCGTTCGCCAACCCGTTCGCCGCCACGTTCCTGGCCAACCTGCCGAAGTAATCACCGGCCCCTTTCAGGCTTGAAAGGAGATAAGCCGTGAACATCAACGCAACACTGTGGATCCAGTGGATCCCGTTTGCGATCCTGGCATGGGTGACGGCCCAGTTCATCTGGCCCGTCATCGCCAAGGCGCTCGACGAGCGCGCCGCCAAGATCGCCGACGGCCTGGCCGCGGCTGATCGCGCCAAGAGTGAACTCGCGTCGGCCAACAAGGCCGTCGAGAGCCAACTGGCGCAAACGCGCACCGAATCGACCAAGCTGCTTGGCGACGCTGAAAAGCGCGCTGCAGCCATCGTCGAAGAGGCCAAGAAGCGCGCCGAGGACGAGGCAGCCAAGATCATTGCCCAGGCCAAGGCCGATGCCGACCAGCAGGTCGTGCGTGCCCGCGAGGCCCTGCGCGAGCAGGTCGCCGTGCTGGCCGTGAAGGGCGCCGAAGCCATCCTGCACAAGGAAGTCAACGCCGGCGTCCACGCCGATCTGTTGGCGCGTCTGAAGCAGGAGCTCTGAGCATGGCCGAACTCGCCACCATCGCCCGCCCCTACGCGGAGGCGCTGTTCCAGGTTGCCCGCAACGCCGATCTGATCGCCTGGCGCGTTCAGCTCGACGCCCTGGCTGCCGTGGCGGGTGACGCCGCGCTGCGCCAGTTCGCCGAAGACCCCAAGGTCGCGCCCGACCAAGTCGTCGGCGTGGCTGCCGAGGTCGCCGAGAAGAAGCTGGGCCAGGCTCTGCTGCCCGGCGTGCGCAACTTCCTGCAGACGGTGGTCGAGAACCGCCGGCTCGACGCTGTGCCGGCCGCGGTCGCGCAGTTCCACACGCTGGCCAGCGGCGCCCTGGGCGTTGCTGAGGCGGTGGTCGAGAGCGCCTACCCGCTGGACGCGGCCCAGCTCGGCGAGCTGACCGAAGTGCTGCAAAAGCGCTTCGGTCGCAAGCTGACGCTGGACGTGCGCGTCGATCCGACGCTGATCGGCGGCGTGCGCGCCACCGTCGGCGACGAAGTGCTCGACACCTCCGTGCGTGCCCGTCTGGAACGCATGAAGACCGCGTTGATTGCCTAAACACCCAACCACCTGGCGCCTTGGCGCCAGGGCGGGAGACCGACATGCAACTGAACCCTGCAGAAATTTCTGAACTGATCAAGAGCCGTATCGAGGGCCTGGCCCCGAGCGCGGACATCCGCAACCAGGGCACGGTCGTGTCGGTCTCGGACGGTATCGTCCGTGTCCACGGCCTGTCGGACGTGATGCAGGGCGAAATGCTCGAATTCCCGGCCACCGCCGACGGCACCCAGACCTTCGGTCTGGCCCTGAACCTCGAGCGCGACTCCGTCGGCGCCGTGATTCTGGGTGCCTACGAGCACATCTCGGAAGGCGACACGGTCAAGTGCACGGGCCGCATCCTGGAAGTGCCGGTCGGCCCCGAACTGATCGGTCGCGTCGTCAACGCGCTGGGCGAGCCCATCGACGGCAAGGGCCCGATCAACGCCAAGATGACCGACGTCATCGAGAAGGTCGCCCCGGGCGTGATCGCCCGCAAGTCGGTCGACCAGCCGGTGCAGACCGGCCTGAAGTCCATCGACTCGATGGTGCCGGTCGGCCGCGGCCAGCGCGAACTGATCATTGGTGACCGTCAGACGGGCAAGACCGCCGTCGCCATCGACGCGATCATCAACCAGAAGGGTCAGAACATGACCTGCGTCTACGTCGCCATCGGCCAGAAGGCGTCGTCGATCAAGAACGTGGTGCGCTCGCTGGAGCAGGCCGGCGCGATGGAATACACCATCGTCGTGGCCGCGTCGGCTTCTGAATCCGCCGCGATGCAGTACGTGTCGGCCTACTCGGGCTGCACGATGGGCGAGTACTTCCGCGACCGCGGTCAAGACGCCCTGATCATTTACGACGACCTGTCCAAGCAGGCCGTGGCTTACCGCCAGGTCTCGCTGCTGCTGCGCCGCCCGCCGGGCCGCGAAGCCTACCCCGGCGACGTGTTCTACCTCCACAGCCGCCTGCTGGAGCGCGCCGCTCGCGTGAACGCCGACTACGTCGAAGCCTTCACCAAGGGTGAAGTCAAGGGCAAGACCGGCTCGCTGACGGCGCTGCCGATCATCGAAACGCAAGCTGGCGACGTGTCCGCTTTCGTGCCGACGAACGTGATCTCGATCACCGACGGCCAGATCTTCCTGGAAACCAGCCTGTTCAACGCCGGCATCCGCCCCGCCATCAACGCCGGTATCTCGGTGTCGCGCGTCGGTGGTGCAGCGCAAACCAAGCTGATCAAGTCGCTGTCCGGCGGTATCCGTACCGACCTGGCCCAGTACCGTGAGCTGGCGGCGTTCGCGCAGTTCGCTTCCGACCTGGACGAAGCCACTCGCAAGCAGCTGGACCGCGGTGCCCGCGTGACGGAACTGCTGAAGCAGGCCCAGTACTCGCCCCTGTCCATCTCGCTGATGGCCGCGTCGCTGTACGCCGCCAACAAGGGCTTCATGGACAGCATCGAAGTGAAGAAGGTCCTGGCCTTCGAACACGGCCTGCATCAGTTCCTGAAGACCAGCCACGCTGCGCTGCTCCAGAACCTGGAGACCAAGCAGGCGATGGACAAGGACGCGGAAGCTGAACTGAACGCCGCCATCACGGCCTTCAAGAAGTCCTTCGCCTGAAGCCACGGAACAGCGGGGCCGAGCCTCCACACTCAACCCCGCACTGACTAGGAGTTCGCATGGCTTCAAGCAAAGAAATCCGCGGCAAGATCAAGTCGGTCGAGAACACCAAGAAGATCACCAAGGCGATGGAGATGGTCGCCGCATCCAAGATGCGCAAGGCGCAGGACCGGATGCGTGCGGCTCGCCCCTACGCCGAGAAGGTCGGCCAGATCGCGGCCGCGCTGGGTGAGGCCAATCCGGAGTACCGCCATCCCTTCCTCGTGCAAAACGAGGGCGCGAAGGCGGCCGGCATGGTGGTCGTCACGACCGACAAGGGTCTGTGCGGTGGTCTGAACACCAACCTGCTGCGCGCCGCCACGGCCAAGCTGAAGGATCTGGAAGGCCAGGGACAGAAGACCGACGTCGTCGCCATCGGCGGCAAGGGCTTCAGCTTCATGAACCGTATCGGCGCCAAGGTCGTGGCTCACGTCACGCAGTTGGGCGACGCGCCGCGTATCGAGTCGCTGATCGGCCCCGTCAAGGTGCTGCTGGACGCGTATGCCGAAGGCAAGTTGTCGGCGGTCTATCTGGCCTACACCCGCTTCATCAACACGATGAAGCAGGAAGTCGTCGTGCAGCAGCTGCTGCCGCTGAAGGCCGAAGACCTGTCGGCGGGTAACAAGGCCGAGCACGCGTGGGACTACATCTATGAGCCCGACGCCGCCTCCGTCATCGACGAACTGCTGCTGCGCTACACGGAGGCGCTGGTCTACCAGGCCGTCGCGGAGAACATGGCCAGCGAGCAGTCCGCCCGCATGGTGGCCATGAAGGCCGCCACCGACAACGCCGGCACGCTGATCGGCGAGCTGAAGCTGGTCTACAACAAGACCCGCCAGGCCGCGATCACGAAGGAACTCTCGGAAATCGTCAGCGGCGCCGCCGCTGTGGGTTGATCGGGTTCAGGCACGCAAAGATTTGAATTGAAGGAACGCACAAATGGCTAACACTCAAGCAGTCGGCAAGATCGTTCAGTGCATTGGCGCCGTCGTTGACGTGGAATTTCCGCGCGACAAGATGCCCAAGGTCTACGACGCGCTGAAGATGGAAGGCGCCGCCCTGACCCTGGAAGTCCAGCAGCAGCTGGGTGACGGCGTGGTTCGCACCATCGCGCTGGGTTCGTCCGACGGCCTGCGCCGCGGCACCGAGGTCTACAACACCGGCGACACCATCCGGGTGCCGGTCGGCAAGGCCACGCTGGGCCGCATCATGGACGTGCTGGGCAACCCCATCGACGAACGTGGCCCCGTCTCTGCCACGCTGAGCGCCTCCATCCACCGCGCCGCACCGGCCTACGACGAGCTGAGCCCGTCGCAAGACCTGCTGGAAACCGGCATCAAGGTGATCGACCTGATCTGCCCGTTCGCCAAGGGCGGCAAGGTGGGCCTGTTCGGTGGCGCCGGCGTCGGCAAGACCGTGAACATGATGGAGCTCATCAACAACATCGCCAAGGCGCACAGCGGTCTGTCCGTGTTTGCCGGCGTGGGTGAGCGCACCCGCGAGGGCAACGACTTCTATCACGAGATGTCGGACTCCGGCGTCGTGAAGCAGGACAACCTCGAAGAGTCCAAGGTCGCCATGGTCTACGGCCAGATGAACGAGCCGCCGGGCAACCGTCTGCGCGTGGCCCTGACCGGCCTGACCATCGCCGAGTCGTTCCGCGACGAAGGCAAGGACGTGCTTTTCTTCGTGGACAACATCTACCGCTACACGCTGGCCGGCACGGAAGTGTCCGCGCTGCTGGGCCGCATGCCTTCCGCCGTGGGCTACCAGCCGACGTTGGCCGAGGAAATGGGCCGCCTGCAGGAGCGCATCACGTCGACCAAGGTCGGCTCGATCACGTCCATCCAGGCCGTGTACGTGCCTGCGGACGACCTGACCGACCCGTCGCCTGCCACGACCTTCGCCCACTTGGACGCCACCGTCGTGCTGTCGCGTGACATCGCCTCGCTGGGCATCTACCCCGCCGTGGACCCGCTGGACTCGACCAGCCGCCAGATCGACCCCAACGTCGTTGGCGAAGAGCACTACTCGACGACCCGTGCTGTGCAGCAGGTGCTGCAGCGCTACAAGGAACTGCGCGACATCATCGCCATCCTGGGCATGGACGAACTGTCGCCGGAAGACAAGCTGTCGGTCGCTCGCGCCCGCAAGATCCAGCGCTTCCTGTCGCAGCCCTTCCACGTCGCCGAAGTGTTCACCGGCACCCCGGGCAAGTACGTGCCGCTGAAGGAAACCATCCGCGGCTTCAAGATGATCGTCAACGGCGAGTGCGACCACCTGCCGGAGCAGGCCTTCTACATGGTTGGCACCATCGACGAAGCCTTCGAAAAGGCGAAGAAGATTCAGTAAGACTTCGCATTCGGGCGCCATGCGGCGTTGCCGTGCTCGCTGGACGCCAATCCAGCTCCGCGCGGCGCCTGCCCTGACGCCCGACTGCTCGGCTACTGAACCTTCTTCAACATTCGCTAAGGAAGATTGAACATGGCAACCCTCCACGTCGACGTGGTCTCCGCCGAAGAGCAGATCTTCTCGGGCGAGGCCAAGTTCGTCGCCCTGCCGGGCGAGTCTGGCGAGCTCGGCATCCTGCCGCAGCACACGCCGCTGATCACCCGCATCAAGCCGGGCGCTGTGCGCATCGAGCGTGCCGATGGCAGCGAAGAGTTTGTCTTCGTCGCCGGTGGCATCCTCGAAGTGCAGCCGCACCGCGTGACCGTGCTGGCCGACACCGCCATCCGCGGCAAGGACCTGGACGAAGCCAAGGCCAGCGAGGCCAAGGCCCAGGCCGAGGAAGCGATGAAAAACGCCAAGAGCGACATCGACTTTGCCAAGGCCCAGAGCGAGTTCGCCGCCATGGCTGCCCAGATCGCGGCGCTGCGCAAGTTCCGCAAGAAGTAAGTCGCGAAGCCAGTTCGCGGTGACTCTGAAAGGCGATGGGAGTGATCCCATCGCCTTTCGCTTTTTCCGGTAATCGTTCCGCTGTTCCTGCATGGGCCTGGGTCAGACGCCCCATGGCGCATCGCTACACTCGCGCCGCTTTTGTTCTAGGGAGGATCCATGAAAACATTGAATATCACGAACAGCCGACTGGGCGTTGTTGCGCTGATCGCCGTCCTGAGCGCTTGCGCGACGACCGAGCAGTCTCGAACCCTCGAGGTCCCCAAGGTTGCCGCAGCGACCGCGCCGGCCTATCAGGGGGCGCGGGCGCCCATCGCCGTCGGCAAGTTCGACAACCGCAGCAACTATCAGCGCGGCATCTTCTCGGATGGCATCGACCGTCTCGGCGCCCAGAGTAAGACCATCCTCGTCTCGCATCTGCAGCAGACCAACCGGTTCAGCGTGCTGGACCGCGAGAATCTCGCCGAGTCCAAGCAGGAAGCCCAGTTCAAGGGGAGCGCTCAGGCCATCAAGGGTGCGGACTACCTGGTGACGGGCGCGGTCAGCGAGTTCGGTCGCAAGGAAGTGGGCGACAAGCAGCTATTCGGCGTGCTGGGCCGGGGCAAGACGCAGGTCGCTTACGCCAAGGTCACGCTGAACATCGTCAACTCGGCCACGTCCGAGGTCGTCTATTCGGTGCAAGGCGCCGGCGAGTACAGCCTGTCCGAGCGCGAAGTGCTCGGCTTCGGCAGCACTGCCAGCTACGACGCCACGCTCAATGGCAAGGTGCTGGATCTGGCCATCCGTGAAGCCGTCAACGCACTTACGGCCGGTGTGGACAGCGGCGCATGGAAGCCCGTGCGGTGAGGTCGCCGATGAAGCATTTGATCCTCATTGCCTCGCTGGTGCTGGTTGGATGTGCGCAGCCAGTCAAGCCGATCTATCAGTGGGAAGGCTATCAGCCCGCGCTGTACCAGCACATGAAGTCTGATGGTGCAGAGCCAGGCGCGCAGATTCTGGCGCTGGAAGCGCAATTGCAGAAGAACGAGGCCACAGGTGCGGTCACGCCGCCCGGCATGCGCGCGCATCTGGCGATGCTCTACAGCAAGACGGGCGACGATGTGGCGGCCCGCCGTCTGCTGGAGGCAGAGCGAGCCAAGTTCCCGGAATCCACGACGTACGTGGACTTCCTGCTGAAGGCCAAGAGCAGCCAGGGCGCCATGCCGCCCGAGGTGGCCGCAAGCCAATCAAAGATTTGAGGGAGATCACTGTCATGAGCCAGACATTTCAGTCGTGGCGCCGTAGGGCGTATGCCCTCGCCGGCGCCTTCACGCTGCTCGTTCTGCAGGGATGCGCGACACCGCCCAAGCCGTATGACTACACGGCCTACAAGGCTGCCAAGCCCGCATCCATCCTGGTGTTGCCACCCCTGAACGCGACGCCGGAAGTGCAGGCCAGGCCCAGTGTGTTGGCGCAAGTCACCATGCCCCTCGCCGAGTCCGGCTACTACGTGCTGCCGGTGTCGCTGGTCGATGAAACGCTGAAGCAGAACGGCGTTCACACCGCAGACGAGGCGCATGCCATCGACGCTGCCAAACTGCGCGACATCTTCGGCGCCGACGCCGGCCTCTACCTGAAAGTGACGCGCTACGGCTCGGTCTACCGCGTCATCAACAGCGAGACGGCAGTCACGTTGGAGGCGAAGATGGTGGACCTGCGCACTAGCCAGGTGCTGTGGGAAGGTGCGGCCAGCGCGTCCAGCGCGGAGCAAGGCAACAACAGCCAGGGCGGCCTGGTGGGGCTGCTGGTGAAGGCTTTGGTAGAGCAGATCGTGGCGTCGGCCACCGACCGCAGCCACCCCATTGCCGGTCTCGCCAGCCAGCGGCTGTTGGGGGCAGGCAGCCCTAACGGCCTGCTGTTTGGCCCGCGGTCGCCGCACTATGGCAAGGTCGACGAAGCAGGAAAGCCGCCGACTACCGCGAAGTTGGGCGGCTGATAATCCGCCAAGCTGCAAGCAGCCGCCTGAGTGGGCGGCTTTTTCTTTTGTCTGTCCAGCATGTGCCATGAACCAGTCTGATCCCCGCGATGCCGTTCTGCTGACCGCCCCCGACGGCGCCTCCGCCACCATCGCGCTTCACGGCGGCCACGTGTTGTCCTGGAAGCCCGCCGGCGCCGCCGAGCAGCTCTACCTGTCCGCCCGCAGCGAGTACGCGCCCGGCAAGGCCATCCGGGGTGGCGTGCCGGTGTGCTTTCCGCAGTTCGCCGAGCGCGGGCCGCTGCCCAAGCACGGCTTTGCCCGCACGCTGCCGTGGAAATTGGTGCAGCAGGAGCAGGGCAAGGACGATGCGCTCGCCGTGCTGCGCCTGCGCGACAGCGACGCCACGCGCGCCATCTGGCCGCATGCCTTCGAGCTGGAGCTGAGCGTGCGCGTGGGCGGGCGCAGCATCGACATCGAACTGGCCTGCGACAACACCGGCGACGCGCCGCTGCAATTCACTGCCGCGCTGCACACTTATCTGCGCGTGGCGGATCTGGACGCGGTCAGCGTCGAGGGCCTGGCCGGGCTGCGCTATTTCGACAGCATCAAGCAGGCCGAGGCGCTGCAACGCATGGACCTGCTGCTGACGGGCGAGAAGGGCGTGCGGGACCTGGACCGCATCTACTTCGGCGTGAAGGAGCGGCCGCTGCTTGTGGCCGAGGACCGCCGCCAGGTCATCGTGCGCCAACAGGGCTTCGAGGACGCCGTCATCTGGAACCCCGGCCCCGAGCGCTGCGCCAAGCTGGCCGACATGCCGCCCGAGGGCTGGTCGGAGATGCTGTGCGTGGAGGCGGCCTGCGTCGGCCGCCCGGTCGAACTGCCCGCGGGCGAGAGTTGGGTGGGACGGCAGAGCCTGTCGCTGGCCTGAACGGCCTGCCGGGCGTTAGGGGCGCGCTGTCCTGGTCAGGCGTGAACCCGCGTCAATGGCCATGGGCTCCACCGAGCAGCGGCGCGTCGGGTAGCTCGTTGGGGCGCGGTCCGGCGGCATGCGCGTCACGCGGGAAGTGCGCCACCAACAGCGCGTCCACGGCGGCGATGGCCTCCTCCAGGCCTTGTTCAAAACGGCCGGCCCGGAAGGCCTCACGCATCGCGTCCACCAGCGACTGCCAGTGCGAGGCGTCCACGCAACGTGCCAGCGCCCGGTCGGCCACGATCTCGATGCGGTGTTCAGCCAGCAGGAGATAGATCAGCACGCCGTTGTTGTGCTCGGTGTCCCAGACCCGCAGCTTGGCGAACATCGTGATCGCCCGCTCGCGCGCATCCGCGTCGCGCCACAGGTAGCTCAGCGGCAGGCTCGGCTCCACGCAGACGCGGATCTCGCCGCTGTGCCGGGCCTCACTGTCAGCCACGCGTTGCTGCAGCCGGGCCAGGGCCTCGGCGGGCAGCGCACGGCGGGCGTCGTCCTCGTCCCAGAGGCGATGACGGAGGAGCCGCTTCAACGAGAGCCGCGCCATCACCAGTCCCCCGAGGCGCCGCCGCCACCAAAATCGCCGCCACCCCCGGACGAGAAGCCGCCCCCGCCGCCGAAGCCACCGCCACCTCCGCTGCCACCAAAGATGACCGGCGGAACGAACACCCCGCCATGCCGGCGCGTCGCGCGCGAGCGGCCCCGCGCCGCGCCGATGCCCAGCACCCCGACGAGCACCAGGGCCGCGAGGGCCGCCATGCCCGCCATGACCAAGCCGCCGCCGAACGCCCAGCCGGCTGCACCGGCAGCGCCGGCCGTCGCCAGGCTTCCGAGCTTGCGGCCCAGCATGCCGGTCAGCAGCATGCCGACGACCGGCACGCCGATGAAGAACAACAAGCCCAGGTCCTGAAAGCCGAAGTCATCGTCCGCTCTGGACGGCGGCGCAGGCGCGGGCAGGCCTTCGCCGGCGATGCGTGCCTGCAGCTTGTCGAGGGCGGCCTGCAGTCCACCGGCGTAGTCACCGGCCTGAAAAGCGGGCTTCATCGCCGCGTCGATGATCTGCCGCGCGGCCAGGTCCGGCACGGCGCCTTCCAGCCCCTTGGCCACCTCGATTCGCATCCGGCGGTCGTTCTTGGCGACGACGATCAGCAGCCCGTCACCCACCGCGCGGCGGCCGATCTTCCACTGGTCTGCCACACGTTGTGCATAGGCGGCAATGTCTTCGGGCGCCGTCGTGGCGACCATCAACACCACGATTTGCGGGCCGGACGCCTGCTCGTAGGCAGCCAGCCGGTCCTCCAGGGCCTGGCGCTGGGTGGCGTCGAGCGTGGCGGTCTGATCGATGACACGCGCACTCAGTGCCGGCACGGTCTGCACCTCCTGGGCATGGACGCAGGCCGCTGCGATCAGCAGCAGCAAGGCGGTCAGCCAGCGCATCACGCGGTCACTGCGAGGTGCCAGCGGAGGCCGGCCGAGCCGGGCCGAAGTCCACCGTCGGCGCGGTCGTGATGGCGGCCTCGTTCTGCACCGTGAAGTTGGGCTTGGCCTTGTAGCCGAAGACCATCGCGGTCAGGTTGTTCGGGAAGCTGCGCGTGTGCACGTTGTACGCCGCCACCGACTGGATGTAGCGGTTGCGCGCCACGGTGATGCGGTTCTCCGTGCCTTCAAGTTGCACGCGCAGGTCCTGGAAGCCCTGGTTGGCCTTCAGGTTGGGGTAGTTCTCGGTGACGACCAGCAGCCGCGACAGAGCGCTGCTCAACTCGCCCTGCGCGGCCTGGAATTTCTTCAAGGCTTCGGCATCGTTGACCAGCTCCGGCGTGACCTGCACGGCGGTGGCCCGGGCGCGCGCCTCGACGACGCGGGTCAGCGTCTCCTGCTCGAAGTTGGCCTCGCCCTTGACCGTGTTGACGATGTTGGGAATGAGGTCCGCACGGCGCTGGTACTGGCTCAGCACCTCGCTCCAGCTCGCGGCCACCTGCTCGTCCAGCGACTGGAACTGGTTGTAGCCGCAGCCGGACAGGCTCAGGGCGGCAAACAGGGCGACGAGCATCTTTTTCATAGCGTGCATTTCCGGCAAAAGGTTGAGCCGCCACCGGCAAGCGTCGTTCCCGAGCAGCGGATGGACTCAGCGTCGATAATTTAGCGATGTTCTCGCCGCTGCAAAACGACACCTTCCTGCGCGCCTGCCTGCGCCAGCCGACTGACCACACGCCTGTCTGGCTGATGCGCCAGGCCGGCCGCTACCTGCCGGAGTACCGCGACACGCGGGCCAAGGCCGGCAGCTTCATGGGGCTGGCCACGAACACCGACTACGCCACGGAGGTCACGCTGCAGCCGCTGGAGCGCTACCCGCTGGACGCGGCCATCCTGTTCAGCGACATCCTGACCGTGCCCGACGCGATGGGCCTGGGCCTGTCGTTCCAGCAGGGCGAGGGTCCCAAGTTCGCGAAGGTCGTGCGCGACGAGGCGGCCGTGGCAGCACTCGAAGTGCCGGACATGGACAAGCTGCGCTATGTGTTCGACGCGGTCACTTCCATCCGCCGCGCACTCAACGGCCGCGTGCCGCTGATCGGCTTCTCCGGCAGCCCGTGGACGCTGGCCTGCTACATGGTGGAGGGTGGCGGCTCGGATGACTACCGGCTGGTCAAGAGCCTGATGTACGCGCGCCCCGACCTGATGCACCGCATACTGGACATCAACGCGCGCGCGGTCGCCGCCTACCTGAACGCCCAGATCGAAGCCGGCGCACAGGCCGTCATGGTGTTCGACTCCTGGGGCGGCGTGCTGGCGGACGGTGCCTTCCAGCAGTTCAGCCTGGCCTATTCGCGCCAAGTGCTGGCGGCCGTGAAGACCGAGCACGACGGTGTGCGTATCCCGCGCATCCTGTTCACCAAGGGCGGTGGCCTGTGGCTGGACGAGATCGCCGATGCCGGTGCCGACGTCGTGGGCCTGGACTGGACGGCCAACCTCGGCGCTGCCCGCGCGCGCGTGGGCGATCGCGTCGCGCTGCAGGGCAACCTGGACCCCAACGTGCTGTTCGCACCGCCCGAGGCCGTGCGGGCCGAGGCCCGCCGCGTACTCGACAGCTTCGGCCCGCACGCCGGTCACATCTTCAACCTGGGCCACGGCATCAGCCAGTTCACGCCGCCGGACAGCGTGACGGCCCTGGTGGACGAGGTTCACAGCCACTCGCGCAGGCTCCGCGCGGGGCTTTGACGGGTCGTCAGATCTGCACGTTCCCTGCCGACTTATCCCCAAATATTGGGATGCGGGCGGACGCATTGACGATTGGTGCGGTGCAAATACGCGTTTTCCCGGTGCGCTTCTAAGTGGTTGATTTTTCAAGGGTCTTGCGGAAGCCGACGGGGCGCCATTTCGGGGGCTCTGCGGCAGCGACGAGGCGCGGCCCTGGGGCACGATCCGATTTGCTCACAAACTTATCCACAGAAATTGTGGGCAACCCCAGATCCCTTGCAAATCATGAACTTGCGGCGTCTTGCTGAGCCTGCACTTCACAAACAGCGTGGAGTGAGACATGGCTGAGCCAGCGGGCAGCGTGACGCTGCAGGTGGCCGTTGATGCGCCCCAGCACAGCGGCCTCGCGGGTCCGCTTGACTACGCCAGTGAGCGGGCGCTCACGCCGGGCTCGCTGGTGCGGGTGCCGCTGGGCAAGCGCGAGTTGCTGGGCATCGTCTGGCCGAGCGAGTCGCAGCCCGATCCGGGCTTTGCGCTGAAGTCCGTGGCGGCGGTGTTCGACGCGTTGCCACCCCTGAACGATGAGTGGTGCCGTCTGCTGGACTTCGCGGCCGGCTACTACCAGCGCTCGGTCGGTGAACTGGCCAGCGCCGTGTTGCCACCGCAGTTGCGCGAACTGTCGCCCGAGCAACTGGCCGCGCGGCTGCGCAAGCTGGACCGCAAGCCAGCCAGCGCCGCGGTGGCCCCGCCCGTGCGGCCTGACCTGGCGCCGGAGCAGGCCCTGGCGGTCCAGCGGCTGCAGGCGCAGATCGCCGGCGCCGAGGCGATCAAGCCGGCGCTGCTGTTCGGCGTCACGGGCAGCGGCAAGACCGAGGTCTACCTGCGCGCCGCCGAGGCGGCGCTCGCCGCCGGTCGGCAGGTGCTGGTGCTGGTGCCCGAGATCAACCTGACGCCACAGCTGGAGGCGCGCTTCACGGAGCGCTTCGCCGCGCTGCTGCCGCAGCCGCTGGCCATCGTGTCGTTGCACAGCGGCCTCACCCCCGCGCAGCGGTTGCAGAACTGGCTGGCCGCCCATCTGGGGCGGGCGCGGCTGGTGCTGGGCACGCGGCTGGCGGTGTTCGCATCGCTGCCCGACCTGGGACTCATCGTCGTCGACGAGGAGCACGACCCGTCTTACAAGCAGCAGGACGGCGCGCGCTACTCGGCACGCGACCTCGCCGTCTGGCGCGCCCACGATCTGAAGGTCCCCGTCGTCCTGGGATCGGCGACGCCTTCGCTGGAGAGCTGGCAGCATGCCGAGTCCGGCCGCTACGAGCGGTTGACGCTGGCCAGCCGCATCGGCGGCGGTGCATTGCCGCGCGTCAGGCTGTTCGACATGAAGGCGCTGCCGCCGTCGGCGGGCGTGACCACCGCGCTGACCGCACCCTTGCTGGCCGAGCTGAAGGCGCGGTTGGACCGCGGCGAACAAAGCCTCGTGTTCCTGAACCGGCGCGGCTATGCCCCGGTGCTGCACTGCGGCGAATGCCAGTGGAAGAGCGATTGCCCGCACTGCAGCGCCTGGCGCGTTTTCCACAAGCGCGATCGCACGCTGCGCTGCCACCACTGCGGCTTCACCGAGCGCGTGCCCCGAGCCTGCCCGAACTGTGGGAACCACGACATCGCGCCCATCGGGCGGGGGACGGAGCGGCTGGAGGAGCAACTGGCCGAGGCGCTGCCCGGCGCGCGCGTGCTTCGCATCGACGCCGACTCCACACGCCGCAAAGGCGAGCTGGAGGCGCAGCTGAAGGCCGTGCATGACGGGGAGGTGGACATCCTTGTCGGCACACAGATGGTCACCAAAGGGCACGACTTCCGGCGCATCCGCTTCGTCGCGGCCGTGAACCCGGACGGCGCGCTGTTCAGCAGTGACTTCCGCGCCCCGGAGCGCCTGTTCGCACTGCTGATGCAGGCCGCTGGCCGGGCGGGGCGTGATGCCGAACAAGACGCAGGGGGCGCGTCACCCGGCGAGATGTGGGTGCAGACCTGGCATCGCGACCATGCGCTGTACCAGGCGTTGGCGCGGCATGACTACGTGCGCTTCGCCAAGGACCAGTTGGCCGAGCGCCAGTCGGCCGGCCTGCCGCCGTTTGCGCATCTGGCGCTGCTGCGGGCCGAGGCGCGCACAGCCGAGGCCGCCAAGGCCTTCCTGAGCGCCGCCGCCGAACTGATGCACGGCGAGAACGTACTGGTCTACCCGCCGGTGCCGCACGCGGTGGCGCGCGTGGCGGACGTTGAGCGGATGCAGATGTTGGTGGAGGCGTCGCAGCGTGGTCGGCTGCAGACCTTCCTGCGCAGCTGGGTGCCGGCGCTGATCGCGCTGAAGCGCGATCACAAGGCGGTGTTGCGCTGGGCGGTGGACGTCGATCCGTTGTCGATCTGAACTTAGCGCTGCGTCTCGTGGGGTAGCGTGGCGGCCAGCGCCGTGGCGCGGCGTTGCTGGGCCTGGCGGCGCAGCACGCGGCTGACGGGGCGCGACAGCGCGAACGCCAGCACGGCGATGCTAACCAGCAGCGTGCCCGCATCGACGTTCGGCACGAACGCGTCCAGCGGCGACCCCTCGGCCGCAGCTTGCGGCCGCACCGTGTCCCAACGGCTGGCATTCAGCGCCGACAGGCTGGCCGAACCCAGGCGTCCTGCGTCCGCCATGACCGTGGTGGCACGGGCATCCGCCACGGCCGCGACCTGCGCGTCCTGCGCGGCTCCGGCGGTGGCTTGGAAACTCAGGGCAACGAGGGTGGCAGCGAGGATCAGGGCTTTCATGATGCGGGCACCGTTGTAAGGGCTGATACGCATTGTTCGCAGCCTACCGTGGCTGTGATGTGAAGACTTCACGCGCTTGGGGGGCCTCCCCCCCGAATGGGCGATTCAGTCGCTGCCGGGTGTTGACGCCCGGGCCGCCACCTTGGCGGCCAGCTCTTCGCGCATGCGTTTGAGCTTCTCGCGGGGGTCTTCGCGCGTGCTGCCTTCGTTGAGCTTCATCTCAGCCAGGAAACGGCTGGGAATGCCCACCACGGTATCGCGGCCTTTCTTGCGCCGACGCAACGTGGACACGGCCAGCGTCGTGCGCGCGCGGGTGATGCCCACGTACATGAGCCGGCGTTCTTCCTGCAGCGCCTCGGCGGTCAGCTCGGCCTCCTCGCGTTTGAAGGGCAGCAGGCCCTCGTTCACGCCCGCCAGCACGACGTGCGGCCATTCCAGGCCCTTGGACGCATGCAGGGTCGTAAGGGTCACCTGGTCCTGCTCCTCGCCGCGCTCGGCCAGGCTGAGGATGACGGAGATGGTCTGCGCCACGTCCAGCACGCTCTGCTTGGGCTCGGTGAAGCTGACGCCGCCTTCCTCGCTGTGCTGGCCGCCGCAGCGCTTGGCGACCCAGTCGACGAAGTCGAGCACGTTGCCCCAGCGGGCCTGGGCGACTTTTTCGTTCTCCTCGTTGTCGACCAGATGCTGCTCGTAGCCGATCTCCTTCAGCCACTCGGTCAGCATCGTGTGCGCGGCTGTGTGGCCTTCGGTGTGCTTCGCCTTGTATTGCAGCTCGTTCACGTAGCGGCCGAACTCGTGCAGGCTGTCCAGCCCGCGCTTGGTCAGCGCGGTGGCCAGGCTCTCGGAGAAGAGGGCCTCGAACATGCTGCACTTCCACTGCTTGGAGAACTCGCCCAGGGCGCCCAGCGTTGTGTGGCCGATGCCGCGCTTTGGCGTCGTGACCGCGCGCAGGAAGGCGGGGTCGTCGTCCTGATTCACCAGCAGGCGCAGCCAGGCGCACAGATCCTTGATCTCGGCCTTGTCGAAGAAGCTCTGGCCCCCCGACACCTTGTACGGAATCTGCGCGCGGCGCAGCGCCTGCTCGAACACGCGCGCCTGGTGGTTGGCGCGGTAAAGGATGGCGAAGTCCTTGAACGCCGGTCCCATGCCGTCGCCGCGCAGCTGCTGGATGCGGGCTACCGCGCGCTCGGCCTCGTGCTCCTCGCCGTCGGCCTCCAGCAGCGCGATGGGTTCGCCGTCGCCGTACTCGCTCCAGAGCTTCTTCTCGAACAGCTTGGGGTTGCCGGCAATGACGTTGTTGGCTGCGCGCAGGATGGCGCCGGTGGAGCGGTAGTTCTGCTCCAGCGGGATGACCTTCAGCGCCGGGTAGTCGGTGGGCAGGCGCTTCAGGTTTTCGATGGTGGCGCCGCGCCAGCCGTAGATGGACTGGTCGTCGTCGCCCACCGCCGTGAACATGCCTCGCTCGCCGACCAGCGCCTTCAGCAGCTCGTACTGCACGGCGTTGGTGTCCTGGTACTCGTCCACCAGCACGTAGCGCAGCTTGTTCTGCCACTTCTCGCGCGCCTCGGCGTCCGTCGTCAGCAGCTTTAGCGGCAGCGTGATGAGGTCGTCGAAGTCCACGGCTTGGTAGGCGGCTAGGCGCTCCTGGTAGCGCACCATCACCGCAGCGGCGGCACGCTCGTCGTCATCGGCGGCGATTTGCGCGGCCTGCAACGGCCCGATGCCGTTGTTCTTCCACAGCGAGATCGTCCACTGCCAGCGCTGCGCCTGTTTGGCGTCCGTCGTGCCGCCGGCGTCCTTCAGCACGTTCAGCACATCATCGCTGTCGAGGATCGAGAACTGCTCCTTCAGACCGAGGCGCGTGCCTTCCTCTCGCAGCAGGCGCACACCCAGCGAGTGGAAGGTCGAGATCGCGAGGTCCTTGGCGTATTTGTTCCCCACCAGCGCCTTGGCGCGCTCGCGCATTTCCTGCGCGGCCTTGTTCGTGAACGTGATGGCGGCGATCTGGCTGGCCCGGTAGCCCGAGTTCAGCAGCTGCGCGATCTTGGTGGTGATGACGCGCGTCTTGCCCGAGCCCGCCCCGGCGATGACAAGGCAAGGCCCCGTCAGGTGGTGGACGGCGGCGAGCTGGGCCGGGTTGAGGCCGGCGGACGGCGGGGCGGACGACATGGGGCGCGCATCATGCCACTCGCGCGACACCCTCTCCCGGCAAAGCGCGCAAGCCCAGGCCCAGCATCAGCAGCGCGAAGAACAGGAAGCCGATGCGCGGCGCATCCAGCAGGCTGTCGAAGGATCCCACCGTGGCGAAGCCGATCAGCGCGGCCACGAAGGCCGGTGCCAGCGGATGGTCGCGGCCACGCCCAAAGGACAGTCGTGCCAGCACCAGCACGAAGGCTGCACCCAGTAGCGCCACGCCCACCAGGCCCTGCTCGAACAGCACGTGCAGCGCCGCGTTCTTCATGTGCCACGGCATGTGATGCCGGTCGCTGGAGAAGAACCAGTGCGCCATCTCGCGGTTGAAGTCGCCGTTGACCAGCAACGCCCGCCCCTGGCTGTCGTGTATCGCGATGCGGCTGACGTCCACGCGCGCGCCACGGGTGTTCAAGGCCATCGAGAAGGTGACGAAGCGTGGCGCCCACCAGTCGCCCCCCAGCGCTGGCACGGTGCCGAGGTCGAACTGCTGCGTGACCCAGCGGCCCGGCGAATCGGCAGGCGCGCTCGCGTCGCGCAGCGGCTTCAGCGTCTGCTCGGTGCCGTGGCAGTGATCCGGGTAGATCAGGTTCTTCTCGCAGATCTGCAGGATGAGGTTGGCATCGCTGGCCGTGCGGCTGGTCAGTCGCAGCGTGACGGGCCCGGGCGCCGGCACGGCGATGCGCTGGCTGACGCGGAACTGCTCGCCGCGGCCCAGCATGTGGCGGCCGCCGGTCAGCGCCAGGAAGGCCTCGCCCTCGTCGGTGCGCAGGCGGTAGTCGCCCACCTGGGCCTCGGTGGGGCCTTCATAGAAGTTGCTGGCGACGAAGCGCCCCGAGCCCTTGCCCAGCAGCCACTGCTCGGCCCCGTGCAGCAGGTGCAGACCATCGTGCCAGTGCGTCAGACGCGTCTGGCCGTCTTCCTTCCAACTGGCGAGGCGGTCACGCAGGTAGCCGCCCCCGCCCGCGAGGGCGACGACCGCCATCACCAGCAGCAGCCCCGCCACCAGCAGCGCGCGCTTACGCCAGCCCGCGACGCCGGTGTTGGACGCACCCTGCAGCGGCCACAGCCGCTGCTCCAGCAGCATGGCGGCGAACACCCCCGCCAGCGCCAGGCCGGCAGCGAACGCCGTCCAGCGGCCGGTGGTGCCGCCCCAGTAGTCAGCCACAATGACCATGGTGGAAAGCAGCCAGAACCAGGCCGTCGTCACCAGCAGCACGTAGACCGGCCGCGACCGGCCCGGCGCGTCGCGCAGCCGCAGGCCCGCGCAGCACAGCAGCGCGATGAAGTTCAGCACATAGGCCGCCTTGGGCACGGCCATGGACAGCGCCCAGCTCGCACCGCCCAGCAGCAGCGCCAGCACGCCGCCCATCAGCAGCGCCGTCAGCCGTTGCGAAAAGCCCGGCAGCCACAGGCTGGCCGGCATTGCCAGCAGGACGAGCATGACGAACAGCAGCGCCATCAGCCCGCGGTAGCCGCCGCCGCCGAACACCAGCACGGCAGCCAGCGCGAAGGCGCCCGCCATCGCCAGGGCGCCCAGCTTGGCCAGGCGCGGCAGCGGCGCGTCGACCGCGCCCAGCGTGCTGTCCAGGCCGCTGCTCTCGGGTCCGGAAGCTGCCACTCGCCGGCGTTGCGCATCGGCCAGCAGCACCATGGGCAGCAGCGCCAGCGGCAGCGCGAGGTAGACGCCGCGCGAGAAGGTCGTCAGCACAGCATAGGCGGCCAGCAACGCGACGGCCAGCCCGATTCCGAAGCGCCAAGGCGAGCGCGTGCGCAGCAGCGCGAGCAGCGCGAACGGCAGCGTCATCACCAGAAAGCCGTCCAGCGCCGCGCCGCCCACGTGCATTTCCCAGAACAGCGCGGTCGTGCGGTAGTCGGTGGAGAAGTCCAGCAGGCCCGTGTAAGCCATGCGCTCCCACAGCGCCGCAGCACAACCCCCCGCCAGCGCCAGCACCAGGCCCAACAGCAGTCCGCGCGAGAAGCCGCGCGGCCGCGCCGCTGCCGCCGCCGTCCACAGCGGCAGCAGCGCCAGCACCAGGAAGATGGCCTTGGCGTTGCGCACCGCGTTCATCGGCTCGTGATAGCCGTGGAACCAGCCGAACTGGAACCCGCCGGCATCGGCGAAGCCGCGCTTCACGCTCCAGGCCGCCGACAGCGCCAGCGCCAGGATCAACAGCACCACGGCCGGTGAATAGACCAGCCCGTGCCGCCACGCCGGCGCGCGGTCGCGCGCGTTCAGCTGCAGCGCGTAGGCGAGATAACCCCCGCAGCCGCAGGCGGTCACGAGCAGGTCCAGCTCCTCGAAGGTGATCCAGCCGCTCCACGGCGCCAGGCCGATCAGCGGCAGCGGCGCGAACACCAGCAAGGGCGTCTTGACCCACAGCAGCGCCGCCAGCAGCACGCAAGCCCCCCAGGCCGCTAGCGCCAGCGCGCCGGACAGCGGGTGATGCCAGGCCAGCTCCGCGCCCGTCGCGCCCAGCCCCAGCCCGGCCGCGAGGCCCAGCCACTGGAGGCGGGTGGTCGGCAGCCGCAGTTGCAGTGCGCCCAAGCCCAGCGGGCCGGCGGCCGGTGCGGTGCCGACGGCCGACATCAGCGCTTGCGCCGCAGGCCGGCCAGCAGCGCCAGGCCCCCCGCCAGCAGCGCCGCGCTGGCGGGCTCGGGTACGGCGGTGACCTGGATGTTGTCGAAGCCGACCACCTCGCCTGGTCCGGCGTGGAACTCGCCGTTGATGGTCAGGCTGGTCACATTGGCCAGCACGGCGGCCAGCGAAGCGCCATTCCAGCCGGCTGTGGGCGTCAGCGCCACGCTGTAGTGCGTCCACAGGTTGTCTGCCGGAAGGTTGGGGGCGGCGGCGTCGAGGATCACACTGCCGCCCGGGCCGCTGATCCGGATCTCGCCAAAACCGCTCCAGTCGGAGGACACGTTGTTGTCCTTCTTCACATCGAAGGACAGCGTGCCGCCCAGGAAGGAAGACCAGTTGCCCAGCCAGCCAGAAGGCGCGGTCAGCAGGATGTCGGTGGAGCCATCGACGTCTTCCACCCGCAGCCAGCCGCCGGCATTGCCACCGACCGCGAACCAGGTCTGGACGCCATCGGGCGTGGTCCAACCCTCGTCACCGTCATCGAAACTGGCGGCCGGTGCGGCCAGCGGCAGGGTCAGGCAGGTGGCCGTCAGGAATGCGCGCAGCGAACGGGTCATGGCGAACCTCCGGGATTGGGGCGCGCATTGTTGCCGAGCGCCGCGCCCGGCGCATCCCCCGAGAATCCCGCGGACGCAGGGCCTGTCAGGCGGTGCTCAGGCGGCGCTCAGCCCCAGCAGGCGGCGCCACCAGGCGGGGCGCGTCTTGGCCGGTGTGTCGTCCGGCAGGCTGCTGGCGCGGGCAGGCGCCAGTGCCAGCCATTCACGCAGTTCGTCGGCCATGCCTTCGGCGCCGCGGGTGCGCAGATCCGCCGACTCGGCCATCGCCGCCCGCAGCAGCGTGTCCAGGAGGATCTGCTGCGGCTCCGCCATGGGGGGCCAGAGTTCGCCCACGCTGCCGCGTAGCGGTGCTGGGCCGCGGGGCGTGTCCTCCCAGCCGCAGATCAGCAGCCGGGCGAACGCGCCCAGGCCATACACCTCGCTGGCCAGGCTGGGCGGCCCGCCGGCGCGGCGCTCGGGGGCGACGAAGGCCGGGGCGGAACCGAGGATGAGACCGCGGTCGAACGGATCGGTGGGATCCGGGATGCGCGCCAGGCCCAGGCCCATCAGGCGCACGTTGTCGTCGGGGCCCAGCCAGATCATGGCCGGGTCCAGCTCGGCCAGCAGCCAGCCCTGTTGGTGGGCCCAGCGCAGGGCCTCGCACAGCTGCACCAGCAAGGTGACGCGTTCACGCAGCCCCAGCTGGGGCAGGCGCGGCAGCAGCGGCTCGCCGTGCTCGCCTTCGATGATCAGGTAAGGATGGGCGTCGGGCGTCACGCCGCTGTCGCTGGGCACGGCAATGTGCGGATGCTGCAGCCGGGCGAGGTCGCCGGCCTGATCGGCGTAGCGCAGCATGACGCCGGCGCCCTGATCGCTGCGGTCCAGCACCAGCACCGCGGCCTTCTGCGCGGTGGCCAGCGCGTGATGGGCGCCGTACCACTGGCCGGCATGCGCCTGCTCGCCGTCCGGCAGAGGCTTCTCCAGCCGCCAGACGCCCAGTGCCTGCCCCTCCTCCAGGGGCGCGGCGGCGGCCGGTGGGGGCAGGGAAAGGTTGGGCATGCGCATGCGCGCCATATTAGGGGTGACCCTGGGGTGCGGCCATCCCACGCCGGCACAAAGCAGCGGCGGGCGCGCATTCGCTCACGGCCTCGATACTGCCAGCCGCTCATGCTTGCCGTCCTCGCCACGACGTTCCCGTTCTTCGCGCTGGTGCTGTGCGGCTGGCTCGCGGCGGAGCGGGGCTGGCTGGCCGACAACGCCATCCCGGGGCTCAACGGCTTCGTGCTGTACTTCGCGCTGCCCTGCCTGCTGTTCCGCTTCGGGCGCGACACGCCGCTGCTACAGCTGCTGAACCCGGCGCTGCTGGGCGTCTATCTGGCGGCGGCGCTGCTCATCGTGGGCCTGACGCTGGCGCTCACGCTGAAGCCGCCGGTGGGCATGAAGGACGCCGCGTTGGGTGCGCTGGTGGCGGCGTTCCCCAACACCGGATTCATGGGGGTGCCGCTGATCGTCGCGCTGCTGGGCAGCCACGCGGCCGGCGTCGTCATCAGCACCATCCTGGCCGACCTGCTCGTCACCAGCTCGGCCTGCATCGCGCTGGCCCAGGCGGGCACCCGCCTGCGCGCCGAGCGCGCGGCGTTCGTGCAGGCGGTGAAGGCGGCAGCCTCCAACCCGCTGCCCTGGGCCATCGCGGCCGGCGCGGGCTGCGGCGCGCTGGACCTCGCGCTGCCCGGGCCGCTGGACCAGGCCGTCGCGATGCTGGCCGCCGCCGCGTCGCCGGTGGCGCTATTCACCATCGGCGCCGTGCTGAGCCGCTCCGGCCGCGCCAACCACGCCGCCGGCCGCGCGACGCCGCTGGCGCACTACCTGCCGGTGGCGCTGATCAAGCTGCTGCTGCATCCCGGGCTGGTGTTCGGCCTCGGCACGGTGGTGCGCTGGCTGGGCGCGCCGTTGTCGCAGGACCAGCTCATCGCGCTGACGCTGGCGGCGGCGCTGCCCAGCGCCAGCAACGTGTCGCTGCTGGCCGAGCGCTACGGCGCCGACAGCGGCCGCATCGCGCGCATCATCCTTGCCTCGACGGCGCTGGCGTTCCTGACCTTCAGCGGGCTGGCCAGCTGGCTCATCCCGCCTGCGGCAGGCTGAGCGCCACCCGCAGCCCGCCGCCGTCGCGGTTGGCCAGCGCGATGCGGCCGTCGTGCGCCTCGGCGATCTCGCGCGCCAGCGCCAGGCCCAGGCCGGTGCCGCCGCCCGTTGACCCCTTGGCGCCCGGCTCGGCGCGCTTGGTGGAATAGAACGGCAGCAGCGCCTGCGCCAGTACCGCCTCGCTCATGCCCGGGCCGCGGTCCAGCACCTCGATGCGCAGCTCGCCGCCGGCCACCACCAGCCGCAGCGCGATCTCGTCCGGGTCGCTGCCCGATTCGTGCGCGTTCTTGATCAGGTTCAGCAGCGCCTGCTCGATCTGCGCCGGGTCGAACCAGCCCGGCCGGTCGGGCACCTCGCCGTCCAGGTGGAACGCGCCCAGCGTCGCCAGCCGGTCCAGGAAGGGCGGCCATTCAACGCTTTCACGCCGCGGTGCCGGCAGCTTGGCGAAGCTGGCATAGCCGCTCAGGAAACCGTGCAGGTGCGCCGCACGCTCGCCGATGCTGGCCAGCACCTGCGGCAGCCGCTCGGTGTTGCCGCGCCGCGCCAGCTCCGCCCCGCTGTGCGCCAGCGACGAGATCGGCGCCAGCGAGTTGTTCAGCTCGTGGCTCAGTACGCGGATGACGCGCTTCCATGTACCCACCTCGGCGCGCGACAGTTCGCGCGTCATGCGCCGCAGCAGCCGCAGCCGGTGCGGCTGGCCCTGCAGCCGGAACGCGTGCGTGCTGTGGTGAAAGGTCTCCTCGGCGCCGTCCTCGTCCAGCGTGACGGCGAACAGCCGGTCGGCCTCGCCGGCCAGCGCCTCGCGCAGCGGCGCCGGCAGCGGCGCGATGACGGCGGCGAAGTCCAGGCCGACGAGGCTGCGGCCCGCGCCGAGCAACTGCCGCGCGGCCAGGTTGGCAATGGCGATCTTGCCGCCCGGGCCGGTCAGCACCAGCGCGGTCGGCGTGTTCTGCACCACCGTGTCCAGCAGCAGCTCGCGCTGCGCCAGGTGCTGGCGCTGCTCGCGCAAAGACAGGCCCAATTCAGCATGCAGCCGCGCCAGGTCCGCCAGCTCGCGCGGGCCGTCGGGCACGAGATTGAAGCTGAAGTCGCCGTCCCGGTAGCTCAGTACGGCGCCCTCCAGGGCACGTGTCAGCCGCCGCAGCGGCGCCAGCCAGCGCGCGGCCAGCCAGGCCAGCAACGGCAGCATGACGAGGACGGCGGCACCCAGCGCGACCGCGTCGGTCAGGCCCACGCGGCGCACGCCCAGGATCACCAGCGGCGGTACCAGCGCTGCCGTCGCCAGCGACAGCAGCGCGCGGGCGCGCAGCGACAGCGTCATCACGTCGAGATGCCGTAACGCTCCAGCCGCCGGTACAGCGCCTGGCGTGACAGCCCCAGCTGCGTCGCCGCGCGGCTCACCACGCCGCCCGCTGCAGCCAGCGCGGCGACGACCGCCTCGCGGCTGGGCTCGTCGAGGTTGCGCCAGGCGCCGCCGCCGTTGGCCTCGTCCAGCCCCAGCAGCGCGGGCGTGATCTCGCCGCCCGGGCCCAGCAGCGCCGCGCGCTCGACGGCGTTCTTCAGCTCGCGCACGTTGCCCGGCCAGCGGTGCGCCAGCA
The DNA here is from genome assembly GCF_043555865.1 of Pelomonas dachongensis. Lineage (NCBI taxonomy): Bacteria > Pseudomonadati > Pseudomonadota > Betaproteobacteria > Burkholderiales > Sphaerotilaceae > Roseateles > Pelomonas dachongensis. The sequence continues at coordinate 554,479 of NZ_JBIGHY010000001.1, forward strand.
GCGCGTCCCGTGCGGCGTCGGAGAGCCCCGCGCGGCCGGCCAGGAAATGCTCGGCCAGCGGCAGCACGTCCTCCCGACGTTCGGCCAGCGGCGGCAGTTTCAGCTCGATGAGGTTGAGGCGGTAAAACAAGTCCTCGCGGAACGCGCCGGCCTTGACCATCGCGCGCAGGTCGGCGTTGGTCGCGCTCAGCACGCGCACGCGGGTCTGGCGCGTCTTGCTGGAGCCCAGGCGCTCGAACTGGCCCGTCTCCAGTACGCGCAGCAGCTTCATCTGACCGGCCAGCGGCAGGTTGGCGATCTCGTCCAGGAACAGCGTGCCGCCGTCCGCCGCCTCGAAACGGCCCACGCGCGCCTTGGGCGCGCCGGTGTAGGCGCCGCTGTCGCTGCCGAACAGCTCGGCTTCGATGAGGTCGGCCGGCAGCGCGCCGCAGTTCAGCGCGACGAAGGCGCCTTCCCGGGCCGCCGAGTTGGCGTGCACGAAGGCCGCGATGCGCTCCTTGCCGGCGCCGTTGGGTCCGGTGATCAGCACCGGGACCGGCGCCGCGGCGATCTGGCCGGCCAGCTCCAGCAGGTTGGCCATTGCGTCGGACGCGAACACCACGCCGGCCAGGTCGTACCGGCGTGCCAGCGCCGCGCGCCGCGTGGCGCGTGCCTCGCGAACCTGCGCGATCTCGCGGTTGGCCTCGCCCAGCTCCAGCAGGTTCTCGACGGTGGCCACGAGCTTGGCGTCGTCCCACGGCTTGGCGAGGTAGTCGGCGGCGCCGGCCTTGACGAGCGCCACCGCCGCGTCCAGCCGCGTCCAGGCGGTCAGCAGGATGACGGGCAAGTCGGGGTGCCTGGCCCGAATGGCGCGGAACAGCTGCTCACCCTCTTCGCCGGAGGTCGTGTCGGCCGTGAAGTTCATGTCCTGGATGACCAGGCCGAACGGCCGGGCCTCCAGCAGTGCCAGGCCGGCCTGCGGGCAGGTGGCCACGTGGGCCTCGATGTCGTGAAGGGACAGCAGGAGTTCCAGAGCCTGGCCCACGCCGGGGTGGTCGTCGATGATCAAGACACGTCGCATGCGGGTGAGGATAAATGCGCATTCCGGGCCGCTGCCTGTACCGGTTCAGTGTTTTCCTGGGCGCAAGCGGCCCATCGCGCGGGTTGACCGACCGTATGCTGCGGCGCCGTGCGCGCTGTTTGAAAGCTGTCGTGCCGATGGCCCTTCAACAACGTCCAAGGGATCAAGAGATGTCTTCTGTGGCAACTGGCGCCGGCAGCAGCTGGCTCGACAAGGAGCGCACGATTGCCGGCGCGGGCTTCAACCGCTGGTTAGTGCCGCCGGCCGCGCTGGCCATCCACCTGTGCATCGGCATGGCTTATGGCTTTTCGGTGTTCTGGCTGCCGCTGTCCAAGGCGCTGGGCATCAAGGAGGCCATCAAGTGCGGTCCCGAGGTGGGCTTCTTCCAGGAATTGTTCGTCACCGGCTGCGACTGGAAGGTCTCCACGCTGGGCTGGATGTACACGTTGTTCTTCGTGTTCCTCGGCTGCGCCGCCGCCATCTGGGGCGGCTGGCTGGAGCGCGCAGGCCCGCGTAAGGCCGGCGTCGTGTCGGCCGTGTGCTGGTGCGGCGGCATGTTGATCTCGGCGCTGGGCATTCACCTGCACCAGTTCTGGCTGATGATCCTGGGCAGTGGCGTCATCGGGGGCATCGGCCTCGGGCTGGGCTACATCAGCCCGGTGTCCACGCTGATCAAGTGGTTTCCCGACAAGCGCGGCATGGCCACCGGCATGGCCATCATGGGCTTCGGTGGCGGCGCCATGATCGGCTCGCCGCTGGCCGCGGAGTTGATGAAGCTGTTCGCGACACCGGACAACGTCGGCGTGGCGCAGACCTTCGTCGTCATGGCCCTCATCTATTTCGTCTTCATGATGGGCGGCGCCATGGGCTACCGCGTGCCGCCCACCGGCTGGAAGCCGGCTGGCTGGACCCCGCCGGCCGTACAGGGCGCAAACGCGATGATCACGCAGCGTCACGTGCACGTGAAAAAGGTCTGGGGCATCCCGCAGTTCTGGCTTGTCTGGATCGTGCTGTGCATGAACGTGTCGGCCGGCATCGGCGTCATCGGCATGGCCAGCCCGATGCTGCAAGAGGTGTTTGGCGGCACTTTGATCGGCGTGCAGGCCAAGTTCGGCGAGCTCGACAAGAGCCAGCTCGCTGCCATTGCCGGCGTCGCGGCCGGCTTCACGGCGCTGCTGAGCCTGTTCAACATCGGCGGCCGCTTCTTCTGGGCCAGCCTGTCCGACAAGCTCGGCCGCAAGATGACCTACGTGGTGTTCTTCGTGCTCGGCGGCCTCATGTACGCCAGCATCCCGAGCAGCGCTTCGGCAGGCTCCAAGCTGCTGTTCGTCGGCGCGTTCTGCATCATCCTGAGCATGTACGGCGGCGGCTTCGCCACGGTGCCCGCTTACCTCGCCGACCTGTTCGGAACGCAGATGGTGGGTGCCATCCATGGCCGCCTGCTGACCGCGTGGGCCACGGCCGGCATCCTCGGCCCGGTCGTCGTGAACTACATGCGCGACTATCAGCTCGGCCTGGGCATCCCGCGTGAGCAGGTCTACAACCAGACGATGTACATCCTGGTGGGCATGCTGGTCATCGGGCTGATCGCCAACTTGATGGTCCGCCCCGTGGCCGACAAGTACTTCATGACCGACGCTGAACTGGCGGTCGAGAAGCAGCTGGCGCACGAGCGCGCCGCCGCCGCCGAAGTTGGCAGCGGCAGTGGCGGCGGCGGGGCGACCTCGTCGCTGACGGTCGCGCTCGCCTGGGCTGCGGTCAGCATCCCGCTGGCCTGGGGCGTCTACAAGACACTGATCAACGTGGGCAAGTTCTTCAACTGAGCCGATCCTGCTAGGCTGACCAGCCCCGCTGCCTGTCCGAGGCGCGGGGCTTTTTTGTGGGGCACGAGCCATGAGTGAACAAAAGATCGAGCTGTATGACGGCCCCGCCGGTGGCTGGGGCGCGTTGAAGAGCGTGGCCAAGCACTTGCATGAGCAGGGCGTGACCGTGAAGGGCGGCAAGACGCTGCTGCACGCCAACCAGACGGACGGCTTCGACTGCCCCGGCTGCGCATGGCCCGACCGCGACCACCGCTCGACGTTCGAGTTCTGCGAGAACGGTGCCAAGGCCGTGGCGGCGGAAGCCACCGCGCGACGCGCGACGCCCGAGGTCATCGGCGCCAAGACGCTGGCCGAATGGGCCGAAGCATCGGACTACGAATTGGAAGCCACCGGTCGCCTGACCGAGCCGATGGTCTACGACCCGCAGACCGATCGCTACCAGCGCACCACCTGGGACGCCGCCTTCGCGCTGATCGCGCGCGAGCTGCGCGCCTTGCCCGACCCTAACCAGGCCATCTTCTACACGTCCGGCCGTACCAGCAACGAGGCGGCCTTCCTGTACCAGCTGTTCGTGCGCGAGTACGGCACCAACAACTTCCCCGACTGCTCCAACATGTGCCACGAGCCAAGCGGCTCGGCGATGAAGCCCACCATCGGCGTTGGTAAGGGCACGGTGACGCTGGACGACTTCGAGCAGGCCGACGCGATCTTCGTGTTTGGCCAGAACCCCGGCACCAACCACCCGCGCATGCTGGGCGAGCTGCGCGCGGCCCGCAAGCGCGGCGCGCGCATCGTCAGCTTCAACCCGCTGCGCGAGCGCGGCCTGGAGCGCTTTGCCGACCCGCAGAACGCGCTGGAGATGGCGACGCTGGGCGACTCGCCGATCAGCAGCCACTACTTTCAGCTCAAGGTGGGCGGCGACTTCGCGCTGCTGAAGGGCATGTGCAAGCGTGTGGTCGAGCGCGACGCGCTGGACCGTGACTTCATCGCACAGCACACGGCAGGCTTCGAAGACTTCATCGCCGAGCTGCGCGAGCAGCCGTGGCAGCCCCTGGTCGAGGCCTCTGGCCTGACGCGCGAGCAGATCGAGCAGGCCGCCGACCTCTACATCGCGGCCGAGCGTGCCATCGTCTGCTGGGGCATGGGCATCACGCAGCACCGGCATTCGGTGGCGACCATCCAGATGATCGTCAACCTGCTGCTGCTGCGCGGCAACCTGGGCCGGCCCGGGGCAGGCGCCTGCCCGGTGCGCGGCCACAGCAACGTGCAGGGCGACCGCACGATGGGCATCTACGAGAAGCCCGCGCCAGCGTTCCTGGACAAGCTCGGCCAGGTGTTCGGGTTCGAGCCGCCGCGCGATCACGGCTTCGACACGGTGGGCGCCATCCAGGCGATGCTCGATGGGCGCGGCAAAGTCTTCATCGCGATGGGCGGCAACTTTGCCGCGGCCACGCCGGACACTGCAGCCACCTGGCGCGCGCTGCGCCGCTGCGAGCTGACCGTGCACATCACGACCAAGTTCAACCGCAGCCATGTCGTGCATGGCCGCCAGGCACTGGTGCTGCCGGTGCTGGGTCGCACGGAGATCGACGTGCAGGCCACCGGGCCGCAGGGCGTCACGGTGGAGGACTCGATGAGCATGGTGCACCTCTCGGCTGGCATGAACGCGCCGGCCAGCGAGCACCTGCTGTCCGAGCCTATGCTGGTGGCGCGCCTGGCTGTGGCCACGCTGACGAACAGCAGCACGCCATGGATGCAGCTCGCTGGCGACTACGCAGCCATCCGCGACAAGATCGAGGCCGTGATGCCCGACTTCGCCGGCTTCAACGACAAGATCAAAGCACCCGGCGGCTTCAGGCTGCGCAACACGGCCAGCGAGCGCGTCTGGACCACGGCCAGCGGCAAGGCCCAGTTCAGCACGCACGCGCTGCCCACCGACCTCGCCGTGGAACGCGCGGCCGAGCGGCACCGCGACGTCCGCGTGTTCACGCTGACCACGCTGCGCTCGCACGACCAGTACAACACCACCATCTACGGCCACGACGACCGCTACCGCGGCGTCTACGGCCACCGCCGCGTGGTGTTCATCCATGCCGACGACATCCGCGATCTGGGCCTGAAGGCCGGCGACTGGGTGGACATCACCAGCCTCTACGTCGGCGAAGGCAGCGACAACGTGCAGCAGCGCCGCGCCGAACGCTTCCTGCTGGTGGCCTACGACATCCCGCGTGGCTGCCTGGCCAGCTACTACCCCGAGACCAACCCGCTGGTGCCGCTGGAGAGCTTCTCACTGGTGGCGCGCACGCCGACGAGCAAGTCCATCCCGGTGGTGCTGACGGCCCATGCACGCGCTGCTGCTGCAGACGCTGCGTGAGCTGGCGCCCGGTGGCGAGCCGGTCGCGCTGACCCGGCTGGCCAAGCGGCTGGACCAGCGCGTCAGCGTGCTGCTGCGTGAGCTGACGGCGCTCAGCGATGCCCGCATCGCCGGCGCGCCAGGGCCGGGCCTGGTGCGCCTCGCATGCGATGACGCCGGTCGGTGGACCGTCGCCATCCTTGCGCCGCCGCCGTCACCTGGAGGAGAAAATCCGCGATGAATGCCGCCGTGCTGACCCACGCGCTGCTCGCCGTCCTCGCCGTCGTCATGGCCGGCCTGGGCCTGTCGCTGACCTGGGACGACTTCCGCCGCCTGCGCGAGTACCCGCTGGCCGCCGTGCTGGCGCTGGGGCTGCAGGTCCTCGTTCTGCCGCTGGTGTGCGTCACCGTCATCGCGGCCTTTCGCCTGCCGCCGCTGTACGCGGTGGGCCTGATGCTGCTGGCCGCGTCGCCCGGCGGTATCACGGCCAACCTGTTCAGCCACCTGTTCGGCGGGCATGTCGCGATGAACCTGTCGCTGACCGCGCTGAACACCCTGCTGTCGCTGGCCACGCTGCCGCTGATCGCCAACTGGGCCATCGCGCATTACGCGGGCGGGGGGCAGGTCGTGCCGCTGCCGTGGGAGAAGCTGGCCGAGATCATCGGCGTCATCGCGGTGCCGGTGCTGATCGGCATGGCGGTGCGCCGTTCGCGGTCCGACATCGCGGCCCGGCTGGACAAGCCGGTGAAGATCCTGTCCGGCGTGCTGCTGCTGGTGCTGACCGTCGCGGCCATCGCCAAGGAGCGGCAGGCGCTGATGAATGCTGCGGGCGACCTGGGCGGCGCGGTGCTGGTGTTCAACCTGCTGAGCCTGCTCGCCGGCTACGGCCTGGGCCGCGTCGTGCGGTTGCCGAAACCGCTGTGCATCGCCATCGGCTACGAGGTGGGCATCCACAACTCCACGCTGGCGCTGTACCTCGCGCTGGCCGTGCTCCAGCAATTCCCGGTCGCGCTGCCGGCGGCGTTGTACTCGGTCAGCATGTATGTCACTGCGCTGCTGTTTGGTTTCTGGTTGCGTAGACACTCGGGCCCATGAAACTCCTCGGCCGCCTCACCTCCCTCAACGTCCGCAAGGTCATGTGGACTGCCACCCTGCTGGGTCTGGACCTGGACCGCGAGGACTGGGGCATGGGCTTCCGTTCGCCGCAGCAGCCCGAGTTCCTGGCGCTGAACCCCAACGCGCTGGTGCCCGTGCTGATCGACGGCGACTTCACGCTGTGGGAGAGCAACAGCATCTGCCGCTACCTGGCTGCCAAGACGGGCGCGACCCCTCTGTTGCCCGCCGACCCGAAGGCCCGTGCCCGCGTCGAGCAATGGATGGACTGGCAGGCCGGCGAGCTGAACAACAGCTGGCGTGTGGCCTTCATGGCGCTGGTGCGCGGCCAGCCGGCCACGGCCGAAGCCATCGCGGCCAGCGTCGCCAGCTGGAACCGCCACATGGCCCTGCTGGATGCCCAGCTGGCGCACACCGGCGCCTGCGTCTGCGGCGCCGACCTCACGCTGGCCGATGTGGTGCTGGGCTTGTCGGCCCAGCGCTGGAAGAACGCGCCCATCGAGCGTGTGGCGCTGCCGGCGGTGGAGGCCTGGCTGCAGCGGCTGAGTAGCCGTCCGGGGTTTGCGGAGTTCGTGGGCAACGGCATGCCCTGAGCAGCTTCGAGGTTGGCTTCAGGGTTGCGCGTTAGCGCGCGCCCGCTCGACGATCTGCTGTCCCGCCAGCTTGGCCGCAGCGAGCTGCTCCGGCGTCGGCGGGGCCTGGAGGCGGATGACGCGCTCTTCAGCGAACACCTTGACGTTGATCCCGGTGCCGGGGTGGCCGGGCGTCTGGCCGTAGGCCGCCAGAAAGGCCAGCCGTTCCGCGTCGCTCAGGCCCCAGGCCTCATTGGCCTGTGCCGCGCCGATCAGGCTTTGGACGTCGCCGGCGCGGGCGTCGCGGCGCAGGGCATCGGCCACCTCCTGGCGCTGGCTGGCTGTCAGGCCGCCGGGGAAGACGGCGTTGGCATAGGCCGCCGCCGCCTCGGGCACGCCGGCGCGCATGGCTCGCGCTGCCAACTCGGGCAGGAGGGCTTGGTGCCGGGCCGTGACGGTCTGGCAGCGCCGGGCCTCGGCGTCGACCTCCACCATCAGCTGCGTCATCAATTCCGGCTCGATGCCATGGGTGCGCACCCGCTCGAAGCTCTGACGCCTTGCCTCGGTAGTGTTGCAATTGCGCAGCCATCGGACGGCCTCCCAGGCCGCTGTCGCATTGCTCCCCGCCTGGGCGCTCTCGATGTGCGCGCCGTAGCCTTCGGAACCGATGCGAGGTGCTGAAGCCGACGCAGCGACGACGGGTGCGGGCGCGCGCACGGCCGCGCTGGCAGCGGGCTCGCTCGCGGCCGTGTGGGGCAGCGGCTGGGCCAGCGGTGATGTGGCGGGCGCGGCTGCGGCTGCCTTCGGCGGGTCTACCAGTTCGCCCGACGCGAAAAACCAGCCGCCCACCGCAGCGCCAGCGGCGAGGAGAAGGATCAACGTCCAGCGGTTGGCGGTCATGGGCGATGGGTGTGGCTTGCGGCAACGGCGCGCAGCCTAGCGCAGCGGCTCGGGTGATCAGGTGCCGACCGATGCCTTCGTGAGTTTTCACGGCGAACGACGCACGAAAAAAAGCGGGCCGACCGGCCCGCCTGAAGGGTGTGCATCGAGAGTGGGCGGATCAGCCCAGCCGCACCGGCACAAAGATCTGCTGCCCGTCGCGCGCCACCAGCAAGGCGACCGACTTCGGCGAGTCCTTCATGGCGGCGCGCACCTCGTCGATGTTCTGCACCGGCTTGCCGTTCAGCGCCAGCAGCACGTCGCCCGCCTGCACGCCGGCCAGCTGCGCCGGGCCGGTCACGCGTTCGATCAGCAGGCCGCCGTCCAGCCCCGAGCCGCGCAGCTCCTGCGGCTGCAGCGGGCGCAGCGCCAGGCCCAGCTGGCCGCCCTGCGGCGCGGCGCTGGCTTCCTGGGCCTCCTTGTCGGCGCGGCCCAGCGCCACGGTCTCACTGACGCGCTTCTTGTCGCGCCACAGCTCCAGCTTCAGCTTGTCGCCGGGCCGCGCCAGCCCGACGCGGCTGGACACGTCACCCGCCACGCGCACCGGCTCGCCGTCCACCTGTGTGATGACGTCACCCGCCTTCAGCCCGGCCTTGGCCGCGGCACTGTCCGGCATCACGCTGGACACCAGCGCACCGTCAGGCGCGTCCAGTCCGAACGAGGAGGCCAGCGGCGCCGAAAGGTCCTGCAGCGTCACGCCCAGCCGCGCATGCTCCACCTTGCCGTGGGCGACGATCTGGTCCTTGATCCTCAGTGCCACGTCCACCGGGATGGAAAACGCCAGGCCCTGGAAGCCGCCGCTCTGCGAAAAGATCTGCGCGTTGACGCCGATGACGCGGCCCGACGCGTCGAACAGCGGGCCGCCCGAGTTGCCGGGGTTCACGGCCGCGTCGGTCTGGATGAAGGGCACCACGCTGTCACCGGGCAGCGAGCGGCCCTTGGCGCTGACGATGCCCTGCGTGGCCGTCTGCTCGAAGCCGTACGGCGCACCGATGGCCAGCACGTAGTCACCCACCTGCACCTGCTTGGGGTCGCCCAGCTGTACGGTGGGCAGGCCCTTGGCGTCCACCTTCAACACGGCGATGTCGGTGGCCGGGTCGCTGCCCAGCACCTGGGCCGAGTACTCGCGGCGGTCGCTGAGCTTGACGGTGACCTGCTTGGCCTCGCGCACCACGTGGGCGTTGGTCAAGATGAGGCCGTCGGGGCTGATGATGAAGCCCGAGCCCTGGCCGCGGAAGGGCTGCGCACCCTGCTGCGGCATGCGCAGGTTGGGAATGCCGCGGAAAAAGCGGAAGAACGGGTCGTCCTCCATGCCGGGGCCTTGCTGCATGACGGCCGGGCCGTCGGTCTTGTGAAGGCCGGCGACGGTGATGCCCACAACGGCTGGACCCTGCGTCTGCACGATGGCGCGGTAGTTGGGCACGGGCGCCGCGGGCAGGGCGCTCGGCGCCGCGCCGGGCGTGGCGACGGGTGACGCCGCGGCCACGACGACCGGCGCCTCCGCGGGGGCGGCAGCGGTGACCGGTGCCTTGTCCTTGAACAGCGTGGGAAGCGTCCAGCCGGACGCGGCGGTGGTCAGCGTCACGCCCGCGCCCAGCAGCGCGGCGGCGGTGGCGGTCAACGCGATTCGGGTGTTCTGGGTCATCGAAAGCTCCTGGGGCGACAGGCTGCGGTGCAGCGGATGCCCGCAGTCTGGGCATGCCAAGTGAGCGCTGCGTGAGGCGAAGGTGAGGTGAAAGTTAAGGTGCGGTTGCGGGCATCGCGCGTGATGCCCCCGAGCAGTGCGCTGCGCTCTTGCCCGCTGCCCACGTGACCGCCTGCTCCAGCAGCGTCACGTGCTGCGGCACGGCATAGGCCTCTGGCCGGTGCCCGATGGCCGAGTAGAACGCGCGCCCGCGGCCCACGCAGCGGGTCCAGACGATGGGGTGGTCTGAGCCCATGGCCAGGTCGCCGGGCGCGTAGGTGCTCTCGTCCAGCGTGGCCAGGATGTAGGCGCCGCCGGCGCGCGGGTTGTTCTTGAACGAATACCACTCGTCGCTCATCGTCCAGCCGTCGCCCAGTCCCGCGACGATGGGGCTGGCGCGGTCCTGGATGACGATGCGGGCGTCCTGGAACTGCGGCTTCATCGGGTGGCCCTTGAAGCGCGCGCCGACCAGCGTATCCACGTACCAGTCCCAGAAGGTCTGCGGGTCGCCGCCCGAGCCGTGGACGCCGACAAAGCCGCCGCCTGCCTCGATGTAGCCCTGGAACGCTGCGCGCTGCGACAGCGTCAGCACGTCACCGCTGACGTGGTTCCAGATCACGGCGTCGAAGGAGCGCAGGTACGCCGGCGTCATCGCGCCGCCCTTGTCGGTGACCGTCAGCGACCATCCGCGCCGTTGTGCCATGGCTTGGAGGACGTTTCTCGCGGCCTGGATGGCCGGTCCGTGGAGGAAGCCGTTGACCTTCTCGAACACGAGCAGCCGCGAGGCGCCGGGTGAGGCGGGCGCGATGGCGGCCGGGGGCACATCGTCGTCATAGCGCGCGCAGCGGGCGGCGCGATCCGCCTGGTTGACGGGCACGGCGCGCAGCTGCGCATCCAGCGTCTGCAGCGCCGGGAAGCCCGGCTGTGCCGCCAGGGAGCGCAGCGTGATGAGCGTCGCAAAGCTCGGTGTCAGGGTCTTGGTCTGCCAGTCCGGCAGTGCCTTCGCACCGGGCCAGGCGCGGTGCAGCACGGCGGTGGCGGCCGGTGACAACAGCACGTCGATCAGCGGGCTGTCCACCGAGAACGGCGCGTCGCGCAGCGGGCAGTCGGTGACCGGCGCGGCTTGAGCGGCCGCCGTGACGAGGGCCAGCAGAGGGGCCATGCATGTCTTCTTCATCGGACTCACTCGACATCCACCAGGCCCGTATGTTCGCCCGTTTCGGGCGCGGCGGTGCAGTCAACCCGGCCAGCGGATCTCGGCGCGCAGCCCGCCCAGCGGTGCGGTGTCCAGTACCACAGTGGCGCCCTGCTGGCGTGCGGCCGCTTGCACGATGGCCAGGCCCAGGCCGCTTCCCTCCACCGTCGCCACGTCCTCGCCGCGCTGAAAGCGGTCGAACACGCGCTCGCGGTCCGCGGGCGGGATGCCGGGGCCGTCGTCGTCCACGCGCAGCAGCGGCGCGCCGCGCGGGCCCCGCAGCGCGCTGACCCGCACCGCGCGCGCGCCGTACTTCACCGCGTTGTCGATGAGGTTGCGGCAGGCGCCGCGCAGCGCCTGCGGGTCGCCGGCGAGCGGCAGCGGGTCGGGTGCGGTCAGCGTGACGGCGACGCCCGCCCGGGCCGCCAGCGGCTGCACGTCGGCCACCGCCTGGCGCGCCAGCTCCGCCAGGTCCAGCGGCAGGTCGGCGGCTTCTGCACCCGGCTCGGCGCGGGCCAGGGCCAGCAGCTGTTCCACCAGATGCGCCGCGCGGTCGATGCCGCCGCGCAGCCGGGCTATTGCCTCGTCCTGCTGCTCGCCCGGAGCCGAGTCACGCAGCAGGCCCAGCTGCAGCTTCAGCGCCGTCAGCGGCGAGCGCAGCTCGTGGGCGGCGTCGGCCACGAAGCTGCGCTGTGCGTCAAAGGCCGTGGCCAGCCGCCCGAGCAGGCCGTTGAAGGCGTCCACCAGCGGCGCCACCTCGCCGGGCAGGCCGGCGGTGGGCAGGGCGTCCAGCGCCGTCGCACCGCGCGCCTGCGCGGCCTGCGTGACACGCGCCAGCGGCGCCAGCGACACGCCGATCAACCACCACACGGCCGCCGCCACCAGCGGCAGCGCCACCGCCACTGGTGCGATGCTGCGCAGCGCGGCCACGGCAGCCAGCTTCTGGCGCACGGCCAGCGGCTGCGCCACCTGCACCACCCGCTGCGGCGTGGCGGCGCTGAACACGCGCCAATCCTGCCCGCCCAGGCGCTGGTCAGAGAAACCCAGCACCGCGCGCGGCGGCAGCGCCTCGGTCATGCCCTGCGGCCTGCTGGAATACAGTTGCAGCCCCTGCACCGACCAGATCTGCACCACGTAGTCCAGGCTGGGATCGGCCAGGTTGGCGGCCTCGTCGGGCGCGATGCGGCCCTGGTCGCGCAGCGACAGCGCCGTCTGGCGCAACTGGTAGTCGAAAAGCTGGTCGGCTTCGGCGCGCACGCTGACGTAGGTCGCTCCGGCCACCGCCACGGCCGTCACGGCGCCCAGCACGGCCAGCAGCGCGAACAGCCGGCCACGCAGCGTCGACAGCAGGCGGCTCATGATTTCTCAGGGCCGGCGTAGTAGCCCAGGCCGCGCACCGTATGCAGAAGATCGGCGCCCAGTTTCTTGCGCAGCTGGTGCATGTAGACGCTGATGGCGTTGCTTTCCAGCTCCTCGCCCCAGCCGTACAGCCGGTCCTCCAGCTGAGCGCGCGACACGATGGCGCCCGGTCGCTCCAGCAGCGCCTGCAGCAGCGCGAACTCGCGCCCCGACAGTAGCACGGCCTTGCCGGCCCGGGTCACCTCGTGCGTGGCCGGGTCCAGGCGCAGGTCGGCCACCTGCAGCGCGCTGTCGGTGCGCCCGCTCTGGCGGCGCGCCACGACGCGCAGCCGCGCCAGCAGCTCGTCCAGCTCGAAGGGCTTGACGAGGTAGTCGTCCGCGCCGGCGTCCAGCCCCGCGACTTTGTCTGCCGTCGCGTCGCGCGCGGTCAGCACGATGACTGGCGTCGCGTCGCCGCGGGCGCGTAGCGCGCGCAGCACGTCCAGGCCGCCGCGCTTGGGCAGGCCGAGGTCCAGTAGCACCGCGTCGAAACGCTCACCGCTGGCCAGCACCGCATCGGCGGCCTGGCCGTCGCGCACCCAGTCGGCCGCAAAGCCCTGGCGGCGCAGCGCCTCGCGCAGGCTATCGCCGATCATGGGGTCGTCTTCGACGAGGAGGAGGCGCATGCGGGTCGGGGCGGGGCGGTGAGACAGCGGTGAATTCTGACCGTGTGCCGGGCGCGTCAGAACATCGCCGACCGGTGCGCGCCGAAGCCCGCCATGACGCCGTCGCCCACCGCCAGCGCCACGTTGCCGGTGGCGCGGGCTGCGTCGCCGCAGGCGAACACGTTCGCCACGCTGGTCTCCCGCGTGGCGCCGACCTGGATAAAAGGTCCCATCGGCCCGTCCACCATCGCGCAGCCCAGCTGAGCCGCGACGGGGCTGGCCATGGACGTGCGAGGCTGCGTGAACAGGCCGGCCATGCGCAGCACACGGCCATCGGCCAGCACCACGTCGGCCTCGCCCTCGATGCGCAGCACCGGCGTGGTATCGACGTGAGTGCCGCGCCGCGCCAGTTCTGCGCGCTCTTCGTCGTTGGGGGTGCAGAGGCCGTTCAGGAACAGCGTCGTGCGGCCCCAGTCGGGCAGCATCAGCGCTTGGTGTTGCGCCATTGGCGTGGCGGCGATGACGCCGATCTCGCCGCCGCCCAGCTCGTAGCCGTGGCAGTAGGGGCAGTGGAAGACGCTGCGGCCCCAGCGCTCGGCCAGTCCCGGCACCGGCGGCAGCTCGTCACGCACGCCAGTGGCCAGGATGAGTCGCCCGGCGCTGACGGTGAGGTCGCCGACGCGGAACGCGAACCGGCCGTCTGTCGCCACGTGCGCGTCTTGGGCGCTGCCGTCCAGCCATTGCACGCCGGGGTAGCGCATCAGCTGGGCCTTGGCCTCGGCGGCTATTGCCGCAGGCGCACGGCCGTCCTGGGTCAGGAAGCCGTGCGAGGTCAGGCCGGCGACGTCAACGGCGCGGTTGCGGCGCTGGCCGGCGTCCACGACCAGCACCTGGCGGCGCGCGCGGGCCAGCTGCAGCGCGGCGGACAGGCCGGCAAAGCTGCCGCCGATGACGGCGAAATCAATCTGCATGGTGATGCTCCTCAAGTCGGTGGGGCGTGCCTGCTGCGTGGTGGTCGGCCAGGCGGTGGTGGAAGTCCCGCGACAGCGCCGCCAGCGTCACAGCGCCGAGCCGCTCCAGCAGCAGCACCTCGGCGTCGCGCACGGCGGCGCCCAGCGCCTCGTTGACGGCCAGTGCCACCAGGCACTCCGGCCGGTCCTCGCGAAAGCCCAGCGACACGAAGCGCGGCGCGCCCAGCGCCTCGTGCACGTCGCGCAGCGTGATGCGATCCAGCGGGCAGCTCAGCACCCAGCCCCCGCCGTGGCCCTTGGACGACGCGACCAGCCCGGCCTCGCGCAGACCGGTCATCAGCCGGCGTAACACGACGGGGTTTGTCTGCATCGCCATCGCGAGTTTGTCGGACGTGGCGGGGCCATCGCTCTCGGCCATGTGCAGCAGCACGTGCAGGACATCGGACAGCTGGCTGTTTGATTTCATGAAACATTATTGGTTGCATGAAATGACCGCACGGTGATGAGGGGCGCTGTTGTCCGGTGCTGCCGCAGCGTGGTGCAGGGCGGGGGCGACGGGCACTGGCTTGGTGCCGCGTCGCAGGCGTCGGCCCGGATGCGTGCGTGCGCGCGGCCTGGCAAGGCGTGAGCGCTGGCACGGAAGCTGCGCCAAGCCTTCGCATACTTCTCGAAACCGTCGACAAGCTGCCCAGGAGACCCGCATGACCTCGACCCTCACCCGCCGCCTGCTGATCGTGGGCTTGAGCCTGCTGGCCGCCGGCGCCCACGCCCAGACGGCGCTGGACACCATCACGAAGAGCAAGAAGATCAAGATCGCCGTGCCGACCGACTACCCGCCGTACGGCTTCGTCGGCCCCGACATGGCACCTCAGGGCCTGGATGTGGCCATGGCGCAGCTGATCGGCGCCAAGCTGGGCGTGAAGGTCGAACTGGTGCCGGTGACGAGCGCCAACCGGATCGCCTACCTGCAGACGAAGAAGGCCGATCTGGTCATCTCAACGCTGGGCAAGAACCCGGATCGCGAGAAAGTCATCAACTTCAGCGCCGCCTATGCACCGTTCTTCCAGGCGGTGTTCGCGGCCAAGAGCCTGCCCATCAAGACCTGGGCCGACCTGGGCGGCAAGACGGTGGCTGTGACGCGCGGCGCGATGGAAGACCAGGAGCTGGCCAAGGTGGCGCCGGCCACGCTGGAGTACAAGCGCTTCGAGGACAACAACGCCACCATCGCCGCTTTCGCCGCCGGTCAGACCCAGTTGCTGGCCACCAGTGCGGCCGTCGCCGGCAACTTGATGCAGCGCAACCCGGGGCTGAACACCGAATACAAGCTGCTGCTGAAGGACAGCCCCTGCTACGTCGGCGTGGCCAAGGGCGAGGACGCCCTGCTGGCCAAGGTCAACGCCATCATCGCGGCGGCCAAGGCGGCAGGCGAACTGGAGGCGCTGTCCAAGAAGTGGCTGAACCGCAGCGCCGGCGAACTCCCGTTGTGAGCTGACGCCATGAAGCCCCCACGCGCTCTTCGTTCACGGCCCCCGAGGGGGCGCGTCAGTGCCTTCGGGGCGGCCGGGCAGCACTGACATGATCAGCTTCGACTTCGCCGCCGTGCTGGCCGAATGGCCGCTGCTGCTCAAGGGTCTGGCGTGGACGGTGGGCCTCACGTCGATCGCCACGCCGCTCGGCCTAGTCATCGCTGTGCTCGGTGCCTGGTCGCGCGCCAGCGGACCTGCGTGGTTGCGGCGCGTGCTGGGCGTCTACGTCGAGCTGCTGCGCAACACGCCCTTCATCGTGCAGCTGTTCTTCATCTTCTTCGGCCTGCCGGCGGCGGGCGTGAAGCTGTCGCCCGAAGCGGCGTCGCTGATCGCCATGACGCTCAACCTAGGCGCCTACGGCACCGAGATCCTGCGCTCTGGCATCCAGGCCACGCCGCGCGGGCAGTGGGAGGCAGCGCAGAGCCTGGCGCTCAGCCCTGTGCAGGTGTTTATGCGCGTGGTGCTGCCGCCCGCCTTCCAGCGCGTGTGGCCGGCGCTGACCAGCCAGATCATCATCGTCATGCTGGGCTCGGCGGTGTGTGGCCAGATCTCCACCGAGGAGCTGAGCTACGCGGCCAACCTGATCCAGAGCCGCAACTTCCGCGCCTTCGAGGCCTTCATCGTCGCGACGCTGGCCTACCTGGTGCTGTCCATCGCCGCGCGCCATCTGCTGATGTGGGCCGGGCCGCGCTTCATCTTCGGCCGGAGGTCGGCATGATCGAGTTCACCTTGTGGGACATCGTTCGCAACCTGTTGCTAGCGCTGCGCTGGACGGTGGCGCTGTCGGCCATCGCCTTCGTCGGCGGCGGCCTGGTGGGCGGGCTGCTGCTGACGCTGCGGCTGGGCCTCGGGCCGCGCACGCGGCGCGTCATCGGCTGGTATGTGCAGCTCTTCCAGGGCACGCCCCTGCTGATGCAGTTGTTCCTCGCCTACTTTGGCTTGGCGCTGCTGGGGCTAGAGGTGTCGGCCTGGACGGCCGCGGCGCTCGCATTGACGCTCTACACCAGCGCCTACCTCGTCGAGATCTGGCGCGGCTGCGTGGAGGCGGTGCCCAAGGGGCAGTGGGAGGCGGCGCGCAGCCTGGCCTTGAGCTTCGGCGAGCAACTGCGCCACGTCATCCTGCCGCAGGCGTGGCGGCTGGCCATCGCGCCGACGGTGGGTTTCCTCGTGCAGGTCATCAAGGGCACGGCGCTCGCGTCGGTCATCGGTTTCGTCGAGCTGACCAAGGCGGGCAGCATGATCGCCAACGCCAGCTTCAAGCCCTTCCTCGTCTTCGGCTGCGTGGCGCTGCTGTACTTCGCGCTGTGCTTCCCCATCAGCCTCTTTGCTCAACACCTGGAAGGCAAGCTCCATGGCCGCCCGTCCTGAAGCCATTCACTCGACGCTCGGGTCGGACCCCATCGTCCGCATCACGGCGCTGCGCAAGTCCTACGGCGCGAACGAGGTGCTCAAGGGGATCGACCTGGACGTGAAGCGCGGCGAGGTCATCGCCATCATCGGCAAGAGCGGCTCGGGCAAGAGCACGCTGTTGCGTTGTGTGAACGGGCTGGAGCAGTTCCAGGACGGCGCGCTCACCGTCAACGGCCGGCCGCTGCTGCACGAGAGCGCCATGGCCATGCGCGAGCTGCGTCAGCAGGTGGGCATGATCTTCCAGGGCTTCAATCTCTTTCCACACCTGAGTGCAGGCCGCAACGTGATGCTGGCGCCCATGCTGGTTAAGAAGCGCAGCCCCAACCAGGCCGCCGAGCAGTCCACCAAGTTGCTGGCCCGCGTGGGCCTGGCGGAGAAGTTCAACGCCATGCCCGACCAGCTCTCCGGTGGCCAGCAACAGCGCGTGGCCATCGCCCGCGCGCTGGCGATGGAGCCGGCCGTGTTGCTGTGCGACGAAATCACGTCGGCGCTAGACCCGGAGCTGGTGGGCGAGGTGTTGCGCGTCGTCGAATCGCTTGCGGAAGAAGGCATGACGCTGCTGATGGTCACGCACGAGATGAGCTTCGCCCGCAAGGTGGCCGATCGCGTCATCTTCATGCATCAGGGTCGCGTGCACGAGATCGGTCCACCGGCCGAGCTGTTCAGCGCGCCGCGCACGCCGGAGCTGAAGCAGTTCCTGTCGTCCCTGCACGATTAGCGCGTCAGAACGCGCTCTTCGTCGTGCCGCCGTCCACCCGCAGCGCCGCGCCCGTGGTGGCCGAGGCGAGCGGGCTGGCTACGTAGGTCACCATGGCGGCCACCTCCTCCGGCGTGCCGAAGCGCTTGATCAGCGATGTCGGCCGCACCTTCTCGAAGAACTCGGTCTCGAACTCGGCGAACGTCTTGCCTTCGGCGCCGGCGAGCTGCTCGACGAAGTCGTTGACGCCGCGCGAGCGCGTGGGACCGGGCAGCACGCTGTTGACGGTGATGCCGGTGCCGGCCAGCGACTCGGCAAGGCCGCGCGACACGGCGAGCTGCGCCGTCTTGGTCGTGCCGTAGTGGATCATCTCGGCCGGGATCTGCACGGCGCTTTCGCTGGAGATGAAGATGATGCGGCCCCAGTCGGCGGCCTTCATGGCCGGCAGCACCAGCCGCGCCAGCCGCACGCCGCTCAGCACGTTGACGTCGAAGAAGCGCAGCCAGTCGGCATCCGGGATCTGCTCGAACGGCTTGGGCTCGAAGATGCCGAGGTTGTTGACCAGGATGGCGATGCCGGGGTGACGGTGCACCAGCGCCTCGGCGACGTCGGCCTGGCCGAGGTCGCCGGCGAAGCCCAGCGGCTGGCGCCCGGTGGCGGCGGCGATGGCCGCGACGGCCTCGTCCACCGCCGTCTGCTTGCGGCCATTGACGATGACGCGGGCGCCTTCTGCGGCCAGCGACTTCGCGATGGCGAAGCCGATGCCGGCGGTGCTGCCGGAGACGAGGGCGAGGCGATCGGTGAGCTGCAAATCCATGGCGGGCCTTTCGTGAACAGGCACCGGGTGTAGCCGATGCTGTTCGTCCTTTCTCGGCCTGGGGCTGTTCGGCACTGCGCCGGTGCTGGCCGTGCCCAAGGCTGGACAGACGCAGGCAGCCCTGCTGCGCGGCGCCTCGGGAAAAATACTGGCATGAAAGCTGCGATGTCCATCCCATGGTCAGCAGCAGTTCGACGGAGTTCCATGCCGACCCGATGGCGCCCATGCTTCGCTTGCGCGCACTGCACCATCGCCGGGGGCGCACCGAGGTGCTGCGCGATGTCGACCTGGACGTGATGCCCGGCGAGGTGCTGGCCATCGTCGGGCCGCGCGGCGCCGGCAAGAGCACGCTGCTGCGCTGCCTGGCCGGCCTGCAGCCGCGCCAGCACGGCAGCCTGATGCTGGCGGGCCGGCTGTTGCCGCCCGGCGGCCCGCTGCCAGCGCAGATGGCACTGCTGTGCAGGGGCCTGGACCTGCTGCCCGGCCTCAGCTTGGGTCAGAACGTCATGCAGGCGCCGGCGCTGGCGGGCGCCGCCGACGCCGCCGAGCGTGCCCGCGAGCTGCTGGCGTGCGTGGGCCTGGCCCGGCAGTTCGACACCCTGGCCGGCGCACTGAGCCGTGGCGCTCAGCAGCGTGTCGTCATCGCGCGCACGCTGGCCAGCGAACCCGCCGTGCTGCTGTGCGACGACATCACGCGGCCGCGCGACCCGGCAATGACGGTCGAAGTGGCGCTGGCGTTGCGCACGCTGGCGACCTGGGGGCTGACGCAGGTGGTCGTGACCGAGGACGCTGCGCTGGCGCGCAGTGCCGACCGCGTGCTGCAGTTGCGCGGCGGCCGGCTGCAGCCGCTGCAGTCGCCGTCACCGGGGCCGACGCACGTGGCGGGTTTGCACCGTCTGTCGCGCCTCGGGACCTGAGTGCCGCGGTGCCGCGTTTACCGCGACGTGTGCTGCGTATCGCCCACGCGGGTGGCCGGCAATGCCAGCGAAATGATGGCGCCGCCGCCGTCGCGGTTGGCGGCCCACACGCGCCCGCCGTGCGCCTGGGCGATGCGCCGGCAGATCGCCAGCCCCAGTCCGGTCCCGCCGTGGCTGCCCTGCGTGGCGCTGGACTGCACAAAGGCCTCAAAGATGGTCTCCAGCTCGTCCGGCGGAATGCCGGGGCCGCGGTCGGCCACCTCCACGCGCACCTCGCCGCCGTCCGCGAGGCCGGCATGCAGCTCGATCAGGCCGCCCTCGGGCGAGAAGCGGATCGCGTTGGCCAGCAGGTTGCGCAGCAGCTGCTGCAGGCGCTGCGGGTCGGCCAGTGCGATCAACGGCTCGTCGCCCAGCGCGCAGCTCAGCTGCAGCCGCCTGGCGGCCAGCAGCGGCGCCAGCTCGCGGGCGATGTCGTCCGCCGGCGCGCGCAGGTCCAGCCGTTCGGGCCGCAGCGGCTCGGCGCCGCGCTCGATCTTGCTGAGGTCCAGCAGGTCGTTGACCAGGCCCAGCATGCGCGTGCCGGCGCGGTGCACGTCGTCGAACAGCGGCGCCAGGCGCGGCTGTTCACGCGCGCGCAGCGTGCCGATCTCGGCAAACCCGAGGATGGACTGCAGCGGCGTGCGCAGCTCGTGGCTGACGTTGGCGATGAAATCGGACTTGGCGCGCGAGGCCTGCAGCGCCGCGTCGCGTGCCGACAGCGTGGCGCGCTCGGCCTCGCGGAAGTCGCTGATGTCCATGAAGCATACGACGATGCCCATCGGCCGGCCGTGCGCGTCCGGGAACGTCGCCTTGCTGATGTAGAGGTCGCGCCGCCGGCCGTCGCTGCCGTGCCAGACGGCCTCGTAGCTGATCTCGCCGCCGCGCGCCAGCAGCTCGGCGTCGCGCGCGTCGTGCAGCGCAGCCTCGTCCGCACTCAGGTAGCTGGCCGCGCGGCGGCCCAGCACGTCACTGCGGCGCCGGCCGGTGAACTGCTCCCAGGCGCGGTTGACGTCCAGGTAGCGGTTGTCGTGGTCCAGCACCGCCGTTGGCAGCGGGCTGCTGCCCAGCAGTGAGCGGGCCAGGCCCAGCTGCGCGCGCAGCTCGTCCTGCGCGCGCATCAGGCTGCTGACGTCGGCCGCGCTGCCCACCCATTCCAGGCCGCCGTCCGGGTGGTGCAGCGGCACCAGGTGGATTTCGCAGGCGCGCGGCTGTCCGCCCGGGCCCACCCATTCGGCGCGTAGCTGGCGTGGCAGTGCATCCTCCGCAGCGCCGGTGTCGAACAGCGCCGCCACCGCCGGCGCGCCGCCGAACAGCGCATCCAGCGGCCGGCCCAGCACGCCGCTGACCGACTGGCCGCTGAGGCGCGCGTAGCCCTCGTTGACGAAGCTGAGCCGGCCGGCGGCGTCGGTGCGGAACAGCAGGTCCTGCACGCTGCCGACGATGGCGCTCAGCTCGCGCTCGCGCTCGGCCGCCTGGCGCTGCGCGTGGTCCAGCGCCAGTTGCGACCGCTCGCGCTCGCGCAGCGCCGCAGCGGCGACGCCGGACAGCCCCAGCAGCGCCGCGGCCAGGCCCAGCGCCGGCAGGCCGAGGTCGCGCAGCATCGCCAGCCACTGCTCCCGCAGCACCTGACGCGGCAATTCGAGTAAGACGACGAAGGGCCGTGCGCGCAACGCCCGGTAGGTGCCCAGCTGCGGTGCGTCGCGCAGGCCAGGGCCCTCCCAGCGGCCGCGCTCGTCACCGTCACGCACGCGGGCCAGCGGCGCGCCCGGTGCCAGCAGGCGCGGCTGATGCTGGCCCGCATGCAGCTCGCTGCCGCCGGTGGCCGCCAGCACCTGGCCGTCCAGGCTGACCAGCGCGGCGGCGGCCCGTGGGTCCTGCAGCGTCATCTGCTGGAAGTTGGCCAGCGCGTCCGGGTTCAGCAGCGCCACCAGCAGCGCCTGCCGGCCGCCGTCGGGGCCGGGCAGCGGCAGCGTGCGCAGCAGCGGGATGAAGCCCACGCCGGGTGGCACGATGACGCGGCGCCGCTGTGCATCCAGATCGGCCAGGCTGCGCGCGGCGACGAACCTGCCCACGTGCTCCTGCCCCACCGCCGGCCACGGGCCCAGTGCCCTCGGCGCGATGTGTGCCTGCCGGTCCGCCGGGTCGGCGGCGGCCAGCACGCGGCCGTCTTCGTCCACCAGTGCAAGGCCGCGCAGGAAGCCCAGGCTGGCCTGCGTCTGGCCCAGTGAGGCCTGCAGCACATCGGCCGGCGCGCCGCGCGCGGCCATGTCGGCCAGCCCCACCAGCGCCACCTGGGTGGCGTCCAGGCTGCGGCTGGCATGGTCTTCCAGCACGCGCACCAGCAGGGCCTGGCGCGCGGCCAGCTCGACGTCAGCTTCGCGGTGTTCGTGCCACAGCGTGTAGGCGGCGCCGGAGAGCAGGGTGACGGCCAGCAGCACGCCCGCGCCTGCGGTGATGCTGCTCGGGCGCCAGCGGGTGCGGTTGAGCATGGGGCTTGAGGCCTGGATACTGCTGCGGTGTTGAAGCCGGCCCTAGCGCGTCAGCACGATGGCAGCCAGGCCGTGGCGCTCGGCTGCCTGGCGCAGTCGGCCATCTCGCTGGATGCGGGCGACGAAGCCGTCCACCGTGTCCAGCCAGGCCGCGTCACCCGGGCGCACGGCGTAGGCGTAGGGCAGCACGTGGAAGGGCTTGGCCGGCGCGACGAGGCGGGCCCAGTCGGCGCTGTCCAGCAGTCGACGGCTGTACGGGTAGTCGGTCATGAAGGCGTCCACGCGGCCGGCTTCCAGCTCACGCTCGCGCGTGTCGGGCGGCTGCACGGTCACGAGGGTAGCCTGCTTCAGCGCCTGGGCCATCACGGGCTCCATGAAGGTGCCGGCCTGCACGGCGATGCGCACGCCGGGACGGTCCAGGTCCTCCCAGCGCTGCACGACGCGGCTGCTGAGCGTTGTGACGGCGTAGATGTCGCTGGCCATGTAGGGGCGCGTGAAGCGTAGCTGGCGCTCGCGCTGCGCGGTCTTGCCGACCGCGAACATGGCGACGTCGCAACGCCCAAGCTGCAGGTCTTCCACCAGCGTGGCGAACGACGAGTCCACGTAGCGGGGGCTGACTTTCAGATCGGCAGCGAAGGCGGCCGACAGGTCGATGTCCATGCCGGTGAGCTGGCCGGTGCGCGGGTGGCGCAGCGAAATGCCGTGGTACTCGGGCCAGATGCAGATGCGAAGCTCACCGCTGGCGCGCACGCGCTCCAGCGTGGGGGCTGCAGTGGCCGTCGCCGTGGCCGTACCCCCCACAAGCAGCGAAATCAGCAGCGCCGGCCAGTTCACCGGTCGGCCCGATCCGCCACGGGGCGCTGGCCGGCGTCGATGCGGTCGCGCAGCGCGATCAGCTCGGGGGCATGGGCGATGAAGGTGGCGACGATGTCCGGGTCGAACGCACTGCCGGCCTGCTCGGCCAGCATGGCCAGGCCCAGGTCGTCGGCGCGGGCGGGGCGGAAGTCGCGGCGCATGGTCAGAGCGTCGAAGTAGTCCACCACGGCGACGATGCGCGCCGACAACGGAATGGCCTTGCCGCGATGGCCGAGCGGGTAGCCGTTGCCGTCCCAGCGCTCGCGGTGGTTCAGCGCGATCTCGGCGGCCAGTGCGAACAGCGGCAGGCGCGAGCTACCCAGCAGCGCGGCGCCGCGCTGCGGCTGCGCCCGGCGAAGGCGGCGCTGCTCGGCGGCGGTCAGCGGCCAGTCGGGCTGGAAGGAGGTCGCCGTGGGATCGAACTCGCCGATGTCGTGCAGCGGCGCGGCCCGGCGCAGCAGCTGCGCGGTGTCGGCGTCCAGCCCCAGCCGGCGCGCCAGCGCCTCGGCCAGATAGCCCAGCCGCACGCGGTGGGCTCGTATGCCGTCGTCGCGGTCCGGCGGCGCCGGCCGTGGATCGGCAACCGGTGACGTGCGGGAAAAGGGCGAGATGGACGACATGCGGAACTCCGGGACAGCGCGGTGAGTATCGATCTGTATTCGTTTTTATCAAATATGCTGAAGCCCCAGAACATCGATGAATTCGGCAAAATGTCCCGCGTGAACTCCCTGCCCGATTCGCCCGACACCTGCTCTACCACCGAAGCCGCCCAACGACTGGGACTCGCCGTGCGTTCAGTCCAACTGATGGTCGACCGCGGTGAGCTGCAGGCCTGGAAGACGCCTGGCGGCCACCGCCGCATCCTGCGCGCCTCGCTGGAGGCATGGCTGTCCGGCCGCGCACCCACGACCCGGCCCGCCCAGCCGCCGCGCCCGGCGGCCAGACCGCTGACGCTGCTGCTGATCGAGGACTCGGCGCACTTCCAGAACCTCATCGCGTTGGTGGTCAAGCGCGAGCTGCCGGACGCCGAACTGCACATCGCTTCGGACGGCATTGCGGGCCTGGCGATGGCGGGCCGGCTGGAGCCGGACCTGCTGCTGATCGACATCCTGCTGCCCGGCATCGACGGTGCGGCGCTCATCACCGGCTTGCGTTCGCATGCGCAGTTCGCGCGGAGCCAGCTGATCGTCATCACCGCGCTGGACGAGGCGCAGCGCGAGCCTTACCGCTTTGCGCTTGAAGGCGTGCCGGTGGTGCACAAGCCCGCGCTGGTGACGCAGCTGCCGCCGCTGCTGGCGCAGGCCACCTCCGCGGCCTGACCCGGCGCCGCCCCACTGCCATGCCTGCGCGCCTGCTGCTGATCGAGGACGACGCCTCCATCGCCCGCTTCGTCGAGCTGGCGCTGGAGGAGCTGCCGGCGCTCATCGCGGAGGCGCCGGCCGTGCAATTGCAGGTGGCGCGCAGCCTGGCCGAGGGCCGCGCGGCGCTGGCGCAGGGCGGCTGGCAGCTGGTGGTCAGCGACCTGATGCTGCCCGACGGCTCGGCCGAGACGCTGCTGGCCGAAGGCGTGGCCCGCGCGGACGGCGCGCCGCCGTGGCTGGTGTTCAGCGCCGGTGTGGCCGATGCGCGCGCGCAGCAGCTGGCCGCGCTCGGCGTGGCGCGCACGCTGCGCAAGCCGGTGCCGCTGGCGCAGTTGCTGGCAGCCATGGTGGAGCTGCTGCAGCCCAGCCTGCCGGGCGCGCCCGAAGCGGTGGCGGGGGCGGTGGCGGGAGACCCGGTGCAAGACCATTTCGGCGGCGACCGCGTGCTGTACGAGCAGTTCCGTGTCGGCTGCGCCAGTCGCTTTGCCGACGACCTGGCGCAGGGCGACGCCGCGCTCGCCGCCGCCGATGTGTCGACGCTGCGCCGAGTGGCCCATGGCTTGAAGGCGGTGCTGACGCTGCTTGGCCAGCCGGCCCTGGCGGCCCGCGCCCAGGCGCTGGAGGAGGCGGCCACCGGCGGCGACATTGACGGCTGGCCGGCCATGGCAGCGGCGCTGCGGCATTGGATGGCGGGGCCGGCATAGGCCACCCTTTCTTTGCGGGTATCGAAGTTATCAAAGAATTGATAACCTGAACGCCGAGTCCTGATGCCATGAAGCTGCTGCACACCCTCCCTGCCACCCCCCGCCGCGCGGCGTTGCCGCGCCCCGTCCTTTGAGGCCCGACATGGCAAACCGTTCGGTGCTGTATGTCGAGGACGACCCGGTCAACGTGCTACTGATGCAGGGCATCCTGGAACTGCATGGCGGCTGCCAGTTGCTGGTGGCGCGCAGCGGCAGCGAGGCTTGCACCACCGTGGCGGAACGGCAGGTGGACCTGGTGCTGTGCGACCAGCACCTGCCGGACGCCGCCGGCGACCAGCTGCTGGCGCGGCTGCGCGAGGTCGGCCTGCCGACCAGGGTGCCGGCCGTGCTGGTGACGGCCGAGCCCGGCTACCTCGCGGCCACGCTGGCCGAGCGCGGCGGGTTCGATGCCTTCTGGACCAAGCCGCTGGACGTGGCCGGCACGCTGCGCAGCCTCGAACGCTGGCTGGATCGCTGACGCCGGACGACTGGCCGAGCGCCGGGCCGCCACGAGCATCGCCGTCCAACCGGGAAACCGATCAGGCACGCCGCCTTCAGCGGGCGGGCGTGAGCGAGGGCGCTCCGACACAAATCTTTGCGCTTCCGCCACACGAGCTTGTGTGCACTGCGGGATGCTCCGCTGCGCCAACGGACAGGAGACCCCCGATGATAAATCGCCGCTTCGTGCTGGGCTGCGCGGTCGCGCTGGCAGGTGCTCCGCTGGCCCGGCTTGCCGGTGCCGCAGCAGCGTCTGCCGGTGGCCCGCTAAGCGCCGACGAACGCGCGTTGCACGCGCTGAACCGTCTCGGCTACGGCCCGCGCCCGGCTGACGCCGCCGTCATCGCCGCTCAGGGCGCCGAGCGCTGGCTGGCGCGCTTCCTGGATGAACAGCTGCAGCCGCGCCTGCTGCCGGTGCCAGAGCCGCTGGCCACGCGGCTGGCCGGCCTGGAGGTTCTCAGGCTCGACCAAGCCGCGCTGCTCTCTCGCTACCGCGACGCCGTTCGCGCGGCCCGCGAGGCGCGGCGCGAGCAGGCCCAGGGCCGCATGCCCGACGCCGACGCGCTGAACGCCGTGCGCGAGCAGGTGCGCCCGCTGGTGCTGCAGGCCGGCACGGCCCGGCTGGCCCGCGCGCTGCAAAGCCCCGCCCAGCTGGAGGAGGTGCTGACCGAGTTCTGGTTCAACCACTTCAACGTCTTTGCCGGCAAGAACGCGGTCGGCGTGCTGCTGGCCGACTACGAGCAGCACGCCATTCGCCCGCATGTGCTGGGGCGCTTCCGCGACATGCTGGGCGCCACGGCGCGGCACCCGGCGATGCTGATCTACCTGGACAACGCGCAGAGCGTAGCGCCGGCCGCGGCGCGCCCGGGTGGGGCACGCCGTGGCGGCCTCAACGAGAACTACGCCCGCGAGCTGATGGAGCTGCACACGCTGGGCGTGGACGGCGGCTACACGCAGCGCGACGTGACCGAGCTGGCGCGCATGCTGACCGGCTGGGGCGTCAATGCCCGCGCAGGCCGCGGCGAGGCCTTCGAATTCGACGCGCGCCGCCACGACCGTGGTGACAAGACCTGGCTAGGCCAGGCCATCGCTCCCGCGGGCCAGGCCGAGGGCGAGCGTGCGCTGGACGTACTGGCGGCGCACCCGGCCACGGCCCGCCACCTGGCGTTCAAGTTCGCGCAGGCCTTCGTCGCCGACCAGCCGCCGCCAGCGCTGGTGGCGCGGCTGGCCGACAACTTCAAGGCTACCGGCGGCGACCTGCGCGAGCTGACGCGCACGCTGATGCGCACCGACGAGTTCTGGAGCCGGGAGGCCTACCAGGCCAAGTTCAAGACGCCGTACCAGTACCTCGTCTCCAGCCTGCGCGCGCTGGATCTGCCGCTGACGAATCCCCAGCCGCTGCTGCAGGCGCTGCAGCAGGCCGGCCAGCCGCTGTACGGCGCGCAGACGCCGGACGGCTACAAGAACACCGCCGCAGCCTGGCGCAACCCCGAGGCGCTGACGCAGCGCGTGCAGCTGGCGACGACGCTGGGCCAGCGCAGCGGCATGGGCGCCGAGCGGCTGGGCAGCACGCTGGGTGCGTCGCTCAGCGACGCGACGCGCCGCACGCTGGCGGCCGAACCCGCCGGCCAGCAGGTGGCGCTGCTGCTGGCCTCCCCTGACTTCATGAAGCGATAGGAGCCTCCATGCTGCGTCGTCAACTGCTGCACTTCGGTGCGTTCACGCTGGGCGGCCTGCCCGTTTCGCTGGTGCGCGCCCAGGGCGGCGCGCAGAAAAAGCTGGTCGTCGTCATGCTGCGCGGCGCGGTGGACGGGCTGTCCGTCGTCGCGCCCTACGGCGAGCGCGACTACGCCGAGGGCCGGCCGCAGATCGCGCTGCCGGCGCCGGGCGCCGACGATGGACTCATCAAGCTGGACTCGCTGTTCGGCCTGCACCCGTCGCTCGCGATGCTGAAGCGCCACTGGGATGGCGGCCAGCTCGCCTTCGTGCACGCCAGCGGCTCGCCCGACCCGACGCGCTCGCACTTTGACGCGCAGGACTACCTGGAGTCCGGCACGCCGGGCCGCAAGTCCACACCCGACGGCTGGATGAACCGGCTGCTAGCCGCGCTGCCCGGCGAGCCGGCGCCCACGCGGGCCATCAGCCAGGGCAACACGCCGCCGCGCATCTTCTCGGGCACCGCCAGCGTCGCGAGCCTGGGCCTGGGGCCCAACGCGCTGCAGCGCCGCGCCATTGACAACCCGCAGATGCAGGCTGGCCTGGCCAAGCTCTATGCCGCTGATGCCCCGCTGCGCAGCACGCTGCGCGACACCACCGAGGGTCGTGGCGAGATGGCGCGCAGCATGGCCTCGGGCAACGCGATGGCGGGCGGCATGGCGGGTGGCCGGTCCGTGGACCCGTCTGCCGACGCCGGTGCGCCGTCCGCACGCAGCTTCGCGGCCGACGCGCAGCGGCTGGGCACGCTGATCCGCAAGGACCCGCACACCCAGCTGGCGTTCACGGCGGTGGGCGGCTGGGACACACATGTCAGCCAGGGGGCCGCGCGCGGCGCCCTGGCCAACCGGCTGGCCAGCCTGGGCGAGGGCCTGGATGCGCTGGCCCGCGGGCTGGGTGACACGTACCAGGACACGGTCATCGTGGTGCTGAGCGAGTTCGGCCGCACCGTGCGGCAGAACGGCAATGGCGGCACCGACCATGGCCGAGGCAACGTCATGTGGCTGCTGGGCGGTCCCATCGCGGGCGGCCAGGTGCTGGGCGACTGGCCGGGGCTGGACGCCGCCGCACTCGCCGACGGCCGCGACCTGGCTGTCACCAGCGACTTCCGCCAGGTGCTGGCGCCGGTGCTGCAGCGCCACCTTGGCTTGTCGGAAACCGCGCTGGCAGCAGTGTTTCCCCAGTCACCGCAGACTTGGCGTCACGCAGGCAAGCTGATGCGCGCCTGAAACCGCAGCGCGACCCACCGGGAGACGAGCATGAACCGAAGCAACAGCCCCTTGTTCGGCCTGTGCGTGGCGGGCGCCGTGCTGGCCTATTGCTTCCTGGTGGCGACTGGGGTGGCCTGAGCGGGGGCTGCGGTCGGCGGCCGCGGTCCGTCTCGCGATTCCGCAGTTCATCCGCTCCTGACGGTGATCCATCGCGCCGCGCTCGCGCCGGTCTGGGTGCTTGCAGACACTGCAAGCACTGACACAGCCAACCCACCGGAGCTCGCCATGAACACCGCCGCCCAGACCTTCATCGTCGCCCTCGCTTCCGTCGCCGCCGCAGCCGCCATCGGCGTGGGCCTGGCCAACCGCACCGCCGCCCCGGCGACCGACGTGGTGAAGCTGGAGCGCGTGGTCGTCACGGGCAAGCGCGCCGACGCGCCGATGATCGCCAAGCTGCCGCGCGTGGTCGTCGAAGGGCGCCGCGCCGACACGATGCTGGCTGCAGCCCCGAAAGGTGTACGCCGCGCCTGAAGCCGCACGGCCGTCAGCCACCCACCCGCCGCAGGCGGGCTTTCTCTTTTCAGCGGCGCAGGATCTTCTCCATCGCTTTGCCCTTGGCCAGCTCGTCGATGAGCTTGTCCAGCCAGCGCAGCTGCTGCATCAGCGGGTCCTCGATGTCCTCCACGCGGATGCCGCAGACGACGCCCTTGATCAACGGCGCATCCGGGTTCAGAGCCGGCGCGTCGGCGAAGAAGGCGCGGAAGTCCCGCCCCTCGTCCAGCACGCGCTGCAGCCCGGCGGCGTCGTAGCCGGTCAGCCACTCGATGATCCGGTCCACCTCCGCCTGGGTGCGGCCCTTGCGCTCGGCCTTCTGCACGTACATCGGGTAGACCTTGGCGAAGGCGGTCGAGAAGATGCGGTGTTCGCTCATTCGCGAATGCTAGCGGCCGGACTGTCCGGGCACTGTCCGCGGACACCGTCCGTCGCGCCAAGTGCTTGATTCATCAAGGCGAGACCGCTGGCACACGGCTTGCAAAACGAGTGCCATGAACTCCGGTTTTCGCGACACCTCCGAGCAGGACCGCCCGCTCGCCCGACCTTCCCGGCGCTGGCCGCTGCTGCTGGCCGGCGGCGCGGTGCTGGTGGCTGTGCTGGCCTTCACCGCCTGGCCGCGTGTCAAGCATCTGCTGTCCGCCGACAGCACTGTCAGCGTCGCGCGGCTGGGCATCGCGACGGTCGACGTGGCGCCGTTGACGCGCGATGTGGCCGGCGAGGGCCGCGTCGTGGCCGCGCAGAGCCCCACGCTGTTCGCCCAGGGGGCCGGCACGGCCACGCTGCTGGTCAAGGCGGGTGACCCCGTCAAGCAGGGCCAAGTGCTGGCGCGCGTGGATTCTCCCGAGCTGACCAACCGCCTCGCGCAGGAGCGCAGCAACGTGGACGCGCTGCGCGCTGACCTGGCCCGTGCCGAGGTCGAGGCGCGCCAGCAGGCCGCCGCGCTGCAGAGCGCCTACGAGAACGCCCGCATCGACCAGCAGACCGCGCAGAACGACTTGGCGCGCCAGACCCAGGCCTTCGAGGCCGGGGCCACGGCGCGCATGCAGGTGGAGCGCGCGCAGGACGCGCTGGCCAAGGCCAGGCTGGCGCTGGACCAGGCCGCCGGCCTGCGCGGCCTGAAGACCGACAGCCTGAAGCTGGACGTGCAGGCCAAGCAGAGTGCCCTGTCGCGCCAGCAACTGCTGGTGGCCGACCTGGAACGCCAGGTCGGTGAGCTGCAGGTGCGCTCGCCGGTGGACGGACAGGTGGGCCAGCTGTTCATCGCCGACCGGACGAACTTGGCGCGCGACGCCAAACTGCTGTCGGTCATCGACCTGTCGGCGCTGGAGGTGCAGATGCAGGTGGCCGAGAGCTTCGCGCGCGAGCTGCAGCCGGGCATGCCAGGCGAGATCACCGGGAACGGCCAGCGCTGGGCCGGCCAGGTCAGCTCGGTGTCGCCCGAGGTCGTCAACGGCGAGGTCGCGGCCCGGCTGCGCTTTGCCGGGGCGCAGCCGGAACAGTTGCGCCAGAACCAGCGCCTGAGCGTGCGCGTGCTGCTGGACCGCCGTGACAAGGTGCTCGGCGTCACGCGTGGCAGCTTCGTGGACGAGAGCGGCGGCAGCTATGTCTACGTGGTGCGCGGCGGCGTGGCCGAGAAGGTGCCCGTGAAGCTGGGTGCGCGGTCGTTGGAGCGGGTCGAGGTGGTGTCGGGCCTGAAGGCCGGTGACCGGGTGGTGATTTCCGGGGCCGACAACTTCAAGGGCGCGGATCGCGTGTTGGTTGCGGATTGAGGCTGTTTGATGAATGCGTTCTCGACACGTTCGGCTTCTCGTGAGATGCCGGGCGGAACTCTCGGCACCTTGCCACCAGGCAAGTGCCACTAAAACGACAGGAACCTCCCCCATGCTCCAGATGGAAAAACTGCAGAAGGTCTACCGCACCGAGATGGTCGAGACTTACGCACTGCGCGACTTCAACCTGACGGTGAAGGAGGGCGAGTTCGTCGCCGTGACCGGCCCGTCTGGTTCCGGCAAGACCACCTTCCTGACCATCGCTGGACTGCTGGAGGCCTTCAGCGCCGGCGTCTACAAGCTCGACGGCATCGACGTCAGCCGCATGGGCGACGCCGAGCGATCGCGCATCCGCAACCAGAAGATCGGCTTCATCTTCCAGGCGTTCAACCTCATTCCCGACCTGAACGTGCTGGACAACATCGAGGTGCCGCTGCGCTACCGTGGCATGGGCGGCGCCGAGCGCAAGAAGCGCGCGGCCGACGCGCTGGCCCGCGTGGGCCTGTCGGCCCGCGCAAAGCACTACCCGAGCGAGTTGTCCGGCGGTCAGCAGCAGCGTGTGGCCATTGCCCGCGCATTGGCCGGCGAGCCGCGGCTGCTGCTGGCCGACGAGCCCACCGGCAACCTCGATAGCGCGATGGCGCGCAGCGTCATGGAACTGCTGGAGGAGCTGCACCGCGACGGCGCCACCATCGTCATGGTCACGCACGACCCCCAGCTGGCGGCGCGCGCACAGCGCAACGTGCACGTCATCGACGGCCAGGTCGTGGACCTCAGCGCCGAACTGAAGATGGCCCTGCCGGCCTGAGCTCAGGATGCGAATCTCCCTCATCGTCCTCGCGCTGCTGACGGCCACCACCGCTCGCGCCGACGACCTGCTGCAGGTCTGGGCGCAGGCCCGTGCGGCCGACCCGCTGCTGCGCCAGGCCGCCGCGCTGACGGGCGCCCAGGATGCAAGCGCACGCGAGGCCCGCGCCGCGCTGCTGCCGCAGTGGCGCCTGCAGAGCAGCGAGCTGCGCGAGACCGGTGGCGCGCGCTGGAACGCCACCACCAGCAGTATCAGCCAGACGCTCTTCGACCTGGCCGCGCTGCGCGAGTGGGATGCCAGCCGCAGCCTGGCGTCGGCACAAGGCGCGCGCCTGATCGCGGCGGAGCAGTCGGCGCGCGAGCGTGTGGCCCAGGCCTATTTCGGACTGCTGTCGGCCGAGGCTCAATTGGCCACTGCACGCGCCAACGAGGACGCCTTCGACCGCCAGGTGCGCGAGGCCGAGACGCGTTTCCAGTCCGGCCTGTCCGCCCAGGTTGAGGCCGACCAGTCACGTGCCTACCGCGAACTGGCGCGCACCACCACGCTGGCCGCCGAGGCCCAGCTGGCCGATGCTCGCGAGGCGCTGGTGCAGCTGACCGGCGCCGCCGTGCCAGCCATGCAGCCTTTGCAGCCGCTGCGCACCACGCTGGCTGCGCTGACGCTGCCCGATGACGCCGACGCCTGGAGCGCGCGTGCGCTGCAGGCCAACCCCGAGCTGCAGGCGCTGCAGCTGGAGGTGCGGGCCAGCGAGCAGCGCGTCTCGTCCGCCCGCTCCGGCCACCTGCCCACGCTGAGCCTGGGCGTGGACACGCAGCGCCAGCGCGGCGGCGGCGTACCGCTGTCGGACGCGGGCCGCACGCCCACGCAGGTCGCGCTGCGGCTGACCGTACCGTTGTTCGCGGGCGGTGCCACCAGCGCCGCAGCCGACCGCGCCGGCTTCCAGCGCGAGGCCGCGCGCGAGCAGCTCGAAGCCGGCCGCCGTGCGGTGCTGCGCGAGGTGCGCGCCCGCCACCTGGCGGTCGGGCAGGGCGAGGCGCAGCTGCGCGCTACCGCGGCTGCCGTTGCCGCCGCGCAGCGCGCGCTGGACGCCACCCGCACCGGCCTCACGCTGGGCACGCGCTCCACCACCGACCTGCTGCTGGCCATTCAGACGCTGGCCGGCGCGCAGAACGCCCAGACCCAGGCCCGCCACCGCCATGTGCTGGCGCTGCTGGCGCTGCACCTGGCCGCCGGCTCGCTCGGCGACACCGAGCTGGCCACTGTCAACGCGCTTCTGGAGACACGCTGAAATGATGAAGCCCCCACGTTCACTTCGTTCTCTGCCTTGCAGGCCGCGCCTTGGCAGTCGCTCGGCCCTTCGCCAGCCTGACAACGCCCACCGGGCGTTGTCGGTGCGGGCTCAGCCCCCCGAGGGGGCGCATCAGTGCCTTCGGGCTGCCGGGCGGCACTGATGTTCCTGCACTATCTCGAACTCGCCTGGCGCAACATCCGCGCCAGCAAGAGCCTGTCGGCGCTGATGGTGCTGGCGCTGGCGTTGGGCATCGGCGCGTGCATGACCACGCTGACCGTCTATCACGTGCTGTCCGGCGACCCGATCCCGCACAAGAGCGAGCGGCTGTTCAACGTGCAGCTGGACGCGTCCGACATGGTCGGCTGGAAGGCCGGCGAGGAGCCGACCTTCGATCTGACCCGCTTCGACGCGACAGCGCTGCTGCGCGACCGCAAGGCGCTGCGGCAGTCCATGTCCAGCGGCTTCAACACCGCGGTGTCGCTGCCCGACGCGGGCGTCAAACCCGTCTTCAGCAGCGTTCGCTACACGTCGGCCGACTTCTTCGCGATGTTCGATGCGCCGTGGCAGCACGGCGGCGGCTGGAGCGCGGCCGACGACGAGGCCGAGGCGCGGGTGGCCGTCATCTCGGCATCGCTGAACGAGAAGCTGTTCGCCGGCGCCAACAGCGTGGGCCGCGAGGTCATCGTGCGCGGCCAGCCGCTGCGCATCATCGGCGTGCTCAAGCCCTGGAAGGTGCAGCCGCACTTCTGGGACCTCACGCTGGGCAGCTACACCGAGACCGAAGACTTCTATCTGCCGTTCTCGACCGCGATGGCGCTGAGGATGGGCCACTGGGGCAACATGGACTGCTGGGGCCGCGGCGCCGGCACCGGCACGTCGCTGGACCTGGCGGCCAGCTGCTCGTGGGTTCAGTACTGGGTCGAGTTCGCCAAGCCCGAGGACGCTGCGGCCTACCGCGACTACCTTGTCGCCTACTCCGAGGCACAGCGCAAGGCAGGCCGCTTCGAGCGCCCCACCAATGTGCGGCTGCGCAGCGTGATGGACTGGCTGGGCGCGCAGAAGGTGTTGCCCGCCGACGTGCGGCTGCAGACCTGGCTGGCCTTCGGCTTCCTGGCTGTCTGCGTCGTCAACATGGTGGGCCTCCTGCTGGCCAAGACGCTGCGCCGCAGCGGCGAAATCGGCGTGCGCCGCGCGCTGGGCGCCACGCGTGGCGACATCTTCCACCAGTTCCTCGTCGAGGCCGGCGTGCTGGGCGGGGCCGGTGCGCTGCTGGGCCTGCTGTTCGCGCAGGGCGGCCTGTGGCTGGTGCGCCAGAGCCCCAACGAATACGCCCGACTGGCCGAGCTGGATGCGTCCATGCTGGCGCTGACGCTGGGCCTGGCGCTGCTGGCCAGCCTCATCGCCGGCCTGCTGCCGGCTTGGCGCGCCGCGCTGGTCACCCCCGCCGTGCAGCTGAAAGTTCAGTGAACTTGAGTGCCAGACCGCCCGAGCGCAGCGAGTCGCTCTGGCACCCACTTACGAGAGCGATATGTTCAAAGACCTGATGCCCATCCTCTCCACGCTGCGCCGCCACAAGATCGCGGCCGGCCTCATCGTGCTGGAGGTGGCGCTGACTTGCGCCCTCGTCACCAATGCATTGCATCTCATCCAGACCCGCATCGAGGCGCTGAACACCGACAGCGGCTTGGCCGAGTCGGAGATCGCCGTGCTGAACCTGCGCGGCAGCCGGCCGCTGGCGCCGGAGCGCTCGGCGACCGTCGTCAGCGAGGATCTCGCGCGCCTGCGCGCGCTACCGGGCCTGAAGGCGGTCACGGTGTCCAACCAGATCGTCTACGGCAACAACAGCAACAACAGTGGCGTCTCCCTGGAGCCCGAGAGCAAGGGCCTGCGCGTGGGCGCGGCGCAGTACGCGTCCGACGACCAGATGCTGTCCACCTTCGGCCTCAAGCTGATCGAAGGCCGCAACTTCACGCCGGAGGAAGTGCTCGACAACTTCCAGGTCTTCAGCACGCCCGATCCAAAGATCGGGCAGCTCATCATCAACAAGGTGATGGCCGAGCGACTCTTCCCGGGCCAGTCGGCTCTGGGCAAGCGGGTCTACATTTTCGGCAACTCGCCATCGACCATCATCGGTATCGTCGACACGTTGACGCACACGCAACTGCACCGGGCGCGCGGCGGCAACAACGGCGGCAACGCGATGAT
Organism: Pelomonas dachongensis; assembly: GCF_043555865.1. NCBI lineage: Bacteria > Pseudomonadati > Pseudomonadota > Betaproteobacteria > Burkholderiales > Sphaerotilaceae > Roseateles > Pelomonas dachongensis. The sequence goes on from NZ_JBIGHY010000001.1 coordinate 589,096, forward strand.
CCTGCCGCTGCGCGGCGGTGGCTCCTACGTCATCCGCGCCGAGGCCGGCCAGCTCGATGCGCAGATCAAGGCGGTCACCGCCGCGCTGGAGGCGGTCGACCCGACCCGTGTGGTCACTCAGGCCCGCCCGTTGACGCAGATGCGCGCCGAGTTCTACGCTCAGGACCGCGCGATGGCCTGGCTGATGGGTGGCGTCTGCGTGGCGCTGCTGCTGGTGACGGCCATGGGCATCGTCGGCCTGGCCAGCTTCTGGGTGCAGCAGCGCACGCGCATGATCGGCACGCGCCGCGCACTGGGCGCCACCGAGGCGCAGGTGCGGCGCTACTTCCAGCTGGAGAACCTGCTGCTGACGACCACCGGCATCGTCATCGGTACAGCCGGCGCCGTGGCCCTTAGCCAGCTGCTGATGCAGCACTACGAACTGGCGCGGCTGCCCTGGGTCTACCTTCCGGCCGGCGCGTTGGCGCTGTGGCTGCTGGGGCAGGCGGCGGTGTGGGTGCCGGCGCGGCGTGCGGCGCGGTTGTCTCCGGTCGCCGCATTGCGCAGCTGAAACCGGGCGCCGCACGCGGCTTTGCCGGGGCTGGCACCATGCGCGGATGACGTCTCGCACCGTTCCGTTCCGCCGCCTGGTCGGCCTTGCCTTGCTCGCCGTCACCGCGCTGGGCCTGCAAGTGGGCTGCGCGACGCTGGACGAACGCCAGCGCGACTGGATTTTCCAGCCCAGTGACCGCACCTGGACCGGCGGACTGGCCGCGGCGCAGGGCATGCAGGACGTGTGGATCCCGTTCAGCAGCCAGCTCGACGAGTCGCGCGGCGCCGAGGTGCGCCTGCACGGCCTGTGGCTGCCCCAGGCCGACCCGCAAGCGCCCGTGCTGCTCTACCTGCACGGCGCGCGCTACGACGTGCGCGGCAGTGCGCCGCGCATGCGCCGCATGCACGAGCTGGGTTTCGCGGTGCTGGGCGTGGACTACCGCGGTTTCGGCAAGAGCACCGCGGGCCTGCCGTCCGAGGCCATGGCCGCCGAGGACGCCCGTGCCGCGTGGGACTGGGTCGCGCAGCAGCACCCCGGCGCGCGCCGCTTCATATTCGGCCACTCGCTGGGCGGTGCCATCGCGGTCGACCTGGCCAGCCGGGTGGGCGACGAGGCGGGGCTCATCGTGGAAGGCAGCTTCACGTCCATCCCCGACGTCGTTTCCACCTTCCGCTGGGGCTGGCTGCCGGTATCGCCGCTGATCACGCAGCGATTCGATGCCGCCTCGCGCGTGGCCGAGATCGGCTCGCCGCTGCTTGTGGTGCACGGCAGCCGCGACAGCCTGATCCCGCACCGCCTGGGCCAGCAGCTGTACGAGCGCGCCCGCGAGCCCAAGCTTTTCGTGCTGGTGGAGGGCGGCTCGCACCACAACACCAATGCGGTGGGGCAGGGGCAGTACCGCGAGGCGTTGAACGCGCTGTTCGGGCTCGGGTCTTAGGCGGCGCCCGCGCCGGCTGGGCGACGCCGCTGAGCGCCGCGCCAGGCGCAGCGATTAACCCCACCATGACCATGCCTCATTCCCGCACTTCCTTGCCGCTCGCGGCGCCGCTGCTGCTGGGCAGCTATCAGGCGCTGTGCCTGAACGCGCCCGAGCTTTGGGAGCGTCTGGGCGCATTGCGCGCCACCGCCAGCCCCCTCTCAGCCTGGCTGACCGTCGTTGCCGAGGCAGGAATGGTGCTGGGTGTGTGCGTGATGCTGGCCCTGCTGCTGGCGGTTGCGGGGCGCCGCACGCTGCTGCTGGGCGGCGGGGCCATGGTGCTGCTGTCGGCGGCGGCCAGCTACTACATGGTCCGGTTCGACGTGGTCATCGGCTACGGCATCGTGCAGGCCGTGATGGCCAGCGACCAGGCCCTGTCGCGCGAGAAGCTGAGCCAGGGCCTGATGCTGTGGGTGCTGTTGCTGGGCGTGTTGCCGCTGGCCGCCTGGTGGTGGCTGTGCTTGCGGCGCCGTGCGGCGCGGGCCGGGCAGCGGGTGCGTCACGTGTGGCCGCCGCGCCTGCTGCTGCTTGGCGGTGCACTCACGCTGGCGCTCGGCAGTCATGCCGCCGTGCGGCACCAGGCGGAGCAGCAGCCCGGCGGCAAGCCAGCGGTCAGCGCCTCCGGGCTGGTGGCGCACCGCTACGTGCCCACCAACTGGATGTCGGGCCTGGGCATGACGGTGGCCAACCGGGCCACCGCCGCGCTGCGAGCCGGCCAGCTCGGCGACCCGGCCGAGCAGTTCAGCTACCGCGAAGCCACGCCGTTGGACGACCTGACCGTGGTGCTCGTCATCGGCGAGACCACGCGGTACGACCACCTGGGTCTGCTGGGCTATGGGCGCGACACCACACCCCGGCTGAGCCGGGAGGCCGATCTGGTGGCCTTCCGCGCCGAGTCCTGCGACACGTCGACGCGGCTGTCGCTGGCCTGCATGTTCGTGCGGCCCGAAGGTGTGGAAACCGGCCAGGGCCTGGCGCCAGACCAGATCCACGAGGACAAGGTGTTCAGCGTCTTTCGCGAGCTGGGCTTCGGCATCGAGCTGTTCGCCATGCAGAGCGAAGTGGGTTTCTATCACCGCGTGGGGCCGGATTTCTACAAGATGCGCGAGGTCATCGTTGAAGGTGCCGACCCGGCGCAACCGCAGGTGGTCGACGGCCTGCTGCTGCCTGAGGTCGACGCCTCGCTCCAGCGCCACCCGAAGGGCCGTCACCTCATCGTGCTGCACAAGAAGGGGTCGCATTTCATGTACAGCCAGCGCTACCCGCGGGCGTTCGCGCGCTGGACGCCGGAGTGCACGGAGGCGGACGGCAGCTGCGGACGTGAGCAGCTGGTCAACGCGTACGACAACTCGGTGCTGTACGGTGATCACGTGCTGGGTGAACTGCTCGACCGGCTGAGAGGCCGCAAGGCGCTGGTGGTGTTCACGTCGGATCACGGCGAGTCCATTGGCGACGGTGCGCACTTCCACGGCACGCCGCGCGCCATCGCACCGCCTGAGCAGCGCCGGGTGCCGCTGATGTTCTGGGGCTCGCCGGCGCTGTTGGCCGACCCGGTCCACCGCGAAGCCTTCGCCCGGTTGCGCCAGCGCGCCGATAGCAACCACCCCGCCGCGCACCGGCACTTGTTTGCCAGCATGCTGGGCTGCCTGTCCATCCAGTCGCCCGACGGCGGTGTCACGCCGGCCGACAACCTTTGCCACTAGAGGCGCGTGACGGCGCTGCCGGCAGCACTGAACCCGTGAGGCGTGCCTCAGCGGGGTCGGCAGGCCTCAGCGGGATCAGCGGGCACCCAGGCTGCTCAGCTGCGCAGACAGCTCCTGCCAGTGCTTGAGCACCTCTTCGCGCTGCTCGGCGCTGAGGCCGTTGAGCACCTTCAGCAAGCTGGTGATGACCTCCTCGCGGTAGGCCTGCTCGGCCGGTTGCGGCTGCAGGTTGCGCATCAGCAGCGCCGTGCCGCCGGCCAGGTCCTGGCGCGACCAGGCCCGCAGCGCGTCCAGCGTGCGCGCCTGGCGCGCCGCGCGGCCCTGCGCCATCGTCGTCAGGTCGAAACGCCACTGGGCCGCCTCGGCTCGCGCCTCGCGGCGCGTGGAGCGGTCTAGGTCACCCAACCAGCGCTCCAGGTTGTTCGAGAAGCGCTTGCCACGCTCCCCGGCGCCGTCAGCGCCCGCGTTTTTCTCGCGCCACTCCTCTGTCTTCTCGTCCATCTTCTTCTGCAGGTGCGCCCACTGTTCGGGCCGCAGGCCGGCCAGCAGCGGCGCGGCCAGCGGGGCCGCGTGCTGCAGGCTGCGCTCGGCGCTGGCACGGGCGCCGCGCTCGAGCGCCAGCAACTCGTCGCGCGTGACGCCGCCTTCCAGCGACTGGCGCGCCTGCACCAGCAGCGCCTGCAACTGCGGCAATTCCTCGCGGCGGTGCCAGGCCTGCCAGATTTGCAGTTGATCTTTCAAGCGCTGGCGTTGCGTGCTGTCCAGGTCGAAGTAGCTGCCGGCCCACAGGCTGGCGGCCAGCGGCAGCTGCTGGTAGGCCAGCGTCAGGCTGGAGCAGCCGGCGATGACCAGCAGGCAAAGCAGGGCGGCGAAGCTCTTGAGGGTACGCATGCGACGCTGACGGCAATCCGCGTGCCTGAGCGCATCACGGGCAGGGGGTTCGTTGCATCGCGAAGTCGATGCCTCGCACCTTGCCGTTGATTTCGCCTTCGATGCGAGCCAGCATGCCGGCACTGCCGTCGCGGCGGTACATGACGCGCTGCGGGAAGTCATGGTCACGGTTTTCGAACACCGCTTCTGCCTCTCCTTGGGAACGCAGCGGGAACGCCGTGGGCGCCCGGCCCTGCGGCTGGGCAATGAAGCTCAGCCGGCCGTCGGCGTCGGCACGCAGCTGCATGAACTCGAACTCGGTGACGCGCCCGCCTTTGACGATGCGCGCCATGCCCAGCATCACCCCTGCGGCCGGTGCCATCCATTGCTCCACGGAGCCGGGCTCTCGGCCGGTCTGGGTCCAGCAACCCGCCATCCAGGCGACGGGTGTGAGCGGGTCAGGTTGTGCCTGCGCGAAAGGGGCACTGGCGGCGAGCACAAGAGTGGGCAGCAGTTTCATGCACGGCATTTTTCTGCGGCGGGGTTATCGTTGGCGCCCACGCAAACCCTTGCCCTCGCCGCCACCCGTGTCTCGCCCCGACTTGTCCCACACGCTGAAACTGATGACCATCTGGCTGTTGATCGGCCTGGTCTTGTTCCTCGGCTTCAAGTTCTGGGAGCGCGAGCGCGAGGCCAGCCGCTTCCAGCTGGCCGGCGGCGTCGTCGTGCTGACGCGCGCGCCCGATGGCCACTTCCACTGGCCAGGCCGCGTGGGCAACATCGAGGTGGACTTCCTGGTGGACACCGGCGCCACATCGACGGCGTTGCCGCAGGCGCTGGCCGAGCGTGCCGGCCTGCAGCCGCTGGGGCCGGTGCGCGTCCACACGGCCGGTGGCGCGATGGACGGGTTCGTCGCCCGCGCCGACGTCGGGCTGGAAGGCGGCGTCAGCGCCCGGCGCCTGACCGTCACCGTTCTGCCCAACCTGCAGGCCCCGTTGCTGGGCATGGACGTGCTGGGCCGGCTGCACTTCTCGCAGAAGCCGGGCGAACTTCGCATCACGCCCGCGGAATGAGACCACCCCCGACGCGCTTCGCGCGCCCCTTCCAGGGGGCACTGCCGACGGCCTGGCAAAGCCGGTTTCGTGGCGGTCACTCGGTCGCGCCAAGAGCCCGGCACGCCGCTATTTCCATGGTCATTCATCGCTGTTTTCTGCTGGTGTTGCTGTGTTGCGGTATGGCGCATGCCGCCTGTCCTTCCCCGCCGGCGCTGCCCACGACGCAGCAGGCCGCCGCCTGGGCCGCGCAGGCGCCCGACCGCGGTCCGCTGTGGCGCATCAGCCGCGATGGCCACAGCAGCTTCCTGTTCGGCAGCCTGCACGTCGGCAAGGCCGACTGGGCCTACCCCGGCCCCGCGCTGCGCGCCGCCTGGGCCCAGACCGACGTACTGGCGGTGGAGCTGGACCCCGCCGACGTGGCGCCCGCGCTGCAGGCGGCCGGGCCGGGAGCGCCGCTGGCGCCGCCACTGGCCGCCCGCCTGGAGGCACAGGCCCGTGCCGCCTGCCTGCCGCCCGGCGCGCTCAGCGCCCTGCCGGCCATGCTCCAGCTCAGCGTGCTGACGCTGATGGAGGCGCGCCGCGACGGCTTCGACGCCGGCTTCGGCCAGGACCTGATGCTGCTGGCCTGGGCCAAGGCCGAGCGCCGCCCGGTGCAGGCGCTGGAGACGCTGCGGGAGCAGCTGGAGGCCATCGCGCCACCGCCGGACCAGCTGCCCCAGATCGTCGACGGCGCACTGCGCCAGCTGCAGCGCGGCGAGCTGCGTGTGCCGCTGCGCCGGCTGGCGGATGCCTGGCAGCGCGCCGACATGCAGACGCTGGCCGATTACCCGCGCTGGTGCGGCTGTGCCGACACGCCCGCCGAGCGCGCCTGGTTCAAGCGCATCAACGACGACCGTAATGTGCAGCTGGCCGCGCGAATCGCCGCCGCGCACGCCACCGGCCAGCGCCTGCTGGTGGCCGTGGGTGCGTTGCACATGAGCGGCCCGCAGGCGCTGCCCCGGCTGCTGGCCGAGCGCGGCTTCACCGTCGAAGCGCTGCGGCCCGCGAAGTAGCATCCCCTTCATTGGAGGCAGACATGACTGACAACAGCTTCACCAAGCTCGTCCCCGGCTTCGACTTCCTGCAGGGCCTCGTCAAGAACGCCGGCTCGGCGCTGCCAGGCATCGGCCAGTGGGTGGCGCCGACGCTGAACCCCGAGGAGCTGGAAAAGCGCATCGAGGAGCTGCGCACGGTGCAGTTCTGGCTGGAGCAGAACGCGCGCATGCTGGCCGCCACCATCCAGGCGCTGGAGGTGCAGCGCATGACGCTGTCCACGCTGCAGACGATGAACGTGCCGCTGGCGCAGCTGCGCGACACGCTGAAGCTGCCCGAGGTGCCGGCCTGGCCGGCGGAGCCGCCGCCTGCGGCCCAGGCCGCCTCCAAGACGGTCACGCGCACGGTGAAGGCCGCCACCCAGACCGCCGCCGACGCCGCGAAGGCCGCCGCAGCCAACCCGGCGGCCGCCATCGACCCCACGCAATGGTGGAGCGCGCTGAGCCAGCAGTTCACGCAGCTGGCCGCCACGGCGATGAAGGACACCGCCACCGATGCAGCCAAGAACCTGGCCGGCAGCCTGGTCAAGCAGAGCTTTGACGCCGCCAGCGACACGCTGCGCAAGGCGGCCACCATGCCCAGTGCGGTGGTGGGCAGCGTCGCCAAGGGCTTCGCGGCCGGTGCTGCCAAGACGACGGCGTCGGCCCGCAAGCGCACCGCAGCGCCGGCGCTGAAGTCGCCAGCGTCCAAGGCGCCCAAGGCTGCAGCCAAGACCGCCTCCGCCGTCCGCCGCAAGGCCTGACGGCAACTGCCCGCAGGCCTTCCGGGAGGCAGATGAGGCGCCGCCTGCTGCTGACGCTGGCCGCGCCTGCGGCCTGGGCGTCCCCCGGCGAAGCGGCCGGGCCGCCTCTCGTCTACCCCCGGCGCGACCCGGGCCGCGCAGCGTTCTGGACGTATCTGCAGGCCGTGCTTAAGCTGGCCATTGAACGCAGCGGCAGCCACTACGAACTGGCCGAGTCCCGCCTGCCCATGACACAGGCCCGCGTGGTGCGCGAGCTGGCCGATGCCAGCGGTAAGTTGGATCTGGCCTGGACCATGACCAGCCTGGAGCGCGAGGCGCAGATGCTGCCGGTGCGCGTGCCGCTGGATCGTGGGCTCATCGGCTGGCGCATCGCCTTCGTCAGGCCGGGCGATGTGGACCGCTGGCGCGACCTCCACGGCCTGGCCGACCTGCGCCGCTACGTGGCCGGCCAGGGGCGCGACTGGCCCGACACCGACATTCTGCGGGCCAACGGCCTGCCGGTGGAGGGCGCCAGTCGCTTCGAGGTGCTGTTCGACATGCTGCGCCTTGGCCGCATCGACTACTTCCCGCGCGCGGTGTTCGAGGTTGATGACGAGGCGGCCAGTCCCTTCGCCCGCGAGCTGGCGGTGGAGCCCCATGTGCTGCTGCGCTATCCAGCCGCTTCCTACCTGTTCGTCCGGCCCGACCGGCCTCAGCTGGCCGTCGACCTGCAGCGCGGCATGGAGGCGGCGGTGGCCGATGGCAGTCTGGCCCGTCTGTTCCAGCAACAGTTTGGTGACCTGTTCCGCCGCCACCGTTTGCAGCAGCGTCAACAGTTGCAGCTGAAAAACCCTTTGTTGCCCCCCGCCACCCCCTTGAACAAGCCGTCCTACTGGCTGGTCATCGACAGCTAAAGTCCCGGCCACCATGAACGCACCGTTTGATCTTGCGGCCCGACGCGCAGCAGTCGTTGCCGCGCTGGCACCGCTGCTGCCCGCGCACGCGCTGCTGAGCCAGTCGGAGCAGACCACCCCGTACGAATGCGACGGCCTCACCGCCTACCGCCAGCGCCCGCTGGCGGTGGCGCTGCCCGAGACCGAGGCGCAGGTGGCCGCCGTGCTCAAGGCCTGCCATGCCTTGGGCGTTCCCGTTGTCGCCCGCGGTGCCGGCACCGGCCTGTCTGGCGGCGCCATGCCGCACGAACTTGGCGTCACACTCGCGCTGGCCAAGTTCAACAGCATCGTCAAGCTGGACCCGCTGGCCCGCACCGCGCGCGTGCAGTGCGGCGTGCGCAACCTCGCCATCTCCGAGGCCGCCGCCGCCCACGGCCTGTACTACGCGCCCGACCCCAGCAGCCAGATCGCCTGCACCATTGGCGGCAACATCGCCGAGAACTCGGGCGGCGTGCACTGCCTGAAGTACGGCCTGACGCTGCACAACGTGCTGCGCGTGCGCGGCTTCACGGCCGAGGGCGAGGCCGTCGAGTTCGGCTCGGAGGCCCTGGATTGCCCGGGGCTGGACCTGCTGGCGCTGGTGATCGGCAGCGAGGGCATGCTGGCCGTCGTCACCGAAGTCACCGTCAAGCTCGTGCCCAAGCCGCGCCTGGCGCGCTGCCTGATGGCCAGCTTCGACGACGTGCGCAAGGCCGGCGACGCGGTGGCTGCCATCATCGCCGCCGGCATCATTCCGGCGGGCCTCGAGATGATGGACAAGCCGATGACGGCCGCCGTCGAAGACTTCGTGCACGCCGGCTACGACCTGACTGCCGAAGCCATCCTGCTGTGCGAGAGCGACGGCACGCCGGAAGAAGTGGCCGAGGAGATCGCCCGCATGGACGCCGTGCTGCGCGCCAGCGGCGCCACCGAGGTGCAGGTCAGCGCCGACGAAGCCCAGCGGCTGAAGTTCTGGAGCGGCCGCAAGAACGCCTTCCCGGCGTCGGGCCGCATCAGCCCCGACTACCTGTGCATGGACTCCACCATCCCGCGCAAACACCTCGCCACCATCCTGCTGGACATCCAGCAGATGGAGAAGAAATACGGCCTGCGCTGCGCCAACGTCTTCCACGCCGGCGACGGTAACCTTCACCCGCTGATCCTGTTCGACGCCAACGACCCCGACCAGCTGCATCGCTGCGAGCAGTTCGGCGCCGAGATCCTGGAGCGCAGTGTGGCCCTGGGCGGCACGGTGACCGGCGAGCACGGCGTGGGGGTGGAGAAGCTGAACTCCATGTGCGTGCAGTTCAGCGATGCGGAGCGCGAGCAGATGCTGGCGCTGAAGTCGGCATTCGACCCACAGGGCACGCTGAACCCCGGCAAGCAGATCCCGACGCTGTCGCGTTGCGCCGAGTACGGGCGCATGCACGTCAAGCGCGGCCTGCTGGCGTTTCCTGAGCTGGAGCGGTTTTGAAGTTCGACGACCTGCAAGCGCAGATCCGCGATGCGCGCACGCCGCTGCGCATCACCGGCCACGGCAGTAAGGACTTCTACGGCGAGGCACCGCAAGGCGAGCCGCTGTCCACGCTGGCGCTGAACGGCATCACGGCCTACGAGCCCAGCGAGCTGTACGTCAGCGTGCTGGCCGGCACGCCGCTGGCGGACCTGGAAGGCGCACTCGCGCAGCAGCGGCAGCGGCTGGCTTTCGAGCCGCCGCGCTTCAACGGCCGCGGCACGGTCGGCGGCATGGTGTCGGCCGGGCTGTCGGGCCCCACGCGGGCCGCGTTGGGTTCCGTGCGCGACCACCTGCTGGGCGCCGTGCTGATCAACGGCCAGGGCGAGCTGCTGAGCTTTGGCGGTACGGTCATGAAGAACGTGGCCGGCTTCGACGTCAGCCGCGTGCTGGCCGGCGCGATGGGGCAACTGGGGCTGATCACCGAGGTGACGCTGAAGGTGTTGCCGCTGCCCGCCGCGACGGCAACGCTGCGCTTTGACCTCGATCAAGGCGCCGCGCTGACGGCGCTGAACCGCTGGGGCGGCGAGCCGCTGCCCATCGAGGCCAGCGCCTGGTGGGACGGCGCGCTGGTGTTGCGCTTGGCTGGGGCGGTGGCGGCTGTGGAGTCCGCCTGCGCGAAGCTGGGCGGCGACGTCATCCCGGCGGACCTGGCAGCGGGCTTCTGGACCGGCCTGCGCGACCACGCCGACGAGTTCTTCATCGGCGCCGAGCGCGCCGTGGCCGTCGGCGCGCGACTGTGGCGCCTGAGCCTGCCCAGCACGGCGCCGGCGCTGAAGCTGCGTGGCGAGCAGCTCATCGAATGGGGTGGCGCGCAGCGCTGGGTCGTCACGCCGATGGAGCCCGGTGCGCTGCGCGACGCCGTGAGCGCGGTGGGCGGACACGCGACGCTGTTCCGCGCGAAGGACAAGTCGCCCGGCGTGTTCGCGCCGCTGTCGCCACCGCTTGCCATGATCCACAAGCGGCTGAGGGCCGCGTTCGACCCGCACCGCGTCTTCAACCCCGGCCGGCTCTACCCGAACCTCTGACTGCAGTACCCCATGACCTCTCGACTCCACCCCCTGGCTGGCCAACCGGCGCCCGCCGACTCTCTGCTCGACCTCGATGCGCTCCACGAGGCCTACTTCTCGCGCCAGCCCGACCCTGGCAGTGCCGCGCAGCAGGTCGCGTTCGGCACGTCCGGCCACCGCGGCTCGTCGCTGGACGGCTCGTTCAACGAGTGGCACGTGCTGGCCATCACCCAGGCCATCGTTGACCACCGCAAGCTGCAAGGCATCGCCGGGCCGCTGTTTATGGGCGCGGACACGCACGCGCTGTCGGCCCCCGCCGTGGCGAGCGCGCTGGAGGTGCTGGCGGCCAACGGTGTCGACGTGATGCTGGCGCCGGCCGGGCAGTTCACGCCGACGCCGGCCGTGTCGCTGGCGATCCTCGAATACAACGTCGGCAAGACGGGCAGCGCGCGGGCCGATGGCATCGTCGTCACGCCGTCGCACAACCCGCCGCGCGACGGTGGCTTCAAGTACAACCCGCCGCACGGCGGGCCGGCGGACAGCGACATCACATCCGGCATCCAGAAGGCCGCGAACGCCTACCTGGCGCAGCAGCTGCAAGGCGTGCTGCGGCTTGACGCGCAACGCGCGCTGGCAGCGCCGACGACGCATGAGCACGACTACCTGGCGCAGTACGTCGCCGCGCTGGAACATGTCATCGACTTCGATGTCATCCGCGCGTCGGGCATCCGCCTGGGCGTGGACCCGCTGGGCGGCGCGGGCGTGGGCTACTGGCCGGCCATCGCGGAGCGCTATGGGCTGGCGCTCACCGTCGTCAGCGACGTCGTCGATGCGCGCTTCCCGTTCATGTCACTCGACTGGGACGGCAAGATCCGCATGGACCCGTCGTCGCCGTATGCCATGCGGCGCCTGACGCAGCTGCAGCACCAGTTCGACGTCGCCTTTGCCTGCGACACCGACCATGACCGCCACGGCATCGTCACGCCCAGCGGCGGGCTGATGCAGCCCAACAACTACCTCAGCGTCGCGGTGGACTATTTGTTCCGCAACCGGCCGGGCTGGGGCGCGAATGCCGGGGTTGGCAAGACGGTCGTGACGACCGCGCTGATTGAGCGCATCGCCCGCAGTCTGGGGCGGCCGCTCTTCGATGCGCCGGTGGGCTTCAAGTGGTTCTCGCCGGGGCTGCTGGACGGCAGCCTGGGCCTGGGTTGCGAGGAGAGCGCGGGGGCCTCCTTCCTGCGGCGCGACGGTCGCGTGTGGACGACCGACAAGGACGGGATCGCCGCCGCGCTGCTGTCTGCCGAGATCACCGCGCGCACCGGTCAGGACCCGAGCCAGTATTTCGATTCGCTGGCGGCCACCCACGGCCGGCCGCACGCCGACCGCGTGGACGGCGCCGCCACGCGCGAGCAGAAGGCCCGGCTGTCCAAGCTGACGGTGGCGGATGTGCATGCCACGTCGCTGGCCGGCGAGGCGGTCGAGTCCGTCATCAGCGCCGCACCCGCCAACGGCGCGGCCATCGGCGGCATCAAGGTGTCCACCGCCAACGGCTGGTTCGCCGCGCGGCCGTCGGGCACCGAGGACATCTACAAGGTCTACGCCGAGAGCTTCCGCGACGAGGCGCATCTACAGGTACTGCTGCAGGAGGCGCAGGACATCGTCAACAAGTCGCTTGCCAGCTGATGCAGACGACCCTCGCGCCCGAATTCGCCGGCACGCCTGAAGGCACCGAGGCCGAGGCCATCCTGCGCCGCTGCGTGCACTGCGGCTTCTGCACGGCCACCTGCCCGACCTACCAGCTGCTGGGCGACGAGCTGGACGGCCCGCGCGGTCGCATCTACCTGATCAAGCAGGTGCTGGAAGGCGCCGAGCCCACACGCGAGACTCAAGCGCACCTGGACCGCTGCCTGACCTGTCGCAACTGCGAGACGACGTGCCCGTCCGGCGTCGAGTACGGCCACCTCGTTGACATCGGCCGGCGCATCGTCGACGCCAAGGTCGAGCGCCCCGCCGCCGAGCGCCGCGTGCGCTGGCTGTTGAAGGAGGGCATGACCTCGCCGCTGTTCAAGCCCGCGCTGAAGCTGGGCCAGGCACTGCGCCCGCTGGTGCCGGCGTCGCTGCGGGACAAGGTGCCGGCTAAGCCGCCGGCGACCGCGCACGACTGGCCCACGCGCCAGCTCAACCGCAAGGTCGCGCTGATGCTGGGCTGCGTGCAGCCGGCGCTGGCGCCCAACATCAACAGCGCGACGGCGCGCGTGCTGGACGCCGCGGGTATCCAGAGCGTCGTGGCCGACGAGGCCGGCTGCTGCGGCGCCGTGCGCGAGCACCTGGGCGACCACGAGGCGGCGCTGGCCGACATGCGACGCAACATCGACGCCTGGTGGCCGCTGGTGGCCGGGCCGAGCGAGCGGGTCGAGGCGCTGGTGATGAATGCGTCCGGCTGCGGCGCCATGGTCAAGGACTACGGCCACGCACTGCGCGGCGACCCGGCCTATGCCGACAAGGCGCGGCGACTCAGCGCGGTCACCAAAGACCTGAGCGAACTGCTGCCAGAGCTGGTGCCGGTGCTGAAGAGCCGACTGAAGGCCAAGCCCGGCGCGCTGGCCTACCACCCGCCATGCACGCTGCAGCACGGGCAGCGGTTGAAGGGCGGCGTCGAGGCATCGCTGCGCGAGCTGGGCTTCAAGATCGACTGCGCGCCGAGCGACAGCCACCTGTGCTGCGGCTCGGCGGGCACGTACTCGGTGCTGCAGCCCGAACTGTCCCACCAGCTGCGCGACCGCAAGCTCGCGGCGCTGGCGCCGCTGCAGGCCCGGCAGATCGTGTCGGCCAACGTGGGCTGCATCCAGCACCTGCAGAGCGGCACCGACACGCCGGTGCGGCACTGGGTGGAGGTGCTGGACGATGCGCTGAGGGGCGTGAATTGACCGGCCGCCTCAACCTGCTGCTGCTGGCCGTGGCGCTGGCGTCTGGATTGGCCGGCTGCTCCACGTACCGGCCGTGGATCAACACCGGGCTGCCCGCCTCGGCTGACGGCACGCCAGCCGCCGTGCCGGCACCGCAAAGGCGCGCTGCGTCGCCGGTGGTGGTGGCGGTCACGCTGTCGGGTGGTGGCGCGCGGGCCGCGGCCTTCGGGCTGGGCGTGCTGCGCGAGATGAAGGAGACCATTTTTCGCGTCGACGGCCAGCCGACCACGCTGCTGGATCAGGTCGGTCTGGTCAGCGGCGTGTCGGGCGGCAGCATCCTGGCGGCGCACTACGCGGCCTTCGGTGACGAAACGCTGACTCGCTTCGAACCCGACTTCCTGCTGCTGCCCTTCGAGGCGGGGCTCATCAAGCAGGCCTTTGCGCCGCAGCGCATGTACCGCCTCACATCGCCGTGGTACGGCCGCAGCCATATCCTGGCGCAGCGCTTCGACGAGCTGTACCGTGGCCTGACCTTCGGCGACTTAAAGGCGCGCCCCGGCGCGCCGGACCTGCTCGTGACCGCGACCGATCTCACCACCGGCGCGCCCTTCGACTTCACGCCCGAGCAGTTCGGCCTGATCTGCGCGGACCTGGCCCACACGCCGCTGTCGTTCGCCATCGCGGCGTCGTCGGCGGTGCCCATCCTACTGTCGCCGATGACGCTGAAGAACCGGGCAGGCGAATGCTCGCCCGCGCCGCAGCCGGCGCGATCGGGCGACGCCGCGGCCGACTACCGGGCCCGCATGCTGGCGCTGAGCGCCGACAGCTACCGCAACGCCAAGGAGCGACCGTTCATCCATCTCGTGGACGGTGGCGTGTCGGACAACACGGGCGCGCGGCTGATGCTGGACCGGCTGGTGGCCGGCGGCTCGATGGCTTCGTCCTTTCCGGACGCCCGGCCCGGCAGCATCCGCCGCCTGATCCTGGTGGCTGTGAATTCCGAGCGCGACCTGGCGGAGCGTGTCGACGCCAGCGACGCCGTGCCGACGACCAGCCAGGTGATCGAGACGTTGGTGTTCGGCGCCGGCGCGCGCGACACGCAGGTCACGCTGGCGATGCTCAACGACGACGCCCGCCGCTGGCAGGAGGAGCTGCGGCGCACCCGCGGCAAGCCGGGCAGCCCTTTCGCGGCGGATGCCGAGCTGCACATCGTCAGCGTGAGCCTGCACGACGTGCCGGACGACAAGATCCGGCACAGCCTGCTGCGCGTGCCGACCGCCTTCACCATCGAGGCCTTTGACGTGCGGGCGTTGCAGCAGGCCGGTGCCGAAGCGCTGCGTGGCACGCAGGCCTTCACGCGCGCGAAGGCCAGCCTGAACCGGCTGGACCGGTTGGACCGGTCGCAGGCAGCGCCGAGCCCGTGACCTGCCGCTGGCGGCTGCAGCGTTTGAACGGCGCTGCAGCGATGGCCAGCGTGATGCGTGTCGAAGCAGCGTCTGCCCGCACGGCGTCGTCAATCACGTGATGCTCAAGCTGATGGCGGACGGGGGTGATCCGATTGGCTTCTTGTGCGTAGAAGGGAGGCTCGCGTTGCAAAGCTGCTTCATCCTGCCGGCGCCCTGAGACGCACTGCGCGATTCATCTCGATTCACCCACAACAGGAGTTTCATCATGAAGAAGTTCATCGCCATCACCACGCTCGCGCTGGGCGCCATATCTGCCCACGCCGCGGACATCGTCGACACCGCCGTGCAAGCAGGCCAGTTCAAGACCCTGGCCACTGCGTTGCAGGCCGCAGGGCTGGTGCAAACGCTCAAGGGACCGGGGCCATTCACGGTTTTCGCGCCGACCGATGAAGCGTTCGCGAAGATCCCGAAGGCAGACCTCGACGCCCTGTTGAAGGACAAGGCCAAGCTCACCGCCGTGCTGACCTATCACGTCGTGCCCGGCAAGGTGATGGCCAAGGACGTCAAGGCAGGCAAGGTCAAGACGGTGCAGGGTTCGGAACTGACCGTCGCCACCGCCGGCGGCGTCAGCGTTGACGGCGCGAAGGTCTTGAAGACGGACATCGTGGCGGACAACGGCGTGAT
The DNA here is from genome assembly GCF_043555865.1 of Pelomonas dachongensis. Taxonomy (NCBI): domain Bacteria; kingdom Pseudomonadati; phylum Pseudomonadota; class Betaproteobacteria; order Burkholderiales; family Sphaerotilaceae; genus Roseateles; species Pelomonas dachongensis. Next base: position 604,496 of record NZ_JBIGHY010000001.1, read on the forward strand.
CCATGTCATCGACAGCGTCGTGATCCCTAAGTGAACGAGTGCGGCATGCCGAGTGCCGTTGCACATCGGCCTGCCGGAACTTGCCCCATGCCCAAGGTGGGCATCCAGCGTAGCGATGGCGCTTGTCCCGGGCCTGGTTCGTCCCACACATGATGGCGCCACCGAATTGTGGTGCCATTTTTATTGGGGCCGCGGCGTCGCACGCTTGCGGCCGAGAGGCTGCTTCAGCTCGTCGTGCAGCCTGTGTTGTCGGGGCGTTTCGAGGCCGGCGCGCGTCAGGTCTTGAAGGTCGACACCAGCCGCACCAGCTCGCCAGCCTGATGCTTCAGGCTTTCTGCGGCGGCGGCGCTTTCCTCCACGAGGGCGGCGTTCTGCTGCGTGGCCTCGTCCATCTGCGCGATGGCCAGGCCGACCTGGCTGACGCCGGTGCTCTGTTCCCGGCTGGCCGAGCTGATCTCGCGCACGATCAGCGCCACGCGGTCGATCGCCGTCACCACCTGCTCCATCGTCTGGCCAGCTCGGTTGACGAGCGTGGCGCCCTGCTCAACGCGCTCAACGCTGTCGCTGATCAGGCCCTTGATCTCCTTGGCGGCGTCGGCGCTGCGCTGCGCCAGCATGCGCACCTCGCTGGCCACGACGGCGAAGCCGCGGCCCTGTTCGCCCGCGCGCGCGGCCTCGACGGCCGCGTTGAGCGCCAGGATGTTGGTCTGGAAGGCGATGGCGTCGATGGTGCCGATGATGTCGCCGATCTTGCGCGAGCTTTCCTCGATGCCGCGCATGCGCTGCACCGCTTCGCTGACGACCTCGCCACCCTTGCGCGCCACTTCGCTGGCGTCATGCGCCAGCTGGTCGGCCTCGCCGGCGTTGTCGGCATTGAGCTTCACGGTGGCCGACACCTCCTCCATCGCAGCGGCGGTCTGCTGGATGGCGCTGGCCTGCTGCTCGGTGCGGGCAGACAGGTCGTTGCTGCCCAGCGAGATTTCCGAGCTGGCCGTGGCGACGCCGTCGGCGTTGCTGCGCACCGAGCCGACCAGGTGGCGCAGCGACTGCTGCATGCTGGACAGCGTCTGCGTGAGCTGGGCAGTCTCGTCGCGGCCCATCGAGCGGATGTCGCGCGACAGGTCGCCCTGGCCGACTTCCTCGGCCTCGTGGATGGCAGCGCGCAGCGGGCGCACCACCGAGCGCGTGATCAGCCAGGCAGCGGCAACCCCCAGGCTCAGGCAGACGGCTGCGAGCACCAGCATCAGCGTCTGCGTGCGGTTCGCGGCCTGGCGCACCAGCTGGGTCTCGCCGTTCACGCGCTCGCCTTGGTAGTCGGCCATGCTGCTGATGGTCTTCACATAGGCCTCAGAGGCGGGGCGCATCTTGCCTTCCAGCGTCTTCAGCGCGGCCTCGGCCTCGCCGGCCTTCAGCTGGGCAAACACGCCGTTGCGGATGTCCACATAGGTTTTGCGCGCCGCAGCGATCTCCTTCAGCAGGCCCTTGCCGGCGTCCGTGTCCTCGGCCTGGGTCAGCTCTTCCTGCAGCTTGTTGATCCGCTCGCTGGTGGTCTTGATGACCGGCGAGAAGAAGTCGGCCACCGGCCCTGAGCCCCCCGCACGCGCCACTGCGTCGGTGCGCGTCACGTTGAGCTGCGTCTGCGTGCGCCAGTCCTGTGCCGTGTCCTGGCGCTTCTGCAACTCCACCAGCAGGTCGATGCGAGGACCCACCTTGGCCAGTTGGTAGTAGCTCAGCCCGACGGCAGTCGCGAGCAGCAGCAACACGATCCCAAAGCCCAGAAATAGCCTTGTCCCGATTTTCAAAGCTTGCATGTTCATCGTCTTCCTCCAGTCAGTTCGTAGGGGGGCCGACGGCCTCATCCGACTTCCGCACTCTATGAGCTCAGATGAAATGCTGCAATTGGATGAAAATGATAAATTCGATTCTCGGGAAGAAGTTGGCGTTTCAATGAAGTGGCGCGGCGTCCCAACACCCAAGGTTTGCTGGCGCAGACGCGTGGCTTACAGCCCCGCCGCTGCGCGCAGCGCTTGGGCTTTGTCCGGTTTTGGTCTCCGCTCACGCATCAACCCGCGCTTCGCGCGGCGGCCTTACAGGCCGGCTGCCGCCCGTAGGGCCGCAGCTTTGTCGGTGCGCTCCCACGTGAACTCCGGCTCTTCGCGGCCGAAGTGGCCGTAGGCCGCGGTCTTGGAGTAGATCGGGCGCAGCAGGTCCAGCATCTGGATGATGCCCTTGGGGCGCAAGTCGAAGTGCTCGTTGACGAGCTTGGCGATCTGCTCGTCGGGGATGACGCCGGTGCCTTCGGTGTAGACCGTGACGTTCATCGGCCGGGCCACGCCGATGGCGTAGGCGACCTGGATCTGGCACTGGCGCGCCAGGCCGGCCGCGACGATGTTCTTGGCGACATAGCGCGCGGCGTAGGCGGCGCTGCGGTCGACCTTGGACGGGTCCTTGCCCGAGAACGCACCACCACCGTGCGGGCAGGCGCCGCCGTAGGTGTCGACGATGATCTTGCGCCCGGTCAGGCCGCAGTCGCCCTGCGGGCCGCCGATGACGAAGCGGCCGGTCGGGTTGATCAGGTACTTCGTCTCCGCCGTCAGCCACGCCTTGGGGAGCACGGGCTTGATCAGCTCCTCGCGGATGGCCTCGTAGAACTCGGGCGTCATCTTGTCGCCCAGGCTCATCTCCGGCGCATGCTGCGTGGACAGCACGATGGTGTCGATGCTGTGCGGCTTGCCGTCCACGTAGCGCATCGTGACCTGGCTCTTGGCGTCCGGGCGCAGGAAGGGCAGGCGGCCGTCCTTGCGCAGTTGCGCCTGGCGCTCCACCAGCCGGTGGGCGTAGTAGATGGGCGCAGGCATCAGCTCTGGCGTCTCGTCGCAGGCGTAGCCGAACATCAGGCCCTGGTCGCCGGCACCGATGTTGAGGTGGTCGTCCGACGCATGGTCGACGCCCTGCGCGATGTCGTTGCTCTGCTTGTCGTAGGCGACCAGCACCGCGCAGCCCTTGTAGTCGATGCCGTACTCGGTGTTGTCGTAGCCGATGCGCTTGATGGTGTCGCGCGCGACCTGGATGTAGTCGACGTGCGCGTTGGTCGTGATCTCGCCGGCCAGCACGACGAGGCCGGTGTTGCACAGCGTCTCGGCGGCCACGCGGCTGCGCGGGTCTTGCTCGAAGATGGCGTCGAGGATGGCGTCCGAGATCTGGTCGGCCACCTTGTCGGGGTGTCCTTCAGAGACGGATTCAGACGTGAAGAGGAAATCGTTGGCCACTTTTAAACTCCGGTTGCTGGTGGGTCGGCGTTGCCGTCGCTCCGGGAGGTGCGGCGAACGCTTTAGCAGGATTTGTGAATCGCCCCGCAAGTAGTTCAGTTAACTCGGCGATTCGCGCAGTATAGAAAACATGGGCCTGGTCTTTCGCTGCTTGTCTTGGTTTCCGCTGTCGCTTTTGCACGCATTGGGCGCGGCGCTCGGCTGGATCGTCTATCTGGCGTCGCGCACCTATCGCCGCCGGTTTCGCGCGCAGGTGGCGCAGGCCGGCATCGCATGGGCGGACGCCCGGCCCGCCGTCGCAGCCGCGGGGCGCATGGCGGCGGAGCTGCCGTGGCTTTGGATCGCCACCCGCCACCGGCCGCTGGGCGACAAGCTGCGCTGGGAGGGCGGCGAGCTGATCGCGGCGGCGCTGGCAGAGAAGCGCGGCCTGGTCGTCTTGACGCCGCACCTGGGCTGTTTTGAGATCTGCGCCCAGGCTATCGCCGAGCGCTTCACGACGCCCGAGGCGCCCATCACCGTGCTGTACCGCCCGGCACGCCAGGCCAGCCTGCGCGATGTGATGGCCGGCTCGCGCGAGCGCCCCGGCCTCGCCACGGCGCCGGCGTCGCTGGCGGGCGTGCGGCAGATGATCCGCGGGCTGCGCAAGGGCGAGGTCATCGGTCTGCTGCCCGATCAGGTGCCGCCCGAAGGCCTAGGCGTGTGGGTGCCGCTCTTCGGTCGGCCGGCCTACACGATGACGCTGGCCGCGCGCCTGGTGCAGCAGACCGGCGCCGAGCTGCTGTTGATCTGGGGCGAGCGGCTGCCGGGCGGTCAAGGCTTCGTCGTGCACGTGCTGCCGGCGCCCGAGATCGCCCGCGACGCGTCGAACGAGGCTGCGGCCACGGCCATCAATGCGGCGATGGAAAGCCTGATCCGGCGCGCGCCGGGACAATATCTGTGGGGCTATCACCGCTACAAGCAGCCGCGCGGGCTGGATATCGGTGCAGCCCCGGATAATCCGGCGCCATGAGAGTGCCGTTCACCAAGATGCAGGGCGCAGGCAATGACTTCGTGGTCATCGACGCGACCCGGCAACCCTTCAGCCTGACGGCCGAGCAGATGCGCCTGCTGGGCGACCGCCGCTTCGGTGTCGGCTGCGACCAGATCCTCGTTATCGAGCCCGCCACGCAGGCCGGCGCCGACTTCCGCTACCGCATCTTCAACAACACCGGCGACGAGGTTGAGCACTGCGGCAACGGCGCGCGCTGCTTCGTGCGCTATGTGGTGGACGCCGGCCTGACGGACAAGCGCCAGGTCCGCGTCGACACGATGAACCGCCGCCTGCTGCTGACGCTGCAGGACGATGGCCGCGTGACCGTGGACATGGGCCCGCCCGTGTTCGACCACGCCGCGCTGCCCTTCGACGCGAAGGGCCTGACGCCGCGCGGGGTCAACGGCTTCGAGCTGTGGCCGGTCGAGGGCGTGGAGGTGGCGGTGGTGTCGATGGGCAACCCGCACGCCGTGCAGCGCGTGGATGACGTCCAGACCGCGCCGGTGCTGACGCTGGGCCCCCGCATCGAGCACCATGTCAGCTTCCCCCGGCGCGTCAACGCCGGCTTCATGCAGGTGCTGGCTCGCGACCGCATCGTGCTGCGCGTCTTCGAGCGCGATGCCGGCGAGACGCTGGCCTGTGGCACGGGCGCGTGCGCGGCGGTCGTCGCCGGCATCCGCCTGGGCTGGCTGGACGCCGCCGTGGAAGTGCAGACCCTGGGCGGCCAGTTGCGCATCGAATGGGCCGGCGGACAGAGCCCGGTGCTCATGACCGGGCCCGCCATGAAAGTTTTTGACGGAGAGATCACGCTGTGAGTTCCAACCCGGCCGCCGACGCGGTGCAAGGCATCACCGAAACCGACATCGCCAACTACCTGGCGGCTACGCCCGGTTTCTTCGAGCGCCACGCGGCGCTGCTGGCCAGCGTGCAGCTGCAGCACCCGCACGGCGCGCGCGCTGTGTCGCTGCAGGAGCGCCAGGCCGAGATGCTGCGCGACAAGATCAAGGGCCTGGAGCTGCGTGTCGTCGACATGATCCGCAACGGCCAGGACAACGTGGCCATCGCCGACCGCCTGCACCGCTGGACGCTGGCCGTCATGCGCGCCGCCGGCACGCCGGCGCTGCTGCCAGACGTGCTGCTGACCGAACTGCGCCACCAGTTCATGATCCCGCAGGCCAGCCTGCGGCTGTGGGGTGTGGCGCCCACACACGAGGCCGCCGAGTTCGCGGCCTCCGTGAGCGCGGACGTGAAGAGCTTCGCATCCAGCCTGAGCCAGCCATACTGCGGCGTGAACTCGGGCTTCGAGGCGGCGCGCTGGCTGGGCCTCAGTGAGAGCGGCGGCATCGCCACCTCACTGGCGCTGATCCCGCTGGCGCAGCCCAACGCCAACGACGGCAAGCCGTTCGGCCTGCTGGTGCTGGGCTCGCCCGACCCGACCCGCTACACGGCCGAGATGGGCACCGACTTCCTGACCCGCGTGGGCGAGATCGCCAGTGCCGGGCTGGCGCGGTTGCTGGCCTGATGGAGCAGGCCGAGCGCCGGGCCGCCCCAAGCCGGCCTGCCGTCCCCTCGGGGGACCGGCCGACGTACTCGGCGGGCGAGGGGCTCCATCTCTGCGTTGACTTTGGCGACTACCTGCAGCACGCCCGTGCGCAGCAACGCCTGAGTCCGCGCACGTTGCATATCTACGCTGAGGGCCTGGCGCGCCTGCAGGTGATGCTGGCCGAGGCCGCCATCGACGCGCGCACGCTGAGCCTGGCGCAGGCCCGCCGCCTGGCCGCGCTGCTGCACCGCGAGGGCCTGGCGCCCAAATCCATCGCGCTGCTGCTGTCGGTCTGGCGCAGCTGTTACCGCTGGCTGGGGCTGCAGGGCCGCGTCACGCTGAACCCGTTCGATGGCCTGAAGGCGCCCAAAGCGCCCAAGCCGCTGCCCAAGGCGCTGGGCGTGGACGATGCGGTGCAACTGGCCAGCCACACGCCCGACGACATCGCCGACTCGCGCCTGGAGGCGCGTGACCGTGCGATGGTGGAGCTGCTGTACGGCGCCGGCCTGCGGGCGGCCGAGCTGATCGGACTGGACGTGCAGGCCAGCGGCCGGGCGGCCGGATGGGTGGATCTGCAGGGCATGGAAGTGAGCGTGCTGGGCAAGGGCGGCAAGCGCCGCACCACGCCACTGGGCCGCGCCGCCGCCGAGGCGCTGCAGGACTGGCTGGCGGTGCGCGGCCAGCTGGCCGCGGCGGATGAGCCGGCGCTGTTCGTCGGCGCGCGGGGCAAGCGCGTGGCAGGCTCCACGCTGCGCGCGATGCTGTCCACGCGCGCCATCAGCGCCGGCATGCCGGCGCACGTGCATCCGCACATGCTGCGCCACAGCTTCGCCTCGCACTTGCTGCAGTCCAGCGGCGACCTGCGGGCCGTGCAGGAACTGCTCGGCCACGCCCACATCACGACGACCCAGGTCTACACGCAACTGGATCACCAACACCTCGCGCGCATCTACGACGCTGCGCACCCGCGCGCCAAGAAATGACCCGACGACTCGTCACGCTGTTGACCCTACTGCCCGCCTGCGCGCTGGCCACCCCCGACGACGCGCCCTTCGCCAACCCGGCGCGCATCGACACCGTCCGCCCCGCCACGCTGGAAGCCAACTGGACGCGCATGAAGATGCCCGATGGCGGCCACACTGCTTTCGCGTCGGTGAGCTACATGATGGCTTTCGACGACGACTGGGGCTTCGGCCCCGGCTTCTACGGCACGGCCAAGGGCAACTACGGCGGCATCTTCACGGTGGGCTTCACGGGCCAGCGGCGCTGGCGGCTGTCGCACAACACGCATCTGGCGGCGAGCCTGTACGTGGGCGCAGGCGGCGGGCTGTCCAGCTCGGCCATGCGCTTCGGCGGCGGGCTGATGCTGCGCCCCGAGCTGTCGCTGCGCACCGAGAACGGCCCCTGGTACACGGGCGTCGGCATCTCGCAGATCCGCTTCCCGAGCGGCAACGTGAAGAGCGGCGCGGCGCTGTCGTTCACAGTAGGGCGCGCGATGGACTTCGTCAGCTTCTCGCCGGACGACGCCGGCAAGAAGGGGCGGGCGGGCCGGCGTGCGGGGCTGGGCTTTGACGAGATCTCGTTCATCGGCGGCATGGAGAAACCCCGCGCCAGCAGCCGCAGGCGCAGCGGCCAGCCTTACCCGGACCGGCTGGGCAAGGCCGGCGCCGACCTGCGGCAGTACATCGCCGAAGGCAGCTGGTGGGGCTTCGAGGCCGCCGGCGCGGCCAAGGGTGGCGTGGACGGCTACATGGAAGTGCTGGCCAACATCGGCCAGGACTGGGCGCTGTTCGGCACGCCGCGGCTGCGCGTGGGCGGCCAGCTGGCCGGCGGCCTGGGCGGCGGCGGCGACGTGGACACCGGCAACGGCTGGCTGCTGCGGGCCGGCCCCACGCTGCGCTGGATCACGCCGTGGGGGCCGTCGGTGCGCCTGGATGCCGGCTACACGCATGCGCCCAGCGGCGCCTACAGCACCAGCTTCCTGCGCGCGGTGCTGTCCATGCCGCTGGACCGCACGCCCACGCTGATCGCCGACGACCCGGGTGGCACGGTGCGCGAGCAGCAGGTGGGCGCCAGCGTCATGCGGTTGCCGGGCGTGCGCTTCAAAGACGGCCGCGAGGAGACCGTCAGCCACCTGGCCGTCAACCTGTCGCGCGAGTTCTCGCGGCATGTCTACGGCGCGGCACAGGCCGGCAGCGCGGCAGTGGGCAGCGCAGGCGCCTATTCCTTCGGGCTCTTCGGCCTGGGCGTGCAGAGCGCGCCGCTGTGGGGCGGCACGCGCCTGGGCGCGGAGCTGCTGGTCGGCGCGGCCGGTGGCGGCGGCATCCGGGTGGGTGGCGGCGCCGTGGGGCAGGCCGAGGTCTGGGCGCAGTGGCAACTGGCTGAGCGGCTGCGCCTGCGCGCCGGCGTGGGCCATTTCCGCACGCTGCGCAGCAGCGATCAGTCCGTGCCGCTGACGCACCTGCAGCTGAACTACGCCTTCGGCGCCCTGCAGCGATGAAGAAGGTTGTGCTTCGCCCCGGCAAGGAGCGCTCGCTCGTCAAGCGCCACCCCTGGGTGTTCGAGAGTTCCGTCTCGCGCGGCGGCGCCGACCCGGGCGAGACGGTGCGCGTGGAGTCGGCCGATGGCCAGTTCCTGTGCTGGGCGGCGTTCAGCCCGCAGTCGCAGATCCGGCTGCGGGCCTGGAGCTTCGACGAGGCCGAGCGCATCGACGCGGCGTTCTTCGCGCGCCGCATCCAGCAGGCCATTGCCATGCGCACGCGGCTGGCCATCGCGTCCGACGCCTGGCGGCTCGTGCACGGAGAGGCCGACGGCCTGCCGGGCCTCATCGTCGATCGCTACGGCGACACGCTGGTGGCGCAGTTCGGCAGCGCGGGCGCGGAGCGCTGGACAGCGCAGATCGCCGATGCGCTGCTGGCCGCGACCGGCCTCACGCGGCTGTACGAACGCTCCGACGCGCAGGCCCGTGAATGGGAGGGCCTGCCCGTGAAAACCGGCTGGCTGAGAGGCGAGGGCGACACCGCGATTACCCTCCGCGAGCACGACTGGCAGCTGACGCTCGACGTCGCCGAAGGCCACAAGACCGGCTACTACCTGGACCAGCGCGACAGCCGCAAGCGCTTCGCCGAAGCGGTGAGGCAGTACGACGTCAAGAGCGTGCTGAACTGCTTCAGCTACACGGGCGGCTTCTCGGTGGCGGCACTGGCGGGCGGGGCGACGCAAGTCGTCAGCGTGGACTCGTCCGGCCCCGCGCTAGAACGCGCCAAGGCCCACGTGGCGCTGAACGGCTTCGACCCCGGCCGCCACGAGGCCTGGGACGCCGACGTCAACGCGACCTTGCGACGCTGCCTGCAGGAAGGCCGTCGCTTCGACGCCATCGTGCTGGACCCGCCGAAGTTCGCGCCCACCGTGGCGCATGCCGAGCGCGCCGCGCGGGCCTACAAGGACATCAACCGGCTGGCCTTCATGCTGCTGAACGACGGCGGCCTGCTGTACACCTTCTCGTGCTCGGGCGGCATCGCGCCCGACCTGTTCCACAAGATCGTGGCCGGCGCGGGTCTGGACGCGGGCGTGGACGGCTACATCGTCCAGCGTCTGTCGGCGGCGGCCGATCATCCGCAAACGGTTTGCTTCCCGGAAGGCGACTACCTGAAGGGCCTGGGGATCCTCAAGCGCTGAGAGTCAGGCGCTCGGCAGCGCGATGCGCGTGTCGAACTTCGCCCGCTTCACGCTGAAGAAGGCCTTGATGTTGCGCACGTTGGCGTCCTGCGTCAGCAGCCGCTGCGTGAACGCGTGATACGCCGGCATGTCGGCCACCTGCACCACCAGCACGAAATCCGGCCCCGGCGACACGCGCCAGCATTGCTGCACGGCGGCCTCCTGCACGGCGCGCGCCTCGAACGCGTCCAGGTGCTCGGCGCCCTGGCGGTCCAGCGTGATCTCTAGGATGGCGGACAGGCCGGCGCCCAGTTTGTCGGGCGACAGCAGCGCCACGCGGCGTTCGATGAGGCCGGTGTCCACCAGCCGCTTCACGCGCCGCAGGCAGGTGGCGGGCGACACGGCCACGCAGGAGGCGAGGTGCTGGTTGCTGAGCGAAGCGTCGACCTGCAATGCGCCCAGAATCCGAAGATCGATTGCGTCCAAATCGTTCATGAATTAAATAAACTTGCGCATAAATTTCTTCATGCCGTGTGGGGGAAATTTTCATGCAGATTGTCGTGAAATTTGCATGCATATGCCATGGCGGCTTGCCTAGCATGCGCCACCTCAAAACGGAAAGAGTCATTCCATGTGCGGCATCGTCGGCGCGGTCAGTCAGCGCAACATCGTTCCCATCCTCGTCGAAGGCCTGAAGCGGCTGGAGTACCGCGGCTATGACTCCTGCGGCGTGGCCGTGCACCAGGACGGCGGCCTGCGCCGCGCCCGGTCCACGTCGCGCGTGGCCGAGTTGCAGACCCAGGCTGACCAGGATGGCGTCGCCGCCGGCACGGGCATCGCCCACACGCGCTGGGCCACGCACGGTGCGCCGGCGGTGCACAACGCCCACCCGCATTTCTCGGCCGGCCCGAATGCCGGCGTGGAAGCCGTCGGCCGGATCGCGCTGGTCCACAACGGCATCATCGAGAACCACGACGAGCTGCGCGCCGAGCTGAAGGCGCGCGGCTATGTCTTCCACAGCCAGACCGACACCGAGGTCATCGCCCACCTGGTCGACCACCTCTACAGCGGCGACCTGCTGGAAGCCGTGCAGCAGGCGCTGCCGCGCCTGAAGGGCGCCTACGCGGTGGCCGTGTTCTGCCGCGACGAGCCGCACCGCGTGGTCGCCGCGCGTGAAGGCTCGCCGCTGGTACTGGGCGTGGGCGAAGGCAACGGCGAGAACTTCGTCGCGTCCGACGCGATGGCGCTGGCAGGCGTGACCGACCAGATCGTCTACCTGGAAGAAGGCGATGTGGTGGACCTGCAACTCGGCCGCTACTGGCTGAGCCGCCTGGACACGGCCACCGGCCGCTACGTGGCGGTGCAGCGCGAGGTCAAGACCGTGCACGCCCACAGCGGCGCGGCCGAGCTGGGGCCCTACCGCCACTACATGCAGAAGGAAATCTTCGAGCAGCCCACGGCCATCGCCAACACGTTGGAGGCCATCACCAGCATCACGCCCGAACTGTTCGGCGACGGCGCCTATCGCACGTTCAAGGAGATCGACAAGGTCCTGATCCTGGCCTGCGGTACCAGCTACTACTCGGGCTCCACGGCCAAGTACTGGCTGGAGAGCATCGCCAAGATCCCGACCTCGGTCGAGATCGCCAGCGAGTACCGCTACCGCGACAGCGTGCCCGACCCGAAGACGCTGGTCGTCACCATCAGCCAGAGCGGCGAGACGGCCGACACCATCGCCGCGCTGAAGCACGCCCGCGCCCAGGGCATGAAGCACACGCTGACCATCTGCAACGTCGCCACCAGCGCCATGGTGCGCGAGTGCGAGCTGGCCTACATCACGCGTGCCGGCGTCGAGATCGGCGTGGCGTCTACCAAGGCGTTCACGACGCAGCTGGTGGGCCTGTTCCTGCTGACGCTGGCGCTGGCCCAGACGCGTGGCCACCTGACCGACGCGCAGGAGGCTGAGCACCTGAAGGACCTGCGCCACCTGCCGGTGGCCGTGCAGGCCGTGCTGGCACTGGAGCCGCAGGTCATCGCCTGGAGCGAGGAGTTCGCCCGCAAGGAGAACGCGCTGTTCCTGGCGCGCGGCCTGCACTACCCCATCGCCATGGAGGGTGCGCTCAAGCTCAAGGAGATCACCTATATCCACGCCGAGGCCTACGCCGCCGGCGAGCTGAAGCATGGTCCGCTGGCGCTGGTGACGGCCGAGATGCCCGTGGTGACGGTCGCGCCCAACGACGCGCTGCTGGAGAAGCTGAAGAGCAACATGCAGGAAGTGCGGGCCCGCGGCGGCCAGCTGTACGTCTTCGCCGACGGCGACACCGCCATCGAGAGCGAAGCGGGCCTGCACGTCATCCGCATGCCCGAGCACTACGGCCAGCTGTCACCCATCCTGCACGTGGTGCCGCTGCAGTTGCTGGCGTATCACACGGCCTGCGCGCGGGGGACGGATGTGGACAAGCCCCGCAACTTGGCGAAGTCCGTGACCGTCGAATGACGGGCGCGGGCGTAGTCAAGTTGGGCCGCGCAGCGGCCTGAGTGGCGAAGCCGCTCAACGGGGTTTGGTCGTGGCGCGCGGCGACACCACCCAAACCTCGCAACGCCTCCAACGGTTTGACGGCGGAGTGATGTCGGCCGTTGGAGGCGGGAATGCAGAGCAAATCGAGCTCGCGCCTAAAATGGCGGCCCCCTGCCGCTATTGCAGCCCCTACAAGGCCATTTCCGTGTCCGAGCCGACCGTTGTCACTTCTGCCGCTTCCACAGCGCAAGCCACGCCTGAACTTGAACAAGAGTTGGCTGTTCTTTTTGTCCAGGCATTGAATCTGGAAATTCAGGCGGCCGATATTGACCCGAGCGCGCCGCTGTATGGCGATGGCCTGGGCCTCGATTCGATCGACATCCTGGAGGTGGCCCTGGAGGTGTCGCACCGCTACGGCTTCCAGCTGCGCTCCGACGACGAGAACAACCACCAGATCTTCAGCTCGCTGCGCAGCCTGGCGGCCCACGTGGCCCAGCACCGCACCAAGTAGGCCGCGCATGCCCCACTGGCGACTGCTGGCTGTCGCAGCCGCCTTCCTGGGCTATGTGCTGCTGAGCTGGTCTTTGATGACTTGGTGGCCCAACAGCCCCTGGGCGGTGGTGACGTTGCTTGGCCCCGTGATCGTGCCGCTGCTGGTGGCGGGCGTCGTGAAGGGCCACCGGCTCGCTCTGGCGGGCGCGCTGCTGGCAGTGGCCTTGCTGGCCGGCCTGCTCTACACGGGCAACACCGACATGGACCGGCTGTATGTGCTGCAGCACGCCAGCATTCATGCGCTGCTGGGCTGGGGCTTTGCGGTCACGCTGCGTCCGGGTGCAACGCCGCTGATCACGCTGCTGGCCGAGCGCATCCACCGCGAGTTCACGCCCGCCATGCGCGCCTACACGCGCTGGCTCACCGGGCTGTGGGTGGGTTACTTCGTGGCCATGATCGTCGTCTCCTTCGCCCTGTACCTGTTGGCGCCCTGGCCCTGGTGGGCCTTCTTCTGCAACGTGCTCACGCCGCTGGCGGCGGCGCTGTTTTTCGCGGTGGAGCATGTGCTGCGGTACTGGCGCCATCCTGAATTCGAGCGCGTGAGCCTGGCCCAGGTGGTGCGCGCCTGGCGCGCTTCCGGGCACTGAGCCCGGTCTATCCCTAGCCCCCTTTTCCTCACGATGTCTGCGACCCCCTTGCCCCACGCCTCGCCCTTGCTCGCGGCGCGAGACCTGGCCGCGCCGCTGGCGTGGCGGCGCGGCGCGCCGGTCAGCGCCGCGCGTTTTCTGGGCCAGGCCGCAGCGCTGGCGAGGCAAATGCCCGCCGCGGGCCAGCCCATCAACCTGTGCCAGGACCGCTACCTGTTCGCGCTGGGTCTGGCAGCCGCGCTGATGCGCGGGCAGACCAGTCTGATGCCCCCCAATGCGCTGCCGGAGACGATGGCGCGCCTGGCCGCCGACGGGGCTTACGCCCTGGTGGACGACGCCTCGCTGGATGTCGGCGGCCTGCAGCGCCTGCTGGTGCAGCCGGACGAGACCGCCGCAGACGCGACGCAGGTGCCCGACATCCCGGCCGATCTGGAGGCGGTGCGCCTGCTCACCAGCGGCAGCACCGGCGCCCCGCAGCCGCATGGCAAGCGCTGGGGCGCGCTGGTGCTGAACATCGCTGCCGAAGCCGCACGCCTGGCCGAGCTGACCGGGCAGCCGTCGCTGGCCGGGCTGACGCTGGTGGGCACCGTGCCGCCACAGCACAGCTACGGTTTCGAGTCGACTGTGCTGCTGGCGCTGCTGGGCGGCGCCTGCTTTGACGCCGGCCGGCCGTTCTATCCGGCCGACATCGCCGCGTCGCTGGCTGAGGTGCCGGCCCCGCGCGGGCTGGTCACCACGCCGTTTCACCTAAAGACGCTGCTGCTGGCCGAGGTGCCGCTGCCGCCGGTGGCCTTGCTGCTGTCGGCCACCGCACCGCTGTCGCCGCAGCTGGCCCAGCAGGCCGAGCAGGCCACTGGCGGCGCGCTGGTGGAGATCTACGGCTGCACCGAAGCCGGCCAGGTGGCCACTCGGCGCACCACGGCCGGCGAGACCTGGCAGGCGCTGGCGGGCCTGCGCTTGTGGCGCGAGGAGGCCGGCGGCGAGGAGCGCTTCTGCGTGCAGGGCGGCCATGTGCTGGAGCCCACGCCGCTGGCCGACCTGCTGGCGCTGACCGATGCCACGCATTTCCGCCTGCTCGGGCGTGTCAACGACCTCATCCATGTGGCGGGCAAGCGCAGTTCGCTGGCTCATCTGAACTTCCACCTCAACCGGATCTCCGGCGTGGAGGACGGCGCGTTCTGGATGCCCGATGAGCAGGCCGATGGCGTCTCGCGGCCCGTGGCCTTCGTCGTGGCGCCCCGGCTCAGCGCCAGGGACGTCATCGACGCACTGCGCGCGCGGCTGGAGCCGGCGTTCGTGCCGCGCCGCGTGGTGCATGTGCCCGCGCTGCCGCGCACCGCGACCGGCAAGCTCACGGCGCAGGATTGGGCGCGCTTTGCGCGCGATGCACTGTCGCCCGCGGGCCACTACGTCGTGGGCAGCGATCACCCCGCCTTCCCGGGCCATTTTCCCGGCCAGCCTGTGCTGCCGGGCGTGTCCCTGCTGGCGCTGGTGATGCGCACGCTGGACGGCGAACCCGAGCTGCGCGCGCGCCTGGGCGCCGTGCCGCAGATCAACAACGTGAAGTTCATCAGCCCGGTGCTGCCCGACACCGAGTTGCAAGTGCAACTGCAGCCCCAGGGCAGCGGCGTCGGCTTCGCCGTGCTGCGCGGCGATGCCACCGTGGCCAAGGGGCTGCTGACAGCCGGGTCGGCATCTCAGGAGCACCCGTGAGCGCAGACGCCAACCCCACGCCCACGCGCTCGTGGAGCACGACGCCGGAGCGCAGCAACCTGCTGGCGATCCGCACCCTCGCCTGGATCGCCACGCACCTCGGGCGTTCGGTGGCGCGCCTGGTGCTGCACCCCATCGCGCTGTACTTCCTGCTGTTCGCGCCGGCTGCGCGGCGCGCGTCGCGCCGCTATCTGGGCCGGGCGCTGGGCCGGCGGGCCGGCTGGGGCGACCTGTACCGCCACATCCACGCCTTTGCCGCCGTGGCGCTTGACCGCATCTGGTTCGCCGCCGGCCGCACGGACCTCTTCGACCTGCAGATCAGCGGCGGCGCCGTGATGGAGCAGGCGCTGGCCGAAGGGCGCGGCGTCTACCTGCTGGGGGCACACATCGGCAGCTTCGAGGCGCTGCATGCGGTGGGTCTGAGCCGCCGCCAGCTGCCGGTGGCCATGGTGATGTACCCGGAAAACGCCCGCATGATCCACACCGTGCTGCAGGCGCTGGCGCCGCATTTCGACGTGAGCATCATCCCCATCGGCCAGCGTGGCTCGGCGCTGGCCGTGCGCGACTTCCTCGACAAGGGCGGCCTCGCCGGTCTGATGGGCGACCGCTACATGCCCGACCAGGCGGTGCAGGAAGGCGCTGTGCAGCTGTCCTTCCTGGGGCGGCCCACGCCATTCACCGACGGGCCGGTGCGCCTGGCCATGATGCTGCGCCGCCGCGTGGTGTTCATGGTGGGCCTGTACCGCGGTGGCAACCGCTACGACGTGCGTTTCGAGGAGCTGGCGGACTTCCGCCAACCGCCCGCCGACCCTGCGGCGCGCGAGGCGCTGGTGCTGGCCGCCATGTCCGACTACGTCCGCCGGCTTGAAGCCCTGTGCCGCGAGGCTCCCTACAACTGGTTCAATTTCTATGACTACTGGCACGAAGATGCTGCTGCCTGACCCGCCTCAAGCCGGCCGCCGGGCCTGCCTCGCCCTGGCGATGGCCTTGCTCGCCCTCGGCCCCGGCGCTGCTCTGGCGCAGGCAGGCGCCAACTCGTTCGATCTGAGCGCACTGATGGCCGTGCTGTCGCAGCGCAAGAGCGGCGAGGCCCGGTTCACCGAAGAACGCACCGTGAGCACGTTGGACTACCCGCTGCGGGCCAGCGGGCGCCTGACGTTCCAAGCGCCCGACCGCTTCGCACGTTTCACCGAAGAGCCCACCACCGAGAGCATGGAGGTGCAGGCCAACCAGGTGCTGCTCAAGCGCGGCAAGCGCACGCGACAGATGAACCTGGATGCAGTACCTGAACTGGCCGCGCTGGCAGAGGCCATGCGCGGCACGCTCGGCGGCGACGCGGCCGCGCTGCAGCGCCACTTTCGCGCCCAGGTCAGCGGCAACGCGGCGCGCTGGGTACTGCGCCTGACGCCGCTGGACAGTCGCCTGGCGCACACGGTACAGCAGCTGGAAATCGCGGGGCTAGGTGCCGATGTCCGCACGCTGGACCTGCGCCTGGCGGGCGGCGACCGCTCTTTGATGATGGTCGAGCCGGTGGCGCCAGGCGCGGCGTCCCCCACCTCCGCCACATCCGCCAGCAAGTGAGCGGCACCACCGCCTTCGGCGCGCTGACGCCCCGCTACCGCGCAGCGGTGCTGCTGCTGTGGCTGGCCGCCGTGGCCCTGGCCGCGTGGCAGATCACGCGCACCCCGTTCACTGCGGACCTGTCCGCCTTCCTGCCCGCCACGGCCGACGCCCAGCAGCAGGTGCTGATCGACCAGATCCGCAGCGGCGTGCCCGCGCGCACGCTGTTCATCGGCATCGAAGGCGCCGACGCGCCGGCGCGCGGTGCGGCGTCCAAGCAGCTCGCGGCGGCCTTGCGCAGCAGCGGCCGGTTCGACCAGGTCAGCAACGGCGAGAACGATGCCTGGGCCGGCGTGGGCCGCTGGATGGTGGAGCGGCGCTACCTGCTGAGCCCCGCCGTCACGCCCGAACACTTCACTGCCGGCGGCCTGCGCGAGGGCATCAACGAAACGCTGTCGCTGCTGGGCACGCCCGCCGGCACGGCCCTCAAGCCGCTGCTGGACCAAGACCCGACCGGCGAGGTGCAGCGCATCGCGGAAAGCATGATCCCGGTGAAGTCGCCCCGCACCGAGGAGGGCGTGTGGGTCTCGCGCGAGGCCGGCGGCACGCCGCCGCGGGCGGTGATGCTGGCGATCATCCGTGGCGACGGCGCCGACCTGGACGGGCAGCAGGCGGCCATCGACACGGTGCGCCAGAGCTTCGCCCGCATCCAGACGCCGGGGCTGAACCTGCTCGTCAGCGGCGCGCCGGTGTTCTCGGTGGACAGCCGCGCGCAGATCAAGGGCGAGGTGGAGTGGCTGGCGCTGACGGGCACGCTGGTGATGAGCGCGCTGCTGCTGGCGGCCTTTGCCTCGCCCGTGGCCCTGGTGGTCGCCATGCTGCCGGTGGCCACCGGCATCCTGGCGGGCATCGTCACTGTCAGCCTGCTGTTCGGCAACGTGCACGGCGTCACGCTGGGCTTCGGCTCCACGCTCATCGGCGAAGCGGTGGACTACGCCATCTACTTCCTCATCCAGGCCCGCGGACAGGGCGGCACCGGCTGGCGGCAGTGGCTGCGCGGCAACTGGCCCACCGTCCGCCTGGGCCTGCTGACCTCGCTGTGCGGCTTCACCGCTTTGCTGTTCTCGGGCTTCCCGGGGCTGCAGCAGCTGGGCGTGTTCTCGTTCGCGGGTCTCGTGGGGGCCGTGCTGGCCACCCGCTTCGTGCTGCCCGTGCTGATGCCCGATGGCGCACGCGGCCAGGGCCTGCGCCGCCCGCTGGGGCGTGCCGCGCGGGCGGCGATCGCGGTGCTGCCGCGCACCCGCTGGCTGTGGCTGGTGCTGGGCCTGGCGTCGGTGGTGCTGGTGGTGCAGCGAGACGGCCTGTGGAACGCCGAGCTGTCGTCGCTGAGCCCGGTGTCGAGAGAGGCACTGGCGCTGGACGCGAGCCTGCGCGCCGACATCACCAGCGGCAGCGACGGCGGCGCCTTCGTCGTCGTGCAAGGCACCGACGCCGAGACCACGCTGCAGCGCGCCGAGGCGGCGGCCTTGCGCCTGGAGGAGCTGGTCAACACACAGGTCATTGCTGGCTTCGACAGCATCACCCGTTTCCTGCCCAGCGTGCGGACGCAGCAGCAGCGCCAGGCGGCCTTGCCGGACACCGCAGCCTTGCAGGCGGCCCTGGCCGAAGCCACGGCGAACGGGCCGCTGCGTGCCGCGCGCCTGGGTCCGTTTGTCGAGGCCGTCGAGCAGGCGCGCAGCATGCCGCTGGCCACGACGGACATGGCCCGCGTCAGCGCGCTGGCGCCGCTCCTGGACGCGCTCACGCTGCAACACCCCGACGGCCACTGGACGGTGCTGCTGCCGGTGCAGGGCGCGGGCGATACCGTCGACATCGCGAAGGTGCGCGCCGCCCTGCAAGGCCTGCCGCAGACACAGGCGCTGGACATAGGCGGTGAACTCGGCCGCATGTACAGCCGCTACCTGGGCGAGGCGCGCGCACAGGCGGCGCTGGGCGGGCTGGGTGTCCTGCTGCTGATGGCGCTGGTGCTGCGCCAGGGCGGCCGTGTGCTGGCGGTGAGCCAGCCGCTGCTGCTGGCCGTGCTGCTGTGCCTGGGCGGCCTGGCGCTGTTTCAGGTGCCCATGGGCATCCTGCATCTCGTCGGCCTGTTGCTGGTGGTGGCGGTGGGCTCGAACTATGTGCTGTTCTTCGACATGCTCCAGCATGGCGGCGGCAAGGCGGACGACGACACGCTCGCCTCGCTGCTGCTGGCCAACCTCACCACGGTGATCGGCTTCGGCCTCATCGCCGCGTCGGACATCAAAGCCTTGTCGGCCATCGGCGCCGTGGTGGCCCCGGGGGCGTTGCTGAGCTTGGTGCTGGCGGCGGCCTTTGCCGCCCCGGCGCGCACGCGGGACAAGCCGCTGTGACAGAATTTTTTGCACCAGGCGCGGCGCCAAAGCCGGCCCCCTTTCACCCTGAGATCGCGTCCGTGTCCCATGCCCGCGCCCGCTGAGCGCCCCTTCTCCCGCTGGCCTTGGCCACCTGCCTTGCGTGCCAGCCTGGGCCTGCACGCAGCGGCCGGCATGGCTGCGCTGGCGGTGCCCGGCGCCTGGCCTTGGGCGCTGGGCAGCGTGGCGCTCAACCACGTAGGGCTGACGGCCGCCGGCCTGTGGCCCCGCAGCCGGCTGCTCGGCCCCAACGTCACGACCTTGCCGCCAACGGCGGTCCAGCGCCGGCAGTTCGTGCTGACTCTGGACGACGGCCCCGACCCCGAGGTCACCCCGGCCGTGCTCGACGTGCTGGACGCGGCCGGCGCCAAAGCCACGTTCTTCGTCATCGCGCAGCGCGCCGCGCAGCAGCCCGGCCTGGTGCGCGAGATCGTGTGCCGCGGCCACGACGTGCAGAACCACAGCCTGCACCACCGCCACGACTTTTCCACGCGCGGACCGCAGGCGCTGGCGCAGGAGATCGGCGGCGCCCAGGCTCTGCTGGCCGATCTGACCGGCCAGGCGCCCCATTGCTTTCGCGCGCCCGCCGGGCTGCGCAATCCCTTGCTCGACCCGGTGCTGCACCGCCTGGGACTGCACCTGGTGAGCTGGACGCGCCGCGGCTTCGACACCCGCGACGGCGACGCCGCCCGCGTGCTGAGCCGCCTGATCGGCTCGCAAGCCCGCGCGCTGGCCGCGGGCGACATCCTGCTGCTGCACGACGGCCACGCGCGCCGGACGGCGAGCGGTCGGCCCGTGCTGCTGGACGTGCTGCCGGGCCTGCTGAGCGCCGCCCGGGACGCCGGCCTGCACACCACCACCTTGCGGGAGGCCCTGCCGGCCCGCACCCTGCCATGAACCTCACCGGGCCCGCCCCCTCAACGCCCGCCGACGACCGCGCCTGGCGCCGCCTGCTGGACGGTGCCACCGCGCCTTACCGCGCGGCTGGCCGCTTCGCCTGGCACTTCGCGCGCGGCAAGCTCGGCCGCGACCCGGTGTTTCGCGGCATGCTGCGGCGCGGTGATTTCGGCCCCGGCGGCCGCGTTGTCGACATCGGCTGCGGCCAGGGCCTGCTGGTGAACTTGCTGCACCGCTGCGCCGTGCTGGCGCGCGCGGGCGGCTGGCCCCAGGGTTGGCCGGCCGCGCCGGTGGTCACGGCCTACACCGGCATCGAGCTGATGCCGCGCGACGTGCAGCGGGCGCAGGCCGCGACCGGCGCGCTGGTGCTGCCGGGTGGCGAGGCGCCGCGCTTCGTCTGCGGCGACATGCGCCACACCGAGCTGCCGGCCTGCGACCTGGTCGTCATCCTCGACGTGCTGCACTACGTCGACCACGCCGCGCAGGACGCGTTGCTGCACCGCGTGCGCGACGCGCTGAGCCCCAACGGCCGACTGCTGCTGCGCGTGGGCGACATGGCCGACGCGGGCGGCTATCGCGTGAGCCAGTGGGTCGACCTGATCGTCACCTGGGTGCGCGGCCACCGGGCGCCGCCCACCTACGGCCGCAGCCTGGCGCAGTGGCAGGCCGCGCTGCAGGCCTTGGGGTTCCGCGTGCAGCCCGTGCCCATGAGCGCCGGCACGCCGTTCGCCAACGTGCTGCTAGTGGCCACGCTTTGATGCCAAAGACTTCATGAATCCGATCCCCATCACCCACCACACGCTGGTCACTGCGCTGGGCCACGGCCGTGCGGCCACCTTCGCGGCCTTGCGCGACGGCCGCAGCGGCCTGGCGCGGCGCGGCTTCGAGACCGCCGACATCGGCTCCTGGCTGGGCGTCGTGGATGGCCTGGACACGCTCGCCTGGCGCGACGATCTGGCCGCCTACGATTGCCGTAACAACCGCCTGGCCGAGCTGGCGCTGCGCACCGACGGCTTTGCCGAGGCCGTGCAGGCCGCCGCCGCGCGCTGGGGCGCGAAGCGCGTGGGCGTTTTCCTGGGCACCAGCACCTCGGGCATCCTGCAGACCGAGCTGGCCTACCGCGAGCGTGACCCCGCCACCGGCGCGCTGCCCAACAGCCTGCATTACAGCGAGACGCACAACACCGCGTCGGTGGCGCGTTATGTGCGCGCCGCGCTGGGCCTGCAGGGGCCGGCGCACGTGGTGTCCACCGCCTGCTCGTCCAGCGCCAAGGTCTACGCCGCGGCCGAACGCGCCATCCGGCTGGGCCTGGTGAATGCCGCCGTGGTGGGCGGCGTCGACAGCCTGTGCATGACCACGCTTTACGGCTTCAAGGCGCTGGAGCTGACATCGGCCGCCATCTGCCGCCCCTGGGACGCGGAGCGCGCCGGCCTGTCCATCGGCGAGGCTGCAGCCTTTGCGCTGCTGGAGCGCGCAGACAGCCCGGCCCGGCCCATGGGCTGGCTGCTGGGGGCCGGCGAAAGCAGCGACGGCCACCACATGAGCAGCCCCCACCCCGAGGGTGCCGGCGCGGCGCTGGCCATGCGTGCGGCGCTGGCCCAGGCGGGCCTCGCGCCCGCGCAGGTGGACTACCTCAACCTGCACGGCACCGCCACGCCGGGCAACGACGCCGCCGAGGACCGCGCCGTGTGTGCCGTGTTTGGCACCGACACGCCCTGCAGCAGCACCAAGGGCTACACCGGCCACACGTTGGGCGCGGCGGGCGGCGTGGAAGCCAGCATCGCGCTGCTGGCGCTGGAGCACGGCCAGGCACCGCCCAGCCTGAACCTGCAGAGGCAAGACCCGGCCCTGCACGCGCGCCTGCTGCGCGAGCCGCTGCAGGCCGCGTTGAAAGTCGTGGCCAGCAACTCGTTCGGTTTCGGCGGCAGCAATGCCAGCCTCATCCTCGGGGCCGCATCGTGAGCACGCTGACCGTCAACATCCTCGGCATCGGCCTGCTGGGCCCAGGCCTGCCCGACTGGACCGCAGGCGCCGCCGCCCTGCGCGACCCCGCCACTTGGATCGACACCCCCACCGTCTTGCCGCCGCCGCAGCGCCTGCCGGCGACCGAACGGCGCCGCGCCGGGCCGGTAGTGAAGGTGAGCCTCGTCGCTGCCGACCAAGCCGTGGCGGCCTCGGGGCTGGACGCGGCGGCCCTGCCCACGGTGTTCACCTCGTCCACCGGCGAGCCGTCCAACTGCCACGCGCTGTGCGAGTCGCTGGCCGCGCCCGAGCGCATGGTGTCACCCACGCGCTTCACCAACTCGGTCCACAACGCGCCCGGCGGCTACTGGCACATCGCCGTGCACGGCATGGCCCCGTCCACCAGCCTGGCCGCGCACGACGCCAGCTTCGGCGCCGGCCTGCTCGAAGCGATCACGCAGGTGGCGGCCACCGGCGCGCCGGTGCTGCTGGTAGCGGCGGACGTGCCGTACCCGGCGCCGATGGACGCCAAACGGCCCACCCGCGACGCCGTCGGCGTTGCCCTGGTGCTGGCGCCGGCAACGGACACCGGCACCACGCTCAGCCTGCAACTGGTGCCCGAAGCCCCGCCCACCGGCTGCGGCCACGCGGGCCTGGACCAGCTGCGCCAGGGCGTGCCCGCCGCGCGTGCGCTGCCCTTGCTGCAGGCGCTGGCGCGTGGCGGCTCAAGCGCGCTGGTGCTGGAAGGCCTGCCGGGCTTGAGTCTGGCGCTCACCGTGAACGCCGCATGAACGCGCCTGTTGAATCGCCGCGCCCCGCCACACTGGACCGTGACGGCATCGCCGCCCGCATTCCGCACAGCGGCAGCATGTGCCTGCTGGACGCGCTGCTGCAGTGGAGCCCCGAGCAGGCGCTGTGCCGTGCCACCAGCCACCGCGACACCGCCAACCCGCTGCGCTCGCCCGGCGGGTTGCTGTCTCCCGTGGCCATCGAATACGCGTCCCAGGTCATGGCCTTACACGGCGCGCTGACAGCGGCCCCAGGCAGCGTGCCCTCGGCCGGCTTCCTGGCGGCGGCGCGTGGCGTCAACCTGCACGTGGCGCGGCTGGACGACGTGTCCGGCCCGCTGCTGGTCAGCGTCACCCGCGTGGCCGGTGCCGACGCCCAGGCGCTCTACCAGTTCGAGCTGCGCGACGACACCGGCCGCCTGCTGGTGGACGGCCGCGCCACCGTCGTGCTGAACACCCCTTTGCCCCGGCCGGCCA
This sequence comes from Pelomonas dachongensis, assembly GCF_043555865.1. Classification (NCBI taxonomy): domain Bacteria; kingdom Pseudomonadati; phylum Pseudomonadota; class Betaproteobacteria; order Burkholderiales; family Sphaerotilaceae; genus Roseateles; species Pelomonas dachongensis. Next base: position 627,478 of record NZ_JBIGHY010000001.1, read on the forward strand.
CGTCGGCGGCGCACTGAGAGCCCTCCGATGACTACTTCCACCCCCTCCCTGCAAGGCAAGCGTGCCCTTGTCACCGGCGCCAGTGGCGCCTTGGGCGGCGCAATAGCCCGCCGCCTGGCCGCCGATGGTGCGCACCTGTTGCTGCATGCCAATGCCAACGCCACCGCCGTGCAGGCGCTGGCCGAGGAGTTGACCGCCACCGGCGGCAGCGCCGAAACGATGGTCTTCGACCTGACCAACGACGAGGCCACCTCCACGGCCGTGGCGCAGATGCTGGCGGGCGGCGCGGTGCAGATCGTCGTCAACAACGCCGGCATCCACGACGATGCCGTGTTCCCTGGCATGCGCGCCGAGCAGTGGCACCGCGTCATCGACGTGTCTCTGCACGGCTTCTTCCGCGTCACGCAGCCGCTGATGCTGCCCATGCTGCGCACGCGCTGGGGCCGGGTCATCAACATCTCGTCGGTGGCCGCGCTGTCGGGCAACCGCGGGCAGGTCAACTACTCGGCGGCCAAGGGCGCGCTGAACAGCGCGACCAAATCGCTGAGCCAGGAAGTGGCCAGCCGCGGCGTGACGGTGAACGCCATCGCGCCGGGCATCATCGCTTCGCCCATGGCCGATGGCACGTTCGACAAGGCCATGATCGAACGCATGGTCCCCGCCAAGCGCGCCGGCATGCCCGAGGAGGTGGCGGCGCTGGCCGGCTTCCTGGCCAGCCCGGACGCCGGCTACATCACCGGGCAGGTGATCTCGGTCAACGGCGGGCTGTACTAAAGCCCTGCGGCCGGCGCCGCAGCCGCGCCCGAGAAGCTCGGTCCGTTCAGCGCCGCCAGGTCATAGCCCCGGTTTACGTCGAGGCCGGCGATGTGCCAGTCGTGCGCGGGCAGGCGCAGCGGGTGCACCACCTCCTCGTAGCTGCGCATGGGCCACAGCACGCCAAAGCGGCGCTGGTGCTCAAAGGTATCCACCTCGGCCACGGCGCCCTGCGTGCTGGCAAAGCCTTCCAGCGTGAACTGCACGCGGCGCGTGATGCCTTGCTCGGCATCGATGAACACGGCCACCCGATCCAGCGCCACGCGCCCCAGGCCCGGCCGCTTCCATACCTGCACCACCTGGCAGGCGCGGCTGTCCACGCGGGCCGTGCCGCCCATCTGCATCGCATGGCCCTGGCCGGCCAGCCACAGCGGCCCGAGCAGGAACAAGCCGTAGGCCTCGGACACCAGCGCGGCGGCCGCGTCGGCATCGGCGTGGGTATTGGGCTGGCCGTTGAACCAGACCGCCACCTGGCCCTGGCCGCGCTGCCACAGCACGTGCTTGCGGCCCGCCGGGCCGGTGTACGCCTGCGCCACCACGCCGGCCTGCGGCAGCAGCCGCTCTTCCGACGCGCCGCGGAACCCCTTGTCAACCACCACGGGTTGCACGCGGTCGATCAGCGGCCGCCATGCCCCCTCGTAACGCACGTTGATGTCCTGCAGCTCCCGGTAGGCCGCCCAGCCGTGCTCGTCGGCGCTGTGCTGCAGCAGGCGCTCGGCTGCGGGATCATGCGCGACCGCTTCGGGCTGCACCAAAGGCAAAGGGGTACTACAGCCCGCCAGGCCCAAGGCCGGCAGCGCCGCGCCCGCCAGCAGCAGGCGACGGCGTGCGAAGAGGGGCGCCGCGGCGCTCGCGAGGGGCCAGGCAGACGAAACAGGCGAGAACGAAGCGGGCATGGCGATGGCGGAGCGATGTGGCATTCGACGGCAGGATGGCCGGCGAACCCGATGCCGCCGCACGATAGCGAGGCTGCGATACCCCTGCAGGCCTGCGGTCCACCAGGCGGCGGCGATACGATCCGCGCCCTGCGGCGTTTCGACTCATGCACCCCACCCGACCCCCACCCCCACCAGCCCGCCGGGGGCCGGCTTCTCCGCTGATGCCGGCTCCCCAAGCGCGCCAGTCGCGGCGCCGCCTTCTGATGGGGGGCGCCGCCGCCCTGGGTTCCCTGGTGACCTTGAGTGGTTGCAGCCTGCTCGTGCCCCCTGTTCTCGCCAAGATGGACTTGCTTCGTTACCCCGGCCCCTGCCCAGTCCGCTCCGACACCCTGGTGGTCATGCTGCCTGGGGCCTACAGCCGCCCGCCTGAGTTCGTGGCGGCCGGATTCCCGCAGGCGCTGCGTGAGCACGCCGTGAATGCTGACACCGTCATCGTCGACAGCCACTTCGGTTACTACACCGACCGCAGCGTACTGCGCCGGCTGCGCGAAGAGGTGGTGCTGCCGGCGCGCGCCGAGGGCTATCGGCGGATCTGGCTGGTGGGCATCTCCTTGGGCGGCATGGGCGCGCTGGGCTATGCCGTGCGTCACGGCGATGAGATCGACGGCGTGTTGGCGCTCGCGCCCTACCTGGGCCCGCGGCGCCTGACGCAGCAGGTGGACGACGCGGGTGGCCCGCGCGCCTGGCGCGCCGCCGGGCTGGACGCCGACGACCCCGATGACAGTGAGGAACTCGGCCGCGAGCTGTGGCGCGCCTTCGCGACGCCCGGTGCCGTGCGGCCGCCGGTGCACCTGGGCTACGGCCTGGATGACCGCTTCGCCAGCGCCCACGGCCGCTTTGCGGAGCTGCTGCTGCCCGACCGCGTGAGCACCGCACCGGGCGGCCACGACTGGCCGGTGTGGCGCGCGCTGTGGCAACAGTGGTTGAGCCTCGGCCTGCTGGCCGACAGCCGATGCGTGCATGTGGCTCCTGGCAAGGAGGCGCCATGACGCCGTTGGTGGTTCAGGCCTACACCGCCTCCTGCGCCGCCGGCGTGGGCCTGCCGGCGTTGGCCGCCGCGCTGCGCGCCAACACCAGCGGCCTGCAAACGCTGGCACCCGACGCAGCGCCTGCCTGGGCCGGCACCTCGCAAGCCCCGGCGGCCTGGGTCGGCGCACTCGATGCGCTGGCTGCGCAGCCCTTGCCGCCCCCGCTGGCCGACTGGGACTGCCGCCCCACGCGGCTGGCCTGGCAGGCCTTGCAGCAGGATGACTTCCTGGCCGCCGTGGCCGCCGCGCGCGCGCGCTGGGGCGCAGCCCGCGTGGGCCTGGTGCTGGGCACGTCGGCATCGACCATCGGTGATTCCGAGGCCGCCTACCGGCAGTTGGACGCCGACGGCGGCTTCCCCGCCGGACGCCGCAATCCGCGCCTGAACACGCCCCACGCGCTGGCCGCCTTCGTGCAGCAGGCGCTGGCGCTGCAGGGCCCGGCGGTGACGGTGTCCACCGCCTGCTCGTCCAGCGCCAAGGCCATGGGCAGCGCGCGGCGCTGGCTGCAGGCGGGCGTGGTGGATGCGGTGGTGGTGGCTGGCGTGGAAGCGCTCAGCGCCAGTCTGCTGTTCGGCTTCCGGTCGCTGGGCCTGCTGGCTGAAGCGCCTTGCCAGCCCTTCGGCGCCGCGCGCAAGGGCATCAGCCTGGGCGAGGCCGCGGCCTTCGCGCTGCTGCAGCGCCATGAAGCCGACACGCCGCCCGAGGCCCTGTGCCTGCTGGGCGACGGCGAGGCCAACGACGCCCACCACATGTCGGCCCCACATCCGCAAGGCCTGGGCGCCGAGCTGGCGCTGAACGCGGCGCTGGCGCGGGCCGGCCTGTCGAGCGCGCAGATCGACTTCGTCAACCTGCACGGCACCGCTACGCCGGCCAACGACGCGGTGGAAGCTGCCCTCGTAGCCCGCCGCTACGCGCCCACCCTGCACGCCTGCGCCACCAAGGGCCTGACCGGCCACACCATGGGCGCGGCCGGGCTGCTGGAGGCGGTGGTGTGCCTGCTGGCGCTGCGGGATGACCTGCGGCCGGGCAGCGCGCACACGCCTGCCGCCGACCCGCAGTTCGACCCGGTGTTCGCAGCACAGTTGCGCCTGCAACCGTTCAATGGACCCGTGCGCCATGCAGCCAGCCACTCCTTCGGTTTCGGCGGCAACAACTGCGTGCTCGTGTTCGGGCGCGCGGCGGAGGCCCACGCATGAGCACGCCGACGTTCCAACGGCTGTACGTCGAAGGCCTGGCGCTGTGGTCGCCGTCGCTGCCGGGCTGGACGGCGGCGGCCCCGGCGCTGCAAGGCCTGCCCACGCCAGCGTCCGATGCGCCGCTGCTCAGTCGGCCCAGCCCCGCGCTGCTGGCCGCCAACGAGCGCCGCCGCGCGCCGGACGGCGTGCTGGTGGCGCTGGAGGTCGCCGCGGCGGCGGTGACCATGGCCGGACGCGACGTGGCGACGCTGCCCAGCGTCTTCACCTCCGCCCACGGCGACCTGGCCGTGGTCGATGCGCTGTGCACGACGCTGGCCAGCGACCCCACGCTGCTGTCGCCCACGCGCTTCCACCACTCTGTGCACAACGCCGCGTCGGGCTACTGGGCCATGGCCACCGGCTGCCATGCGCCCAGCAGCGCCGTGGCCGGCTTCGAGGCCAGCTTTGCACTCGGCCTGCTGGAGGCTGCCACCCAGGCCGCCACCGAGGGCACGCCGGTGCTGCTGGCCGGCTTCGACACCGACGCGCGCGGCGCGCTGGCCTCGGTCACGCGCAGCCGTGGCCTGCTGGGTGTGGCCCTGGTGCTGGCGCCCGAACACAGCGCCGCCACCCGCGCCGTGCTGGACTGGTGCGTGCAGCCGGGCAGTGCCCAACTCACGGCGCCCCTCAACGCGCTGCAAAGCCCCGCCGCCCAGGCGCTGGCGGGCAACGCGATGGCCGATGCGCTGTCGCTGTTCGAGGTGCTGGCGCGCCTGGAGGCCCAGCCCGACGCCAGCGAAGCCCTGCAACTGCCCCTGGGTCCCAGCGGCTTCCTGCACTTGCGCACAATGCGCTGAACGCGCGAACGCGCCGCTTTTGACCTTCCGATGCACACCGAATCCGCTCCCGCTTCGACCGACGTCCTCATCATGGGCGGCGGCCTGGCCGGCATGACGCTGGCCCTGCAGCTGCGCCAACGCCTGCCCGACCTCAACGTGCTGGTGCTGGAACGCCGCGCCCATCCTGTGCCCGTGGCCTGCCACAAGGTGGGCGAAAGCAGCGTGGAGATCGGCGCGCACTACTTCGAGCACACGCTGGGCCTGCGCGAGCATCTGCAGGGCGAACAGCTGCGCAAGTTCGGCTTTCGCTTCTTCTTCAGCGAGGGGCGGCGCGACCTGCACCGCGTCACCGAGCTGGGTGCCAGCCGCCCGCTGCCGGTGGCCAGCTACCAGATCGACCGGGGCATCTTCGAGAACTTCCTTGGCGAGGAATGCCAGCGCCGCGGCATCCGCTTCATCGACGAAGCCATGGTCCGCCACCTTGACCTGAGCGACGACGGCAACCTGCACACCGTGCAATGGCAGCAGACCGGCCAGGAGCTGGTCACGACGCAGGCCCGCTGGGTCATCGACGCCTGCGGGCGCGCGGGGCTCATCAAGCGCAAGCTGGGCCTGGCGCGCGAGAACAACCACGCCGCGCACGCCGTGTGGTTCCGCATCAGCGATCGCGTCCACCTGGACGCCTGGCCGCTGGAAGGCGAGCACGGCGGAGACGCGGAAGCTGCAGCCGCCACCGCCTGGCGCTCGCGCTGCGTGACGCCCACGCGCTGGCTGTCCACCAACCACCTGGTGGGCGCGGGCTACTGGGTGTGGCTCATCCCGCTGGCCTCGGGCTCGCACTCGGTGGGCATCGTGGCCGATCCGAAGTACCACCCACTGGACCGCATGAACACCTTCGACAAGGCGATGGACTGGCTGCGCGAGTTCCAGCCCGCGCTGTTCGACGACCTCGACGGCAAGCGCGACAAGCTGCAGGACTTCGCCTTCTTCAAGCGCTTCAGCTACGACTGCAGCCAGGTGTTCAGCGAGCACCGCTGGGCGCTCACCGGCGAGGCCGGGCGCTTCCTCGACCCGTTCTACTCACCCGGCAGCGACTTCATCGCCATCGGCAACACCTACATCACCGAGCTGATCGCACGCGACCGCGCCGGCCAGCGCCTGGCCGCGCACACGCAGGTGTATGAGCAGGTCTACCGGTCGTTCTACGACAGCACGCTGGCGCTGTACGTCGACCAGTACGGCCTGTTCGGCGACCCTGAAGTGCTGCCCACCAAGGTGATCTGGGACTACACCTACTACTGGAGCGTGCTCGCGCAGATGTTCTGCCACGAACGCCTGACCGACCTGGCCTCGCTGAGCCACCTGCGCGACGAACTCGCCGTGTGCCAGCAGCTCAACATCGAGGTGCAGCACTTCCTGCGCGCCTGGGGCGAGGTCAGCCAGCGCCGCAACCTGCCGGTCATGCTGGACCAGGCCTCGGTGCCGTGGTTCGTGGAACTGAACCGCAGCCTGCAGGACACCGACATGAGCGATGAAGCCTTCCGCCAACGCATCCGCCAGGCGGCGCTGACGCTGCGGCAGCTGGCCGGCGAACTGCTGCAACGCGGGCTGGACGAACACCCGGGTCTGGACGGGCGTGCCCTGATGGCGCTGTTGCCGCCGCAGGCGCTGGAAAAGCCGGCGCACGGCCTGCTGTTCCCGAGCGCGGAGGCGTTGGCGGCTTGAAGCGGTTCGGGTTGCAGTCAAGATCGGGCGCATGAGCTTCGGCCTTGCCCCGTGCCGCAACAGTTGGCGGCTCATGACCCGCCCTACAGCTCAACCCGAACAGGCCCCGATCCCTCAGCGCTGGAACGGCGCCCGCCCGGCCGCCTTGCGCCACGCCAGCACCGGCAGGCGCAGTACGAACTCCACCATCAGCCGGGTGTGCATCCAGGTCAGCAGCACGTTGTCGCGCACGTAGCGGAAGTGCGAGACGCCGCCTTCGTCGGCGCGCAGGTACTTCACCGGCGCGTCCAGGTTGACCGGCTTCACGCCGCGCCAGGCCAGGCGCACCACGGCCTCGGTGTCGAAGTCGAAGCGGCGCATCCAGGGCTGGCGCGCCATCACCGCCGCCAGCGCGGCCACCGGATAGACGCGAAAACCATACAGCGAATCGGCCACGCCGGCGCCCAGCGTTTCGAGGTTGGTCCACCAGTTGGACACGCGGCGCCCGCGCACGCGCAGCAGCGGCGCACTGGCGTCGAACACCGGGCGGCCGAGCACCATGGTGTCGGGCCGGGCCAGCGAGGCCTGCATGAAGGCCGGGATCAGGTCGGCCGGATGCTGGCCGTCGCTGTCCATTGCCAGCGCATGGGTGAAGCCTTCGGCCTGGGCCAGTTGCAGGCCATGCAGCACGGCCGCGCCCTTGCCGCAGTTCTGCGGCAGCACCCACACGCGCAGGCCGGGGTCTGCCGCCGCCATGACTTGCAGGCCCTCGGCGGTGCCGTCGGTGCTGCCGTCCACCACCACCCACACGGGCGCCCATTGGGCGCGCGCGGCGCGCACGGTGGCGTACACCTGCTCGCCGGTGTTGTAGCTGGGGATGAGCACCAGGTGCGTGGAGGAGGGCGTCGTGGTCATCGTGGGTGAGGATCGTGCAGCGGCGTCTGGCGCACGCCGGAGGCAAAGTAGGCCTCCAGCTCGCGCAACTGGGCTGCCGGGTCGTGGGCGGGTTCAAAGCGTTGCCCCAGGCGCACCGTGAAGACGATGGGCAACGGCGGCAGCCGCCACAGCGGCCAGCCCTTGCAGAGGTAGGGCGACGAGGTGTCGATGAACACGGTCTGGATGGGCGCGCCCGCACGCTTGGCGATCAGGCAGACGCCGCCCCGGAAGGAGTTGACGGGCGGCTGGGTGGTGCGGGTGCCCTCGGGGAACAGCACCAACTGCCCACCCTGCCGCAGGTCCTGTACCGCCAGCCGCACCAGGCCGCGCGGCGAATCGTTGCGGAGGTAGCGGGCCAGGCGGGCGCCGGGTGCCAGCAATGGGTTGCGCATCAGGCTGGCCTTCATGATGCACGCGCTGCGCGGCAGGCGCGCCACGAGCATCATCGCGTCGAGCATGCTGGGGTGGTTGGCGACGACGATGAGCCCGCCCTCGTCACGCAGCGCATCCAGCGGCTCCGAGTGCAGGCGCATCATGCCGGCGGTGCGTGCCATCCACCAGAACACACGGTAGCCCGCAGCGATGCCGGCACGGCCCACTCGCCGCCCGGTGTCGCGCGGCAGCAGCGGGTAGAGCACCAGCGCCACCGCGTTCCACAGCAGCGAGCCCAGCCCGAGGAACAGCAGCATGTGCTGCAGTGCCAGCCACTGAAGCGGCAGGCCGAGCCAGCGCAGCACCGTCACGCCAGTGCCCCGGGCGCAAAGGCGTGGGCTTCGATCTCGACCAGTAGATCGGCGCGGCAGATGTCAGCCTGCACGCAGGGCGGGTCCCGCCATGCCGGTTCAGCCTGGGCCAGCACCTGCGCCACCACGGGGGCGTCGGCCGCATGGCGCACATAGACGGTGGGCTGCAGATCGGCCAGCGTGTAGCGGGCGCTGCAGCCCCGGTGCGCGCTGGCGATGACCGCCTGCAGGTTGCGCAGGGTCTCCTGGGTCTGGGCGACCACGTCACCGGGGTGCACCGTGTGCTCGCCGACGATGCTGGCTGTGCCCGACACCAGCAGCGCCAGTTGGCCGCCGCCAGCGTCAGCCAGCGCTGCCCGCGAGAAGGTCGGCGCGCGCGGCCCGTAGGTGCGGCTGTAGCGGTAGGCCGAGACCTGCCGCGGGTTCTCCACTGGCTGTGACGCCACCCGGCCGGCCAGGAAGCGCACGCTCAGGCCGCCGGAGGACGCGCCTGCCGTGCCCAGCGCACACGCAGCGGGCGACCCTTCGAAGGGGTCGCGCCGGGCGTCCAGGAAGGCTTGCTGGCGGCCGATGTTGAACTGGCGGTAACGCTCAAGCCCGCCGCCGTCGGCGTTGATGCGGGGCAGGTAGTTCCAGATCCGCAGCGGCTGCGGGCAGCCACAGTCGGCCAGCGCCGCGAAGAGGTCTCGGTAGGCGCGGTACGTGGTCTGCTCCAGCGCGCCTTCCGCTTCGGGCAGGTCCAGTTGGCCGAAGGCCCAGTGCCCGTCGGTGCGCCACTGCACGCTGCCACTGCGGCCGCTGCGCAGCGTGCCGCCGCAGGTCAGCCAGGCATCCACCCAGGGCGGCGTGGTGCCCAGCAGCGGGGTGTCCAGCGTCGCCAGCCCGCCTGCATCGGCGTCAGGATCGGCATTGAGGGGCGCCACGCCCCATGCCAGGCCACCGAGCGCGAGCGAGCCGTTGTGAGGGCCGTCTCGCCACGCGGTCAGGTCGAGCCGGTCGGCGCGCAAGGCTATGCCACCGTGCGCGGGCTGCCCGCGCAACAAAGCGTCGCGTTCGCTCATCTGGGGTGGGCGGTGACGTTTTCGCCGCGCACGCCGCCGACGTCCCGGATCAGGTGGCGGCGGGCCCGCCAGGCGCGCAGCGTGCGCGGCAGCGAGAAGAGCGAGCCCAGGTAATACACGCCCTTGAACGCCGCCAGCGACGCCCAGATCGGCGTCCTGCGGTAGATGTCGCCGGCCAGCAGGGACAGCACGGCCTCCTGCATGCGCAGCGGATTGCGCGGATGCATGAACAGCTCGCGCAGCATGGGATTTGTCATGCGATGGATGAACCAGGAAAACTGCCGGGGGCCGTGGCGCATGCGCCGCTCGAACCGCCGCCGGGCGGCCGGGTAGGTGTCGGGCGCGTCCAGCGCCTTGGCCACCACCTCGGCGCCGTCGAAGGCGCTTTGCATCGCCAGGAAGACCCCCGAGGAAAACACGGGGTCGATGAAGGCGTAGGCGTCGCCCAGCAACAGGAAGCGGTCGCCCGCACAGCGGTCGGCGCTGTAGCTGTAGTTGCCAGTGGCCCACACATGGTCGTCGACCAGCACCGCCCCGTCGAGCCGGCGCGCCAGCTCGGGCGCCAGGGCGATGGTGTCGGCGAAGAACTCCTTCAGCGGCTTGTCGCGCTGCTTTAGGTACTCGGGCCAGCACACCGCACCGACGCTGGTGCTGCCGTCGGCCAGCGGGATGAACCAGAACCAGCCATGCGTGAACCAGAAGATGCTGATGTTGCCTTCCTGCTTGCCGGCCAGCCGCTGCGCGCCGCGGAAGTGCGCGAACAAGGCGGCGCTGTTGTGACGCCGGTTCTTGTGCTTCCAATGGTTCTGGGTGGCCAGCAGGGTGTCGCGGCCGCTGGCGTCGATGACGAACCTGGCGCGCCAGCGCTGCACGGCGCCGTCGTCCAGCAACGCCTCCACATCGGCACCTTGCGCATCGAACGTCACGCGGCGCACCTGGCAGCCCTCCAGCGTGCGCGCGCCGGCGGCAGCGGCGTTCCTGAACAGGATCTCGTCGAAATCGGCGCGCTTCACCTGCCAGGCCATGGGCAAGCGCTTGTCCCAGGCATCGCCGAACTCGACGAAGGTCCGGTGGCTGTGATGCGGCGAGCAGAACTCGACGCCCCACTTGGGCATGCCGATGGCCTCGACCTGCGCGCGAACGCCCAGCGCCTCCAGCTGCGGCACACCGGCGGGCAGCAGGGACTCACCAATATGAAAGCGCGGATGGTGTGCCTTTTCGACCAGCAGGACGTCCCGACCTTGCCGCGCCAGCAACGTGGCCATCGTGGAACCTGCAGGGCCGCCACCGACGATCAGCACGTCGCAAGGGTGGAAGGGCCCAGAATCGCGGGCGGCGGAGGTCTCCGAAGTCATGTGGGTTCGACGGTTGAGGGGCTGACGCGCCACCTCACGCGGGCTCGCGTGGGTCTGCAATCACGCAGTGTGGCGACGCACGCTCAAGCGCGTGGCCTCCCGATTATCTCTAACGCATTTCCATGAACCGACCCACCTCCCTGCCTGTGGCCATCTCCCCCACCCCGGACTGGTGGGCCGACCTGCGTGAACGGTTCTGGCGCCTGCTGCCCCTGAAGGCGATCGGCATCAGCGCCTTCATGTGGCTTTTCTTCGTCGGCTATTTCCACACCTTGCGCCATCCGGCTTACCCGGTGTTCGAGATGCCCCGCACGAGCCTGGACGCCCTGGTGCCGTTTCAACCCGAAGCGCTGCTGGTGTATGGCTCCCTGTGGTTCTACGTGGGCATTGCCCCCGGGCTGCTGCTGCGCTTGCGCGAACTCGTGGTCTACGGGCTGTGGGCGGCCGCGCTGTGCGGTTGCGGGCTGTTCTTCTTCTACTTCTGGCCCACGGCCGTGCCAGCGCCCGACGTGGACGTCAGCGCCTATCCCGGCTTCGCCGTCTTGCAGGGGGTGGATGCCGCCGGCAACGCCTGCCCCTCGCTGCATGTGGCAACCGCCGTCTTCACCGCCATCTGGGTCGATCGGCTGATGCGCCTCGTGCGCGCGCCGGGCGCCTGGCGCTGGGCCAATGTGATTTGGGTGCTGGCCATCGCCTGGTCCACCGTTGCCATCCGGCAGCATGTGGTGCTGGACGCGCTGGCGGGTGCGGCGCTTGGCACCGCCCTGGCGGCGTTATCGCTCTGGCTCAGCCCCTGGATCGGGCGTCGCTAGCATCTGGTAGCGAGCAGATATCATCGGAAGGATGCCGAAAGTGACCAGGCGAGGGGCCGTGGACGCCGCCAGAACGCGGCGGCAGAGGCAAAAAACAACGACGAAAGTGTCAGCATGAGCTCGCTCAACGAACTGCAAGAACTCATTCACAAGAAATACGGACTGGCGCCTGAGGCGCTTGATCCCCATGCGTCCATGCGCGCCAGTGGCGTCGATTCCCTCGCGCTGGTGGAGTTCGTCTTCGATGTGGAAGATAAGTACGGCATCTCCATTCCCGACAACATCGCGGAGCTCGACACCCTCGCCGAGCTGGCCGAGCTGGTGGATCGGTTGAGGGCAGCGGAGCCCGCTGCAGCCGCCCAGTGAGCGAGGTTTTCGTTTCGGGCCTGGGGGTCGTGTCGCCTCACGGCGACGACGCCGAGGCCCTGTTCGCCGCCCTGCTGCGGGGTGAATCTGCCGTTCGGCCGATCTTCCCCGAGCTTGCCCGTCCTGCCGCGGCCGCTGCGGTCTCGTTCGACGAGACGCGCTGGTTCAACAAGTTGCAGCTGGCGGGGGTCGACCGCGTCAGCCAGATGGCCGTGGCTGCGGCGAGCCTGGCGCTGGACGATGCCGGCGGGCTGGGTGGCACCGATCCCGAGCGGGTGGGCGTCTACGTGGGCTGCGGCATGGGCGGCGCTAACGCCCTGGACCTGGCCTACCGCAGCGGCGGGCGCGTGCCGCCGCTCACCATCCCGGCCTACATGCCCAATGCGCCGGCGGCGCACGTGGCCCTGCGCCATGGCGTCAAAGGCCCGGTCCTCACGTACTCGGTGGCCTGTGCGTCATCGTCGGTGGCCATCGCCGAAGCGGCCAAGGCCGTCAGGAACGGCGAGGTGGATGTGGCCATCGCCGGTGGCAGCGAGGCCTTGCTGGTGCCTGGCGTGATGATGGCCTGGCAGGCCATGATGACGCTGGCCAGCTTTGCGCCCGGCGAGGCCGCCACGGCGTGCCGCCCCTTCGCCAGCGACCGCAGCGGCTTTGTGCTCGGCGAGGGCGCCGCCTTCATGGTGCTGGAGTCGGCCGAGCGCGCCCGTGCGCGCAGCGCAAGGACGTATGCGCAACTGGCAGGTTGGGGCCTGAGCTGCGACGCATCGCACCTCACCAAACCCGATGTCAGTGGCCAGCAGCGCGCGCTGAAGACCGCCCTGCGCACGGCAGGCCTGCAGGCGAGCGACGTGGGTTACTGCAATGCCCATGGCACCGCTACCAAGGTGGGCGACAGCGTGGAAGCCGAGGCCTTGCGGGGCGTGTGGGGCCCGGCCATCGAGCAGCTGCAGGTCAGCTCCACCAAGGCGCTGCACGGCCACTTGCTGGGCGCCGCCGGCGCGCTGGAGGCCGTGGCGACCGTGCTGGCGTTGCGCCACCGGCAGTTGCCACCCAACGCGAATTGCGCGAATCCCGATAGCGCGCTCGGTTTGCGGCTGGTCTCGCCCGCCAGCTCGTCGACGCCTGAGCTGCGGGCTGCGATGAGCAGTTCCTTCGCATTCGGCGGCACCAATTCGGTGCTGTTGTTCACGTCCGACTAGCGAACGCGCCGGCCTGCGGCTGATGCGGCGTTCGCCGTCGCGCGACGCGTTGCTGGGCCCGCCGGACGTGCGTGGTTCGCCGAAGTCGACGGGCGTAAAAAAACCGGCTCCGCAGAACCGGTTTTCAGCAGAAGCTGCAGGCGCTCAGTAGCGGCCGCCGCCGAAGCCGCCGTTGCCGTAGCCGACGTCCGGGCGGTTGCTGGCGCGGTAGCCGGTGGGGCTGTAGGCACCCGGTGCGCTGCGCTCCTCACGGGGCCGTGCCAGGCTCACGACGATGGCGCGGCCGTCGACCGACATGCCGTGCAAGGCCTTGATGGCAGCCTGTGCGGCGTCGGCCGAGGTCATCTCCACGAAGCCGAAGCCCTTGGACTGGCCGGTGTCACGGTCCATCATCACCCGGGCCGAGGACACGCCACCGAACTCGGCGAAGTTGCTCTTGAGGCTGGCGTCGGTGACGGAATAGGGCAGGTTGCCCACATAAATCTTGCTGCTCATGGATGAGCCTTTCTTTGAGACAGGGCGCATCGTCGCGATGCAGGCGTGCGAACCGGGCGTCCGCAGGTGATGGAAATCTGGCTGGGGTCTGCGGCGGGCCGCACTTCAGCGCGAGGAAGGGGTGGGCATGCAGGTCTGCAGCCAGCCCTGGGTGACCGCGAACACGCGGGCGGCATGGCGCGACGCGAACGTCGTGTCGAACCGGAACACCCGGCGGCAACTGCCGTCGCCTGGGGAGCGCTGGACTTCGAAAGAGGCGCGGAAGCGGCCGCAATCGGTCGGGTGTGTCGCGGGCGAAACGACGTAGGCGCCCATGGCGATGGCAGTGTTTTGAATGAGGGTCAATCAGGGGCGCAGGCGGACATCAACCTGCAGGAGCTGGGAAGCTCACTTGGCGGCACCGCCACCGTCAGAGACGACGGGGTGTCGCGAAACTCGGACAGCAAGGCTGCGTTGGGAGCGCAGCGCACGTCACGAGGCAAGCACGGATTATACGTTTGCCGGAATTTTCGCCCGCTTCAATATGATTTTCGGTTGTAAACGGCGCGTGGCGCGGTGGAGGCCGGGACGCCGCCTGCCTGCGCCCCCATGGAGTGCTCTCTAGAATTCGCCCCCCCTTTTCCGCTCTCTGCATCCGGTCGTCATGGACATCGTCGTCAACGAAGAACTCAAGGCCTACATCGACCCGTTGACGCCGGAGGAGCACGAAGCGCTGGAGCGCAGCATCCTCGCCGAGGGCTGCCGCGATGCGTTGGTGCTGTGGGGCCACGTGCTGGTGGACGGTCACAACCGCTACGGCATCTGCCGCAAGCACGGCCTGCCGTTTCAGACGGTGCAGAACACGCGCTTCCATTCGATGGAAGACGTGCACCTGTGGATGATCGACCAGCATCTGGGCCGGCGCAGCATTTCGGATTTCCAGCGCGGGGTGCTGGCGCTGCGCAAACGCGAGATCGTCGCGGACCGGCGAGCGCGCAGCGTGCCGCCGCCCGAGAGCGCGGTGCCCGACGTGCCTCCGGCGTCTACGGCCGATGCGCCCCCGGCCGACGAGGCGCTGCAGACGCGCGAGGCGCTGGCGAAGGCCGCGCGGCTGAGCAGCAGCCAGGTAGTGTTGATCGAGAAGATCCAGAAGCAGGGCGCGCCCGAACTGGTGGCGGCCGTGAAGGCCGGCGCGGTGTCCATCAGCGCCGCTGCGGCCGTGGCGACCTTGCCGGCGCAGGAGCAGGCGGCGGCTGCGAGCGGCGGTGCCGAGGAGCTGAAGCAAGCGGCCAAGCGGGTGCGCGAGTCCAGGCGCCGGGCGCCTGCTGCCGAGTCAGCCCCGGATGCCGCCGCAGCGCTGCCGGTCTCGGCCACGCCCGAGCCGGCGCTGGAGGCGCTGCGCCAGCGCGTCGCCGCGCTGGAGGCGGAGAACGCGGCGTTGAAGCAGGAACTGGCTGCGCTGCGGGCGAACGCGTAGCCAAGTCGCTTGGCCACGCCCTTCCGGCGGGACCCGCCGCCACGGGACGCTGCGGCAAAATGCGGGCCGCGCGATTGACGCGCTTGCCTCCTGATCTCCCCGCGCCGCGCGCGCGGGCGTGCCGATGCCCTTGACCCGTTCCGTGCTCCGTCCCTGGCTGCTGATGCTGCTGCTGGCCTGCAGCCTGCTCGGCCGGCCGCTGCATGAGAGCTGGCACATCGCGCACGGCGAGGGCGATAGCGCCTGGGCCGCCAGCGCGGCTGCGGAGCACGGCAGCGAGGACGGCAACGGCAACGGCGAGGGTGACCAGCAGCAACCCGGCGACGGCTGCGCATGGTGCCTGTTCCACCTGCAGGCCACCCTGCCCGGCGCGACGCCGATGCCGGGTCTTGCGAAGGGCGAGGGTGTCGAGCGCCACGCGGCGCTGCGATACGGATTGCCGGTCGGCCATTGCACCAGCGCGGCAGAGGCCCGCGGGCCGCCGCGGGGCTGACAGGCTTTCAACGCCCGGCGGATCTCCGCCGGTGCTCGCCCTGACGGCGCGCAATCACGCGCGCCGCTGCAGCCATTTCCGCTCACGTCGACGCCAGCGCCCCCGGCCTGTGCGCGCCGCCGTGAGCCCGCCGGTTTCCTCTGATGACCTTCGATTTCCTCGCGCGAGCCCGCGCTTGCTGCACCTTGCCGCGCCACCTCGCCCTGCTCGCCTGCTGCTGCATATCGCCCTGGCACGCGCATGCCGACGAACCCGCCACCCTTGACCCCGTCACCGTGCGCGGCGAAGGACAGCCCTATCGCACGCTGTTCGTGTCCGGCGCGATGAAGACCGACACGCCCGCGCGCGACCTCGCGCAGAGCGTGCGAGTGCTGTCGGCCGGACTTCTGGGCGATGCCGGCGTGACCCGGCTGGACCAGGCATTGGACCTTGGCAGCGGCGTCTCGCGCCAGAGCAACCTGGGCGGCCTGTGGGACAGCTACGCGATGCGCGGCTTCACCGGCGACCCCAACTTCGGCTCCGACTTCCTCGTCAACGGCTTCAACTACAGCCGCGGCTACAACGGCCTACGCGACACGGCGAACGCTGCTGCGGTGGAGGTGCTGAAGGGCCCGGCCTCGGCGCTGTACGGCCGCGGCGAACCCGGAGGCACCGTCAACATCACGACCAAAAGGCCGTTGTTCGTGCCCGAGCGGGTGGTAGAGATGTCCGCCGGCAGCCACGACACCTACCGCGCCACGGCTGACCTGACCGGCCGCTTGAGCGAGCGGCTGGCCTACCGGCTGAACGTAGCGCAAGGGCAGGCGGGCAGCCTGCGCAATCTAGTCGAGTCCGAGCGCACGCTCGTGGCGCCGTCGCTGCTGTGGATGCCCGGCGCCGACACGACGGTGTCCTACGAGCTGGAGTACGCGCGGCAGCAGGCCACGTTCGACCGTGGCGTCGTCGCCGTGAAGGGGCGGCTGGGCGAGGTGCCGCGCAGCGCGTTCTACGGCGAGCCCGGCGATGGACCGGCCACCATCGAGGCGCTGGGCCACCAGCTGTTCGTGCAGCATCACTTCAACGACGACTGGTCGCTGCAGGCTGGCCTGAGCCACCGCCGCAGCTCGCTGGGTGGCACGTCCACGGAGGCGCGCTTTCTGCAGGCCGACGACCGCACGCTGACGCGGCAGCGCCGCACGCGCGACAACGCGGCGCTGGACCTCTCAGGCCGCGTCGAGCTGCTGGGCAAGGTGCAGGCTGCCGGACTGCGCCACCACCTGCTGGTGGGTGTGGACGCGTATCGCTTCGTCGACGATCGTGAGCAGTACCGCGCCGCCACGTCCACGCCCATCGACATCCACGCGCCGGTCTACGGCGCGGCGCCGTCGGCGATGACGCTGAACACCTGGACACGCGAGACCCAGCGCGCGCTGGCCTTCTACGCGCAGGACCAGATCGACCTGGGCGCGCAATGGAAGCTGTTGCTGGGCTTGCGCCACGACCGCTACGACCAGCGCCTGCTGAACCGCCGCAACGACGTGACGACGCAGCAGACGCTGGACGCGGTGTCACCGCGCGTGGGCGTGGTCTACCAGCCGGGGCGCTCGGTGTCGCTGTACGCCACCGCCGCGCGCAGCTTCCGCCCTAACAGCGGGGTCAGCCGCGCCTTCGAGTCCTTCCCGGCCGAACGCGGCCGCTCCATCGAGATGGGCGCCAAGTACGACACCGCGGACAGGCGCCTGTCGGCCACGCTCGCCGTGTACCGCATAGCCAAGAACCACGTGCTGACGCCTGACCCGACCGACCCGAACAACTTCTCGGTGGCCGCCGGCGAAGTGCAGAGCCAGGGCTTGGAACTGGACGTGGGCGGCGAGCTGGCGCGCGGCCTGCGGCTGTCGTTCGCCTATGCGTTCACCGACGCCATCGTGGTGCAGGACCACAACGCCTTCCTCGTCGGACGCCAGTTGGCGAACGTGCCGCGGCACAGCGGCAACCTGCTGCTGGTGCGGGCCTTCACGCTGGGCGGCTGGCGCGCGACCGCCGGCTTCGGGCTGACGCACGTGGGCCAGCGCGAAGGCGCCGTCGCGCCGCTGAGCGCGGC
Source organism: Pelomonas dachongensis (assembly GCF_043555865.1). Taxonomy (NCBI): domain Bacteria; kingdom Pseudomonadati; phylum Pseudomonadota; class Betaproteobacteria; order Burkholderiales; family Sphaerotilaceae; genus Roseateles; species Pelomonas dachongensis. The sequence goes on from NZ_JBIGHY010000001.1 coordinate 644,971, forward strand.
CGACGACTTCCGGCTGCCGGCCTACACGACGGTCAAGCTGCTGGGCAGCTGGCAGCCCGCGCCGGGCTGGCGTGTCGCGCTGGACGTGGCCAACCTGTTCGACCGCACGACGTATGCCAGCTCGTACAGCCAAGTCTGGGTGCAGCCGGGCGATGGCCGCCGCGCCACGCTGTCGCTGCGGCATGCGTTCTAACCGGGGAGGGCGGACGATGACGTCATCACTTGCGCAGCAGTCCCTCAGGCACGCACAGCGCATCACCTCCATCGACGCGCTGCGCGGCTTCGTGATGATCGTGATGCTGCTAGATCACGTGCGCGAGACCTTCTTCCTGCACCTTCAAGTCAGCGACCCGATGGCCGTGCCGGGCACGCAGCCCGAGCTGTTCTTCTCGCGGCTGGCAGCCCACCTGTGCGCGCCGGTGTTCGTGTTCCTGACCGGCCTGTCGGCCTGGCTGTACGCGCATCCGCCGCAGGGCGCGCAGCGCGACGTGCGCAGCTTCCTGCTCAAGCGCGGGTTGTTCCTTATCGCGCTGGAGTTGACGCTGGTGAACTTCGCCTGGAGCGGGCGCTACGAGGTGCTGTACCTGCAGGTCATGTGGGCCATCGGGCTGAGCATGCTCGCGCTGGCGCTGATGATTGCGCTGCCACGCGGTGTGCTGCTGGCGCTGGGGCTGCTGATCGTCGCCGGTCACAACGCGCTGGCCGGTGTGCACGTGGCGCCGGACAGTCCCTGGCATGGCCTGTGGACCGTGCTGCTGCAGCGCGGCTGGCTGGCGGAAGCGGGCATCGTGCGCGTGCGGCTCAGCTACCCGGTGCTGCCGTGGATCGGCGTCATCTTGCTGGGCTGGTGCTTCGCGCCGGTGTTCGCCGCCTCGGTGGCCGCGGCGCGGCGGCGTGCGCTGCTGCTGACCACCGGCGCCGCGTGCCTGGCGCTGCTGGTGCTGCTGCGAGGCTTGAACCTGTACGGCGAGAACGCGCCGTGGCAGCCCGGCACGACGGCGCTGCAGACGGCGATGTCGTGGCTGAACTTCACCAAGTACCCGCCGTCGCTGGACTTCCTGCTGCTGACACTGGGCACGGGCCTGCTGCTGCTGGCCGCGCTGGAACGGGCCGACAACGCGTTCACGCGCGTCTTCACGACGTTCGGCGGCGCGCCGATGTTCTATTACGTGCTGCACCTGTACGTGCTGCTGCTCGGGTACCGCGCCGCGCTGCGGCTGTGGGGCCCCAACCAGGGCACGCGCTTCGGCGTGGCCGCCGATCAGTTTTGGCTGATCTGGGTCGTCTGGCTGGCGATGCTGCCGCTGCTGTACGTGCCCGTGCGGGCGTTCGGGCGCTTCAAGCGGCGCTCGACGCAGGCGTGGGTCAAGTACTTCTGACGCCGCAGCGCGCCCGTTCCAGCGCGCGCTGCGTGCTGGTGGCGGCGCCCAGCTGCTCGCGCAGGTACTGCGCCAGCCGCGGCGGCTGCGCGAACGCGACGTTGAAGCGGATGTGCGCGTCGCGAGCGCCGTCGGCCGCGAACGTGGCGCCGCGCACCAGCAAGATGCCGTGGCGGAATGCATCCTTGACGACCGCGTCCACATCCGTGCCCGCCGGCAGCGCGCCCCACAGGAACATGCCGCCTTCGCCGGGGTGGTCCAGCAGCACGCCGGCGTCGCGCAGCTGCTGCGTGGCGCCTCCGCGCGCCTGGGCCAGGCGCTGCTGCAGGCGGTCCAGGTGCTTGCGCCAGCGGCCGGCGGCCAGCACCTCCAGCAACACGCATTCGTTCAGCGTCGCGGTGGTCAGCACCGACAGGATCTTCTCGCGCATCAGCGCCTTCAGCAGCGCCGGCTCGGCCGCCATGTAGCCCAGCCGCAGCGCCGGGCTCATGGCCTTGCAGAAGCTGGAGTAGTAGATGACGCGGTCCAGCCCCGACAGCTGCGCCAGGCGCGTTGGCGCGCCGGGGTGAAAGTGCCCCTGCACGTCGTCCTCGGCGATCAGCAGGTCCTGCCGTTGCGCCAGCATCAGCACGCGGTGCAGGTTGGCGGCGGTGCTCCCCCAGCCGGTCGGGTTGTGCAGCACGCTCTGGAGGAACAACAGCCGCGGGCGGTGCTGGGCGCAGGCGGCGTCGAGCTGATCCAGGTCGATGCCGTCAGGCCGGCGCGCCACCGGCAGGATGCGCACACCGGCCTGGCGCAGCCGGTCGAACAGCAGGAAGTAGCCGGGCGTCTCCACCGCCACCGCGTCACCGGGGCGCAGGAAGGCGCGGCAGATCAGGTCGATGGCCTGCGTGCCGCCGTAGGTGGTCAGTACGCGGCCGGCATCGACCGCAATGCCCTGACTGCGCATCAGCATCGCGATGCGTTCGCGCAGCTCGGGCAATCCTTGCGGCGGGCAGCGCGCGGCCATGCCGGCGCTGGCGCGCGCGAGGCCGCGCTGCACTGCGGCAGCCGGGATGGCGTCTTCCAGCCACGCCGCTGGCAGCGCACCGCTGCTGGCCAGCAGCACGCCGGCCTTCTGGTCGTTGGCCTGCTGCGCCAGCCACACGGACTCCTGCTCCTCGCCCGCCTCGACGCGCGCGGCGTCGGGCATCGCGTCGGCCGTGCCGTCGGCGACGAAGAAGCCCGCCGTGCCGCGCGAGTCGATGAGCCCGTCGGCGACCAGCCGGTCGTAGGCCGCGACGACGGTGTTGGGGCTGACGCCCAGCCGCGTCGCCAACTGGCGGATGGAGTTCAGCCGCGCACCGGGCGGCAGCTGCGTGCTGGTCATCAGCGCGCGCAGGCGCTGCTCGATCTGGTCGGCCAGCGGGGTGGAAGAGGCGCGGTCCAGCGAGAACATCAGCGAAGCAGCATGAGCGCCAGCACGGCGAGGGAGGCGGCCATGATGGCATTGAAGACGCGGCGCCGCCCCGAGCTCTTCAGGAAGCGGCCGATCCAGCTGCCGAACAGTGCCCACATCGACACGCACGGAAAGCCGATCAGCGCGCCCACCCCGCTCACCACCAGCGCGCCCTGCACGAGGCCCAGGCTCGGCGGCATGAAGACGGACGCCAACGTGACGGCCTTCAGCCAGCTCTTGGGATTCACGGCCTGGAACAGCGCCGCCTCGGCGAAGCGCAGGCGCTCGGGCGGGCGGTCCTGCGCGGCGCCGGCGCCTGCCAGCTTCCAGGCCAGCACCAGCATGTAGACCGTGCCCGCCAGCTTCAGCGCGGCATGCAGTAGCGGCCAGCGGGTGAACAGCACACCCAGGCCCAGGCAGGTGACGAACGTCTGAACCGCGCCGCCCGCGTTGATGCCCAGGATAGCCGGCAGCGTGCGCCGATAGCCGTGGTGCGCGCCGCTGGCCACCAGCATCATGTTGTTGGGGCCGGGCGTTCCGGACATCAGCGCGCAGTAGGTCAGCAGGGGCAGCAGCTCGTTCATGCCCCGCATTGCAGCGGTCGGCGGCCCGCCGGCCAAGGCACAGCACCCGCGGCGCGCAGCCGTGCTGTATCAGTGGCGTGGCACGTACAGCCGCGCCGGGCCCAGAAAAGACAAAACCCGCAGGGCAGGCCGTGCGGGTTGGATCGTGGTGGCGCCCTCGGGCGCCGCAGCCGTCAGCTCAAGCGGCGCTGGCGCCGAATCGGGTGACGGTCACTTCGCTCAATTGGGCCACGACGGCCACGACGGCGAAGACGAGAGCGGTGATCAGCAGTTCCATTTCATTTCCCTTTGCTTCTTTGTTGATACAGCTGCACTATAAGGGTTACTACCAGTGATGTCTAGGGTTAACCCTTGTTTTTTGGAGGGGTGTCATGAATGGGTCGCACGGGGTGGATAGCCGGTGCCGGTACATATATGAACTTTGCATAGTTGAAGGGAGAGAAACGATATTTCCTGGCTAGATGCCGCTCCTAAGCTCCCGCCCGTCCCTGAACGACCCTCTAGCTCATGCGAATCACCAAGCTGACGACCTACCGTGTGCCCCCGCGGTGGATGTTCCTGAAGATCGAAACCGACGAAGGCGTGGTCGGCTGGGGTGAGCCCGTCATCGAGGGCCGGGCGCGTACCGTCGAGGCGGCCGTGCACGAGCTGTCCGAGTACCTCGTGGGCCAGGACCCGTCGCGCATCAACGACCTGTGGCAGGTCATGTACCGCGCCGGCTTCTACCGCGGCGGCCCCATCCTGATGAGCGCCATCGCCGGCATCGACCAGGCGTTGTGGGACATCAAGGGCAAGGTCATGAACCAGCCCGTGTACGAGCTGCTGGGCGGTCTGGTGCGCGACAAGATGAAGGTGTACTCCTGGGTCGGCGGCGACCGCCCGGCCGATGTCATCCGCGACATCAAGCGCCTGCGTGAAGGTGGCTTCGACACCTTCAAGATGAACGGCACCGAGGAGCTGGCCATCGTCGACAGCGCCCGCAAGGTGGACGAGGCCGTGGCCCGGATCGCCGAGATCCGCGAGGCCTTCGGCAACGACATCGAGTTCGGCATCGACTTCCACGGCCGTGTGGCCGGGCCCATGGCCAAGCCGCTGCTGAAGGCGCTCGAACCGTATCGCCCGCTGTTCGTCGAGGAGCCGGTGCTGGCCGAGCAGGCCGAGCAGTACCCGCGACTGGCCGAGTACACCAGCATCCCGCTGGCGGCCGGCGAGCGCATGTTCTCGCGCTTCGACTTCAAGCGCGTGTTCCAGGCCGGTGGCATCTCCATCGTGCAGCCCGACCTGTCGCATGCCGGTGGCATCACCGAGTGCTTCAAGATCGCATCGATGGCCGAGGCCTACGACGTCGCCTTCGCGCCGCACTGCCCGCTGGGCCCGGTGGCGCTGGCGTCCTGCCTGGCGGTGGACTTCGTCTCCCACAACGCCGTGCTGCAGGAGCAGAGCATGGGCATCCACTACAACAAGGGTGCCGAGCTGCTGGACTTCGTGACGAACAAGGACGACTTCCGCATCGAGAACGGCTTCATCAACCCGCTGCGCAAGCCGGGCCTGGGCGTCGAGATCGACGAGGAGCGCGTCATCGAGGCCAGCAAGACCGCGTCTGACTGGCGCAACCCGGTCTGGCGCCATGCAGACGGCAGCGTCGCTGAATGGTGATGGCGCAGGCACGCCTGATCGCCCTCGACTGGGGCAGCACCCGTTTGCGCGCGTTCCTGCTGGGTGACGGCGGCGAGGTGCTGGCCACGCGCCAGTCCAACGACGGTGCGGCCACGCTGAGCGGCGCGGATGCTTACGCGGGTGCGCTGGCGGATCTCGTCGGCGACTGGCGCGCCGACCACCCCGGCATCAGGCTTCTCGCCTGCGGCATGGTGGGCAGCCAGTACGGCTGGCGCGAGGCGGCCTATGTGCGCTGCCCGGCCGATGCCGCGGCGCTGGCCGACCAGCTGCTTCAGGTGGACGGCGCCTTGAGCATCGTCCCCGGTCTCGTCGACGATGCGGCCCAGCCCGATGTCATGCGCGGCGAGGAGACGCAGATCGTCGGCGCGCTGGCGCTGCGGCCTGAACTTGCCGACGACGCACTGTTGGTGCTGCCGGGCACGCATTCCAAGTGGGCGCGCGTGAAGGACGGCCGCGTGACGGGCTTTGCCACGCACATGACCGGCGAGCTGTTTGCCCTGCTGCGCCAGCACTCGGTGCTGAACCGCTTGATGCCCGCCGACGGCAGCTCGCCGGCGTCGCCCGAGGCCTTCCTGAAGGGCGTGGACGCGGCGCGGGAAGAGGGCGGCCTGGCCCACCAGCTGTTCGCCGTGCGCACGCTGGGCCTGTTCAAGCAGCTGGGTGCCGAGCAACTGCCCGACTACCTCTCCGGCCTGCTGATCGGCCACGAAATCGCCAGCGAGTTGCGTGCTGTGACGCCGGCGCGCATCGCCCTGGTCGGCGACCCGGCGCTGTGCGCGCGCTACGCGCAGGCGCTGGTGCACCTCGGCCAGCCCGAGCCGCTGCTGCTCGACAACACCGCGCCCGCCGGCCTTTGGGCCCTGGCGCAAACCATGAATCTGACCTGAACATGCTCGACGCCGCCTTCAAGCAACTCCCCCTCGTCGCCATCCTGCGCGGCGTCAAGCCCGAAGAGGTCGAAGCCATCGCCGACGCGCTGTACGCCGAGGGCTTTCGTGTCATCGAAGTGCCGCTGAACTCGCCCAACGCGCTGGACAGCATCGGCCGCGTTGCGCGTCGCATGCCGGCGGATGCCGTCGTCGGCGCCGGCACGGTGCTGAGCGTCGAGGCGGTGGCCGAGGTGGAAGCGGCGGGTGGCAAAGTCATCGTCATGCCGCATGCCGACGTGGAAGTCATCCGCGCGGCCAAGGCGCGCGGCCTGTTCTGCGTGCCGGGCGCGGCCACGCCCACCGAGGCGTTTGCCGCCATCCACGCCGGCGCGGACGCGGTCAAGCTGTTCCCTGCCGAGCTGGTCACGCCCACGCTCGTGAAGGCCATGCGCGCCGTGCTGCCCAAGGACCTGCGCCTGCTGCCGGTTGGCGGCATCACGCCCGACAACATGGGCCCGTACGTGAAGGCCGGCGCTGCCGGCTTCGGCCTGGGCTCGGCGCTGTACAGCCCGGGCCTCAGCGCGGCCGACGTGGGCCAGCGCGCCCGTGCCTTCGTGCAGGGCTGGCGCGCGCTCTGACGCCCACCCACAAAACAACGACCGGAGACAAACCGATGAACCGCATGCTCATGCTGAGCGCTGCGCTGTTGCTGGCCGCACAGACGGCCGGCGCGGACACGCTGCTGAAGCTGGATGCCCGCGCCGGCGCGCCGGCGCCGACAACCGGCCACATCAAGATGGGCACGGCGGTCTCGCCCAAGGGCGTCACGCTGGCGGCCAACAACCAGTACCTGCTGAAGGACGGCAAGCCCTGGCTGCCCGTCATGGGCGAGTACCACTTCACCCGCGCGCCCGCATCGCAATGGGACGCGCAGCTGCGGCTGATGAAGGCCGCGGGCATCGACATCGTCGCGACCTACGTGTTCTGGAACCACCACCAGGAGCAGCCCGGCGCGTTCAACTGGAAGGGCAACCACGATCTGCGTCGCTTCGTGAAGCAGGCCCAGGCCGCCGGCCTGCAGGTCGTTGTGCGCCTGGGCCCGTGGTGCCACGGCGAGGCGCGCTATGGCGGCATTCCCGACTGGGTGGTGGACGCCATGCCCACGCGCGGCAACGACCCCGAGTACCTGGGTCACGTCGAGAAGCTCTACGCCGAGATCGGCAAGCAGATCCAGGGCCTGCTGTTCAAGGACGGCGGCCCCGTCGTCGGCGTGCAGCTGGAGAACGAATACAACCTGCGCGGCGACGGCTACGGCGAGGCCCACATCAGCGAGCTGAAACGGCTGGCGATCAAGGCCGGCATGGACGTGCCGCTGTACACCGTGACCGGCTGGGACGGCGCGGTCTACCCGTCCGGCGAGGTCATCCCGGTGTTCGGCGGCTATCCGGACGAGCCGTGGTCGCGTCAGACCAAGGAAATGGCGCCGAAGGAGACGCACGCGTTCCGTTTCGACACCCGCGTCAGCGGCGACCTGGGCGCGCAGACCAAGGCGCACGGCAAGGGCACGGCCGAGACCGACAAGGACAAGGTGCCGTTCTTCGGCGCCGAGTACGGACCCGGCCTGCCGGCCATGTACCGCCGCCGCACGCTGGTGTCGCCGGACGACATCGCCGCCATGCTGCCGGTGCAGATCGGCTCCGGCGTCAACCTGCTGGGCTACTACATGTTCCACGGCGGCCGAAACCGCGTCGGCGCGGGCGGCACGGGCCTGGAGGAAAGCACGCTCAGCGGCGGCTACAACGACACGCCGCGCATCAGCTACGACTTCCAGGCGCCGCTGGGCCCGGACGGCCAGCAGCGCCCGGTGCTGACCAAGCTGCGCCCGTTCCACTACTTCCTGCGCGACTACGGCGCGCAGCTCGCCACGATGACGGTGCGTCAGCCCGAGCGCGCGCCCGCCAGCCCGGCCGATCTGCAGACGCCGCGCTGGTCCGTTCGCGCAGCAGGCGACAGCGGCTTCCTGTTCTTCAACAACCACGTGCGCCAGTACGACATGCCGGTTCAGAAGGCCGTGCAGTTCGAGGTGCAGCTGCCCGGCGGCGCGCTGAAGCTGCCGAGCAAGCCGGTGGACATCGCCAACGGCGCGTACTTCATCTGGCCGCTGAACATGGACCTGGACGGCGTGAAGCTGCGCTACGCGACGGCGCAGCCGGTGGCGCGCCTGGACGCCGGCGCGCAGGGCATCGTCCATGTGTTTGCGCCCACGCCCGGCGTGGAGGCCGAGTTCGCGCTGGCCGACGGCGTGAAGGCGATGACGTCGAACGGCGGCCAGCTGATGGCCGTCGGCAAGGCCGGCGCGCGCACGGTCAGCGTGCTGCTGCTGTCGCAGGAAGAAGTGGGCCAGTTGCAGATCCTGGACATCGCCGGCCAGCGCCGGCTGGTGTTCAGCGACCAGCAGGCCTGGGTGGAGGGCGGCAAGCTGCAGCTGCGCGGCCTGGCGACAGAGCCGCTGCATGCGGCGGTCTTCCCCGCGCTGGCCAAGCCCAAGGCCGCCGGCCTGCAGGTCAGCCAGGACGGTCCGCTGCAGCATCTGCTGTTCAAGCCCGAAGGCAGCGAGCCGGCCGTGCAGGTCAGCCAGACACGCCCCGCCCGCACCGCGCCGCCCATCCGCATAGGCGGCCACGCCAACGCGGCCGTGCAGCCCATTCCCGAGGCGTTCGCCAACGCGGCCAGCTGGTCGCTGAAGCTGCCCAAGCAGCTGGCACCCCAGGCCGAGGACGTGCTGCTGGAGCTGGACTTCGTCGGCGACATCGGCCGCGTGTTCGCCGGCACGACGATGCTGGACGACTGGTACTACAACGGCCAGAAGTGGCAGATCGGCCTGAAGCAGTTCGCGCTGAAGCCCGGCGCCACGCTGAAGCTGACCGTGCTGCCGCTGCGGGCCGATGCGCCCATCTACATCGACGCCGCCCACCGCCCGAAGTTCGCCGATGGCCAGGCTCAGGTCGCGGAGCTGCGCGGCGCGCGCCTGCTGCCCATCCGCCGCGCCGCGATCGCCCCATGACCGACGTGCAGCTCGAACTGGCGTTGCCGCAATCCGCCACGCTGGGTGAAGGCCTGCTGTGGCAGGCGGGTCGCTGGTGGTGGACCGACATCCAGGGCGCCACGCTGAACGCTTGGCGGCCCGGCGAGGCCGAGGCGCTGTCGTGCAAGCTGCCGGACCGGCTGGGCAGCTTTGCGCACTGCCGCTCCGGGCGCGTGCTGCTGGGCCTGGCCAAGCGCATCGCACTGGCCACGCTGGGCGACGATCTGGAACTGGGCCAGCTGCAGACGCTGGCAGCCGTGGACGCGGCCGAGTCGCGCACGCGCGTCAACGACGGTCGCACCGACCGGCGCGGCTTCTTCGTGTTTGGCACGCTGAACGAGGCGCGCGAGAAGCGGCCCATCGCCAGCTTCTATCAGTATTCGCTGCCGCACGGCCTGCGTCGCCTGGCGCTGCCGGCGGTGGCCATTGCCAACAGCATCTGCTTCAGCCTGGACGGCCGCACGATGTACTTCTGCGACTCGCTGAGCCGGCGCATCCAGCAGTGCGACTACGACGCCGAGAGCGCCGGCGTGGAAAACCTGCGCCCCTTCGTGCAGATGGACCAGGACGGTGCCGAGCCCGACGGTTCGGTTATCGACGCGGAGGGTTGTTTGTGGAACGCGCAATGGGGCGTCGGCCGTGTGGCACGCTACGACCCGCAAGGGCGGTTGATGGCGGCCTACACCGCCCCGGCCGCCCAGACGAGCTGCCCGGCCCTGGGCGGCGAAGGCGGCGACCAGCTGCTGGTCACCACCGCCCGCCAGGACATGAGCCGCGAGGCGCTGGCCGCGCAGCCGCTGTCCGGCAGCCTGTTCGGCCTGCGCCTTCCCCGGGCGCTGGCGGTTGAAGACACCTTGTTTGACGATTGAGACGGAGACGACGACATGACGATGCAACGACGCACCATCCTGAGCCTGGCCCTGGCGGCCGCCCCCTTCGCGGCGCGTGCAGCCGGCCCAGTCAAGGTGGGCTTTCTCGTCAAGCAGGCCGAGGAACCCTGGTTCCAGGACGAATGGCGCTTCGCTGAAGCAGCCGCCAAAGACAAGGGCTTCACGCTCGTCAAGATCGGCGTGCCCAACGGTGAGAAGACGATGGCCGCCATCGACAACCTGGCGGCGCAGAAGGCTGTCGGCTTCGTCATCTGCGCGCCCGACGTGAAGCTGGGCGTGGCCATCAACCGCGCCGCCAAGCGCCACAAGCTCAAGGTCATGTCCGTGGACGACCAGCTCGTCGACGGCGCCGGCAAGCCCATCGCCGACATCCCGCACATGGGCATCTCGGGCTACGAGATCGGCAAGCAGGTCGGTCAGGGGCTGCTGGCCGAGATCAAAGCGCGCGGCTGGAAGCTCGACGAAGTTGGCGTGCTGCGCGTGGCCTACGACCAACTGCCCACCGGCCGTGACCGCACGATGGGCGCCGCCGACGCGCTGAAGGCCGGCGGCGTGCCGGCCGGCAACGTCATCGACGCACCGCAGGCCAAGACCGACACCGAGAGCGCCTTCAACGCCGCCAACATCGCGTTCACGAAGAACGCCAAGTTCAAGAAGTGGGTCGCCTTCGGCCTGAACGACGAAGCCGCGCTGGGCGCCGTGCGCGCCGGCGAAGGCCGTGGCATCAAGCAGGACGCGATGCTGGCCATCGGCATCGGCGGCAGCCAGACCGCGCTGAACGAGTTCACCAAGCCCACGCCCACGGGCTTCTTCGGCACGGTGCTGATCAGCCCCAAGCGCCATGGCTACGAGACGGCCGCGATGGTCTTCGAGTGGGCGACGCAGGGCAAGGCACCGCCGCCCGTCACGCTGACCAGCGGCATCCTGATGACGCGCGCCAACCAGGCCGAGATCCGCAAACAGATGGGCCTGTGATGTCGTCTTTGCAGTTCGACAACATCAGCAAGGTCTTCCCGGGCGTCAAGGCGCTGAACGGGGTCAGCTTTGAAGCGCGGCCAGGGCAGGTCATGGGCCTGCTGGGCGAGAACGGCGCGGGCAAGAGCACGCTGCTGAAGATCCTGGGCGGCCAGTACAAGCCCGACGGCGGCCGGCTGCTGATCGACGGCCAGGAGCGCCACTTCACGTCCGCCGGCGATGCCATCGCCGCCGGCGTGGCCATCATCCACCAGGAGCTGCAGTACGTGGCCGAGCTGACGGTGGCCGAGAACGTGCTGCTGGGCCGCCTGCCCACGCGCTTCGGGCTGGTGGACCACAAGGCCGCGCGCCGCCTGGTGGCCGAGCAACTGGCCAACATCGGCGTGGAACTGGACCCGGCCGCGCGGTTGTCGGACCTGTCGATTGCGCAGCGCCAGATGGTGGAGATCTGCAAGGCGGTCATGCAGGACGCCAAGGTCATCGCGTTCGACGAACCCACCAGCAGCCTGTCGCACCGCGAGACGGAGATCCTGTTCCGCCTCGTCAAGCGCCTGCGTGCCGAGGGCCGCACGCTGATCTACATCTCGCACCGGCTGGAAGAGCTGTATGCGCTGTGCGACGCCTGCACCATATTCCGCGACGGCCGCAAGATCGTCACGCACGAGGTCATGGCCGACGTGCCGCGGGACCGCCTCATCAGCGACATGGTGGGCCGCGAGGTGAAGGACATCTACGACTACCGCAGCCGCCAGCAAGGCCCTGTGCGGCTGGAGGCCCGTGACCTGCGCAGCGACCGCCTGCCCGAGCCGCTGAGCTTCGCGATGCGTGGCGGCGAGGTGCTGGGCTTCTTCGGCCTGGTGGGTGCCGGCCGCAGCGAGCTGATGCGGCTGCTGTACGGGGCTGATGCGCGCCGCGGCGGCGAGGTGCTGCTGGACGGCCAGACCGTGCGCGCCACCAGCCCGGCCGACGCCATCGCGGCCGGCATCGTGCTGTGCCCCGAGGACCGCAAGGAGCAGGGCATCCTGGCGCACAGCTCGGTGGCCGAGAACATCAACATCAGCTGCCGCCGCCACGGCCTGGCCGGCGGCGTGTTCCTGCGCCACGGCCAGGAGCAGCAGCGCGCGGACGACTTCATCAAGAAGCTGCGCATCAAGACGCCGCACCGCGAGCAGGAGATCCGCCTGCTGTCCGGCGGCAACCAGCAGAAGGTCATCCTGGCGCGCTGGCTGGCCGAGCCGGGGCTCAAGGTGCTGATCCTCGACGAGCCCACGCGCGGCATCGACGTGGGCGCCAAGAACGAGATCTACAAGATCATCCACGACGTGGCCGCCTCGGGTTGCTGCGTCATCGTCATCTCCAGCGAACTGCCCGAGGTGCTGGGCATCTCCGACCGCCTCATCGTCATGCGTGACGGCCGCATCAGCGGCGAACTGTCCCGCGCCGACGCCAGCGAGACCGCTGCACTCGCGCTGGCCCTGCCTGATGGCGCACCCGCTGCCGCCGTCCATTGATCATGAACACGACCACCCAAACATCCGCCGCCGCGCCCAGCTCCGCCATGAACAACAAGTCCCGCGCCCTGCTGAAGGAGCACAGCATGACGCTGGGCTACCTGGTGCTCTTCACCGTGCTGGCCTTCACCGTCGAGAACTTTTTCTCGTCGGCCAACATCGTCGGCCTGCTGCTGTCGGTCGCGCAGATCGGCATGGTGGCCTGCACCATGATGTTCTGCCTCGCGTCGCGTGACTTCGACCTGTCGGTGGGCTCCACCATTGCCTTCGCCGGCGTGCTGGGCGCGATGGTGCTGGAGAGCACCGGCAGCGTGCCCACCGCCATCGGCGCCGGCCTGCTGGCCGGCGCGCTGATCGGCGCTGGCAACGGCGTGCTGATCGCCTACTTGCGCGTCAACGCGCTGATCGCCACGCTGGCCACCATGCTGATGGTGCGCGGTCTGGCATTCATCGCGTCGCAGGGCCAGGCGGTGGGCATCTCTGACGAGAGCTTCTTCGCCTTCGGCGACACCGTCGTGCTGGGCCTGCCGCTGCCGATCTGGATGACGACGATCTGTTTTGTCGTCTTCGGCGTGCTGCTGAACCACACCGTGTTCGGCCGCAACTCGCTGGCCATCGGCGGCAACCCCGAGGCCGCGCGGCTGGCGGGCGTGCGGGTCGAGCGGCTGCGCGTGTGGATCTTCCTGCTGCAGGGCGTCGTCGCGGCACTGGCCGGCCTGATTCTGTCGGCCCGCATCACCAGCGGCCAGCCCAACGCGGCCACCGGCTTCGAGCTGGACGTCATCTCCGCCTGCGTGCTGGGCGGCGTGTCGCTGGCCGGCGGCAAGGCGCGCATTTTCGGCGTCGTCATCGGCGTGCTCATCATGGGCACGGTCGAGAACGTGATGAACCTGCTGAACGTCGATGCGTTCTACCAGTATCTGGTGCGCGGCCTGATCCTGCTGGCGGCGGTGCTGCTGGACCAGCTGAAGAGCCGCGGTGAACGCCGTCATTGACCGTCGCACGCTGCTGACGGCGGCGCTCGCCGGCGCGCTGCCGGCAATGGCTCACGACAAGGCGCCGCTGCTGGCCGGCGGCGACATCTCGGCACTGACGTGGATGGAGAAGGCCGGCGCGGTCTACCGGGACCGTGACGGCCAACCGGGCGACTGCCTGGCGATCCTGAAGCGCTACGGCCACAACATCGCGCGCGTCCGGCTGTACGACACGACCGGTCCCGGCACCGGCAACGACGGCTGGTACTGGCCGCAGGGCTCGATGGACCTGCCCGATGTTTTGCGTCTCGCGCGCCGCGCCAAGGCGCAGGGCATGCAGATCCAGTTCAGCTTCCATTACAGCGACTTCTGGACCAACGGCAAAACGCAGGACCCGCCCACCGCGTGGCGCGCCGAACTGGCGAAGCTGCCCCACGACACGGCCCGCTTCGAGCGGCTGCTGGCGTTGGTGGCGGCGCGCACGCGCGAAGTCATGCAGGCGCTGGTGAAGCAGGGCACGGCACCCGAGTTCGTGTCGCTGGGCAACGAGATCGAGCACGGCCTGATGTACCCGTGGGGGCGTGCCACGCCCGAGAACTGGCCGCGCCTGGGCGCGCTGCTGAAGGCCGGCCACGACGCGGTGAAGGCCGTGCATCCGGCCGCCCAGGTCGTGCTGCACCTGGACGACGGTGGCAACGAGGCCAAATACGTCAACTGGTTCGACAGCGCCCGCGCGCAGGGCGTGACCTGGGATGTCATCGGCCCGTCCTACTACCCGTTCTGGACGCAGAAGACCGTCGCCCAGCTGACCGCCTTCTGCGACACGATCTCAGCGCGCTACGACAGCGACATGCTGCTGATGGAAGCCGGCTTCAACTTCTCGCCCACCCGGTCCGATGGCTGGCCGGGGCAGCTGGAAAACAACGGTCCCTACCCGGCCAGCATGAGCAGCCCTGAGGGACAGCGCGACTTCATGGTCGAGCTGTTCGAGGCCTGCCGGGCGCATCCGCGCGTGCTGGGCCTGCTGTACTGGGACCCGATCATGATCCACCGCCGCGGCGTCGGCTGGGCGCTGAAGGAGGACACGGGCGAGCCTGGGCCCAACGTCGTCTCCAACACCACGCTGTTCGACTTCCAGGGCCGGGCACTGCCGGTGCTGGACGTCTGGAAGCGCTACACGCAATGAGCCAGCGCTTGCAAGGGAAGGTCGCCCTGGTCACCGGTGCCACGCAGGGCATCGGCAAGGCCGTAGCTCAGCTGTTCGTCGCCGAAGGCGCCAAGGTCATCGTCAACGATCTGCGCGCGACACCGCAGAGCGAGGCGCTGCTCGCCGAGCTGGGCGATGGCAACGCGATGTTCGCCGCGGCCGACATCGCCGACGAGGCCGCGGTGCGGGCGATGGCCGCGCGTGGCGCGGAGCGCTTCGGCCGCATCGACGTGCTGATCAACAACGCCGGCATGAACGTGTTCGCCGAGCCGCTGGCCATGACCAGCGCGCAATGGCAGCGCTGCTTCGCGGTGGACCTGGAAGGCGCGCTGCATTGCAGCCGCGCGGTGTTGCCCGGCATGCTGGCGGGCGGTGGCGGCAGCATCGTCAACATCGCATCGGTGCACGGACATCGCATCGTGCCCGACGCGTTCCCGTATCCCGTCGCCAAGCACGCGCTGATCGGCATGACCAAGGCGCTGGGCATCCAGTACGCGGCGCGCAACGTGCGTGTCAATTCGATCTCGCCGGGATTGATCCTGTCCGAGCGCGTGGTCGAATGGCTGAACAGTGTCACGCCCGAGGAGCGGCAGCGTCAGATCGGCCTGCTGCCGCCCAAGCGCATCGGCGAGCCCCTCGAGGTGGCGTACACGGCGTTGTTCCTCGCCAGCGACGAGGCCCGCTTCATCAACGCGACCGACATCCTCATCGACGGCGGCCGCTCGCAGCTTTATCACGAATGACCGACCCTCGCTCCGACCGCTTTGTCCGCTCGCACCTGAAGACGCGGCAACTGGTGCTGCTGGTGGAGCTGGGGCGGCACGGGTCCATCCTGCATGCGGCGCAGGCCGCCCACCTGACGCAGCCGGCCGCTTCCAAGCTGCTGGCTGACCTGGAGCACGCGTTGGGCGTGAAGCTGTTCGAGCGCCTGCCGCGCGGCGTCTCGCCGACCTGGTACGGCGAGGTCATGATCCGCCGCGCCGGCGCCGCGCTGGCCGAGCTGGACGCCGGCCACCAGGAGGTCATGGAACTGCTGTCGGGCCTGGCGGGCCGCGTGTCGGTGGGCTCGGTGCTGACGCCGTCCGTCACGCTGCTGCCTGGGGCCGTCATCGCGCTGAAGGCACGCCAGCCGCGCGTGCACGTGGCCATCACGGTGGACACCAGCAAGCTGCTGACCCAGCAGCTGCAGGGCGGCGACCTGGACCTCGTCATTGGCCGCGTGCTGGACAGCGAGTCCGCCGCGCACCTGAGCTTCGAGCCACTGACCGACGAGCCGCACAGCCTCATCGTGCGCGCCGGTCACCCGCTGGCCGGCCGCAGCGACCTGCGTCTGCAGGAGCTGGCCCACCAGGCCTGGATCCTGCCGCCAGGCGGCAGCATCCTGCGCGACCGGCTGACCTCTCTGTTCCTGACAGCCGGCCTGGACCAGCCGCAGCAGGCCGTCGAGACGCTGTCGCTGCCGGTCGTCACGCGGCTGCTGGCGCAGTCCGACATGGTCGTCGCGCTGCCGCAGGAGCTGGTAAAGGGCTACCTGGAAACCGGCCAGCTCACCGTGCTGGACATCGACCTGGGGCTGCGCATGGACGCCTACGGCATCATCACGCGCCGCGGCCACCAGCTGTCACCCGGCGCCGAGCTGATGCTGACATGCCTGCGCGAGGAAGCCCAGCAGCTCGGCATCGGCCGCCGCTGACCTGCCACGCGGCCGGGCCGCACTGCGGCGTGCCTGGCAGCATGCCAGTGAGGTCTATGCATCGCCCGGCCATCCGTCGCGTGTCGCCCTGTCCTCGGCATGCCGTCCTACGGGCCGTCAGGCAGGGGGCTCACAGTCCGCAGTGCGAGCAGCGACGAACATCATGGCAAGAACACCCAGCGGAGACGCGTCATGTCAGTCACGGATTGTCCCCCTCGGCCCGCAGTGGAACCCACCGTCGCCGCCAGCCTGCTGATCTGCGTCGTCGGCACCGCCGAGGTCCTGCGGCGCTTCGACGACGAATTGCAGATGTTCCGCCGCGATGACATCAGCCTGTTGACTTGGCGGCTTGACGACGACTTTGGCGAGCCGCCGCCGGCCGCCGACTGGGCTGACGGTCTGATCGTGTTGAACTCCGACGTCTGGGCCGCCCCCACCGGCTGTGCGCGTCTGCAGGCGCTGCTAAAAATGGCCTGGCGCTGCGGACGCACGCTGGCTTTGTGCGGCGATGCGGTCAACACGCTCAGCGCGCTGGGTTTTGCCTCCGACGTGCCAGCTGAGGCCGAAGGGCTGTTCCTGTGCCCGCAGGCACCGTGCCGCGCGACGCTGGCCGAGTTCCTCGACGCCGTGCACGAGCAACCTCACCGCCGGCGCTGAGTCCTGCGGATCCGCTGACCGCCGCCGTTGAAGGCGGATTTTTTTCGGTGCGCCTCGCATGGCGCGTAGCGCCGTGACTGGCGCTGTCCGGCTCGCTGTGGTGGCGAGTGGGATGACTTGGGGGTGAACGTCCCCCACGGACCTCGATGATGGGAACCGTTAGCCGAACAGCAAGGGTGTCCGCCGCGAGGCGGAATCTGAAGGAAGCTGTACGCAAAGCTGTGGCCCGACGAACAGAAGCCGCACATGAGGCAGGCTCAGCTGGGCGAGGGAGCCGAAAGGCCCGAAGCCCAAAATCATCCGGAAGGTGAGCAAGTAGATGCGGCGGGTGTATGCAGTGAAGGTCGCGCGTCTTACCCTGGGAGACCTGTCAGCCTGCCCGATAGCGCTACCGGCGTCGCAAGGCGACGGGAGGGGCCGGCAGGGGGTAGCAGAGGCCGTAGTAGTCGCTGGGAGCCGCAGCGGCGAAGGGCCGACCCTGTCATGAGTGGACAGTCACGCGTGCTCTCTGGCATTGCAGGGCAGAAGTCTTGGCACGGGCCAAGAGCCACGGCAACCGCTGAGTCGAGGCAGGAAGTCTCGATGCGGTGCGGTGGTGCTCGATGCAAATCAGGCGACACGACGAACGAAACCAAGCTCGCTGGGCACCTCGTCCAGTAGACAGGAACCGACGTATGCCGAACGGCACGTACGGCGGTGTGGGAGGACGGAAGGGGGGGGCAACCCCTCCTCCTACTCGATCTCTGTCAGTCTCTTTAACTCAGCCCGTTCACTGAGCCCGTGCTCTCGACCGGTTTTTGTCAGCCCTTCACCGGCTTGGCTTCGGTCTGCGCACGGGCGGGCGGCGCCGGCTTGCGTGGCGACAGCGTGCAGTCCACCGGCGGCACGTCCTCGCCCGGGTCCACGAAGGCCAGCAGCGCGGCGGCCGGCGTGGCCAGCGCGCCCAGGGCGATCGCGGCGATGCCGCGCCCCGTCAGCTTCTTGCCTTCCAGCGCTACGCGCGGGTCGGACAGCGTGCCCTGCACGCGCACCGGCGCGCGCAGCGACAGCGGCGAGAAGTCCTTGGGCTGCGCTACCACGCGCAGGTCCAGGCTCTCGGTGGCCAGGCTGACGCGGCCGTCCAGGTCCAGACGGCTGTCGCGGTTGTCCACGACGGCCGTGCGCGGGCGCAGCACGCCGGCCTGGAAGCGGCCGTCCAGCCGCGCGCAGTGCAGCGGCAGGTTCTTGTCGCCGCGGAACAGCAGGCCCAGGCCCTGCGCGACGTCCAGCCCCACGGCCTCGGTCAGCAGGTGCGACACGCTGCCGTTCTCGATTCGCACGCGCACCGGCCCGTCCAGCGTGCCCAGCAGCGCAGCCATGCTGGCGCCGCGGCCCTGCACGTTGATGTCGCCCTGCATGCGGCCGGTGATGGGACTTTCGGTCAGCAGCTTGGCGTCCAGCTTGAGCCAGCGCTCCACCGCCATGCCGCGCACGCCGAGGTTGACGTGCCACAGCGGCGTGCCGCTGCGCGGGTCCAGCCGCACCTGGCCGCTTACCTCGCCCCCGGCAATGCCCGCGTTGAGGTAGTCCAGCGCCAGCACGCCGTCCTCCAGGATCACACTGACGTTGACGGGCGCCAGCGGCTCCAGCGCCTGGGTGCCCAGGTCCAGCTGGCTCAGCGCAACGGCCACCCGCGCGTCCATCATGTTCAGCGACGGGATGTCCAGGCGCCGGTCGGGCAGCACGCGGCCCTGCCGGCTGGGCTCCTGGTCCGCACCTACCACCGGGCCCAGATCGGCCAGGCGCAATGGACCGCCGCGCAGCATGCCGCTGAGCTGCGACCGGGCAGGACGGGTGTCGTAGGCGAAGTCACCGCCCAGGCGGCTCTCGCCGATGCGCGCCTTGATGCCGCGCAGCTGCCACACGCCGGACGCGTGCTGAAGCCGGCCCGCTAGCTCGAAATCGGGCGTGGTCGGCAGCGTCAGTCCAAAGGGCTTGCCCATGGCGGCGAGCGAGCGGCCGCGCACCTGCAGCTGGCCGTCCAGCGCGCGCGCGTCCAGCAGCGAGGCGGCCGTGCCGGCAAAGGCCAGCCGTTCGGGGCCGTGGGTCATCTCGGCGCGCAGCTTCACCGGTGGGTGACCGGCCTCAGGGCCGGACAGCAGCGCCAGACCCTGCTCGGCCTCCGCGTTCAGCTGGAGCTGCTGGCCACGCAGCGTGCCCAGCATGCCGGCCGTCCAGCGGCCGTCGGCCTGCGTAGAGAAGCGCGCGTCCGCCTTCAGCTGCAACGGCGCGTCGTCCATGCGCGCGGTGCCGTTGCGGATGATGAGTTCGTCGATGGTCGGAATCGGCGTGGGCTGACTGCGGTCGCGTCCGCTCGGCTTCATCTGCCAGGGCGTGCGTCCGGCGGCGTCACGCTGCCAGTCCAGCGCCAGCGATTCGGCCTGCACGCGCCTCAGCCGCAGCGCGTCGCCGTCGTAGTGCCAGCGCCAAAGGTCGCCCCAGCGCCAGGCCAGTTGCACGTCCCGCGCATCGAGCAGCGACTGACCGTCCGCCGCCAGCACGCGCAATTGTGTGGACTGCAACCGCGGGTTCCAGATCAGGTGCACGCGCGTGTCGCCGTCCACCTGCAGGCCGTGGCCGGCGCGCTCGGCAAGGCGCGCCGCGAGGCCGGGCCAGCCGGCCCAATCCGCCCACGCCATGCCAATCCCGAGTGCCAGCACCACGCCGCCAGCGGCCAGGGCGATAGTCTTCTTCTTCATGTCGCGATGCTGGGCACTGCGCGTGCCCGCGGGCGTGGGACGGTGGCGGCGGCCTCTGTAGGACGCGACCGGCCGCCCGGTCTTTTTCGGGCCTGTCGGCCTGGTCCGACACGCGGTCGGCGCCTGGACTGAAACACGCCGCGCCGGCCGACGTCCAAAGTTCAGCCATCGGCCTGTCAGGCCTCATTCCCCGCGAAAGGAAGCCTCATGATGACCCCCGCCACCAAACGCATTTCCCTGTTGTCCGCCGTGGCCCTGGCCGCTGCGCTGACCGCCTGCAGCAAGAAGGAAGACGACATGACCGCCGGGCAGCGCCTGGACGGTGCTGTCGCCGAAGCCAAGCAGGCCGCCGCCGAGACCCGCCAGGACGCCAAGGAAGCGATGGCCGGCGCCGAGGCCACGGCCGAGCGTGCCGCCGCCGACGCGTCGCAGGCCACCAGCGACGTGGGCATCACGGCCAAGGTCAACGCCGCGCTTGTGGCGGACGACAAGCTGAAGGCCACGCAGATCAATGTCGACACCCGCGAAGGCATGGTCACGTTGACGGGCAAGGCGCCTGACTCGCAGTCCCGCGAGCGCGCGACCACGCTGGCTTCCGCCGTGGACGGTGTGAAGCACGTCAACAACCAGCTGGTCGTCAGCGCGAGCTGATCCATCCCGCGGTGATCGACGGGGCGCCCCTTCGCGGGGCGCCCTTTTTGTATCTGCGGCGTGGCGTCGGGTAATACCCGACCGATCGGTCGGCAAATGGTTTTACTATCGCTGCTCACTCGTTGCTGAGCCGCCATGGACTTCACGATTGCCGCCATCCTGGGCCTGGACGGGCTGACCAACGGGGCCATCTACGCCCTCGTCGCGCTGGCCCTGGTACTGGTGTTTTCGGTCACCCGCGTCATCTTCATCCCGCAGGGCGAGTTCGTCGCATTCGGCGCTCTGACGCTGGCGGCCCTGCAGCTGGGCAAGGTGCCCGGCACCGTGTGGCTGCTGGTGATGCTGGCCGTCGCGGGCGCCGTGCTGGACACCGTGCAGGCCATCCGCGAGCGCTGGGCGTTCGGGCGCATCGCGCGGCGGCAGGTGGGCGCGGTCGTCGTGCCGCTGCTGATCGCGTGGGTCACGCGCTGGTTGGCGCCCCAGCAGCCGCCGCTGCTGGTGCAGGTGCTGCTGACGCTGGCCCTGGTCACGGCCATGGGCCCCCTGCTGTACCGCGTGGCCTACCGCGCGCTGTCGGGCGCCAGCGTGCTGACGTTGCTGATCGTGTCGGTCGGCGTGCACTTCGCGCTGACGGGCATCGGCCTGGTGTTCTTCGGGGCCGAGGGTTACCGCACGCCGGCGTTCTGGGACGCCCGCTTCGACGCCGGGCCGCTGAGCTTCACGGGGCAGACGTTGATCATCTTCGGCGCCTCCATCGCGCTGATCGCCGCGCTGTTCCTGTTCTTCGAGCGCACGCTGGCGGGCAAGGCGCTGCGTGCCACGTCGGTGAACCGCACCGGCGCGCGGTTGATGGGCATCTCGGGCGACGCGGCGGGGTCGTTGAGCTTCACGATGGCCGCCTTCATCGGCGCACTGTCGGGGCTGCTGATTTCGCCGTCCACCACCATCTACTATGACACCGGCTTCCTGATCGGCCTGAAGGGCTTCGTCGCCGCGGTGTTCGCGGGCCTGGCCAGCTTCCCGATGGCACTAGCCGGTGCCATCGGCGTGGGCCTGATCGAGAGCTTCGGCTCCTTCTGGGCCAGCGCGTTCAAGGAGGTCATCGT
This sequence comes from Pelomonas dachongensis, assembly GCF_043555865.1. Taxonomy (NCBI): domain Bacteria; kingdom Pseudomonadati; phylum Pseudomonadota; class Betaproteobacteria; order Burkholderiales; family Sphaerotilaceae; genus Roseateles; species Pelomonas dachongensis. Next base: position 666,405 of record NZ_JBIGHY010000001.1, read on the forward strand.
GTTCACGGTGATCCTGCCCATCCTGCTGTGGCGGTCCTTCGTGGACCCGCACCACGAAGAGCATTGAAGACCATGAAGCGTTTCCATCTTGCGGCGGTCGCCGCCGTCGTGGTGCTGCTGTTGCCGCTGCTGCCGGTGCCGGATTTCTGGATCACGCAGCTGAACTACATCGGCCTGTTCTCCCTGGTGGTGCTGGGCCTGGTGCTGCTGACCGGCGTGGGCGGCCTGACTTCCTTCGGCCAGGCTGCGTTCGCCGGCGTGGGTGCCTACGCCACCGGCTACCTGTCCGTCGTGATGGGCCTGTCGCCGTGGCTGGGGCTGGTGGCGGGCGTGGCTGTCACGGGGGTGCTGGCGCTGTTGATCGGCATGTTGACGTTGCGCATGTCGGGCCACTACCTGCCGCTGGCCACCATCTGCTGGTGCCTGGCGCTGTACTACCTGATCGGCAACCTGGACGCCTTGGGCAAGTACGACGGGCTGCTGGGCCTGCCGGCGGTGCAGCTGGGCGACTTCAGCTTCCAGAGCGAGCGACGCATCTACTGGCTGATATGGATCGCCGCGTTGCTGGCGGCCTTGGGCGTCACGCGGCTGCTGGACTCGCGGCCGGGCCGCATCATGCGCGCGCTGAACACCCACCGCGGCGGCGGCGCCACCATGCCCGAGGCCATGGGCGCCTCCACCTTCCGCTACAAGCTGACGATGTTCGTCATCGCGGCGCTGCTGGCCTCGGTATCGGGCTGGCTGTACGCGCACATGCAGCGCAGCGTGAACCCGTCGCCGTTCGGCATCAAGTTTGGCATCGAGTACCTGTTCATGGCCGTCATCGGCGGCATTGCCACGGTGGGCGGCGCGTTCACCGGCGCGGCGCTGGTCAAGCTGGCCGAAGACCAGCTGAAGGTCTGGCTGCCGATGGTCTTCGGCGGCTCGGGCAATTACGAGATCATCGTGTTCGGCATCGCGTTGGTGCTGGTGCTGCGCTTCGCGCCCGATGGCCTGTGGCCGCTGGTGTCGCGCTGGCTGCCGGGGCGCCCCGTCAAGCCGGTGGACGAGGATGCCCCGAAGCTCAGCGCACGCAGCCACCCGCCGCGCGGCGCACCGCTGCTGGAGGTGCGCAAGATCAGGAAGGCCTTTGGCGGGCTCACCGCCGTCAACGACATCAGCTTCACCATCCGCGCCGGCGACATCGTGGGCCTTATCGGCCCCAACGGCGCGGGCAAGAGCACCACCTTCAACCTCATCTCCGGCGTGCTGCCACTGACGAGCGGCGAGGTCGAGCTGCTCGGTCAGCGCGTGGACGGCCGCGCCAGCCGCGACATCGCACGTGCGGGCCTGAGCCGCACCTTCCAGCATGTGAAGCTGGTGCCCGACATGACGGTCCTGGAGAACGTCGCGGTGGGCACCTACCTGCGCACGAAGACCGGCACGCTGCGCGCGATGCTGGGCCTGAACGGCGCCGAGGAAGCCCAGGCCCGCGCCGAGGCGCTGCGCCAGTTGAGGCGCATCGGCCTGGAGAACCAGGCGCACGAGCTGGCCGGCAACCTGGCGCTAGGCCCGCAACGCCTGGTGGAGATTGCCCGCGCACTGGCCAGCGACCCGTCGCTGCTGCTGCTGGACGAACCCGCCGCCGGCCTGCGCCACCAGGAAAAGGAAGCGCTGGCCGAGGTGCTGCGGCAGCTGAAGGCCGAGGGCCTGTCGCTGCTGCTGGTGGAGCACGACATGGACTTCGTCATGAAGCTGACCGACCGCATCGTCGTCATGGAGTTCGGCCGCTGGCTGATGGAAGGCACGCCGGCCGAGGTGCAGGCCAGCCCGGCCGTGCGTGCCGCGTACCTGGGGGCGGACGACTTGCCGGACGAGCGCCGGGCCACTCCCAAGCCGGCCGGCCTCCCCTTGGGGGATGGGCCGACGTACTCGTCGGACGAGGGGCGGGTATGAGCGCTCTCCTTGAAGTCGCTGATCTGCACGCTGGCTACGGCCGCGCCGAAGTGCTGCATGGCCTGAGCTTTGCCGCGCAGGAGAAAAGCGTCGTCACCGTCATCGGCCCCAACGGCGCGGGCAAGAGCACGCTGCTGGGCGCGCTGATGGGCCTGATCCCGTCGCGCAGCGCCACGCTGCGCTTCGCCGGTGAAGACATCGCGCCGCTGACGCTCGAAGAGCGCGTGCTGGCCGGCCTTGCGCTGGTGCCAGAGAAGCGCGAGCTGTTCGGCACCATGACGGTCGAGGACAACCTGCTGCTGGGCGGCTGGCGACCCAGGAAGCTGGGCGACAAGCGCTGGCGCGACGGGCTGGACAGCGTCTACACGCGCTTCCCGCGGCTGAAGGAGCGCCGCGCGCAGCAGGCCGGCACCTTGTCCGGCGGCGAACGCCAGATGCTGGCCCTGGGCCGCGCGCTGATGGGCCAACCCAAGCTGCTGATGCTCGATGAACCCAGCCTGGGCCTGGCACCGCTGATCGTGCGAGAGATCTTCGCCATCGTCGAAGACCTGCGCGCTAGCGGCGTCAGCCTGCTGCTGGTGGAGCAGAACGCCCGCGCCGCACTGCGCGTGGCGGACCACGGGCATGTGCTGGAGACCGGTGAGTTCGGGCTGAGCGGGCCGGCGGATCAACTGGCGGCGGACCCGCGGGTGATCGAGACCTATCTCGGGGCCGGGCGAAAGGACTGACCTCGCTCCCGAGGCCATGGCTCTTTCCAGGGTCCGATGGTCTTGCGTCTTTGCTATCGCGGTGGTTCGAGCGGCGGCGCGTGGTCAGCCAGCTCGCGCCCACACCAGCAGCTTGTTGTTCGCTGGCATGTCGCGCCGCTCGCGCAGGCTCAGTCCGACGGCCGCTGCTTGATCCGCCACGTCTTGGAAGCGGCGAATGCCCCAGGCCGCATTGCGCGCCCGCAGATCGGCATCGAACGCCAGATTGCTCGGGGCTGTCGGCTCGTCGTCCAGCAGGTACGGCCCGTACGTGATCAGCGATCCTCCCGGCGCCAGGTGCCGCGCCGCGCCTTGCATCAAGCCCGCCGTGCAGGGCCACGGCGCGATGTGGATCATGTTGGCGCAGTAGATCGCGTCGACCTGCGCCGGCACGCCGGGCCAGTCGGCGGCCAGCACGTCCAGCGTGATCGGTGGCCGCACACGCGCCAGGCCGTTGCACCAAGCGCTGATGGAGGGCAGGGCGGCGGGCTCGAAGTCGCTCGGCTGCCACTGCCAGCCGGGCAGGCCTGCGCTGAAGAAGGCCGCATGCTGACCGGTGCCGCTGGCGATTTCCAGCATCACGCCGGTGGACGGCAGCAGGTGCTGCAGCGCGGCCAGGATGGGTGGGCCGTTGCGTTCGGCGGCGGGGCTGTGGCGGCGGGCGGTCATGGCGTGATTGTCTGGGGAGGCGACTCTTGCCACGCGCCGAAAGAATGACTTGCCGCCCGCGCCGTTTCGCGGCGGCTCCCGGCTCGGCACAGTGAGGCCCATCGCCTTCAACGGAGCCTGCCATGTCCCTCAAGCTGTACCGCCACGCCCTCTCCGGCCATGCCCATCGCGCCGAACTGGCGTTATCTCTGCTGGGCCTGCCGCACGAACTCATCGACGTGGACCTCGCGGCCCGCGCGCACAAGGCGCCCGAGTTCGTCGCCCGCCATCCCTTCGGCCAACTGCCGCTGCTGGACGACGACGGCCACTTCGTCTGGGACAGCACCGCCATACTGGTCTACCTGGCGACGAAGTACGACACGGCCGGCCGATGGCTGCCGCACGACGCGGCCGGCCGCGCGGCGGTGCAGGCCTGGCTGTCGGTGGCGTCCAGCCTGATCGCATACGGCCCGGCCGCAGCGCGGCTGGTCACGGTGTTCGGCGCGCGTTTCGATGTCGACGAGGTCATCGACCGTGCGCATGGCCTGTTCAAGGTCATGGAGGGCGAGTTGTCGCGCCGCGCCTTCCTCGTCGGCGAGCACGCAACGCTGGCCGACATCGCCGGCTACAGCTACATCGTCAACGCGCCGGAGGGCAATGTGGACCTGGCGCCCTATCCGGCACTGCGAGCCTGGTTGGCGCGCATCGAGGCGCTGCCGGGCTTCGTGCCGTTCAAGACAACCGTGGCCGGCCTGCGCGCCGCCTGACCGCTATGGACACACCCTTCCACCCCGGCGAAGTCGCCGTGCAGGCGCGCATCGGCATGGCCGAACGCATGGCAGAGATCGGCACCCGCGTCGTGCGCAACCACCTGCCCGAACAGCACCAACGCTTCTACGAGCAGCTGCCCTTCATGCTGGCCGGCAGCGTGGACCCCGCCGGCCGTCCCTGGGCCACGCTGCTGGTGGGGCGGCCGGGCTTCGTGCGCGCTCCGGACGACCGGCACCTGGACTTCGCCGCCACGCCCATCCCCGGCGACCCGGCCGCGGCCGGCATGGTGGCGGGCGCGCCGCTGGGGCTGCTGGGCATCGAGCTGCACACGCGGCGGCGCAACCGCGTCAACGGGCAGCTGCAGGCGGCAGGTCCGCAAGGCCTGCGCCTGCGCGTGCAGCAGACCGTGGGCAACTGCCCGCAGTACATCCAGGGGCGCGAGGTCGACTGGGTGCGCGACGCCGCCGACACGCGGCCGCGCGCCGTCGAACGCGTGGCGGACCTGGCAGGCGATGCGGCCTGGCTGATCGCGTCGGCCGACACGTTGTTCGTCGCTTCACACGCGGGCGCCGCGAGCGATGCGGGCGCCGACGTGTCGCACCGCGGCGGCCCCGCTGGCTTTGTCGTGCAGGAGGACGAGCGGACGCTGCTGGTGCCCGACTACGCTGGCAACCGCATGTTCATGACGCTCGGCAACCTGGAGGCCGATGGCCGCGCGGGCCTGCTGTTCATCGACTTCGAGCGCGGCGACCTGCTGACGCTGACCGGCCGTGCCGACATCGTCTGGGACGGACCGTTGCCGGACGGCGCCGAGCGCGCGTGGCGTTTCCATCTCGACGAGGCCTGGTGGCTGCGCGACGCGCTGCCGCTGCGCTGGCGGTTTCGCGATTGGGCGCCGCAGAACCGTGGGTGATTGGTGCTGACGGCGGGTGACGCGTCGAAAAGGGGGCGCTTGGCAGGCTGGAAGCCGCGCCTGCCAGGCCGTCCGTTGTCAACCGAGTGGGATGTGGCGCGCTAGAGCGCTGCCGCATCAAGCGAGATCGTCCGCGCGACCTTGCCCTTGTCGTCCAGCATCTGAATGCTCGGCCTGCCATCCGCCGTGACAAGCAGCAACAGCCGAGGCCGCCCCTGTGCATCGCTCAATTGCAAAGCTGAGGCGCGGTCGGCTGTGGTCCCGATGCGCACCCGGTTCTGCGGCAGCAAGCCCTCTGCCCGCAGCTTGGCCATCTCGGCCCGGCGCTCCTCGGTCGGCAGTGTCGAGAACTCGCGCATCATTTCCTTGCGTTGCGGCAGGTCCAGCTTGAGCGGGTCTGCTTCGTCGTTGATGGCGATTTCAGTGCGGACCCGTCCATCCTGTTCAGCATGAAGCAGCTGGAGCACCTGGTCCGTCCGGAAACGGTCGAATGTCAGGCTGAGGCCGGCATTCACCTTGCCGTCCGCACCGATGGCACCCTTCTGGATCAGCCCGCCGTTCTCCGTGCCTTCATCGTTGATGAAAAGCATGCCCGCCATGGTGCGTCGATCGGGTCTTGGCTGTTCGGCACCCTTCCACGGGGTGCCCGGGAACTGCTCGCGGTTGGAGATGACCATGCGCAAGCTTCCATCAGGCTCGCGGATGTTGATGCGACCCACGTCGATCTCTTCGAACTTGCTCGGCGGCGCCTTGGCGCCGGTCAAAAGTGTGACGGCGGCGATGAGTGTGGCGCAGGCAGTCATGCCGGCAAAAAAGCTTCGTGTTCGGCTCAAAACGATCTCCATGCAGAAAGGAACCACAGCCTAGCGACTGGAGTCACAGACGATCTGCAGGTGATCCCACCCAAACGACGCTTCGTCGGATTCCGCGCTTGGTGAGCCCGGTGGGAGTGACGGGCGACCACCCCGGTTCGCGCTGCTCAACGCAGCGCCGCATTGCCCCGCAGCATCTCCACCGCCAGGTCCACGAAGGCGCGCACCTTTTGCGTCACGTGCCGGCCCTCCCGGTGCAGCACATGCACCGGGATCGCCGGTGTCTCGTAGTCAGGCAGCAGCAGCTGCAGCGAGCCGCTGGCGAGGTCGTCGGCCACCTGGTAGCTGACGAGGCGCGCGATGCCCAACCCCGTCAGCGCAGCCGTGCGGGCGGCGTCGTTGGTGGTGGTGCGCAGGCGCGGGCGGATGCGCTGCACCACCGGCCGACCGGCGTGGGTGAAGCGCCACTCGGGGTAGGGTGACACGCCGGTCGGCTGGATGAGCACGTGCCCGGCGAGCTGTGCCGGTGTGGCCGGCCGGCCCTGCGCAGCGAGATAGCTCGGCGTGGCCACCAGCACGCGCCGCACGTGGCCCACGGGGATGGCCTGCAGCGACGAATCGGGCAGCTCGCCGATGCGCACGGCCACGTCCAGGCCCTCGTCGACGAGGTTGACGACGCGGTCGTCGAACAGGCAGTGCGCATCGACCTCGGCATGACGCCGCAGGTAGTCGGCGACGATGGGCGTCACGTGCAGGTTGCCGAACATGGCCGGCGCCGTGACGCTGAGCAGGCCCTTGATCTGCGTGCGGCTGCCGCTGGTGGCGGCGTCCGACTCGCCCACGTCGGCGAGGATGCGCCGACAGTCGTCGGCGTAGCGCGCGCCGGCCTCGGTCACGCGCACGGTGCGCGTCGTGCGGGTCAGCAGCCGCACGCCCAGCCGCGCCTCCAGCTCGGCCACGGCGCGCGTGACGACGGGGGCGGACAGGTCCAGCCGCCGCGCCGCCGCCGCGAAGCCGCCGTGGTCCACCACGGCGACGAACACCTCCATCGCTTGGAGGCGGTCCATCAGCAGGTGCGCATCGGTCCGGTCATGGGGGACCGATTCTCACCCTAGGCCAGGCGACCGGCCTGGAAGTCACGCACTGCCTGCACCAGCTCGGCCTCGGTGTTCATGACGAACGGGCCGTACTGCGCGATAGGTTCGCCCAGTGGCTTACCGGCCACCAGGATGGCCCGCGTGGGCTCGTCGCCTGCCTGGAGCCGCACGCCGTCGCTGCCGGGCGTGTTGGCCAGGATGGCCATGCGGCCCTCGCGCTGCAGGCAGCCGCTGTCGAACTTCAGCGCGCCTTGGTAAACGTAGACGAAGGCGTTGTGCGTGGCCGGCAATGGTTGCTCGAAGCGGGCGCCAGGTGCGAGGTGCAGGTCCAGGTACAGCGGCTCGGTGACCTCGCGCTGCACGGCACCCTGCACGCCATGGCTGTCGCCAGCAATGACGCGCACGGTCACGCCCTCGCGCTCGTACTGCGGCACGTCGGCGCCCTGCACGTCCAGGTACCAAGGGTCGCGCAGCTTGTCCTTGGCGGGCAGGTTCAGCCACAGCTGGAAGCCGGACATGCGGCCTTCGCGTTGCTCGGGCAGTTCGCTGTGGATGACGCCGCGGCCGGCCGTCATCCATTGCACGCCGCCGTCCGACACCAGGCCCTCGTTGCCTGCCGAGTCGCGGTGGCGGATGCGGCCCTGCAGCATGTAGGTGATGGTCTCGAAGCCCCGGTGCGGGTGGTCGGGGAAGCCGGCGACATAGTCATCCGGGTTCTCCGAGCCGAACGCGTCCAGCATCAGGAAGGGGTCCAGCCGGCGCTGCAGGTTGTTCGTCAGCACGCGGTTCAACTTGACGCCCGCACCGTCGCTGGTCGGCTGACCGGCGACGAGGCGTTCGACCTCGCGCGGTTGGGCGAGAAGGGAAGTGGCGACGGTGCTCATGGCGGTTTCCTCAGTGGGTCATCAAGTGGAAAGCAGTTCGGTGATGCGGGAGCGGGCGTTGGCCAGGCCTTGCTCGGCAGCGAAGGCCATGCCCTCGGCGTAGACGAACTCGACGTCCGTCATGCCCAGGAAGGCCAGCACGGTGCGCAGGTAAGGCGTCATCTGGTCGCTGGGCTGGTCGCGGTGGATGCCGCCGCGGCTGGTCACGATGTAGACCTGCTTGCCCGTCACCAGGCCCTCGGCGCCCTTTTCGGTGTACTTGAAGGTGACGCCGGCGCGGGCCACGGCGTCGACCCAGTTCTTGAACTGGGCGGTCACGCTGAAGTTGTACATGGGCACGCCGATGACGATGACGTCGGCGGCCTGCAGCTCGGCGATCAGCGCGTCGTCCATCGCGACGCGTGAGGCCTGCTCGGGCGTGCGCTGGTCGGCCGGCGTGAACAGGGCGCCCAGTGCGGCTTCGTCCAGCACGGGGTGCGGCGTCAGCGCCAGGTCGCGCACCGTCACGGTGGCTTCGGGCGAGGCGGCGCGCAGGCCGGCGGTCAGCTCGTTGGCCAGGCGGGTCGAGGTGGATCCTTGGTCGTCCTGGGTGCGGCGGGCGCTGGCGTTGATCTGCAAGAGGTTCATTCGGGGCTCCTGGTGGGGCGTGTTGCGATGGAATGAACTCTAGGACTGGCTAATCAACGGCAGAAGTCGCCGGATTGCATAAGATTGTTCTGTCAATGGATCAATGAAGAGCCCCTCGTCCAAGGATTACCTTGGCCGGTCCCCCGAGGGGACGGCGATGCTTGCCGGATTGACCGGCAAGCACATCGCGAGGGCGGACCGGCTTGGCAGCGGCCCGGCGCTCGGCCCGCAATGGAGAGAGAGAGATGGAACCCGATGCCGACGACCTGCTGCTGTTCGCCCGCGTCATGGAGGCCGGCAGTTTCAGCCGCGCCGCCGAGCGGGTGCGCTGGCCCAAGAGCACGGTGTCGCGCCGCATCGCGGCACTGGAGACGCGCCTGGGCGAGAAGCTGCTGCAGCGCACGACGCGTAAGCTGGCGCTGACGGATTTCGGTGCCGGTGTGCTGGAGCACGCGCGCGTTGTCGCGGCCGAGGTGGACGGGGCGCTGGCGCTGGCACTGCACCGCCAGCGCAAGCCCAGCGGGCGGCTGCGGGTCAGCATGCCGGCAGACTTCGCGGAGCAGGTGGCCTCGCGGATGCTGGCCGACTTCGCGATCCACTACCCCGAGGTGCAACTGACGCTGGACCTGACGCCACGGCGCGTGGACATCATCGGCGAAGGTTTCGACCTCGCCATCCGCATGGGCACGCTGGACGAGGACAGCCAGCTGGCTGCGCGCCGGCTGGCGACGACGCACTGGGCGCTGTACGCGTCGTCGGACTACCTGGCCCGCGTCGGTGAGCCGCTGCTGCCGCAGGCGCTGGACAGCATGCACGCGCTGATGCTGATGAGCCGCACCGGCGAGGCCGTGCCCTGGCAGCTCAGCCGGCTGGACGCCTCCGGCGGCGAGCCGGTCGTCGTGAAGCCGGCGCAGCGCACGCTGGCGAACTCGCCCAGCGTGCTGGCGCAGATGGCGCTGAGCGGCGTGGGCATTGCCGGCGTCGACCGGCTGATGGTGCAGCACTCGCTGGCGTTCGGTAGCCTGCAGCGCGTGCTGCCGGACTGGCAGTTGCCCGGCTCGACGGCCTGGGCCGTGTTCCCGGAGCGGCGGCTGATGCCGCTGCGCACCCGGGTGTTTCTGGAGGCGATGTCAGCGCTGCTGGCGGGCTGCCCGGCGCCGGGCGCCTAGCGCGGCGAACAGGCCCACGGCGATCAGAGCGGCCATGTCCGGCTCCGGCAGCGGGATGACGCGCGCCACGGCGGCAGCCAGTTGCGCGTGGCCCAGCGTGGTCGGGTGGATGGCATCCCAGAACAGGGCCGTGTCCACGCTGCAGTTGTTGACGGCGGCGCCGCAGGCATCGGTGACGTTGTCGAACACGTTGGAGGCAACGGCCTCGTGCAGGAAGCCAAACATGTCGAACACTGTCGCGCCGGTGGGTGCCAGGGCTTGCCCTAGCCCGGCGTTCATGGCTGCCGACAGCTGGGTGGCGGCGTCGGCCACCGGCGTGATGCCGCGCACCATCGGTGTCAGGCCGAAGTCTGGCGTGTTCAGCACCAGCACATGCTGGGCGCCCAGACCGCGCAGCGTGCCGACCATGGTGGCCATGTCGGACACGTAGCCGGCCACCGTGGCGGCGAAGACTGCGGCCGGGTCCAGCGCCGGGTTCGCCGCCAGCGCTTCCAGCGCCACGCGCACGTTGTTGCCGCCGCCGGCCACGACGTAGAGGCCGTTGGGGTCGATGACCGTGGTGGGGTTGTTCAGGTACCAGCCCAGCTGCGTGGTCATGCTGTAAGGGAAGCCGTCGGGCGTCTCGTTGCCGTTCAGCCCGGTCTGCGCGCCGCCGTAGGCGTAGTTGCCGCCACCGGCCATCGAGGGGGCCAGGCCGACCCCCAGCGTCTCGGCCAGGTACTGCGTCCAGACCTTGCCGTTGGAGTACGTGCCGGCGTCGGAGGTCAGCTTGCTGTAGAACTGGTTGTCCGAAATGACCACCGGAGGCACGGTGCCGCCATAGGCCTGTGCCAGCAGCAGCGCATTGTTGCCGCTGTCCGAGAGGCTGTCACCGATGACCACCATGCGGGTGTAGGGCGCGGCGTGCGCAGCCAGTGCGGCGCAGAGGCCAAGACCCGCGAGGGCGCGGGCGAGCGATCGGATCGACATGGGAACTCCCTGTTGTGCAGTGCACGGCTGGATGCCGTGCGTCGCGCGGGAGCATCCCGGGGCGCCCAGGGGGCGTCAAGCCCGCGACCAGGCGGGTGTCGCGCAAAAGGCGCGCGCCCTCCCTACTCTGTGTCGTTGTTGAACGCCACCTGAACCGCCGCCTCGCGTGCCCGCGGGATGGGCGCGAAGCGCCACTGCCGAATCGCGTCGACGGCCGCGGAGCCCAGGCGCACATGGCTGGCCTTCAGCACCTGCGCCTTGCTGACGCTGCCGTCGGGAGCGACGGTGAACTGCACCTGCGCGAAGCCGTTGCGGATCGACTGGGTGAGCAACTGCCGGGGAATGGCGGGCTCGACCTTGGTCAGCAGCTTGAGCTGCGCCTCTTCGGGCTCTGCCGGTGCGGACGCGGGCTGCGTCACGCGCGCAGCGGTCGCCAGCGGCGCAGCGGCCGTGGGACTGGGTGCGGCGGCGGCCAGCACGACGGGGCCGGGTTCGGGGTCCGGCTCGACCGTGGCCGTGGCGGCAGGGGCAGGGCCTGCGGCGGGTTCGGGTACGGCCGCTGGCGGCGGGGTCGTTGCGGTCTCCGCAATGGCGACGGTACTCGGCTCCGGCCGCGGGGCCAGCGCCGCAGGGGCGGGGGCAGGCTTGGGGGCGGCGGCCTGGATGGGTTTGCGGGGCGCGGGTGGTGGTGGCGCAGGCGCGGCCGCTGGCGCCGGTGAGGGTGCCGGTGCGCCGCCCTGCCGCGTGGCGCCCTTCTCGCCGTTGAGCTTGATCCAATGGAAGACGGCGTCAGCCGCCTTCTGGGCGCGCTCCAGCCCGGCCGCGGGCTTGGGCGCCTCGGCGGCCTGGGCGAGGACGTGCTGCGAGGACAGCGTCCATGTCAGGGCGGTCGCGAGTGCTGTCAGGGTCAGCACCCGAGGTGGGCGAGGTCCGGGCTTGTTCACAACGACTGCTCCGCAGAATGCGTGTTCTCGGGAGATTCTCAAGTGGCTGGACTCTAGTGAGGCTGCCAATCCCGTGAAGAGAGGGTTTGCCCCTCGAAGTGTGCAGTTTCAAACGCTCTGAACGAGCGCATCAGGCCTCGGCGAGCAAGGCGCGGCAGCGCTTCTCGTGCTGCTGGATCTCGGCCAGCGTGATCTCGATGTCGTCGCGCTGCTGTTCGAGCTGTTCGCGGTGCCGCGCCAGCGTGGCCAGGAACGCGCGCAGCTGCGGCGCAGCGCTGGCCTGGCTGTCGTACATGTCGACCAGCTGCTTGATTTCCTGCAGCGCCAGCCCGAGGCGCTTGCCGCGCAGCGTCAGCTTCAGCCGCGTGCGGTCGCGCGGGCCGTAGACGCGGTTGCGGCCATGGCGGCCGGGCTGCAGCAGGCCGGCTTCCTCGTAAAAGCGGATGGCGCGCGGCGTGATGTCGAACTCCGCGGCGAGCTGCGTGATCGTGAAAGTCTGCGGCGCGTCGGTCGCGGCAGAGACAGGCTTTCGGGATGGCATGGCTAAACTGACTTGACGTTAACGTCAGTCTAAGACCTGCTGAGCAGCACCATGGCCAACGCCCGCGAATCCGAACTGCACTACCCCCTCGGCGAAACCCTGCCTCAAGCCGGCGAGGCGCTGGATCTGGCCCCGGGCCTGCGCTGGGTGCGCATGGGCCTGCCGTTCGCGCTGGACCACATCAACCTGTGGCTGCTGCGCGACCGGATCGATGGCGTTGACGGCTGGACCATCGTCGACTGCGGCATCGCCAGCGACGCGACACGCGACAACTGGGAGACCGTTTTCGCGAGCCGGCTGGACGGCCTTCCGGTGCTGCGCGTGATGGCCACGCATTTCCACCCGGACCACCTGGGCCTGGCGCACTGGCTGACCGAGCGATGGGCCTGCCGTTTGTGGATGAGCGCGACGGACTTCAACCTGGCGCGACTGGCCAGCAGCTCGACCGTGGGCATGGGCGGCGCCTCGGCGGCAGCCTTCTTCGGCAGCCACGGGCTCACCGACGAGGACTCCCTGCAGAAGATCCGCGAGCGCGCCGACTACTACCCCAAGATGGTGCCGGTCGTGCCCACGGCGTTCCGCCGGCTGATGGACGGCATGGCGGTGGACATCGGCGGCCGCACCTGGCGCTGCATCGCCGGCTACGGGCATGCGCCGGAGCACATCAGCCTGTTCTGCGAGGCCGGGAAGCTGCTGATCAGCGGCGACATGGTGCTGCCCCGCATCTCGACCAACGTGTCCGTCGTCGACGTGGAGCCCGAGGCCGACCCGCTGAACCTGTACCTGCAGTCGCTGACCCGCTACCTGGACCTGCCCGCCGCCACGTTGGTGCTGCCGTCGCATGGCAAGCCGTTCACCGGCCTGCACCAGCGCATCGACCAGCTGCAGGCGCACCACGACGATCGCTTCGCCGAGGTGATGGCCGCCTGCCGGACCGCGCCGACCCACGCGGCCGGGCTTCTGCCGGTGCTGTTCAAGCGCAAGCTGGACCTGCACCAGACGACCTTCGCGATGGGCGAGTCCATCGCCCACCTGAATGCGCTGTGGCTTAAGGGCGCGCTGACACGGGAACTGGGCGCCGACGGGGTGTACCGCTTCTCTGCGGCCTGACCCAGACGCCAGCACGGGCGGTGAAAATAGAAACGCCGCCCCGGGCAACCGGTGGCGGCGTTCCAGCCTTGGTACCTTCTCTCCCGATTCCACCGGCTGGGCCGGCTGCGGTACCTGTAGTGACAGCGTTGGCGCGAGTGTTGCTGAATGTGAATGCCTGCGGTTCAAGTGGGCGTGGGAATATTCACCATGCTCACTGCGCGACGATGGATTCCTCGCGCAGCGCGTCGCGCGAGCGTTCGAAGTCGGGCAGCACGGAACGAACCGTGTCCCAGAAGGCCGGGCTGTGATTCATCTCGCGCAGGTGGGCCAGTTCGTGGGCCACGACGTAGTCGATGATGGCCGGCGCGAAGTGGATCAGCCGCCAGTTCAGCCGGATGGAACCGTCCGCGCTGGCGCTGCCCCAGCGGGTCTGCGCGGACGACAGCCGCAGCGACTTCATCGCCACACCGAGCTGGTCGGCAAAGCGGTGGCAGCGCGGCAGGAAGTCCTCCGTCGCGCGCGCCTGCAGCCAGGCCTGGGCCAGGTCGCGGATCTGCTCGGCCGACGCGCCGCCCGGCAGTGGCAAGCGCAACTGGCGCGTGGCGGCATCCCACACGACTTCGCGTTCCGATGGCGCAATCACCAGCGTCAGCGGCTCGCCGAGGTAGGGCAGCCGGCCGCCGTCCAGCCATTCGATGCGCGAGGCCTGGATGCGCTGCTGGCGTTCCCGCTGCTCGACCAGCTTGCGCAGGATCCAGTCGCCCTTGTGATGCAGCGCGCGTTCAATCTCGGTGACCGGCACCCAGCGGGGCGCGCTGACGCGCAGGCCTTGCGGCCCGACGACGAAGCCGATGCTGCGCCGCCGCGCGCGCTTGAGCTCGTAGCCGACGCGGTGCTGTCCCAGCCACAGCTCGCGCAGCGAGCGCGGCGCGCCGGGTTCAGCGGGCGTGATCTCCGGCGCCACGTCGAACAGCGACAACTGGCTGTCCTGCAGCAGCGAGGCCGGGCGCTTGGACGGCATGCGACTCAGCGCTGGTTCGGGGCGGGGGTGCCGGCGACACCGGCGGGCGGAGGGACGGTGTAGGCCTCCGGGTCAAGACGGCGCATCTCGCTCTCGATCCAGTCCTTCACCTCGCGCATCAGCTCGCCCGGCTCGCGGCCTTCGGGGGGAATCTGCTTGCCGATGGAGATGTCCACGATGCCGGGTTTCAACAAAAAGCTCTTGCGCGGCCAGCAGCGCGCGGCCGTCGCGGCGATGGGCACCACGGGCAGGCCGGCCTCGATGGCCAGGCGCGTGCCGCCGGTCTTGTAGTCGCCCGCCTGGCCGCGCGCGATGCGCGTGCCCTCGGGGAACATGATGACCCAGTTGCCCTGGCGCCCCAGGCGCTTGCCCTGCTTCAGCACCTTGTTCCAAGCCTCGGTGCGGCGGCCGCGGTCGATGTGGATCATGTCCATGCGCGCCATCGCCCAGCCGAAGAAGGGCACATACAGCAGCTCGCGCTTGAACACGTAGGCCAGCGGATGGCTCAGCAGCGCCGGGTAGGCGAAGGTCTCCCAGGTGCTCTGGTGCTTGGACAGCAGCACGACGCCGGCCTGGCGGTCGGACGCGGGCGGCAGGTTCTCCATGCCCTGGATGCGCCACTTCACGCCGCAGATCCAGCGCGCGCTCCAGATGGCGATCTTCAGCCAGTTGGCGCAGGCCCAGTAGATCGGATCGCCACGGCGGAAGATGGATAGCACCAGAACGCCAAGCGCCCAGGGAATGACCGTTACGATGAGGACGAGGACGAAGATCAGCGAGCGGATGGCGCTCAACAGCGTGGACATCTAGTTCAGGTCTCCGGCCTGGGTGTCGGGGGCGAGGGCCTGGCCGCGCTTCTCGGCGGCGCGGCGGCGGTCCTCCTGGACGATGGACTCGGCGCAGGCGGCCAGGTCTTCGTGGACGCGCGCATCGGGCACCTGCAGCAGCAGTTCGGCCAGCTGGCCGGGCTCCAGGTAACCGAGCGGGCCGGTCAGCACGAGGTGCGGAATGCAGCCCGCAGCCTGGGCCGTCAGCAGGTCAGTCAGCGACGCGCCCACCATGTGCACCACCGGCAGCGCGACATCGAAACGCTCGCCGATCTGCTGGATGAGGCCCGGCAGCGGTTTGCGGCAGTCGCAGCCTTCCTCGGGCGTGTGCGGGCAGAAGAAGGCCGCGTCCAGCCGCCCGCCCTTTTCTGCCAGCAACTGGTTCAGTCGCAGGTGCACCGCGTTCAGCGACGCCATGTCCAACAGGCCACGGCCGATGCCGGCCTGGTTGGTGGCCAGCACCGTGTGCCAGCCGGCGTGGTTCAGCCGCGCGACGGCCTCCATCGCGCCGGGGAGCGGATCCAGCTCTTCCGGCGCCTTGACGTGGTCGTCGCGGTAGCGGTTGAGCGTGCCATCCCGGCCCAGTATGACCAGCTTCATGTGCACGGGCTCGCTGCGCGGCATGGATCAGCCGGCCAGGCGCGACAGGTCGGCCACGCGGTTCATGGCGGCGTGCAAGCGGCCCAGCAGTGCGAGCCGGTTGGCACGCAGCGCGGGGTCTTCGGCGTTCACCATGACGCCGTCGAAGAACGCGTCGACCGGGCCTCTCAGCGCGGCCAGAGCCTTGAGCGAGCCGGTGTAGTCGTGCTGCTCGAACAGCAGGTCGGCCTGTGGCTGCACGTCGGCGATGGCCGCAGCCAGGGCCTTCTCGGCCGCTTCCTGCAGCAGCGCGTCGTCAAGCGTCGTGGGCAGCTCGCCCTCGACCTTCTTCAGGATGTTGCCGACGCGCTTGTTGGCGGCGGCCAGCGAGGCGGCCTCCGCCAGCGCCGCGAAAGCGCGCACGGCCACCAGGCGCTTGGGCACGTCGCCCAGGCGCGTGGGGTTCAGCGCGAGCACGGCGTCGACTTCCTGGGCGCTGTAGCCCTGGTCGCGCAGGCTCACGGCCAGGCGGTCGGCGAAGAACGTCAGCAGCGCTTGGCGGGTCTCCTGCGGGTTCTTGATCAGCTCGCCAAAAGCCGGCAGGGCCGCGTCGATCAACGCGGGTAGTTCCAGCGGCAGGTTCTTCTCCACCAGGATGCGGATGACGCCCAGCGCGTGGCGGCGCAGCGCGAACGGGTCCTTATCGCCCGTGGGCAGCTGGCCGATGCCGAACAGGCCCGCAAGCGTCTCCAGCTTGTCGGCCAGCGCCACGACGGTGCCAGTGTGGTTGCGCGGTAGCGCGTCGCCGGCGAAGCGCGGCTTGTAGTGGTCCTCGATGGCGATGGCGACACCGTCGCGCAGGCCCTCGTGGCGGGCGTAGTAGCCGCCCATGATCCCTTGCAGCTCGGGAAACTCGCCGACCATGTCGGTCAGCAGGTCGCACTTGGCCAGCAACGCTGCCTGCTTGACCTTGCTGTCGAGCACCTTGAACTCGTCGTCCGCTTCGACCGTGTACGGCAGCGTCGCCATGCTGAGCTGGTTGACGATGGCGTGCGCAATGGCCTGCACCCGCTCGGCGCGCTCGCCCTGGCTGCCCAGCTTGCCGTGGTAGACAACCTTGGCAAGACCCGGCAGGCGGTCTTCCAGCTTCTTCTTGCGGTCCTGGTCGAAGAAGAACTTGGCGTCTGCCAGCCGCGGGCGCACGACGCGCTCGTTGCCTTGCACGACGGCGCTGGCGTCGGCGGGCGCGATGTTGCTCACCACCAGGAAGTGGCGGGTCAGCTTGCCATGCGAGTCCAGCAGCGGGAAGTACTTCTGGTTGGCCTTCATCGTCAGGATGAGGCACTCTTGCGGCACGGCCAGGAACTCGGCCTCGAACGCGCAGGTCAGCACGTTGGGCCGCTCGACGAGGGCCGTCACTTCGTCCAGCAGCGCGTCGTCATCGATGGGCGTGAGACTCAGCGCATCGGCATTGCCCTTGAGCTGGCGCGAGATCTCGGCACGGCGCTCGGCGAAGCTGGCGATGACGGCGCCTTGCTCGCGCAACTGCGTGGCGTAGCTGTCGGCGGTGTCGATGCTGATCGTGGCTTGCGCGGCCTCGAAGCGGTGGCCTTGCGTCGTGCGTCCGGCCGTCAGGCCCAGGGCCTGGACCGTCACGACGTCGCTGCCGTGCAGCGCGACGAGGCCGTGCGCCGGGCGCACGAACTTCACGTCGGTCCAGCCGTCGGCGAGCTGGTAGCTCATGACCTTGGGGATGGGCAGCTTGGCCAGCGCTTCATCCAGCGCCTTCTGCAGACCTTGGGCCAATGTCGCGCCGGGCTGCAGACTGTCCCAGAACAGCGCCTCGGCCTTGCCGTCCGGCTGACGCTTGAGTTGCGGCACGACCTCGGAGCCGGCTCCGACGGACGCGAGCTTCTTCAGCAGCGCGGGCGTGGCCTGGCCATCGGCCGTCAGCGCGACGGCGACGGGCATCAGCTTCTGCTGCACCGCTTTGTCGGCGGCCTTGGCCGCGACGTTGGCCACGTGCACGCCCAGCCGACGCGGCGAAGCGAACGAAGTGACGGCGGCATCTGTCGCGGCCAGGCCTTGCGCCTTCAGGCTGTCGGCCAGCACGGTGGCGAAGGCCTCGCCCAGCTTCTTCAGCGCCTTGGGCGGCAGCTCTTCGACAAACAGTTCAACGAGCAGGTTCATCAAGCGGCCGCCTTCTTGCTGTTCTTCAATTCGATCTGCGCGACGACTTCATCGGCCCAGGCCTTCGGCGCCATCGGGAACCCGAGGCGTGCGCGGCTTTCCAGGTAACTGTGCGCCACCGCACGCGCCAGGTTGCGTATGCGACCGATGTAGGCAGCCCGCTCGGTCACGCTGATCGCACCGCGGGCGTCCAGCAGGTTGAAGCTGTGACCGGCCTTCAGCAGCTGCTCGTAGGCGGGCAGGGCGAGCTTCTCGGTCATTAGCGCCTGGCTGGTCTTCTCGTGCGCGGCAAAGGCCGACAGCAGGAAGTCCACGTCGCTGTGCTCGAAGTTGTAGGTGCTTTGCTCGACCTCGTTCTGGTGGAACACGTCGCCGTAGGTCAGGCCGTCGGTGTAGACCAGGTCGTAGACCGATTCCTTGCCCTGCAGGTACATCGCCAGGCGCTCCAGTCCGTAGGTGATCTCGCCGGTGATGGGCTTGCAGTCGATGCCGCCGACTTGCTGGAAGTAGGTGAACTGCGTGACTTCCATGCCATTCAGCCAGACCTCCCAGCCCAGGCCCCAGCAGCCGAGCGTCGGGTTCTCCCAGTCGTCCTCGACGAAGCGCACGTCGTTCTTCTTCAGGTCGAAGCCGAGGGCCTCCAGCGAGCCGAGGTACAGCTCCAGGATGTTGGCCGGCGCAGGCTTCAGCACGACCTGGTACTGGTAGTAGTGCTGCAGGCGGTTGGGGTTCTCGCCGTAGCGGCCGTCCTTGGGGCGGCGGCTGGGCTGCACGTAGCCGGCCTTCCAGGGCTCGGGGCCGAGGGCGCGCAGGAAGGTGGCGGTGTGGCTGGTGCCGGCGCCGACTTCCATGTCATAGGGCTGCAGCAGCGCGCAGCCTTGTTGGGACCAGTAGTCCTGCAGCGTCAGGATGATTTGCTGGAAGGTCAGCATGGGAGGCCAGAAAACGGGGGTGGCCGATTCTATTGGGCGGCTTTGCGGATCCCGAGCAATGCCAGCACCGCCGCTGCCCACAGCGGCCACAGGCCCACCGCGGCCAGCCAGCGGGCGTACGGCGTGCTACCGCTGCGGCCGTCGACGTCGGCCTCCAGCACGCCGCGTTCCAGTGCCGGCAGGCGGGCGGTGAGACGGCCCCGGTGGTCGACGACCGCGGTCGCGCCGGTGTTGGTAGAGCGCACGATGGGCCGCTGGAACTCCAGCGCGCGCATCTGAGAGAACTGCAGGTGCTGGTCCTGGACCATGACGGCGCCGAACCAGGCCAGGTTGCTGACATTGACGAACACGGTTGCCGCGTCCGGCCCCACAGCGCTTTGCACGATGTCTTCACCGAACAGATCCTCGTAGCAGATCAGCGGCCGCAACCGCTGGCCGGCGACTGACCAGGCGCGCTGGTGGTCGCCACGGGCCTGGTCATCCAGCGGGATGTTCATCGCGCGCACGAACCAGCCCAAGCCGGGCGGGATGAACTCGCCGAACGGCAGCAGGTGGCGCTTGCCGTAGTGGTAGTCGCCGCCCAGCGCGATGACGGAGTTGACGAAGCCCTCGTCGGCATTGCCGAGGAAGACGCCGAGCAGCGCCGGCCGGTCGGGGCGGGACAGGCGCTGCAGCGTGGCCGGGTCCAGATCGATCAGCGGCAGTGGCACGACGGATTCGGGCGTGATGACGACTTGACCCTGGGCCGAGTCGATCAGGCCGGCCAGCGTAGCGAGGTTGGTGGCGAAGCGCTCGGCGTCGAACTTCTGGTCTTGCGGGATGCTGGGCTGCACCAGAGACACTGCCAGTCGGCCACTGGAGGTGGTGAAGTCCTGGGGCATCACCAGTCCAGCCAGCGGCAGCAGCAGTGCCGGCAGGCCCCAGGCCCAACGGCTCTCCTTCAGCAGCACGGCACCGACCGCCGCCAGCGCCGCCAGCACCGTGATGCCGTAGACCCCCACCCACGGCGCCCAGCCGGCCAGCGGGCCGGCCGTGTGCGCGTAGCCTGAAGCAATCCACGGGAAGCCGCTGAGCCATGTCGCCCGCGCCAGCTCGGCCAGCAGCCAGGCCGGTGCCAGCGCCAGCAGCCGCCAGCGGCCCGGGGCGATGAAGCGGGCCGTCAGGCCCAGCGCCAGCGCGTAGTAGCCGCACAGGAAGGCCGCCAGCAGCGCGACGGCGAGCACCGCCAGCGGGCCGGGGATGCCGCCGAAGTCGTGCATGCTGATATAGAGCCACCACAGGCCCGCTGTCAGCCAGCTCCAGCCGAACAGCGCACCGCACAGCGCGGCGACCTTGGGCTTGGCGCGCTGCACGAGGCCGAACAGCAGCGCCAGTGCGGCGATCTGCGCCCACCAGGCATGGGTCGGCGCGAAGGAGGCGGTCTGCAGCAAACCCGCCGCCAGAGCGGCTGCGGCGGCCGTCGCGATCTTCACGCCTCGGTCTCTTCGGACGGCGCGCGCGTGACCTTGAACCAGCGCACGGCGCCGCCGCGGGTCAGCATGACGGCGAAGTCCAGGCCCGCGATGCGCACCACCTCGCCGCGCCGCGGCACGCGACCCAGCTCGTGGGCCACGAGGCCGCCGATCGTGTCGAAGTGGTCTTCCGGCAGCGCCAGCGCGAAGGCACCGTTGACGGCGGCGATGGACGCGTCGCCCGCCACGCGCATGCTGCCGTCGGCCAGCGTGTACAGGCCCGACTCGCCGTCCTTGTCGTCGAACTCGTCCTCGATCTCGCCGACGATCTCCTCCAGCACGTCCTCGATGGTGATGAGGCCGGCGGTGTTGCCGAACTCGTCGATGACGATGGCCAGGTGGTTGCGGTTGGAGCGGAAGTCGCGCAGCAACTCGTTGAGTCCCTTGCTCTCCGGCACGAAGACCGTGGGCCGCAGCAGCGCGCGCAGGTTCAGCTCGGGGGCGCGCTGCATCTTCAGCAGGTCCTTCGCGAGCAGAATGCCGATGATGTTGTCGCGGTTGTCTTCATAGACGGGGAAGCGCGAGTGGCCCGTGTCGATGACGATGTGCAGCAGCTCTTCATACGGCGCGTCGATGTCCAGCAGGTCCATGCGCGGCGCGGCCACCATGGCGTCGCCGGCCGACAGCTCGGCCATGCGCAGCACGCCCTCCAGCATCTGGCGCGACTCGGGCTCGATCAGCTCCCGCTGTTCGGCGTCGGCCAGCGTTTCAATGAGTTCGGTCTTGGAGTCCGGCCCGGGGTGCAGGAACTCCAGCATGCGCACCAGCAGGCCTCGTGCCTCTGGCGGATGTTTGGCGGCCCCGCGCGATGGGGGCCTGCCTGATTGCGGTTCGCTCAAGGGAGCTGTCAGGATATTGCGGAGAGGACAGAATAGCCGATTGGTTTGACTGCCCTTGCACCCCGGCGGCCAGCCCCCACATTCCCTGCCTTCTTTCGAAACGGTCCTGCCATGTCCACTGCCGCCAAAGGCCTGATCCCCGCCACCATCCTGACCGGCTTCCTCGGTGCGGGCAAAACCACGCTGCTCAAGCGCGTGCTGACCGAGGCCCACGGCCAGAAGATCGCCGTCATCGAGAACGAGTTCGGCGAAGAGAACATCGACACCGACATCCTGGTCTCGGACACCAACGAGCAGATCATCCAGATGAGCAACGGTTGCGTCTGCTGCACCATCCGCGAAGACCTGCGCACCACGCTGAGCGACCTGGCCGCCAAGCGCCGCAAGGGCGAACTGCAGTTCGACCGCGTCATCATCGAGACCACCGGCCTGGCCGACCCCGGCCCGGTGGCGCAGACCTTCTTCATGGACGACGAGATCGCCGAGGCCTACCTGCTGGACTCGGTGCTGACGCTGGTGGACGCCAAGCACGCCGACGAGCAGCTCAACACCCGTCAGGAAGCGCGAATGCAGGTCGGCTTTGCCGATCAGCTGTTCATCAGCAAGAGCGACCTGGTGGAGCCGGCGGCCGTGGAGGCGCTAATCCACCGCATCAAGCACATGAACCCGCGTGCGCCCATTCAGACGGCGCATTTCGGTGAGGTGTCGCTGGCCCAGGTGTTCGACCTGCGCGGCTTTAACTTGAACGCCAAGCTGGAGATCGACCCCGACTTCCTGAAGGCCGATCAACACGACCACCACCATCATCACGACCATGAGCACGGTGAGCACTGCGACCACCCGCATCACCATGTGCATGACGACGACGTGAAGAGCTTCGTGTTCCGCTCCGACAAACCTTTCAACCCGGCCAAGCTGGAGGACTTCCTGGGCGCGATCGTGCAGGTCTACGGCCCCAAGATGCTCAGATACAAGGGTGTCCTACACATGAAAGGCACGGACAAGAAGGTCATCTTCCAGGGCGTTCATCAGATGATGGGTTCTGATCTGGGCCCGCGGTGGATGCCGGGGGAGAAAAAACAGAGCAAGATGGTGTTCATTGGCATCGACCTGCCCAAGGACGTGCTGATGCAAGGTTTGGAAGGTTGTCTGGCGTGATGCTTTCGCCCCTGAAGCACCGCTTTCAGGGGAGTGCAGACCAGCGGGATCGCATGGCTACAATCCGCCGCGCTCAAAAATGGGCCGCCGGCTGAAAAGCAGTGGGATCAAGGTCTGACACCGCGCCGATACACGCCCTGAGCGAGGAGAAGATTGTGAGCAAGACCCCGGCCCCCAAAACTGCCGCCGCACCCAAGGGTGCGAAGAAGACCGATGCCGGCGCCGACGTCGCCACGTTGGAGGTGCCCGCACCTGCGAACCGATTCGCCGACCGCTTCGCACCGCCGAAGCCGCCGGCCCGCGGTGCGAACCAGGCCGACGAGACCCCGCGCGTGGCCGCCAAGGGCGATCCGAAGCTGGTCAATGCCTGGAAGACCAAGCCGGGCGCTGAGCTGAGCGACGCCGAGGTGCTGGCCATGCCGGACTCGGAATACATGAACGCCAAGCAGATCGAGTTCTTCCGCATGAAGCTCGAAACGCTGAAGAGCGAGGTGCTGTCCAACGCTGGCGAGACCACCGAGCATCTGCGCGAAGACACGACCATCGTTCCGGATCCGGCCGATCGCGCCACCATCGAGGAAGAGCATGCGCTCGAACTGCGCACGCGCGACCGCGAGCGCAAGCTGCTGAAGAAGATCGTGCAGTCCATCGGCCGCCTCGACACTGGCGACTACGGTTACTGTGACGAGACCGGCGAACCCATCGGTCTGGGCCGTCTGATCGCACGCCCGACCGCCACTTTGTCACTGGAAGCGCAGCAGCGTCGCGAGCTCAAGCAGAAGATGTTCGGGGACTGATACGCTCCGCCGCATGTCTGAATCCAAGCCCGCAGACCCGAAGGAAGGCGACAGCTTCTTCCGCAAAGTTGCGCGTTTCGTCGCCAACCCGACGACAGATTGGGCGGAGATCAACTCGCGGCAGGATGACCCCGAGGGCGACCTCGCCAAGGCCGAATTGCGTGCCATGGTGGAGCGCAAGCGCCGCAACGACTTCGTGCGCAAGCGCGAGCTGGACATGCTGCGGCGCATCCGCCGCGAGGGGTTGACGCCCGAGCAACTGGCCGCGCTGGCCGCTTCGTCGCCGTCCAAGCTGGGTGATGACGAGCGGCTCAGCGAGCCGAATTCCAAGATCGATCTGGGCGTGAAGGCCAAGATCGACGAGATTGAGCAGCAGATGGTCGGCGAGAGTTTCGCCACCACGCAGGCCGTGCCCAAGCACCAGCCCGGCTTCTACGAGACCAGCACACGGCCCGCCGCGTTCTCGTCCACGGTGGCCGGCCCGCCTACGGCCGCCGTCGCGCGTGGTCGTGTCAGCGAGTTCTCGACGCCGCGTGAGACCGAGCGCCTGTCAGCGCCGCCGCCGCCCGCAGCCGTGACCATGGGGGCGGCCATTCCGCCGCTGTCGGATTCGCCCGCAAGTCACCTGCCGGACCTGCCGGTGCTGGACATGCCGCTGTCGTTCACGCTGGCGCAGTCGACCGCCCCGATGGAAGTGCAGGAGCTGGTGCACGATCCCGAGCTGGACGAGGCCGTCATCGCGTTCGCCAATGCCGACTACGAGAGCAGCGAGCACGCGCTGACCGAGCTGGTGCGTCCGGGCGGCAGCCGCAATCTGCACGGTGAGACCTGGCTGGTGCTGTTCGACCACTACCGCGCCACCGGCGGGCAGGGAAAGTTCGAGGCGCTGGCGGTCGAGTACGCGCAGCAGTTCGGTCTGTCGGCGCCGCAGTGGTTCTCCATGCCCAAGCTGGTGGCCGAGACGACGCGCCATGCCAGCCGCACGCCCATGGGCAAGACGGGCCAGGTCAGCTGGACGGCGCCCGCCGTGCTGACGAGCGAGGATGTCGCGCTGCTGCAGCGGCGCACCGAGACGTTGCCCATGCCGTGGGTGTTCGACTGGGGTTCCGTGGACGAAGTCGACATCGATGCGGCCATCCAGATGCGCCAGTTGATGCGCCAATGGGCCGGGCAGCAGGTGGACCAGCGCTGGATCGGCGGCGACCACTTCCTGAACCAGTTGAAGGAGCTGGCGCCGGTGGGCGAGCGCGACACCGACCCCGCGCTGTGGATGCTGCGCCTGGAAGCGCTGCGCCTGGCCAACCGCCCGGATCAGTTCGACGAGGCCGCCATCGACTACTGCGTGACCTACGAGGTCTCGCCGCCCTCCTGGGAGCGCGCCAGCTGCCGCGTTCGCATCGGCGGCGAGGGAACGTCCACGCACGGGGCGCCCACCAGCACGATGCAGAGCGAGGCGCAGTCCAGCTTCTTGGACACCAGCGTCTCCGAGGTCAACGTGGTCCAGCTGGACCTGATGGGTCAGCTCAGCGGCGATATCTCCGAGACGCTGAAGGTGATGTCCGGCGAAGTGCGCGACGCCACGCTAATCAACATCAGCTGCACCCGGCTGATCCGCCTGGACTTCATGGCGGCCGGCGACCTGCTGAACTGGGTGCTGCAGCGCCGCGCGGAGAACCGCTCGGTGGTGTTCACGGACGCGCATCGGCTGGTGGCGTTGTTCTTCGGCGCCATGGGTATCAACGAGCACGCGAAGGTCAAGGTGCGGATCAACTGATCTTGCACCTCGGGCCTCCGCCCCTATCTGGAGGTCCTATGTCTTCCGAATCCTCATCTCATGCCGTCTACCACGGCACCACCATCATCTCGGTGCGCCGCCAGACGCCCACTGGGTGGCAGGTCGCCATCGGCGGCGACGGCCAAGTCACGCTGGGCAACACCATCGTCAAGGCCAGTGCGCGCAAAGTGCGCAAGCTGTACCGCGACCAGGTGCTGGCTGGCTTTGCCGGTGCCACGGCCGATGCATTCACGCTGTTCGAGCGTTTCGAGGCGAAGCTGGAGAAGCACCAGGGGCACCTTGTGCGCGCCGCCGTCGAGCTGACGCGTGACTGGCGCACCGACCGCGTGCTGCGCCGCCTGGAGGCCATGCTGGCCGTGGCCGACAGGAGTGCGTCGCTGATCATCACGGGCAACGGCGATGTGCTGGAGCCCGAGCAGGGCATCGTCGCGATCGGTTCCGGCGGCGCCTACGCACAGGCGGCTGCCAAGGCTCTGTTGAACCACACCGAGCTGGGCGCGGCTGACATCGTCAAGAAGTCGCTGGAGATTGCCGGCGAGATCTGCATCTACACGAACCAGAGTCACACGCTGGAGGTGCTGGAGTGAGCAGCATGACCCCTCAAGAAATCGTTTCTGAACTCGACCGCCACATTGTTGGCCAGCAGGCGGCCAAGCGCGCCGTCGCCATCGCCATGCGCAACCGCTGGCGCCGCCAGCAGGTCGACGACAAGCTGCGCGGCGAGATCACGCCCAAGAACATCCTGATGATCGGCCCGACCGGCGTCGGCAAGACCGAGATCGCGCGCCGCCTGGCCAAGCTGGCGGGTGCCCCCTTCATCAAGGTTGAGGCGACCAAGTTCACCGAGGTGGGCTATGTCGGCAAGGACGTGGATTCCATCATCCGCGACTTGGTCGAAGTGGCCGTCAAGCAGGAGCGCGAGGGCGCGACCCGCCGCTGCCAGACGCGCGCGGAGGACGCGGCCGAGGACCGCATCCTGGACGTGCTGCTGCCCGGGGCGGATGCCGACAACGCAACGCGCCAGAACTTCCGCAAGAAGCTGCGCGAAGGTCAGCTGGATGACAAGGACATCGAGCTGGACCTGCTGGCACCCAAGCCTGCCGTGGAGCTGCTGGGTCCGTTCGGCAACCAGCCCGGCATGGAGGACATGGCCGAGCAGCTGAAGGGCATGTTCAGCCAGATGGGCGGCGCGCCGAAGAAGACCCGCAAGCTCAAGGTCGCCGAGGCTTTCAAGCTGCTGATCGAGGAAGAGGCCGCCAAGCTCGTCAACGAGGAAGAGATCCGCACCGTCGCCCTGACGAACGCGCAGGAGATGGGCATCGTCTTCATCGACGAGATCGACAAGGTGGCGTCGCGCCAGGAGCACGGCGGCGCCGAGGTGTCGCGCCAGGGCGTTCAGCGCGACCTGCTGCCGCTGGTGGAAGGCACGACGGTGTCCACCAAGTATGGCCTGGTCAAGACGGACCACATCCTGTTCATCGCCAGCGGGGCCTTCCACCTCAGCAAGCCGAGCGACCTGATCCCCGAGCTGCAGGGTCGCCTGCCCATCCGCGTGGAGCTCGACTCGCTGTCGGTGGCCGACTTCGAAGCCATCCTGACGAGCACGCACGCCAGCCTGGTCAAGCAGTACCAGGCACTGCTGGCGACCGAGGGCGTCACGCTGCACCTGCAGCCCCAGGCCATCCGCCGCCTGGCGGAGATTGCCTTCGAGGTGAACGAGCGCACCGAGAACATCGGCGCGCGGCGCCTGGCCACGGTGATGGAGCGGCTGCTGGATGAGATCAGCTTCGACGCGCCCAATCGCGCGGGTCAGACGTTGTCGCTGGATGGCGCTGCGGTGGATGCCAAGCTCGCCGCACTGGCGGCAAACGAGGACTTGAGCCGCTTCATCCTCTGACCGCTCAGTGCGGCAGGGTGGCCGCGCTGCCGGTCCAGCGCAGCAACTGCATCAGAGTCGGCGCCTGCGTCTTGCCGAGCAGGTTGCGCACGTGGCTGCGGACGGTGCTGACGCACAGGCCGAGGTGACGCGACGTGGCCTCCACCGGTTCGCCGTCGGCCAGTAGCAGTAGCACCTGACGCTCGGCCTGGCTGAGCCGGCACTGGCGCGTCAGCGCGTCGATGCGGGCGGCCTGGGTCAGTGCGGGCTGGTCCAGATGCACGGCGAGCAGCACGCTGTGTTGCGGCCAGTTGGACGCCAGCGCGATGGCGGGCGCCAGCGGGGCGGCATGCACCCAGCCGGTGGCCAGGCTGGGCGTGAACCACAGCCCGATGCGTGATGACGTGCCCTGTGCCGCGTGCGACAGCAGCTCTTCGAGCTGGGGCGCGCCGAGCTGTCCCAGGCTCATCAGGTGGTCCGCCCGCACCTGGCCCAGTTGTTCGGCCGCCAGGTGGTTGGCGCTGGCGTTGGCGAACAGCAGGCGGCGGTCGGGCAGCAGCACCAGCAGAGGTTGCGGCAGCGCTGCCAGCACCTGGTACGGCTGGGTGGGAGGGCTGACCCGGCGTTCGGACATGGCGGTGTGCAACATGAATCCCCCTGAGCTGCTGCCGCACGACGGTGCCGGCTTCTGTCATCAAGTTTGGTGAGCGCCCGGCCCGCCCGCCATTGCCCAGAGGTACGGCGCCCCGGTGTTCTTTGGCCCGGCCATCCGGCTCGGCCAAAGGGACGGGTCGTACAGCGCCCGCAGGCAAGGTGCCGTCGATACCATGGAAGTCAGCAGGGAGGCTGCCCATGAGAATTCTGTTGATCGACGACCACCCCTTGTTTCGAGAAGGGGTGGCGCTGCTGCTGAAGCCGCTGGTGGAAGGGCTGGAAACCTGGGAGGCCGGCAGCTGCGAGGCCGCTTTCGAACTGCTGGCACAGCGCGGCAGCGCCGATCTGGTGCTGATCGACCTGGGCCTGCCAGGCCTGTCCGGCCTGGAGGGATTGCAGCGGCTGCGGCTGGAGCATCCGGAGGTGCCGGTGGTGGTCATGTCCTCGTCTGACGACAAGGACACCGTGATGGCCGTGCTGGACGCTGGCGCGATGGGCTTCATCCCGAAAAGCTCGACCTCGCAGGTGATGCTGGGTGCGCTGCGTCTCATCCTGGCCAAGGGCATCTACCTGCCGCCTTCGGTCTTCCTCGCGGCTCGCGCGTCCCCGGCCGTCGCTGCCGCACCCGCGCAAGGGCGATCCGCCGCGGTGGCGTCGCCTGCCGCAGGGCGCCGACCCGCCGACCTGGGCCTCACGCCGCGCCAGGCCGACGTGCTGCACCTGCTGCTGCAGGGCAAGCCCGCCAAGCTCATTGGTCGGCAGCTCAACCTGTCGCTGAGCACCGTCAAGGCCCACACCTCCGCCGTGCTGCGCGCGCTCAACGTGACGACGCGCACGCAGGCCGTGCTGGCTGCCGGCCGCATGGGCCTGCACTTCGAGGAGCCCGCGGCGGGTCAGGGCGCCAGCGACGACTGCATGGCCTCCAGCAGCCGCTGAAGCCCGATGGGCTTGTGCAGCAGCCGCGTGTTGGCAGCGCTGGCTCGCGGCTGCAGGCTGGCATCGGTGTTGGCGGTCACCATCAGCGCCGCAATGTCGTCGTCGTAGTGCTGACGCAGCCGCGAGATGACCTCGAAGCCGTCGCGCCCGCCGCCCAGCTGGTAGTCCGTGACGATGAGGTCGGGCACACGCAGATGCTGCTGCAATTCGGCCAGCGCCTCGTCGCAGCCGGCGGCGGCCACCACATGGCAGCGGCAGGCGTGCAGTGCATCCACCAGGGCGTGCGCATTCATGCCCTCGTCGTCGACGACGACGATGAAGCGGCCCTCCAGTGCCTGCTGGCTGGCCGCCTGCCGGGGTGATGCGCGGTGTGATGCTGCTGAGGCGGGAGCCAGCGGCATTACCAAGCGAAACAGCGTGCCGTAGCCGACGCGGCTGGACACGATGAGGCTGTAGCCGAGCATGTGGACACACCGCTGCACGATGGACAGCCCCAGGCCCAGCCCTTTCTCAGCGCTCGTGCCGGGCGCCTCAATGCGGAAGAACTCCTCGAAGATGGCCTCCCGGTAGCGCGGCTCGATGCCCGGGCCGCTGTCCCAGACCTGCAGTTCGACCTGGTCGCCGCGGCGGCGGCAGCCGACCAGCACACCGCCCGTTCGCGTGTAGCGGATCGCGTTGGCCACGAGGTTGCCGGTGATGCGTTCCAGCAGCGCGGCGTCTCCCCTCACGACGAAGTGGCAGGCGCGCACGCGCAGCCGCAGTCCCTTCTCGGCAGCCTGCGGCGCCCACGTTTGCTCCAGTCGATGCAGCAGCCAGCCCAGCTCGACATCCTCCACATGCGCCTGCATCGCGCCGGCATCGAGCTTGGAGATGTCCAGCAGATTACCGAACAAGCTCTCCATCGTCGCGACGGACGACTGGATCTTGTCGGCCAGCGCGAGGTGCTCAGGGTGGTCCAGACGGGTTTGCAGCACGCCCAGCAGCAGGCTGATCGAGTGCATGGGCTGGCGCAGGTCATGGCTGGCCGCGGCGAGGAAGCGGGTCTTGGCGGCGTTGGCGCGCTCGGCTCCGTCGCGGGCGGCGGACAGTTGAGCGGTGCGCTCGGCGACCTTGGCTTCGAGGCTGGCGTAGAGGTCACGCAAGCGGGAGATCATGCGATTGAAGTCTGCGGCCAGGTCCCCCACCTCATCCTCGCGTTGCGGCGGAATGGTCGCTTCTAGTTGGCCATCAGCCACCTGGGCCGTCACTCGCCGCAGGGCCACGATGGGCGCCGCCATCCGACGGCCAAACTCGACGCTCAGCATCAGTGCTGCGGCTCCGCCGAGCGCCACCAGCAATAAGGTTCGGGTCAATGTTGCCCAGGCCGGCTTCAAGGCTTCGCTGCGTGGCTGCTCCATGAAGACCAGCCAGCCGGTGCCCGGGACCTTGGTTGCCGTCGTGATCACCGGCTGGCCGTCAAAGTCCAGCGTAGACATGCCTCTCACATGTGAGCCGTCGCCCGCGCCTCGGGCTGCGCGGTTGAATGCCTCGGAACTGGACAGGTCACGCCTGCCGAGAACATGCGTGGGCTGAGGGTGCGCGATCAGTAGACCGCCCGCGTCAACGATGTAGGCCAAGCTCCTGCCCGTCGAACTCAGCCGCGCGGTGACCTCGGAAAGAAGGCGCAGGTCGACCGTTGCCACGACTGCACCTTCGCCGTCGAAGGCCGAGAACCGTGTCGTGGGAAGTTCTCCGTCACGAAAGAAGGTTCTGCCGTGGCGGACACCGTCGGGTTGCTGGACTTCAGCCAGCGCTGGTTCATCGATCATGGCCCCGCTGCCGACCCGGGCGCGGGCGCTTCTGGAAACATGCAGTTCCTCCCGGCCCGTTCCATCAACAACCTGCAGCTCGGTGATCGCCGGCACGGCTTTGAGCAGCCGTTGAAATTCGATCCGGCGTTGATCATCGCCATAGCCTATTCGCCCCCACGGCATCTTGGCGACATCCTGGATTCCGGCTTCGATGTTGGCGACATAGCTGGAAATCTCGCGCGCGGCGCTTTCAGCCTGCACTTCCTGGAGAACGCTGATGTGATCGAGCGACTCCGAATAGCCAAAACGGCTCTCGATGGCACCGGACAGCATCAACAGCGTCAACGTCACGCCGCTCAGCCACAGCGCGTAGCGGCGGGACAGGGGCAGGCGCCAGGACGAGCGCAGGGAAGAAGGCCCTAACGCGCGCCACCTCATCTGAAAACTAAATCCGCTTGTCTGACGACTTCGGCACTGGGCGGAGGCAGTCCAGTGTCCCGGCCTGCACGTAAGGCCAGTACGTAGCGTTGTGGGCGCTGAATCGGAATGCGGCCGGCATGTTCGCCGGCCAGAACTCGCCCCGCGAGCGTCGCCAGGCTTGGCCAGATGAACCGGGTATCCGTGGCGTATGACATCGCGGCTCCGTTGCGTACATCGGCCGTGTTGCCCACGATCAGCGGCTTCTTCCATTCGCGCAGCCGCTTGATGATCAAAGGAGTGGCCAGGACTGCCATGTAGCTGCGTGGGAGCACCCATCCGTCGAAATCGCGCGAACTTGGCTCGTCGAGCACGGCTTGAGCTTCCTCGGCCGTTTCCACCACGAAGACCTGGGCGGTCATGCCGAGGTCTCGTGCAGCAGCTTCCACAGGCGCCAGCCGATCGGCCAACTGACGCCACGACGCATCCATCATCACGCCCACACGTTGGATGGCGGGGTACGCGTCCCTCAGGAGTTCAAGCCGCTTGCCATCGAGATGCTCCGAAACCCAGACGCCGGTGATCGCCGCTTCGCGGCGAAGCATGGAGGTGGCGAAGCCAGCCTGCACCGGGTGCACGTAAGACGAGAAAACAATGGGAACGCCGCCAGAAACCTCGGTGGCCAGCTTGGCGAATTCGCCATTGGGTGCCAGGAGCAAGTCTGGCCGGAATTCCAGCGCGCGACGCAATGCGGCGGCGGGATCGTGCCCCGCGCGGTTCTCGACGTCGACAAAACGGAAGTCAAGCCTCTCAGTTAACTTCGCGTGGACCTTTCGCATCGCTTTGATGAAGCTCGCATAGCTGCCGTCGCTGCTCGGAGACTTGCGTCCCATCAGCAAGACTTGACGCCGCAGTGCGCGGTGTTCAGAGGCCGTGAGGGCCAAAGCTGTGAACGCCAAAGGCATCAGGCTGAGCGTTCTGCGAGTCAGAGACATAGTCACTTCTAAGGTGTTCAAGCCGGGTGGCGTTCACTAGGCTTCGGCCCTTCAAGCGCGCATGGGGCGTGCTGGCGACAACACATCAGGGAGAGAGCATGGCCGAAGTCAGCGCATCAATCAAAGAGAGGTTTTGCTGGGTGAAGGCGGTTTTGCAGGCGCCGTCCTGCGATGTGGTGTCTGACCCGAGTAAACCTTGGAAGCTGCCATGCGCAGAGGGCCGGCCGACGGAGACGATGCAGCCACCGCCCGTTCCTGCTTTGCTGGTTGACGCGACGGGTTCAGGGCCTGCGCCCAGGGGCTCCGGCACACCGCCGCCCGATCAGGCCAGAGCTCCCAAGTTTCCCGCCAGCGCGGAAGGAGACTTCTGGCGTTTGGCCTCATTTTTGCCAGGAAAGGTCGTGCCCGACAGCGGACCCGTCGTCACACTGGTCTTCATGCCGATCATGGGCTCGCGAGACGATGTCAAGACATGGCGGAGGGAGAACCCCACTTGGTTCAAAGACGCTGTCGCAGTCACGCTGCTCAGCTACGAATTCTGAATCCCGGGAGGACGACATGGCCAACTACACCCAGTTCCCTGAATGGGATGCAGGCTACCTGGACCTCATCGATGCTGAAACCAGCTTTGTCAGCCAGACCTGGAGTCGCTCCGTCGCTCTGAAGTGGCCGCCTGAGGGTGCCGATGTCGAATGGAACCAGGTGGCCGCGCGAGTTCCGGACAGACCAGCGCGACAGCAAGAAATCCTCGACGAGGATAAGGATCTAGAGCGTGCCCTGTGGCCGCTCATCCAGTCATTGAGCATCAGCGGTGCGACCGCTGCCAATTGGGCGCAGAAGTTGCCGGACACATGGCACCTGCTTCTCGTTGCAACCTTCGATCTGCGGCCCGGGCTCTTTCAGCTGAAGCAGAAGTTCAACAGGGCGCGACCCATCCACATTCCCGGTGCACAGATCGGGTCGACCGTCATTCCGACACCGGGTCACCCTGCCTATCCCGGCGGCCATGCGGCCCAAGGCCAAATGGCGCTGCTCTTGATGCGGGACGGTGTTGGGGTCAAGCCAGGACTGATGGGAGGCATTCAGTCAGCTGCGGATCGCGTGACCGACAACCGAGTCGTCGCCGGGATCCATTTTCCCAGTGACTCCCTGGCGGGCCAGCGCGTGGCGGACCAGTTTGTCCCCATGCTTCTTGCCAGTGGACCATTCAGACAACTCTGCGACAACGCACGCACCGAGTTGAGGCCTTACGGAGTCATCTGAAACCCTGATTGCCTAAGGGCGCCGGTTCAGGGGGGCTGGCTCCCCAGAGGATTTACCCTCGCGCCGCATCCACCGCCAACAACCCGTCGAAGATCAACCCTTCAACGAGTTCATGCGGCACATCCACCGCTGGCGCGACCTTCCAGCCGGCGCCGCCGGTCATCAGCAGCATGGGTGAGCGGCCTTCGCGTTGGGTCAGCAGGCGGTGCATGCGCTCGATGGCGCCGGTGATGGCGAAGGTGCCGCCGGTGGTCAGTGCGTCGCTGGTGTTGGTGGGGAAGTCGCGCACTTCGCCGGTCGGCACACGCAGGCCGGAGGTGCCGCCTTCCAGTGCGCGCAGCATGATGCCGTGGCCGGGCAGGATCAGGCCGCCGAGGAACTGCGCGTCGGCCGACAGCGCATCCACGGTGACCGCAGTGCCCACCATGACGATCAACACAGGGCCGTCGAAGCCGCGTTTGCGGGCGTGCGCGCGTGCGCCGATGACGGCCACCCAGCGGTCCGCGCCCAGGCGAGTCGGGTGGTCGTAGCCGTTGCGCACGCCGGCGGCCTCGGGTGACGGCACGACCCAGCGCGGCGTCAGGTCCCAGTGCTCCATCTGCTCCTCGACCCGGCGGCGCACGGCGTCGCCGGCGACGTTGCTGCCCAGCACACGTTCCGGTGGGGCCAGGCCCTGCCAGTCTTCGTCGGCGAGGCGGTCGATGTTCTCGAGGAAGACGGCACCGTGCTGCAGCGGTTGGCTGCCGGGCTCGGCACCGTGGGGGTATACGGCCCACTTGAGCCGGGTGTTGCCGATGTCGATGGCCAGAAAGCTCATGGGGGGCCGTGGCGTGAACGATGCCGCGAGCCTAACAGCAGGCCTCGCGTCGAAAAGCAGGCTTTCTGCTTGAATGTCCGTACACCCTGGAGAACCCCATGCTGCGTCGTCTGCGCATTCAACCCCGCCTGTGGCTCGCCTTCGGGCTCATCCTCGCGATGACGGCGGTGCTCGTCGCCGTAGGCGGCTTCGGGTTGCACGTTTCTCAGAAAGCCATCCAGGGCATCACGCAGAAGCTCATCCCGGTCACGAACTTGGCGGTGGCCGCACGCACCCAGCTGCTGATGAGCAAGACCGCCACGTCCACGCTGGCCGCAAGCATCTTCAACAAGGACGGCATGACGCAGGCCAGCAAGGATTGGCACGAGGCCCAGTCCGCCATGGACAAGACGCTGGACCAGTTCGGCGCCGTCGTCTCCGAGCAGCAGAGCAAGGACAACCTTGCCAAGTTCCGTGCGCTGATGAGCGACTACCGCAAGGCGGTCAAGCCGGCGATCGACAAGATCCTGGCCGACGGCTATGCCGATGCCCAGTCGGCGTTCGAGGACATCAAGGTCGCCGATGCGGCCTACGACCCGGCGCTGGCGATGCTGAACAACATCGAGACGGACCTGGCGCTTCGCGGCAACGATGTGTTCAAGCGGGTCGATGGCATGGTCAGCGGCATCCTGGTGGCGCTGCTGGTGGCGTTTGCGGTCTGCGTCGTCATCGGCGCCGCGCTGGCGGTGGGCCTGTCGCGCTCCATCATCGGCCCGCTGGTGGCGGCGAAGCGCTTTGCCGCGCGCATGGCCGATGGCGATCTGTCGCGGGCCCCGGAGGCGCGCGGCACCGACGAATCTGCCGAGATGATGCAGGCGCTGGCGGCGATGCAGCAGTCTCTGTCCGGCATCGTGGGTCAGGTGCGCGAGTCGGCGGAGAGCATCCAGGTCGCTTCCAGCGAGGTGGCCACCGGCAACATGGACCTGTCGCAGCGCACCGAGCAGACGGCCTCCAGCCTGCAGCAGGCCTCCAGCTCGATGAGCGAGCTGACCGGCACCGTGGGTCAGAGCGCAGACGCCGCCATGACCGCGAAGCAGCTGGCCGGCGCCGCCGCCGAGACCGCCGGCCGCGGCGGCGATGTGGTGTCGCGCGTTGTCACGACCATGGGCGAGATCGACATGGCCAGCAAGAAGATCGCGGACATCATCGGCACCATCGACGGCATTGCGTTCCAGACCAACATCCTGGCGCTGAACGCTGCGGTCGAGGCGGCACGGGCCGGCGAGCAGGGGCGTGGCTTTGCGGTGGTGGCCGGCGAGGTGCGGTCCCTCGCGCAGCGCAGCGCGGAGGCGGCGCGCGAAATCAAGGCACTGATCAACGCCAGCGTGGACCGGGTGGAGGCCGGCACCCACCTCGTCAATGACGCGGGCAGGACGATGACCGACATCGTCGGCTCGGTGCAGCGCGTGACCGACATCATTGGCGAGATCAGCGCCGCGGCGGTCGAGCAGAGTCAGGGCATCGCCCAGGTGAATGGCACCGTGACGCAGCTGGACCAGATGACCCAGCAGAACGCCGCGCTGGTGGAGGAGTCCGCCGCCGCTGCGCAGTCGCTGAAGGAGCAGGCCGTGCGGCTGGCGGGGCTGGTGAGCAGCTTCAAGCTCGGCTGATGCCGCGCCGCTGAGGGTGCGCGTCATGCGAGCCGGGCCTGCGCAGGCCGCGGCGGCGCGGCCTCAGCCCAGGTAAGGGCCTTTGGTTTCGCCCCAACCCCAGGTGGGCATCGGTGCGTCGGGGTCCACCGCGGCGCCCGGTTGGGAGTTGATGACGGCCAGCCTGGAGCCCCACTCCAGGTAGCCCACCAGTGCCGACCGGAACTCGGGATCGTCGGGCAACGCCAGTTCATCGGCCGTGGCAAGAAGCAGCTCCACCCAGCGGCGTCGCATCGGTTGGGTCAGGTGGCGGTCGAGATGCTTGCGAACCATGTGCGGATGGCCGCCATATTGCGCCGAGTAGCTCGCTGGACCGCCCAGCACTTCGGCCAGAAAGGCGGCGACATGTTCGGCATGCGAGGCGTCCATCTGCGCGAAGACGGGGCTGAGCAGGGGGTCTGCATGGACATGCTCATAGAAGCGCTTCGTCAGGCGATTCAGTGCTTCGATGCCGCCAACCCATTCGTAGAGGGTGGGAGTGCCTGAGCTTTGCATGATTCCGTTCCCCTTCGGTGCCTTGGGTTGACGCCGCGCATCATGCCAGCCGAGCGGTGCTGCTGCTCGCTGGCATGGAGGTCAACGGGGGGCGGGCTTCAGTCCGAGGTACGGCACAAGCATTCAACCGTTGACCTGTTGCGCCTGAGAAATGGCAGCTGGCACGGCATGCGCAGCGACCTCGCCGATGATCAGCAGCGCCGGGCTCGCCAGCCCTTCGCGCGCAATGCACCTGGGCAGGTCGGCGAGCGTCGTCACTGCATGGCGCTGCTGTGCCGTGTGCACCGCGCTGACGATGGCCGCGGGCAGCTCGGCGCGCAGGCCGGCGGCCAGCAGCTGGGCGGTGATGTGCGCGGCGCGGGCCACGCCCATGTAGATGACCAGCGTGAGCCCCGTACGGGCCAGCGCCGCCCAGTCCGGCTCGGTGCGGCCCTCGCCCGGGTGGCCGGTGACGAGGATGACGCCGGGGCTGGCGCGGCGGTCCGTGACGGGGATGCCCACCGCGGCGGGGCCGGCGATGCCGCTGGTCAGACCTGACACCACCTCGACGTCCAGGCCTGCCTCGCGCAGCGCGTCCGCCTCCTCGCCGCCGCGGCCGAACACGAAGGGGTCGCCGCCCTTGAGCCGCACGACGCGGTGGCCGGCGCCGGCCTCTTTAATCATCAGCGCGTGGATGAAGTGCTGGTCCGTACTGATGCAGCCGCCACGCTTGCCCACGCGCAGCAGCCGGCCCTTGACGAGGGCCAGCACGCGCGGGTCGATGAGGTCGTCGGCCAGCACGACATCGGCGCCTTCGATGCGCTTTAACGCGCGGACGGTCAGCAGCTCGGGGTCGCCCGGACCCGCGCCCACCAACGAGACCACATGGTTCATGCCGGCATCTCCTCGGGTGTGGTGGCGACCAGGCGGCGCAGCGTCGGCAGACAGGAGCCGCATTGCGTGCCGCAGCGCTTTTCGCTCTGCAGCTGCGCGAGGCGCTCGGCCGGGCTGCCACTGCAGCGGGACAGCGTGAGGCGGATGACGTCCTCGCGCACGTCGAAGCAGTTGCAGACCTGCGGGCTGGCCGCAGCGGCGGGGGTGCTGGGCGGGTTGCCGGGCGACAGCAGCCAGCGGCCCGCGCTGGCGGCGGCGCGGCCGTCGCGCCACAGGTCCACCAGCCAAGCGCCTTCGTCCAGCCGGCCCACGCGCAGCAGGGCCTGCAGCGGGGCCGTGTCCGGCGTGCCTTCGGCCAGCTTCAGCAGGCGCAGCCGGCCGCGGCCGGCGTCGGCGTAGCACAGCACGCTGCGCTCGCCCAGGCCCAGCAGCGTGGTCAGATCAGCAATCAACTCGGCGGCGGGTGTCTTGGCGGCGGCGGCCTCGAAGGCCCAGCCGACCCGGCCGGACTGCGTCGGCTCAGGCAGGCAGTGCGCATAGCCGAAGCGCGGCATCAGCCCACGCAGTGCGGCGCGCAGCGTGGCGCCCTGCTCGGGGGCGACCCAGGCGCAGGCGCTGACGCGCCAGGGCAGGTGGGCGGGCGCGATGGCGACGGCGCTGAACTTCAGCTCGGGCTGGCGCGAGTCGGGGCAGAGCGCGCCATGCGTGAGCGCATTGACGCCCTGCTGCGCGCCGACGAATTCGTCGCCCCAGTGCATCGCGATGTCGGCGCGGGCGGGGGCGATGTTGGCGTCCAGCTTCACGGGCAGCACCAGCTCGCCGCGCTGCGAGCGCACGTGCACCAGGTCGCCATCGGCCAGCGTGCCGGCGTCGGCGGGGTTCAGCCGCACCAGCGGCCGGCCGTCATGCGCGAACAGGCCCGGCACGCTGCCGCTGCGGCTCATGCCGTGCCACTGGTCGCGCAGTCGGCCGGTGGTCAGTGCGAATGGATGGTCAACGCCGGTTGCTTCGGCCGTCGGCACATAGGGTCGGGCGACGAAGCGGGCGCGGCCGTCGGCGGTGGCGAAGCGGCCGTCGGTGTAGAGGCGTGGCGTCGGGCCGCTGACATAGGGCCACTGCTGCGGGCCGTCGCGCTCCAGCACGGCCCAGGACAAACCGGTGATATCCAGATCGCGGCCGCGTGTGGCCTCGCGGTGCTCCAGCCACAGGTCTTCGGCACAGCCGGCCGCCAGGCGCGGCGCGCGGCCCAGGCCAGCGTCGATCAGCGCGGCGATGTCGCGCACGATGAGCCAGTCAGCGCGTGAGTCGCCCGCGGCGGGCACGGCGGCGCGTACGCGGCTGATGCGGCGCTCGCTGTTGGTGACGGTGCCTTCCTTCTCGCCCCAGGTGGCGGCGGGCAGCAGGTAGTCGGCGTAGCGGGCGGTGGCGGTGTGCGCGAACGACTCCTGCACGATGACCAGATCGCAGCGCGCCAGCGCCGCGCGCACCGTGGCCTGGTCGGGCATGGACTGGGCGGGGTTGGTGCAGGCGATCCAGATCGCCTTGATGTCACCGCGCGCGGCGGCCTCGAACATCTCGACGGCCGTGAGGCCGCGCTTGGACGGCAGGTCGGGCACGTTCCACAGCGCCGCCACCTCCGCCCAGTCGGCGGCCTGGGCCGGATCGCGGTGACCCGGCAGCAGCGTGGCCATGCCGCCACTCTCGCGGCCGCCCATCGCGTTGGGTTGGCCGGTCAGCGAGAACGGGCCGGCGCCCGGCTTGCCGATCTGGCCGGTGGCCAGGTGCAAGTTGATCAGCGCGGTGTTCTTCGCAGTGCCGGCACTGCTCTGGTTCAGGCCTTGGCAATACAGGCTGAGGCTGCTCGGTGACGTCGCGAACCATTCGGCGGCTTGCCAGATGTCGGCTTCGTTCACGCCGCAGACCTCAGCAGCGCGTGCCGGCGGCCAGTCGGCAGCCAGCGCTTGCACGGCGTCGAAACCGTCGGTGTGCTGCGCGATGAAATCGGGCGCCGTCCAGCCGCGCGTGATGCAGGCGTTCAGCAGGCCCAGACACAGCGCGACGTCGGTGCCAGGCGCGAGCTGCAGGTGCAGGTCGGCCAGCTCGGCGGTCTCTGTGCGGCGCGGGTCGATGACGATGAGCTTGTGGCCCGCCGGACTTTCCAGCCGGGCCGTGCGCGCGGCTTCGAGACGCCGGAACAGGATGGGGTGGGCCCAGGCCGGGTTGGCGCCGCTGACCAGGATGCAGTCCGCCCGCTCGATGTCCTCGTAGCTGCAGGGCGGCGCATCGGCACCCAGCGACTGCTTGTAGCCGACGACGGCCGAACTCATGCACAGCCGCGAGTTGGAGTCGATGTGCGGCGTGCCGATGACGGCGCGCGCCAGCTTGTTGAACGCGTGGTAGTCCTCGGTCAGCAGCTGGCCCGAGATGTAGACGGCGATGGCCTCCGGGCCGTGCGCGGCGCGGATGGCCAGCAGCCGCTCGGCGATCTCGCGGTTGGCTTGCGCCCAGCTGATGGCCTCGGGGGTGCCGCCGCGCGCGCTGCGCCTCTGCGGCTCGCGCAGGCGCTGGTGCTGCAGCACGACGGGCGTGGCCGTCAGGTGCAGGTTGGTGCCCTTGGTGCACAGCCGGCCGAAGTTGGCCGGATGGTCGGGGTCGCCGCGCACGCCGGTGATCTGCGTGCCGTCGTGCTCGATGACGACGCCACAGCCGACACCGCAGTAGGGGCAGGTGGACTTGGTCTCTTGCATGTTGTCGTCGTCCCGGTCGGCGCTACGCGAGTGCCCGCGCGAACTGACCCGTGACCGTCTCCATGACGGCCAGCAGGTTCTCACTGGCCGTGAACACGTCGTTGGCGGCCTGCGCGGTCTGGCTCTGGCTGCCCAGCGCGTTCTTCAGGAACAGCCACTGGCCTTGCGCCAGCGTCAGGTTGTCGCGGATGGCGGCCGTGGCCTCCGGCGCGCTGTTCAGCGTCTGCATGGCCTGCTCGAACTCGCCGCTGGACCGCGCGGTCTCCCGCTGCACCAGGTCCATCCGTGCGCCCTGCTGGCGGGCCAGGAAGAACAGTGCCAGCCGCTGCGACAGCATGCGCTGGCGACCCGACAGGTTGACCAGCCGCGCCGTCGCGGCGCTGGAATGCTCCTGCAGCTGCGTGGTGGCCACGTGGGCCAGGTTCAGTACCTCGCTGGAGCGCTTCAGCAGCTCGTTGACCTGCTCGCGGTCGGGCGCCGTCAGCAGCAGCGCGCGGTAGTCGCCGAAGCGGTGCAGCAGCGCCTTGTAGCTGCCGGTGATCTGCGGTGTCGGCGCAAAGGCCAGCAGCTCCTTCAGCTGGCGCTCGAAGCGCGCGGCGCTGTCGTCGAGCACCTGGCGGGCGCGCGGCGCCAGCTCGGGTTGCAGCAGGCCAAGCCAGGCCTTGCCCATGCGCTGGCTCAGCATGCGCTGCGCGCCGGCCTTGTCGATGGCGTCGCCCAGTTGCGCGATGCGCGCGTGTGCAGGCAGCGCGAGGCCCACAGGCAGGGCGGCCAGCAGCAGGGTGCGTCGTTGCATGTGCATCGCCCGTCAGGCCGCCGTAACGGCGTCGGTGGCGTAGTCCTCGCCGAACATCAGCCGGTCGCGGATGGCGCTGATGTCGCGCTTCTCGCGCAGCAGCCGGAAGTACCAGCCGCCGTCCGCCGTGTCGCCGTACAGGCAGGCGCCCACCAGCTGGTCGTTCTGGATCACCAGCTTCTTGTAGACGCCGGTGAACGGGTCGCTCAGCACGATCTCCTCGGTGCCCGAGCCGCCGCCGAAGTTGCCGGCCGAGAACAGGTCGATGCCGGTGACCTTGAGCTTGGTGGAGACGTCGGAGCCGAGGTAGCGGCCGATGCCGAACTGCGCCAGGTGCGTGGCCAGCACCTGGCCTTGCTCGAAAAGGGGCGCGACCAGGCCGTAGGCGATGCCGCGGTGCGCGGCGCATTCGCCCACCGCGTAGATGCGCGGGTCGGTGACGGTCTGCAGCGTGTCGGTGACGACGATGCCGCGGTTGCACAGCAGGCCGCTGCTCTCGGCCAGCGCGGTGTTGGGGCGCACGCCGGCCGCCATTACCACCAGGTCGGCCGGCAGCTCGGCGACGCTGCCGTCGGCCAGCTTCAGCTGCAGCGCCCGCACGCGACCGTCGTCGTTGCCCAGCAGCGCCTGCGTCTGCGCGCCCAGTCGGAAGTCCAGCCCGCGCGCCACCAGCGAGTCGCGCAGCAGCGCGCCGGCCTCGGTGTCCAGCTGGCGGTCCAGCAGCGAGTCCGCGAGGTGCACCACGGTGACCTGCATGCCGCGCAGCATGAGCCCGTTGGCGCCCTCCAGCCCCAGCAGGCCGCCGCCGATGACCACCGCGTGGCGGTACTTCGTGGCCGCGTCGATCATTGCCTGCGTGTCGGCGATGTCGCGGTAGGCGATGACGCCCGTCAGCTCCTTGCCCGGCACCGGCAGCACGAAGGGGTTGGAGCCGGTGGCGATCAATAGGCGGTCGTAGCCGGCGGTCGTGCCGTCCTCGGCGATGACCTGGCGGCGCTGGCGGTCGATGCGCGTGACCTTCTTGCCCAGGTGCAGCGTGATGCCGTGCGTCGCATACCAGGACAGCGGGTTCAGCACGATCTCGTCCAGCGTCTGCTCGCCGGCCAGCACGGGCGACAGCAGGATGCGGTTGTAGTTGGGGTGCGGCTCCGCGCCGAACACGGTGATGTCGTACAGGTCGGGGGCGATCCTCAGCAGTTCCTCCAGCGTGCGCACGCCGGCCATGCCGTTGCCCACCATCACGAGCTTCAACTTCTTCATGCGCACTCACCTGCTTGCCTGGTCTGCCCCTTGCTTTGCAAGGCATGTGCCAGCGAAGAAGCTGGCCTCCAGACCTGCCGCAGCGTGAAAGACGATCAGCGGCGCCCCACGCCGAAGCGGTTCATGGCCCGGTGCGGGTGCACTCATCCCGAAAATGGTGCCTCTCGCTCAGCCCGCACCTGCTGAACGCAGGCGGGCTGATCGGTCCCCCGAGGGGACGGTGATGCTCGCGGCGTTGAGCCGCTCGCACATCGCCATGGCGGGCCGGCTTGACGCGGCCCGGCGCTCGGCCCGCACAACACAAGACCGTCCACACCCATGCGCTTCGAACTCGACACCGGGCTGTCCAGCCAGCAAGGCAAGCGGCCGCGCAATGAAGACTTCGCCGGCGTGCAGGCGCCCGCCGCCCACGAGGTGGAGCGCGGCTGGGTGGCGGCGCTGGCAGATGGCGTCAATGGGGCCGAGGGCGGCAACGGCGACGGCCTGATGGCCGCGCAGACCTCGGTGATGAGCCTGCTGCGCGACTTCCACGGCGTGCCGGCAGACTGGGACACCAGCGTCGCGTTGGACCGCCTGCTGGGCCATCAGAACGCGTGGCTGGCGTCGCACAATCGCCGCCCCGGCCCGGACGGCCAGCCGCGCGAGGCGCTGACCACGCTGACCGCCGTGGCGCTGCGCGGGCGCCGCTATGCGCTGGCCCACATCGGCGACAGCCGCGCCTGGCTGTTGCGCGACGGACAGTGCCTGTTGCTGACGCAGGACCACCGCATGGAGCGTCGTGACTTCGCCGGCCTGACGCGCGCGCTGGGCCTGGACGAAGCGCTGCGGCTGGACCACAGCGCCGGCGAGCTGAAGGTGGGCGACCGTCTGCTGCTGACCAGCGACGGCGTGCACGACGCGCTGCGGAGCCGCCAGATCGCCGACCTGCTGCGCGCCACGCCCGGCGCGCAGGCCGCCGCTGACGCGCTGACAACCGCCGCGCTCGCCGCCGGCAGCGCGGACAACGCGACCGCGCTGGTACTGGACATCCGCGACCTGGCCGGCCCGGGCTTTGACGATCTCGCCGCGCTGGGCCGCACGCTTCCCAGTCCGGGCCAGCTGGGTGTCGGTGCGGTGCTGGACGGCTACCAGGTCACGGCGCTGGTGGCCGACAACGGCGTGCACCGGCTGCTTCAGGCGCGTGAGCTGGCGTCGGGCCGGTTGGTGGCGCTGAAGATGCTGCGCCCAGGCCGCGCCGACGACCCCGAGGAGCGCGCCATGCTGGCGCACGAGATCTGGCTGGGCCTGCGGTTGGCCGAGGCGCCGCGCCACCGGCGCCGTGGTGGTGACAGCGGCTTCGTGCGCGTGCATCCGCCGGCCTACGGCGCCACGCATTTCTACGCCGTGTTCGACTGGCATGGCGGCCAGACGTTGGAGCAACTGCTGGCCAAAGGGCTGCTGGACGTGGCGCAGGCGCAGGCGCTGGGCGGCGCGGTCGCGCGATCGCTGAGCCTGCTGCATGCGGCCGGCGTCATCCACCGCGACATCAAGCCGGCCAACCTGCACCTGGGCGACGACGGCCAGTGGCGCGTGCTGGACCTGGGCGTGGCGCTGAGCCCGCGCGCGCCGGCCTCGATGCGCGAGCTGCATGCCGGCACGCCCAGCTACATCAACCCCGAGCAGTGGCAGGACCCGCCGCTGCCGGCCGACGCCGGTAGCGACCTGTTCGCGCTGGGCGTCACGCTGTACCAGGCGCTGACCGGCCGGCTGCCCTATGGCGAGATCGAGCCCTACCAGCTGGCGCGCTACCGGCGCGAGCCGGCCAGCGTCAGCCGGCTGCAGCCCAGCGCGCCGATGCCGCTGGACCGGCTGGTGATGAAGGCGGTCGCGCGAGATGCGAGGACGCGCTTCGAGACCGCCGACGAGCTGCTGCTGGCGCTGGAACGGCTGGCTGCGCGGGACCAGCCCGCGGCGGCGCGGGCGGCCCGGGCGCTCCCTGATGGCGTGAGCGGCTGGCAGGTGGCGCTGGCGATCTCGGCGCTGCTGAATCTGTTGTTGATCGCCTGGCTGGTGTTCCTGCCGCGCTGAGCGGCGCTGGCGCTCAGACGCGCTGGTAGCTCACCGGCTCGTCCGCGCTGGCAGACACGCGGCGCGCCCGCCCGCCCTTCTCGGCCCAGGTGCGCGTCCAGCGGATCTGCATGACCCGCATGACGCCAAGCATCAGCACCGACAGCACGGCGAACACGACGAAGCCCCACAGGTAGGTGCCCAGGTACTGCTTGGACAGCCCCATCAGATTGGGCACCAGGCCGCCGCCCAACGCGCCGATCTCGCCGATCATCGAGCCCGCCACGGCCGTGGCCGCCGGCCAGCGCAGCGGAACGAGCTGGAACAGCGCGCCATTGCCCGCGCCCAGCGCGGCGAAGCAGACGATCAGCAACAGCGTGGTCAGCACCAGCGAGGCGCTGGCCAGGCCCACGCCGACCAGCGCGATCGCCACCGCCAACAGCACCCCGGTCAGCATGTTGACGCCGCCCCAGCGGTCCGACAT
Source organism: Pelomonas dachongensis (assembly GCF_043555865.1). Classification (NCBI taxonomy): domain Bacteria; kingdom Pseudomonadati; phylum Pseudomonadota; class Betaproteobacteria; order Burkholderiales; family Sphaerotilaceae; genus Roseateles; species Pelomonas dachongensis. The sequence goes on from NZ_JBIGHY010000001.1 coordinate 710,339, forward strand.
CCAGCCGCCAACCACGCGCACCGCTGCGCCCATGAAGGCCGCCAGCATCGTCAGCTGCCCGGCCTGCACCTTGGAGACGCTGAACTGGTCGTGGTAGTAGGTGGGCAAGAAGGTGATGAGGCCGATGAAGCCGCCGAAGGTCACGCCGTAGATCAGGCTGAAGGCCCAGCCGTCCTTCTCGAACAGGCATGCCACGTGCTCGCGCATGGAGGCGTGGCTGTCCACATCCGGCGGCTCCTTGGCGAAGACGATCATCACGAGCATGGGCAGCAGGATCGCCGCCGCGGCGAACGCGTAGACCGTCTGCCAGCCATAGGCTTGAGCCAGAGGCGGTGCCACCAGCACCGACACCGCCGTCCCCACGTTGCCCGCACCCACCAGGCCCATCGCCAGGCCCTTGTACTGCGGCGGATACCAGCCCGAGCCCAGGCTCAGCGCGACGCCGAAGCTCGCTCCCGCGATGCCCAGCAGCACGCCCATCGCCAGCAGGTCGTCGTAGCTCTGCACCATGAAGTAGCCGTACAGCATCGCCACGGCGATCAGCGCCATCTCCACCAGCGTCGCGTTCTTGCGGCCGATGTACTGCGACAGCAGTCCCAGCGGAAAGCGCATCAGCGCGCCGGCCATGATGGGAATCGACAGCATCAGCCCCTTCTGAGCCGGCGTCAGGTGGTAGGCCTCGCTGATGAAGGGCGCCAACGCGCCGTTCAGCACCCAGATGCAGCAGGAGAAGGCGAAATAGAGGAAGGCTGCGATCAGCGTGGGGCTGTGACCGGCGTTCTTGAAGCTCAGGGGGGCGGACATCGGGGCTCTACCGTGCGGGCCGCGCCCGCCCGCGCCCACCCACAGGTCGCGTGCCAGGGCGGCAGGGGCGTCGCAGCGGGGAGGGGCCTGCACCATTGCAGGCACCACGTGCTGGCACACGCAAGCCGCGTGCCCATCTGTGCTCATGGGCTGGCCTGGTTCTTGCGCCGTTTTGGGGCGTGACCTCCCCGACCCTACCCGACAGCCCCATTCCCTCTTCCGTGACGCCGCTGCTGTGCAGTCCAGGACTGCCGCCCCAGGCGCCCGGCCTGCAGGCGCTGGGCTGGCCACTGTGCACCGTTTCAGAGCTGGCCGCCGCAGACGATGAACCGGCGCTGGGCGTTCTTTGGTGCCCGGACTGCACCGCCTTGGCGCAGGCGCTGCACTCGGAACGGGCCTTCGGCCTGCCGGTGGTGCTGGTCTCGCCACCACCCACGGCCGAGCAGCGCCGGGCGCTGCTGGCGCGCGGCGTGCTGCAGTGGCTTCCGGCGGAGTGCGATGCCGCCCAGCTGGACCAGGCGCTGCAGTGGGCACGGGGTCTGGCGGCGCTGCTCCAGGCGCGCGACAGCGCCGCGCAGGCCAAGCTGGATGAACGCAAGTGGACCGAGCGGGCCAAGGGCCTGCTGATGCAGGCGCGCGGCATCGACGAGGCTGCCGCCTTCGCGCTGCTGCGCAACACCGCGATGCAGACGCAGGCCAAGCTGCCCGAGGTGGCGCGCGGCGTGGTGCGCACGTCGGAGCTGGCCGAGGCGCTGGAGCGCGCCGGCGCGCAGCGCATGCTGAGCCAGCGCCTGGTCAAGCTGCAGGCGCTGCGCCAGTGGCCCAAGCTGGCGCCACCAGAGCGGCGCGAGGCGCAGGGGCTGCTGGACGGCTCGCGCGAACGCTTGGCGGCCAACCTCTCGCGGCTGGGCGAACTGCTGCGCTACGAGCTGGCGGAGGAACTGGCGGCGGTTGCGGGCGCCTGGACGCAGCTGGACGCCGCGCTGGCCAGCCGCCAGCCCGACCTGGCCCGCAGCGACCGTGCCGCGCAGCGGCTGCTGGAGACCAGCGAGACACTGGTGGCGCGGCTGTCCGAGCGCGCCGGCCAGCGCCCGGTGGGCCTGCTGGCGCAGGTCACGCGGCTACGGTTGCTGAGCCAGCGGTTGGCCAAGGAGGGTCTGCTGGCGCAGGTGCAGCCCGGCCATGACACCAGCGGGCTGGCTGCGGGCCTGGATCAATTCATCAAGGCCTACGACGAGGTCCGCGCAACGCCGCTGGCCGGCCCGGCGCTTCAGCCGGCCTTCGCTGCGGTGGACGAGGCCTGGCTGGTGCTGCTGCGCGGCCTGCGCGTGGAGCAGGGCGACGCGGTGCAGCGCATGCACCAGGGGAGCGAGCGGTTGCTTCAGGCGTTGGAAGACTTGATCCGGGCGTTGCAGGGCTCGTTGCAGTTGATTCTGGGGTGAGGGGTTTTCGCGGGCCGGGCGCTGGGCCGCTCCCGAGCCGGCCCGCCTTGGGCGATGTGCGAGCGGATCAATGTCGCGAGCATCGCCGTCCCACAGGGTATGGACTGATCGCGCCCGCGTTCAGCGGTGCGAGACCGGGCGAGGGCCTCTATGTCCGCCCCGACACAATCTGCCGATCCCTCCGATACATCCCGGCGGTGCAATGCCTCCATCCGACCATCTCGAAGGAGACACCATGCACCCGAACGACGACCACGACCTTGGCCTGGCCCATGACCTGAACCGCCTGCAGCAGCAGGCCCTGCAACGCCGGGTCGCGCTGCGCTGGCTGCTGGGCGCCGGCGCCGTCGGCGTGGTGGGCAGCGGCGCCCTGGCACTGGCCGGCTGCGGCGGCGGGGGCAGCGACGAAACGGCATCGACCAGCACCTCAAGCGGCAGCACCGGCACGGGCTCCACAGGCGGCAGCACCGGCACCACCGCCAGCGGCTGCTCCGTCATCCCCAGCGAGACCGAAGGCCCCTACCCGGGCGACGGTTCCAACAGCTCGGGAGGCAGCATCGCCAACGTGCTGGCGCTGTCCGGCGTGGTGCGCAGCGACATCCGCTCCAGCATCGCCGGGGCCAGCGGCACGGCCACGGGCGTGCCGCTTCAGGTCATCATCGAGCTTGTGAACACCAATGCCGCCTGCGCCGATCTCTCGGGCTACGCCATCTACCTGTGGCATTGCGACGCGCTGGGCCGCTACTCCATGTACTCCAGCGGCGTGACCGGCGAGAACTACCTGCGCGGCGTGCAGGCCACGGCCGCCGACGGCACGGCCACCTTCCAGACCATCTACCCCGGCTGCTATGCCGGCCGCGTGCCGCACATGCACTTCGAGATTTACCGCAGCACCAACACGGCTACCAACTGGAACAACAAGCTGCGAACCTCGCAGCTGTGCTTCCCGTCTGATGTCAACAGCGCCGTCTACGCCACCAGCGGCTACGGGCAGAGCGCGGCCAACAACAACGCCATCAGCCTCAGCAGCGACGGTATCTTCAGCGACGGCTACACGACCCAGCTCGCCAGCGTCACCGGCTCGGTCAGCGCCGGCTACGTGGCCACCTTGAGAGTAGGTATCGCAGCGTGAGCGCCGTGTCGGGCCGCCACAAGCAAGCTCGCTCCCGCTCGGCGGGAGTAAGCCCGCACATGGGATGCCCTGATGGAATTCCGTGCCTGGCGAACGTCTGGCCGATCCGTCGGCCAGGCAAGGCCGCAGGCCGAAGGGTGCACGAGTGATTGGGCATTGCCTGGTCGTCGATGACGACGCCGAGATCCGCACCAGCCTGAAGGCGTATCTGAACGGCTACGGCTGGCAGGTCAGCGCGGCGGGCGACGGCCAGGTGATGCGGCAGATGCTGGCGGCTGCCCGGCCCGACGTCATCGTGCTGGACCTGATGCTGCCCGGCGAGGACGGCCTGGCGCTGCTGCGCTGGCTGGGCACGCAGCCCGACGCACCGCCGGTGCTGATGCTGACCGCGCGCGGCGACACGATGAGCCGCGTCATCGGCCTGGAGCTGGGCGCCGACGACTACCTGGCCAAGCCGTTCGAGCCGCGCGAGCTGGTGGCGCGGCTGCAGGCGCTGGTGCGGCGCCGCCACAAGGGGCTGAATCAGGGGGTGGACGACGACACGCGGCTGCTGCGCTTCGGCCGCTGGCGTTTCGACCGCCTGGCGCGCCAGCTCATCAGCGCCGATGACGTGGGCATCGCGCTGTCCAGCGCCGAGTTCCGGCTGCTGGCCGCCTTCGTGCAGCGCCCGGGCCGCGTGTTGAGTCGTGACCAGCTCATCGAGCTGACCCGCGCGCCCGGCGTGGAGGTCAACGACCGCAGCATCGACCTGGCCGTCTCTCGGCTGCGCGCCAAGCTGGGTGACACGGCACGCGAGCCGGCGCTGATCCGCACCGTGCGCGGTGAGGGCTATCTTTTCGACGCCGAGGTAAGCCCATGCTGAGCCGCTTCAAGTTCAGGGAATGGGACCGCCTGGGTCTGCGGTTGTTCCTGCTGATGTGGGCGGCGCTGGCGCTGAGCCACCTGGCGGCGTGGACGCTGGTGTCGCAAACTTTGCCGGGCCCCGGCGGCGCGCCGCCCAGCCCGCCGCCCCATGCCGAAGGCCGCCCGCCGATGCCGCCGCCGCACGACGGCTTCGACGGGGCCGGTCCGCCTGCGCGAGCCGGGCAGCCGGCTGCGCACGTGCCGACGTTTCCGTCGCTGCCGCCCGACCTGCCCTGGGGCGCGAGCCTGATCGACTACGGCGTGCGCCTGCTGGTCATCGCGCTGGCGGCGTGGTGGGGCTCGCGCTGGCTGGCCCGCCCGGTGCGGCGCCTCGTCAGCGCGGCGCAGCAGCTCACGCCGGCGCTGGCCCAGGGGCGCCCGGCTCCGCTGCTGGCCGAGGACGACGGCACGCGCGAGGTGCGCGAGGCCGCGTCGGTGTTCAACCGCATGGCCGCCGAGCTCGGCGGGCAATTCGAGGAGCGCGGGCTGATGATGGCCGCCATCTCGCACGATCTGCGCACGCCGCTGACCCGCATGCGGCTGCGGCTGGAGACCGGCGAAGTGGAGACGCAGGTGCGCGATCGCTGCATCGACGACCTGCGCGAGATGAACCGCCTGGTGGAGAGCGTCATCGATGTGTTCCGCCCCGCCGACGTGCTGCCCACTCAGCGCGTGGACCTGGCAGCGCTGGCGCAGTCGGCCGTTGACGACCTGGCCGAGATGGGCGCCCGCATCTCGTTCGACGGGCCGCCGGCCGTCATCATCGGCGACCCCGTCGCGTTGCGCCGCGTGGTCGACAACCTCGTGGGCAATGCGTTGCGCTATGCCGGCAGCGCCCGCGTGCGCGTCGACCTGGCGGCGGGCGTCACGCGGCTGGTGGTGGAGGACGACGGCCCGGGCATCCCCGAGGCCGAGCTGGAACGGGTGCGCCAGCCCTTCCGGCGCGTCGAGGGCTCGCGCAACCGCGAGACGGGCGGCACGGGCCTGGGCCTGTACATCGCGCAGCAGCTGGTGCGCCGCCAGGGCGCAGTGCTGACGCTGAGCAACCGGGCCGAGGGCGGGCTGCGGGCCGAAGTGGTGTTCTGACGCAGCCGCCCGCACGCGGGCGGCTGTTCGGCAGGCGGTCACTGCAGGTGATGCCGCGATGTACACGTGATGTAGTGCACGTCACCCGTGTTGCATTCCCGAAGGCAACAGCGATGATCCCGGGCAAAGAACGAATGCCGCCGCGACTGCGGGCCGGTCTGCATCGGGAGACGCCTTCGCAACGATGGTCTCTCGTGACTGCGCGCAGGGCGCCGCTGGTGGCCGTGTGCCGCCGGCGTTTCAAACCCCTGCAAGGAGACGATGACCATGAACGCACTCACCCGACTGAAGCTGGGGGCCCGGCTGGCGACCGGCTTCGGGTTCCTCATCCTGCTGAGCGTCATCACCGCAGCGATCGGTGTGGGCCGCATTAACGCCGTGCGCGACGTTGCCGACCGGCTGGGAACGCGCGACGCCGAGCTGGTCACGCTGACACAGGGGTGGCTGCGCGCGATCGAGTCGAACACCGCGCGCACTTGGGTGGTGTTCTTCGCCACCGACGCCGAGGTCGTGAAGCGCGTCAAGGGCGACATGCAGGAGACCGTGACCGAGCAGACCGCGCGCCTCAAGCGCCTGGACGCGCTGATCACCACCGACGACAAGGCCAAGCAGCTGATCGCGGAGATCACCGCGCAGCGCAACGAGTTCCAGGCCATGCGCAACGCGCTGATGAAGCGCAGGGACGCCGGCGAGGACGTGGGGGGTGAGGTGATTGCCAAGGTCTTCCCGGCCGCGCAGCAATACCTGGGCGCGGTGCGCAAGCTGGTCGACTACCAGTCGGCTCAGATGGAGACGACGCGCCGCGAAGCCGAGGCCGCGGCGCAGCAGGGCACCTGGGTGCTCGCGGCGGGCTGCGCGCTGGCCGCGCTGGCAGGCATTGGACTGGCCGTAGCGATTGCGCGGTCCATCACTGTGCCGGTGCGCGCGGCGCATGTCGCCGCCGAGGCGATTGCGGCGGGTGACCTGAGCGCCCGACTGGATGCGACCAGCAACGACGAGATCGGCCAGCTGATGCAGGCGATGGCGCGCATGGCCGAGTCGCTGCGCCAGATCGTCGGGACCGTGCGCGCAGCGTCCGACTCGATTGCCACCGGTGCCAGCCAGATTGCGACCGGCAACGCCGACCTGAGCCAGCGCACCGAGGAGCAGGCCAGCAACCTGCAGCAGACGGCGTCGTCGATGGAGGAACTGTCGTCCACCGTGCGCAACAACGCGGACACCGCCAACGCCGCGAAGGGCCTGGCCGAGGACGCCAGCCGGGTGGCGCGTCAGGGCGGGGAGGCGGTAGCGCAGGTGGTGGGCACGATGGAGGCCATCACCACCAGCTCCCGCAAGATCAGCGACATCATCGGCACCATCGACGGCATTGCGTTCCAGACCAACATCCTGGCGCTGAACGCGGCCGTGGAGGCCGCGCGGGCCGGCGAGCAGGGGCGCGGGTTTGCCGTGGTGGCCGGCGAGGTCCGCCTGCTCGCGCAGCGCAGCGCCGAGGCGGCCAAGGAGATCAAGACACTGATCAACGACAGCGTCGAGAAGGTCGAGACCGGCAGCCGGCAGGTGGTCGACGCCGGCCGCACGATGGACGACATCGTCGCGCAGGTGCGCCGCGTGAACGACCTGATCACGGAGATCAGCAGCGCGACGAGCGAGCAGACCACCGGCATCGGCCAGGTCAGCGACGCCGTGCAGCAGCTGGACCAGGTGACGCAGCAGAACGCCGCCCTGGTGGAAGAGAGCGCCGCCGCGGCAGACAGCCTGAATCAGCAGGCCTCGAAGCTGGTCGAGGCCGTCAGCGTGTTCCGGGTGTGACCGAGGCGGCGGGCAATGCCCGCCGTGCTCTGTGAAATCTCAAGCCGCCTGCTCGACGTGCGCGTGCCGCGTGTACAGGAAGTCGATGACCTCCTTGCGCGCCGCGACGTAGCGCGGGTCCTCGGCCAGTTCGACGCGGGCGCGCGGTCGCGGGATTTCCACGCTGAGGATCTCGCCGATGGTGGCGGCCGGGCCGTTGGTCATCATGACGATGCGGTCCGACAGCAGCACGGCCTCGTCCACGTCGTGCGTGACCATGACGACCGTGCTCTGCGTGCGGGCGACGATCTTCAGCAGCTCGTCCTGCAGCTTGGCGCGGGTCAGGGCGTCCAGCGCGCCGAAGGGCTCGTCCATCAGCAGCACCTTGGGCTCCATCGCCAGCGCGCGGGCGATGCCCACGCGCTGCTTCATGCCTCCGGAGACTTCGTGCGGGCGCTTGTGCAGCGCATGGCTCATGCCCACCAGCTCCATCGCCGCACGCGCGCGCATCCTCAGCTTGGCCGTGGGCTCCTTGCCGCCGAACACCGACTCCACCGCCAGCAGCACGTTCTCCAGGCAGGTCAGCCAGGGCAGCAGCGAGTGGTTCTGGAACACGACGGCGCGCTCGGGGCCGGGCGCGGCTATTTCTCGGCCGTCGCAGATCAGCACGCCCGACGTGGGTTGCAGCAGGCCGGCGATGAGGTTCAGCAGCGTGGACTTGCCGCAGCCCGAGTGGCCGATCAGCGTGATGAACTCGCCGCGCTGCACGTCGAGGTTGACGTTCTGCAGCGCGTGGAACTTGCCTTTGCGGGTCGTGAACACCATCTCGGCGTTCTGGACCTGGATGAAGGGCTTGGTCATGGCATCAGTCCTCGAAGGTGAAGTGCTTGGCGAGAGACATCAACATCCATTCGAGCAGCAGGCCCACGATGCCGATGACGAAGATGGCGATGATGATGTGCTTGACGTTGAGGTTGTTCCACTCGTCCCACACCCAGAAGCCGATGCCCACACCGCCGGTCAGCATCTCGGCCGCGACAATGACGAGCCATGCAGTGCCCACCGACAGGCGCACGCCGGTCAGCACGTACGGCAGCACCGCGGGCAGCAGGATCCGCGTGATGACCTTCCACTCGCTGAGCTTGAGCACGCGGGCCACGTTCAGGTAGTCCTGCGGCACACGCTGCACGCCGACCGCCGTGTTGACCACCATGGGCCAGATCGAGCAGATGAAGATGGTCCAGATCGCGGCCGGGTTGGCGCTCTTGAACGCCAGCAGGCCGATGGGCAGCCAGGCCAGCGGCGACACCGGCTTCAGCAGCGCGATCAGCGGCGACACCATGCGGCTGGCAAACGTGAAGCGGCCGATGATGAAGCCCAGCGGGATGCCCACCAGCGCGGCTAGGCCGAAGCCCATGCCCACGCGCGACAGCGAATTCAGGATGTTCCAGCCGATACCTTGGTCGTTGGGGCCGTTGCTGTAGAACGGGTCGGAGAACAGCACCACCGCGGCGGCCCAGGTCTCTGCGGGCGTCGGGAAGCTGCCGCCCTTCATTGTCGCCAGCGCCCAGACGCCGACCAGCAGCGCGAGGCTGAGCACCGGTGGCAGCACGGTCAATGCGATGCCGCGCCAATCGATGGGATCACGCGGAGGCTTCTTGACCTTGGCCGGCGAGGCCTCGTTGGCGGCGACGGTGGGCCGGCTGACGGTGGTGCATGGCGTGGCCGCCGCCGGTGTGACTTCGTCGCGGGGGGAATGGAAGACTGCAGAAACCATGATCAGGCCGCCTTGATCTTGAAGCTGTCGGCGTACTTCGCCGGGTCCTTGCCGTCCCACACCACGCCGTCCATCAGCTTGGCGGTACGGAAGTCACTTTTGGGCACGCTGATGCCCAGCGCACCGGCGGCCTGCTTGTAGAGCGCCGTCTGGTTGATCTGCCTGGCCACCGCGAGGTAGTCCGGGTGGGCCTTCAGCAGGCCCCAGCGCTTGTGCTGCGTCAGGAACCACATGCCGTCGCTGAGGTACGGGTAGTTCACCGCACCGTCGTTGAAGAACTTCATGTGGTTGGGGTCGTCCCAGGTCTTGCCCAGGCCGTTCTGGTAACGGCCCAGGATGCGCTGGTTGATCGCATCCACGCCGGTGTTGATGTAGGCCTTCTGCGCCACCGTCTCGGCCATCTTCAACTTGTTGGACAGGCTGGCGTCGATCCAGCGGCTCGCCTCCAGCACGGCCATCGTCACGGCGCGCGCGGTGTTGGGGTACTTCTTGACGAAATCGGCCGTGGTGCCCAGCACCTTCTCGGGGTGGTCCTTCCAGAGGTCCTGCGTCGTGTTGGCCGTGATGCCGATGCCGTCCATGATGGCGCGGTGGTTCCACGGCTCGCCGACGCAGAAGCCGTCCATGTTGCCCACGCGCATGTTGGCCACCATCTGCGGCGGCGGCACAGTGATGAGCTTGGCGCCCGCCAGCGGGTTGATGCCCGCCGCAGCCAGCCAGTAGTGCATCCACATCGCGTGGGTGCCGGTGGGGAAGGTGCCGGCGAAGGTGTATTCGCGCGGGTTCGCCGCCATCACCTTGGCCAGGCTGGGGCCGTCCACCGCGCCCTTGTCGGCCAGCGCCTTGGACAGCGTGATGGCCTGGCCGTTGTTGTTCAGGCTCATCAGCACGGCCATATCCTTCTTCGGGCCGGCGGTTCCTAGGTGCACGCCGTAGACCAGGCCGTACAGCACGTGGGCCATGTCCAGCTCGCCGTTGACGAGCTTGTCGCGCACGCCGGCCCAGGAGGCTTCCTTGGTGGGGATGATCTTGATGCCGTACTTCTTGTCGAAGCCCAGCACCGAGGCCATGACGACGCTGGCGCAGTCAGTCAGCGGGATGAAGCCGATGCGGACTTCCTCCTTCTCCGGCTTGTCCGAGCCCTGCGCCCACGCGCCACCGGCGACGCCGAGGGTGGGCAGGGCGGCGGCGGCAGCGATCAGGCTGCGGCGCTGCAGGTTGGGCGTGGCGGTCGAGTTATCGCTGGCGGTCATCACGGGCTCCTGAGTCATGCTGGGCTCAACGCCGTCGCGGCCGCGCTCCGCCCGCGCTGCCGGGCAGCGAAAGCGCAAATAGGGGAGTCGGACGTCGTTGTCCCGAAGTGCCGGCCGCTTCACAGCCGGCCGGCCCGAGAGACCTGCGCCATTGCAGGTCTCGATTCCTTTTCAGCAGGTTGCGTGCCAGCTTGCTCGCACGGTGATCAACGAGGTTTTGCACGCGCTTGGCGCAACGCAGCGGCCGCTGCGGGCGTTCTGCGCCGTGGCGGTGCGGGTGACGGGGCAATGGGTTGGTGCGGCGCGCCCCAGACCGGCGTGTGACGCTCCGGGTCCGGGACCGGCGCTGCCGTTCAGCGGGAGCGCAGCAGCTGGTCGGCGTCGATCAGGCGCGTGGCGACGGCAGCCAGCGTCTGGCCGCCATCCATCGCCAGTTGGCGCAGGCGCTGGAACGCGGCTTCTTCATCCAGGCCCTGCTCGCGCATCAGGATGCCGCGCGCCCGCTCCACCAGCTTGCGCTCGGCCAGCTGCGTCTGCGTCTGGCGCAGGTCGCGCTGCAGCGACTGGTCGTGCTCGAAGCGCGCGAGCGCCAGCTGCAGCAGCGCGCCCAGCCGCTGGGGCGGCAGGCCGGCCAGCTGCAGCGTGCTGATGCCCGCCTGCAGCGCGTCGCGCATCTGCGCGGCGCTCATCTGCTCGGCGAACAGCAGCACCGGCCGCGGCTGGCGGCGCAGCGCCTCGCCGAGTTGCTCCAGCAGCGCGGGCGTGGGCTGGTCGCAGTCGACGATGAGCAGTTCGGGCGCCTGCCGCGTCAGCGCATCGTCCAGCGCGGCGGGGCGCTCCACCAGGTCCAGCACGTCCACCAGCTGGCAGCGCAGCCGAATCAGCTCCAGGCGGATCACGGGGCTGCGGCGCTGGCCGGCGTCGGCCAGCAGCACGCGCAGGCCCGGCAAGGCGAAAAGGGACGTGTTCATGCCCCAGGGCAGTGCAAATTGCGTGCCGTCTGCCTTGCGGACGTGCGTTGGCCCCGCTCGGGAGGCTCCATGCGCCACCGCGGCGCATCCCCGTGAATACGGGGCCCGCGTGGTGGCTGCGGGGCGAGCGCACTGGCAGCATCGCTGCTTTCCACAATAACCAGGAGACACCATGCGATTCGTGCGGAATCTCGCCGCAGCGGCCATGTTGTGCTCGGCTCTCGCGCAAGCAGGAGCAGCCGTCATCAACTTCAACAGCTACACGCCGTTGTATGACTATTCGTCTCCGGTGATCAGCACGGACGGCTTTTTCTTCACCAGCACCTGCGACTGCCTGGGGGTGGAAGACCGTGCACCAGAGAGCGTGGGAGGCCAGCAGTTGCCGGGCGCCTACAACCGCACGGCGTCGCTGATCTACAGGGAAGATCCGCTCACCATCACGGCAGTGGGTGGCGCGGCCTTCTATCTGGACAGCCTGGAACTTGGCCTGAGCTGGTACGTGCCGGATGCGGACGTGGGCAGCCTTGTCACCGTGGCCTATGTGCTGGCCGCGGGCGGCAATGGCAGCGTCGATGCGGCGCTGGGACGCAGCTACACGACGCTGGCCGTGGGCCAGGACGTGCTGAGCGTCACCATCAGCGGCGGCCGCAGCTTCGGCTACGTGTCGCTGGACAACATGGTCGTCAACAACGTGCCGGAGCCCGAGTCGGCTGCGCTGGCACTGGTGGCCCTGCTGGGTGCGGGCGCTGCGCGGCGTTGCCGGCGGGCCTGAGCGGCGGCACAGGCGCCATCACGAGGCGCGGTTTCACGCATCTGGCGCTGGCTGGCCCCGGCCTGGGGCAGAAATCCAGGAAAACACGTATAGAAAAGCTGGCATGGGGTTTGCACTAGTGGGTTGCCGAGGCGACTGGCCTCGGGTTTAAAGGAGTACCCACCATGAAGAATCTGCGCCCGCTCACCCTGTCGGCCGCCCTGCTCGCCCTGATGACGCTGACCGCGCCCGCGAGTGCCCAAGAAACCACCGTGCCGGCCGCGACGGACCGCATCCTGCTGCGCCAGGCCCAGGGCGAGTACTTGCTCGACGATGGCCGCACGCTGAAGGTCCATGTCGGCGTGCGCCGCGTCGGCGTCGCGCTGGACGAGACGCCGCTGGAAAACTGGCGCGCCGAGAGCCACGAGCTGCTGGTCAGCCCCGACGGCATGCGCCGCGTGCGCCTGGTGCGCAACGTCGACGGCAGCGTGGACCGCGTGATGTTCGAGTTCGACCGCGTGCGTTGATCTCGCCGCCGGACGTCTCACACGCCGCCTTCGGGCGGCGTTGTCGCTTCTGGCTCGCCGCGATGCGAGTCATGCGGGCGCCGGCGCGTTTCGTGCACGCCCCGGCGTGCTTCGCCGGCTGACACGGGGCCCTGGGGTGGTGCGCCCCTAGAGTGCGCGGCATGGACACCCCCAACCCCCTTGCCCACGGCAACCGGCTCCAGCGCGCCTACTACCGCTGGGCGCTCCCTTACTACGATCGCTTCGGCCACCAGGACCCGATGCTGCGCGAGCGCGTCGAGCTGGTTGACGTCTACCTCTACTCCCGCCGCGGCTTGGGCGCCTGGGCCGCTTGGCTGTTGTGCCTCTTCGGCGGCGCGGCCTGGCTGCACGGCGGGGGCATGGGCCTAGCGCCGGCACTGGGGGTGCCCACGCTCATCATGGTCGGCCTGAGCATCGCGCTGCTGGGCGTTTGGCTGCGGCCGCAGCAGAAGCCGACGCGCATCGTCGGCGGCCTCATCGGCGGCGCGCTGCTGGGCAGCGTCAGCGTGCTGGTGGCCGTCAGCTTCGGCTGGGGCATGCAAGGCAAGAGCCTGGGCCTGAGCATCGCGTTGCAGGCGCTGAGCGCGTCCGCCGGCACGCTGATCCCGCTGGGACTGAGTTTCGCGCTGCTGCTGGTCGGCGTGGCGCGCGCCGGTCGCGCAGCCCGCGAAAGCCAGCTGGCCCGGCTGCAGCTGGTGGCCGAGCGCGACGCCGCCGCCCGCGCCGCTGCCGAAGCCGACCTGCGGCTGCTGCAGGCGCAGATCCGTCCACATTTCGTCTTCAACACGCTGGCCACGCTGCAGCACTGGGTGGACCGCCGTGACGAGCGCGCCGGCCCGCTGCTGCGCGAGCTGACCGGCTTTCTGCGCCGCAGCACCGAGCTGCTCGGCCGCAACACCGCGCCGCTGGCCGACGAGGTGCAGGCGGTGCGCCACTACCTGGCCATCCTGAGCGCGCGGCTGCAGGGGCGGGTGCAGGGCGAGGTGCACGTGGCTCTCGGGCTGGAGACGGAGCCGCTGCCGCCTGGCATGCTGCTGACGCTGGTGGAGAACGCCGTCCAGCATGGCCTGGAGCCCAAGATCGGCGATGGCCGGCTGCGGGTCGAGGCCGGCCGCGAGCCCAACGGCCGCTGGTGGCTGCGCGTCGACAACGACGGGCTGGGCCTTGCCCCCGATGTCGCCGACGACGTGGGCCTGGCCAACCTGCGCCAGCGCCTGCGGCACCACTTCGGCGAGCGCGCCCGCTTCATGTTGCAGGCCCGGGCCGAGGGCGGCACGCGCGCCGAGATACTGATGGCCCCATGACCCGACTGCTGATTGCCGACGACGAACCCGCGCCCCGCGAGCAACTGGCCGACGCGCTGGCGCTGGCATGGCCCGATGCGCACATCGTGGCGCAGGCGACGCGCGGCGCCGATGCCTGGGACCAGTGGCTGGCCCACGAGCCCGACGTATGCTTCCTGGACATCCGCATGCCGGGCCTGTCGGGCATCGACGTGGCGCGGCGCATCGCCGGCCGCAGCGCCGTCGTGTTCGTCACCGCCTACGGCGACCACGCGCTGCAGGCCTTCGACGCCGGCGCCGTCGACTACCTCGTCAAGCCGCTGAACACCGAGCGCCTGGCCCAGACCGTCTAGCGGCTGGGCCAGCGCGTGCGGCGCCCGGCCGCGGAGGGAGACGGCCTGCAGCGGCTGCTAGCCCAACTGGCCAGTGCACAGCGCCGCCCCGCTTGACCCGAAACCTTGCAGGCCGGCGTGGGCAAGGAGGTGCGGCTGATCCGCATCGAGGACGTCATCTACTTCGAGTCCGACAGCCGCTACACGCGCGTCGTCTACGCGGACGGTGGCCATCAGTACGACGCGCTGCTGCGCACGCCGCTGAGAGACCTGCTGGCCCAGCTGCATCCCGCGCGCTTCCAGCAGGTGCACCGCAGCACCGTCGTCGCCAGCACGCAGATCGCCAGCGCGCTGCGCGACGACGACGGCGGCATGCGGCTGCGCCTGCGCGGCTCGGCCGACACGCTGACCGTGTCGCGTCCCTTCCAGGGCCTGTTCAAGGCACAGTGATCTCGACCGCGATGCCGCTCAGCACGGCATTGCCGCTGAGCGGGTCGCGGGCGGCGTCGTCGAGCAGCGCGTTCATGTTGACGCCGGGCCGCTCGCGCGCGACGGCGAGCTGCACGCCGTCCAGGTCGTGGCCCCAGCCATGCGGCAGGCTCACGACGCCGGGGCTCATGTCGGCGCTGCGCTCCACGCGCGCGACCAGCTCGCCGACGGCGCTCTTGACCTTAGCGAACTCGGCCAGCCCCAGCCGGTCCGCGTCGGCCGGGTGGACCAGCAGCGTGCAACGCTCGGGGCCCTTGGCCAGCACGGGCAGGTTGTGCATCCAGCTGTTGCCCGAGCGCGTGTCGCGCCGGCCGATGAGGCTGAACGCGGGCGCCGGGTCGGCCTTGACCTGCGCCAGGTCGGCGAGGATGGCGGGCGGCGCCAGCTCGATCCTGCCGCTGGGCGTGCGCAGCAGCTCGGGGATGCGCGGTGTCAGCGCGCCCAGGTCGATGCCACCGCCGTCGACGGTGCTCGCCGCCTTGACCTGGGCGAACTTGAGTCCGTCGGGCTGGCGGCCGAACTGGTCGCCATACGGGCCGACGCGCAGTTGCAGGTCGATCAGCCGCTCAGGGCCGCGCCACGGTTGCAGCGCCGCCAGCACGGCCGGCGCGTTGTCGCCGGCAAAGCGGCGCACGTCGGACGCGATGGCCTCGTCGTCGAGCTGCTGCACGTCCACACCCAGGCCGCGACCTTCCAGCAGCGCGCACAGGCGCAGGATGGTCTGCCACTCCTGCGGCGTGCCGGGCGCCGCGTCGAACACCGGCCCCGAGAAGCGCGCATGGTTGCGGTAGCTGAGCTGAGGGAAGGCCACGTCGAAGTGCAGGTCTTCCAGCGGCGACAGTCCCGGCAGGATCACGTCGGCATGGCGGGTGGTCTCGTTGACGTAGATGTCCAGGCTCAGCATGAAGTCCAGGCCGGCCAGCGCCTGCGCAAGTCGCGGGCCGTTGGGCGCTGACAGCACCGGGTTGCTGGCGATAGTGATCAGCGCTCGCACCTGGCCTTGCTGATCGGGGCTGTCGGGCGTCGTGATCTCCTCGGCCAGCACCGTGATCGGCAGCTCGCCGAACACCTCGGGCGCGCCGGACACACGGCTGTGGCGCCGGCCCGTCGTCACGCCCTTGCCACTTCCGGGCCGGCCTTGCGTGTTGGCCGCGAACGCGGCGGCCTTGGCGAACATCGCGCCGCCCTCGCGGTCCAGGTTGCCGGTCAGCACGTTGATGAGGTCCACCAACCACGAGTTCACGGTGCCGAAGCGCGTCGTGCAGGTGCCGATGCGGCCGTAGACCGCCGCACGCGGCGCCGCAGTCAGCTCGCGGGCGAGCCGGCGCTGCGTCGCGGCCGGGACGCCGCAGCCCGCGGCGGTGACTTCGGGCGCGAAGGGCAGCAGCGCCGCTCGCGCTTCATCCACGCCGTTGATGTGATCGGCCAGGCGGCCCAGCTTCACCAGCCCCTCGTCGAACATCGTGTGCGCGATGCCAGCCAGCAGCAGCGCGTCGCCGCCGGGGCGCACGGGCAGGTGTTCGTCCGCGCTGGCCGCCGTCTCGCTGCGGCGCGGGTCCACGACGACGATGCGCCCGCCACGTGCGCGCATCGCTTTGGCCTTGCCACGGTAGTCAGGCACGGTCCACAGGCTGCCGTTGCTGACCATCGGGTTGGCGCCCAGCATCAGCAGGTAGTCGCAGCGCTCGATGTCGGGCAGCGGGATGGACAGCCAGTGGCCGAACATCAGGCCTGCGCTGAGTTGCTTGGGCATCTGGTCTAGCGTGGACGCGCTGAACACGTTGCGCGTGCCGAGCGACCGCACCAGCCGCGGCGTGTAGGCCAGCAGGCTGACCTTGTGCGCGGCCGGGTTACCGATGCTCAAGCCCACCGCGTCGGCGCCATGTTGCGCGCGAAGCGGCAGCAGCCGGCGCTCGATCTCCGCGAAGGCCTCGTCCCAGCTCGCTTCGACGAAGACGCCGCCGCGCTTGATCAGTGGCGTGCGCAGCCGGTCAGGGTCCTCGTGCAAGTCTTTCAGGCTCACGCCTTTGGGGCACAGGTAGCCACGGCTGAAGACATCGTTGGTGGCGCCGCGGATGGCGATGACGCGCGTGCCCTCGGTCTTCACCTCCAGTCCGCAGCAGGCCTCGCACAGCGGGCAGATGCGGTAATGGCTGTCGGACATGGTGTGTCTCCGGGCTGGTGGGCCGGCCAGCTTAGCGGCGCCCCCCGGGGTGCGCCCGTCACGCAGGCGACGAGGGGCGGGCCAGCCAGGCCTGCAGTTGTCGCAGCACGGCCGCATCCGTCTGCAGCGCGAGATGGCCCAGGCCGGTGAAGACTGCGGTGTCGGTGAAAGCCAGCCGGCGTGCGGCCTCCCGGTGCTGGCCCAGCGCGCTGGCCACGGGCACGAGGCCGTCGCCCAGCCAGCGGGCCGGCGGGCCGCTCGGCTTCTTGGCTGTGGTGGCGGCCACTGCGTAACAGGCCACGCCGGCGGGCAGCGGAATGCGGCTGGCGACGCCCTCGTCCGCTTCGAGCAGGCTGGCATGGCGCAGGTCGCGGATGCCAGCGCTGCGCCGCGCGGCCAGGCCGGCGAGCGGGCGCGAATACGCGCTGACCGCCAGCAGTTGTTGCACCTGCTGCCCGCCCCGCTCAAGCGGCGCGCCGAGGTGGGGCGTGCCCAGCGTGACCAGACGCTGCAGCCGCTTTGTCCAGCGCCTGCCCCCGGCCTGCGCGATGGCGCTGCGCGCCACCAGGCCGCCCATGCTGTGCCCCAGCAGCGTCAGCGGGCCGGGTACGCCGTCGAGCAGCGCGGCCAGGTCGGCCCCGTTGCGCCAGATGGCGCGGCCGGTGTTGTAGCGCAGGCCCAGCGGCTGGTAGCCCAACGCAGCCAGCGCGGCGGGAAAGTCGCTGCCGTCGCGGCGCCACTGAGCCTCGTTCATGCACAGGCCATGCAGCAGCACCAGCGGCGTGCCGGTCGCGCCTTCCACCAGCGGGCGCAGGCTCATGGTCGTGGCGAGCGGGTTGGCGGTGGCCTCCAGGTAGTCGCCGAGCACACCGTTCAGCGCGGCCTGCACGGCACTGGCATCTTCTGCGCCGGCCTGGCCCAGCAGCGGTGCCAGCGCACCCAGCGCCAGGTCCAGCCCGCCACCGACGAGCTGGGTCACCCCGCGCACGCTGCGGTAGACCAGGCCGGTGATGCCCGTGGTGCGTTGGCGCGACGCGGTCAGCGGCCGCCGCATGATCTGGGCATGCATGGCCTCGACGAGGTCGGTCACGCCGGTGACGGCGTCGGTGGCGAGGCGGGTGGCGCCGCGCAGCGATTGAGGTCTGGGCATGGCCCCAGTGTGGACTACATCTGCCGGAACAGATGCGCACAGCTCTCCGCCACCAGCAGCATCTCGTTGCCGTGCTTGAGCTTGATCTGCATGCGGCCGCGGAAGTCGCGGCTGACGCTGGCCACGGCGTTCACGTTGACCAGCGTGGAGCGGTGGATTTGCCAGAACTGCTGCGGGTCCAGCTCGTCGATCAACTCCTTCAGCGGCTTGCGGATCAGCGCCTCGCCGTCCTTCAGCCCCAGGCGCGTGTACTTGTTGTCGCTCTGGAAAAACATCACCTCGTCCACGGTGATGAGGCGCAGCGTCTGGCCCACTGACGCGTTGATCCAGCGCAGCGGTGCGCGCGCCTCCGCTGCCGCGGCGCGCGTGCCCAGCTGGTCCAGCGCGTGCGCCAGCGCCGCGGGGGGCTGGCCCTGGCCCAGTCGCGTCTTCAGCCGCGTGATGGCCGTGAACAGTCGCGCGCCGGCCAGTGGCTTCAGCAGGTAGTCCACCGCGCCCTGGTCGAAGGCGGCGATGGCGTGCTGGTCGTAGGCGGTCACGAACACCACGTGCGCGCGGCCGTTAGCCTCGCGCGCCACGTCGATGCCCTTGGCGCCCGGCATCTCGATGTCCAGGAACAGGATGTCGGGGCGGTGCTGGTCCAGCAGCCGCAGCGCCTCCAGGCCGTCGGCGGCCTCGCCCACGATGCTGAGCTCGGGCCACAGCTTGCCGAGCTGCTCCACCAGCTCGCCGCGCAGCGCGGCTTCGTCTTCGGCGACCACTGCCGTGGGATAAATCATGGCGGAAGTTCCAAACTGAATTCGGTGCGCCCGTCGGCGCTGTGGCAGGTCAGTTTCGCGTCCAGCACGGCCAGGCGCTCGCTCAGCGCGACCAGCTCGGCATCGTCGCTGCACAGGCCGGCCTCGTCGAAGCCCAGCCGCAGCGGCGGTCCGGCGCGCAGCCAGCAGTGCGTGGGCCGGCCCAGCCGCAGCGCGCGCTGCACCAGCGGCAGCAGCAGCATCGGCGGCAGGCAGCGGTTGCCGTGCGGCCCGAGGTCGCAGTCGAACGTGGGCGGCGTGCCGTCGAGGTCGCGCAGCAGGTCCAGGTAGCTGGCGATCAGCTCGGCTTCGCCGGCCAGCGTGGCGCCGGTGTCGCGCAGCCGCGGCAGCGCCACGCGCAGGTGGCCGATCAGCCGCTCCAGCCGGGCGCTGGCGTCGGGCGCCTGGCGGGCGTAGGCCTGCTCGATGGAGATCAGCGCGTCGAACAGCAGCTTGGGATCGACCTGCGCCTGCATCGCCGCCAGCCGCGAAGCCAGCGCATGGCGGCGCAGCTGGCTGTGCTCGCGCAACAGATCCTCCACGGTCTGGCCCTGGCGTCGGCGCAGCGCGCGGAACTCCAGCATGCCCACCAGCATCAGCGCCGGCATGAAGACCCACAGCGCATCGCCCGCGATGGCGGTCGCACGCCAGTTCATGCAGCTGGGTTTTCCGTGGCTGGCGGCGTAGATGTCGCACAGCGACGGCCACGGCAGAGCCCACGCCAGTGGGTAGATGACCCCCATCGTCAGCAGCGAGCCCAGCAGCGTGGCGAGCACCAGCCGGGCGCCGCGTGCCGGGTGGGTGAGGCTGCTGCGCGCGGCCGGCAGCCAGCACAGCAGCAGCACACCGCAGCTGATCAGCGGCACCAGCAGTTGGCGCGCCAGCACCTGGGGCAGCTGCTCGCCGACGCTCAGCTCCAGCAGCGAGGTCAGGTCGATGGCGCCGAACAGCAGGCCCGCGCTGGCGAAAGCCAGCCCCTCGCGCAGCCGCAGCGAGCGCCAGGACCGCAGCACGTGGGCGATGGCGGCACCGATCATGAGAGGGCCTCCGGCGGCAGATGCACGCGCGCGACGACGCCGTGCGGCTGCGCCGCCACCAGCTCCAGCGTGGCCGCGTCGCCGAAGCGCGCCGCCAGCCGGGCCCGCGTGTTGGCCAGGCCCACGCCGGCGCCGCCGCTGGCGCTGCCGAAGCCCTGGCCATTGTCGGCCACGTCGATGTCCACGCCGCCACCTGCCGCCGCGCGCACGCGGATGGCGATGTGGCCGCCCTCGGGCAACGGCGACAGGCCGTGCTTGATGGCGTTCTCGACCAGCGTGGGCAGCACCATCGTGGGCAGGTGCGCCGGCAACAGCGCGGCCGGCGCGTCGATGTCGAAGCTGAGCCGCTCGCCCATGCGCATCTGCAGGATGGCCAGGTAGTGGCGCACCAGCTCAAGTTCGTCGGCCAGCGTGGCGTCCTGCCGGCGCATGCCGGGCAGCGCCGCGCGCAGGTAGGCGATCAGCGCCACCAGCATGTCACGGCCACGGCCGGGCTGGGTCTCGTACAGCCGCTTCACGTTGGCCAGCGTGTTGAACAGGAAGTGCGGTTCGATCTGCGCCGTCAGCGCCGACAGCTGCGCCTCGGTCTGCTGCGCCTTCAGCGCCTCGCGCTCGCGGAACAGCAGCGTCAGCTGCTCCCGGCCGCTGCGCTGCGCCCGGCTGAAGCGCAGCAGCGCGTAGCCCATGCCGCCCAGCAGCGTCCAGATAGCGACGGTAGACAGGAACCAGCCGGGCTTCAAGCGGTTGGCGGAGTCTTCGGTCAGCGTCACCGCCCAGCGCAGCCAGGCTCCCAGCGCGGCGCCCAGGCCCACGGCCAGCGCCTGCAAGGTCAGCGCCGCGGGCAATTGCCAGCGCCGTGCGGCCAGCAGCGCCTCGGCCAGCGCCACCGTCAGCAGCAGCGACACGCCGGTCAGCAGTGTCTGGCGGCTGAAGCGGACCAGCGAGAACAGGAAGTCATGCAGGTCGCCGCGTTCATCGCCGTACCAGGTCAGCGAGCGGGACACAGCGTACAGCAGGCAGAAGTAGTAGACGCCCGCCAGCATGCGCAGATTGCAGATGCGGCGAAAGGCTTGCAGCGGCGTCAGGTCCTCCATGGCCGCGATTCTGTGTGGCCCGCGGCGGGCCGGGGCGGCATGCGACGAAGCGGGCTCAGGCCGTGCTGGCCGCGGCAATCAGCGCCTTGAGTTCGCGCTCCGACGCCGCCGGGGAGCCCAGGTTGACCTCAATGAGGCGGCGAAGGTGCGTGATGGATTCCAGATCGATGCTGCGGCACAGCACGCCCGCGTGCCCGCCCTCCACGTGCGCCAGCTCACCGGCCATCGCGATGGCGACGTCGTCGGCCCCCCCGGCACCGCTGCCGAGGGGCAGCTTGACCAGGCAGGGCATGCCCGCCTGCGGCGCGGCGCCGTCGGGCAGATGCAGCAGCACGCCCTTCAGCGAGATGTCGATGACCTGGCAGTGCAGCAGCGCCTGCGTGGTGATCAGCTCGGCGCCCGCGGCGAAGGCGACGCGGGCGAATTGGCGGCGTTCGGTGCTGATGATGTTCTCCCCGTGCGGACGGTACGCCGATGCTAGACGAAGCTTTCGAGCGTGCTGGCGCCGCCGAACACGGTGCTGTGGTCGACTGCCTGCTGCAGCCGCTCGGGCGCCAGCGACGCCAGGCCCATGGCTTCCAGCATGAACCATGCGGCGCGCAGGAAGGCCACAGTCTCCTCGCGCACGGCGTCGGTCTGCGTGGGTTCGTCGTCCCAGTCGCGCCCGTCCGCCTGGCGCGGCGCGACGACGGCGGGTCGGTGTGCGCGGGCCACGCGGGCCAGCAGCTCGCGCGTGTCCACGGTCGCGCTGGGCGCGTCGATCAGCCGCATCAGGTCGCCCAGCTGCTGCTCGGCGGCGGCGGCCAGCAGACGCGCAGCCTGGTCGGCCCCGCCCGCCAGGTACAGGCCGGCGGCGAGGTCGACGTATTCGAGGGCAGCGGACAGCCGCTGCAGGTCGGGGTTGGACGACATGGGGGCTTAGAAGTGGCAGTTGGGCGCGGTCGAAGGGGGTGCGCTGGGAAGCACCGGCAAGGCGCGACGACGCTGCGGGCTCATGCCCGCGAGAAGGAGTAATGCAGCCGGAGCGCGCCAGCGCAGGCCAAGCGGCCGTGCAGTGCCGTCAAGCGGGGGGCGAACGCCGCCGTGAGTCCAATGCCGTGATGAGTCAAGAACTTGCATGCGCTGGTCAGCGGTCACTTGCCGTTTCTACGCCCAGTCTAGGTTGTGTACGCGTGCAAAGAGCGGCCAGACTTCACGCTCGGTGGATATGCTGGGCTCTCCTCGAAAACCCGTGCCAGGAGTTCGCATGAGTGACCGCCGACTTCATCTGCAACAACTCGCCGCACTGGCGGCCGCGTCCGCGCTGCCCGCGTTTGCGGCCGATGAGAAGGACGTTACCTACGACGAGGACTCGGTGCTGAAGGCAGCGACCGATTTCTTTGGCGACACCACCGAAGGCCTGGCCAAAGTCATCGAGAAGGCGTTCAAGGAGCAGGGGCGGCCGAATGCCTACATCCGAGGCCAGGAGGCGGGTGCAGCCATCACCGTGGGCCTGCGCTACGGCGAGGGCGACCTGATCTTGAAGCAGGGGGCGGCGCACAAGGTGTTCTGGGCCGGGCCGTCCATCGGCTTCGACCTGGGTGCCAATGCGTCGAAGGTGTTCACGCTCGTCTACAAGCTGCCCAAGGCGGCCGACATTTACCAGCGCTTCCCGGGCGTCGACGGCAGCCTGTATTACGTGGGCGGTGCCGGCATCAACTACCAGCGCCTGAACGGCATCACGCTGGCGCCCATCCGGCTGGGTGTGGGGCTGCGTGCCGGGGCCAGCGTGGGCTACATGCACTACCGCCGCGAGAAGAGCCTCAATCCCTTCTGATCTGGCCGAGCGCGTGGACCTGCGCTCGCGTGCCGAACGGCTGGGCCGGATCGCGCGGGCGGGCTCGCAGGTGCGGGGCCGGCTGGACACCCGCGCCCCCCGCCCGAGCGCTGCAAATATTTCTGCGTGAGCTGCATCCAAAACCGCCGCTGGCGGCTAGTGGGGAGGTGAGCTTCGGCCTCGCCGACGTTCCAACCCCCCAACTCCCGGAGATCCATCATGCAGAAAACCGCTTCCACCGCCCTGGTCTTTGCCGCCGCCGTCGCCCTGTCCGCCTGCGCGCAGATGCCGCCGCCGGCACCCGTATTCAGCCAGGCCGCGCTGCCGGATGCCGTCAAGGTGCCGGCAGGTCACCGCGTGGTGCTGGAGACCGTCGGCGTGGGCGAGATCACCTATGAATGCCGTGCCAAGGCCAACATGGCGGGCGCGTTCGAGTGGGTGTTCGTGGGCCCCAAGGCGGACTTGAACAGCCGTGCCGGCGCCAAGCTGGGCAGCTACTACGGTCCGCCCGCCACCTGGGCGTCCAACGACGGCTCGCGCATCACCGGCACCCAGGTGGCCGTGGCCCCGGCCGCGCAAGGCAGCATCCCGCTGCAACTCGTCAAGGCCAACCCGGCTTCGGGTCCGGGCGCCATGATGGACGTGACCTTCATCCAGCGCGTGGCCACGCAGGGCGGCGTGGCGCCGGCCATCGCCTGCGATGCCGCCAGCGCGGGCCGCAAGGAGATCGTCAAGTACCAGGCCGACTACATCTTCTGGAAGGCGGTCTGACTCCAGCGGCGGGTGGGCTAGAGTCCGCGCGGACTTGACCCACCTTTGCCGCCCTTGCCCGATACGCCCTCGACGTTCGACTATGAAGCTGCGCTGCTGGCCTGCGCACGTGGCGAGCGCTTTGCGTTGCGCGCGCTGTACGAGCGCGAGGCGCGTTGGTTGCTGGGCGTGGCGCTGCGGATCGTGCGCGACCGCGAACGCGCCGAGGACGTGCTGCATGACGCCTTCGTGCAGGTGTGGGAGCACGCGGCCACGTTCCAGCCCGCGCTGGGGTCGGCGCGAGGCTGGATCTACACCGTGGTGCGCCACGCCGCGCTGAAAGCGGTGCGCGAGCCCGGCCGCCTGCAGGTCATGGACGTGACGGAGCTGACTGCCTTGTCCGACGCCCAGCAGCGCATCGAGCCCGCCGACGACGGCCGCGGGCTCGATGCCGACAGCCTGGAGCGCTGCCTGCAGCGGCTGGACGAATCTCGTCGCGCCTGCGTGGTGCATGCCTTTGTCGATGGCTACACGCACGAGCAGATCGCGGCACGCCTGAGTACGCCGCTGGGCACGGTCAAGTCGTGGATCAAGCGCAGCCTGGCCAGCCTGAAGGAGTGCATGGCGTGATCCAGCTGCACGACCCCAACGAGCGCGACGCCGCAGCCGGCGAGTACGTGCTGGGCACCTTGAGCGCCGAAGATCACGCAGCGGTGGCCGCCGCGCTGCCGCACGACGCGGCACTGCGCGCCGACGTGTACGGCTGGCAGGACCGCCTGCTGTCGCTCAGCGCGCAGGTGCCTGCCGCCGAGCCGACGGGCGCGGTGTGGACGCGCGTGTCGCGCTCGCTCGACAGCCGTCTGCCGCCGCGCCAGGTGGCCGCGCCTCGCGCGCCGTGGTGGCAGGGGCTGCGCTTATGGCAAGGCCTCAGCGGTGTCGCGTTGGTGGCCTCGCTGGTGCTGGCGCTGCGCCTGTTCACGCCGGCCGCCGAGGGCGCTCGCTACCTCGCTGTGCTCGACAGCCCGGACGAACGCCACGCCACTGGTTGGGTGGTGGAGCTGCAGGCCGGCCGCACGCTGCGCCTCGTGCCGGTGGGCGACACGCCGCCCGTGCCGCCCGGGCGCGCGCTGCAGTTCTGGACCAAACCGCTCGGCGCGGCCGGCCCCACGTCGCTGGGCCTGGTGCGCGCCGGCCAGACGCTTGAGATGCCGGTGGCGCGCCTGCCCGCCGTCGGGGCGCAGCAGCTGTTCGAGATCACGCTGGAGCCCGAGGCTGGCTCGCCTATCGATCGGCCCACCGGCCCCATCCTGTTCGTTGGCCGCACTGTCGCGCTGTGAGCGCGGCCGTGCGGCGCCCGCTCAGCCGAGACCCCAGCCGAACGGGTCGGCCGGGTCGATGAGCAGCGTCGCCTCGGCGCTGATGAAGGCCCGGCCGCGGATCGTGGGCACGATGTGGGTGCCATCCGCTTCGTACCAGGCGTCGAACACGCTGCCGATGACGCTGGCTTGGCGCCACGGTTGGCCGGGGGGCAGCTTGCCGGCCGCCGCCAGGCAGGCCAGCTTGGCGCTGGTGCCGGTGCCGCATGGCGAGCGGTCGTACTGGCGGCCTGGACACAGCACAAAGCTGCGCGAGTCCGCCAGCGCCGGGTCGACTTCGGCAAACAGCTCGATGTGGTCTATGACGGCGCCGTCCGCCCCGCGGTGGCCCTGCGCGTGCAGCGCTTCGCCGAGTGTGGCCGCGTAGTCGGTCAACGCGGCCACGCGGTCCGGCGCCACGGCCTGGCCGTGGTCGGCGCACAGGAAGAACCAGTTGCCGCCCCAGGCGATGTCGCCGGTGACGGTCTGGCCCGTCGGCAGCCGCACCGCCACGTCGGCAGCGAGCCGGTACGACGGCACGTTGCGCACGCTGACCCGGCCATCGTCGTGCAGCGTCGCCGCTACATGGCCCACCGGCGTCTCGATGATGTGCTCGCCCGGCGCGATTCGGCCCAGGTGCGCCAGCGTTGCGACGAGGCCGATGGTGCCGTGGCCGCACATGCCGAGATAGCCGGTGTTGTTGAAGAAGATGACGCCGGCCGTGTGCGCCGGATCGACCGGCGCGCACAGCAGCGCGCCGACCAGCACGTCGCTGCCTCGCGGCTCCAGCAGCGTAGCGCGGCGCCAGCGGTCGTGGCCGTCGCGCAGGCGCACCAGGCGCTCCCCCATGGCACCCTCGCCCAAGTCGGGAAATCCGCCGATGACGACGCGCGTGGGCTCGCCGCCGGTGTGGGAGTCGACGACGTGGATGTAGTTCATGCGACGGATTGGCAGTGCGCCGGCCGTGTCGCCAGCGCGCGGGCCACCAGGGCCTCGACTTGTGCCCGCTCCGCGCCCACCAGGGGCAGCCGGGGCCGGCGCATGTGCTCGCTGCCCACGCCCACCAGCGTGTCGATGAGCTTGAGGTTCTGCACCAGCTTGGTAGACACATCCAGGTGCAGCAGCGGCGTCATCCAGCGGTGCAGGGCGCGGGCCTCGTCCCAGCGCCCGGCCTGCATCAGCTCGAACATCGTTACTGTCTCGCGCGGGAAGGCGCAGCCGACGCCGGCGAGCAGTCCGTCGCAGCCCAGGGCCAGGCCCTCGAAGCCCAGGTTATCCACGCCCATGAACAGCCGGTAGCGATCGCCCAGCAGGTTGCGCAGGTCGGTGATGCGGGTCACGTCGCCGCTGCTCTCCTTGATGGCCGCGACATGTTCGCAGTCGGCCAGTTCGGCGAAATGAGCCGGTTTCAGGTCGACCCGGTAGGCCACCGGGTTGTTGTAGACCATCAGCGGCCGCTGCGCCGCGCTGGCGAACGCGCGCACGTTGGCCATCGCCTCGCGCGCGTCGGCCACGTAGATGACCGAGGGCATCACCATGTAGCCGGCCACGCCCAGTGCGTTCGCGCCTTCGATGAAGCGCAGCGCCTCCCGCGTGCTGGTCTCCGACACGGTGGCCAGCACCGGCACGCGGCCATTCGCCGCGTCCAGCGCGCATCGCGTCACCGCCAGCTTCTCGTCCAGCGTCAGCGTGCTGGCCTCGCCCAGCGAGCCACAGCAGACGACGCCGTGGATGCCGTTGCGGATCTGGAAGTCGATGTGGCGCGCCGTGCCGGCGAAGTCGAGGCTTTCATCGGCGTGGAACTTGGTCGTGACGGCGGGAAAGATGCCCCGCCAGGGGACAGTCTGCATCGCGAGCTCCTGCACTGCGCAGCCCCCATGTTCGCTCAGAACGAGGTTCAGTCGTCGACTGCCTTGGCAGCAGCCGGCGCCGCCCGTCGCGCTGCGGGCGGCGGCCTGGGGGCGCCAGCGCTCGGCCATGATTTGCGGCAGCCGGCTGCGGTGGAGGCGCGTCTGTGGCAAGGTGTCAATCAGTGCATGACGCCGCTGTGCACGGATGCGGGAAGTCGGCGCCAAGGAGTTGTGGCATGGCAAGTGGAATGAATCTGGGTGAACGTGTGCTGGCGCTGGTGGCGCAGCCGCCGCAGGCGGAATTCAAGCCCAGCGCGCGGCCCGCGGAGGCGGCGGCCAGCGTCATCGACCGCGCGGCCACGCGCGCCGCGGTGGCCGCCGGCGCGCTGGCGCTGCCGCCGGGGCCGCTGGGGTGGGCCACCATCGCGCCCGAGATGCTGACTGTCTGGCACATCCAGCGCCAGCTGGTCGCTGACATCGCTGCGCTGTACGGTCGCAGCGCCCAACTGGGCCCGGCGCAAATGATGTGGTGCCTGTTCCGCCACACGGCCGCGCAGGCGCTGCGCGACCTGGGCGTTCGGATGGGCGAGCGCATCATCGTGAGGCCGGCGGCGCAGCTGCTGTTGCAGCGCGTCGCGGCGGCAGTGGGCGTGCACATGGGCAAGCAGGCCGCCACTCGGGTGCTGTCGCGCTGGGTGCCGGTGGTTGGCGCGGCGGGTGTGGGCGCCTACGCGTACTGGGACACGCGCCAGGTGGGGCGCGCGGCACAGCAGCTGTTCCAGCACGACCAGGTCATCGACAACCCTGTGTAAAAAGTCGTATCAGGCCTGACACACTCCTATGGATGGACCTGCCCGCCATTCTTGACATTGAAGCCTCTGGATTCGGCCGTGGCAGCTATCCCATCGAGGTGGGCCTGGCCGGCGCCGATGGCGCGTTGTTCTGCGGGCTGATCTGCCCCGAGCCGGACTGGCTGCACTGGGACTCCACAGCCGAGGGGCTGCACGGCATCAGCCGCGAGCTGCTGCAGCGCCACGGCCATGCGGCCAGCTGGATGGCCGAGCAGCTCAACACGCGGCTGCGCGGCCAGACCGTCTACTGCGACGGCTGGGCGCAGGACTACCCCTGGCTCGCGCGGCTCTACGACGCCGTGGGCCGCCAGCCAAGCTTCCGGCTCGACGACCTGCGTCGCCTGCTCAGCGAGGACGAGGCGAAGCGCTGGCGCGCCGTGACCGAGGCCGTGCGCGAGCGTCAGCAGCTGACCCGCCACCGCGCCAGCAGCGATGCACGCGTGCTGCAGCTGGCGTTGCGCGAGGTCAAGGGTGGCGTGACCGCGTGACCGCCTGACCGGCGCCGCGCGCTATGGCTGGAAAAGCCGGGCGTGCTGCTCGCGCAGCAGCTGTTTCTGCACCTTGCCCATCGCATTGCGCGGCAGCGTCGGCACAACGATGACGCGCTTGGGCACCTTGAAGGCGGCGATGCGGGTCTTCAGTGCTGCAATCAGCGATTCAGGGGCGGCACCGCCCGGGGCCGTGATCACGGCGACGACGGCTTCGCCGAAGTCCGGGTGCGGCACGCCGATGACGGCCGACTCGCCCACGCCGGGCAGCGTGTCGATGACGCCTTCCACCTCGGCCGGGTAGACGTTGAACCCGCCGCTGATGACGAGGTCCTTGCTGCGCCCGATCAGCGTCAGCCAGCCATTGGCGGCCAGCCGGCCCACGTCGCCGGTACGGAACCAGCCGTCGGCGGTGAACTCCTCCGCCGTCTTCTCCGGCATGCGCCAGTAGCCGCCGAATACGCTGGGCCCGCGCACCTGCACCTGTCCGATCTCGTCCACCGCGCAGCGCTGGCCGTCGTCGCGCACGATGCGCAGGCCGACGCCGGGCAGGGCGGGGCCTACCGTGCCCGGGATGCGCTCGCCGTCATCGGGTCGGCAGGGGTTGGAGGTCAGCATCAACGTCTCGCTCATGCCGTAGCGCTCCAGGATGGCGTGGCCTGTGCGTGCCTGCCATTCGCGCCACGTGGAAGCCAGCAGCGGTGCCGAGCCGCTGACGAACAGCCGCATGCGGCGGGCGTCCAGCGTCGTCTCCTGCAGCAGCCGCACGTACATCGTCGGCACGCCCATGAACAGCGTGGCCTCGGGCAGCGCGCGTGCGACGGCAGCGGCTTCGAAGCGGTTGAACCACAGCATGGCGTTGCCGTTCAGCAGCGCGCCGTTGATGGCCACGAACAGCCCGTGGATGTGAAAGATGGGCAGCGCGTGCAGCAGCACGTCGTCCGGCCGCCAGTCCCAATAGGCGCGCAGCGTGCGGGCGCCGGCCAGCAGGTTGCCGTGGCTCAACATGGCGCCCTTGGAGCGGCCGGTCGTGCCGCTGGTGTACAGGATGGCGGCCAGGTCGCCCGGCTGGCGCGACACCGGCTCCTGCCGGTCCCTCATCTGCGCCGCGCGGTCCAGCAGCGTGCCGCTGCGGTCGTCGTTCAGCGTGAACACCCAGCGCACGCCGCGTTGAAACGCCAGCTTGCTGACCCAGCCGAAGTGCCGGCCCGCGCAGATCACCACGCCGGGCTCCGCATCGGTGATGAAATGCGCCAGCTCACCCGCCTGGTAGGCCGGGTTCAGCGGCAGGTAGACCAGGCCGGCTCGCAGCACGGCAAGGTACAGGACCAGCCCCTCGACGCTCTTGTCCGCGTGCACTGCGACGCGGCTGCCGGCAGGCAGTTCCAGCTGGCCTAGCCAGTTGGCCAGCATCGCGCTGCCGCGCTCCAGGTCGCGCCACGAATAGCGCGCCTCGTCAGCGGTGATGGCAGTCGAATCCAGGTCGGCCGGAAAGCCGGCACGAAGCGCGGTGTAGAGGTTCATGGGCCCGGGATTCTGGCAGTCAGCGCCTCCGGTGATCTCTTGGCGGCCGTAGTGCATGTCCGCGGGCCGAGCGCCGGGCCACTCCCAAGCCGGCCCGTCTGGCGATGTGCGAGCGGGGCACGCCCCGCGAGCCTCGCCGTCCCCTCGGGGGACCGACCAGCACGCCCACGTTCAGCGCGGCATGCTGGGCGAGGGGCCTCAATGTTCCGGCAGCTTGAGCCAGCGCTGCAGACGCGTGCGCAGCGCGACGAAGTCCAGCGGCTTGGTCAGGTGCTCGTCCATGCCGGCCTCCATGCTGGCGGCCACGTCCGCGTCTAGCGCGTGGGCCGTCAGCGCGAGAATGGGGAAGCCCGGGAGCAGGCCGTTGCGCTGCTGGGCGCGGATGCGGCGGGCGCATTCCAAGCCGTCCATGCCGGGCATCTGGATGTCCATCAGCACCAGGTCCGGTGCGGCCTCGGCGCAGGCGGCCAGCGCCTCGACCCCGTTCTTCGCCAGCCGGGCCTGCACGCCCATCAGGCTCAGGAACTCCATGGCGACGACCTGGTTGATGTGGTTGTCCTCGACCAGCAGCACCTGCGGTTGACCCGGCGCGACGATCAATTCGTCGGTGTCCGGTTGCGGCGCCTCCTCGCCCGCACCGCTGCAAGCGGCACCGAGCCAGATCGGATGCGTGGGCACTTCAAACAACAGCTGGGTCTTGTCCATCCCATTCCTCGGTAATTTGTTCTTATGGCTCCCGGTAAGGAGTGGCGGCCATTGTTGCCGCAGCCGACGTCGCAGCGCAACCGCCGGTCGCCGTTTCCCGCGCGTTCGGAAATTTTCAGGGCGCGATTCCTGCTTGCATTCGGCGCGCCGTGCTGACAGTTTCTGGTGCACGGCCTCCCTACACTGCCTGCCTTTGTCGTTTTGCTGCCTGCCATGTCGTCCGAGTCCGAAGGTCTGATCCGCATCCGAGGTGCCCGCCAGCACAACCTCAAGAACCTCGATCTGGACCTGCGCACCGCCGAGCTGACGGTGGTCACCGGCCCCAGCGGCTCGGGCAAATCCAGCCTGGTGTTCGATACGCTGTACGCCGAAGGCCAGCGCCGCTACGTTGAGACCTTCTCGGCCTATGCGCGCCAGTTCCTGGACCGCATGGACCGCCCGGCCGTGGACA
Organism: Pelomonas dachongensis; assembly: GCF_043555865.1. Lineage (NCBI taxonomy): Bacteria > Pseudomonadati > Pseudomonadota > Betaproteobacteria > Burkholderiales > Sphaerotilaceae > Roseateles > Pelomonas dachongensis. The sequence continues at coordinate 740,930 of NZ_JBIGHY010000001.1, forward strand.
AGGTGGACGGCGTGCCGCCAGCCATCGCCATCGACCAGACCAACCCAGTGCGCACCAGCCGTTCCACGGTGGGCACGATGACGGAGCTGAACGACCACCTGAAGCTGCTCTATGCGCGCGCCGCGGAGCTGTTCGATCGAAAGACGGCCCAGCCAGTGCGGCACGACACGGCGCAGAGCATCTACGCGGAGCTTATGGCGCGCACCGCGTCAGATGACCCGCGGCTGGTGCTGAGCTTCCCCGTGGAGCTGCCTGGTGGAACCACACAAGCGCAGGCGGAGCAATGGCTGTCGGCCAGCGGCTTCACGCGCATCCACTCGCAGCGAGAGGCGGAGGGAAAAACGGTGCTGGACGTGGTGGCCGACCGCTTCCGCATTCAGGGCGCCGACAGGCAGCGCGCCATGGAGGCCATCGAGCTGGGTTTGAAGCGCGGCGGTGGCAAGGTGAATGTTCACGTCGGTGACGATGGCGCCACACGCTGGCAGTTCTCGACGGGGCTTCACTGTCCCGAGAGCGACATCCGCTATGTCGACCCGCAGCCGGCGTTGTTCTCGTTCAACTCGGCTTTCGGCGCCTGCGAGGCGTGCCGCGGCTTTGGGCGCGTCATAGGCGTGGATCTGGGCCTGGTCATCCCGGACGACCGCAAGACGCTGCGCAACGGCGCCATCAAGACGATGGCCACGCCGGCCTGGAAGGACAGCCACGACGACTTGCTGAAGTACGCCGGCGAGGCTGGCATCCCGCGCGACACGCCGTGGAAGGACCTCAGCCCGGCCCACCGCGAGTGGGTCATCGAGGGCACGCCGAATTGGAACGGCAACTGGAACAAGCAGTGGTACGGGGTCAAGCGCTTCTTCGACTACCTGGAGAGCAAGGCCTACAAGATGCACATCCGCGTGCTCTTGTCGAAGTACCGCAGCTACACCGAGTGCCCCAGCTGCCGAGGTGCGCGGCTGAAGACCGAGGCGCTGTTGTGGCGCGTGGGCAGCAAGGCGCTGGCCGATGCCGCGCTGCCGGCGGAACAACGCTTCCTGCCGGTCGGCGTCGACTGGACGCGTGCGCAGCTGGAGGCGCTGCCGGGCTTGAGCCTTCACGACCTGATGCAGCTGCCCATCCAGCGGCTGCGCGATTTCGTCGATGGCCTGCAGCTGCCCAGCACGATGCTGGACGAGGCGCTGAAGCTGCTGCTGGACGAGATCCGCCACCGCAGCCGCTATCTGTGCGACGTGGGCCTGGGCTATCTGACGCTGGACCGCCAGAGCCGCACGCTGTCCGGCGGCGAGGTGCAGCGCATCAACCTGACGACGGCGCTGGGCACGAGCCTGGTCAACACGCTGTTCGTGCTGGATGAGCCCAGCATCGGCCTGCACCCGCGCGACATGGGCCGTATCAACCAGGCCATGCTGCGCCTGCGCGACGCGGGCAACACGCTGGTGGTGGTGGAGCACGACCCGGCCGTCATGCTGGCGGCGGACCGGCTCATCGACATGGGCCCCGGCCCCGGTGAGCGTGGCGGGCAGATCGTGTTCGACGGCACGCCCGAGCAGATCCGTGCGGCCGATACGCTGACCGGCGCGTATCTCGGCGCGCGCAAGCACGTGGGCATGGGGCTGAAGCGCGTGGTCGATGGCGCTACGCCCAAGCTCATGCTGGAAGGCGTGCGCGAGCACAACCTGAAGCACGTCAGCGTGGAGTTCCCGCTGCAGCGCCTGGTCGTGGTGACCGGCGTGTCCGGCTCCGGCAAGTCCACGCTGATGCAGGACGTGCTCTACCCGGCGCTGGCCCGCCAGTTCGGCAAGGCGACCGAGACGCCCGGCGCGCACGAGCAACTGCTGGGCGGCGACTTCCTGGCCGACGCGGTGTTCGTCGACCAGTCGCCCATCGGCAAGACGGCGCGTTCCAACCCGGCCAGCTACGTCGGCGCGTTCGACGAAATCCGCAAGCTTTTCGCCGAAGCGCCGGTGGCGCGCGAGCGCAGCTACACGGCCGGCATGTTCAGCTTCAACGCCGGCGACGGCCGCTGCCCGACCTGCGGCGGCTCGGGCTTCGAGCATGTCGAGATGCAGTTCTTGAGCGACGTCTACCTGCGCTGCCCGGACTGCGACGGCAAGCGCTTCCGGGCCGAGATGCTGGATGTGAAGCTCAGCCTGAAGGATCGCGACCTCAGCGTGTCCGATGTGCTGGAGCTGACGGTCGCCGAGGCGGTGGACCTGTTCAGCCCCCACCGCGCGGTCGTTGCCAAGCTGCAGCCCATCATGGACGTGGGCCTGGAGTACGTGCGCCTGGGCCAGCCGGTGCCGACGCTGTCGGGCGGCGAGGCGCAGCGGTTGAAGCTGGCCGGCTTCCTGGCCGAGGCGGCCTCGTCGCCGCGCTTCGGCGTCGCCAAGAAGGGCACGCTGTTCCTGTTCGACGAGCCGACCACGGGCCTGCATTTCGACGACATCGCCAAGCTGATGCGCGCGCTGCGCAAGCTGCTGTCGGCCGGCCATTCGCTGATCGTCATCGAGCACAACCTCGACGTGATCCGCGCGGCTGACTGGCTCATCGACCTTGGCCCCGAGGGCGGCGAGGCCGGCGGTGAGATCGTCTGCGTCGGCACGCCGGAGGCCGTGACCGAGCACCTCACCTCGCACACCGCCGCCGCGCTGCGCGACTACGCGCTGCACATGGACCGGCCCGCCACCGTCGTCGAGGAAGGTCGCCCGCTGCAGCAACTGATCAAGGCGCGCCGCCAGGCCGATGAGGCGATCCGCATCGTCAACGCGCGCGAGCACAACCTGAAGGGCGTCAGCGTCGACATCCCTCGCGGCAAGTTCAATGTGGTGACCGGCGTGTCCGGATCGGGCAAGAGCACGCTCGCGTTCGACATCCTGTTCAACGAAGGCCAGCGCCGCTACCTCGAATCGCTGAATGCCTACGCGCGGTCCATCGTGCAGCCGGCCGGGCGCCCCGAGGTCGACGCAGTGTGGGGCATCCCGCCGACCGTCGCCATCGAACAGCGCCTGTCGCGCGGTGGCCGCAAGAGCACGGTGGCGACGACCACGGAGGTCTGGCACTTCCTGCGCCTGCTTTACGTGAAGCTGGGCGTGCAGCATTGCGTGCACGACGGCGCACCGGTCAAGCCGCAGAGCGTCGAGAGCATTGCCGCGCAGCTGATGCGCGACTACAAGGGCCAGCACATCGGCTTGCTGGCGCCGCTGGTGGTGGCACGCAAGGGCGTGTACACCGACCTCGCCAAGTGGGCCAAGGGCCGCGGCCACACGCACCTGCGAGTGGACGGCGAGTTCCTGCCCACATCGCCGTGGCCGCGCATCGACCGCTTCAAGGAGCACACGCTGGAGCTGCCGGTCGGCGACCTGGTCGTGTCTGTCGACGAGGAGGCACGGCTGCGCGAGCTGCTGGCCAAGGCGCTGGACATCGGCAAGGGCGTGCTGCACGTGCTGGCGCCGCTGGACGGCCTGAACCTGGAGGACGGCGGCACCGGTGCCGGCGTGGGCGCGGTCAAGGTGTTCTCGACCAAGCGCGCCTGCCCGGTCTGCGGCACCAGCTACCCCGAGCTGGACCCGCGGCTGTTCTCGTACAACTCCAAGCACGGCTGGTGCACCAGCTGCGTCGGCACGGGCCTGAGCCTGACGCGCGAGCAGCGCAAGGCACTGGACGACAGTGCGCCCGCCGACGACAACCGGGGCCGTGAACAGAGCTTCCCGTCAGAGGAGGCCGAGGTCGAGGGCCTCACCGACGCGCCGTGTGCCGACTGCCACAGCACGCGGCTGAACCCGACGGCGCGCTCGGTGGAGTTCGAAGGCGAGGCCATTGGCGACGTGGCCGCGTGGAGCGTGGGCCAGGCGCGCGAATGGGTGCAGAGTCTGGCGTTGCACGGGCGTGACGCCGACATCGCCCGCGACGTGGTCAGCGAGATCCTGGGCCGGTTGCAGTTTCTGGAAGAAGTGGGCCTGGGCTACCTGACGCTCGACCGCGCCGCGCCGACGCTGTCGGGTGGCGAGGCGCAGCGCATCCGCCTGGCCGCGCAGCTCGGAAGCAATCTGCAGGGCGTCTGCTACGTGCTGGACGAGCCCACCATCGGCCTGCACCCGCGCGACAACCAGATCCTGTTGAAGGCGCTGTCTACGCTGGGCGACAAGGGCAACACGTTGGTGGTGGTGGAGCACGACGAGGACACCATCCGCCGCGCCGACCACATCATCGATATCGGCCCCGGCGCGGGCAAACGCGGTGGTCGCGTGGTGGCTCAAGGCACGGCGGCTGAACTGGCGGCGGTGGCGGAGTCGACGACGGGCCGCATGCTCGCCAAACCGCTGATCCATCCGTTGCAGGAACGTCGTGCGATCGGCCCAGATGCGCCCAAGCTGACCGTGCTGAACGCATCGCTGCACAACCTGCAAGGTGTGACGGTGGACGTGCCGCTGCACCGGCTCGTTGCCGTGACCGGCGTGTCCGGCTCCGGCAAGTCCACGCTGGCGCGCGACGTGCTGCTGGCCAACATGGCGGTCGCCGTGCCGCTGCGCAAGGCGCCGGCGCGCTGGACCGGCTGCGACGGCATCACCGGTCACGAGCAGGTGGACCGTGTGCTGGAGGTCGACCAGACTCCCATCGGCAAGACGCCGCGGTCCTGCCCGGCGACCTACATCGGCTTCTGGGACGCCATCCGCAAGCTGTTCGCCGAGACGCTGGAGTCGAAGGCCCGCGGCTACACGCCGGCGCGCTTCAGCTTCAACACCGGCGCGGGCCGCTGCCCCGGCTGCGAAGGGCAGGGCATGAAGACCATCGAGATGAGCTTCCTGCCCGACGTGAAGGTGCCGTGCGATCAGTGTCACGGGCAGCGCTTCAACCCGGAGACGCTGGGCGTTTCGTGGCGCGGCAAAAGCATCGGCGACGTGCTAGCGATGGAGGTGGATGAGGCGGTGGAGTTCTTCGCGTCCATGCCGTCCATCGCGCATCCGCTGCAGTTGCTGAAGGACGTGGGCCTGGGCTACCTGACGCTGGGCCAGCCGTCGCCGACGCTGTCGGGCGGCGAAGCACAGCGCATCAAGCTGGTGAGTGAGCTGGTCAAGGTGCGTGACGACGTGACCCGCCGCGGGCAGAAGGCGCCGCACACGCTGTACGTGCTGGACGAGCCGACGGTGGGCCTGCACATGGCCGACGTGGAGAAGCTGATCCGCGTGCTGCACCGGCTGGTGGCGGGCGGGCATTCGGTGGTGGTCATCGAGCACGACCTCGACGTCATCGCCGAGGCCGACTGGGTGCTGGACCTGGGTCCGGAGGGCGGCGACGCGGGCGGGCGCATCGTCATCGAAGGCACGCCGGAGCAGGTGGTGGCATCGGGCAGCCACACCGGCGTTGCGCTGGCGTCCGTGCTGGCGCGCGCTGGTTAACTTCGGTTTTTCAGAAGTCCAGAATCGAAGAACGGTGGTTTCTTCGAATTGACGGCTTGGCCACACTTCGCTCCGTTTTCGTTCGGAGGTGCGTGATGTCCTGGTTGCTGTGGTCTGTTGTTGCCGTCCTGGCGGGGTTGTGGTCCGTCACGGTGTGGCTGTGCCATGTCGTGGTGGCGGCGCTGCTGGGCGGCGCCGGTCACCTGCCCGTTAAGGAAATCGCCCTGCCCGAAGCCTGGACCAACTGGCTGCCGCAGCCGGTGTCCGAGTCGATCACGCAAATGCTGGAGGCCGCGCAGCCGGTGCTGGCAGCAGTGCTCGACTACGTCCCGGCGCTGGCCGGCGGGTTGACCGTGGTGGCGTGGGTTGTCTGGGCGCTCGGCGCCGCACTGCTGGTGCTGGCCGGCGTTGCCTCGCATCTGGCGCTGCGCTGGTGGCGGCGCAGCCAGCGCCCGGCGCCGCGCGCGACGCTGCGCCCGTCCTGATTTCGCCGCATGCCAAGGAGCCCGACATGGACGTTGCCACCCAACTGGGTCTGCTGTTCGCCGTGGTGCTGCTGCTGGCCGCTTGGCAAGCCTGGCGCATCGGCAACGACCGGCGCGATGTGGCGCTGCTCGGGGTCGGCAGCGGTGTCTCGGCCCTCGGCGCCGGCGTCGCCTTCATGCTCTGAAGAAAGCCTCTCATGGAACTGCTGCTGAACTTCCTGCACGGCGACTTCCTGGGTAAGCCCGCCTGGCTGTGGTTTGCCTTCTTCGGCGTCGTGGTGACGCTGCTGGCCTTGGACCTGGGCGTGCTGCACCGCGACCAGCACGAGATCGGGGTGCGTGAAAGCCTCCTGCTGTCGGGCGGCTACATCGGCGTGGCGCTCGCCTTCGGCGCCTGGGTGTGGTGGTACCTCGGCGCGCAAAGCGGCATGGACTATTACACCGGTTTCCTCATCGAGAAGTCGCTGTCCATGGACAACGTCTTCGTCATCGCGCTGGTCTTCGGCTTCTTCGCCATCCCGCGCCAGTACCAGCACCGCGTGCTGTTCTGGGGCATCCTGGGCGTTATCGTGCTGCGCGCGATGATGATCGGCCTGGGGGCGACGCTGGTCAGCCAGTTCAGCTGGATCCTCTACCTGTTCGGCGTCTTCCTGGTGATCACCGGCATCAAGATGTGGTTCATGGTCGACCACGAGCCGGACATCGCCAACAACCCGCTGCTGAAGTGGTTGAAGAAGCACATGCGCGTGACGGACGGCCTGCGCGGCAGCTCCTTCTGGGTGAAGGAGAGCGATCCCACGACCGGCCGTGTGGAGCGCTTTGCGACGCCACTGTTCCTCGCGCTGCTGCTGGTGGAGTTCGTGGACCTGATCTTCGCGGTCGACTCCGTGCCGGCCATCTTCGCGATCACGACCGACCCCTTCATCGTCTACACCAGCAACATCTTCGCCATCCTGGGCTTGCGCGCGCTGTACTTCGCGCTGGCCGCGATGATCCACCGCTTCAAGTACCTGAAGTACGCGCTCGCCCTAGTGCTGGTGTTCATCGGCAGCAAGATCTTCCTGGTGGGCTTCGTTGGCAAGGTGCCGGCAGTGGTGTCGCTGAGCGTCACCTTCGGGCTCATCGCCGGCGGCGTGCTGGTGTCGCTATGGAAGACGCGGGGCGAGGCGGCCGCCCCGGCCGTGACGAATGGGGCGAGCCAGCCGCATTCCTAGAATGCGGCGCCCCTGACCCGTGGGGGCGTGTTCAGGAGACCCCTTGAAGCCCGTCACTTTCGCTGCCGTCGGTAGCCTTGCCCTGGCCCTCGCGCTGTGGGCCGCCCCGCCCCTGCAGGCGCAGACCGCGCCCGTCGCCGCCGCGTCCCTCGAACAGATCTTCCGCGCCCAGCCCTACCGGGGCGACAACGCGAAAGACGCCGACTTCAGCCGCAGCGGCCGCTATCTGGCTTACCTGTGGAGCCCGTTCGGCGAACCCGGCACCGACTTGTGGGTGCATGACACCCGAACCGGCAAGACCGTGCGCGTCACTTCGTCGCAGGCCATGGCTGCGTTCGAGTCGCCCGAGGACATGGAGCGCTTCGACAGGAAGCTGAAACAGCGCAACGACGAATGGGCCGATCGACAGGCCAGGGAGATTGCGCAGCAGGCCTACCTGCGCGGCGACCAGGTCGACCTGTCGCAGTGGGAGGCCGCGCAGATCGAGGTGCTGAAGAAGGAGCTGGCCGAGAAGAAGGCCAAGGAGGACGCGCAGAAGGCGGCCGACAAGGCTGAGGCCGAGGCGGAGAAGCAGGCCATGGCCGCGCTGGCGGCCAAGCGCGCCGGCAAGCCCGTGCCGGCCGCATCATCTGCTTCTGCGGCCGAAGCGAAGAAGGACGACAAGAAAGACGACAAGGAGAAGGAGCTATGGGAGCTGCGCGACGAGCTGAAGAAAAAGCTCGCCCGCGACAAGCTCAAGCCTAGCGACCTGTACCCCGGAGTAGCTCAGTTCGTGTGGGCGCGCCACGCCGACGAGCTGATTTTCCAGTACCGCGGCGGCCTGTACCGCTGGAAGGCTGGCGACAAGGCGCCCACCGCGCTGCTGGCGGCGCAACGTGACCTGCGCATCGTGTCCTATACGCCCGACGACGCCGGCTTTGTCTACATGGACGACACGCGCGTGCTGCGCGGCAGCTTCCGGCAGGCCGGCGCGCAGGTGATCAACCGTGAGCTGGTGATTCCGGACGACGAGCAGAAGAAGTACCGCATCGCCGAGACCGTCATCAGCGAGGACGGCCGCTGGATGTCGCTGCTGGCCCGCGCGCCGCTGAAGACAGCCGACGACAAGCCCGCGCCGCCACCCAAGCAGGTGGAGATCATGAACTACAGCGAGCGCTGGGCCACGGCCAAGAAGGTCAACCGAGAGGTGTCAGACGACAAGCGCACGCAGCAGCCGCTGGCGCTGTATATCCGCCAGGTCCCGGCCGCGGGCGAGGCGCCGCGCAGGCAGCCCCAGCCGGTGCTGATGCACAACGGCGGCGACAGCTGGTTCGAGATGAGCACCGTGGCGTGGGCGCGCGACGGCAGCCGCTACGCGTTCACGACCTGGGAGCGCGAGAAGGAGTTGCTGCGCGTGTATCTCAGCAAGGCAGATGAAGAAGCCAGGCCCGAGGTCGTGCTGGAGCGCCGTGGCGACGTGGGCCACGAGGTGGTCAACGTGCTGAAGCCGCAGTTCACGCCGGACGGCAGGACGCTGGTGCTGGCGCTGGACGAGGCCGGCTGGCGCCAGCCCTATGCCATCGACGTGGCCACCAAGGCTCTGCGCCCGCTGCTGCAGGGCGAGTTTGAGGCGCACCAGGTGGTGGGCTTCACAGCCGACAGCAAGGCCATGTTCGTGCTGGCCAACAAGGGCGACAGCGCGGCGATGAACGCCTTCCGCGTGGACGTGGCCACGGGCGCGATGCAGGCCATCGGCGCGCCGGGCGAGTACCACCGCGCGGCGGCTTCGTCCGAGGACGGCCGCTGGGTGGCCGCCAACGCTGGCAACTGGGCGCGGCGCCCGGAGCTGAAGCTGCTGGGCACCGATGCCAGGACGGCACCGCGCACGCTGACCGACAGCACCGATCCCGCCTGGGCGCAGCTGAACCTGCTGCAGCCCGAGCGTTTCGCGTACACCAACCGCTACGGCGACCGCATCGAGGCCTATGCCTTCAAGCCCGTCGGCTGGCAGGCGACGGACAAGCGGCCGGCCATCGTCTACGTGTACGGCGGCCCGCTGAATGACCGCCACATCGTCGAGGTCGACAGCTTCCAGAACACGGCTTATCTGTTCAGCCAGTACATGGCCGCGAAGCACGGCTACGTGACCATCGCCGTCGACCCGCGCGGCCACAGCAACTACGGTCGCAAGTTCTCCAACGCGAACTGGGAGCGTGTCGGCGAGCCGCAGTCCGAGGACCTGGAAGACCTGGTGAAGCTGCTGCCCGCGCAGTTCGGCGTGGACGGCTCGCGCGTGGGCCTGAACGGCTGGAGCTTCGGTGGCTTCCAGACGCAGTACACGATGTTCACCAAGCCCGACCTGTTCGCCGCCGGCATCGCCGGCGCCGGCCCGACAGAATGGGAGAACTACAACAGCTGGTACAGCGGCCGCACCATCGGCAAGGTCGACCGCAGCAAGCCCGTGCTGCGCAAGTACTCGCTGCTGCCGCTGGCGCGTGGTTTGAAGAAGCCGCTGATGCTGGTGCACGGCATGCAGGACCCCAACGTGCTGTACCAGGACACCGTTAACGTCTACCGCGCGCTGCTGGAGTCGGGCAAGGAATCGCTGGTCGAACTGTTCCTGGACCCGGACGGCGAGCACGCGATGGGCGGCGCGGTGAAGCCGGCCGGCTGGCATCGCAAGTACGAGGCCTTCTGGACCCGGAACCTGGGGCGCGCAGCGCCTTGAAATGCAAAAGGGGCGCCCGATGAACTGCCCTTTTTGTCGGGCTCTTGCGCGCTGGTGGGTGTGTCGGGTAGGACGCAGGAAGACGGGCAGTCCTGATGCTTCGTCCCCCCGGGCCGCTGCGCGGCCCTCCTCATTTACCTGCGCATCAGGCTTGCTTGCCCTCCTGCTTGTCGTGCCAATGGGCGTCCGCTGCAAGACCCCGCTGGTGGATAGGGCGGGATGCGGGGGGCAATTGCGCAGACAAAGGAGGAGGGCCGGCTGTGGCTGGCCCGGGGGACACAAAGCAATTGCCCTCCCGCCGTGTGCGGCGCAACCCAATGCTTGCTGTGCGGCCGTCGGTCCACCACGAATCGGTGCGCAGAAGCCGTCTATGGCGGCGTGGACCTCAGGCCTTGCGGCGACGTGCCATCCAGCCCACCAGCCCCAGGCCGCCCAGCAGCATCGCGTAGGTGCTCGGCTCCGGAACCGGGGCCAGCGCGAACAGTGCGGTGCCGGCGCCCACGCCATCGGCACCCTCGGCCGAGACGGCCAGGTAGTGCATGCCGTCCATCGTAAAGCCCTTCAGGCCCTCGGGCGCGATCTGGCCGTTCATCGTTAGCAGGCGCACGAAGCTGGTCTGGCTCGGGTCGTTGGCGTCGATCTCGAACACGGCGATGGCGCCGGTCGTCGTACGCTCCAGGCCGATGAACGCGAAGGTCTTGCCGCCGATCTCCATCACCTCAACGCCCTCGGGCTCTACGCCCTTGTCGCGGCTGCGGTTGTCGTTGTAGAGGCCGGCCAGGTTGGCCTGCACGTCCAGGATGTTGCCGCTGTCGTAGACAAGTTTGCCGTCCGCGTCGCGAATGGAGAACGAGCGCGCGCCGGCGGTGTACAGGTTGCCGGCTGAAGAATCGGTGTTGGAGATGCGCAGGGTGCTGGTCGGGCCCGTGGTGCCGACGCTGCTGGCCGCCGAGCGGTCGCCGTCGTCCTCGCGGAAGTCGCCCTCGTTGGCCATTACGACGTAGGTCTTGTTGCCCTTGCCTGTGAAGCTGGCCATGCCGTCGGGCATGTAGAGGCCCTGGGCGACCACGCTCTGGAAGCTGACTTTGCCGTCGTTGTAGACCGCGTCGATCGCGTTGCCGGGCGCGGAAAAGTCCTTGGCGCCCAGCCCCACCACCTTCGTGAACTGGCCGCTCTGCAGATTCAGCACGCCCATGGCATTGGCCTCCTGCAGGCTCACGTAGGCCTGCGTGCCGGCCTTATTGACGGTGATGTACTCGGGCTCGAAGTCCATGCCCGTGTTGGTGCGGATGTGCGTGCCGCTCTGCGCCACGCCGGCCAGCGTGGCGGTGCTGACGACTGAGCGGCTGGCCACGTCGATGATGCTGACGCTGCCGACCGGGTCGCTGGCGCTGGCGCCGTAATTGCGCGGAACGGTATTGCCGATGCGTGCGCCGTAGGTGGCCGGCGTGCCTTCATTGGCGACGAGGAGGCGGCTGCCGTCGGGCGTGAAGGTCAGCATGTCGGGCAGCGCGCCGACCGTGATGGTGCTGGTGCCGGCCAGCAGGCTGCGGCTGGTCGTGTCGTAAAGCTGCACGACGCCGGCCTGCGTGCGGGTCGTCGATTCGATGGCGAGCGCGGCCACGCCGTTGTGGATCGCGACGCTGTTGATAGAACCCCAGCCGCTGGTGTCGATGAAGCTAAGCGACGCGCCGGTCTTGGCGTCCAGCACGTTGACGCCGTTGACGCCCGACACCCACAGCGTCTTCGTGACGCCGTCGAACGCGACGATCTCGGACAGGAAGCCGCTGGGCGTGCCAGTGTGGGCGTTGCTCCAGACCTGGCTGGCGCCGTCCAGCAGCCCGGCTTGGGCGGTGCTAGCCAGCGTGACGGAGGCGGCGAGCGCCTGGAGGAGTCGGGTGGGTGTCATGGACGGAGGGGTGCTGGGGACCGAAAGCGCGCATGCTCGGCAGCGCGCTTGACAGGTCCGTGACGCGCCCCGGCCCACCCCCCGATTCGGGCGGGTGGCGGACCCACCGCAGCTCACGGCAGCGGGTGCACACGCTCCTCGCGGTCCCACTGGCGCGTGGCGGCGGCCTCCACAAACGCCTGAGCCTTGCTGTCCAGCGCGCACACGCCGTCGTCCACCACCAGGTGCAGCGCTTCCACCAGCAGCTTGCCGCCGGCGTCGTGGCCGATGGCCTTCAGGTGGCCATAGGCCTGCCGCACGAAGGTGGCTGCCGCGTCGTCCTGCGCCAGCTGCTGCGCGGCGGCAGACGACAGCACCAGCGCGACGGCATCAAACGCCGCGGCGGGACTGCCGTGCAGGCGCGCATCGGCGGGCAGGTGCGTGCCGTCGTTCAGCGTGGCGCCGCCGATGCGTGGAGCGATCTTCTGTACTTTGGCGCCGGCCTTGCGCAGCGCCTTGTCGAGCGCTGCGATGCGTTTGGCGTCGGAGTCGTCGCTGAACACCAGCGCTACGCAGCGGTCCCGCAGCGACGGCGGCGTCTTGTCGATGATGCCGAGGGCGGGCGAGGGCGGCAGGTCGCGTACCGGCGCCGCAGGCTTCGCGGCGGGCGGCAGGGTTGCAATGCCCAGACCGGAGGCCACGCGCTGCGCCAGGCCCGCGTCGATGACGCGCAGGTGGCCCACCATGCGCTCGCGCACAGCCGGTGTTTCCACCTTGCTCAGCTCAAACACCAGCGCCGATGCCATGTGCGCCTGCTCCAGCGCGTTCTGGCTGCGGAAGAACATGCGAGCCTGGCTGTAGTGGTCGGCAAAGCTCTCGGGGCGGATGCGGCCTTTCGAGTCGGGCTCACCCAGCGCGGCGAAGCTCTGAAAGCCGCGCGGCGCCTCGTAGGGCGCGTCGGGCTGCAGGCTGCTGGGCTCGTAGGCCACGCGGCCGGTCGGCACGCGGGTCTGCATGTGGCCGTCGCGCGTCTGCGTGTGGAAGGGGCACTTGGGCGCGTTGATGGGAAGCTGGTCGAAGTTGGGCGTGCCCAGGCGCGACAGCTGCGTGTCCAGGTAGCTGAACAGCCGCCCCTGCAGCAGCGGGTCGTTGGAGAAGTCCACGCCGGGCGGCAGGTTTGCGGGGCAATAGGCTACCTGCTCGTTCTCCGCGAAGTGGTTGGCCGGGTTGCGGTTCAGCGTCATGCGGCCGATGACCTGCAGCGGCACCAGCTCCTCGGGGATCAGCTTGGTCGGGTCCAGGTGATCGAACGGGAACTTGGCGGCATCGGCCTCGGTGAACAGCTGCACGGCCAGGTCCCACGCGGGGAAGCGGCCGTCATCGATGGCTGTCCACAGGTCGCGGCGGTGCGCGTCGGGGTCGGCGCCGGCCAGCTGCACGGCTTCGTCCCACAGCGTGCTCTGCAGGCCCAACACCGGGCGCCAGTGGAACTTGCAGAAGGTGCTCTTGCCCTTGGCGTCCAGCAGCCGGAAGCTGTGGATGCCGAAGCCTTCGATGGTGCGCAGTGAGCGCGGGAGGGTGCGGTCGCTCATCGCCCACATCACCATGTGCATGCTCTCGGGCATCAGCGAGATGAAGTCCCAAAAGGTGTCGTGCGCGCTGGCTGCCTGCGGAAAGCCGCGGTCGGGCTCCATCTTCACCGCGTGGATGAGATCGGGGAACTTCATCGCGTCCTGGATGAAGAACACCGGGATGTTGTTGCCCACCAGGTCCCAGTTGCCCTCGGGCGTGTAGAACTTGACCGCGAAGCCGCGCACGTCACGCGGCGTGTCCACCGAGCCCGCGCCGCCGGCCACCGTCGAGAACCGCGTGAACACCGGTGTCTTCACGCCCACCTCGGTCAGCACCTTGGCCGTCGTGACCTTGGCCAGCGAGGTGTGTAGCTCAAACACGCCGTGCGCCGCCGAGCCGCGCGCATGCACGATGCGCTCGGGTATGCGCTCGTGGTCGAAGTGCGTGATCTTCTCGCGCAGGATGAAATCTTCCAGCAGCGTCGGCCCGCGCGCGCCGGCCTTAAGCGAGGTCTGGTTGTTGGTGACCGGAATGCCCTGGTTGGTCGTCATCGGCGGGTGCGTACCGCCGGCGGTGTGGTGCAGCTCACCGCCCGTGCCGACTTGCACCGGAGGGGATGACGGGGAAGGGCGAAAGGGCTTGGGCATGCGGAATCCTGATGATGGCGAGGGGTGCGAAGCACTCTAGGAAGCCGGCCGGCCCGGCGCTGTAGGACTTGGTGCCTGATACACCTTGGGTCACTTCGAGCGGCTGTATGCAATTACAGTATTCGAATGCAAGTTCAGGACAAGCTCGCCATCCTGGCCGACGCCGCCAAATACGACGCCTCGTGCGCCAGCAGCGGCGCCGGCGGGCGGCATTCGCGCGATGGCCAAGGCATCGGATCGACGACCGGGTCCGGCATCTGCCACGCTTACACGCCCGACGGTCGCTGCGTGTCGCTGCTGAAGGTGCTGCTGACCAACTGGTGCGTGTACGACTGCCTGTACTGCATCAACCGCAAGTCCAGCAACGTGAAGCGCGCGCGCTTCACCATCGACGAGGTCGTGCAGCTGACGCTGTCGTTTTACCGCCGCAACGTCATCGAGGGGCTGTTCCTGTCCAGCGGCATCATCCGCACACCCGACTACACGATGGAGCAGGTCATCGAGGTGGCGCGGCGGCTGCGGGAAGAGGAGCACTACCGCGGCTACATCCACCTGAAGACCATTCCCGACGCGTCGCCCGAACTGGTGGAGCGCGCGGGGCGGTATGCGGACCGGTTGTCCATCAACGTGGAGCTGCCCAGCGCCACCAGCCTGAAGCAGCTGGCGCCGGAAAAGGACGCCGTGGGCATCGAGCGCACGATGTCGCGCATCCACCTGCGGCTGCAGGCGGCGAAGGAGGCCCGGCGCGAGGCCCAGGCCGTGCGGGCGCTGCCGGGTGCAGCGGCGGCAACCGTCAAGCCGCCCTCATTCGCGCCCGGCGGCCAGAGCACGCAACTCATCGTCGGCGCCGACGCCTCCGACGACCTCACCGTGCTGCAGCTGTCCAGCCGGCTCTACACCGGCCAGGGCCTGAAGCGTGTCTATTACTCGGCCTACAGCCCCATCCCGCACGCCAGCCGTGCGTTGCCCGCGCAGGCCGCGCCGTTGATGCGCGAACACCGGCTCTACCAGGCCGACTGGCTGATGCGCTTTTACGGCTTCACGTCGGACGAGATCGTCACCGAGGCCGGCTTCCTGTCGCTGGAGCGCGACCCCAAGCTGGCCTGGGCGCTGGCCAACCCGGCCGTGTTTCCGCTCGACGTGGACCGGGCGCCGCGCGAATCGCTGCTGCGCGTGCCCGGGCTGGGCGTGGGCTCAGTGGACAAGCTGCTGGCCGCGCGCCAGCACCGCCGGCTGCGGCGGGCGGACTTGCTGTCGCTTGGACCGGCTGCCAAGCGCGCGCTGCCGTTCCTCGTCGCCGTGGACCACCGGCCGCGCGTGGCCGATGTCGTTGCACTCGCCCGTCCTCCCGCGCCGCCGCAGCAGGCCGTGTTGTTCGCATGAGCCTGCCGCTGCGCTACCCGGCCGACTGGGACGGCTTCGCTGCACAGCTCCCTGCGTTGCTGGCGGGCGAGGCCGACTGGACGAGCGACGTCGGCACGCAGGCCGCACTGTTCGGCGCCGCAGCCGCGGCCGCCGCTCAGCGATGGACTTCCCCCGACGGCTGGAACGACCTCGGCCGCCGCGTCGCGATGCATGCCGATGACACGCGCTACGCCCGCCTGCTGGCCTTCGCGCGCCGGCTGCAGCGTGAGCCCTGCCTGTGGGCCGACGTGCTGGACCCCGAACGCCGAAGGCTGCAGTCGCTGGCGCGCCAGGTCGACCGCGAGATCCACAAGATGCACGCCTTCGTGCGCTTTCGCGAGGTGGCCGACGAGCAGGCCGCAGGCGGGCGCCGCCATGTGGCCTGGTTCGAGCCCGAGCATCACATCCTGCGCGCCGCCGCCCCGTTCTTCGTGAACCGGTTCGCGCAGCATCCCTGGGCCATTCTGACGCCACGCGGCTGCCTGCACTGGGACGGCCGCCGCCTGACCGGTGCCGGCCCGGCGCTCCGCGCGGACGCGCCTGCCGAGGATGCCGGCGAGGCGCTGTGGCTGACCTACTACCGCAGCATCTTCAACCCGGCGCGGCTCAAGGTCGCGGCGATGAAGAAGGAGATGCCGGTGCGCTACTGGGTCAACCTGCCGGAGGCTGCGCTGATCAGCGGCCTCGTGCGCGATGCCGCCGAGCGAGAGGGCCGCATGCGCGACGTGTGAGGCTGGTCCTGCTTGTCTTCCCGGCGGTCGTGCATCGATGCGGGCCGAGCCAAGCCGGCCCGTCTGGCGATGTTGATCGGGCTTGGTGCCCGGTCAATCGCCCTCCCCTCGGGGGCTGAGCCCGGGCACAGCGCGCCCGGTGGGCGCGGTGTGCCCGGCGAAGCTCTGCGGCGTATGCCGCAGAGCGGTCCCAGACTGCGCTGGTCCGCGTTCAGCGCGGCAAAACCGCGCGAGGGGCATCAAGTCCTTTCGAACAGCAACGCCAGCTGGCTCGCGATCAGCAGCTCCTGCCGCGTCCACGCCCGCGTGGCGCGGGTGTCCACCAGCCACAGCGCGCCGGCCAGCTGCGCGCCGTCGTACAGCGGCACCTCGATGCGCGCCTCGGCCGCGCCGGCCAGGCCGGCCAGCTCGTCGTGGCAGGGGTGCAGCGCGGCGTCCGGCAGCGCCAGCGGCGCCCCGTGCCGGGTCAGCAGGTCTACATAGCGCGGCTGCAGGTCGGGCGACAGGCCGCCCGGCGCCAGCGACCAGCGGACGACGTGTGCCAAGCCCAGGATACGGACGCTGGCGGCCTTCAGTTCGGCCAATGCCTCGGGCGGTGTGGCGGCGGCCAGGCGCTGGCGCTGGCCGGACAGCTGCAGTAGCAGCTCTTCTGGCGTGACCGGCGCTCCGGACTCTTCGGCCGGCGGCGCGGCCAGCGTGGTGCGCGCGGGCAAAGAAAGGCGCTCGATCTCGGACTGCAGCGCCAAGTGTTGCCAGAGGTGCTCCAGCGCGCCGGGCGCGTCGCCCTCCGCCTGCAGCAGCTCGGCCAGTTGGCGGTGCGCCTGGCGGGCCTGGGCGCGGGCCTGGATGCGCTGGGCCAGCGCCAGCGCGTGGCGCGTGGAACGCACGGCGGACGCGTTGTCGCCGCGGGCCAGCGCGATCTCGGTCCAGGTGCGGCTGGCGGCGGCCTCCAGCCAGGGGTATCCCTGGCGGGCCGCGATGTCCAGCGCCAGCCGGCAGTCGGCCACGGCCCAGTCCATGCGTTGGCGGGCCAACGCCGCGCGCGCCAGGTGCCAGTGCGCCTCGGCCTCGAACACGCGGTGCGTGCCGCGCCGTGCCGCGGCTAGCCCATGGCTGAAGTGACGCTCCGCCGCGGGCAGGTCGTCGGTCTCGAAGCTGCCGACGCCGATGTTCAGTGCCAGCTTGGCGGACAGGTAGCTGTCGTCCATGCCGGCGAGCTTCAGGTGCTCGGCGGCGTCGCGCATCTGGCGCAGGCCGCGCGCCCAGTCTGCGTGGGCGTAGTGGATCTGGCCCAGGCCGATCCTCGCGGCCACGCCGGTCTGCAGGTGGCCGCTGACCTCGGCCAGGTCCAGCGCCCGGCTCCACTGCTCGCTGGCGAGTTGGTACTCGCCCTGCTGGTAGGCGATGCGGCCCAGCGCCTCGCAGACACGCGCGGCCTGCACCGGGAAGTGGCCGGCTGCCGCCAGCGCGCCGGCCTGTTCCAGCGCCGGCAGGAGTTCCAGTGCGTGACCGCGCGGCTCCAGCAGACCGAAGCGGGCATAGAGGGCATCCACGCCGACAGCGGTATCGGCGGCGGCGAACGCACGCGTGCTCAAGGCTTCCAGCAGCCGGTCGGCCGCGGCCGGGTGGCGGTGCGAGACGCGGCCGATACGGCCCAGCAGGTCGGCGAGGGCCGGGCTGGCAGCAGGTTGCAGAGTGAACACGACGGCGTTGGCTGGTTGGTTTCTCACTGGTATTCTTGTCGATCCCAGGGCTGCGCCCTCGACGACTAGGGACTAGCCCTAGTCGAAAGTTTGGCGCAGACCAGTTTAAAACCAATTGACGACCTTGGTCGTTGGTATTAGAGTGGTATCGACACCCGCCCGTCGATCATGCCACTCGTTCTAGACCCCGCCCTGAAGACCTCCCGCAACTCCGGCCGCGCCGTGCGCTGGTGGGTGGGCATCGATGGTGGCGGTACCAGCACGCGGGCGCTGGTGGCCGATGTCGACGGCCGCATCGTCGGCCGCGGCGAGTCCGGCGCGTCGGCGCTGAACCAGGGCACCGAGCAGGCGTGGCAGCACATCGCCGAGGCCATCCAGAAGGCCGGCGTGCCGGGGCTGGAACTGCGCGACTGCGCGCTGGGCCTGGGCTTGTCCGGCACCGGCGTGCCGGCGCAATTGCAGGCCTTTGTCGCGGCCGACCCCGGCGTCGCGCGCTTCTCGCTGGTCACTGACGGCCTGGTGGCGCTGCTGGGCGCGCATGGCGGCGAGCCCGGCGCGCTGCTGATCTCGGGCACCGGCTCTGTGGCCGAGGCGCTGCTGGCCGACGGCAGTCGTCGCATGACCGGCGGCTGGGGCTGGCAGATCGGCGACGAGGGCAGCGGCGCCTGGCTGGGCCAACAGGCCATGAAGATCGCGCAGGCCGCCTATGACGGTCGCGCCCCGCGTGGTTCGCTGGCCGAAAACGTTTACGCCGCCGTGGGCGCCAGCCGCGAACAACTGCTGGCCTTCTGCGCACAGGCGGGGCAGGGCGGCTATGCCAGCCTGGCGCGCCTCGTGTTCGACAACGAGGCCAACGACCCCGCGGCTGCGGCGCTGCTGGACACCGCGGCGCGCGCGCTGGACCTGCTGGCCGAGTCGCTCCACCCCACGTTGCCGCTGGCGCTGGCCGGCAGCATCGCGCAGCGCTTGGCACCGCGTCTCAGCCCGGCCTTGCAGTCCCGTCGCGTCGAACCCCAGGGCGAGCCGGTGGCCGGCGCGCTGTGGCTGATCCAACAGGAAACGATCTCCGCATGAGTGCTGCCTTCAACTTCAAGCCCGACCCCAACGCCGCCTCGCCGCTGTATATGCAGCTGGCGCAGAGCCTGGCGACGGCCATCCGCGATGGCGTGTTCCATGCCGATGAGGCGCTGCCCTCCGAGCGCGTGCTGGCCGAGCAGTTGGAGCTGTCGCGCGTCACCGCGCGCAAGGCCATCGACCGGCTCGTCGAGCAGGGCCTCATCATCCGAAAGCGCGGCTCGGGCAACTACATCGCGCCCAAGCTGGAGCAGCCGCTGACGCGCCTGACCAGCTTCTCCGAAGAGCTGCACCAGCGCGGCTTCGTGCCCGGCTCGCGCTGGCTGGCCCGCGGCTTCACGCCGGCGGCGCCGGACGAGCAGCTGTCGCTGGAGCTGAAGAGCGGCGAGCGCGTCGCGCGGCTGGAGCGGCTGCGGCTGGCGGACTCCGTCGTCATGGCCTACGAGGTGTCGGTGCTGCCGCAAAGCGTGCTGCCCGATCCGCAGAAGGTCGAGGCCTCGCTGTACACCCACCTGGGCGACCGCGCCCCGGTGCGCGCGCTGCAGCACATCCGCGCACTGAACGCGGACGCGAAGCTGGCTGGTCTGCTGGAAGTGCCGTTAGGTGCGGCCGTCCTGTTCATCACCCGCGTGGGCTATCTGGCGTCGGGGCAGGCCGTGGAGCTGACGCATTCGTATTGCCGCAGCGACTACTACGACTTTGTCGCCGAAATGAGGCGGGATTGATGCGGCTTGAGGGCGACATCGTCACGCCGCATGGCGTGATCCGTGGACACCTGGACGTTGTACACGGCCGCATCGCCGCCGTGACCGGCTCGCCGGTTGATGCCGCGCATGCTGGCGAGGGTGGCCGGCCCTTGCTGCTGCCCGGCTTCATCGACATCCACGTGCATGGCGGTGGTGGCCGCGACACGATGGAGGGCGGCGACGCGATCTCGACCATTGCACGGCGCCATGCCCGCCACGGCACGACGGCCCTGCTGGCGACCACGATGACGGCGCCCCTCGCCGACATCGAGGCTGCGCTGAAGGCGCTCGGTCCAGTATGCCGCGAGCGCGCGGCGCAGTCGGCGCGCGTGCTGGGCGTGCATCTGGAAGGCCCGTACATCAGCCCCGGTCGCCTGGGTGCGCAGCCCGCGTACGCCATTCCGGCGACGCTGGACGAGGTCATGCGTCTTAACGAATACGCGCCCATCAAGGTGCTGACCATCGCGCCCGAGATGCCCGGCCACATCGCACTGATCGGCCCGCTGCGCGACGCCGGCATCCGCGTGCAGATCGGCCACAGCAACGGCAGCTACGACGACGGCGTGGCCGCGATCAACGCCGGTGCGGCCGGCTTCACGCATCTCTTTAACGCGATGAGCGCGCTGCACCACCGCGAACCCGGCATGGTGGGCGCGGCGCTGGCGCATGGCGAACACGCCGAACTGATCCCCGACCTGCTGCATGTGCATCCCGGCGCCATCCGCGTGGCGCTGCGCTGCATCCCCGGCCTGTTTTGCGTGACTGATTCAACCGCCGCCGCCGGCATGCCCGATGGCGAATACCGCCTGGGCGAGCACACGGTGCAGAAGTGCCTGGGCGGGGTCCGCCTGCCTGACGGCACGCTGGCCGGCAGTGCGTTGACGATGGACCACGCGCTGCGCAATCTCGTGCAGGTGCTGGGCCTGCCGCTGGCGGATGCGGCCCGGCGTGTGTCGACGGTCGCAGCCGACTACCTGGGCTTGTCGGGTCGCGGGCGCCTTGCTGAAGGCGCCTGGGCCGATGTCGTGGTCATGGATGCCCAGCTTCAGCTGCGGCGCGTGTTTGTGGAAGGTGAAGAGATCGATGTCGTCGTTGATGCTTGAAGAGGCGCTGAGCGCGCCTGACGCGGTGGCCCGCCAGCTGGCCGCCGACCCGCTGAGCTACGCTCGCCTGGGCCAGGCGCTGCTGGAGCGGCCGCCGGCCGGCGTGCTGACCATCGCGCGCGGCAGCTCGGACCATGCGGCCCACTACCTGGCGTATCTCGTCATGGCGCGGCTGGGCCGGCTGGTCACCTCGCTGCCCATGTCGCTGATCACGCTGTACCAGAGCCGCCTGCACTGCGAAGGCCTGCTGTCGCTGGCGTTCTCGCAATCGGGCCAGAGCCCGGACCTGATTGCGCCGACGAAGTTCTTCCGCGAGGGAGGTGCCCGCACGGTGGCCTTCGTCAACGCCGCCGGCTCGCCGCTGGCCGCCGCCGCCGAGCATGTGTTCGAGCTGCATGCCGGCCCCGAGAAGAGCGTGGCCGCGACCAAGAGCTACATCGCCCAGTTGGTGGCCGGCGCCCGCGTCGTGGCCGCTTGGCAGCAGGACGATGTGCTGCGCGCCGCGCTGAACGTGCTCCCCATCGCGCTGGAGCAGGCGAGCAAGCTGGACTGGAGCGCTGCGCTCCCGGTGCTTCAACCCCAGGACCGCCTGTTCGTGCTCGGCCGCGGTACCGGCCAAGCCGTCGCGATGGAGGCGGCCCTGAAGCTAAAGGAGACCTGCGGCATCCAGGCCGAGGCCTTCTCGGGCGCCGAGGTCAAGCACGGCCCGATGGCGCTGGTGCGCGACGGCTACCCGCTGCTGGTGTTCGCACCGCGCGGCCCGGCGCAGGCCGGCCTGATCGCCATCGCCGAGGAGATGAGCGCCCGCGGCGGCCGCGTGCTGCTGGCCGCGCCGCTGGGCACGAAGTGCGCAACCGGCGTGCAGATGCTCCCGCTGGTGACGACCGGCAACGAGGACCTGGACCCCATCGCCCTCGTGCAGAGCTTCTATCCGATGGTCGAGGCGCTGGCGCGTGCGCGCGGCTTCAACCCGGACGTTCCGCCCAACCTCGCCAAAGTCACCAAGACGCACTGATCATGAGCAACTTCGACCCCGGCCGCCTGGTGATGGTGGACATCCCTGGCAAGACGCTCGACGCCGAGACGGCGGCCTTCCTGCGCGCGCAGAAGATCCGATCGATCTGCCTGTTCCGCAAGAACATCGGCACCGAGGACGAGGTGAGGGCGCTGATGCGAGACCTCATCGACGTGCTGGGCCGCGAGGCGCTGATCGGCATCGACCAGGAAGGCGGCGCCGTCGTGCGCGTGACCTTCCTGCCGCAGCCGCCATCGGCGATGGCGCTGGGGGCCAGCGGCGACGCTGAGCGTGCCGAGGCCGTGGGCGCGGCGGTGGCGCGTGGGTTGAAGTCGTTAGGCATCAACTGGAACTTCGCGCCGGTGCTGGACGTCAACAACAACCCGGCCAACCCGGTCATCGGCGAGCGCAGCTTCTCCAACGATCCGGTCGAGGTCAGCCGCCTGGCGGCCGCGTGGATGCGCGGCTCGCTGCGCGAGGGCGTGGCCTGCTGCGTGAAGCATTTCCCCGGACATGGCGACACGCACGTGGACTCGCACCACGCGCTGCCCACGGTGGACAAGACCCGCGCCGAGCTGAACGCGCTGGAACTTGCGCCGTTCAAGGCGCTGGCGGGCCAGGCGCCGGCCATGATGACGGCGCACATCGTCTACCCGCAGATCGACCCCGACCGGCCGGCCACGCTGTCGCCCGAGCTGATCGGCGGCATCCTGCGCCGCGACTGGGGCTACGACGGCGTCGTCATCACCGACGCGCTGATGATGAAGGCCGTGGCCGAGCGCTTCGGCTACGCCCGCAGTGCCGTCATGGCCATCGAAGCCGGTGCCGACATGGTGCTGGCGCAAGGCTCGCTAGACGAACAACTGGTGGCCATCAATGCGCTGCGCGATGCTTTCGCCGATGGCCGACTGACGCCGCAGCAGGGCGAGACGGCCAACCGCCGCCTCGACGCGCTGGCCGCCGCCTACCCGGCCCGTTTCGTCGATGACGCCGCAGCCCGCGCGGCTGACCATGCGCTGATGGGCCAGGCCTGGGCCGCTGGCCTGACCGCGCTGCGCGGCGCCAAGCCGCCGGCCTTGAACGCACCCATGCGCGTCATCGTGCAGGGCGACGTGCCGACGGACATGGTGTCGGAGGCCGGGCCCACCGGCCGCCAGGCGGTCGCGCTGTTTGAGGCCTTCACCGACGCGCAGATCCAGATGGTCGACGACATCGCCAAGCTGGACTGGACCACCGTGCCGCAGGACGGCCGCGTCAATGTGCTGGTCTCCACGCGCCGGGCGCGCTACGGCCTGGCCGCCAGCGAATGGCGGCCGGACCTGCACCTGTCGCTGTGGAACCCGTACCAGGCGCTGGATGTGCATGGCCCGACCGTGCTGACCTGGGGCTTCGCGCCCGGCGCACTGGCCGGTTTGAAGGCCTGGCTGGAAGGCCTATCTGAAGCGACCGGCCGCGCGCCGCAAGGACTGCAGTGATGGACAACAACGCCAGCCAGGGCCGAGCGCCGGGCCGCTCCCAAGCTGGCCCTGATCTCCTCGGGGGATCGACCGACGTACCCGGCGGGCAAGGGGCTCCAGGTAATCCGATGCGGTGGGTGCCCACCCTGTACTTCGTGCAAGGCATGCAGTTCTTCGTCGTCATGCTCATCGCGGGCCTGATGTTCAAGAACCTGGGCGTGGCCAATGACCAGATCGCTCGTTGGACCGCCGTGCTGGGACTGGCCTGGGCCATCAAGCCGCTGTGGAGCCCGTTCCTGGAACTGGCGCGCAGCAAGAAGCTGATCGTCGTCATCGCGCAGTACGTGGGCGCCGTGGCCCTGGGCCTGATGGCGCTGGCGCTGCAGCTGCCGCACTGGTTCGCCGCGGCCATCATCGTGCTGTTCCTGATCGCCTACGCGTCGGCCACGCACGACATCGCCTGCGACGGCCTCTACATGTCGTCGCTGGACGAAAAGCGCCAGGCGGCCTACGCGGGCTGGCAGGGCGCGTTCTTCAACTGCGCGCGCTTCTTCATCACCGGCGTGGTGCTGAAGATCGCCGGCTCGCTGGAAACCAGCATGGGCGCGGCGAATGCGTGGTCCACGGTGTTTCTCATGCTGGCCGGCTTGGTGGCCGTGCTGGCCACCTACAACGCGCGCACGCTGCCCGGCACGCTGACCACCGAGCACAGCGACATGACCGCGTCCGGCGTGGCGGCGCTTCTGAAGGAGGTCGTCATCGCCTTCTTCCAGAAGCCCGGCATCTGGCGTGCGGTGCTGTTCATCGTCATGTTCCGCTTCGCCGAAGGCCAGGTGCAGACCATCGGCCCGCTGTTCCTGCTGGAGGCGCGCGACAAGGGCGGCCTGGGTCTGACGACCGGTCAGGTCGCCGACGTCTACGGCTGGGTGGGCACGGGAGCCTTCCTGGTGGGCTCGGTGCTGGGCGGCTGGGTGACGAGCCGGCTGAGTTTGAAGCGCGCGATGCCGCTGCTGGTGCTGGCCATGTGCGTGCCCAACGTGACCTTCTACTACCTGGCTTCGGCGCTGCCCGCCGACCTGCCGCACATCGCCGCGGCCGTTGGCATCGAGATGTTCGGCTACGGCTTCGGCTTCGTCGGCATGATCCTGTACATCATGCAGGCCGTGGCGCCGGGCCGCTTCCAGACCGCGCACTACGCGCTGGGCTCAGGCGTCATGCAGCTGGGCTTCATCCTTAGCAAGTCCATCAGCGGCGACATCCAGCTGGCGATGGGCTATGAAAAGTTCTTCGGCTGGACCATCGCCTGCGGCCTGCCGGCCCTGCTGCTGCTGCTGTGGGTGCCAATGCCGCGCAAGGCTCAAGCGGCCGAGGCGGTGCCTGCATGAAGTTCGCACTGACCCTGCTGGCGCTCGCCGCCGCTCCGGCCTTCGCCAACGGCGAGTTCTTCGACGACTTCGCGCAACAAGGCCTCGACGCGCTGCGTGCCAGCGGCTGGGTGCTGCGCGACGGCACCGGCCACCCCGGCCTGCCGGGCACGCGCTTCGCGCCGGGTCAGCTGTCCATCGCTGGCGGCCGGCTGAAGCTGCGCCTGGACACCGACGGCACCGTCGCCAACACCGTGCAGCCGCAGCTGTGCGCGGCGCGCAAGTTCCTCTGGGGCACGACGACGGCGCGCGTGCGGCTGCGCGACACGGCGGCCAAGGACACCATCGTGCAAGCCTTCTACCTCGCCGGCCCGCTGAAGCACGACTTCGATCCCGAGTTCAGCGAGGTCGACTTCGAATACCTGCCGCACGGCGGCTGGGGCGCGCCAGACACGCGGCTGTACGGCGTGTCCTGGCAGACCGTGCGCGTTGAGCCGTGGCTGTCGTTCAACAGTTCGGGCCAGCACAAGGGGTCGCATGACGGCTGGCAGATCCTGACCGTGCAGGTCGAGGCTGGCCGCGTACGCCACTACGCCAACGACAAGCTGCTGAACGAGGCGGCGGGCCGCAACGTGCCGGTGCAGCCCATGGCGATCAGCTTCAGCCACTGGCTTTCGGGCGGCGCCACGCCTGGCGCGCCGCGCTCGCACGAGTTCGAGGTGGACTGGGTGCTGCACGCGCAGGGCCAGACCGTCACCCCGGCGGCCATGCAGGCGCGTGCCGCCGAACTGCAGCGCCAGGGCGTGGCCCGGCGCGACAACGTGCCCGAGTCGGGCCTGATGAGCGAGTGCAACATATGAAGAAGACCCTCCTTCTCGCGCTGGCCCTGGCGGCGTCGCTGGCCCAGGCTCAAACCCAGCCGGCGCCCGTCGTCGGCACCTACATCCTTGCCGAGCGCGGCGTGCAGGTCGTCGAGCAACTGAAGCCCGGCCGCGTCACGCACATCCTCTACGCCTTCCTGCTGATCTGCGGCGAAGGCCAGCGCGCACAGGACGAGGCCGCGTGCAAGGGCCAGCCCAGGTTCGGCATCCAGCCTCATGCGGACCAGGACATCTTCTCCGCCGCCTTCCAGCGCCTCAAATCACGAGACCCCAAGGTCCAGGTGCTGGCCTCCGTGGGTGGCTGGGGCGGGTCAGATCCGTTCTTCCACCTTGCGGCGACGCCCGAGGGCCGCGCGGCGTTCATCAAGCATTCGACCGACTGGCTGCGCGCTCATCCGGGCTTCGACGGCCTGGACATCGACTGGGAGCATCCCGGCAATAACGGCGCCGCCAACGGCGTGCAGCTGGGGAGCCCGGCCGATGGCGAACGCTTCGTGACGCTGATGCAGGAGCTGCGCACGGGCCTGGACGCCCTGGGCCGCGAGACCGGCCGCCGCTACGCGCTGACGGTGGCCATCAACACGACCAAGGAACAACTGGTGCGCATGCCCATGGGCCCGGCCGCCAAGTCGCTGGACCTGGTGTTCATGATGACTTACGACTTCACCGGCCCGTGGACCAAGCACATCGGCAACCACACGGCGCTGCGCAGCGGCAAGCCCGGCGCCGAGAGCTTGGAGAAGGCGGTCACCGACCTCAAGGCGGAAGGCGTGCCTGTGGAGAAGATGGTGGCGGGCGTTGCGATGTATGCGCGGGGCTTCGACGGCGTGAAGGCCGATGGCAGCTACGGCCAGCCCTGGCCCAACGCCGATGGCTCCATCGCGTTCAAGGACATGGCCGCGCTGCGCAAGCAGGGCCTGAAGCCGGTATTCGACCAGCCCTCGCAGTCTTGGGCCATGGTGGGCGACGGCAAGTTCGTCGGCTACGACGACCCTCGTGCCGTGCGCGCCAAGGTCGCGTTCGCGAAGCAGGCCGGGCTCGCCGGTGTGTTCGCGTGGGAGCTGAGTCAGGATGACGGCCAGATCCTGGATGCGATGAACACGATGAAATCCCGGCCGTGAGCCAGGGCCGGCGCATCGCGTCGGTGGATGCGCTGCGCGGCCTGGCCGTCGCGGCCATGCTGCTGGTCAACAACCCGGGCGACTGGGGCGCGGTCTACGCGCCGTTGCAGCATGCAGCCTGGCATGGCTGCACGCCGACGGACCTGATCTTTCCGTTCTTCCTGTTCATCGTCGGCGTGTCGGCCGCGTTGGCGTTGGGGCCGCGCGTGGAGGTGGGATCGTCACTCGGGCCCCTGCAGGCACAGGTCGTCACGCGCGGCCTGCGCATCGTCGCGCTGGGCCTGGCGCTGCATGCGCTCGCCTGGTGGCTGCTGGACCGGCCTGAGTTCCGCGTGATGGGCGTGCTGCAGCGCATCGGCGTGTGCTTCATCGCCGTAGGCTTTGCCGCCCTGAGGCTGCGCACGCGCGGGCAGCTGGCGCTGCTGGCCGTGCTGCTGCTGGGCTATGGCGGGCTACTGATGGGTAGCGCCACACTGGACAAGCCCGGCAGCCTGGGGCAGCGTGTGGACACGGCCGTGCTGGGCCGCTTCGCCTATGAGTGGGATGCGAAGACCGGCATCGCCTTCGACCCCGAGGGCCTGCTGTCCACGCTGGGTGCGCTGGCGACGACGCTGTGGGGACTTGTCTGCGGCGAGCTGCTGCGGCGCCGGCGGCTGCGCCGGCTGATCACACTGGGCCTGGCCGCCGCGGTGACCGGCTGGGTGGGGTCGGCTTGGCTGCCGCTGAACAAGCAGCTGTGGACGCCGTCCTTCGTGCTGTGGACCGGTGGCCTGGCCGCGCTGGCGCTGGCTGGCGCGCACGCCTGGATGGACCGCGGCGGCCACCGGCCCTGGGGCCGCGCGTTCGGCCTGAACGCGATCGGCGCCTACGCCGGCGCGTGGCTGTGCACGGTGCTGCTAGCGGCCACGGGCTGGATGGCGCCGCTGTACGCGACCGTCTTCGGCCCGGTCGGTGCCGCGCTGGGCCCGCGGGCGCAGTCGCTGGCGTTCGCGCTGGTCTTCGTCGGCGCGTGGGCGCTGGTCGTGTGGGCGCTGGACCGGCGCGGCTGGTACTGGAAGATCTGAGCGTGACCCCAGAGCCGTTCGCCGTCCGCATGCCGCCCGAGGTGCGTTCGGTGCGCGTGGGTGCGCACGACCTCGTGTTCATCGACGACTTCCTGGCCGACCCGCAGCCGCTGCTGAACGCCGCCTGGCGCGCGAGCTATGCGCCCTGCCCGGGGGGCGCCGAGCGCAAGGGCTATCCCGGCGTGCGCGCGCCGGTGCCGGCCGGCTACTCGGCCGAGCTGACCGCATTGATGGAGCCGTTGCTGCGGCAGAACTTCGGCGTGCCCGGCGAGCTGCCGCTGCGCAAGAGCGAGTGCGCGTTCTCGCTGACGACGTTGCCGCCCGAGGCGCTGGGCCCGCTGCAGCGCACGCCGCACTTCGATGCCAGCACGCCCCACCATATGGCGGTGCTGCTGTACCTGTGCGGCCCCGAGCACGGCGGCACGGCGTTCTACCGCCACAAGGCCACCGGCGTGCAGCAGGTGACGGCCGACAACCGCGAGGACTTCCTGGCTCGCTACAACGACGAACTGGCCGCGCAGCCGCCCGCGCCGCGCTACTTCGACGACTCGGACGCGCACTTCGAGTTCCTCGGCCGCATCCCCGCGCGCTTCAATCGGTTGGTGGTCTACCGCGGCAGCCTGCTGCACTCGGCGCTGGTGAACCCGCAGCGGCTGAGTGCCAATCCGAACACCGGCCGGCTGACGGTAAACAGCTTCTACGACTTCTGATGCACCGACCTTAAGTGCGTCGGGCTCTTGCCGGGCGCCTCCTGCGCCGCAGCCTGCGACAGCCCTGCCAGGATGCCGCACTGCGACGCCGCCTGGCCCGTGCCGCAGCGCTGGCGCAAGTCCTTCAGCTGCCGCTCCAGTGCGCGCAGCTCGCGGATGCGCTGCGACACGTGGCCGATGTGCGCGTCCAGCAGCGCGTTGACGTCGCCGCATTCGGAACCGGGGTCGTCCTTCACGCGCAGCAGCGTGCGCACCTCGTCCAGCGACATGTCCAGCCCGCGGCAGTGGCGGATGAACTGCAGCCGCTCCAGTTGCGGCGCGTCGTAGATGCGGAAGCCGCCGTCGCTGCGCGCCGGCGCCGGCAGCAGGCCCTCGCGTTCGTAGTAGCGGATGGTCTCCACCGGCGTGGCGGACGCGGCGGACAGTTCACCGATCTTCATGGCGGCAGTTTAAGTACTTGACTCTGTAGCTGCTTCAGGGATTCCAATCGTCCCAACGTCACTGGAAGCCTTGCCGTGTCCCACGCTCCGCACCCCCCCGAACGCCACGACGACTGTTGCGCGCCCGCCGTGCCGGCGCCGCTGCGCCACATCCCCATCCAGGTGGCCCCGGCCGCTGGCTGCTGCGGCAGCGGGCACGACCATCACCATGAGCACAGCCACGGCGAGCCGGCCGCACCCGTGCAGCCGGCGCCCGATGGCGCGCTGCTGCTGCGCATCCCGGCAATGGACTGCGCGGTGGAGGAGGCGCAGATCCGTCGCGTGCTGGAGCCGTTCGGCAGGGTGCAGCGGCTGCAGTTCGACCTGTCGGCACGCACGCTGGCGCTGGTGGCGCCGCAGGGCGACTGGCCGGCGCTGACGGCCGCCATCGCGCAGGCCGGCTTCGCGGCGACCGCGCTGTCGGCACCGCCGTCGGCCGCCGACACGGCCCGCGCGCAGCGCACCGAGCTGTGGCGGCTGGGCGCGGCGCTGGGCGTCGCGCTGTCGGCCGAGCTGATGCACCTGCTGGGCGACCACACCGCGCTGTGGCAGATCGCCGGCATGGTCGTGGCGGCGCTGGCCATCGCGCTGTCGGGTCTGGCGGTGTTCCGCAAGGGCGTGGCGGCGCTGCTGCGCGGCCAGCTCAACATCAATGCGCTGATGAGCGTGGCCGTCATCGGCGCGTTCGCCATCGGCCAGTGGCCCGAGGCGGCCATGGTGATGGCGCTGTACGCGCTGGCCGAGCTGATCGAGGCGCACTCGGTGGAGCGCGCGCGCAATGCCATCGCCGGGCTGCTGGCGCTGTCGCCGTTGCAGGCCGAGGTGCGCCAGGCCGATGGCCGCTGGGCGCTGCAGGAAGCCAGCGGGGTGCCGGTCGGCGCGACGGTGCGCGTGAAGCCGGGCGAGCGGCTGGCACTGGACGGCCGCGTGACGGCCGGGCAGAGTGCAGTCGACCAGTCGCCGGTGACGGGCGAGAGCATCCCGGTCGACAAGGCGGCGGGTGACGAGGTGTTTGCAGGCACTATCAACCAGGGCGGCGGGCTGGAGTTCGAGGTCACTCATGCGGCCACTGACACGGTGCTGGCGCGCATCATCCATGCCGTCGAGGCGGCGCAGGGCCAGCGCGCACCGATGCAGCGCTTCGTCGATCGCTTCGCCGCCATCTACACGCCGGCCGTGTTCGTCATCGCGCTGGCCGTGGCAGTGCTGCCGCCGCTGCTGCTGGGCTGGGCCTGGCTGGACGCGGTCTACAAGGCGCTGGTGCTGCTGGTCATCGCCTGCCCGTGCGCGCTGGTGATCTCCACGCCGGTGACCATCGTCAGCGGCCTGTCGGCCGCCGCGCGGCGCGGCATTCTCATCAAGGGCGGCGTCTACCTGGAGCAGGCGCGCCTGCTGCGGGTCGTGGCACTCGACAAGACCGGCACGCTGACCGAGGGCCGGCCGCAGCTGGTGGCGCACGAGCTGCTGGCGGGCACGGGGCCCGAGGCGCTGCAGGTCGCGCGCAGCCTGGCGGGGCGGTCGGACCACCCGGTCTCGCGCGCCGTGGCGGCCGGGCTGGACGCCGCCGAGCTGCGGGTCGACGACTTTGGCGCCGAGATGGGCCGGGGCGTGCGGGGGCGCGTCGCTGGGCGGGCCTACGTGCTGTGCAACCACCGCTGGCTGCATGAGCGCGGCCAGTGCACGCCGGCGCTGGAGGCGCTGATGCAGCAGCACGAGCAGCAGGGCCGCACGCTGTCGGTACTGGCCAGCGAGGGCGAGGCGCTGGCGCTGTTTGCGGTGGCCGATGCGGTCAAGCCGAGCAGCCGCGCCGCCGTTGCCGAACTGCAGGCGCTGGGCGTGCGCACGGTCATGCTGACCGGCGACAACGCCGCCACAGCGCAGGCCATCGCGGCGCAGGTGGGCATCACCGAGGTGCGCGCGCAGCTGCTGCCTGAGGACAAGCAGCGCGCAATCGCCGAGCTGGGCGAGAAGGGAGATTCGGTCGCGATGGTGGGCGACGGCGTCAACGATTCGCCCAGCCTGGCCGCGGCGGCGGTGGGCTTCTCAATGGGCGCGGCCGGCACCGACATCGCCAAGGAGGCGGCCGACGTGCTGGTCATGAACGACGACCTGCGCCGCGTGCCCGAAACAATTCGGCTGTCGCGCAGGACCCATGCGGTGCTGTGGCAGAACATCGCGCTGGCGCTGGGCATCAAGGCGGTGTTCCTGGTGCTGACCGTGATGGGCAGCGCGACGATGTGGATGGCTGTGTTCGCCGACATGGGCGCCAGCCTGCTGGTGGTCTTCAACGGGCTGCGCCTGCTGCGCGGCGTGAAATGAAAAAAGCCCGGCGGCTGCCGGGCTTGAAGGAAACAAGGGAGAGGGGTCAGAACTTGACGCTAAGACCCAGCTGGTAGGTCGTCTCGCCCGCGAAGGACCAGGCCGGGAAGCCGGCTTGCAGCGACGGACGCACCGCGGAGGCATTGCCCGCGCCGTACTGGATGTCCTTCTGCTTGGTCAGGTTCTGGGCTTCGAAGCTCAGGCGCAGCGTCTTGTTGATGTTCCAGCCCAGGCTCAGGTCCAGGCTGCCGGCGGCATCGTGCATGCGGTTGCCGTACCAGAACGGCGCCTCGCGGACCATGTACTTGGAGCGCCAGCTGTAGGCCAGGCGCGCCGAGTAGGCCTCGGTCTCGTAGTAACCCACGAGGTTGGCCGTGTGCTTGGACGATAGCGTGAACAGGTTCAGCTGGTCGTCGTAGCTGCTGGCCGGGGCGGTTGCGTCGGCGAACGTGTAGTTGGCCGTGACGCCCAGGCCGTTGCCGAAGCCGTGGTTGAGCTGCAGCTCCACGCCCTTGATCGTGCCGCCGCCGGCATTGACGAAGCGGCTGATCGTCCAGTTGTCCACGCCCGTGTCGGGGCTGACCACGCCGACCTTCTGGTTGGCGGTGGTGCGGGTGGTCACGAAGTTGTCGATCTTCTTGTAGAAGAACGCCGCGCCGACCAGGTTGCCGCGGCCGTAGTAGTGCTCCACGCCGATGTCGAACTGCTTGCTTTGCTGCGGCTTCAGCGTGGGCGTGCCGTAGGTGAAGCCGTCGTTGGACGGGTTGGTGTCGTCGAAGCCGCTCACCGACGCCAGGAACATGTTGGTGAAGTTCGGGCGCGTGATGGCCTTGGACGCAGCAAAGCGCAGCAGCGTGTCTTTGCTCAGGTCGTAGACCAGGTTCACGCTGGGCAGCACGTCGTTGTACGTCGACGACTGCGTTTCTTTGCGGGTGCTCCAGCCGTTGTTCTGGCCCACGTCGGTGGTCGGCGTGCCGTCGAACGCGTAGCCGCTGGCCGACGCCTGGGTGCGGATGTAGCGCAGGCCGAAGTTGCCGTGCAGC
This sequence comes from Pelomonas dachongensis, assembly GCF_043555865.1. NCBI lineage: Bacteria > Pseudomonadati > Pseudomonadota > Betaproteobacteria > Burkholderiales > Sphaerotilaceae > Roseateles > Pelomonas dachongensis. The sequence continues at coordinate 773,050 of NZ_JBIGHY010000001.1, forward strand.
GCGTTGCGCTCGAACTCGAACATGCCGTACAGCGCGCTGTTCTTCTCCTTGATCTGGCCGTAGGCGGAGCGGTCTTCCACCCAGCTCGTGATGTTGGCCGAGGCCAGCGCGAGCATTGCGCCGATGTTGGGCTTGGGCACGCTCCAGCCGCCCACCAGGTCCAGTGAGCCCTCGTACAGGCCGGCGGTGCTGCCAGTCACGGCCGTGGTGGCGTGGCGGCCGCGCTCGCCGGTGCGCGTGAAGGTGTGCTCGGTGGCGCGCAGCCCGGTCTTGAAGGCGGTCAGGCTGCCCCAGTCGAGGTCGATGCTCAGGTCCACCTGACCGAAGTTCTCCTTGTCGGAGTTCGGGCCGCGGCCGGAGGCCCAGCCTTCCGGCGCCGACGTGGCCGGCAGGTTGCCCACGCCGATGGTCTGGTTGCTCGACGGCTGGATGGAGATCTCCTTGCCGCGCGCGTCGATGGTGCCGGTCCACAGCGGCAGCGACGGCGTGCCCGTCACCGGCGCCCACTGGCCGTAGGCGAAATTGGTGGTCTGCTTGGTGCCGCCGTCGGCCTTGGTCGAGCCGGCGACGCCGGAGAGCTTGAAGCCGTCGCCCTTGTAGCTGCCGTCCAGCACGGCGCTGTCCGATGTCATGGCCGCCGAGCGCACCCAGTTCTGCAGGAAGGTGTTGTCGGTGGCCGGGTTGCCGACGCTGCGGGTGTGCAGCACGCACAGGCCGGCGGCGTTGGTCTGCTGGCAGGTGCCCGAGTTGCCGGTGAAGATGTAGTGGCTGGTGTTGGAGTTGTCGGCGTCCAGTTCCAGGCGCAGCAGGTTCAGGCCCAGGTCGAAGCCAGGTGCGGGGCGGGCCTGCAGCGTCACGTTGTAGGCGCGGCGCTCACGCTCCTGCACGAAGGTGGTGGGGGCCACGTCGCCGGACCAGCGCATGTCGGCCTCCACGCCACGGCGCAGGTAGTCGCCCTGCTCGAACGCGGCCGACACCAGCACGCCGAACGTGCGGTCCTGGTTGCGCCAGCTGTACAGGCCCGACGCCTCCTTGCTGGTGTCGCTGATCGTGCCCTTGCCGAACTTGATGCCGGCATAGGCGGTGTGCGCAGCCAGGTCCAGCGGGCGGCGCGTCTTGACGATGACGGTGCCGCCGATGCCGCCTTCGGTGATGTCGGCCTGCGAGGACTTGTAGACCTCCAGCCCGCCGATCATCTCCGGCGGCAGCAGCGAGTAGTTGAACGAGCGGTCGACGGCCTTTTGGTCGTACCAGCCGGTCGAGGCCACGGTCTGACCGTTCAGCGTGGTGTAGGTCATCTGCGGGTCGGTGCCGCGGATGGACACGGCGGCGCCCTGGCCAAAGTCGCGCGCGACCGACACGCCGGGGATGCGGCCCAGCGTCTCGCCCACGTCGCTGTCGGGCAGCTTGCCCACATCCTCGGCCGAGATTGCGTCGACGATAGCGCTCGCGTTCTTCTTGATGTTCGCTGCGGTCTGCAGCGAGGCGCGGATGCCGGTGATGACGACCGCGTCCAGCTGCGCGGCGGGGGCGGCGTCCTGTGCCAGCGCCGCCAGCGGCGTGCCCAGCAATGTCAGCGACACGGCGGCCGCGATGGGGGTCAGCTTGACCTTCATGAAATTCCTCGTTGTGGCCTTGTTTGTCTGTGGCGGGCGGCGCGCCTGGCCGGCTGCGTACCGCCTTCAGTCCGGTTTTGGCGGCCTCTCACGGGCTTTCTAAAACCACTGCAATGCCACTATAGCGATCGACAAATCCACTTTGCTACCAATTTGCGGTGGGTGATTTCCCGGGGTGGCTCAAGCTCTCACCTGTGCGGATGGGACCGGACCCCGGGCGCCACTGCTGTTGGCCGCTGAACTGGTATGGAAATGACGGCAGCCGGTTGTTGTTTGGGAGACACGGCGCGCACCAGGCTGCCGCATGGCCAGGGGCAACTGGACTGCATCTGGTGCAGGGTTTGGCCGGGGTCGGTCGCAGCCACTGCGGCCGGGACAATGGCGCCCGTGACACCGGTCGAAAGTTGGTTTGCAGCTCGCGCGGCAACCTTGAGGTCCCGCCCATGCAGGCAATGAAGGAAATCGCGGGCATCACGCGCGAGCGGTTCGAGCGCGAGGTGGTGCCCGGCTACGAGCCGGTGGTGCTGCGCGGCGTCGTGGCGGCCTGGCCGCTGGTCGCGCAGGCGCACGCCGGGCTGGCGACGTGCCTGCAGTACCTGGTGGGCTTCGACGGTGGGCGGCCGGTGGATGCGCTGCTGGCCCGGCCCGATGCCACGCGTGCCTTCGGCTACAAACCCGATCTGCACGGCTTCAACTTCATGCGCGACCAGCGGCCGTTCGCGGCGCTGTTCGAGCAGCTCTGGCGCTACAGCCACTTCCCTGACCCGCCCAGCCTCGCCGTACAGAGCGCGCTGGTGCCCGAGGCGCTCCCGGGCCTGGAGCGCGCCAATGCACTGCCACTGCTGGACGCCGCCGTGGCGCCGCGCATCTGGATCGGCAACCGCGCGACCGTGCCGGCCCATTTCGACGACTCGCACAACATCGCCTGCGTGGCGGCGGGGCGGCGCCGTTTCACTCTGCTGCCGCCGGCCTGCGCGCCGCTGCTCTATCTGGGGCCGCCGGACCACGCGCCGACGCCGGCGCCGATGTCCGTCGTGCCCGACCTGCACCGGGCGGACCCGGTCCAGTTTCCCTTGCTCGCCGAGGCGCTGCAGCAGGCTGTCATCGCCGAGCTGGAGCCGGGTGACGCGGTCTACATGCCGCCGCTGTGGTTCCATCAGGTCGAGGCGCTGGCGCCCCACCTGAACATCCTGGTGAACTACTGGTGGCGCCCCCTGGCGGCGCCGGGCCGGCCGGACGACCTCCACCTGGCCGCGATGCGCCTGGCCATGCTCGCGCTGCGCCACCTGCCGGACGGCGAGCGCGAGGGCTGGCGGGCGCTGTTCGGGCACTACGTGTTCGGCGCGCGGGGTGACGCGCTGGCGCATGTCCCGGAGGGGCAGCGCCACCTGTTGGGCGACGTGGGCGCGGCGCGGGACGCGGAGATCCGCGACGACCTGGCGGGCCAGCTGAAGCGCTGAGCCGCGAGGCGCCGGGCCGCCCCGAGCAAGCGGCCCGCTGCCCCGGAGGCCGCCTGGTCGCGCCGGCGTTCAGCGCAGCGAGACCCGGCGGGGTCAGAACTTCAGGCGGGCGGTCAGGTAGTACTGGCTGCCGTTGCGGTAGATGGCGCGCGGCTGCAGCTCCGAGGCGTAGTACTTCAGCTTGGGGTCGTTCAGGTTCTGACCGTCCAGGCTGACGCTGAAGTTGGCGTTGAACTTGTAGCCCAGCGAGGCGGACAGCACGCCCGTGCCCTTCTGGAAGTACTTCGTGCCTCGGTCGTTGCCGACGAAGATGTCGTCGGTGTAGCTGTAGTTCAGACGCGCCGAGAAGTGGTCGTTCTCGAAGAAGCCGCCCAGCGTGAACGAGTTTTTCACGTTGCCGCGCAGCACGTCGCCCGTGTCGTCCTCGCCATCGGCGTAGGTGTAGTTGGCCATCACGCCGAAGTTCGCGGCGATCGGCGTTTCGAACGCAAACTCCACGCCCTTGACGCTAGCCTTGCGGTTGGTGGGGCCCGTGACGAGGAAGTCCCGATTCACCAGCTGCGGGTTGCCGCCCACCTGGTTGGTGTTCGTCAGCAGTGCCGGGTAGGTCGCGCGGAACGTGCCATCGGTGATGTAGCTGCTCATGTCCATCAGGAACGCGCCCGCCGAGACGAACGCGCGCGGCGCGAAGTACCACTCGACGTTGGCGTCGAAGTTGGTCGAGCGGACCGGTTTCAGCGTCGGATTGCCCGCCGTGCCGCCGCCCACCACGTTGTTGTCCAGGAACATGCCCGTGGTGTTGAGCGCGGTGTAGCCGGACAGCGCGGTGTAGTCGGCCCGCGTCACGGTGCGGTTCACCGCCAGGCGTGCGACGACGTCGCTGCGCACATCGATGCGCACGCTGGCGCTGGGCAGCCAGTCGGTGTAGGTCAGGTCAGACGTGGTGACGGTGTAGTTGCCGAACGCCGAGCCCGTGATGGCGGGCGTCTCGCCAGCCAGGCTGCCGCGAAACGAGCTGGACTTCTGCGTGGTGCGCACTGCGCGCAGGCCCACGTTGCCGCTCCAGCCCCGGCCCTCCAGCACGCCCTGGACGTAGGCCGCCGTCGAGTTTTCCTTCACCGCGTATTCCTGCTCTGCCCAGCGGCGCACCACCGGATCCCGGTTAGTCACGCGGCGGTTGTAGTCGGCCAGCGCGTCGGCGGTGATGAACGGGATGTTGGTGGGGAAGCCGCTGCCCAGCCCGCTGCCGAAGTTGGTCGGGTAGCTGCCGCCGAAGGCCGGCAGCGTGTAGAAGGAATTCTGCGGGGCGTCCACTGCGGTGCCGCCGGGGCCGGGCACCGAGCAGGCGCTGGGCATGCTCCAGTCGAACGCCGACACGCGGTAGGGCGTGCCCGTGGCGCAGCCGGGGCCCTGGGCCACGATGGGGTCGGTGTAGCGCTTGTGCTGGGCGCCGCGCACGCCGAACTTCAGGGTCTTCAGCATGCCGGCGTCGAGCTCGTACTCGCCGTCGACCTGTGCCCACGACTCCTTGTCGTGCACCACCACGTTCTGCGCGCCGAAGATCCAGTCGGCACGCGTCGTCGGGTTGGTGAAGTTGAACGACGGAGCGGTGTCCGTTCCATTGAGCGCGTAGCTGGCGCGCGAGCTGACGATGGCCAGTTCCACGACATCCTGACTGATCGTCTTGCCCTTGCCGGTCGACGTGCCGGCGTTGGCCGTGAACGTCAGCGCGTCGTTGACCTTGAACCTGGAGTCCACGCTGACGAAGCCGGTTTCGGCCGAGGCCTTGCGGCTGATCATGTCGTAATAGCCGGCCGTCGACGGGGTGGCCCAGTTGAACGTGGCCTTGGTCAGCGTCTTGTTGCCGTTGCTGTCCGTCTTGACCTCGTAGTCCGAGATGGTCGCGGTGTTGAGCAAGCCGCCGCGAGGCGCCATCAGGTAGTTGCGGTTGTAGTTGTCCGCGTCCATCTCCGAAGAGAACGCCGTGAGCACCAGATCGAAGTTGCTGTTTGGCTTGATCTGCGCGCGGATCAGGCCGCCCTTGCGCTCACGCTCCTGCGTGAACAGGGCGGCACCGATCAGGTCCGGCGTGAACACGCCGTTCAGATCCGGGCGCGCGGCCACCAAGGCCGGCGCGGTGGTCGCGTCGAGCTTGTTGATGTAGCCCAGCGCCTCCACGCCGTCGCGGCGCAGGCTGCGCTGCTCCGAGAAGGCCTGCACCATCACGCCGAAGGTGCCGGCTTCGTTGCGGAAGTTGAGCAGGGCGTTCAGCTGCGGGTCTGTCTTCTTCGGCAGATCGGCGTACACCGCGCCCACGCCCACTTCGGCGGTCAGAGTCTTGGTGAAGTCGAGCGGGCGACGGGTGATGATGTTCACCGAACCGGCCGTGCCGCCTTCCACCAGTGACGCTTCGGAGCTCTTGCGCACCTCGACGCGGCTGACCAGTTCGGACGGCAGCAGCGAGAAGCTCACGCTGCGCCCGACGCCGGCGCCGGTCTGGTCCAGCACGAACCAGTCGCCGTTGGCGATGCCGTGACCGTCGACAAGCGTCTGGGTGAGGCTGGGGTTGGTGCCGCGAAGGCCGACGCGATCCCGCTCATCGAATCCGCCAGAGCCGCCGGCAGGGCTGTTGAGCACCGTCACGCCCGGGATGCGTGCCAGCGAGTCGGCCACGTTCTTGTCGGGCATCTTGCCGATGTCCTCCGCAGAAATGACGTCGATGTGCGCATCCGCGTTGCGTTTCACGCTAAGCGACTTCTCCTGCGACGCGCGGATGCCGGTCACGACGACCGTCTCCAGCTGATTCTGGTTCGGCGTGGCGGCCTGCTGCGCCATGGCGACGCTGCTGGCGCCGAACAGGGCGATGAACACTGCCTGCGAGATGGGGGTCTGCTTGACCTTCATGAACGTTCCTCTTGTGGCCAATGAGTCGGATTGGATGCTGCTCGTCCGGATCGTTGAGATACCACCTTCAGTCCGATCTTGTCGGTCGGTCCGCAAAGCTCAACAACCAGCGCAATGCCAATTTAACTTTTGGCAACGCCACTTTGCTACCAATTTGAACCGGGTGCTTTCCCGCATGCTGCTGCGAGGAGGGCGCCGCAGGCTTCGCACCCTCTATGTGGGTTCAATCAGCCAGCGCAAATTGGTATTGTGTTGGTATTTCCTGCGCGACGCGTGGTGTTGCGCATCGACGACGCGTCGCGCCGGTGGCGCGTGCCCGCGGCGCGTGTCGGTGGCTGGGTTCGATGGGCCGGGTGTGCTGTCGCGCCCCGTCCGCGTCGCGCGGCGTGCACCTCCCGGCTGGTGGCCATGTGTTGCGCGTCCCAAACCCTGTGCTATAGTTGCGGGCTTGCCTCAGGAGGGGTGGCCGAGTGGTTAAAGGCAGCAGACTGTAAATCTGCCCGCATTGCGTACGCTGGTTCGAATCCAGCCTCCTCCACCAAAGCTTGCATTTGCAGGCGGAGGACTCTCAGGCGAGGCTCCCAGGGCGGGAGTAGTTCAATGGTAGAACCTTAGCCTTCCAAGCTAATGACACGGGTTCGATTCCCGTTTCCCGCTCCATCCTGGGCGGCTTGGTTGGCCAGCGTCGACACCGGTTTGCCGATCAGCTTGTCTGATGTCAAACCCGTGCCGATGCCCTTGTGGCTCAGTGGTAGAGCACTCCCTTGGTAAGGGAGAGGTCACGCGTTCGATCCGCGTCAAGGGCACCACACCTTTCACTTTTTCTACTCGTTTCAACGGGTTCGCCTCAGGAGCGCAAGATGGCAAAAGGCAAGTTTGAACGTACGAAGCCGCACGTGAACGTGGGCACGATTGGTCACGTCGACCACGGCAAGACCACGCTGACGGCAGCGATCGCGACGGTGCTGTCCAAGAAGTTCGGCGGCGAGGCCAAGGCCTACGACCAGATTGACGCAGCGCCGGAAGAAAAGGCCCGCGGCATCACGATCAACACCGCACACGTCGAGTACGAGACGGCCAACCGCCACTACGCGCACGTTGACTGCCCCGGCCACGCCGACTACGTCAAGAACATGATCACGGGTGCCGCCCAGATGGACGGCGCCATCCTGGTGTGCTCGGCCGCTGACGGCCCGATGCCCCAGACCCGCGAGCACATCCTGCTGGCTCGCCAGGTCGGCGTGAAGTACATCATCGTCTTCCTGAACAAGTGCGACATGGTCGACGACGCCGAGCTGCTCGAGCTGGTCGAAATGGAAGTGCGCGAGCTCCTGTCCAAGTACGACTTCCCCGGCGACGACACCCCCATCATCAAGGGTTCGGCCAAGCTGGCGCTGGAAGGCGACGCAGGCGACCTGGGCGAACAAGCCATCATGCGCCTGGCCGATGCGCTGGACACCTACATCCCCCAGCCGGACCGTGCCGTTGACGGCGCCTTCTTGCTGCCGGTGGAAGACGTGTTCTCGATCTCGGGCCGCGGTACCGTGGTGACCGGTCGCGTCGAGCGCGGCATCATCAAGGTCGGTGAAGAAATCGAAATCGTGGGCATCCGCGAAGTCCAGAAGACCACGGTCACGGGCGTCGAAATGTTCCGCAAGCTGCTGGACCAAGGTCAAGCAGGCGACAACGTCGGCATCCTGCTGCGCGGCACCAAGCGTGAAGACGTCGAGCGCGGCCAAGTGCTGGCCAAGCCCGGCTCGATCAAGCCCCACACCCACTTCACGGCAGAAATCTACGTTCTGTCCAAGGAAGAGGGCGGCCGCCATACCCCGTTCTTCAACAACTACCGTCCCCAGTTCTACTTCCGCACGACGGACGTGACCGGTGCTGTGGAGCTGCCGAAGGACAAGGAAATGGTCATGCCCGGCGACAACGTCGGCATCACCGTGAAGCTGATCGCGCCGATCGCGATGGAAACCGGCCTGCGCTTCGCCATCCGTGAAGGTGGCCGTACCGTCGGCTCCGGCGTCGTCGCCACGATCCTCGCGTAATTTTTAGGCCGTAGGGGCATAGCTCAATTGGCAGAGCGTCGGTCTCCAAAACCGAAGGTTGGGGGTTCGAGACCCTCTGCCCCTGCCAATCCTCACTGATCACGAGGGTTGGTTTCCCGGCAACAAGCATCGGCCCGCGAGAGCAATCTCTGCGGGCCTTGCTGCTGATGGCTACGGGCCGCGGCGGCACCGAAAGTCGCCTGACGGGCGGCGCGTGAAAGTGAACTGATGGCGAATCCTCCCCAAGTCGAGACCGTGACCAGTGGTGCTGACAAGGCCAAGCTGGCTGCTGCCGTGCTGCTGCTGATCGGCGCTCTGGTGGCTTATTACGGCCTGGCCAAGCAGGGCGCACTGGCGCAGTGGGGCGCGTTGATCGTGTTGCTGCTGGCTGCCGTGGCTGCCTTCTTCACGTCCGAGCACGGCAAGGCCTTGATCGCCTACGGCCGCGACTCGTGGCGTGAGGTCGGCAAGGTGGTATGGCCGAGCTTCAAGGAGGCGCGCCAGATGACGATGTACGTGTTCGCGTTCGTCGTCGTGATGGCCTTGTTCCTGTGGCTCACCGACAAGACGCTGGAGTGGGTGTTGTACGACCTGATCCTGGGCTGGAAGCGTTGATCGCAAGGAATTCGAATGTCTGAAGAACAAGTCGTCACGCCCGAAGCCCCCGCGGGTCTCCCCAAGCGCTGGTACGTCGTTCATGCCTATTCGGGTATGGAGAAGGCCGTCGAGCGCAACCTGCGCGAGCGCATTGACCGCGCCGGCGTGCAGGACAAGTTCGGTCGCATCCTGGTGCCGACCGAAGAAGTCGTCGAGCTGAAGAACGGCAAGAAAGCCGTCACCGAGCGTCGCTTCTTCCCGGGTTATGTGCTGGTCGAGATGGTTATGGACGATGAGTCCTGGCACTTGGTGAAGCACACGTCCAAGGTGACCGGCTTCGTTGGCGGCGCCAAGAACCGTCCGGCGCCGATCTCCGAAGCCGAGGTCATGAAGATCGTCAATCAGATGCAAGAGGGCGTCGAGAAGCCCCGGCCGAAGGTCGAGTGGACGGTCGGTGAGGTCGTGCGCGTCAAGGAAGGTCCGTTCACGGATTTCAACGGTTCGGTCGAAGACGTCAACTACGACAAGTCCAAGGTCCGTGTCTCGGTCACGATCTTCGGTCGTGCCACGCCGGTGGAGCTGGACTTCGGACAGGTCGAAAAAGTCTGATCCGCTAGAATATTGGGTTCGGCCGGCGACCCTGACGTCGGCCCGTGAACAGTCTGCAACGAGAGGCGGACAAGAGGAGCAAAGGTAAGGGCCTGGATCTCAGATTCAGTCCGAGTCCGATGCGCTAGCACTCAGGTGCCCAGGCTTTGCCGCCCGGGTACTGGATTGGAGAAATCATGGCAAAGAAGATTGTCGGCTTCATCAAGCTGCAAGTCGCCGCAGGCAAGGCCAACCCCTCGCCGCCGGTTGGTCCCGCGCTGGGTCAGCGTGGCCTGAACATCATGGAATTCTGCAAGGCGTTCAACGCCCAGACTTCGGGCGCCGGCTTCGAGCCTGGCATGAAGCTGCCGGTGGTCATCACCGCGTTCGCAGACAAGAGCTTCACCTTTGTCATCAAGTCGCCCCCGGCGACTGTGCTGATCAAGAAGGCCGCGAAGATCGAGAAGGGCTCGCAACGCCCGCATCTGGACAAGGTCGGCAAGTTGACCCGAGCCCAGCTGGAAGAGATCGCAACGATCAAGACCAAGGACCTGACGGCTGCCAGCATGGACGCCGCAGTCAAGACCATCGCCGGTTCCGCCCGCTCGATGGGCATCATCGTGGAAGGGGTCTGAACATGGCCAAGCTCACCAAGAAGCAAAAGGCGCTGGCTGGCAAGGTCGAGTCGACCAAGCTGTACGCGCTGACCGAAGCCCTGGACCTGGTCAAGAGCCTGGCCTCGGCCAAGTTTGATGAGTCCATCGACGTCGCGGTGCAACTCGGCATCGATGCCAAGAAGTCGGACCAGGTCGTGCGTGGCGCCGTCGTGATGCCCAACGGCACCGGCAAGACCAAGCGCGTCGCCGTGTTTGCCCAAGGCGCCAAGGCTGACGAAGCCCGCGCTGCCGGTGCCGATGTCGTCGGCATGGAAGACCTGGCCGAGCGCGTCAAGGCGGGCGACATGCCCTTCGACGTGGTCATCGCCTCGCCGGACACGATGCGTGTCGTTGGTACGCTGGGCCAGATCCTGGGCCCGCGCGGCCTGATGCCCAACCCCAAGGTTGGCACGGTTACGCCGGACGTCGCTACCGCTGTCAAGAACGCCAAGGCTGGCCAGGTCCAGTTCCGCGTCGACAAGGCCGGCATCATCCATGGCACCCTCGGCCGTCGGTCGTTCGACACCGACAAGCTGGAAGGCAACCTGCGCGCGCTGATCGAAGCTCTGAACAAGAGCAAGCCGGCGTCGAGCAAGGGCGTCTACCTGCGCAAGGTCGCGGTGTCCTCGACGATGGGTGTTGGCGCCCGCGTCGAAATCGCATCGATCAACGCTCAGGCCAACGCCGCCTGATCGACAACCAGGCCTTCGGGCCTGGGTACTGAATCTGCGCGGGGCGAGTCTGGCTCCGGGCAACAAAGATTGGTGGGGCGCCGGCCGGGCAACCGGACGGCGCGTCATCCAAGACCGCTGGTGGAGACCCCTTAAATCAAAGTCGCCGATTCGTCGGTGATGGAGAACCAGCGCAGATGGCGGTCCCGCTGAAAGAAGTTCGTTCCTGACGTGTTTCTTATCAGATGGTCGCTGAATCCCTGGCGCTCTCAAAGCCGCAAGGCCGAGGGGGCAAATGTGAGGAGTAGACCTTGAGTCTCAATCGCAACGAGAAGGCAGCCGTTGTCTCCGACGTCGCAGCGCAAGCAGCGAAGTCGCAGACGTTGGCGTTGGCCGAGTACCGTGGCCTCACCGTGGAAGCCTTGAACAAGCTGCGCGTCGACGCGCGTGCCAAGGGTGTTTATCTTCACGTGCTGAAGAACACCCTGGCCCGTCGCGCCGTCGCCGGCACCCCGTTCGAAGCTGCTGCGGAGAGCATGGTCGGCCCGCTGATCTACGGCTTTTCGGAAGACGCTGTCGCTGCTGCCAAAGTCATCGCTGACTTTGCCAAGACCAACGACAAGCTCGTCATCAAGGGTGGTGCCTACGGTGGCAAGGCTCTGGACGTCAATGGCGTGAAGGCTCTGGCCTCCGTCCCGTCCAAGGAAGTCCTGCTGTCGCAGATCGCTGGCCTGCTGCTGTCGCCGGTGCAACGCACCGCGGCCGTGCTGGCTGCCCTGGCTGCCAAGCGTGGCGAAGGCGCCGCTTCCCCGGAAGCTGCTGCCGAAGAAGCCCCGGCTGCCGCCTGATCGACGAACAACGCGTATCCACGCAACCCATCTGTTATTTAGGAACACATCATGGCATTCGATAAAGACGCTTTCCTGACCGCCCTGGACAGCATGTCCGTTCTGGAACTGAACGACCTGGTCAAGGCAATTGAAGAGAAGTTCGGCGTGTCTGCCGCTTCGATGGCTGCTCCGGCCGCCGGTGGCGCTGGCGGCGGTGCCGCTGCTGCTGCTGAAGAGAAGACCGAATTCAACGTCGTGCTGGTCGAAGCCGGCGCGCAGAAGGTCGGCGTCATCAAGGCCGTCCGTGAAATCACGGGCCTGGGCCTCAAGGAAGCCAAGGACCTGGTCGACGGCGCTCCGAAGAACGTCAAGGAAGGCGTGTCCAAGGCTGACGGCGAAGCCGCTGTCAAGAAGCTGGTCGAAGCCGGCGCCAAGGCTGAGCTGAAGTAAATCGGACCGGCGAGTCTTCGGGCTCGCCGACCGAATCTGGTTTGTCCAGATTCAAGAAAGGGGTTGCCGACAGGCATCCCCTTTTTCGTCTTTACGGGTATCTCCCCGTAGAGAACAGTTGAAAGAACCGCGCGCTGTATGATGCGCGGTTCTTTCACGTGTTCTCTGATCCGACTGCAGAGAACCAGTTTGGTCGGACTTGGGTCAGCATCCATTGCGGGGCCCGAGTTGTCCGCCAGCGGTTGGTAGTGGCCAACCACCAAGCTAGGCAGCCGCCCGTCCTGGGTGTGTGAGCCAGCCAGTCGCCGACGCAGTGCGTTCCACGGCCGGGAGCGCACTCGACACGGAGTGTTTATGGCGCAAGCAACCCCCTACAGCTACACCGAGCGCAAGCGGATCCGCAAGAGCTTCGGCAAGCGCGAGAGCGTTCTCAACGTTCCCTATCTGCTGACCATGCAGAAGGACAGCTACGTGGCCTTCCTGCAGAAGGACGTGGCCCCCGCCAAACGCAAGCCCGAAGGGCTGCAGGCGGCCTTCCTCTCGGCGTTCCCGATTGTTTCGCACAACGGTTTCGTCGAGATGAAGTTCCTCGAGTTCAACATCGCCAAGCCGCCGTTTGACACCCGTGAGTGCCAGCAGCGTGGGTTGACCTATGCGGCCGCCGTGCGTGCGCGCCTGCAGATGATCATCTATGACCGTGAATCGCCCCAGGCGAAGACGGTCAAGGAAATCAAGGAGCAAGAGGTCTACATGGGCGAAGTGCCCCTGATGACCGACTACGGCTCCTTCATCGTCAACGGTACCGAGCGCGTCATCGTGTCGCAGCTGCACCGTTCGCCGGGCGTGTTCTTCGAGCACGACAAGGGCAAGACGCACTCGTCGGGCAAGCTGCTGTTCAGCGCCCGCATCATTCCCTACCGCGGCTCCTGGCTGGACTTCGAGTTCGACCCGAAGGACATCCTGTACTTCCGCGTCGACCGCCGCCGCAAGATGCCGGTCACGATCCTGCTGAAGGCCATCGGCCTGAACCCCGAGCAGATCCTGGCCCACTTCTTCGTGTTCGACAACTTCCGCTTGATGGATGTTGGTGCGCAGCTCGAATTCGTCGCCGACCGCCTGAAGGGTGAAGTCGCCCGCTTCGACATCGTCGACAAGTCGGGTGCCGTCATCGTCGAGAAGGACAAGCGCATCACCGCTCGTCACGCGCGCCAGCTGGAACAGTCCGGCACGCAGCACATCTCGGTGCCCGAAGACTTCCTGATCGGCCGTGTGCTGGCCAAGAACATGATCGACGCCGACACCGGCGAGATCATTGCCAAGGCCAACGACGAGCTGACGGAAGCGCTGCTGAAGAAGCTGCGCCAGGCCGGCATCAAGGAAATCCAGTGCCTGTTCACGAACGAGCTGGACGAAGGCGCCTACATCTCGCAGACGCTGGCGTCTGACGAGACCGAGACGCAGCTGGCCGCCCGTGTCGCGATCTACCGCATGATGCGCCCTGGCGAGCCGCCGACGGAAGACGCTGTCGAAGCGCTGTTCAACCGCCTGTTCTACAGCACCGACACGTACGACCTGAGCCGTGTCGGCCGCATGAAGTTCAACGCGCGTGTCGGCCGTGACACGCCCGAAGGCAACATGAACCTGTCCAACGAGGACATCCTTGACGTCGTCAAGATCCTCGTCGAACTGCGCAATGGCCGCGGCGAAGTGGACGACATCGACCACCTGGGCAACCGCCGCGTGCGTTGCGTGGGCGAACTGGCTGAGAACCAGTACCGCTCCGGCCTGGCGCGTATCGAGAAGGCAGTCAAGGAACGTCTGGGCCAGGCCGAGACCGAAGCCCTGATGCCGCACGACCTGATCAACTCCAAGCCGATTTCTGCGGCGCTGAAGGAGTTCTTTGGCGCGTCGCAGCTGTCGCAGTTCATGGACCAGACCAACCCGCTGTCGGAAATCACGCACAAGCGTCGTGTTTCCGCCCTGGGCCCGGGCGGTCTGACCCGCGAGCGCGCCGGCTTCGAAGTCCGTGACGTGCACCCCACCCACTACGGCCGCGTATGCCCGATCGAAACGCCGGAAGGCCCGAACATCGGCCTGATCAACTCGCTGGCGCTGTTCGCACAGCTCAACGAGTACGGCTTCCTTGAAACGCCGTACCGCCGCGTCGTGGACGGCAAGGTGACCGACCAGATCGACTACCTGTCGGCCATCGAGGAAGGCAAGTACGTCATCGCCCAGGCGAACGCCACGCTGAACTCGACCGGCGAGCTGACGGACGAGCTGGTCTCAGCCCGTGAGAACGGTGAGTCAGTGCTGACCTCGCCCGAGCGCATCCAGTACATGGACGTAGCGCCGACGCAGATCGTGTCGGTGGCGGCGTCGCTCGTGCCGTTCCTGGAGCACGACGACGCGAACCGCGCGTTGATGGGCGCCAACATGCAGCGCCAGGCCGTGCCGGTGCTGCGCCCCGAGAAGGCATTCGTCGGCACGGGCGTCGAGCGCGTCGCCGCGAAGGACTCGGGCACGGTGGTGGCCGCGCGTCGTGGTGGTGTTGTCGACTACGTCGACACGAACCGCATCGTGATTCGCGTGAACGATGACGAGACCGTGGCCGGTGAGGTCGGTGTCGACATCTACAACCTGATCAAGTACCAGCGTTCCAACCAGAACACCAACATTCACCAGCGCCCCATCGTGCGTCGTGGCGACAAGGTGGCGGCCGAGGACATCATTGCCGACGGCGCGTCCACCGACATCGGCGAGCTGGCCCTGGGCCAGAACATGCTGGTCGCGTTCATGCCGTGGAACGGCTACAACTTCGAAGACTCGATCCTGATCTCGGAACGTGTCATCGCCGAAGACCGCTACACCTCGATCCACATCGAGGAACTGGTCGTCAACGCGCGTGACACCAAGCTGGGCTCGGAAGAAATCACCCGCGACATCCCGAACCTGTCCGAGCAGCAACTGGGCCGCCTGGACGAGTCGGGCATCGTCTACATCGGTGCCGAAGTGAATCCGGGCGACGTGCTGGTCGGCAAGGTCACGCCCAAGGGCGAGACCACGCTGACGCCGGAAGAGAAGCTGCTGCGCGCCATCTTTGGCGAGAAGGCTTCGGACGTGAAGGACACGTCGCTGCGCGTCGACCAAGGCACCAGCGGCACCGTCATCGACGTGCAGGTCTTCACCCGTGAAGGCATCCAGCGCGACAAGCGCGCTCAGCAGATCATCGACGACGAGCTGAAGCGCTACCGCCTGGACCTGAACGACCAGCTGCGCATCGTCGAGAGCGACGCCTTCGACCGTATCGAGAAGCTGCTGAACGGCAAGGTCGCCAACGGCGGCCCGCAGAAGATCGCCAAGGGCACGAAGATCGACAAGGAATACCTGGCTTCGGTCGAGAAGTTCCACTGGTTCGACATCCGCCCGGCCGAGGAAGACGTCGCCAACCAGCTCGAGTCGATCAAGAATTCGCTCGACCAGACGCGTCACAGCTTCGACCTGGCCTTCGAAGAGAAGCGCAAGAAGCTGACGCAGGGCGACGAGCTGCCCGCTGGCGTGCTGAAGATGGTCAAGGTCTACCTGGCCGTCAAGCGTCGCCTGCAGCCTGGCGACAAGATGGCCGGCCGTCACGGCAACAAGGGTGTCGTGTCCAAGGTCACGCCGATCGAAGACATGCCTTACATGGCCGACGGCACGCCTGCCGACATCGTGCTGAACCCGCTGGGCGTCCCGTCGCGGATGAACGTGGGCCAGGTGCTGGAAGTGCATCTGGGCTGGGCCGGCAAGGGCATCGGCCAGCGCATCGGCGACATGCTGCAGCAGCACTCCAAGGTGGCTGAGCTGCGCAAGCTGTTCGACCAGCTCTACAACCAGAGCGGCGGCAAGACCGAGAACATCGACGACCTGACCGATACGGAAGTGCTGGAGATGGCCGAGAACCTCGCCAAGGGCGTGCCCTTCGCGACGCCGGTGTTCGACGGAGCCAAGGAAGAAGAAATCCGCGGCATGCTGAAGCTGGCCTACCCGGACGACATCGCCGCCAAGAAGGGGCTGACCGAGACGCGCACCCAGGCCTGGCTGTGCGACGGCCGCACCGGCGAGCAGTTCGAGCGCCCCGTCACCGTCGGCTACATGCACGTGCTGAAGCTGCACCACTTGGTAGACGACAAGATGCACGCCCGCTCGACCGGCCCGTACTCGCTCGTCACGCAGCAACCGCTGGGCGGCAAGGCGCAGTTCGGCGGCCAGCGTTTCGGCGAAATGGAAGTCTGGGCGCTGGAAGCCTATGGCGCCTCGTACATCCTGCAGGAAATGCTGACGGTCAAGTCCGACGACGTGAACGGCCGCACCAAGGTCTACGAAAGCATCGTCAAGGGCGAACACGCCATCGAAGCGGGCATGCCCGAATCGTTCAATGTGCTGGTCAAGGAAATTCGCTCCTTGGGCATCGACATTGAACTGGAACGCAATTAAGGAGCAGATGCATGAAGGGACTACTCGACCTTTTCAAGCAATTCACCCCCGATGAGCATTTCGATGCCATCAAGATCGGCCTGGCTTCTCCGGAGAAGATCCGCAGCTGGTCGTTCGGCGAGGTGAAGAAGCCCGAGACCATCAACTACCGCACCTTCAAGCCGGAACGCGACGGCCTGTTCTGCGCCAAGATCTTTGGCCCGATCAAGGACTATGAGTGCCTGTGCGGCAAGTACAAGCGCCTGAAGCACCGCGGTGTCATCTGCGAGAAGTGCGGCGTTGAAGTCACGCAGACCAAGGTCCGCCGTGACCGCATGGGCCACATCGACCTGGCGGCGCCCTGCGCGCACATCTGGTTCCTGAAGTCGCTCCCCAGCCGTCTGGGCCTGGTGCTCGACATGACGCTGCGCGACATCGAACGCGTGCTGTACTTCGAGGCGTACGTGGTCGTCGACCCGGGCATGACCCCGCTGAAGAAGTTCTCGATCATGAGCGAGGACGACTACGACGCGAAGCGCATCGAGTTCGGTGACGAGTTCATCGCACTGATGGGCGCCGAAGGCGTGAAGAAGCTGCTGGAGGACATGGATCTCGACATCGAGATCGACCGCCTGCGCAACGACATGACCGGCTCCGAGCTGAAGGTCAAGAAGAACTCCAAGCGCCTGAAGGTCATGGAGGCCTTCAAGAAGTCCGGCATCAAGCCGAACTGGATGGTCATGGACGTGCTGCCGGTGCTGCCGCCTGACCTGCGTCCGCTGGTGCCGCTGGACGGCGGCCGCTTCGCGACCTCCGACCTGAACGACCTTTACCGTCGCGTCATCAACCGCAACAACCGCCTGGCCCGCCTGCTGGAGCTGAAGGCCCCTGAAATCATCGTGCGCAACGAAAAGCGCATGCTGCAGGAAGCCGTCGACTCACTGCTGGACAACGGCCGCCGCGGCAAGGCGATGACCGGCGCGAACAAGCGTGCCCTCAAGTCGCTGGCCGACATGATCAAGGGCAAGAGCGGTCGTTTCCGTCAGAACTTGCTGGGCAAGCGCGTTGACTACTCGGGCCGTTCGGTCATCGTGGTCGGCCCGACGCTCAAGCTGCACCAGTGCGGCCTGCCCAAGCTGATGGCGCTCGAACTCTTCAAGCCGTTCATCTTCAGCCGTCTCGAAGCCATGGGCATCGCGACGACGATCAAGGCTGCGAAGAAGGAAGTCGAGTCCGGCACGCCGGTGGTCTGGGACATCCTGGAAGAAGTCATCAAGGAGCACCCGGTTCTGCTGAACCGCGCCCCGACGCTGCACCGCCTCGGCATCCAGGCCTTCGAGCCCGTGCTGATCGAAGGCAAGGCCATCCAGCTGCACCCGCTGGTTTGCTCGGCCTTCAACGCCGACTTCGACGGTGACCAGATGGCCGTCCACGTGCCGCTGTCGATCGAGGCGCAGATGGAAGCCCGCACGCTGATGCTGGCCTCCAACAACGTGCTGTTCCCCGCGTCCGGCGAACCGTCCATCGTCCCGTCGCAAGACGTGGTGCTGGGTCTGTACTACGCCACCCGCGAGCGCACCAACGGCAAGGGCGAGGGCCTGATCTTCTCGGACATCCCGGAAGTGATCCGCGCGCTGGAAAACGGCGTCGTCGAAATCACCGCCAAAATCAGCGTCCGCCTGACCGAGTACACCAAGGACAAGGACAGTGGCGAATGGGTCGCCGAGACCAAGCTGACGGATACCACCGTCGGCCGTGCACTGCTGTCGGAAATCCTGCCTAAGGGCCTGCCCTTCAGCAACATCAACAAGGCGCTGAAGAAGAAGGAGATCAGCAAGCTGATCAACACTTCTTTCCGCAAGTGCGGCCTGAAGGAAACAGTCGTCCTGGCCGACAAGCTGCTGCAAAGCGGCTTCAAGCTCGCCACGCGCGCCGGCATCTCGATCGCCATCGACGACATGTTGGTGCCCAAGGAGAAGTACACGGTCATCGATCGCTCCGAGAAGGAAGTCAAGGAGATCGAGCAGCAGTACGTCTCCGGTCTGGTGACCGCCGGCGAGCGCTACAACAAGGTCGTCGACATCTGGGGCAAGGCCGGTGACGAAATCGGCAAGAAGATGATGGAGCACCTGAAGGTCGAGAAGACGGTGGATCGCAACGGCAAGACCGTCGATCAGGAGTCCTTCAACTCGATCTACATGATGGCCGACTCGGGCGCGCGGGGTTCCGCCGCCCAGATCCGCCAGCTGGCCGGCATGCGCGGCCTGATGGCCAAGCCGGACGGCTCCATCATCGAAACGCCCATCACGGCGAACTTCCGTGAAGGCCTGAACGTGTTGCAGTACTTCATTTCCACCCACGGCGCCCGTAAGGGCCTGGCGGACACGGCGCTGAAGACCGCGAACTCCGGCTACCTGACGCGGCGTCTGGTGGACGTGACCCAGGATCTGGTGGTCATCGAGGACGACTGCGGCACCGACAACGGCATGGCCATGCGCGCGCTGGTTGAAGGTGGTGAAGTCATCGAATCGCTGCGCGACCGCGTGCTGGGTCGTGTCACCGCCATCGATGTCGTGCACCCCGAGACGCAGGCGCCGCTGCTCGGCGCCGGCAAGATGCTGGACGAAGACACGCTGGACGTGCTGGAGGCTGCTGGCGTCGACGAGATCAAGGTCCGCACGCCGCTGACCTGCGCCACGCGGTTCGGTCTGTGCGCCAAGTGCTACGGCCGCGACCTGGGCCGTGGCGGCTTGGTCAACACCGGGGAAGCTGTGGGCGTCATCGCCGCGCAGTCCATCGGTGAACCGGGCACGCAGCTGACGATGCGGACCTTCCACATCGGCGGTGCCGCATCGCGCGCAGCCGTGGCCTCCAGCGTCGAAGCCAAGTCGGACGGCATCATCGGCTTCAACGCCACGATGCGCTACGTCACGAACGGCAAGGGCGAGCTGGTGGTGATTTCTCGCTCCGGCGAGATCGTCATCTCCGACCCGCATGGTCGCGAGCGTGAGCGTCACAAGGTGCCTTACGGCGCGATCCTGAACATCAAGGCCAGCCAGGTCATCAAGGCCGGCCTGGTGCTCGCGAACTGGGACCCGCTGACCCGCCCGATCATCACGGAGTTCGCCGGCCAGGCGAAGTTCGAGAACGTCGAGGAAGGCGTGACCGTCGCCAAGCAGGTGGACGAAGTGACCGGCCTGTCGACGCTGGTGGTCATCGACCCGAAGCGCCGCGGTGCCGCGAAGATCATCCGCCCGCAGGTCAAGCTGCTGGATGCTCAAGGCCACGAGGTCAAGATCCCCGGTACCGACCACTCGGTGGCCATCGGCTTCCAGGTCGGCTCGCTGATCCAGATCCGCGACGGCCAGGAACTGCTGCCCGGTGAAGTGCTCGCCCGTATCCCGGTCGAAGGCCAGAAGACCCGTGACATTACCGGCGGTCTGCCGCGTGTGGCGGAACTCTTCGAAGCCCGCTCGCCCAAGGACGTCGGCGTGCTGGCCGAGCAGACCGGCACCGTGTCGTTCGGCAAGGAGACCAAGGGCAAGATCCGCCTGCAGATCACCGACCCGGACGGCAAGGCGCACGAGGAACTGGTGCCCAAGGAAAAGAACATCCTGGTGCACGAAGGCCAGGTGGTCAACCGCGGCGAGCTGATCGTCGACGGCGCGGCGGACCCGCAGGACATCCTGCGCCTGCTGGGCATCGAGGAGCTGGCGCGCTACATCGTCGACGAAGTCCAGGACGTGTACCGTCTGCAGGGTGTGAAGATCAACGACAAGCACATCGAGGTGATCGTTCGCCAGATGCTGCGTCGCGTGGTCATCACCAACCCGGGCGACACGCATTACATCCTGAACGAGCAGGTCGAGCGTTCCGAGCTGCTGGATACCAACGACCGCATGCGCAAGGAGGGCAAGACGACGGCCACCCATGCAGACCTGCTGCTCGGTATCACGAAGGCCTCGCTGTCGACAGACTCCTTCATCTCCGCCGCTTCCTTCCAGGAAACGACCCGCGTGCTCACCGAGGCTGCCATCATGGGTAAGCGCGACGAGCTGCGTGGCCTGAAGGAAAACGTCATCGTCGGCCGCCTGATCCCCGCTGGCACCGGCATGGCCTTCCACGAGGCGCGCCGTGCCAAGGAAGCAATGGACGACGCCGAGCGCCGCGCCATCGCGCTGCAGGAAGCTGAAGAGCTGGCGGCGGCACAGATGGCCGACGTCGACGCCGGAGCGGGCAGCGCCGAGTAATCAGCGCTACTTGTCCGACGAAAGCCGCCCGGGTTCGCCTGGGCGGCTTTTTAATTTCAGAGCTCCGGCGACCAAACCTCCGGCTTGACGATCAGCAGCCCGCGCGGCTTCGCCCGCTTTGCCAGCGCCAGCAAGGCTTTGTCGCGCGACACCAGCCAACGGGCACCGGCGGCCAGCGCCAGGTCGATGAACTTCTGGTCGTCGGGGTCTCGGCAGACCAGCCGGCCGGCGAGCGGTTGTGGCGGGGCGATATCGACGGGTTGGGCGTGGGCGTCGAACTGCGCCTCGATGAGCGCGAGGTCGGGGGCGTAGCGGGCCGCCACGCCGCGGCCCAGCACGTGGCGGATCTCGTCGCGCATGGCCGCTGCGACCAGCCAGCGAAGTCCACCCGAAGTCAGTGCCGCCGCCAGCGATTGCGCCCGCGGGTCGCTGAACACCAGCCAGTCCATGACGACCTGGGTGTCGACGACGATGGCCGGTCGAGTGTCGGGAGATTCCGTAGGTGCGGCGGGGAAGGGCATCCGAGCAGCTTAACCGCCGCCCTTGTGCCGAAAACCCGGGCGGTCTACAATAGCCGGCTCTCCGCATTTTGGGTGCTGCATTCGTGCGCGCTCGAAAAATGGAGATCACTGACTTCAAACGGGAACAAGTCGTTTATGCCAACCATCAATCAACTCGTGCGCCAAGGCCGTGAAGCCGAAGTCACGAAGTCCAAGTCGCCTGCGATGCAGAACTGCCCGCAGCGCCGCGGTGTCTGCACCCGCGTCTACACCACCACGCCGAAGAAGCCGAACTCGGCTTTGCGTAAGGTCGCCAAGGTGCGCCTGACCAACGGCTTCGAGGTCATCTCCTACATCGGCGGCGAAGGCCACAACCTGCAAGAACACAGCGTCGTGCTGGTTCGCGGCGGCCGTGTGAAGGACTTGCCTGGCGTTCGCTACCACATCGTGCGTGGTTCGCTCGACCTGCAAGGCGTCAAGGATCGCAAGCAGTCGCGGTCCAAGTACGGCGCGAAGCGTCCGAAGAAGTAAATCGTTTGTTCGGTTCAGTCGCCACTGACTGATCCAACGTTGTTGCGGTTCCCGAAATTTCTCGGTGGCCGAGTAAGTGGATGACCCCAGATGTCGGTGGTTGTCCAGCGGAGTGAGGCGATCAGCCCCTCCAACTGAAGCAAAAGGAAGAGTGCCATGCCACGTCGTCGCGAAGTACCCAAGCGCGAGATTCTCCCGGACCCCAAGTTCGGTTCCGTCGATCTGTCCAAGTTCATGAACGTCATCATGGAATCGGGCAAGAAGGCCGTCGCTGAGCGCATCATTTACGGCGCTCTGGACCAAGTCGAAAAGAAGATCGGCAAGGACCCGCTGGAAGTGTTCATGGTCGCCCTGAACAACGTGAAGCCCATGGTTGAAGTGAAGTCCCGCCGTGTCGGCGGTGCGAACTACCAAGTTCCCGTGGAAGTTCGCCCCGTCCGCCGGATGGCCCTCGCCATGCGCTGGTTGAAGGAATCCGCTCGCAAGCGCGGTGAGAAGTCGATGGCCCAGCGTCTGGCCAACGAGCTGCTGGAGGCCGCTGAAGGCCGTGGCGGCGCGATGAAGAAGCGCGACGAAGTCCACCGCATGGCAGAAGCCAACAAGGCCTTCTCGCACTTCCGCTTCTAAACCACTGTCTTTCGGCCGCCTCGGGTTTCTACCAACCCGCTGGCGGCTCCTGTCTTCTGGAGCAAACCATGGCCCGCAAAACCCCCATCGAGCGCTACCGCAACATCGGTATCTCCGCGCACATCGATGCTGGCAAGACCACCACGACCGAGCGCATCCTCTACTACACCGGTGTGAACCACAAGATCGGTGAAGTGCACGATGGCGCCGCCACGATGGACTGGATGGAGCAGGAGCAAGAGCGCGGCATCACGATCACGTCGGCCGCGACGACCTGCTTCTGGAAGGGCATGGACCTCGCCCGCCCCGAACACCGCATCAACATCATCGACACGCCCGGACACGTCGACTTCACGATTGAAGTCGAGCGTTCGATGCGCGTGCTGGACGGCGCCTGCATGGTCTATTGCGCCGTCGGTGGCGTGCAGCCCCAGTCGGAAACCGTCTGGCGCCAGGCCAACAAGTACAAGGTGCCCCGCCTCGCGTTCGTCAACAAGATGGACCGCACCGGCGCGAACTTCTTCAAGGTCTACGACCAGATGAAGCTGCGACTGAAGGCCAACCCCGTGCCCGTCGTCATCCCCATCGGCGCTGAAGAAAACTTCACCGGCGTGATCGACCTCATCAAGATGAAGGCGATCATTTGGGACGAAGCCTCGCAAGGCATGAAGTTCGCCTACGAAGACATCCCGGCCGACCTGCAGGCCGACGCTGTCAAGTGGCGCGAGAACCTGATCGAAGCCGCCGCCGAGTCCAGCGAAGAGCTGATGAACAAGTACCTGGAGTCGGGTGACTTGGACGAAGCGGAAATCATCCAGGCCATCCGCACCCGCACCATCGCCGCTGAAATCCAGCCGATGTTCTGCGGCACCGCCTTCAAGAACAAGGGCGTGCAACGCATGCTCGACGGCGTGATCGACTTCATGCCGTCGCCCATCGACGTGCCGCCCGTGCCGGGCACTGACGAAGACGACCAGCCCGTCGTCCGCAAGGCCGACGACAACGAGAAGTTCGCCGCGCTGGCCTTCAAGCTGATGACCGACCCCTACGTCGGTCAGCTGACCTTCGTGCGCGTCTACTCCGGCGTGCTGCAGTCGGGCGCCAGCGTCTACAACCCGATCCGCGGAAAGAAAGAGCGCATCGGCCGGATCCTGCAGATGCACGCCAACCAGCGTGAAGAAATCTCGGAAATTCTGGCCGGCGACATCGCCGCCTGCGTGGGCCTGAAGGACGTCACCACGGGCGAAACCCTGTGCGATCCCGAAGCCATCATCACGCTGGAGAAGATGGTCTTCCCCGAGCCCGTGATCTCGCAGGCCGTCGAGCCCAAGACCAAGGCCGACCAGGAAAAGATGGGCATCGCCCTGGGCCGTCTGGCCAAGGAAGACCCGTCCTTCCGCCTGCGCACCGATGAAGAATCGGGCCAGACCATCATTTCCGGCATGGGCGAGCTGCACCTGGAAATCATCGTTGACCGCATGAAGCGCGAGTTCGGCGTGGAAGCCAACGTCGGCAAGCCGCAAGTGGCCTACCGCGAAACCATCCGCAAGACCGCCACCGACGTTGAAGGCAAGTTCGTTCGCCAGTCGGGCGGCAAGGGCCAGTACGGCCACGTGGTGCTGACGGTCGAGCCGCAAGAGCCGGGCAAGGGCTTCGAATTCGTTGACGCCATCAAGGGTGGCGTGGTTCCTCGCGAGTACATTCCCGCGGTCGAGAAGGGCGTCATCGACACCCTGCCGAACGGCGTGCTGGCCGGCTTCCCGGTCGTGGACGTCAAGGTCACGCTGACCTTCGGTTCGTACCACGATGTGGACTCGAACGAAAACGCCTTCAAGATGGCCGCTTCGATGGGCTTCAAGGAAGCCTGCCGCCGCGCCAGCCCCGTCATCCTCGAGCCGATGATGGCCGTGGAAGTCGAGACGCCTGAAGACTACGCCGGCAACGTGATGGGCGACCTGTCCAGCCGTCGCGGCATGGTGCAGGGCATGGACGACATGGTCGGTGGCGGCAAGGCCATCAAGGCTGAGGTGCCGCTGTCGGAAATGTTCGGCTACTCGACGACCCTGCGTTCGATGTCGCAAGGCCGTGCCACGTACACGATGGAGTTCAAGCACTACAGCGAAGCTCCGAAGAACGTGGCCGACGCCATCATCACGGCGCGCGGCAAGGGCTGATCCGCCTCTAAAGATCGTCTTCACAGCGGCCCGCCCGCTTCGCCAGTCGGCGGGAATCACGGGCGCTGTGGAAACGCTAAACCAACAGACTGGCGAAATGCTCTTTTCTGGAGATTGAAATGGCAAAAGGCAAGTTTGAACGTACGAAGCCGCACGTGAACGTGGGCACGATTGGTCACGTCGACCACGGCAAGACCACGCTGACGGCAGCGATCGCGACGGTGCTGTCCAAGAAGTTCGGCGGCGAGGCCAAGGCCTACGACCAGATTGACGCAGCGCCGGAAGAAAAGGCCCGCGGCATCACGATCAACACCGCACACGTCGAGTACGAGACGGCCAACCGCCACTACGCGCACGTTGACTGCCCCGGCCACGCCGACTACGTCAAGAACATGATCACGGGTGCCGCCCAGATGGACGGCGCCATCCTGGTGTGCTCGGCCGCTGACGGCCCGATGCCCCAGACCCGCGAGCACATCCTGCTGGCTCGCCAGGTCGGCGTGAAGTACATCATCGTCTTCCTGAACAAGTGCGACATGGTCGACGACGCCGAGCTGCTCGAGCTGGTCGAAATGGAAGTGCGCGAGCTCCTGTCCAAGTACGACTTCCCCGGCGACGACACCCCCATCATCAAGGGTTCGGCCAAGCTGGCGCTGGAAGGCGACGCAGGCGACCTGGGCGAACAAGCCATCATGCGCCTGGCCGATGCGCTGGACACCTACATCCCCCAGCCGGACCGTGCCGTTGACGGCGCCTTCTTGCTGCCGGTGGAAGACGTGTTCTCGATCTCGGGCCGCGGTACCGTGGTGACCGGTCGCGTCGAGCGCGGCATCATCAAGGTCGGTGAAGAAATCGAAATCGTGGGCATCCGCGAAGTCCAGAAGACCACGGTCACGGGCGTCGAAATGTTCCGCAAGCTGCTGGACCAAGGTCAAGCAGGCGACAACGTCGGCATCCTGCTGCGCGGCACCAAGCGTGAAGACGTCGAGCGCGGCCAAGTGCTGGCCAAGCCCGGCTCGATCAAGCCCCACACCCACTTCACGGCAGAAATCTACGTTCTGTCCAAGGAAGAGGGCGGCCGCCATACCCCGTTCTTCAACAACTACCGTCCCCAGTTCTACTTCCGCACGACGGACGTGACCGGTGCTGTGGAGCTGCCGAAGGACAAGGAAATGGTCATGCCCGGCGACAACGTCGGCATCACCGTGAAGCTGATCGCGCCGATCGCGATGGAAACCGGCCTGCGCTTCGCCATCCGTGAAGGTGGCCGTACCGTCGGCTCCGGCGTCGTCGCCACGATCCTCGCGTAATCACTGCGTGACCGCGCATCGGGCGCTTGCCGCCCGATGCGCACCCGCTCTTTAAGGAACAGTCATGCAAAAGCAAAAGATCCGCATCCGTCTGAAGGCGTTTGACTACAAGCTGATCGACCAGTCGGCTCTAGAAATCGTCGAGACCGCCAAGCGCACCGGCGCCATCGTCAAGGGTCCCGTGCCCCTGCCCACGCGTATGGAGCGTTTCGACATCCTGCGTTCGCCGCACGTCAACAAGACCAGCCGCGACCAGTTCGAAATCCGCACCCACCAGCGCCTGATGGACATCGTTGACCCGACCGACAAGACGGTTGACGCGCTGATGAAGCTCGACCTGCCCGCCGGCGTCGACGTCGAAATCAAGCTGCAGTAATTCCGAGGCCTGCTGGCTTCTGAATCGCAAGGCCCCGCGCCTGTCTCGACAGGCCGGGGCCTTGCCTTTTGCGCGGATGCGGCGTCCGGTACTTGCATCCAGACTATCCCGCAGGCTATACTCACCAGCTTTTCCGGGTTGGCCTGTGCCTGCTCGGATATTCGCGCAGCGTTTCGCAAGGTTCTTCCAAGTGAGTCGCTGCACAGGTCAGCCCGGCCAATCGATGTCGGGTGTTCGCAATAGCTTCTGAGGCTGTCAAGCCGATGGGGCTGGAGAAAAACATGAGTCTGAGCAACCGTCTCGGTTTGCTGGGCCGCAAGGTGGGCATGATGCGCATCTTCACGGACGATGGCGATGCTATCCCTGTGACGGTGCTGGACGTGTCCAACAACCGCGTGACCCAGGTCAAGACCCAAGAGACCGACGGCTACAGCGCCATCCAGGTGGCGTTCGGTACGCGCAAAGCATCGCGCGTCACCAAGCCTGAAGCCGGCCACCTTGCCAAGGCAGGTGTCGAAGCCGGTGAAATCCTCAAGGAATTCCGCGTCGAAGCCGACGTCGCCTCCCAGTACCAAGCTGGCGCGACCGTTCCGGTGACGCTGTTCGCGACCGGCCAACTGGTCGACGTGCAAGGCACGTCCATCGGTAAGGGCTTCGCGGGCACCATCAAGCGCCACAACTTCAGCTCGCAGCGCGCGTCGCACGGTAACAGCCGTTCGCACAACGTGCCGGGCTCGATCTCGATGGCGCAAGACCCGGGCCGTGTGTTTCCGGGTAAGAAGATGACCGGCCACATGGGCGACGAAACCGTCACCACCCAGAACCTGGACATCGTGCGCGTTGACGAGGCTCGTCAACTGCTGCTGGTCCGCGGTGCGGTCCCGGGTTCCAAGAACGGCCACGTCGTCGTTCGCCCGGCCGTCAAGGTCAAAGTCAAGAAGGGAGCCAACTGATGCAGCTCGAGCTCCTGAACGAGCAGGGTCAGGCCACCGCCAAGGTGGACGCGCCTGACACCATCTTCGCTCGCGACTACAACGAAGCCCTGGTGCACCAGGTGGTCGTGGCCTTCCAGGCCAACGCCCGCCAGGGCACCCGCGCCCAGAAGGACCGTGAACAGGTCCATCACTCGACCAAGAAGCCTTTCCGCCAGAAGGGCACCGGCCGCGCTCGCGCCGGTATGACCTCGTCGCCGCTGTGGCGCGGGGGCGGTCGCATCTTCCCGAACATGCCTGACGAGAATTTCTCGCACAAGCTGAATAAGAAGATGTACCGCGCCGGCATGGCTGCGATCCTGTCGCAGCTGGCCCGTGAAGGCCGCCTGGCCGTGGTGGATTCGATCTCGATCGAAGCCCCCAAGACCAAGCTGCTGGCCGCCAAGTTCAAGGCCATGGGCTTGGACTCGGTGCTGGTCATCTCCGATGTCGTGGATGACAACCTGGCACTGGCTTCGCGCAACCTGGCCAACGTGCTGGTTGTCGAGCCGCGCTACGCCGACCCCCTGTCGCTGGTCTTCTACAAGAAGGTGCTGGTGACCAAGGCTGCGGTCGAGCAACTCAAGGAGATGCTGGCATGAGCGCCCCCAAGTATTCCGAAGGCCGTCTGGCCTCCGTGCTGCTCGCGCCCATCGTGTCCGAGAAGGCCACGCAAGTTGCCGAGAAGCACAACCAGGTCCTGTTCAAAGTCCTGCGCGACGCCACCAAGCCCGAAATCAAGGCCGCTGTTGAACTGATGTTCAAGGTCGAGGTCGAGTCGGTCAACGTCGTCCAGGTCAAGGGCAAGACGAAGCGCTTTGGTGGCCGTGCCGGCCGCCGTGACCACGTCAAGAAGGCCTACGTGGCCCTCAAGGCTGGTCAAGAGCTCAATTTCTCCGGGGAGGCCGCGTAAATGGCCATCGTCAAAGTCAAGCCGACTTCGCCCGGCCGCCGTGGCGTCGTCAAGATCGTCCACAAGCACCTGCACAAGGGCGCGCCCCATGCAGCGCTGCTTGAGCCGCAGATCCAGAACTCCGGCCGCAACAACAACGGTCACATCACGATTCGCCACAAGGGCGGTGGTCACAAGCACCATTACCGCGTGGTCGACTTCAAGCGCAACAAGGACGGCATTCCGGCCAAGGTCGAGACCATCGAGTACGACCCGAACCGCACCGCCCACATCGCGCTGGTGTGCTATGCCGACGGCGAGCGCCGCTACGTGATCGCCCCGCGCGGTCTCGAAGTGGGTGCAACCATCCTGAGCGGCGCGGAAGCGCCGATCAAGGCGGGCAACACCCTGCCGATCCGCAACATCCCCGTGGGTTCGACCATCCACTGCATCGAGCTGCTGCCTGGCAAGGGCGCCCAGATGATCCGTTCGGCCGGCACCTCTGCTGTCCTGATGGCTCGTGAAGGCGTCTACGCCCAGATCCGTCTGCGCTCCGGCGAAGTTCGCCGCGTGCACATCGACTGCCGCGCCACCATCGGTGAAGTGAGCAACGAAGAGCACAGCCTGCGCCAGTATGGCAAGGCCGGCGCGATCCGCTGGAAGGGTATCCGTCCGACCGTTCGCGGTGTGGCGATGAACCCGGTGGATCACCCGCACGGTGGTGGCGAAGGCCGCACTGGCGAGGGCCAGGTCCCTGTGTCGCCGTGGAACACCCTGACGAAGGGCTACCGCACTCGCAACAACAAGCGCACGCAGACGTTCATCGTTTCGCGTCGCAAGAAGTAAGGGCTAGGCCATGACTCGCTCGCTGAAGAAGGGCCCCTTCGTTGACCATCACCTCCAGGCGAAGGTCGACAAGGCGGTTGCCATCAAAGACAAGAAGCCTATCAAGACCTGGTCGCGCCGCTCGACGATCCTGCCCGAGTTCATCGGTCTGACGATCGCCGTGCACAACGGCAAGCAGCACGTGCCGGTCTATGTGTCTGACCAGATGGTCGGCCACAAGCTGGGTGAATTCGCACTGACCCGCACCTTCAAGGGCCACCCGGCCGACAAGAAGGCCGGGAAGAAGTAAGGATGGCAACGATGGAAACCAAAGCAATCGTTCGCGGCGTCCGCCTGTCCTGCGATAAGGGCCGCCTGGTGGCGGACCTGATCCGCGGCAAGAAGGTGGATCACGCCCTCAACATCCTGGCCTTCACCCAGAAGAAGGCGGCCGTGATCATCAAGAAGGCGCTGGAAAGCGCCATCGCCAACGCCGAGCACAACGACGGCGCTGACATTGATGAACTCAAGGTCACCTCGATCTACGTCGAACAGGGTGCCACGCTGAAGCGCTTCTCGGCTCGTGCCAAGGGCCGCGGCAACCGCATCAGCAAGCCCACCTGCCACATTTTTGTGGCCGTCGGCAACTAAGGCGCAAGAAGACTATGGGACAGAAAATCCATCCGGTTGGCTTCCGCCTGCCTGTCACCCGTAACTGGGCTTCGCGCTGGTATGCGAACAACCAGAACTTCGCCACGATGCTGGCCGAAGACCTGAAGGTTCGTGATTACCTGAAGCTGAAGCTCAAGAATGCCGCCGTCTCGCGCATCCTGATCGAGCGTCCCGCCAAGAACGCCCGCATCACGATTTTCTCGGCTCGTCCGGGCGTCGTGATTGGCAAGAAGGGTGAAGACATTGAAGCGCTGAAGGCTGAGCTGACCAAGCGTCTGGGCGTGCCCGTCGCCGTCAACATCGAAGAAGTGCGCAAGCCTGAAGTCGATGCCCAGCTGATCGCTGACTCGATCACCCAGCAGCTCGAAAAGCGCATCATGTTCCGCCGCGCCATGAAGCGCGCGATGCAGAACGCGATGCGTCTGGGTGCCCAGGGCATCAAGATCATGAGCGCCGGTCGTCTGAACGGCATCGAAATCGCTCGTACCGAGTGGTATCGCGAAGGTCGTGTGCCCCTGCACACCCTGAAGGCCGACATCGACTATGGCTTCTCGGAAGCTAAGACCACCTACGGCGTCATCGGCGTCAAGGTCTGGGTCTACCGCGGTGACCGTCTCGCCAATGGTGAGGCTCCGGTCATCAACACCCCCGCAGGCGCCGAAGACGATCGTCGCCCGCGCCGTAACGCGCGCCCTGGCGCTCCCGGTGGCCGTGGCCGCCCGGGTGGCGACCGTGGCCCGCGTGACGGAGCAGACCAGCCCGCTGCCGCCGCCCCCACGGGTGACGCAGCCAAGCCCGCCGCGAAGCGTGTAGTCCGCAAGGCTCCCGCCGCCGGTGAGGCCAAAGGAGAATAAGCATGCTGCAACCTAATCGTCGCAAGTACCGCAAGGAGCAGAAGGGCCGCAACACCGGTGTTGCGACCCGCGGCGCCGCGGTGTCTTTCGGTGACTTCGGCCTGAAGGCCACGGAACGCGGCCGTCTGACGGCCCGTCAGATCGAGGCGGCTCGCCGCGCGATCTCGCGCCACATCAAGCGTGGCGGCCGGATCTTCATCCGCATCTTCCCGGACAAGCCCATCTCGCAAAAGCCCGCCGAAGTCCGGATGGGTAACGGCAAGGGCAACCCGGAGTACTACGTGGCTGAGATTCAGCCCGGCAAGGTGCTCTACGAGATCAACGGCGTGCCGGAAGTGCTGGCCCGCGAAGCGTTCACGCTGGCTGCTGCCAAGCTGCCGCTGCGTTGCACCTTCGTGGCTCGCCAGGTCGGCACCTGAGGAAGACACCATGACGAAAGCAACTGAACTTCGCACCAAGGACGTCGCTGCCCTCGAAAAGGAAGTGACCGACTTGCTGAAGGCCCACTTCGGCCTGCGCATGCAAAAGGCCACCCAGCAGCTGACCAACCACAGCCAGCTGGGCAAGACCCGCCGCGACATCGCGCGTGCCAAGACCGTCCTGGCACAAAAGAAGAAGGAGGCCACGAAATGACTGAGGCCCAAGTGAAGAACACCCGCACCCTGGTGGGGCGCGTGGTCAGCGACAAGCGCGCCAAGACAATCACCGTCCTGGTCGAGCGTCGCGCCAAGCATGAGCTCTACGGCAAGATCGTGGCACGCTCGCGCAAGTACCACGCCCACGACGAAAAGGGCGAGTACAAGATGGGCGATGTGGTCGAGATCGCCGAAGGCCGTCCGATCTCCAAGACCAAGAGCTGGGTCGTGACCCGCCTGGTCCAGAAGGCCGAAACCGTCTGAATCACTTCGGCGGCATAACCGCCGGACAAGCCGGTGCACCAGGAAACTGGTGCCCGGCTTTTTCTATTTCAAACCCACGGAGAGACGCATGATCAAAGTAGGCGACAAGCTGCCGGCCGGCAGCCTGCAGGAATTCATCGAAGTCGAGGGCGAAGGCTGCTCGCTGGGGCCCAACAGCTTCGACATCGAGAAGGCGACGGCCGGCAAGACCGTGGCCATCTTCGCGCTTCCGGGTGCGTTCACGCCGACCTGCTCGGCCCAGCACGTGCCGGGCTATGTGGCCCAGGCTGATGAGCTGAAGGCGGCGGGCGTCGACGAAATCTGGTGTGTGTCGGTCAACGATGCCTTCGTCATGGGCGCCTGGGGCCGCGACCAGAAGACTGCCGGCAAGGTCCGCATGATGGCCGACGGCAGTGCGGCGTTCACACAGGCGGTGGGCTTGGTGTTCGACCTGACCGCCAAGGGCTTCGGCGTGCGCTCGCAACGGTACTCCATGCTCGTCAAAGACGGCGTGGTCAAGGCCCTGAATGTCGAGGCGCCCGGCAAGTTCGAAGTCAGCGACGCTGCCACGTTGCTGAGCCAGGCCAAGGCCGCCTGAGTGCTTGAGCGAGAGGCCGGCGTGCCCGCCTCTCAAAAAACTTCTGCGACAGGCATTGACGCCCCGAGGGTTCTCACTGCATAATGCGCAGCTTCGCCGAACGTCAGGCCCGCAGGCACCCTCGCTTGCAACTGCCTGGCTTCGGATCCGCCCTCAACCGTCGGGCAGTGCAGGTGAAAGCCAAGCTGACTGATTTACGGGCCCAAGACTGACCGACGCGTCGCGCTGTAAGGCGGGCAACTCGGGGCAAGTTGGGGACAGACATGATCCAAATGCAATCGCGGCTTGATGTCGCGGACAACACTGGCGCCAAGTCCGTTCAGTGCATCAAGGTGCTGGGCGGCTCCAAGCGCCGCTATGCGCACATTGGCGACATCATCAAGGTCAGCATCAAAGAAGCTGCCCCGCGTGGTCGCGTGAAGAAGGGCGAGGTCTACAGCGCCGTGGTGGTTCGCACCGCCAAGGGCGTGCGCCGCCAAGACGGCTCGCTCGTCAAGTTCGACGGCAATGCCGCCGTGCTGCTCAATGCCAAGCTGGAGCCGATCGGCACCCGCATCTTCGGCCCGGTCACGCGTGAACTGCGTACCGAGCGCTTCATGAAGATCGTGTCGCTGGCGCCCGAGGTGCTTTGAGCCCCCACTGTCTGAGGTAAGCCATGAACAAGATCCGTACCGGCGACCAGGTCATCGTGTTGACCGGCCGCGACAAGGGCAAGCGCGGCACCGTGTCCGCTCGCACCGATGCCGACCACGTGGTGGTTGACGGCGTCAATGTCGTCAAGAAGCACGTCAAGCCCAACCCCATGAAGGGCACCACCGGCGGCGTCGTCGACAAGACCATGCCCATCCATCAATCCAACGTGGCGATCTTCAACGCCGCTTCCGGCAAGGCCGATCGCGTGGGCGTCAAGCTCGTCGACGGCAAGCGGGTGCGCGTGTTCAAGTCGACCGGCGAAGAGATCAAGGCTTAAGGGGTTCAATATGGCTCGTCTTCAAGCGCATTACCGCGAAAAAATCGTGCCCGGCCTGGTCGAGAAGTTCGGCTACAAGTCGGTCATGGAGGTGCCCCGCATCACCAAGATCACGCTCAACATGGGTGTGAGCGAGGCTGTGGCCGACAAGAAGGTCATGGACCATGCTGTGGGTGACCTGACCAAGATCGCCGGCCAGAAGCCCGTTGTCACGAAGTCGAAGAAGGCGATTGCCGGCTTCAAGATCCGTGACAACGTGCCCATCGGTGCGATGGTCACACTGCGTGGCGTCCAGATGTATGAATTCCTGGACCGCTTCGTGACGATCGCGCTGCCGCGCGTTCGCGACTTCCGGGGTATCTCCGGTCGGTCGTTCGATGGTCGTGGCAACTACAACATCGGCGTCAAAGAGCAAATCATCTTCCCCGAAATCGAGTACGACAAGGTGGATGCTCTGCGTGGTCTGAACATCAGCATCACGACGACTGCCAAGACGGACGACGAGGCCAAGGCTCTGCTGGCTGCGTTCAAGTTTCCGTTCAAGAACTGAGGTGAATCGTGGCAAAACTCTCGATCAAACAACGTGAGCTGAAGCGCGAGGCGCTGGTCGCCAAGTTCGCCAAGAAGTACGCGGAATTGAAGGCCATCATCGACGACAGCAAGAAGTCCGAAGAAGAGCGCTACGCCGCTCGTCTCGAACTGCAAAAGCTGCCCCGCAATGCGTACCCCACTCGCCTGCGCAATCGCTGCGAGCTGACGGGTCGCCCACGCGGCACCTTCCGCAAGTTCGGCCTGGCCCGTAACAAGATTCGTGAACTGGCCTTCAAGGGCGACATCCCCGGTGTCGTCAAGGCCAGCTGGTAATCGGCCGATAGGAGTAATCGCAAATGAGCATGAGTGATCCCATCGCCGATATGCTGACCCGCATTCGCAACGCGCAGCTCGTCGAGAAGACGAACGTTGTGATGCCGTCGTCCAAGCTGAAGGTGGCGATTGCCAAGGTCCTGAAGGACGAAGGCTACATCGACGACTTCGCCGTTCGCGGCGAGGCGGCTCGCCCTGAGCTGGAAATTTCGCTGAAGTACTACGCTGGCCGTCCGGTCATCGAGCGTATCGAACGCGTCAGCCGTCCCGGCCTGCGCATCTACAAGGGCCGCCACGACATTCCCCAGGTCATGAATGGTCTGGGCGTGGCGATCGTCACGACGCCGCAAGGCGTCATGACCGACCGCAAGGCGCGCGCTGCCGGTATCGGCGGCGAAGTGCTCTGCTACGTCGCCTAAGCGAAGGAGTAGGAAACAATGTCCCGCGTTGGAAAAATGCCGGTCAACGTCCCGCAAGGCGTGGATGTGACCGTGTCCGCTGAGACGATCAGCGTTAAGGGCTCGCTCGGTACGCTGGTGCGTCCGGCGAACAAGCTCGTGGATGTCAAGAACGAAGCAGGCAAGCTGAGCTTCGTGCCCGCCAACGAATCGGCCGAAGCCGACGCGATGAGCGGCACGATGCGTGCGCTGGTGGCCAACATGGTCAACGGTGTCAGCAAGGGCTTCGAGAAGAAGCTGAACCTGGTCGGCGTGGGTTTTCGCGCCCAGGCCCAGGGTCAGAAGCTCAACCTGCAGATCGGTTTCTCTCACCCCGTGGTGAAGGACATGCCGGCCGGTATCAAGGTCGAGTGCCCCACCCAGACGGAAATCCTCATCAAGGGCGCTGATCGCCAGGTCGTCGGCCAGATCGCCGCCGAAGTGCGTGCCTTCCGCCCGCCCGAGCCATACAAGGGCAAGGGCATCCGTTACTCGGATGAGAAGGTCTCCATCAAAGAGACCAAGAAGAAGTAAGGAGCAGCGCCATGATGACCAAGAAAGAACAACGCCTGCGTCGTTCGCGCCAGACCCGCGCTCGCATTGCGATCCAGCGCGTGGCCCGTCTGACGGTGTTCCGCTCCAACCTGCACATCTACGCTCAAGTCGTCTCGGAAGATGGCGGCAAGGTGCTGGCTGCGGCCTCGACGGCAGAGAAGTCGGTCCGCGAACAGCTGAATGGCCAAGGCAAGGGCGGCAACGTCGCTGCGGCCTCGCTGATCGGCAAGCTGATCGCCGAGAAGGCCAAGGCTGCCGGTGTCGAGAAGGTCGCTTTCGACCGCGCAGGCTTCGCCTACCACGGCCGTGTCAAGGCACTGGCCGAAGCAGCCCGCGAAGCCGGTCTGCAGTTCTGACGCATAGGAATACGAAATGGCAAAGTTTCAACCCCGCGGCGCGCAGGCTGAAGGCAACGACGACGGCCTGAAGGAAAAGATGATCGCGGTGAACCGCGTCACCAAGGTGGTGAAGGGCGGCCGTACGCTGTCGTTCGCTGCTCTGACCGTGGTCGGCGACGGCGATGGCCGCATCGGCATGGGCAAGGGCAAGGCCAAGGAAGTGCCGGTCGCCGTGCAGAAGGCCATGGAATCGGCTCGCCGCAACATGGTCAAGGTCAGCCTGAAGAACGGCACCATCCACCACAACGTGGTCGGTGAGCACGGTGCCGCGCACGTCATCATGGCGCCGGCACCTGCCGGTACCGGCGTCATCGCCGGCGGCCCGATGCGTGCCGTCTTCGAAGTGATGGGTGTGACCGACATCGTGACCAAGAGCCACGGTTCGACCAACCCGTACAACATGGTCCGCGCCACGCTGGACGCCCTGAAGCGTTCGACGACGCCGGCCTCTGTCGCAGCCAAGCGCGGCAAGACGGTTGAAGAGATCTTCAACTGATCGCCTGAGCGGAGCACAACATGTCTGACAAGAAAACCGTGACGGTCAAGCTGGTGCGTAGCCCCATCGGCTGCCGCGCCTCGCACCGCGCCACCGTGGTGGGCCTGGGTCTGCGTCGGCTGAACAGCCAAAGCACCCTGGAAGACACGCCCGCCGTGCGCGGCATGATCAACAAGATCGCCTATCTGGTGCAAGTGCTTTAAGCACTGCGCACACCGAGGACAAGACGATGGAACTCAACACGATCAAGCCCGCAGAGGGCGCCAAGCATGCCAAGCGCCGTGTCGGCCGCGGCATCGGCTCCGGCCTGGGCAAGACCGCCGGTCGCGGCCACAAGGGTCAGAAGTCCCGTGCTGGTGGCTACCACAAGGTCGGCTTCGAGGGCGGCCAGATGCCGCTGCAGCGTCGCCTGCCCAAGCGTGGATTCAAGTCGCTGACGCTGAAGTACAACGCCGAAATCACGCTGACCGACCTGCAAGGTCTGGCCGGTGACGAGATCGACGTGTCGACACTGAAGGCTGTCGGCCTGGTGCCGCAGCTGACGAAGTCGGTCAAGGTGATCCTGGCTGGCAAGATCGAACGCAAGGTCACGCTGAAGGGCGTGAACGCCACGAAGGGCGCCAAGGCGGCCATCGAGGCGGCGGGCGGCTCGGTCGCTTAATCCACAGCGCACAAGGAACTGATCCAGCGTGGCTACCAACGCGAATCAGCTGGCCAAGAGCGGCAAGTTCGGTGACCTGCGTCGCCGGCTTGTGTTCCTGTTGCTGGCTCTGGTCGTCTACCGCATCGGGGCGCACATTCCCGTGCCCGGTATCGACCCGAATCAGCTGGCCCAATTCTTCAAGGGCCAGGCGGGCGGCATCCTGAGCCTGTTCAACATGTTCTCGGGCGGCGCGCTGTCGCGTTTCACCGTGTTCGCGTTGGGCATCACGCCTTACATCTCGGCTTCCATCGTCATACAGCTGATGACCTACGTCGTGCCGACGCTGGAGCAGCTGAAGAAGGAAGGCGAAGCGGGCCGGCGCAAGATTACCCAGTACACGCGCTATGGCACGCTGGGTCTGGCGTTGTTCCAGAGCCTGTCCATTGCACTGGCGCTGGAGCAGTCTCCCGGTCTCGTGGTGACGCCGGGTTTCGGCTTCCGGCTGGTGGCGGTGTCCAGCCTGGTGGCCGGCACGATGTTCCTGATGTGGCTGGGTGAGCAGATCACTGAGCGCGGTCTCGGCAACGGCATTTCGATCCTGATCTTCGGCGGTATCGCTGCCGGTCTGCCGGGCGCTATAGGTGGCTTGTTCGAGCTGGTGCGTACCGGTGCGATGGGCTACGGCGCGGCGATCTTCATCATCGGCCTGGTGGTCGCGGTGACGTACGGCGTGGTGTTCGTCGAACGTGGGCAGCGCAAGATCCTGGTGAACTACGCCAAGCGCCAGGTGGGCAACAAGGTTTACGGTGGCCAGTCATCGCACCTGCCGCTGAAGCTGAACATGTCGGGCGTGATCCCGCCGATCTTCGCGTCGTCCATCATCCTGCTGCCGACAACGGTGGTCAGCTGGTTCGCGACGGGTGACAGCCTGCGCTGGCTCAAGGATCTCGCGGGCATGGTGGCCCCGGGTCAGCCGATTTATGTGCTGCTCTACGCTGCCGCGATCGTGTTCTTCTGCTTCTTCTACACGGCGTTGGTGTTCAACAGCCGCGAGACCGCCGACAACCTGAAGAAGAGTGGTGCGTTTATTCCGGGTATTCGCCCGGGTGATCAGACCGCGAAGCACATTGACAAGATCCTGTCGCGACTGACGTTGGCTGGTGCCATCTACATCACCGCCGTCTGTCTGCTGCCGGAGTTCCTGACGCTGAAGTACAACGTCCCGTTCTACTTCGGTGGTACGTCCCTGTTGATCATCGTTGTCGTGACGATGGACTTTTGGGCTCAGGTACAGAGCTACATCATGAGTCAGCAGTACGAATCGCTGCTGAAGAAAGCCAGCTTCAAGCCCAGTTGAGGGCAGCTGACTAAGGAAGAATTTGTTTTAACCCACACGAAGATTTGGCATGTCGAAAGACGACGTCATTCAGATGCAGGGCGAGATTCAGGAGAACCTCCCCAACGCAACGTTTCGTGTGAAGTTAGAAAATGGGCATGTCGTCCTCGGGCACATCTCCGGCAAGATGCGTATGCACTACATCCGCATCCTCCCCGGCGACAAAGTGACCGTGGAACTGACACCCTACGATTTGAGTCGTGCTCGCATCGTGTTCCGGGCGAAGTGAGCTGTTTGAACCCCCGGACGCGTGAAGAGCGCAAAAGAGTTAGGCCAAGGAGCAGACCATGAAAGTTTCGGCATCCGTGAAGCAGATGTGCCGCAATTGCAAGATCATCCGCCGCAAGGGTGTGGTGCGCGTGATCTGTACCGACCCGCGCCACAAGCAGCGCCAGGGCTGATTGGCCGCACGACAGGACTAGAGGACCACCATGGCACGTATTGCTGGTATCAACATTCCGCCGCAAAAGCACACTGAGATCGGTCTGACCTCGATCTACGGCATTGGCCGTACGACCGCCCAGAAGATCTGCACGACTTGCGGCATTCCGTTCGACAAGAAGGTCAAGGACCTGAACGACGGCGATCTCGAAAAGATCCGTGACGAGGTCAACAAGTTGACCATCGAAGGCGATCTGCGTCGTGAGCAGTCGATCAACATCAAGCGTCTGATGGACCTCGGCTGCTACCGCGGTTTCCGTCACCGCCGTGGCCTGCCGATGCGTGGTCAGCGCACCCGCACGAATGCCCGTACCCGCAAGGGTCCGCGCAAGTCGGCTGCGACCGGCAAGAAGTAAGCTGCCCGAACTGAAAGAAGGTCAATATGGCAAAGGCTCCCAACAATTCGGCGGCTCAGCGGGTTCGCAAGAAGGTCCGCAAGAACGTTGCTGACGGCATTGCGCACGTCCACGCTTCGTTCAACAACACCATCATCACCATCACCGACCGTCAAGGCGGCGCCCTGTCCTGGGCTTCGTCGGGTGGTCAAGGCTTCAAGGGCTCGCGCAAGTCGACGCCTTTCGCAGCCCAGGTGGCGGCTGAAGTGGCGGGTCGCGCTGCTCAAGAGCAGGGCATCAAGAATCTGGACGTCAAGATCAAGGGCCCCGGCCCGGGTCGCGAATCGTCGGTGCGTGCACTGGCTGCGCTCGGCATCCGCATCAACTCGATCTCCGACGTGACGCCGGTGCCGCACAACGGCTGCCGCCCGCAGAAGCGTCGTCGTATCTGATCCGCAAGACTTGCAGATTCGGATGACGGTGCGATAATCGCGCGTTTTCCCGGAGCCGGCGGGCACTCAGGTGCTGCGCCGGCTTCAGTCTTGAGCCGGCCTCATTCGTCATCGGAGTGAAGCGACTCATAAGCCCACCGTCCAAGCCCACAACAACATCGGCTGGACTCGCGTCAGGCAGCTCGGCATTCGAGCCCCGACGTCAGATTGAACAAGGACACGCAAAGTGGCACGTTACCTCGGCCCCAAGGGCAAACTTTCCCGCCGTGAAGGCACCGACCTTTACCTGAAGAGCGCCCGCCGCGCCATCAGCGACAAGGTCAAATTCGACAGCAAGCCCGGCCAGCACGGCCGCACGTCGGGTCAGCGCACGTCTGACTTCGGTCTGCAACTGCGCGAAAAGCAGAAGGTCAAGCGCATGTACGGCGTGCTGGAGCGTCAGTTCCGCCGCTACTTCGCCGAAGCCGAGCGTCGCAAGGGCTCGACCGGCGTGAACCTGCTGCAACTGTTGGAATCGCGCCTGGACAACGTCGTCTACCGCATGGGCTTCGGCTCCACCCGCGCAGAAGCCCGTCAGCTGGTTTCGCACAAGGGTGTCGTGGTGAACGGCGAGGTCGTCAACATCGCTTCCTACATGGTCAAGGCCGGTGACACGGTCGCCGTCCGCGAAAAGGCCAAGAAGCAGCTGCGCGTCACGGAGTCGTTCAAGCTGGCTGACTCCATCGGCCTGCCGGCCTGGGTCGCCGTCGACGGCACGAAGCTGGAAGGCGTCTTCAAGAAGGCCCCCGACCGCGACGAGTTCGGCGCCGAGATCAACGAATCGCTGATCGTCGAGTTGTACTCGCGTTAATGTTTTCCCCCGCCGGCCACGCCCATCAGGGCGCGGCCGGCGTTTCCTCGTCCGGGCGCCTCTGCCCTTCGAAGGCTCTGCCCGGCTGGTCCTCAGCCTTATCGGTGTAACGAACCGAGGGTATTGAAAGAAAGACCTCATGCAAACCAACTTGCTCAAACCCAAGTCCATCAACGTGGAGCCCCTGGGCGGTCATCGCGCCAAGGTCACGCTGGAACCGTTCGAACGCGGTTACGGCCACACCCTGGGCAATGCCCTGCGCCGTGTGCTGCTCTCGTCGATGGTGGGTTATGCGCCGACGGAAGTGACGATTGCCGGCGTGCTGCACGAGTACTCGGCCATCGACGGC
Organism: Pelomonas dachongensis; assembly: GCF_043555865.1. NCBI lineage: Bacteria > Pseudomonadati > Pseudomonadota > Betaproteobacteria > Burkholderiales > Sphaerotilaceae > Roseateles > Pelomonas dachongensis. Next base: position 812,993 of record NZ_JBIGHY010000001.1, read on the forward strand.
GTGCAAGAGGACGTGGTTCACATCATGCTGAACCTCAAGGGCGTCGTCTTCCGCCTGCACAACCGTGAAGAAGTGACCCTGGTCCTGCGCAAGGAAGGCGAAGGCCCCGTCACCGCGGCCGACATCCAGACGCCGCACGACGTCGAGATCATCAACCCCGAGCACGTCATTGCCCACTTGTCGCAAGGCGGCAAGCTGGACATGCAGATCAAGGTCGAGAAGGGCCGCGGCTACGTGCCCGGCACGATGCGCCGCTTCGGCGACGAGCCGACCAAGAGCATCGGCCGCATCGTCCTCGACGCTTCCTTCTCGCCCGTCAAGCGCGTCAGCTACGCCGTCGAGAACGCACGCGTCGAGCAGCGTACCGACCTGGACAAACTGGTCATGGAAATCGAAACCAACGGCGCCATCTCGCCCGAGGAAGCGATCCGTGCTTCGGCAAAGATCCTGGTTGAGCAACTGGCCGTCTTCGCCCAGCTGCAAGGCACGGACCTGGTCGACGCTTTCGACCAGCCGGCCCAGCGCTCCAGCAGCTTCGACCCGATCCTGCTGCGCCCGGTCGACGAGCTCGAGCTGACCGTGCGTTCGGCCAACTGCCTGAAGGCCGAGAACATCTACTACATCGGCGACCTGATCCAGCGCACCGAGACCGAATTGCTGAAGACCCCGAACCTGGGTCGCAAGTCGCTCAATGAAATCAAGGAAGTCCTCGCTTCCCGCGGCCTGACCTTGGGCGCACGTCTCGAGAACTGGCCTCCTCAAGGTCTCGACAAGCGTTGATTGTTCGTTCCCGGTCGGTGATAACACCGGCCAGCCCTCCGAGAGGGTAGGTTTTAAGAAGGGTGGCGCGTTGACCAACGCCACCCGGTGCACCCGGCAGTACCTGATACGGCTGCCGGCATTAATGAAGTGAAAGGAAAAGCACCATGCGTCACCGTAACGGCCTCCGCAAACTCAACCGCACCAGCGCCCACCGCGCTGCCATGCTGCGCAACATGTGCGTTTCGCTGCTCGAGCACGAAGCCATCAAAACCACGGTCCCCAAGGCCAAGGAACTGCGTCGCGTTGTTGAGCCCCTGATCACGCTCGCCAAGGAACCCACGCTGGCCAACCGCCGCCTGGCTTTCGACCGCCTGCGCGACCGCGACATCGTCACCAAGCTGTTCAACGTGCTGGGCCCGCGCTTCGCGGCTCGTCCGGGCGGCTACACCCGCATCCTGAAGATGGGCTTCCGCGTCGGCGACAACGCACCCATGGCTTTCGTCGAACTGGTGGACCGCGCCGAAGGCGAGACCCCCGGCGAAGCCGCCGAATAAGTTCAGCTCCGGCTGATCTGCAAAGCCCGCCCCGAGCGGGCTTTTTTGCGTGTGCGCTCAGCATGAGCGCACTCTCACGGGTGCAAGTCCCGCCGTAGGTTGATCAAAGCGAACGAAGCGAAGCGCAACTGCACCAGGGCGACCGAGTGTGGGGAGGAAGCGTGGAGCGAAGGTGCGAGCGGATGGACAAGAACCGGATAGAAGGCACTGCCGAGCAGGGCGAGCGGGCAACGAACTGCGAAGCTCCCGTGATCAAGGCGAAGCGGTGTAGATCCGGCGGTTGTGCAGTGAAGGAGTGCGTGTCTTGCCTGAGGAGGCCTCGCCTCACGCCTGAAAGGGCGACGGCCATGCCGCAGCGAGGTGGCAGCAGAGGTCGCAGTAGCCGGGTAGCGGAGCCGCTGAGGCCGCCAGCGAGAGGCGAAGGACCGAATGAGATGGCAAGTGAGCGAGGACAGCAGACGAGCCGGCGAGTGGGTGATGGCGTGGCTCAGGAAGCTGTACGACAAGCTGAAGCTGCAGATCAATGAAGCCAAGAGGCCGTGGGCAGCGCCTTCGGGCGCAACTTTCTGGGCTACGCGCTGGGGGCTGCCAAGGGGCGGGAGGTGAAATGCGCAGTAGCCCACAAGGCGCTTGCAAACTTCAAAGCCCGAGTCCGGCGACTCACCGGCCGCTTGAGCGGGCGCAGCATGGCGCAAGTGGTGCGAGGGCTACGGCCCTACCTGCTGGGCTGGAAAGCCACTACTTCGGATTGGCGCAAACCCCGAGAGTCTGGCGCGAGCTGGACGAATGGCTGCGCGACCGACTGCGGGCCCTACAGCTCAAACATTGGAAGCGTGGGCCAACCATGTACCGCGAACTGCGGTCGATGGGCGCCCGAGCTGGTGTCGCTCACCGGGTGGCGGCCAACAGCCGGCGCTGGTGGCGCAACAGTACGACGAGACTCAACGGCGTGCTCACCCTCGCGTGGTTCGACCAAATGGGCCTGTCTCGACTCTCCTGACCTCAAGCTCTCGAACCGCCTGGTGCGGACCCGCATGCCAGGTGGTGTGGGAGGGGCGGAGCCGAAATGGTTCCCCCCTATCCCGATCCCGACATCGACGTGGGGCGCAGCCCCCGGTTCAGGGCGGCGCGTGGAACTCAATGGCCGGCCTTGCCACTCACCCGCGGGGCGACCGCCAGGTCGAGGTCAGGCCAAGACGTCGGCGCAGGCCAGGCGGCGCGGTACTCCGCCGCGCCGCCCACCCGCCTTGGACCCATGTTGCCCGTCGCCCGCCCGCACCGTCAGACCCGACCAGCCTCGTTCCGCCACTGGATGCTGGCGGCGCTGTGGGCGGTTCTGTTACCCGCCGGGGCGCAGACGCCCACCGTCGTCCCCACGCCGTCTGAACTGGCCAAGCCCGCTGAGCCGCGCCGCGAGGCCGACGCGCTACCGGACCGCCCAGGACCGCCGCGCGAGCTGGGCAAGCCCGACGACGAGCTGAAGATCGACGTGGCCGCCTACGTTGTCGCCAGCGACGCACCCGCCGCGTTGCGCGAGGCGCTGCCGCGGCTGACGGCCTCCTTCGTCGGCACGGGGCGTGGCTTCGAGGATCTGGTCAACGCGGCCAACGAGGTCACGCGCTTCCTGCAGCGGGACCTGGGTTACTACCTGGGTTACGCCTACATCCCCGAGCAGGTGTTCGACGGGCAGACCGTACGCATCGCCGTGCTGGAGGGCCGGTTGGACCGCGTGGTGCTGAATTGGAGCGAGGGCCTGCCTGTGAAGCGCGAGGTGGTGGACGCCTACCTGCAGGCGCTGCAACCCGGCGACGTGCTGACCGTCGAGGCGGTCGAGCGCACGGTCTTCCTGATCAACGACCTGCGCGGCATCGTCACGCGCGCCGAAGTCAAGGCGGGCTCCAGGCCGGGCACGGCCATCCTCGTGTTCACGCCCAGGGCCGAGGCCCGCTACAGCGGCAGCGTGGACGCCGACTTCAACGGAGCCCGCGTCATCGGCACGCCACGGCTGGGCGCGCAGGTCGTGATGGCCAGCCCGCTGGGGCGCGGTGACGGCCTGTCCGCCTCGGTGCTCAGCTCCACCACGCGTGGCCTGATGTTCGGTCTCGTCAGCTATGCCAGCCCCATCGGTGCGGACGGCTTCAAGGCTGGCGTGTCGCTGTCGGCGGTGCGCTATCAGCTCGACCAGGACGAGTTTCCGCTGGACCTGCACGGCACCGGCACCACGTTCAACGTGTTCGGCCTGCACCCGTGGGTGCGGTCGCGCAACCTGAACCTGTTCGTGCTCGGCGCCGTGAATGCCAAGCGCTATGTCGACAAGATCGCGGCGTTGGCCACGCGAAAGCAGGTGGACGATGCCAATCTCGGGCTCAGCGGTGACTTCCGCGACAGCCTGCTGAGCGGCAGTGTCAACACCTTCGAGCTGCAGCTGACGCAAGGCCGGCTGAAGTTTCCGGCCGGCATGCCCAGTGGCAGCGATGACGCACCCACCTTCCGTAAGCTCGGCGTCTCGGCATCGCGGCTGCAGAACGTTGTCAGCGGACGCCTGCTGGCCTACCTGAACGTGCGCGGCCAGTGGGCGTTGTCCAACCTCGACTCCACCGAGCAGTTCCGCGCCGGCGGGCCCAACGGCGTGCGCGCGCTGGGCCCGGGTGACGGCACCGGCGACAGCGGCGCCGTCGCGAGCTTGGAGCTGCGCTGGCTGCCGCCGTCCAGCCTGTTCGGCAAATGGTCCAGCGAGCTGGTGCTGGCCGCCTTCTACGACGCCGCTTTCGTGCAGCTGCGCCACGATCCCGATCGGGTGCAGCGCGATCCCGACTACGTCAACCACGCCCGGTTGGGCGGCGTGGGTCTGTCTCTGGTGTGGGCGCGCGCCGGCAGCCATTCGCTGCGCGTGAGCGTAGCCACCCCCACCGAAGGCCGCGGCAGCGGCGAAACCCAGGCGAGCAAGCTGCGCGCCTACGCACAGGGCTCCTGGAGTTTCTGAAGGTCGCATGCGCACACGTTTCCGCCCCCGCCTGACACCGCTGGGCCTGGCCCTGTGCCTGGCCATCGCCTATCCCGCGCACCCCGCGCTTGCGCTGCCCACTGGCGCGCATGTCGTGCAAGGCCAGGTCACCGTGACCACGCTGCAGCCCGGCCAGGGCCTGGTCGTGCAGGGCAGCGACAAGGCCATCGTCAACTGGCAGGGGTTCTCCATCGGCGCCAACGAGAGCCTGCGCATCCAGCAGCCTGGTGTCGGTTCGGTGCTGCTGAACCGCGTGGTGGGGGGCGACCCGTCGCTGATCCTGGGACGTATGCAGTCCAACGGCCAGGTCTTCCTGATCAACCCGCGCGGCATCGTTTTCGGACGCGGCTCGCAGGTGGACGTGGGCGGCATGGTGGCTTCCACGCTGGACCTGTCGGACAGCGCATTCCTGGCGGGCAACTACCGCTTCACCGCCGGCCCCGGCGCGGGCGGCCTGCAGGCCGACGGCAGCATCGCTGCACCGGGCGGTACCGTGGCGCTGCTGGCGCCGCAACTGGAGGTTGGGGGCAGCATCCACGCGCGCCGCATCGGCCTGGCAGCGGCAGGTGCCGTCACGGTGGACGTGGAAGGCGACGGCCTGGTGCTGTTCAACCTGCGCAACGACGCCGACCTGGACACCGCACTGAAATTCAGCGGCAGCGCAAGCGCTGACGGCGGTAGCGCCGAACTGCGTGCGCAGGCGCGTGGCGGGGCGGCCGGCCAGGTACTGAACATGGACGGCGTGGTGCAGGCGCGCGGCCTGCGCCAGCAGGGCGGTCGCATCGTCATCGACGGCGGCACGGCGGGCGACACGCGGGTCAACGGTCAACTGGACGCCACCGGCGAGACCGGCGGCCACATCACCGTGCTGGGCCAGCGCGTCGCGCTGCTGGACGCGGCCGTCGTCGACGCATCGGGCCTGCGGGGCGGTGGCGTCATCCAGGTTGGTGGCGGCTTCGAGGGCCAGGGCACCGAACGCAACGCCGAGCGCACCTGGCTCAGCAACGGTGCGCGCCTGCGTGCCGACGGCGTCGACCAGGGCGACGGCGGGCAGGTGTCCCTCTGGGCTGACGTGCGCACCGACGTGTTCGGGCACATCTCGGCGCGTGGCGGGCGCCTGGGGGGCAACGGCGGCTATGTCGAGACTTCGGGCAAGCAGTACCTGAACATACCCACCGGCGGCGTGGACGTCAGTGCAGTTGCCGGTCGCGCCGGGCAGTGGCTGCTGGACCCGGCCAACCTGACCATCTCCAGCGTCGCGGGCAGCAATTCGACGGGTGCCTCGCCCTTCGAACCCACGGCCAACGGCGCGATCCTGAATGTCGCGACGCTCAACAGCGCGCTGGCAGCCGGCACCGGCGTGACGGTGCAAACACGCGCGGGTGTAGGCACGGCGGCCGAGCAGGGCAACATCGTCGTCAACGCCGCACTGCAGGGCAGCGCCGGTGGCACGCTCACGCTCAATGCCGTGGGCGCCATCAATTTCACCAGCAACGGGTCCATCAACCTGACCGGCACCGGTGCGGCCGTCAGCCTGGTGGCGGGCGGCGGTGTCAGTGCCACCAGCATCCAGACCAGCGGCTCGCTGACCATCAACAGCGGCGGCGGCGCCGTGGTGCTACCGACCGGCAGCGTGGGGGGCGCACTGCAAGTGACGGCCGCGGGCCCGATCACGCAGGCTGCGAACGGCCTGACGGTCACCGGCGCCAGCCAGCTCAACGCCGGCAGCGCCGCCATCACGCTGACCGACGCGGCCAACAACTTCGTCGGCACCGTCGGCCTCACCGGCGGCATCACGCAGATCACCAATGGCGCCGGCCACGCGCTGAGGCTTGGCAGCCTGAACACCAGCGGCGCGCTGACCGCGATCACGGCCGGCGACGCGCTGGACCTGGGCGGCGGCACCGTGGGCGGCAAGCTCACGGCCACCAGCGCTGGCGGCGCCATCACGCAGACGGCGGCGTTGACCGTCAGCAGTGGCGGCGCCGCCATCAACGCCGGTGCCGGCGCCATCACGCTGACCCAGGCCAATGCGCTGACCGGCACGGTGGACCTGACTGGCGCCGTGACGCAGGTCACCGGCACGGCGCTGACGCTGGGCACGCTGAACACCAGCGGCGCGCTGACCGCCATTGCGACCACCGGCGCGCTGGGCCTGGGCAGCGGCACGGTGGGCGGCAAGCTCACCGCCACCACGACAAACCAGGCCATCACGCAAACCGGTGTGCTGACGGTCAGCAGTGGCGGTGCGGCCATCAATGCGGGCACCGGCGACATCACGCTGACCCAGGCCAACGCGCTGACCGGCCTCGTGGACCTCACCGGTGGCGTGACGCAGATCACCGGCACCGCGCTGACGTTGGGCACGCTGAACACCAGCGGCGCGTTGACAGCCATCGCGACCACCGGCGCGCTGAACCTGGGCAGCGGCACCGTCGGCGGCAGGCTGACTGCCACCACGACGGACCAGGCCGTCACGCAGACCGGCGCACTGACCGTCAGCGCCGGAGGCGCGGCGATCAACGCCGGCACCGGCGCCATCACGCTGACCGAGGCGAATGCGCTGACCGGCACGGTGGACCTGACCGGCGGCGTGACGCAGATCACCGGCACGGCGCTGACGCTGGGCACGCTGAACACCAGCGGCGCATTGACCGCCATCGCGACGACGGGCGCGCTGGACCTGGGCGGCGGCACCGTTGGCGGCAAACTGACCGCCACCACCACCAACCAGGCCATCACGCAGACCGGTGTGCTGACCGTCAGCAGTGGCGGTGCGGCCATTAGTGCAGGCAGCGGCGCCATCACGCTGACCGAGGCCAACGCACTGACCGGCGCAGTGGACCTGACCGGTGGCGTGACGCAGATCACCGCCACCGCGCTCACGCTGGGCACGCTGAACACCAGCGGCGCGCTGACCGCCATCGCGACCACCGGCGCGCTGGACCTGGGCAGCGGCACCGTCGGCGGCAAGCTGACCGCCACCACGACGGACCAGGCCATCACGCAGACCGGCGCACTGACCGTCAGCGCCGGCGGCGCGGCGATCCACGCCGGTGCGGGCGCCATCACGCTGACGCAGGCCAATGCGCTGACCGGCGCGGTGGATCTGACCGGCGCCGAGGCGCAGATCACCAGCGGTGCCGGCCAGGCGCTTGCGCTGGGCAGCATCAACACCACGGGCAACCTGTCCGCCACCACGTCCGGTGCGGGCGCGCTGACACTGGGCCACGGCAGCGTCGGCGGCACGCTGACGGCGGTGGGCGGCACGACCATCACGCAGGCATCGGGAGCCCTCAGCGTCACCGGGACCTCCAGCCTCACCGCCGGCACCGACATCACGCTGACCAACGCTGGCAATCACCTGCAGGGCGCTGTCAGCCTGAGCGGCGCGGCGGTGTCGCTGAGCAATGGCAGCGGCCATGCGCTGACGCTGGGCACCGTCGGCGCGACCGGCACGCTGGCCGTCACCACCGGCGATGCCAACATCACGCAGACCGGTGTGTTGACCGTCGGCGGCGCGGCGACGATCAACGCGGGCACCGGCGACATCACGCTGGCCGACGCGGCCAACCAATGGAACGGCATCAGCCTGACGGGTGGCGCCCTCAGCGTGCGCGCGGCGGGCGACCTGAACGTCACGGGCCGCTCGCAGGTGGCGAACCGGTCGCTGACGCTGATCGCAGGCAACGATCTCATCCTCGGCGCGTTTGCGCTGGACACGGGCGGCGCCGATCTCAGCCTGAGCAGCCTGGGCGGCAGCCTGGCAACGGGTGGGTCACTGAATGGACGCAACGTCAGTCTCGCCGCCGGCACGGGGCTCAGCGTGGGCCATGCCATCACCACCAGCGGCACGCTGGACCTGAGCACGACCAGTGGCGGCGTGACGCAGACGGCGGGCAGCATCACCGCCGGCGGCGCCACCACCGTGTCGGCGGGCGCTTCGGCCATCACGCTGGACCAAGCCGGCAACAGCTTCACCGGCGAGGTGGGGCTGACCGGCGGCGCGACGCTGCTGCGCAGCGGCGGCGCGCTCGTGCTCGGCAGCAGCAACGTGGCCTCGCTGGATGTGACGAGCTCGGGGGCGATCAGCCAGAACGCCATGCTGGCCGTCGTCGGTGCCTTGAGCATCGATGCCGGCAGCCAGGCCGTGGATCTCAGCACGTCGCACAACCAGCTGGGTGGCACCGTCGCCATCACCGGCGGCGCGACACAGCTGCGCAGCGCTGGCGCCTTGGCGCTGGGCAGCAGCACCGTCAGCTCGCTGGCACTGACCAGCGGCGGTGCGATCAGCCAGAACGCGGCTATCAACGTCACCGGTGCACTGACCGTCAACGCCGGCAGCAACGCCGTCACCCTCAGCCACGCCAGCAACCAACTCGGCGGCACGGTGGGCCTGACCGCAGGTGCAACGCAAATCCGCAGCAACAGCGCGCTGACGCTGGGCGCGCTGGACACCGCAGCGCTGACCGCCACGTCTAACGGCGCGCTCAACCTCGGCCAAGGCACGATTGCCGGCAACCTCGTCGCCATCAGCGGCAACGGTGCGATCACACAAGCCGGCGCGCTGGACGTCAGCGGCACCACCAGCCTCAACGCCGGCATCGGCGCCGTCACGCTGATGAACAGCGCCAACAGCTGGACCGGTGCGGTCGGCTTGACCGGCGGCACGACGCAGCTGCGCAGCGCTGGCGCCCTCGTGCTGGGCAGCAGCACCGTCAATTCGCTGGCACTGACCAGCGGCGGCGCGATCAGCCAGACGGCAGCCTTCAACGTCACCGGTGCGCTGACCGTCAATGCTGGCAGCAACGCCGTTACCCTCAGCCACGCCAGCAACCAACTGGGCGGCACGGTGGGCCTGAGCGCAGGCGCTACGCAGGTGCGCAGCAACAGCGCGCTGACGCTGGGCACGCTGGACACGGCGGCGCTGACCGCCACCTCCAACGGCGCAATGAACCTCGGCCAAGGCACGGTTGACGGCAGCCTCGTCGCCATCAGCGGCAACGGTGCGATCACACAAGCCGGCGCGCTGGACGTCAGCGGCACCACCAGCCTCAACGCCGGCATCGGCGCCATCACGCTGATGAACAGCGCCAACAGCTGGAGCGGTGGG
>NZ_JBIGHY010000001.1:822521-1038579 GCF_043555865.1 Pelomonas dachongensis
GCGCTGACGCTGGGCACGTTGAGCACGGGCAACCTGACGGTCAACGCCACCGCCGCGCTGAATCTGGGGCAAGGCAACGTCGGCGGCACACTCGATGCGAACAGCGGCGGCGCCATCACGCAGACCGGTGCGCTGACGCTGGCCGGCACGACGACGCTCAACGCGGGCACCGCCGCGATCACGCTGACCGATGCCGCCAATCAATGGGGCGGCGATGTCAGACTCACCGGCGGCACGGCGCAACTGCGCGCCAGCGGCCCGGTTGTGCTGGGCGTCAGCCAGCTGGCATCGCTGACCGCCACCAGCACCGGCGCGCTCGAGCAGAGCGGCGCGCTCGTCGTCGCCGGCGCGCTGAGCCTGAACACCGGCAGCGCCGCGCTGACGCTCGACCACACGGGCAATCAGCTCGGCGGCATCGTGAACTTGAGCGGCGGCGCCAGCCAGGTGGTCAACGGCGGCTCGTTGACGCTCGGCACGCTGGCCACCGGCGCGCTGACGGCACAGTCGAGCGGCGCGCTGAACCTGGGCCAGGGCGCGGTCAACGGTAACCTCGTCGCTCACAGCGCCAACGGCGCTATCACGCAGGCCGGGGCGCTCGACGTCACCGGCGCCAGCAGCGTCAACGCCGGCAGCGGTGCCATCACGCTAACGCATGCCGGCAACCGGTGGGGCGGCGCAGTCAGCCTGGCCGGTGCCACGACGCAGATCCACGGCAGCGCGGCACTTGCACTCGGCACTCTGGCCACCGGGGCTCTGACGGCGCAGTCGGGCGGCGCGCTGAACCTGGGCCAGGGCGCCGTCAACGGCCACCTCGTCGCCAGCAGCGGCGGCGCCCTCGCGCAGACCGGCGCGCTGGACGTCAGCGGCAGCACCCAGCTGAACGCCGGCAGCGCGACCATCACGCTGGCGCAGGCGGGCAACCGCTGGGGCGGCGTGGTCGACTTGACCGGTGGCGCCACGCAGCTGCGCGGCAGCGGCGCGCTGACGCTGGGCACGCTGGCCACCGGCTCGCTGAACTTCGCGTCCACGGGCGCATTGAATCTGGGCCAGGGAACCGTCAGCGGCGACCTCATCGGCGACAGCGGCGGTCACGCCATCACGCAGGCCGGCGCGTTGAACGTCAGCGGCAACACGACGCTGAACGCCGGCACAGCCGACATCATGCTGGCGGACACCGGCAACCTGCTGCAGGGCACGCTCGGGCTGACGGCGCACGCGGTGACACTGGTCAACCAGCCGTCGCTGAACTTCGCCAACCTGAGCTTCGACAGTCTGGACGCGACCAGCAGCGGCGGCATCGTGCTGGGCAGCGGCAGCCTGAGCGGCACGCTGACGGCGCGTGCGCTTGGCGGCAACATCACGCAGACCGCAGGTGGCCTCACGGTGGCCGGCGACAGCACGCTGCAGGCCAGCGGCGCCATCACGCTTACCGACGCGGCCAACCAGCTGCAAGGCCTCGTGAACTTGGCCAGCAGCGGGACCGCGGCCATCACCCACGCGGCCGACCTGCGGCTGGGCACGCTGGGTACCGGCGGCCTGGTCGCCAGGGCCGGCGGCGCGTTGGACCTCGGCGCCGGCAGCGTCGCCGGCACCTTGTCGACCACCAGCGGCGGCGTGCTCACGCAGATCGGCGCGCTGACTGTGAGCGGCAGCAGCACCTTCAACGCCGGCAGCGCGGCGGTCACGCTGGACCAGGCGGGCAACACTTTTGCCGGCCCGGTGGCCGTCAGCGCGGGCGACGCGAGGCTGGTGGCCACGGGCGGCCTGGCGCTGGGCGCTTTGGCCGTGCGTGACCTGACGGTTTCATCGAGCGGTGCGCTGCAGCTCGGCAGCGGCAGCATCACGGGCGCGTTGACCGCGAAAAGCGGTGGCGCGTTGACGCAGGCGGCCGGCGGCCTGGCCCTCACCGGTGCGGCCCAGCTCGATGCGGCGGGCCACGCCATCCAGCTGACCGACGCGGCCAACGCCTTCGCGGGTGCCGTCGGCCTGCGCGGCAGCGACGTGCAACTGGCCAACGCGACGGCGCTGCGCCTGTCCAGTGTCGATGTCGATGCACTGCGGCTGACCACCGGCAGCACCGTGGACCTCGGCGCGGGCGTCATCCGCGGCGACCTCGCCGTGCGCACGCAAGGTCCTGCGATCACGCAGACCGGCGCGTTGACGGTGAACGGCGCGTCCAGCTTCGTCGCCGATGGCGGCACCACCCGGCTGACGCTGGTCCAGGCCGGCAACCAACTGGCCGGCGCGGTCACGGTGGCCGGCACGAACGGCGGCGATTTCAGCAGCACGCAAGTCGTTGCCGCTTCGGACCTGACTTTTGGCGGCAACGCGCAGGTGCAGGACCTGAGCAGCGCGGGCCTTCTGACGCTGGCTGGCGGCCAGGGGGGCGCGCTGACTGCGGCGGCGGTCACCGGCATCGGCCAGACCGGCGCGCTGCAGGTCGGCGGCCTGACGACGTTGATCGCCAACGGCGCAGGCATGTCGGTTGACCTGAGCCTGGCAGGCAACGACTTCAACCGCGTGCAGCTGACGCCTGGCGGCGGCAGCTTCGGCAGCGTGCAGATCCGCGACAGCAACGGCCTGCAACTGGGCGGCGATGCGACCCGGCTGCAGATCGGCTCGGCCGGCGCGCTGGACCTGGCCGGCGGCAGCTATGCCGAGTTGCAGGCCGACGCCGCCGCCCTCACGCAGAGCGGCCGGCTCGCCGTCAGTGGCCTCACCAGCCTGGAGACGGGCAGCGGTGCGCTGACGCTGGCGCGCAGCGACAACGCGCTGACCCGCGTGGCCATCGCCAGCGCCGGCAGCGCCAGCATCGCGAATGCCGGCAACCTGACCGTCGAGGCCAGCAACGTGTCGACGCGGCTGACGCTGGCGTCGCCGGGCACCATCGAGCTGCAAGGCCCGCTGGTCGGCAGGGGCGAACTGGTGATGGCCGGCAGCGGACGCCTGAATGTCGCGACGGCCCAGGCCCACGCGGGCGGCACGCACATCCAGGCGGGCCGCCTGGTGCTGCAAGGCCCAGCCGCCACGCTGGGACAGGGCGCCGTGCAACTGGGCGCGGCCGGCGAGCTGGACCTGCGCGACGGCGCGCTGCTGGCCAACGCGCTCGCCAGCCAGGGCGGCAGCGTGTTGAACACCTCGGGCACCGGCACGCTGGCCGGCGCTGTGACGCTGCAGGCCGACACGCGCTTCCTGCCGTCGGCCGGCGCGGGAGGGCTGACGGTCAGCGGCGCCATCGGCGACGGCGGCGTGGGCCGCGGACTGCAACTGGCCGACACCGGCACCCTGACGCTGACCGGCACCAACCGCTACGGCGGCCTGACCGACGTTGCCGCCGGCACGCTGCGCGCCAGCGGCGCCGGGTCGCTGTCGGCCGGCAGTGCCGTGCGACTGGCCGCGGGGGCCGTGCTGGCGCTGGGGGCCGACCAAGCCGCGGGCCTGCTGAGCGGCGCGGGGCGCATCGAACTCGGCAGCTTCACGCTGGGCGTGGGGGGCGACGGGCGCGACAGCCGCTTCGACGGTAGCATCGCCGGCAGCGGCGGCCTGACCAAGCTGGGTGCGGGGCGGCTGACGCTGGCCGGCAGTGGCGCGCACACCGGCGCCACCCGCGTGGCCGCGGGTGAGCTGGTGCTCGCCAGCAGCGGCGCGCTGAATGACACGACGGCCGTCACGGTGGACGGCGGCGCGACACTGACCGTGCAGCAGGCGGCCAGCCTGGGCTCGCTGGCCGGAGCCGGCACGGTGGACGTGCAGGCCGCGGAGCTCAGCGTGGGCGCCAACGGCGGCAGCACTCGCTTCGACGGCCGGCTGACCGGCCCCGGCGGCCTGGCCAAGCTGGGCGGCGGCGAGCTGACGCTGGCGGGCGCCAGCACGTTGGCGGGCGACCTGCAGTTGCAGGCGGGCCGCCTGCAGCTCGCCGCCGGTGCGCTGCTGCCCGCCACCACGGCGGTCGCCGTCGCAAGTGGCGCAACGCTGGAACTGGGCGCCGACCAGTCGCTCGCCGCGCTGACCGGCAGCGGCCAGGTGCTGCTGAACCCGCACACGCTGACGCTGGGCGCGAACGGCAGTGGCCGCGACAGCCGCTTCGACGGCGTCATCGGCGGCACTGGCGGCGTGACCAAGGCCGGCACGGGCACCGTGACGCTGGGCGGCGCCAACCTCTACGCCGGCACCACGCGCGTGGCAGCCGGCACGCTGAACCTGGCCGCCGCGCAGGCGCTGGCCGGCGGCAGCGCGCTGGTCATCGACAGCGCCGGCCGCGTGCAGGCCGGTGCGCACCAGGCCGTGGCCTCGCTCGCCGGCAGCGGCGCGCTGGAGCTGGACGGCGCGCGGCTGGCCGTGGGGGCGGGCGGCTCCGACAGCCGCTTCGACGGCACGGTGGCCGGCAGTGGCGGGCTGACCCAGCAGGGCACCGGCACGCTGACGCTGACCGGCGCCGGCAGCAACAGCGGCGCTACGGTCATCGAAGCCGGCAGCATCCGGCTGGCCGGCGCCGGCAGCCTGGGCTCGGGCGAGATCCAGAACCAGGGCCGCCTGGTGTTTGACCGGGCCGACGCGCTGACGCTGGGCCAAGCCATCACAGGCAGTGGCAGCCTGGTCGTGCAGCAGGGTGCGCTGACGCTGGCCGGCGCCAACGGCTACACCGGTGCGACGCAGGTGCAGGGCGGCAGCCTGATCACCAGCGCGGCCGAGCGCCTGCCCGACGCCAGCGCCGTGCAGGTGGCGGCCGGTGCGCAGCTGCAGCTGGGCGGCAACGAGACCATCGCGTCGCTGCAGGCCGCCGGTGCGGTGCGCCTGGCGGGCGACCTGACGACGCGGGCCGAGCAGGTCTACAGCGGCAGCCTGACGCTGGCCAACCCGGCGGGCATCACGCTGGCCGGCACCACCATCGATGCCAGTCGCAGCACCAACAGCTTCGGCGGCACGCCGCTGGGTCTGAACGGAGGTCAGGCGCTCATCAGCGCGACAGAGACGCTGAAGCTCGGCAACGTCACGCTGAGCGGAGGCGGCCGCATCGAGGCCGAGCGCCTGGCGCTGGACGGTCGCGTGCAGGTCAACGGCGGCAGCCTTGCGCTGGTGGCCAGCGCCACGCCGGACGACGCCAAGGCGGCGCCTGACGCCATCGCCCAGGTGCCGCTGGCCGGCGTCACGCTGGCCACGGCCGAGGCCACCGTGCTGCAGGGCACGGGCGGCGCCATCACGGTGGCCGAGAACGCGCAGCTCGCCGTGCAGGCCAGTGGCGGCGGCTCGGTCGTGCTGGCGCAGGACGCCAACAGCTTCCGCGGCCAACTGACAGTGCTCAGCGGCAGCGCGCCCGGCACGGCCTGGGTGCCCAACGTGAAGGGGAGCCTGGGCGTGCAGTCGCTGGTGCGCGTGGCGGGCCAGCAGGTCATGGTGGGCGGTGCCGGCATCGAGGCCGATATCGTCAGCATCCGTGCCGACCACCTCGCCACCGCGGGCATCGCCAAGCTGGTCGCGCGGCTGCCGTTCGACGAGACACTGCTGGGCAAGTCCCTCTCCACGCCCAGCCTGACGCTGGAGTTGACGCCGGTGGCGCTGGACCAGTCCGGCAGCTTCGGCGTCGTGGGCGGCGCGGCCATCAACGTGGAGGTCGGCTCGGTGCTGACCGGCAGCCGCAGCACCGGCCCCAACGCCGGCTGGGTGACCGTGCTGCCCAAGGGCGGCGCGCAGGGGGCCGACGTCATCGTGCTGGCCGGCCCGGAGACCGGCGCGGGCTATCGCCTCTTTCACGATGGGGCCAGACAGGCAGCCGAGGTCCCGGTGGTCTATAACGGCGTCCTGCCGTTGGCGCCGTCTGCCACGGGCGCGCTCTCTTCCATCAACGGCGACGCCGAGGACGCCCGCCGGGCGCGCTTCCAGGAGACGGTGCGGACGGAGAACGTCACGGTGCGCCTGCGCTCCGGCGTCATCGCCGAGGTCGGCCCCGGCCGGCCGTCCACCCAGGGCAGCGAGGGCGCCGCGCCGCCCGCGCAATGCGACCCCGCCGCCCAACCCGCCTTGAGTTGCAAGTGATGTCCGACGATTCCGAAGTCCCCCTGCCAGACCTGACGCGCCGCCGCCTGGTGTGCGGCTCGCTGCTGGGCGCCACGGCGCTGGCCGGCACGCCGCTGGCGTCTGCGCAATACGGGCGCGAGGCCCGACCTGCACCACCGCCGCCTCCACCACCACCGCCCCCTCCACCACCGCCGGTGCAGCCGGCCGCGCCCACCGCGCCGGCCGCTCTGGCCCCCAGCAGCGAGATCCGCCTGGCGTTGCTGATGGGCAACCGCGACTACCCGCTCCCGTTCGACCTGCCGCCCATCCCCAAGAACCTGCGCGACCTGGAGGACGTGCTGGCGCAGCGAGGGTTCAAGGTGACGTCCGCGCTGGACCTGGAGCTGCCCGCCGCGCGCCGTGCGCTGGATGCCTTCATCGTTGAGGCCGCCGCGAGCCCGGCGGACGCGACCATCCTGTTCTACTTCAGTGGCCACGGCGTGCAGGTGGATGCGTCCAACCTGCTGCTGCCTGCGGGGCTGAACCCGTCGGCCAAGGGCGAGCTGCTGCAGACGGCCAGCGTGCAGCTGCTGTCCGACGTGGTGGGGCGCCTGCCGCAGCGCCGCGACGGCATGATCATCGCGGTCGTGGATGCCTGTCGCACGGGGCTCAAGGCCGGCGAGGTGTCGGGCCTGAACCAGGTCGAGGCGCCGCCCGGCTGTCTGATCAGCTTCTCCACCGGCGCCGGCAAGCCGGCCATTGCGCCGGCCGTGGCCACGCAGAACACCTTCTACACGGGCTCGCTCGTGAAGATGATGCGCACGGTTTCCGACCAGACCACCTTCCCCGAGCTGATGCAGCTGGTGCGCAGCGACGTGCGCGAGACGATGCTGAACCACCCGGTCTCCGCGGTGCGCGAGCTGGCGCAGGACCCTTTCATCGCCGACCACACGCGCGTGCGCCTGACGGTCGAGCCCAAGCGCGTCGGCGTGACGGCGCCGGTCGTGAACGATGTCGACGAGGACGAGTGGCTGAAGAAGCTGGAGCAGCTGGCGTGGCCTGCCGAGGTGGTGCAGGTGTGCGAGAAGTTCCTCGAAGTGCGCCCGCAGAGCCCGTTCGCGCCCGGCGTGCAGGTGTCGCGCGATGGCGCGCGCACTGCCGTCAAGGCGCTCAAACGCAGCGACGTGCGGCTGTACCGCCCGGCCTTCACGCTGACTGACGACATGCCCACCGACCACCGCCAGGACCTGCTGCGCTGCGGCCGTGGCGACAAGGACGCCGCGGCCCGCATGGCCGAGCGCTTCCGCAACTTCGGCAACTCGTCGGCCAATCAGTCGCGCTACGAGGGCTGGATGCAGTTCTCGGTGGCGCTTGGCAACGGCATCGCGAGCTACGAGCTGGCGCGGCACTTCCGCAGCACCGGCCAGCCGCTGCTGGCATCGCAGTTCGAGTCGCGCGCCCGCGACTTGGGCTACACGCCGCCGCCGGATCTGGACAACGTGCGCAAGTAGAGGCGTCGCCGCCGCGTCGACCAGCACTGGAGCGGGAACCATCGGTCCGCTGCGGTCACCCATGTGCAATGCCTACTGCATGGAGATTGAATCGTGGCCAAAGCCCATATCGACCTGAGCGTGACCGAACTCTCCGACAAGGTCATGAAGGAGTTGGAAAGCAAGCTCAACGGCAAGACCCTCAACTTCACGTCGACCAATGCTGAACTGGACCTCGACGGCCAGTTCGTCGATGCCGTGCGCTGGCAGGGCAAGCTGTGGGAGACGGTGGTCGAGGCCTCGGGTGTGAAGTCGCCTGGCAAGCCCAAGAAGATCACCTCCAACCTCGCAGAGCCCGGCACCTACAACGTCGAGTTGGAGCTGTGGGATCGGATGCTGAAGTTCAAGGTCGCCATCGCTATGCCGTCTGGCAGCGACAAGACCTCGCGCCAGATCAAGCGCAACAGCAAGCCGCCGCACGTGAAGGTGCACAACAAGGGTGCCAACCTCTCTGCCTGCCCGGCCGGGTACCTCAACGACCTGAAGGACTTGATGACGCAGATGGGCAAGACCGCCAGCTACGCCTACGTGGGCGGCGGCGGCAGCAGCAAGGGCTGGGATCCGAAGTTCAACAAGCACCAGTGCCACGAGCAGCCCGGCCAAGGCTGGAAGGCCTATATCGACGAGCCCAGCATGGGCAACGGCACCACGTGGCGCCTGTACTTCCAGCTCGAATTTGACGTGCCCACCCAGACGCTGCACGTCAACATGACGAAGGTCCAGCAGGACCACTGAGCGGGGCGCGCGGCCCCACGAGAAAAACCCGCCGTGAGGCGGGTTTTTCATGCACGGCAGCCGGCGTCATCACATGCTGGCGAACTTCATGAAGCCCTTCATGAACTCCACGCTGCCCTTGCCAACGGTGATGAACGTCTCCATCTCCTTGGACGACATCAGCGCCTCCACCTTGCCGGCCAGTGTGCCCAGCTTGGTGGACGTCAGCTTTTCCCCATCGCTCATGACCTTCGCGGCTTCTTCGCAGATGGCGTTATAGCGGCCCAGGTAGTGGCGGGCGTTCTCGCGGGCCCGGAAAAGCTTGGTGATCTCGGCGACACCCGCCTGCTGCTTCTTCTTGATCTCGGCGATCTGTTTGGCGTCGGTCGCTTTCTTCAGCTTGTCGTCGAGTTCGTCGAGCTTGGCAGCGAGCTTGGTCTCGGCCTGGCCGCCCTTCTCGATGTCGATGAGCATCTTGCCGGTCCACATGCTGAGGCTCTTCAGGGCGTCCAGCACGTCCTTCTGCTTGCCCTTGGTGTTGCCAAGCATCAGCTTGATCTTTTCCTTGGGGCCCAACGACTCGCCGCGGCTAGTCTTCTCAGCCTTCTTCTCCTCGTAGGCGAAGGCGTCGCTGAGGATCTGAACCTTGTCGCGCAGGTTCTTGGCGGCCTTCTTGTGATCCGGGTAGGTCTTGTCGTAGACGCCGTAGATCTCCGCAACGGCCTTGGCGATGGTAACGATGCCGCCTGCTGCCAGGCCGAGGCCCGCGATGGTGCCGACACCAGTGGGCGCTGCCACGGCGGCCAGTACCGCGCCGGCGATGGTCAGTGCCGCTGCCGCGACGATGAGGATGGACAGCCCCACGATCTTCAGCACCGCTTTCACCTTGGCCTTGGTGATGGCGGTCTTGAACTTCTTGTCGATGCCAGCGGCAACCTTGGCCCACAGCTCCAGCATGTACTTCTGGCAAACGCCTTCGAAGGTGGAGAGCGCGTTTTTGATCATGACGTTCGCGCCCTTGGCTTCCTCGCTGAGCCACTGCATCAGCTTGTTGGAGGCCAGCGTCTTGTCGCCCTTGGCCGCCTTCAGGAACTCGGGTGCTTTCTTCTTGGAAGTCTCCAGCAACGCCTTCTCCGTCGCCTTCAGGATCTCCTTGTATTCCTTCTCTTTGTCCTTCTTCCACGCGGCCATCTTCACCGTCCAGGCGGCGTTGACGAGCTTGGTCACTTCCTTACCTTCCGGCGTGGCCGTCTCCACGTCGGGGATGTCCAGCGAGTAGTCCAGCTTCAGCGGCGCCGCTTCAAAGAGCTTGCCGCCATAGGCGGAGATGTTGAAGGTGTCGTCGAAGGTCAGTTTCATTGCGGTTCTCGTGAGGTGGTGAAGCGGCCCGCCGCAGCGCGGCCGTCAGGCGATCGCTGCTTGGTGGCAAATGCAGGTGAGCAGTTCCACGCCGTGGCGGTGAATGCCCGCGCGGGCGGACGGGTCAGCCCAGCGAGGCCAGCAGCGCGGCCAGTTCGGGGTCCATGTCGCCGTCGGACGCGTCGGTGCTGCTGTCGTCGTCGGACGCCGCCGAGTCGCTGCTGCTGGTGCTGTCGTCGTCGCTGCCGCCCAGGCTGGCCAGCAGCGCGTCCAGATCGTCGTCGCCGCCGCCGCTGCTGCTGTCGCCGCTGCTGTCGTCCGATGAACCCAGGTCCAGGTCGTCGTCGCCGGACGCGGCCGCCACCGACGTGTCGTCGTCGCCGCGCTTGCTGCCGCCGCCGCGCGCCGGGCGCTCGCCATCCTCCGCGAGCTTGGAGCGCACGCTCATCTCGATGCCGCCGCGCGCACCGGCCTTGGACGCTGCGCCCGCCGCGGCGATGCCGCCCAGGCCGGACAGCCGCACCGTGGGCTCCCCCTTGTGTGCCACCAGCGCTGCGATGCCGTACGCCCCCAGCGCCGACACGGCGGTGGTGGACATGAAGCGCTCCGTGCTGGGCAGCGCCGTACTGTCGCCATCGGCGTCGACGAAGTGGTGGAAGGGCAGGTCGTTCACCGTCGGAGTGCCGCCCTGGCCGGCCAGCGCCGTCAGCGCCAGCAGCGCGGGGTGGCCCCACAGCATGCCGCCCAGGCCGTCGGTCGCCGTGAATTCCTCGAACGCGAACGACGAGATCGGGTCGCTCTTCTTGCCGTACGGGTGGCGCAGCAGGAAGCGCGGTCCCATCAGGCTCAGCCGCTTGGCTTCGGGCAGAGTTTTCAGCATGTCGAAGGCCTCGGCCACCAGCGCGTGCGGCGGCTTCTTCGGGTTGGCGAGGTCGTCCACCGCCACCGCCGTGAAGAAGGTGGCGCCCGCCGCGTTGGCGATCTTGGCCATGCGACCCAGCAACTCGGTGTGCGGCGGCGAGGCCTCGAACTGGTAGAGGCCGGCAATGTAGGTGTAGCCGCCATCCTTGGCCTGGCCGGGTTGCTCCACCAGCAGCCGGTACAGGCCGGTTTCACTGAGGTCGTCGCCGGCGCTCAGGTCAGCCGCGAACTCCTCGGCGCTGACGTCGATGAGATGCACCTGCAGCATCGGCCCGGTCTCCAGCCGGCGCAGCAGGAAGTCCACGCCGCGCCACAGCGACTCGGCGGCCTGGAAGTCGGCCTGGTGCAGCACGGCGCGCATGCCGTCCGCGATGGCTGCATCCAGCGTGCTCAGCAGCGCGGCCTTCTCGGGCTTGGCGGCGGGCACGATGAAGGGGCCCACCACGTCGCGCAGCAGCGCGTCGATGCCGCCGTTGTCGTCGGCCGGCGCACTGGCGCGGCCGGTCAGGCGCGCAAAGTCGTCCAGCTTGGCACCGGCGGCCGGCGCGGCGCCACGCGCCCGCGCGCCACGGCCGGCGCGCGAGGCCTTCTTCTTCACGCCGGCAAGCTTGGCGACCTCCGCCGCAGCCTTGTCGAACGTGGCCGTGTTGTTGAGCCGCTTGCGCAGGTCCAGCAGCTTCTTGAACAGGTCCAGCTCGCGGTACAGCGTGTCGGGGTGAAAGGACTCCAGGTCCATGAGCGGCACCTCGACGCCGCCGCGCTTTGTGCCGATAGGCAGCGTCAACGTGATGTCCTGCTGACCCAGCCAGTCTTCGAGGTTGTCGAACTCCACGGACTTGGGCTTGCGGCGCGCGAGGTCGCTGCCGGTGTCCAGCCGGCCGGACGACGCGCCGGCGCCGAAGTCGCCCAGCAGCGCGATGCGCACCGGGCGCTTGGCGGCCCAGGCAGGCGGCGTGGCGCTCAGCTCGCCGTAGTTGGGGGTCCAGTCACTCTTGGGCATGGGCAATCCTCAATGGGGGCGGAAGAGGGCAGCAAAAGCCGCGCCTCGGGGCAGGGCGGGGTGCACGCTGGGGTCGGCGCCGGCATGCAGCCACAGGCTGCAGCCTTGCAGGCCGTCCCACGCGGCTTGTGCGAGCAGGTCGCTCAGCGCGGCGGGCACCGCGGCGTCGGTGGCGGCGGGCGCCGGTGGGTGCGGGTGGGCGAGCGCGGCGTCGAGCGCCTCGGCGGTCCAGTCGTCGTGCAGCGCGGCGACGGCGATTTCCTCCAACTGGCTGGTCCACCGCCACAGCGCCGCGATGTCCGCGCCCGTGGGGCGCGGCAGCGGCGGGCTGACGACCACCAGCGGGAAGTAGCGGCCGACGCGGTCCACCGACGGGATCATCACACCCACGCGTAGTCCCTCGCCGGAGCCGTCGGGAAGCGATCCGGGCAGCAGTGCGAAGCGCCACGCGGGGCTGGCGAGGTAGTCGGCCAGCCAGGTCTCGGGCGCGGCCTCGCGCAGCTGGTGCAGGCCCTCGGCCAGCCAGGCGTCCCACTGCGCCACCCACGCCGGCGTCAACCGCCGCGACGCGAAGTCACCGAGCGCCGGCAACTTGCCGTACCAGCCTGGCACGTCCGTCACAGCGCCCCCGGGCAGCGGAACTGCTGCAGCTCGCGCAGCCGGAACGGGTTGAACACGCTGCTGGCCGTCACTTCCAGGCGGGCGCGGTGGCCGTCCAGGTTCATGACGACGATGAAGCGCTCCGGCTGCTGCGGCGAGCCCTGCACTTCGAAGCGGTCGAACAGCCGGAACAGCGCCCACGGGCCGTCGAAAGTGATGGGCGTGCCGCCGGGCTGGCCCGTCAGCTTGATCTGCGAACTCAGGCGCTGGCCTGGCCACTGCAGGCTGACCGGCGAGTTGTTGCCCGGCGTGAACTTGCTCACCTGGCCGTCGATGTCCAGCGTCAGCTCCTTCAGGCCGTCGCCCAGCTCCAGCGCGCGCACGTCGACTCGGAAAGCCGGCGCGCGGCCGCCGCCGCGGAAGAACACCTCGCGCACGCGTGCAGCGCGCTGGAAGTCGGCCAGCGCGGCCGGCGACACCGGCCGGGTGCCGTCGCCCGTGGGCCGGAAGCTCCACGGGTTGGTGCCCACGTCCACCAGGGGGCTGAGCTTGCGCGTGAAGAAGTCGTCCATCATGCCGCCGGGCGCGAAGAACTGGCCGAAGTCTTCCGGCAGCACGTCGACCTTGGAGCCCTGCGCGACCGGATAGCGGCCCGCGATGGCGCGCGCGCAGAACTCGCTGACGGGCTGCAGCTCGCCGGTCAGGCTCTGGCGCTCGACCAGGCGGCTCTGGTTGTCCGATGCCTCGGCCAGCGCCTCCAGCGCGCTGCGCAGCGGCTCGGGCTGCTGTCCCGCGGCGGCCTTCAGCTTGCCGCCGCCGCCACCCGCGGGCGGCGGGGACTTGCTTTTCAAGGCCTCCTGCACGGCGTTCAGCTGCACATAGACCTCGTTGAACATCTTCATCACGTCGTCCAGCGGCGGTGGCGTGCCTGTGACCAGGCGTCGCAGCGCGGCGAAGTGGTCGTCGACGATCTTCTCCAGCGGCCCGTCGGCGCGGATGGCAGTGGGCGCGCGCACCTGGTTGCCGGCCAGCTTGGCCAGCTCGCCGCCCTTGTTGAAGATGGCGTCGTCCGTGCGCTTGTTCAGCTCCTTGTCGATGGTGTTGCCGGTGGTGGCCGGCTCGATCAGCGTGGTCTCGCGCGAGGCCGCGCGCAGGAACGCGGCCAACGGCGAGTCCACCGCCGACAGCAGCCGCGACACGGCGATGCCGCGGTCCAGGCCGTTCAGCTTCACCAGGCGAACGTCGGCGAGGTAGGTGTCCCAGACCTTGACGTACTCCTCCAGGTAGAGCCGGCGCACGCGCTCCACCAGCATGCGGTCCTCCGCCTGCCGCTTGGCCGTGGCGGGGTTGGTGCCCAGCACCCAGGCTTCTTCCTCAGCCAGCTGCTTGGCGGTCTTGTCGACCGAAGTCTGGAAGGCCTTTTTATAGCCGTCACGCGTGAACATGCCCGGGATGCCCTGGGTCAGCGGCTGGCCGCTGGCGCGCTCGAACACGTTGGGGCTCTGCGGGCCACCAGCGGCGGCCACGGTGAAGGCGGGCAGGTCGCCGTCGATCTGCGCGCGGCGCAGGCGGCTGAAGATGCGGTACTCCAGCGGGTAGGCGCCCAGCATCTCGCGCACGCTGGCCACCAGGGCCTTGTCCATCGGCTGCGACACCTCAAAGCTGCCGCGCGACAGCAGCGCGTCCAGGTGGTTCTTCAGCAGTGCGACCTTCTCGGTGCCGAGGCTGCCTTCGAGGTTGGCGTCCCAGTCCAGCCCGACCCAGGCCTGCAGGCCGGGAGCGTCCAGGTGCTCAGGCGTGTAGAGCATCAGGTAGGCCTTTAGGGACTCGTAGGCGAACTCCAGGTTGTCGCGGTTGGCAGTGCGCAGCCGCTCCTCCAGCCGCGCCGCCACGCGCGGTGCCAGCGCCCGCTGCAGCACGCGCTGGTAGGACACCTGCGCGCCCGCGTCCAGCTTGTCGCCCTGGAACAGGCCGAAGCCCAGCCGCAGCGGCGGGTCGTTCAGCGCGAAGCCGGGCGGCTGGGCCGCGTCACGCAACGCGGCCAGCGCCTCGGGCAGCGCCGACGGGTCGCTTCCTGTGGTGGGCGGCAGCGCGGCGACGGTGTCGCGTAGCGCCGGCAGCTTGGCCTCTATATCGGCTATGTAGGCCTTGTTGCCCACATAGCTGAAGCCCCAGCCGACCAGCAGCGTCAGCGTGACGACCGCCAGCGACACCAGGCCCGCCAAGCGCAGCCGCGCGCTGCGCCGCTCCACCTGCGCGTTCTGGCCCACCAGGCCCTGCTCGGCGAACACGACCTTGCGCAGCAGGTGGTTCAGGAAATAGCTGCGGCCCTTGGCGGCGGCCGGCGGCGTGAGGCGCCGCTCAACGCCGAAGGTGCGCGCCAGCGCGCCCAGCACGCGGTCGATGGGCGTGCCTTCCTGCGTGCCGCTGGTGAAGTAGACGCCGCGCAAGCGCGGCGCTTCGTCCAGCGCGCCGCCGCCGCCGAACACCGTTTCCAGGTAGCTGCCCAGGAGCCCTCGCAGCCCGCCAAACTGCTGTGGGAACGCGAAGATGACGGCGCGCTTGAGCGTGTCGCTCTCGGCCTCCATGCGCTCGATGAGGCGCTCGCGCAGCCGCTTCTCCAGCGACGCGAACTCGCTGCCGACGTTGGCCATGATCTCCTCGCCGGGCTGCGTCGCCAGCGGGAAGGTGAAGCCGAACACCTGGTCGCGTTCCTCCTTGCCCATGAGGCCGAAGGTCTCATTGAAGCCGGCCAGTAGATCGCACTTGGTGACCATCACGTAGACCGGCACCTTGACGCCCAGTCGCTGCTGCAGCTCCTGCATGCGCCCGCGCATGCGCGAGGCCTGCTCCTTGCGCTGGTCGGGCGGCAGGGCCAGCAGGTCCTGCACGCTGACGGTCAGCAGCACGCCGTTGATGGGGCGGCGCGGGCGCGCCTTGCGCAGCAGCCCGAGGAAGGTGTCCCAGGCGGCGGCGTCGGTGTCCTTGTCAGAGTCCTGCGTGGCGTAGCGGCCCGCGGTGTCGATGAGCACGGCCTCGTCGCTGAACCACCATTCGCAGTTGCGCGTGCCGCCCACACCGCGCACGCTGGCCTGGCCCATCTTGTCGGCCAGCGGGAAGTTCAGCCCCGCATTCAGCAGCGCCGTCGTCTTGCCCGAACCCGGCGCGCCGACGAACACATACCAGGGCAACTCATACAGCGACGTGCCGCCGCCCAGCAGACCCTTCTTGCTGCCCGGCGCGTTCTTCAGCAGCCCGATGGCCTGGCTGAAGCGCTCCTGCAGCTGGGCTTCTTCCTTGGCCGCGGCCGACGGGCCGCCGCCCATGCCCTTGACTAGGGCGGCGTTGATGCGGCGGCGGCGCATCAACGACCAGACAAGCCGCAGCCCGCCCAGCAGCCAGACGACGGCCAGCGCGATCCAGCGCGCCAGCGCAGTGTCCAGCGGGCGGCGCTCGCCGAACGCGATCAGCGGGCCGACCCACCAGACAAGGGCGGAGACGACCAGCAGGCCGAACACGCCGAGCGTGATCGGGTGGAACAGGAGGGACAGGAGTTTCTTCATGATCAGCGGTCCTGCACCATCAGCGTGACTTCGACACGGCGGTTCTTCGAGCGGCCGGCGGGCGTGGCGTTGTCGGCCACTGCCTCGGCATCGGCCCGGCCTTCGGCGCGTATGCGGGTGGTTTCCACGCGCTCCGACAGCAGGTTGCGGAAGGCCTCCGCACGGGCCTGCGACAGGTGCCAGTTGGACGGGAAGCGCAGCGAGCGGATGGGCTGGTTGTCGGTGTGGCCGGTGACCAGCACCGAGCCCTTCATGCGCTGCAGCGCCTCGGCGATGCGCAGCACCAGCGGACGCAGCTCGCTGCTGACCTCGGCGCTTCCGGGGTTGAACAGTCCGTCGCCCTTGATGATGACGATGGACTTGTCGGCCAGGTCGTTGACCGAGATCAGCCCGGCCTTGATGTCGGCGTCCAGCAGCCCGGCCAGGCGCGGCGCGGCCGGCGGCGGGGCTGGCGCGGCCACGGCCGCGGTCTTCACGTCGAAGCCGCGCAGCGCGGTAAAGACCTCGTCCGACGCACCGTTGATGCCGAAGCGCAGGCCCATGTAGACGACCAGCAGCACCAGCGCCGTCGCGCAGGCGATGGCCCACAGCGGCAGCTTGTGGCGCAGGCCCTTCTCTGCCGGCTCGGCGCCCTGCCAGCGCGGCGACAGCGCCGGATCGGGCGCCTGGCCCTGCCGCAGCATCTGCGCGAGGCGGCTGCGCACGCCGTCCAGCTGCGCGCGGCCGTTGTCGATAACGCGGTAGCGGCCCTCGAAGCCGAATGCCAGGCACACGTACAGCAGCTCCAGCAGGTTGCGGTTGGCCGGCACGTTCTCGGCCAGCTTGGCCATCAGCGCGAAGACCTTCTCGCCCCCCCAGGACTCGTTGTGGAACTGCACCAGCAGGCTCTGCGAGGCCCACGCGCCGGAGCCGCCCCAGGGCGTGCTGGCCGCGGCCTCGTCGAGCAGCGTGCACAGGATGTAGCGTGCGGCGATGACCTGCTCGTTGGCCAGACCCTGGCTGCGCGCGTGGGCCTCGAAAGTCTGGATGCCCTCGGCCAGCGCCTGCTTCAGCCCGGGCGGATTCGGGTGCTGCGGGCTGTGGCGGATGCGCGGCGCGGCCGACAGCAGTGGCATGGCCGCCGCCACCAGCGGGTTCAGGCTGGCGGTGGTCAGCGCTTCGAGCGCCATCGGCGCCTCACGCCCGGCGGGGCCGGCGGGTAGGCCTTGCGGGGCGGTGCTGCCGGCCGGCGCCGCGGGGCGTGCCGGCGGTTGTCCGCCCGTCATGGGTCGACCGGCACTGGGCTTGATGACCGTGCGGTCCTGCCCGAAGGCGGCAAAGGGATCGTCGTTGTTGGGATCGCTCATGAGGCGGACCAATCAGAAAAGTGTCGTCAGGCCCGAATGGCCCAGAACTCGAGTTCGAGGCCGGGGAACTCGCCAGCGATGTGCATGGCCAGGCCGCCCGAGCTTTCGAGCTGTTTCCACATCTCGTTGCCGCGCGTCTCCAGCTCGAAGTAGTTGTGGCCGGCGTGGTACGGGATCTGCCGCGGCGCCACCGGCAGCGGGCGCAGCGTGACGCCGGGCAGCTGCAGGTTGACCAGGTCGCGGATGCGCTCGACCGGGCCGATCTTGACCTGCGTCGGGAAGCGCGCCCGCAGCGCGTCACCCGGCAGCTGCGCCGACACGG
Organism: Pelomonas dachongensis; assembly: GCF_043555865.1. NCBI lineage: Bacteria > Pseudomonadati > Pseudomonadota > Betaproteobacteria > Burkholderiales > Sphaerotilaceae > Roseateles > Pelomonas dachongensis. Next base: position 839,891 of record NZ_JBIGHY010000001.1, read on the forward strand.
CCAGCACGAAGGTGGCGCTGCGCTGCAGGTTGACGTCCGGGATCAGCGCCACGCGCACGCCATAGGCGCGGTCCTGCAGCTCGATGGGAATGGCCGTCTGCTCCATGACCATGGACAGCGACTGGCGCAGGTCGTCGATGACGGGCCTGAACGTGGCGGCCAGGTCGTCGTGCCGGTAGTCCGCATACGCGCTGGGGCGGCGGCTGTCGCGGAAGGTGGCGAGGTCGCCGGCCAGCGCCAGACAGTGGCTGTACAGCCGCTCGGGGTGCAGCACGGACACCGTGCGCAGGTGGTTGAACGTGGACTGGTTGCGGTTGACGGCCTCCAGCAGCAGGAAGTCGGCGATCTCGCCGACGCCGCCGCGGCCCGGGGCGGACAGCCGCGCAGCCAGCGCCTCGCCGCGCTGGTTCAGCAGGCCGCACAGCTCGCGCACATAGCCGTCCAGCACCGGGTGGGCGGGCGCGTGCAGCAGCGGCGGCACATAGGTCGGGTCCAGCACGACGCGGTTGTCGGCGCGGCGCTCGACGACGCGCGCCACGCCCAGCGTCGCGTAGCCGTCGCCGGCATCGCGCGCCAGCATCAGGCGCAGGTTCAGCCGGCCGACCTGCAGGGCGGCGTCGCGGTCCAGCTGGGAGTTGCTGTCGCCCACGCTGACCTCGGCAGCCGAGAAGCGCGCGCCCATCGCGCCGGCGGCACCCTCGGCATCGGTCTCGACGACGCCGGGGCGCTGCAGCGTGACGGCCAGCACGACGATCTCGTTGCGGGCGTCGCCCGGGATGTCTAGCGCCGCCGGCGTGGCGTCGCTGCCGGGGGCGGAGAAGGCGGTGCTGTCCGGCAGCAGGCCCTGGGCGGCGGCCAGTCCCACCTTGCCCAGCGTCAGCGACGACTCATCCAGCGTCAGCGCAGAGAAGCCCCAGGCATAGGGCAGCGCCTGCGCCAGCCGCTGGCGCCATTGGTGCTCCCAGTGGCGGTCATGCTGCTGGAAGTGCTGCGGCTGGAGGAACATGCCCTCGGTCCAGATCACTCGGTCACGCCAGGTCATGTGTAGGTTCGCCTCAAGGGAGCAGAAAACGGGACGGCGCAGCCACGCTGTCGAGGCCGCGATCAGGCCATGAGTGACTGACGGGCGGGCTTGGTTCCCCAAGTCGGCTGCATCCGGCGGGAACCATTTGCACCCTGGCGCCACTCACCCAGCGTTTACCCCTGCCGACACGAGTACCGCCATGAAGCAGCTCCGTTCCGTCCTTGCCCTGTCTTTGTGGGGTCTCGCGCTCAGCGCGCTGGCACAGACGCCCGATCCGGCCGCTGCCGCCGCCTCTGCTGCGCCCGCCGCCGTCGACCTGGGCAAGAGTGTGCCCACCGCCGATGCCATCGCCGAAGGCCTGTTCCCCGACGACAAGTGCAAGGAACTGGAAGCCAACGGCTTCAAGTGCATGGGCTTCAAGCCGGCCATCAAGTACTCGCTGCCGGCCACGTCGTTCCGGGTCGGCTCGGCCGAGCTGCCCCAACTGCTGAAGCGCCAGCTGGACGTGTTCGCCGACGTGCTCAAGACCAAGAAGAACACCGACCGCAAGGTGCGCATCATTGGCCACGCGGATGCCTCCGGCACGCCGGCCGCCAACCAGGCGCTGTCCACCAAGCGCGCCGAGTCGGTGCGCGACTACCTCGTCAGCAAGGGCGCCGACGCCGGCATGCTGGTCGTCGAAGGCGTGGGCTCCAACGACCCCAAGAACCCGGCCAAGCCGAATGCGGACGAGAACCGCCGCGTCGAAATCGGCCGCAACTAAGCTGAGACTCACCCAAAGCAAAGCCGCCCCCGGGCGGCTTTTTGCTGTGCCGCGCGGACGGTGCGCTACGGCACCATCTCCGTCATCTGCCCCGGCATCGCAAAGCTGACCACGCCGGCATAGGCGCACATCAGCTTGGAGGTGTTGTTCAGCACCGGCAGGTTGGCCAGCATCACCGTCGGCGCGCCGGGCGTCCACGGGGCCGGGAACACTGGCACGCAAGGCATGGGCGTCAGCACGCCCAGGGCGGCGGCGGTGGCTGCGGCCACCGTCGGGTTGCTCGGGCTGCTGCACATGCCGAACGGCGGGATGTTCACCATGGGGATGTTGTCCATGATGTTGGCCGCCGCCATGTTGCTGGTCATCATCTTGTTCTTGGGCAGCACATTGAGCGTGCTGGGCGCGACGCCGAAGGTGCAGTTCATCATCGCGCCGGTGCAGCAGTGTTGGGGCATGACGGAGACTCCTTCAGTCGGCGCCCAGCCACAGGGCCAGCGCGGTGTAGTTGTCGTGCCGCGGCGCGTCGACAGCCGCCAGGCGCACGCGCTCGCCGAGGTCGTTCAGCCAGGCCTGCGGGTCGGGGGCGGTGGCCAGCGCGGTAGCGATCTCGCCGTCGGGCACCCATTCCCACAGGCCGTCGGTGCACAGCATCAGCGCCTCGCGGCCGGCCAGCGGCCAGGGTGTCTGTGACACGCTGATCTGCAGGTCGCTGCCCTGCGTGCCGAGCGCCGAGTAAAGCTCACTGCGCTTGGGATGGTTGCGCGCGCCGGCTTCGTCCAGCAGGCCTGCGTCCATCAGCGACTGCACCAGGCTGTGGTCGCGTGTGCGCTGCTGCATCTTGCCGTCGCGGAAGGCGTAGAAGCGCGAGTCGCCGCAGTGGCCCCACAGCGCGTGGCGCTCCTGCAGGTCGATGGACAGCACCACGACGGTCGAGTGCATGTTGCGCAGCTGCGGATTGGCCGCGCGCTGGGCCAGCAGCTCGCGGTTGGTGTCCAGCAGCAAAGCCTCCAGCAGCTGCGGGTGGTGGGCCGGCCGGGCCGCATAGCCTTGCAGCACGTGGCTGACCGCCAGCTTGGACGCAACGTCTCCGCCGCCATGGCCGCCGGCGCCATCGGCCAGCACGCAGCACAGATAGCGCTCGGAGTGCCAGTGGCCGCAGGCGTCCTCGTTGTAGTCGCGGCCACCGCGTTCCGACATCAATGCCAGCTCGATATGCACAGCGTCCTTTCGTTTTTTCGTAGTCTCAATGCGTCTCTGTGTGGAGCGCATCGAGTTGCGCCTCGTAAGCGCGTAGGAATTCGCGCCCGAAGACCTGATGGAAGTCGTCCGACAGCTCGCCAGCGATCTGCTGGTACTCCTGCTGGAACACCGACCACAGCTGCGCCTTGCGCGCCGCCGGCAGCAGGCTGGACAGCACGGACTTCTGCGTCAGCCGCGCCTCCAGCGAGGCCGGGTCGAAGCGCGTCAGCAGGCCCTCCAGCGCGGCCCGCATGCCGGCCAGGAAGGCCAGCTGGTGGGCGCGCAGGTCGTCGAAGGCGTCGCGCATCGCGCGCTGCGGCTCGATGAAGCCGCGCACGTGGGGGCCCAGCAGGTGACCCAGCGCGACCTCGGCGGTGGGAGAGAACTTCAGCGGGTTGTTCTCCTTGGCGACGATCATGGTCGCCTCGGCACGCACCTCACGCTTCAGCGCCGCGCGTGCGACCAGCAGGTCCACCGTGCCGCGCGCGGACTCGTGGATCAGCTGGCCAAGCAGGCGCATGAACTCCGGCGTCAGCCCGCCCGCCGGCAGGTTGGGCAGGCCCAGGCCTTCGCGGAAGGCCGCCAGCAGCGCGGCCTGGTCGGCCGGCACGGTGGCCGACGTGGCCGGTGCCGTCGCCGGTGCGGGCAGGGCCACGGGCGGCGGCGCGCTCGGCGACAGGGGCGGCATCGGCGAGACGGTGATCTCCGACTGCGCTGCGGGCGCCGCCACTGGCACCGGTGCGGCCGGTGGCGCCTCCGGCTTACGGCCGGCGCGGATGATGGTGCGGCCCTCGCCGGCGCCATCGGGGTTCCACGACACGACCGCGCCCGAAAGCGTCTCCGACGGGTCCAGCTTGTTCAGCGCCGCCATGGGGTTGGCGGGCGGTGGCACGACCGGCGGTTGCGCCACCGGGAGACTGGGCGGCAGGAAGGGCCGGTTCAGCTCGGACGTTGTATCGGGGAGTGCCTGGCCGGCACCGGCCGGCAACATGCCCAGCGCCTTCAGCGGGTCGCTGTGGCTGGCCATGTTGGGCTGGGCGATGGCCTCGCCCAGCAGCGACTGCGCCAGCGGGTTGCTGCTGGTCGGCGTGGGCGCGCCCAGACCGAACAGCGCGTCCAGCGAATCGCCGCCCGCGCCCAGTCCGCCGGGTGAGCCGGGCAGGTCGGGGATCAGCGGCGCAGGTGCGCCGGCGCCGAAGTCCAGGCCGAGCGCGCGCGCTCCGACCGAACCGGCAGCGGCCGGGGCATTGCGAGGCGCGGGCGGTGCGGCGAACGGGTCCCAGTCCGCCGGGATGCCGCCGCCGAAGGATGCCGCTGGCGCGGCCGGTGGCGGCGGTGCAAACGCCGGTGCAAACGCCGGTGCGGCGGGGTGGGGCTGGGGTTGCGGCGGGGGCGGCGCGCTGCCCAGCAGGCCCAGCGGGTCGATGGGCGGGCCGCGGCGCACGCCGGGCTGCGTGGCCGGGTGGGCCGGCGCCAGGCCGAAGAAGTCGGCGAACGGGTCGCTGGCGCCGGAGGCGGCGGACGCGACCTCGACGTTCAGCACATAGCCGCCGATCTGCAGGTGGTCGCCGGGCTTGATGCTGGCCTCGACGCCCTTGCCCAGCGGCTGGCCGTTGACGCTGATCGGGTTGCTGCCCTGGTCCACGATCGCAAAGCCGGTGCTGGCGCGGAACAGCACGCGGGCATGCACGCGCGACACGGTGCGCTCGGGGTCGGGAAGCACCAGCTGGTTGGTGTCGGCGCGCCCGATGTCGCCGCCCAGCTCGTCGAACTGCGCGGACAGGGGCTGGCTCAGGGGCTGGCCGTTGTAGGTGGTGACGTGGAGGCGGATCATGGCTGCGAGTGTCGATGCGGATGGTCAGCGCAAAACGTAGACCTTGCCTTCGATCAAGGTCAGCCGCAAGGGCCAGGCTATGTTGGGCTGCGTGTCATCGTTCAGCGTGGACAGCGCGGGTGCGCCGAGCGGGTTCAGGCACTCCAGCAGCCGCCCGCCGGCCACGCTGCGCAGCAGCAGCGTCTCTGCGGTGGGCGGCTGCAGCGTGGCGAGTGTGCCGCCCTGCCACAGCCGCTGCACCTGATCGCGCAGCGCGGCGGTGCCATGGCCGACGGGGCGCTGGTAGGCGTGGTCCAGCTCTTCCAGCTTGAGCCGGCAGACGGCAAGCAGCGTGTCCGGGTTGCCGCGCGACAGGTCGAACGCGATGCGCTGCAGCGCGGCCAGCACGGTGTGGCGGTCCTGCGGGCCGGGGTTCAGCGCCGGCGCGTCCATCCAGCGCCAGCGCGGGAAACCGACCGGCAGCTCTAGGTCCTGATGCTGCAGCGTGGGCGCGTCGAAGCTGTCGCCTTCCTCGACTGCCCAGTTCACATCCGCCAGCACGCGCACGGCCTCGTCGGCCAGGCTCTTGCCGTTGCGCAGCAGCACGAGGCGCGCGCGCGCCTGCGCCGGCCGCGACGCCATGCGCGGCTGCCGCGGCGCATCGGGCGCGGCCATGGCTTGTGCGAGCGGCGGCGGCGCGACGACCAAGCTGATGCGGTTGCTCCCGTTCTGCAGGTACTCGTGCACGGTGACCGACTGGCTGCCGGCGCCGGGCGGCAGCGCCAGCACCGGCACGCCGTTGACCAGCACCTCGACCGGCTCGCCGCTGGTCTGCACGTGGAGGCACATGAGGCGGTCCATCAGCGCCGCCCGGCCGCCCGAAGGCATTGATGCGACCCCTCGGGGGGCAGTGAATGGAATGAGCGTCGGGGCAGCATGTTCAGCCACCTGTCCAGTCGATCAGCGTCAGTGCCGGCAGCAGCTCGCGGCGCTGGCGCTGCGTGCCGGTTAGCGGATCGTGGCGCAGCAGGTTGGTGTGCACAGACTCGATGGCCAGCTTGTAGAACCACTGCTGACCGCGGCCGTCGGGGCGCGGGCGCAGCCCGCACTCACCGACGACGGCGCCGCGCAGCGGCTCGGCCAGAGGCCCGGCCGACAGCAGCGCCGGATGGCCGGTGGCGATGGGCTCGACCCGGAGCGTGAACGGATGGCGCCACGTCGCCTTGGCCTGCGACAGGCCGTGGCCCTCGGCGGCCTCGTCGCCACGCTGGTCCAGCGTCATGCGCCAGTTGCTGCGGCCGTGCGCGCGCAGGCTGACGCGGGCGTGGCTGCCGGCCCATTCCATCGAGCCGGTCAGGCGCAGGTCCAGCACCAGCGCCGCGAAGTCGATGTCGCCCTGCAGCCGCAGCGCGACGGCACTTTGGGTCGCATCGGTCTCGTCGTGCTGCCAGCCCCAGGTCAGCGCGGCCTGGCCCAGCAGCGGCGACAGTTCGGCCTCCAGCCGGCCGCTGGTGCCGACCATCTGGCGCGACCACGCGATGAACAGCTTTTCCTGCCCAGCCTGCGCCTGCGCTTGCAGGTCTTGCCAGGCTTTCAGCCAGACGGGCACCGGTTGCGGCTGGCTGTCAACCTCCAGTTGGCAGGCGGTGGTGGCGGGCGCGCCGGCCGGCGGCGCCTCCTGTGGCCACGTCAGGGGGGGCGCGGCGCCGTGGCGAACCTGCAGCAGCCGCTGGGAAGCGCTGTGCACGCGCAGCGTCATCGCCACGCGGCCCAGCGGCGCGCCGGCGTCGCGGATGCCGCAGCTGGCGATGTCCACGGTCTGCGCGTCGGGCGGCTCGCCGTGGGCGATGCCGGCGGGCGGCAGGCTGGCGTCCGGGGTCGGTGCGTGCAGCGTCAAGCTGAGGCGCGCTGTGTCGGCGCCGCGCCAGTGCAGGCGGCCGGCGCCGCTGTCGTGGCGCACCTCGGGATGCGGGCTGCCGCAGCCGCCCAGCGCGCTGATGGCCAGCTGCAGCCGCGCGCTGGCGCCACTGCCGGCGGCGCGGCTCAGCACGTCCAGCGTGCGGGGTTCTTCGAGCGGCGCGGTCAGGGTCTCGGGTGCGGTCGCCCAGGGCGGCAGCTCCGTGCGGTGCCAGTTGCCGTCGGTGCCGGCATAGGCCTGCAGCGGCTTGGGCTCGATGACGGCGAAGCGCACGGCCGCCAGGTCGCAGGCCACGGGGCGAGGCGGCGGTAGCTGGTCCAGGAAGACAGTGCGACCGCGGGCGGCCTGGGCCAGGCCAGCCTCGACGGCGGCCAGGGCCTCGTCGAAGCCGGCCACCGTCAACGTGTCGCCTAACCGGCCTGCATGGCCCGCATGCGCGGCGCGTTGCGCCAGTTCCTCGCGTGAGTGGTGCGTCAGCTGGTGCAGGCGCAGCGACGGGCTTAGCGCCGCGTCGGCGCCGATGGCCGCGGCCCATTCGAACTGCGCGCGCGTCTCGAAACGGGCGCCCCACAAGCAGCACAGCGACGCATAACGCGCCAGTTCGGCGGGCTGACGTAAGCCCAGCGCCTGGCCGCACTCCACGGCCAGTTCGACGAAGGCGGGCCAGCGGTCCTGCAGGCGCTGCGCGACCTCCGGCCAGGCACCGCGAAGCAGTCCTTGCAGCGCCGCGGCGTCACGCCGCGACTGCAGCGCCTCGACCTGCGCCAGCTGCTCGGCGGTCAGGCTCAACATCACGCCACCCGCTCGCGCACCTGGCGATCCAGCACGCCGCTGCGCAGCTGCCACCAGGTCCAGCGTTTGGCACCGGGCTCGACGAGCTGCTGGCCGGCCGCGAAGAAACCGTCCAGCTGCGAGGGCGCCAGGCCCGGCAGCAGCAGCGCCAGCAGCTCGTGGTCCCACCAGCGCCAGGGGCGGCGACGGCCGTCCGGGCCGCGCACCTCGGCGAGGTCGCGGCTGTGCTCACGCATGGCCAGCAGCGGCCGCGAGGACGTCATCAGCACGCCCCAGCCCTCGTAGGCGGTGCAGGCCTCGCCCACCAGCCAAGTGGTGAAGTCTGACTCGGGCTGCAGTTCCACGATGTAGGCGGCGCGCGCTGCGGCGTCGGGCGACATTGCGCCGCGCTGCAGGCAGTCCCAGCCCACCGCCCGGGCGGCCTGCAACCGCGCCGGCAGGCCGGCGACGATGCCGCCGTCGATGACGGCATGCACCCGAGCGTCAGGCTGGTTCCACAGCGCTGGCCGGATCTGGGCCGTGGCCAGCGCGGCACCGTTCAAGCCTCGCCTCCGCCACGGTCGGGCTCCGGCTCGGGCGGCGCATCGGCAGCCGCTGCAGCTTGCGCCGCAGCGTCGGCCTCCGCCTGTTTGGCGGCGGCATAGGCAGCCTCGGATGCGGCCACGGCTTGCTCGACGGTCTGCGTCGACAGCTCGGCCGCTGCCGCGGCCTCGGCGGCTTTGGCCGCCGCGTAGGCGGCTTCGGAGTCGACCACCTGGGCTTGCGCAGCATTCTCCGCCTGGGCGGCGGCCTCGGCGGCGCGCGCGGCCTTCTCGACGGCGACGTTGTCGACAGTTTCCGCCTGCGCCGCGCTCTGCGCCTGGGCGACGTCCTCGGCAGCGCGTGCGTCGGACTCCGTCGCCGCGCTCTCGTCCATGATCGCTTCTTTGACGGCCTGGATTTCCTCTTCGGTCAGCGGTGGGGGTTCGCCTGCCTTGGCAGCCTCATAGGCGGCCTCGGAATCGGCCAGTGTCTTCTCCATGCCGGCCACATCGCCCGGGGCGGGCTCGTCCTCTTCGCGCATGCCCGCCTGCGGCTGGGCCAGGCCCATGGCCACCGCGCCTCCGGCCGCCAGCGCGGCGGCGCCCGCGGCCAGTGCGGCGGCGCGTGCAGCGGAGATGCCGCTCGGACCCGCCATCGCGGCGGCACCGACGAGCCCGCCCGGGGCTGCGGCGCCGGTGGCGCCGGCTGTAGCGCTGGCAGCCGGCGGGGTAGCGGCGGCCTCGTCCTTCAGCGGGTCCTCGAACAGCTTGTCGTAGTCCTCGGCCTTGGCGGGAGTCAACTCTTCGAGGTTCTTGGCTTCCTCCGGCGCCTTGGGTTCGGCGGCAGCCGCGCTCTCGGCGCTGCCGGCAGAGCCGCCACCGCCGCCGCAGTTCACCTTGACCAGCGGCCCGTCGATGGTGACGCCCGCCGGACCCAGCGTGATGACAGAGCCGCCGCAAACGATCTTGATGCCGGCCGAGGCCTCCAGCACGATCTCGGCGCTGCCCTTGGCCTTCACGTTGATGCCTTCCATCAGCAGGTCGGCGGTGGCTTTGAGCGACAGCTTGGCGCCGGCTTCGGCGACCAGGTTGCCGGTGGTCTTGATGTTGCCGGCCGCGCCGCTCTGCAGCTTGATGTCGCCGCCCGCCTTGAGGTCGGCCTTGCCGGTCACGTCCAGCCCGTAGTCGGCGCCGACCTGGGTGTTGAAGTCCTTCTCCAGCTTCAGCTGGTAGGTGGCGGCGCCGGTGGTGAAGATGTCGCCGGCGACCTTGGTGTGCAGGTCCTTGCCGAGGTCGTGCATGACGTCCTTGCCGACGTTCACGTACCAGTTCTCGCCGACCACTTCCTTGCGGGTGAGCTTGACCTTCTTGGTCTCATTCATCTCGATCCAGTCGAACACGTCTTCCTTGACGTGGCGATGGAAGTTCTTCTGCGACTGCAGCCAGACGTACTCGCTGCCTTTCTTGTCGTCGAAGCGCAGCTCGTGGCGCTCGTCGGCCGCGCCGTCCTTGGTGGACTGGGTGCGCCAGCCGCTGATGTCGGCATTGGCCGGCAGCGGGTAGGTGGGCGTGTTGACGTCGTTGTGCACCGAGCCGGTGATCAGCGGCCGGTCGGGGTCGCCGCCGAGGAAGCTGACCACCACCTCGTGACCCACGCGCGGAATCATCCACAGCCCCATGCCCTTGCCGGCCCAGGGCTGGGACAGGCGGATGTAGCAGGAGCTGTTTTCGTCCTTCTTGCCGAGGCGGTCCCAGTGGAACTGCACCTTGATGCGGCCGTGCTTGTCGCAGTCGACCTCGGTGCCCGACTTGCCGACCACGATCGCCGTCTGCGGGCCGTACATGACGGGCCGCGGCGTGCTGCGCTGCGGGCGGAAGGGGTTGCCGCCCGTGGAGATGCACATGATGTGGGCGAGCAGGCCGTCACGGCGGTTCGCCACGTTCTTCAGGTCCTCGATGGCCTCGTGGTCGCCGAACTCGGCGCTGAAGTTCATGCTGACGACGAGGTAGGTGTCGTCGTCCGAGGGGGTCAGCGCGTCTTCCAGTTCGAAGGTGGTGCCGACCTCCAGGTCGTTGCAGTTGGTGGTGCCGGTGAACACCTGCTGAAGCGATTGCAGCTCCTCCAGCCGGATCTTGGCCACGCGCGCGGCTGCGGTGGCGGCCGGCTGCGTGGCGTCCTTGACCTGGTTCTGCACGGCGCGGGCCGGGTACTCGTAGACCTCCAGCTCGCCGCGCTTGGCGGTAGCCGCAGTCGGCAGCGCCGCCTCGCTCTGCTCGATCTTGGTGGCTGTCGCCAGGTAGTCGTGATCGCGCACCACGGCCTTCAGCGCGTGCACTTCCTCGGCCAGGTTCCAGTCAACGATGCCGGGCTTGCCGGCGTCCAGCTTGTGCGACCACGACAGCTCCTTCGTGCCCGACTTGGGCTTGTGCTTGCCCATCGCGTCCAGCATCACCAGGGTGTGCGTCGTGTCGGTGTGCTCGAAGAAGTAGTAGATGCCCACCTCTTCCAACAGCCGGCTGACGAAGTCGAAGTCCGACTCGTTGTATTGCACGCAGTACTCCAGCGGCTTGTAGACCGAGGTGTCCTGCAGGCGGAACTCGAAGTCGCTGCTGTAGGGCGTCAGCACCTCGCGGACGATGTCCCGTACATTCTTGTTCTGAAACACGCGGGAGTTGCGCGTCTGCGTGGCGAACCACAGCCATGGCCGCATGACGATGCGGAAGGACTCGAAGCGGCCGTAGCGCTCGCCGCGCTGGGCCTCCATGACGAAGCCGTTGAAGTGACGCTTGGCGCCGTGCTCGATGGTGACGTTGGCGCGCGTGCCGACGAGCTTGTGCAGGTTGATGGTCTCGCGCACGCCCAGCAGGCTGATGTTGCCCACCAGGTCGACCCGCCACTCCGGCACCGCGCCGAGCTGCTCCTTGCCCTCCATGCGAAGTACCAGCAGCTTGTCACCACCCAGCGTGGTGGTGATGGACATCACACTAGACATCTGTTGACCTCTCGTCCAAGGTGTGCCTTGTCCGGTCCCTCAAGGGGACGGCGATGCTCGCGGCATCGAGCCGCAAGCACATCGCCAGACGGGCCGGCTTGGCGAACTGGAGTCGGACACAAGCAGTCCCTGCGGACTGCTTGTGCGTACGACAGGCCAAGGGCCTCTGGCCCTTGGCAGCCCGGCGCTCGGCCCGATCAGGCACTACTGCCGCCATCCGCTCTGTCTCAGTCGAAGGCATAGCTGAAGTCGCCGTCGGTCACGTCTAGTCCTACGCGCGCCAGCGGCTGGCCCGAGGCCGTGCGCGACAGGTACTCGATGGAGACCTTGGGCAGCACGGTATTGGTCAGGATGGCGTCGATGATGCGGCCGCCGGACTCGGCGTTGTTGCAGCGCTTCACGATCAGCTCGACCGCCGCGTCGCTGTACTCGAACGGAATGCGGTGGTTCTCTGCCACGCGCTTGACGATGCGGTTCAACTGCAGACGCACAATGCGCGCCAGCATCTCGTCGCTGAGTGGGTAGTACGGGATGGTCACGATGCGGCCCAGCAGCGCGGGCGGGAACACCTTCTGCAGCGGCTCTGTCATCGCGTTGGCCAGCGATTCGGGGTCGGGCAGCAGATCCGGGTCGCGGCACATGTTCATGATCAGCTCCGAGCCCACGTTGCTCGTCAGCAGGATGATGGTGTTCTTGAAGTCGATCAGGCGGCCCTCGCCGTCCTCCATCCAGCCCTTGTCGAAGACCTGGAAGAACAGCTCGTGCACGTCGGGGTGGGCCTTCTCCACCTCGTCCAGCAGCACGACGCTGTAGGGTCGGCGGCGCACGGCCTCGGTCAGCACGCCGCCTTCACCGTAGCCGACGTAGCCCGGAGGCGCGCCCTTGAGCGTGGAGACGGTGTGCGACTCCTGGTATTCGCTCATGTTGATGGTGATGACGTTCTGCTCGCCGCCGTACAGCGACTCGGCCAGCGCCAGGGCCGTCTCGGTCTTGCCGACGCCCGACGTGCCGCACAGCATGAACACGCCGATGGGCTTGTTGGGGTTGTCCAGCTTGGCGCGCGAGGTCTGGATGCGGCGCGCGATCATGTCCAGCCCGTGCTGCTGGCCAATGACGCGCTGGCCCAGCGTGGCGCCCAGGCGCAGCACGGCTTCCAGTTCGTTCTTGACCATGCGGCCGACGGGGATGCCGGTCCAGTCGGCGACGACGCTGGCCACGGCCTGCGCATCGACGCACGGCAGGATCAGCGGCGCATCGCCCTGCAGCTCGGCGAGCTGGGCCTGGGCGGCGTGCATCTCGGCCAGCAGCGCGTCACGGTCGGGGCTGCCGCCGGCATCGGCCGGCTGATCACCGCCACGCAGCTTGGCGCGCAGGTCCAGGATCTTGGCGACAACGTCCTTTTCCTGCGTCCAGCGCGCTTCCAGCGCCGCGAGGCGGGTGCGCTCGCCGGCCAGCTTCTCTTCGACCAGCGTGCCGCGCTCGCCGATGTGCACGCCCACCTGGGCCTCGCGGCCGATGATGGCCTGCTCGATCTCCAGCGACTCGATGCGGCGCTTGCAGTCCTCGACCTCGGCCGGCATTGCGTGCTGGCTGACGGCGACGCGGGCGCAGGCCGTGTCCAGCAGGCTGACGGCCTTGTCGGGCAGCTGGCGGGCCGGGATGTAGCGGTGCGACAGCTTGACCGCCGCCTCGATGGCCTCGTCCAGCAACTGGATCTGGTGGTGCTTCTCCAGCACCGTGGCCACGCCGCGCAGCATCAGGATGGCCTTTTTCTCGTCCGGCTCCTCGACCTGCACGGTCTGGAAGCGGCGGGTCAGCGCCGGGTCCTTTTCGATGTACTTTTTGTACTCGGCCCACGTCGTCGCGCCGACGGTGCGCAGGTTGCCTCGGGCGAGTGCGGGCTTCAGCAGGTTCGCCGCGTCGCCGGTGCCGGCGGCACCACCGGCGCCCACCAGCGTGTGGATCTCGTCGATGAACAGGATGATGGGCGTGGGGCTGCCCTGCACCTCGTCGATGACCTGGCGCAGGCGCTGCTCGAACTCGCCCTTCATCGATGCGCCGGCCTGCAGCAAGCCGATGTCCAGCGACAGCAGCGTGACGCCCTGCATGTTGGGCGGCACGTCGCCGCGGGCCAGGCGCAGCGCGAAGCCTTCCACCACGGCCGTCTTGCCGACGCCGGCCTCGCCGGTCAGCAGCGGGTTGTTCTGGCGGCGGCGCATCAGGATGTCGACGATCTGGCGGATCTCGTCGTCGCGGCCCGTCACCGGGTCGATCTCGCCATTGCGTGCCTTCTCGGTCAAGTCGACGGTGAACTTCTTCAGCGCCTCCTGACGGCCCATCGCGGCCGGCGCCATCGCGCCCTCGGCCTGGCCGGGCTGGCCCGCGTTCAGCGCGCTGCCGTCGGTTGCGCCCAGGCCCGCTTCGCCGGTCTTGCCGATGAGTGTGGGCAGCTTGTCGGCCAGGTCGTCGGGCTTGATCTTCTCGAACTGGCGCGAGATGCCGAACAGCGCCTCGCGCAGCGTGCGGGTGGAGAGCAGCGCCACCAGCAGGTGGCCGCTGCGGACCTGCGCGTCGCCGTACATCAACGTCGAATAGACCCAGGCCTGCTGGATGGCGTGGGTGATGTGCTCGGAGAAGTCGCTGATGGACGTGGAGCCCCGCGGCAGGCGGTCCAGCGCGGTGGTCACGTCGCGCGCCAGCGCGGCGGCGTCCAGGCCGTAGTGGCGCACGATGGCGCTCACGTCGGACTCGTTGTTCTCCAGCAGCTGAGTGAGCCAGTGCACCAGCTCCACGTAAGGGTTGCCCCGGAGCTTGCAGAAGACGGTGGCGCCCTCGACGGATTTGTAGGCCAGCGGGTTGAGCTTGCCGAAAAGGGCTTGGCGGCTGATGTCAGTCATTTGGAGATCTCCTCGGTGCTAAGTGACCGAGGCCGCCGTTCGGTTCCGCTGACCTGACTACATCTGATGCTTGGGTGCCATCGAGGGCCCCAGCGGCGCCCGGCAGATGCTCTCTACATTCATCAGCAACTGGTCGGCGCGCTTGCGCGGGCGCCGACTGTTCAGCCACGCGCTGCGACCCAACTGGCCGATGCCGGGCTGGCGGCCCAACGGCCAGATAGGCACCTCGGCAGGCTTGAGGCGCAGGCGAAGGTCCCAGTCGAACTCGTGGCCCACGTACTGGCGCACCATCGCCTGCAGCGCCGGCAGGTGGGGCCCCGACGGCAGGAAGGCCTGGAAGGCCGGCCAGCCCAGCGGCCCGATCTCGATGCGGAACTTGTGCTGCACGTCCCAGACCTGGCCGCCCAGCATGGCGCCGCGGCCGAGGCCCACGCCGTCGTGCTTGACCAGCCGGGTGCGCTCCTCGGGCTCCAGCGTCATCCAATGGCCGCTGAACTGCTGCACCTGGGCCGGCACGCGAAAGCGCAGCGCAATCCAGCTCTGCAGCCCGTCGGCGTCGCGGGCCGAGCGCGCCAGGCGCCCGGCGAAGTACAGCTTGGAGAAGTCGCCTAAAGCGTCGCGCTCGCGCAGCGCCGGCTCGGCCAGGCCCACCAGCGCGCCGACGTGGCGCACGATGGGCGCTTCGCGGCCGCGATCCATGCCCACCACCGGGTTTGTGCGCGCCCAGGCTCGGTAGAACAGGAGGCCGAAGCGGTGCAGCAGCATGTCGGCGAAGGCCGCGAAGGTGCGGTCGCCGTGGTGCAGGGCCCGTTCGCGGGCGTACTCGGTCAGGTGCGTGGGCAGCGCGCCGTTGGGGCCGAACAGGCTCATGACGCGCTGCACCAGCCGCGGCGCGTGGCCTTCGCGCACGTCCAGCTTGGTGATGGCCGTGGGCGCAAAGTTCAGCGCCGCCTCGCTGGCGAAGCGCACCGCCTCGTCGCCCGGGCGCAGCGCGTCGCCCAGGCGCGGCTTGTCCGGGTGGGCGGCCTCGATGCGGCGCAGCGCCTGGAACAGGTCGAAGCGGCCCGGGCGCTGCTTCAGCGCGTCGAAGATGTTCACAGGATGGCCCTGGCGCCGGGCAGCGGGTGCCATCGCTTGAGTTCGCCACGCGTGCGCGACACCAGCAGCGTCTGCACAAAGCTGTTCATGGACACGTGGCGGCTGAAATAGTGGTGCAGCACGGCGCCCAGCAGCGTGGCGCTGCCGCCCTCGAACGACAGCTCGTCCACGGTGACCTGCACCTCCAGCCCGCGGCCGAACGCGATGGGGCCGGGGGCCGGGTGGCGGCGCACGACGGGCCGCGTGGCGACGGAGCGCACGCCCTCGATCTGGCGCAGCAGGCCGGCGTCCGCACTCTGGCCGAACAGGCCCAGCAGCTCGCGCAGCGCCAGCGCGCCGCGGTCGGCGTCCTCGTCCACCAGCGACAGGTAGTTCAGCGACAACAGCGACAGCAGCCGCCAGGCCAGTGGGCCTTCGCGCGCAGCGGTGAGGGGGCGCGACGGGCCGGCCATCACGGCGATGGCGTCCACCGGTGCGCGCGTCTCCAGCGTCAGCCCGCCGTGGTCGCGGCCGGTAGGGATGAACAGCGGCAGGTCGCGGTTGGTGCAGCGCACCTTGGCGGCCAGCTGGCGCAGCTCGGTGCGGTAGGGCGCGCGCTGCAGGTCCACCAGCGCCAGGAACACCTCGCTGCCCACGTAGGCCGAGCGTGGCCCCTCGCGCTTGGCGCGGTCGCTGGCCAGGCGGGGCTCGCGCAGCAGGCTGAAGTAGCCGGCCGCGCCGCCCGGGTCGACGTGCGGCACGTCGAACAGCGGCAGGAACTGCAGCTCGTCGCTGTCGTTGGAGAAGCCAGTGGCCGAGGCGACGTCGAACACCTCGTAGTCGTTGCCGGCCAGCCGGTCAGGAATGATCTGGAAGGCAGTCGTGCTGTCGTCCACCGCGATTCGCTCGGCGCGGCGCTCGAACAGGTTGATGGCCGGCACGCAGTTCAGGCTGAAGTTGGCCGGCTCGCCGCCGCCCTCCAGGTTGGGCTCGTAGCGGTCGAACAGCAGCACCAGCTCGAACGTGTTGCCGGCGCAAGCCGCGAAGGAGGGCTTCAGGCCGGCCACGTCGATGAACAGGAAGCGCTGCGGGAACGCGAAGTACTCCTGCATCAGCCGCGTGCCGGACAGGCCGCGCAGCGTGACGGGCAGCATGGCCTCATCGTCGGCCAGGCCCACGTGGCGCACACGGCCGGGCGGCAGGTAGCTGCGGCGCCCGTCGCGGCCGCCGGGGCCCGCCAGCACGCCGACGCAGCGGGTGGTGGCCAGCTCGTGCAGTTTCAGCGCCACGTCCTGCAGGCCGCCCATGAAGAAGCGCAGGCTGTCCAGCGGCAGCTTCGCGAAGCTCATGCCGTCGGGCAGCGCGAGCTTCACGCGCACGCCGCTCTTGGGGCGCTCGCGCAGCGGCAGCCCGCTGAGGTTGATGTCCGTGGCGCTGAGGAAATACTCGACCTGCGTGACCTGGACGGGCGTCAGCGTGACCGGCTGGGCGGTGCGGAACTCGCAGCGCGTAGGCCCCAGCGACGTGGCCGGCGCCATCAGCGCACTGCCGCGCGGCAGCGTGAAGCCGGCCAGCAGGTTGGGGTCCTTGCTGGGTTCCAGCTGAGCCACCAGCATCGACGGGATGGGCGCGCCGAGGTTGGGGCAGACGATGTCCAGCAGCGCCTGCGCCAGCCGCGGGAATTCGGCGTCCTGCTTCAACTGCACGCGCGCGGCCAGGAAGGCCGAGCCTTCCAGCAGCCGCTCGACGTAGGGGTCGGCCACCTCCAGGCCTTCCATGCCGAGGCGGCCAGCGATCTTGGGGAATTCGCGTGCGAACTCGCCGCCCATCTCGCGGAGATAGCGCAGTTCCTGGTTGTAGTAGCGGAGGAGGCGGGGATCCATGGAGCAGGGGAGGGTGTCAGGCGATGCGCTTGACCTTGTACTTGGTGGGGCCGACTTCGACCTGCACCTTCAGCGTCATCCGAGCCTTGAACTTCGGGATGAGGTAGCGCAGCAGGTCGTCCTTGCGGTAGGGGCCGGTGTTGGGCACGTTGGCGGTGAGCATGACGCCCTCGGAGCCTATCGTGACATCGGGTGCGCCCTCGGGCACCTTGAACTCGACCGAGTCCACGTCGGTGGGGGCCGGCTTGATCTCCTTGCCCTTGTCGTCGCGGGCCGACTCCTTGAGCTTGCCGTCCTTGGGCTGCACATGGCCGCCGAGCACTTTGCGCTGCATGGCGAGCTCCGGTCTAGCCGCGCAGGTCGCGCACGGCGGCCTGGCCGGTGTCGACGTCCACGTCGGCGCTCAGCAGCAGTTCCAGCGGCACCGGCTGGTTCCACATCTGGCCCTTGATGGTCAGGCGCAGGCTGGTGGGGCGGATGCCCGTCGTCATGTCGTTGGCGATGCGGACCTCGACCGTGGCGGGGTCCAGCCGGGGCTCGAAGCGGACGATGGCCTGGCGCAACTGCGCCTCGATGAGCGGAAAGTTGTGCACGCTCATGGTCTGGCCGGTCAGCGGCAGGATGCCGAAATTCAGCACCGAGTCGGCCGCGTAGGGCACGCTCTTCCACAGCGCGGTGCGCTCCGGGTCGTCGCGGTTGCTGATGTCGGGCTCCTCGCAGACGGCGTTGAACAGCCACGACAGGTCGCGCAGCACGGCCTCGCGCAGCTGCTTGCGGTTCAGCATGCGGGCGTCCAGCGACTCGACCCGGCTGTCGGGCTCGTGGTCGGTGAGCCGGTCGAGCAGCGAAGGCTGGAGCCGGTCCTGGGCGCCCAGGCCGGCCATCAGGGGGCCTCGGGGGCGGGCGCTGCCTCGGCCACGTCGAAGATGATCTCGCGGATGGCCATCAGGTCGTGATCGCCCGCGTCGCTGGCCAGCACGCGCTGGCCCAGGCCGGCATAGCGTTCCTCGCCGGGCAGCGGCGCCCACTCGGTCTTGCGTGCGAGGTTGATGAGGCCGTCGTCGCTCTTGTCGGAGCCGACGTAGCGCGTGGGCACCAGCGCCACACTGTTGCCGCCGTTCGTGAAGCTCAGCTGCGCCGGCATCCAGACGCAGTCGCGCAGGTCCTCGGGCGCGTCGAAGTGGATCTTGGCCAGATGCTGGAACGGGACCCAGGTGTAGTGGCCGTTCAGGCACACCTCCAGCACCGGGCCCAGCCGCGAGTCGGCATCGGCAAGCCACTCGAAGCGCTGGCCGTCCAGCGTGCCGCTGCTTGTCGGCGCGTTGTCGAAGGCCTTGGTCGCAAGGTCGGCGGCGAGGGCATCGTTGCCTTCGCCCTGCTGCTTCAGCGATTCGATCAGCTGCGCGACCCAGGCCTCGGGCTGGCCGAACACGACGGGCGTGCGCTTGCCCGCAAACACCTGCGCACGCAGCAGCTCGCAGCGAATCGCATGGCCCACGGTCTCGCGCATCGGGATGGCCAGCTTGTCCATCTCGGCGACGACGTTGAGCTGTGTGTGCGCGCGTTCCCACTGGCCCAGCACGCTGAGCAACTGGGCCATGAAGGTGCGCAGCTTGGCGTCGGCGGGCTTGGCGCGCACCGCCTCGGTCAACTTGACGAGCGCGGCGCGCGGGTCGCCGGCGCGCACAGCCTCTTCGGCGGCTTGTTGGGAGGTGAGATCAGAAGCCATGGCCGCAGTCCGTGCAAAAACGCGCCTGGCGCGGGAGGGTGATGCCGCAGGCCGGGCAGCTCTTGTGCGTGCTGGCCATGTCGAAGCCGCATTCGTGGCAGAAGCGTCCGCCCTGGCTGGGTGTCTGGCAGTTGGGGCAGGTGGCGCCACCACCGGCGGACGCACCGTAGCCACCCGTTTCGCCCTGGCCGCCGCTGGCGCCTGCCTTGGCGGCGCACTCGCGGCAGCTGCCGGCGTGGCCGTCCCAGCATTCGCGGCCCACCCACTTGCGGCAGCCGGTGCAGCGCTCGTACAGCGCCGCAGCGGCGGTCCGGGCTTCGGCCAGTGCTTCGTTCTTGGCGCCACTGCCGCCGGCCTCGGCGAACGCGCCGGTGGCTCGGCTGGCCTTGTTCAGGTCGTAGAACATGAACGCGAAGCGGCTCAGCCAGCCGGTGATCTGGCCCTTGCGGTAGGGCTTGAATGCGGATCGCGACGTTTCTCCGCACTTCTCGCAATAGAACTCGAACTGGAAGCCGGCGGACACGTCGCTCATGGACGTGCTGACATCGCGGTAGTTGGTTAGGGACATTTCAGTACGATGCTACGAGGGGCATGCGAGGTTTGCGGGCCGAGCGCCGGGCCGCTCCCAAGCCGGCCCGTGTTGGCGATGCGCTTGCGGTTCAATGCCGCAAGCATCGCCGTCCCCTTGGAGGACCGACTGGCCTGGCCCGCGTTCAGCGAGGCCGAGCTGGGCGAGGGGCTTGTTCATATCGGTGAGCCGATGTTCTTCATCGTGAACGTGCGTGCGGTCCCCTGCGTCAGCGTCTTGACGGCAGCCTGGCCGGCGTTGCCGTGCGTGTAGTGCGGCGGCGGGTTCTTGTAGACGTAGGCCAGCGAGCCGAACTCGCAGGTCCACTTCTCCATCATCTCCGTCATCGTGTCCGTCACGGCCACTTCCAGCTCGTACTCGATCAGCCGGATCTTCTGGATGGTGAACACCAGCGAGGTGCCGTCCATCATGGTGGCCGAGCGCTTGTGGATGGTCAGCGTGCCGGACGGGAAGATGTCGCCGGCCTTCATCGAGTTCAGCATCTGCGTGGTCGCGATGTCGACGCGCTTCTTGAAGCTGAACTCGAAATTGGGGTTGCGCCCCGTCAGCTCCGTCCGCTTGTCGGCCACGCGCTCGTCGAAGCCTTTGCTCTCGGCCTTGCGCCCGATGGCGGCGTTGGCGTCCTTGTACTTGTCCTCGAACTTCTCGAGGGTGTCGCGGATCAGTCGGTCGTGCTTGTCCTGCAGCGCGTCGCGCTCCTTGCCGGGAGGCGCCTTGCCCATCGCGCGCTTCAACGACGCCTGCGCCGCCGTGACGTCGCGGTTCAGCGTCTTGAACTGCTGCAGCACCGAGCTTTCCTGCGTGATCAGCGAGTCCTTCTCGCTGAACAGGTCGTCGCGCACGTCGTTGTTGATGCGCTCGTCCTCGTTGTGCAGGCTCCACTCCAGGCTCTCCAGCAACACCTGACCCTGGAACAGATGCGACACCGCCTCGCCCGCCACCGGCACGCGGGTGGGGCGCAGCAGGATCATGTAGATGTCGGCGCCGTTGTCAGCCATCAGAGGAGTGCCGTCGGGTAGAAGAAGGGAGCGGTCGGCAGGTTGTCCTTGCCGAGCGTCTTCAAGTACATCATCTTGATGCTCTTGAAGTTCAGGGTCCAGGTCTCGATCAGCTCCGTGGAGAGGCCGTCCACGGACACGTCGAGCTTGCAGCTGGAGAAGTGCCCCATCGTGCAGGCCAGCACGAAGCCGGGCTGATGGATGGCGCGGCCCTGCTGCTTGATGTGCAGCACCGTGATGGTGGCGCTGACGACGGGCAGATGGTTGTCCAGGCAGAAGTGCATCTGCGATGAACCCACGTCGAAGCGCTTCTTGAATTTTAGCGGCTCCATCTTGATGGAGACCGACTTGCCGAGTCCGGCCATGGCGGCGGCTGCGGCGGCTACGCCGGCCAGCCCGCTGCCCTTGCTCTTGGGGTCCTTCAGGGCCTTCATGCCCCAGTCGAACTCCAACAGCTCGACCGAGCCCTCCCAGCCTTCGAGCAGGCCTTCGCCCACCACCGGCCCCGCGCCGGTGATGAGTTGCAGGAAGATATTGGAGCGGCTCATGTGGACCCCTCGTCCGCCGAGTACGCCGGCCGGTCCCCCGAGGGGGCGGCGATGCCTGTGGCATCGAGCCGTAAGCACATCGCCCACGCGGGCCGGCTTGGGGCAGCCCGGCGCTCGGCCCGGAATACGTACCCGGACAAGACGTTTGCCATCAAGCTGAGGGCGAAGCGGTACCGGCCGGGATGTCCCAGTTGTAGGTCTTGGCCGCGCCCAGCTTGCCGGTCTTGTTGTCCTGCGGCTTGTATTCGATCTTGACGGTCTTGAAGACCATTTCGATCTTCTGCTGCACGGCGCCTTCTTCGGTGCCGCTCTGGTTCACCTTGGTGATGAAGCAGCCTTCCATCGTCATCGTGTAGTAGGTCTCGGGCGTGGCCGAGCCGGTGGTCTTCATCATCTGCAGCTCGACCTTGGGGAAGGCACGACCAGTACAGATGTAGCCCAGGATGACGGTGGACGAGGTGTCGAAGTAGTGTTCCCAGTTCATCTTGCCGGGGTTGGGCTTGCCGACGGACGCGCCCCCACCCTTGGTCCAGCTGGTTTCCGCTTCGACTTCCCAGTCCCAGCCCTGGATCTCGATCCACTTTTCCTTGCCCTTCTGAATGGACTCGCCATCGGCTTTGTCGAAGAAGGTGAGGAATGCATTGACTGCCATGTTGGTTTCTCCTTTAGAGGTTCAAAGTGCGCGGGATGCGGTGTTGATTGAGTGGACCCGTCCTGCTCCCGCGCCGGGCGAGTTCTCGTGAGGGATCAGGCCGACTTTTCGGACGGCAGCTTGGAGACCAGGCGCAGTGACACGGTCAGGCCTTCGAGCTGGTAATGCGGCTTCAGGTAGAACTTGGACTGGTAGTAGCCCGGTGCACCGTCCACCTCGGACACCTCGACCTGCGCCGCGGCGAGCGGGCGCGTGGCCTTGGTCTCTTCCGACGAGTTCATCGGGTCGCCGTCTACGTAGTTCAGGATCCAGCTGTTCAGCCAGTCCTCCATCGCGTCGCGCGACTTGAACGAGCCGACCTTGTCGCGCACGATGCACTTCAGGTAGTGGGCGAAGCGGTTGCAGGCGAACAGGTAGGGCAGGCGTGCGGCCAGCGCGGCATTGGCAGTCGCGTCGGCGTCGTCGTACTCCTGGGGCTTTTGCAGCGACTGGCCGCTGATGAAGGCCGCGAAGTCGCTGTTCTTGCGGTGCACCATCGACAGGAACCCGTTCTTGCTCAGCTCGGCCTCGCGGCGGTCGGAGATGGCGATCTCGGTCGGGCACTTCTGGTCCACACCGCCGTCGTCGGTCGGAAAGCTGTGCGTGGGCAGGTTGGTGACGGCGCCGCCGGACTCGATGCCTCGGATGCGCGAGCACCAGCCGTACTGCTTGAATGAGTTGTTGACGTTCACCGCCATCGCGTACGCCGCATTGGACCAGGTGTACTTGTTGTGGTCGGCGCCTTCGGTGTCTTCCTCGAACGCGAACTCGTCGACCGGGCTGGTCTTGGCGCCATACGGCACGCGCGACAGGAACCGCGGCATGCACAGGGCCAGATAGCGCGCGTCATCGCTCTCGCGCAGCGAGCGCCAGGCGGCGTACTCGGGCGTCGTAAAGATCTTGGTCAGGTCGCGCGGGTTGGCAAGTTCCTGCCAGCTTTCCATTTGCATGACGCTGGGCGCCGCGCCGGTCAGGAAGGGCGCGTGCGCGGCGGCGGCCAGCTTGGACATCTCCCCCAGCAGCTCGACGTCGGGCGGCGTGTGGTCGAAGTGGTAGTCGCCCACCAGGCAGCCGTAAGGCTCGCCGCCGAATTGGCCGTATTCCTCTTCGTACAGACGCTTGAACAGCGGCGACTGGTCCCAGGCCGTGCCCTTGAAGCGCTTCAGCGTCTTGCCCAGATCCTGCTTGGACACGTTCATCACGCGGATCTTGAGCTGCTCGTCGGTCTCGGTGTTGTTGACGAGGTAGTGCAGGCCGCGCCACGCGGATTCCAGCTTCTGGAAATCCTCGTGGTGGATGATGCGGTTGACCTGCTCCGTGAGCTTGGCGTCGATGGCCGCGATCATGGACTCGATGGTCTTGACTGCATCGTCGCTGAGCAGCGTCGTGTTGGACAGTGCCTGCTGGGCCAGCGTCTGCACCGCCTGCGCGACGGCGCCGCGCGCCTCGTCGGTCTTGGGCTTGAATTCCTTGTTCAGCAGTGCCGCGAAGTCGTTGCCTTCGAAGGTCACGCCCGCCAGGGCCGATGCTGACTGTTCCGCTTGGGTCATGTTTGAAACTCCGGTCGTTTCAGTGGATTCGGTGGGACTGCGGCTTACTCAGCCTTGGGCGCGTCGGTCAGCGTTTTCAGCAGCGTCGGGTCGGCCAGCACCTTGGCGATGAGGTCGCCGGCGCCTTGCTTGCCGTCCATGTAGGTGATCAGGTTGGACAGCTGCTGGCGGGCTTCCAGCAGCTTGTTCAGGCCGTCGACCTTGCGCGCCACGGCGGCGGGCGAGAAGTCGTCCATGCTCTCGAACGTGATGTCCACCGGCAGATTGCCGTCGCCGGTCAGCGTGTTCTCGACGCTGAAGGCCACGCGCGGCTTCATGGACTTCATGCGCGAGTCGAAGTTGTCGACGTCGATTTCCAGGAACTTGCGGTCGGCCACCGGCGGCAGCGGGTCCTCGGGCTTGCCCGACAGGTCGGCCATCACGCCCATCACAAAGGGCAGTTGCACCTTCTTCTCGGCGCCGTAAAGCTCCACGTCGTACTCGATCTGCACCCGCGGGGCCCGGTTGCGGGCGATGAATTTCTGGCTGCTCTTGCTCATCTCAATGCTCCTTGCGGACGGGATTCAGGGGTTCGACGTTCAGGAAGGGGAAAGGGCCGGGCGTCACAGGGACTCCAGGCTTTCGGGATCGACGCCCAGCATGCGGGCGACCTCGCCGACTGCCTCGGGCGCGAACTCGCGCACCAGCTGCAGGAAGTTGCGGTCGATGAGGCGCTGGGCCCGGCGCAGGAGGTCCGCGGCCGGGTTGGTGGGTTCGTTCTTTTCCAGGTAGGCGCAGATGGCCTCGATGGCGCGCACGGCGTCGGCGCGGCTCTCGATGCTGCCCAGGCCACCGCCGCCACCACGACCGCGGCGGGCGGGTGCGGGGGAATCGTCGTTGTCACCGCCATCGCCGATGCCCAGGTCGCCCAGCATGCCGGCGAGATCGTCGGAGTCGGCGTTGATGCTGGCGGGCTGCGGCGACACCGCGGCCACGCTGTCCAGCATGCTGCGCAGCGCGGAAAAGTCGGGCATCTCGCCATAGCCGAGGCGGCCGGACAGGCAGTCGTTCAGCGCGTCCAGCGCGGCGACGGCGTCGCTGGCCTGCGTCTGCACCTGCGGGTTGTCGGCCACGGCGTCGGCCAGCATGTTCTCGATCTGGCCGCGCGACGGCGGCGACTCGTCGTCGCGCGGGGTCAGGTCGCCGACCGCGATCTCGATATCGCGCACGCTGATCTGGCCGATGCTGCGGTCGTTCAGCACCAGGCTAGCGCGGATGTCGCCCAGCGTGGCGTCCAGGCTGACCAGCTCGTTGAGCACGTTGACGCGTGCATAGGCGTCGCCGTCGTCGGGGCGCGGGTGCAACTCGTCCCACCAGCGCTGCAGCAGCTGTTCGAACAGGCGCAGCGACGGCGCCAGCACCGCAAAACCCTCCAGCCGCAGCCGCGCGCGCAGCCACAGGTTGGCCACGCGCAGATCGCGGGTGCGGCTGTTCAACGACTCGGCTTGGCTGAAGACCGCGCGCCAGTCGGCCGGCTCGGCGGCGGAGAACTGCGTCTCCGGCTTTCCGGCGGCGGCCTGCGTCAGTTCAAGGAAGTCGTTGTCGTACTCCAGGTCCGGCCCGGTCGGGTCGTCCTCTGAGATGGGTTCCAGCCACGGCGCCAGCGCAGGGTCGCTGCTGAGCGACTGCGCGGGGTCAAGCGACTCGTCGAAGGGGCTGGTGTCGTCCATGGAGGTCGGCAAGGGTCTCGGGGGTGGCGCAAGCCCGCCGGAAAACGACGGCGAACATGAGCTCGGCGGGTAAGTAACGGCGCCCGTGGCTTAGTTCCCTGGAGCGAATCCGGCGCCCCGCGAGCAAGTGTCGGGAACGGAATCCCCATCGGTGACACTCAGTATCTGGACGCGCGCCCAACGCGGGCGTCTTCACGCGCGCACGATGAATTCACCCGACGACAACGACGCGACCATCATTCGCCCCATCGGCCCCAGTGCCGCCGCGGCGGACCTGGACGCGCCCACGATGATCAGCAGCCCCCCGGTGGCGCCGCCGGCCGTGGCTGCGGCGGACGCAGCGGGCCACGAGGGCGGCAATGCGCTGCCCGTGGGGAGCCGGCAGGCCGAGTTCGAGGTCGTGCGCGTGTTGGGCGAGGGCGGCTTCGGCATCGTCTACCTTGCCCGCGACCACGCGCTGGAGCGCATGGTGGCGCTGAAGGAGTACATGCCGGCGGCGCTGGCGCTGCGCGGCGAGCGCTCGCAGGTGCGGGTGCGCTCCGACCGCCACCGCGACACGTTCGAGGCCGGCCTGAAGAGCTTCATCAACGAGGCGCGGCTGCTGGCGCAGTTCGACCATCCGTCGCTGGTCAAGGTCTACCGCTTCTGGGAGGCCAACGGCACTGCCTTCATGGTCATGCCCTTCATCGAAGGCAAGACGGTGAAGGACACGCTCAAGGAGATGGGGGCGCCGCCGGACGAGGCTTGGCTGATGAACATGCTGGCGCCGCTGACCGAGGCGCTGCTGGTGCTGCACGGCGAGAACTGCTACCACCGCGACATCGCGCCCGACAACATCATCCTGGTCCGGGGCAGCAACGCGCCTCTGCTGTTGGACTTCGGCGCCGCGCGCCGCGTCATCGGCGACATGACGCAGGCGCTCACCGTCATACTGAAGCCCGGCTATGCGCCCATCGAGCAGTACGCCGAGGTGCCCAGCCTGAAGCAAGGCCCGTGGACCGACGTCTACGCGCTGGCCGCCGTCATTTATTGCGCCATCACCGGCCGCACGCCGCCGCCCAGCGTGGGCCGCATCGTCAAGGACGACTACGTGCCGCTGGCCCAGCTGGCCCAGGGCCGCTACAGCGACCGGCTGGCCGCAGCGGTGGACCAGGCGCTGCAGGTCATGCCCGACAACCGCATCGCGTCGATGGAGCAGTTCCGCGAGGCGCTAGGGCTGAGCGGGCACTACACGCCCCGGCCCGGCCAGATGGCGACGCAGATCCAGGCGCCTGCTGCGCCGGCTGCCGGGCCAAGCGCGGCGGACGCGCCCGCGCCCGCGCCTGAGAAGGGCCGCCTGCCGCTGTTCGCCGGCCTGGGGCTGGCAGGTGTCGCTGCGGCCGGCGCGGCGGCATACTTCCTGACGCGCGCCCCGGCGCCCGTGGAAACCGCGGCGGTCGACACGCCGCCGGTCGTGGCCGCCACGCCGGCGCCATCTCCCGCCCCTGCGACCGTGGGGCCCGTGGCGGCGCCCGTGCCCGATGACCTGCACGGCCAGTTCATGCGGCTGGCCAGCCAGCACACGCCCGGCTTCGACGTGCAGGCGCAGGCCGAGCGCGCGCTGCTGCGCATCGACAAGGACGATCTGCGTTTCAGCGTGACGACGTCGCGCGAAGGCCATCTGTATGTGCTGCTGGCCGGCCCGGACGGTAGCCTCATCCAGCTGTTCCCCAACGACAAGGCGCGCAACAACCGCATGGCCGCCGGCCAGACGCTGAAGCTGCCGCAGGCCAGCTGGCCGCTGAAGGCCGCCGAACCCGCGGGCCTGGAGCATTTCCTGGTGCTGGTGACGGCCGAGCCGCGCACCTTCGCACCCTGGGCCACCGAGAAGGATCCGTCCTACGGCTTCCTGTCACTGCCGTCCAAAGGGCCGGCCGTGGCGCCCGGTGCGCCAAGCTGGCTGTTGGGTCAGCCTGATTGCGGTCGCCCCAGCTGCGCCACGGAGTTTGGCGCCGCCGTGTTCAGCGTCGAGGCGGTCAAGTAGCCAGGCCGCCCGCCTGCGGCGAGCGCGGCGCGGAACCCAGCCGCGGATGCGGTTACACAAGATGCAGCCTGCAAGCCGCGCCGACCAGGCGCCCCTTGCGGAGTCTCTCGTCCAACCGGGACTGCGCCCTGAACTCCATCGCCGCCACAGTCGCCCCATCCGCCGCTACGCCTAGCCCGTCAGCCGCGCCGCGCCTACTGGACGCCTTCGTCAGCGCCGCGGCCACCGGCCGGCTGCTGTGGGCCGGGCCGGTGGAAGGTGGACGACCGCAGGTCTGCTGCGGCACAAGGCCCGATGGCGCCGCCACCGACGAGATCGGCCGGTTGTTCGTCATGGCGTTGCGTGACCACTTCGGCGAAGCTGCGGCAGCCATTGCCGAGCGGGAGTGGCGGCTCAGCGTCGCGCCGCGCCGGCTGCTGCCCGCGCGCACCGTGCGCTGCGCGGTCGCGTGCGCCGAGACCGCGCTCAGCTTGCTGATGGCGCAGTCTCAATTGCTGCAGTTCGAGTTCTCCGCCCGGTTGATTGGCTGGCGCTTCCGGCGTGTTGCGGAATCGCTGGACATGGATCCGGCTGCCTTGTCCGCCGAGTTCCGGCAGGCGCTGGACGAGGCGCTGACGGTCGATTTCCAGCTGCCGCCGACCGACCCTGAAATGGCCGCCGCGCGGTTGCGGACACTGCTGACGAACGGTTTGCACTGAGTTTCGTGACGCAGTTCACGGTGGCTGGTGGAAACCCGCGCCCGTGAACACGGGGGCGCGCTGTCGCGGGGCGTCAGTCGGCGGCGTCTTCTCAGACAAGGCGGCCCCAATCCGAGGTCGCACGATCGCCCGGAGCCCGTGATGCAGCCGCAGTGCCCTCAGATCCGTCCTGTCCTTGCCGCCGACCCGAACACCATTTTTTCGGCGCTGTTCGGCGAGCACCGCGACCGGCTGTACCGTTTCGTGCTGCGCCACATCGGCGACAGCACGGAGGCCGAGGAGCTGAGTCAGCAGGCCTTCGTCGAGGCGGCGCGCACCTTCGAGCAGTTCCGTGGCGAATCTCAGCTGTCCACCTGGCTGTACGGCATCGCGATGAACCTGGTGCGCAACCACCTGGCGCGCTCGCCGTCGCGGCTGTACCGCTTCGAAGACGAGACCGCGCTCGACGCCACGCCCTGCAATCAGGCCGACCCTGAACAGCAGTGCCACCTGAACCAACTGATGCTGCTGCTGCAGAACGAGCTGGATGGCCTGATGCCCGAGATGCGCGAGGTGCTGCTGTTAGTGGCCATGGACGACATGAGCTACGAGGACGCCGCCGCGCTGCTGTCCGTGCCTATCGGCACCGTGCGCAGCCGCGTGTCGCGTGCCCGCTCGCATCTGCGCACACGCATGCAGGCCCGCGGCGCTCAGCTGCCGTTCTAGCCGGCGAGTCATTTCACGAATCGCGTGCGTCGCTCGCGCTCCAGGTCATTGAGGCTGATTCATCTCGGTCGCTGTGCGATGCGACGAGATGCCACGTCGGTGACCGGGTGACTCTGTTCAACGTTTCACTCGCCGGCGTAGTCGCCTTGCGTTGCGGCTCTTGTCTTGTCTCCCAGTCTTTGAAGGAAATTTGCGCCAGTCGTCAAAACCTGTGTATACTGCTAGCTTCAGTCGCGGGGTGGAGCAGTCTGGTAGCTCGTTGGGCTCATAACCCAAAGGTCGTCGGTTCAAATCCGGCCCCCGCAACCAAATTAAGAGTCTTGCAAGAGACTCAGCAAAGCCCGCCAGGAAGTGATTCAGGCGGGCTTTGTCGTTTCTGGGGCCGATGGCTTCAGGGCAGTTGCTGATCGCGTGCCAGCAGCGTGGCCGCCTCGGTGGTGAGCAGGCGGTTGTCTACCGACTTCACACCCGGCTGATTGCTCGCCAGCGCGGTGGCCAGGTCGCGTGAGGGCGCGTCGCTCACCACGCCTTCCATGCGAACGACACCCTGCTGCGTGCTGATGATGATCTTGTGGCGGGACAGCGAGGCATCGCCGCCCAGCGCCGTTGTGACGCGTGTCGTGATTGCCCGGTCCTCCGCGGCGGGGCCGTCCAGGCTGACCGGCGGCGCACTGGCTGCCGCGCCCGGCACGGCCTGCGCCGCCGACTGCACGCCCGTGGCGGGCGGCACGATCTGACTGCCGTGCGGCAGCGCCAGCTGGTTGTCTACACCGCGCACGCCTTGCGGTGCGCCGGCCAACACGGTGGCACGGGCCTTGGCGGTAGCGTCGGGAGCGGGGCCTTGCAGCCGCACGATGCCGTTCACCGTGTCCACGTCGATGCGCGAGGCGCTCAGAGCGGGGTCAGCTGCCAGCGCGGTCTTCACTTTCAGGCTGATGCCCGCGTCGTTCATCGCGGTCCCGACGCCGGCGACTGCATTGCTGGAGGCGTCCGCCACAGCCTGCTGCGAATCGGTGATGCGCTGCTCCGCCTGACTTCCGGTGGCACGCAGCTGGCCGATGGCATCGTCCAGCTGCGTCCCCATGCTGCGCGGGTCCTCCAGGCTGTGTGTGATGAGCAGGGCCAGCGCCGCGCCCACCACGAGCGCCAGCACCCAGCCCAGGGCGCCGGAGCGGCGGCGCACCACCCGGGTCGGCGTGCCGGCCGGGTCGGCGACCGGGGTGGCGGCAGGACTGCCGTAGGCAGGCAGGAAGCGTTGCCAGCGACGCGGGTGATGGGGGTCGGAAGTGCTCATGTCTGCCTCCAATGTGGCGGCCTGCGGGGAGCTGACCGCCTTGTCGGCAAGTCTGGCCGGCGGCCACAGCGCGAGCCGTCAGAGGCAGCACATGCAGGCTGTAGGACGTGCAGCCACCACTTGCAGTGCGCAACCAATGCACCCGGACTCGCGCGACTTCAGCCGCGACCTGCCGGCTGAACCCGCCGGCCGGGTGTAGTGGCAATGCTCAGCCCACAGCAAGCAGTGACAACCGTCACGATCTGCCGCGCCTGGGCGCGAATCGGTCGCGAACTTGATCGCATCAGGTCCGACGCAGGCGTTAACGTTCAGCCTGTTTTGTTTGTCTCCTCCACCCGCAACGGTGGATTTCCACCCTTCGGACCGCGATGCGGCCGAAGGGTTTTTTCTTGGACGGTTGCGTAGACCGGAAGACGCAGGCCACAGGTAACGCTTTCAGGGATTCAAAGCCCCGGAGAAGCCCTGGCCTGGATGGAGATGAGTCTCTGTGTCGGCGGACAACAAGTTGTGTATCTGGCCGTCCGCACAGAGGCAGGACTGGCGAGCAGGCCGTGCTGCCCATAGGCCGCTGGGGCGTTCAGCGCTAAGTAGGCGTTGTCTGACAGAGAGCGAAGTTTTTGCGGGCTAGCATCCGCTCGGGTTTGGCCCTGTCGCCACTGGCGTTTCCAGAACGGCGCTTTCTCCACCCCGAGGAACCCCATGAAGAACAACGGTGCGGCTGTCGAGGCGCTGCTGACCCAGGATCGTGCCCAGATGCTGGCCGAGTGGCAGGCTGAACTGGCAGCGGGCGGCGGCAACCGCGGCTTGTTGAACGAGGGCCGGGAGATCGCTCAACTGCTGGACGGCATCGCGGCCGGCCTGCGCAACGGCGGCGGCCTGGACGACTTCGAAGGCCAAGCCTGGTCGTTGATCCGCGAGATGCTGTCCGGCCTGTCCCGCTCGCGCGCGGCACAGGGCTCCACGGCGGCCGACACCAGCCGTTTCGTGCTGGCGCTGAAGAAGCCTGTGTTCTCCGGCCTGCAGCGCACGATCGGCGCCGACCCGGCCGCGCTGATCGAGACGGTCTGGGCCATCTCGTCGCTGATCGATCAGATGGCTCAGTTCACGGTGACGACCTACCAACGAAGCCGCGAGGACATCATCGCCCGCCAGCAGCAGGAACTGCTGGAGCTTTCCACGCCGGTGATCAAGCTGTGGGACGGCGTGCTGGCCGCGCCGATGATCGGCACGCTGGACAGCAACCGCACGCAGATCGTCATGGAGGCGTTGCTGCAACGCATCGTCGACACCGGCTCCCACATCGCCATCGTGGACATCACCGGCGTGCCGACCGTGGACACGCTGGTGGCCCAGCACCTGATGAAGACCGTCACGGCCATCCGGCTGATGGGCGCTGAATGCATCATCAGCGGCATCCGGCCGCAGATCGCGCAGACCATCGTGCACCTGGGCATCGACTTGGCTGGCATCATCACCAAGGCCACGCTGGCCGACGCGCTGGCGGTGGCGATGAAGCGCACCGGGTTCGTCGTGACCCGCGCCAAGGCCGCATCGGCCGCTGCCGCCGCGGCGGCGGATTGAGATGCAGCGCATCCCCATCCTGCAGATCGGCCGGCGCCTGCTGGTGACGATCCAGGTCGACCTGCTGGACCAGACCGCGCTGGCGCTGCAGGAAGACCTGTCCAACAAGATCGAGCGAACCGGCGCCACCGGCGTGCTCATCGACATCTCTGCGCTCGAGATCGTCGACTCTTTCATCGGCCGCATGCTGGCCCACATCTCCAGCATCGCCAGCGTACTGGGCGCGACCACCGTGGTCGTCGGCATGCAGCCGGCCGTGGCCATCACCCTCGTCGAACTGGGCATGTCGCTGGATGGCGTGCGCACGGCGCTGAACGTCGAACGCGGCATGGCAGTGCTCGACCAGGCCAACGAGGAGCTCTCGCATGATGACGACCACGACGGCCAATGAGGGCAGCGTTCCCATCCGCAGCGAGCATGACGTTGTCACCAGCCGCCAGCTGGTGCGCAAGCTGACGCAGCAGCTGAACTTCTCGCTGGTCGACCAGACCAAGATGATCACGGCGGCCAGCGAGCTGTCGCGCAACACGCTGATCTACGGCGGCGGGGGCGACATGACGTGGCAGTTGCGCCAGGAGGGCATCCGCCACGGGCTGACGCTGAACTTCATCGACCAGGGCCCCGGCATTCCCGACATGGAGCTGGCTATGAAGGACGGCTGGACTTCCGGCAGCGGCCTGGGCAAGGGGTTGTCGGGCAGCAAGCGGCTGGTCAACGACTTCGACATCCAGTCCGTCGTCGGGCAGGGCACGCGCGTGACGATCACGCGCTGGAAGTAGCGCGGCATGCGCCCCTTCCAACGCATTGCGGTCGAGGACATCAGCCAGGTCGGCGAGGCGCGCCGCGCTGGGCAGGCGCTGGCGCTGGAGCTGCGATTCGGCGAGGAGGCCGGTGGCCGGCTGGCGGTCGCGGTGACCGAGCTGGGCACCAACCTCGTCCGCCATGCGGGCGGCGGTGCGCTGCTGCTCGGCGTCGTGGAGGGCGGCATCGAGGTGTTGTCGCTGGACCGAGGCCCCGGCATGGACATCGAGCGCTGTCTGCGCGACGGCTATTCCACTGCGGGCACGGCGGGTAACGGGCTGGGCGCCGTGCGCCGCCTGGCCCGGCATTTCGCGGCCTTCTCGCAGCCCGGCGGCGGCACCGTTCTGCGCGCGCGCTTCGAACACGAGGCCGGCGCGCCGCCAGCCGTACTACCTGGCTTCAGCATCGCCGGACTCGGCCTGGCCTCGCCTGGTGAACGCGTCTGCGGCGATGGCTGGGGGCTGCGCACCCATGAGGGACGCACGCTGCTGCTGATGGCCGACGGCCTGGGCCACGGCCCCGAAGCGGCCGAGGCGGCCGATCTGGCGCTGGACCTGTTCCAGCGCGCCCGCGCCGCCGCGCCGGCGCTGATGCTGGAGGATTCGCACGCGTCGATGCGCAGCACGCGCGGCGCGGCTGTCGCCATCGCATCGCTGGGCGACAGCGGCCCGGTGGTTTTTGCCGGCGTCGGCAACATTGTGGGCCGGCTGATCTCGGGCGTCAGCGACAAGACGCTGCTGTCGCAGCCCGGCACGCTGGGCGTGCAGATCCGCCGCTTGCAGGACTGCGTGTACGACTGGCCCGAACATGCCCTCCTCGTCATGCATTCCGACGGCATCGCCACGCGCTGGAGCCTGGCCGAGGTGCCGGGCCTGCTGCAGTGCGAGCCGATGCTGATCGCGGCATGGATCCTGCGTGACCACAGCCGCGGGCGCGACGATGCCACCATAGTCGTCGTGCGCCGCCATTGAGCTTGCAAGGACCGCATTCATGCAGCAACCGCCCCTGACCGACGCCAGCGTGCTGCAGGCCGCACTGGACGAATCGCGCCAGCAGGTGCAAATGCTGCAGCAGGAATTGGACGAGACCAACGCCGGCGTGCTGGCGTTGTACGCCGAGCTCGATACCCAGGCCCAGCAGCTGCGCCAGGCGACCGAGCTGAAGAGCCGCTTCCTGGCCTACATGAGCCACGAGTTCCGCACACCCATCTCGTCCATCCGCAGCCTGACGCGGCTGCTGCTGGACCGCGTGGACGGGCCGCTGACGCCCGAGCAGGAGAAGCAGATCCACTTCATCCGCACCACGTCGGAGGAGTTCGCCGAGATGGTCAACGATCTGCTAGACCTGACCAAGGTCGAGGCCGGGCGCATCGAGGTGTCGCCGGCGTGGTTTGAGCTGGTGGACCTGTTCTCGGCGCTGCGCGGCATGTTCAAGCCGGTGCTCGTCAACCCGGACGTGCAGCTGGTCTTCGAGGAGCCCCAGGGCAGCACGCAGCTGTTCACCGACAACGCCAAGCTGTCGCAGATATTGCGCAACTTCATTTCCAACGCGTTGAAGTTCACCACCAGCGGCGAGGTGCGCGTGTCGGCGGTGCAGACGGGTGAAAGCATGGTGTTCTCGGTGACCGACACCGGCATCGGCATCGCACCGGAGTTCCACGCGACAATCTTCAACGACTTCGCGCAGATCGACTCGCACGTGCAGAAGCGCGTGCGCGGCACCGGCCTGGGCCTGTCGCTGAGCAAGCGCCTGGCGGAGCTGCTGGGCGGGCACATCGAGCTGGAGAGCGCCGCCGGCGTGGGCTCGACGTTCTCCGTCACGGTGCCGCTGCGCCTCGCCCAGGCGCCGGCCGCCGCGGGATGATCGGCCCATGAGCCCAACGCCGATCTCGATCCGCAAGGTCGACCGCGCGCAGCACCGCGTGCTGGTCGTCAACGACGACCCGGCGGGCCGCTACACCACCGTGCGGCAGCTGCAGCGGGCGGGCTTCCCCACCGTCGAGGCCTGCACCGGCACGGAGGCGCTGGCGCTGGCCGACGAGAGCCTGTCGGCCGTCGTGCTGGACATCCACCTGCCGGACATCGACGGCCTGGAAGTCTGCCGCCGGCTGCGCACGCAGCCCGCCACGTTTCGGTTGCCGGTCATTCATCTCACCGCCGCTTTCTTGTCCGATGAAGACAAGGTGCGCGGTCTGGACTCCGGCGCCGACGCCTACCTGACCCACCCGGTGGAGCCGGCCGTGCTGGTCTCCACCATCCAGGCCCTCGTGCGTACGCGCGAGGCCGAGGAGGCGATGCGCCACAGCGAGGCCAAGTTCCGCGCCGCGTTCGAGCGGGCGCCCAGCGGCATCGGTCTGGTTGACGCGGGGACGGGTCGGCTGCTGGAGGTCAACCCGGCGATGCTGGCGCTGCTGGGCCGCGGGCCTGGCGCCGTCGTCGGCCAGCCGCTGCTGGACTTTGTGGCGCCCGACGATGTCGACGCCGCGCGGGCCTTCGTCGCTTCGCTGACCACGACCGCCGCGCACGCCGAGTTCGGCCTTGTGCAGCGTGACGGGCAGACGGTGCCGGTCGAATGGACCTCGGCCACCTACCTGGAGCCAGGCGTGGCGATGCTGGTGGCCACCGACGTTTCGCAGCGGCTGCTGGTGGCCCGGCAGCGGCAGGAGCTGCTGGAGCGCGAGCGCAGCGCGCGCGGCGACGCCGAGCGCCACAGCCGGCTGAAGGACGACCTCATCGCCGTGCTGTCGCACGAGCTGCGCACGCCGCTGAACGTCATCATCAACTGGGTGCACGTGCTGCAAAAGCGCAGCCAGCCTGACCTGCTGGAGCGCGGCCTGTCGGCCATCGAGCGCAACACGGTGCTGCAGGCCCGCATGATCTCGGACATCTTGGACATGTCGCGGCTGAACCTCGGGAAGCTGCCGCTGAACCGGGCATGGACCGACATCGGCAGCATCGTGAGCGCTGCCGTGGCCTCGGTGCAGCCGCAGCTGCAGGCCAGCCACCACAAGCTGCAGGTGGACCTGCAGGACGGCGGCCTGCGCCTGTACGCCGACGAGGCCCGCATCCAGCAGGTGTTGTGGAACCTGATCGGCAACGCGGCTAAATTCTCGCCGTCGGGCAGCGAAATCAGCCTCGCCGTGCATGCCGAGCGTGGCGGCATCTGCCTGACGGTGCGCGACCAGGGCCAGGGCATCGCGGCCGACTTTCTGCCCCACGTGTTCGACCGCTTCGTGCAGAGCGACGCCGCCAGCAACCGGCTGCATGGCGGCATGGGCCTGGGCCTGGCCATTGTGAAGAACCTCGTCGAGGCGCATGGCGGCCAGGTGTCCGTCAGTAGCGCCGGCGCCGGGCAGGGCGCGGAGTTCGTCGTGTGGCTGCCGGGCGATCCCGAAGACAGCCCGGAGTCGGGACCGGCCGCGCTCGACGGCGCGCCAGGCGCAGCCGACGCGAAGACGCTGGACGGGCTGCGCCTGCTGCTCGTGGAGGATGACGTGGAGGCCGGTGCGATGCTGGCGCTGATCCTTGGCGAGCAGGGGGGCCTCGTGCAGCACGTGCCCTCCGTGGACGAGGCGCTGCAGTGCCTGGGCCGCGAGCGCTTCGACCTGCTGATCAGCGACATCGGCATGCCCGGCCGTGACGGCTACGAGCTGATCCGCGAGCTACGCCGGCGCGAAGGCGACAGCGGGGCGGCGCGCGTGCCGGCCATCGCGCTGACGG
The DNA here is from genome assembly GCF_043555865.1 of Pelomonas dachongensis. Taxonomy (NCBI): domain Bacteria; kingdom Pseudomonadati; phylum Pseudomonadota; class Betaproteobacteria; order Burkholderiales; family Sphaerotilaceae; genus Roseateles; species Pelomonas dachongensis. The sequence goes on from NZ_JBIGHY010000001.1 coordinate 875,446, forward strand.
CGTTCTCGCGTGAGGCCGACCGCGCCCATGCGCTGGGCGCCGGCTTCGACGTTCACCTAGGCAAGCCGCTGCGCCCGCAGCAGTTGCTGACTCAGATCCGGCGCCTGGTGGCCGCGGGACATTGACGCCACCCCTTCACGCCGCAGGAGCGACCATGGAAACGAATGAACTGCATCGCGGCCGTCTCATCGATCACATCCATCTGGTCGTGCGCGACTTGCCCGCCAGCCAGCGCTTCTACGAGGCCATCTTCAAGGCGCTCGACATTCCCCTCGGCGGTACTGGCGACAGCTATTTCTGGGCCGACGAGCTGTTCGTCTCCACCGCGCAGAGCGAGGCGGCGCAGGGCGAGCTGACGGGCCGCGTCCACTTGGCCTTCCAGGCCAGGGACCGCGCCGCCGTGCAGGCCTTCCACCAGGCTGCGCTGGCCAGCGGCGGCCGCGACCACGGTGCGCCGGGCGAGCGCCCCTATCACCCCGGCTACTACGCCGCCTTCGTGCTGGATCCCGACGGCAACAACATCGAGGCGGTCTTCCACGGAGCGGCCACGCGCAGCGCCGCCTCGGTCAAGGTCACCTTCTAGCGCCGCGGGCCGGCGTCCCGGCAGACAAGACCTGGCCCCAGGCCGCGACGCGCGCAGCTACGATGCTGCCGCTTGACATTGGCAGCGACCGACTCGGTGTACCTCAGAACGCGACTCCGCATCCTCATCCTGGTCACCCTGCTGCCGGTCGCGGGCATGGGTGTCATCGGCACGTGGCTGTTGCTGCAGCGCGAGACCGAGGCCGTGAAGGCCGGCACGTGGGAACGCGCCCGCGCGATGAGCACTGCCATCGACGCCGAGCTGCAGGCCAGCATCGCGGCTCTGCAGCTGCTGGCGGGGTCGCCAGCGCTGGCGGCGGGGGATGTGGCGTCCTTCCGGCCCGAGGCCGAGCGGGCGCTGAAGCAGCGCGCCCAGTGGCTGAACGTGCTGGTGTCCGATGCCGCCACGGGCGCGCTGCGCTTCAACCTGCGCGCGCCGCCCGGTGAGGCGCTGAAGGCGCCCATCGACCCGGCGTCCGTGCTGCTGGCCGCCTCCCGCCGCCAGCCGGTCGTCGGCCGCCTGATTAACGGCGATGCGGTGCGCCGCAAGCAGGTGGTGGTGCGGGTGCCGGTCATCGTCGACGCGCGGCCGGTGGCGCTGGTGCTGTCGGCGACCCTCGACGCAGCGGTCATCGAGCGGCTGGTGGTCGCGCAGCAGTTCCCCGAGGACTGGGCCGTGGCGGTGCTGGACCCGTCGCACCAGCTCATCGTGCGCAGGCCGCAACTGCCCGAGGGGGCCGACATCGGCGAGTCTTTGCGGCGCGCGCTGGCTGCGCCGCCGCAGGGTTGGGAGCAGGGCACGCTGCGCGACGGCCGCAAGGTGTACCGCACCGTGCAGCGCTCGGCGGTGACGGGGTGGACTGTGGCGGTCGCCGTGCCCAAGGCCGTCGTGGAAGAGAGCCTGTTCTACGTGCGGCTGCTGTGGCTGGTGTCCGGGCTGGTTGTGGCGCTGTGCCTGGGCCTGGCCTGGTGGCTGGCCAAGGGTGTGGGGCGGCCCATTGCGGCGCTGGCCGACGCGGCGCCCGCGCTCGGCCGCGGCGAGCCGCTGGTGCTGCCCGATGCCGGCAGCCTGGAAGAGGTGCGCCAGCTGTGCGCGGCGCTGCAGCAGGCCTCCGCGCGCCTGCAGCAGCGCGATGCCGACCATGCCGTGGCCGACGCTGCCCTGCGCGCCGCCGGCCGCGCCAAGGACGAGTTCCTCGCTATGCTGGGCCACGAGTTGCGCAATCCGCTGAGTTCGCTGTCCAACGCGGCGGCGCTGCTGCAGCAGGCGCCCGCCCGGCCCGAGCTGGTCGCGCGCGTGGCCGGCGTGCTGAGCCGGCAGGTGCCGCAGATGACGCGGCTCGTCGACGACCTGCTGGAGGTGGGGCGTGTCACGGCCGGCAAGATCACGCTGCTGCAGCAGCCACTGGAGCTGGCGGGCCAGGTTCGAGAGACACTGGCGGCCTTCGAGGCCAACGGCCGGCTCGCCGGACATGTCGTGACGCAGGACCTGCAGCCCGTGTGGGTGCAGGCCGATGGCGCGCGGCTGGAGCAGATCATTGCCAACCTGATGGACAACGCGTTGAAGTACACCCCGCCCGGACGCCGCATCGCCGTGACCGTGCGGCCCGAGGGCGCACAGGCCCTGCTGCAGGTGGCCGATGACGGCCAGGGCATGTCGCCAGAGCTGCTGCGCAGCGCGTTCGACCTGTTCGTGCAGGGCGAGCGCGGGCCGTCGCGCGAGAGCGGTGGCCTGGGGCTGGGCCTGACGCTGGCGCAGCGGCTGGCGCAGCTGCATGGCGGCCAGATCACCGCCGCCAGCGCGGGCGTCGGCCAGGGGTCCACGTTCAGCGTGCGCCTGCCGGTCATCGACACCCCGGCCACGCCGGCCGCGGATGACCCGGGCGCCGCACCGGGCGCCGCGCGCAGCGTGCTGGTAGTGGAAGACAACGTCGACGCCGGCGAGAGCCTGGTGGCGTTGCTGGAACTGCTGGGCCACCGCGCCGAGTGGACCGACCTGGGCGAGCGCGGCGTGCAGCGCGCTGCCGACCTGCAGCCCGACCTGGTGCTGGTGGATGTGGGCCTGCCGGACATCGACGGCTACGAGGTGGCGCGGCGTCTGCGCGCGCAGCCGGCCACGCAGGCGCTGCGCCTGGTGGCGTTGACGGGCTATGGCACACCCGAGGACCGCCAACGCGCGCTGGCCGCGGGCTTCAACGACCACCTCGCCAAGCCCATCGGCCTGCCCGAGCTGGAAGCGCTGCTGGCGCGCACCTGAGGCGGCCATGGCATCGCTGATCGTCGCTCCCGACAGGCTGCACGAGTTTGCCGACGAGCAGAGCTTTGAAGACTGGCTCGCGCGCCACCACGACCTGCAGGACGAGGTGTGGATCAAGATCCACAAGGTCGGCTCGGGCCTGCCGTCCATCACGCCCAAGCAGGCCATCGACGTGGTGCTGTGCTGGGGCTGGATCGACGGGTTGCGGCGTGGCCTGGACGACACGAGCTACCTGCAGCGCTACACACCGCGCCGCAAGCGCAGCGTGTGGAGCCAGATCAACGTGGCCAACGTGGCGCGCCTGATCGAGGCCGGCCGCATGACGCCGCACGGCCTGCGCGAGGTCGAGGCCGCCCAGGCCGACGGCCGCTGGGGCCGTGCCTACGGCAGTGGCAAGAGCCTGAAGATCCCCGACGACCTGCAGGCCGCCATCGACGCCGACCCCGCCGCCAAGCGCATGCTGGCCACGCTGACCGAGCAGAACCGCTTTGCGCTGGCCTTTCGCATGCACAACATCAAGACGCCGGCCGGCCGCCTGCGCAAGATCGACGCCTTCATCGAGATGCTCCGGCGCGGTGAGACCTTCTACCCCCAGAGGAAGGCCTGAGGGGGCACGACGGTCGCGCTAGGCGCCGGGTGGCAGCATCGGCAGCAGCACCTCGAAGCAGCTGCCCTCGCCGGGCGCGCTGCGCACGCTGATCTGTCCGCCGTGCGCCTGCACGAAATGCAGGCTGATGTAGAGGCCCAGGCCCAGGCCGGGTGATTGCGCGGCGCCGGCCAGGCGCTCGAACTGCTCAAAGATCTTGCGCTGGTCGGCCAGCGGGATCCCCATGCCCTGGTCGGTCACGGTCAGCCGCGCCAGGCCCTCGGGTGAACGCGCCACGGTCACGTGGACCGGGCGGCCCTCGCCGTAGCGCAGCGCGTTGCTGAGCAGGTTGACCAGTACCTGGCCGATGCGGCTGTCGTCCCACTCGCCGACGATGCCGTCCTGCACCTCCAGCGCCAGCGGCACGTCTCGGTACAGCGCGGTGAAGTCGGCCACGATGGCGCGCGCCAGCTCGCCCAGGTCGGTTCGGCGCGGGCGGATGGACAACTTGCCGTGCTGGATGCGGGCGATATCCAGCATGTCCTCGATGAGGCGGGTCATGCTGCGCACCTGGCGCGAGTCCTTGGCCAGCATGGCCTGCAGCCGCTCGCGCGTGAACCAGCCGAGGTCGTCGCGGTCGAGTCGGCGCTGGCGCAGCTCCACCTCCAGCGCCATGACGCCCAGCGGCGTGCGCAGCTCGTGCGTGACCATGGACATGAACTCGTCGCGCATCTTCAGCGCCCGCTGTAGGTCGGCCTGCACGAGCTGCAGCGCGCCGAGCAGGCTTTCCTGTTCGGCGCGGGCGGTCTCTAGCTCCACCAGCTGGCGGCGCAGCTCGCGGCTCTTGGCGTGCAGCTCCACGAACACGCGCACCTTGCTCTTCACCGCATGGTGGTCCAGCGGCTTGTAGAGGAAGTCCACGGCGCCGTTCTCGTAGCCGCGGAAGGTGTAGGACTGCTCGCGGTCCGCAGCGCTGACGAAGACGATGGGCAGGTGGCTGGTGCGCGAGCTGCCGCGGATCAGCTCCGCCAGCTCGAAGCCCGACATGCCGGGCATCTGAACGTCCAGCAGCGCCAGCGCAAACTCGTGCTCCAGCATCAGCGACAACGCATCCTCGCCCGACGTGGCGGTGTAGATGGCGAGCTGGTCGTCGCGCAGCAGCGCCTCCAGCGCGACGAGGTTCTCGGGCAGGTCGTCGACCAGCAGGATCTTGACGGCCTCGGTCATCGCAGCGTCTCCGGTGTTGCGGCGCCATCCAGCTTCAGCAGCAAGCGGCGCATGCCCTTCAACGACAGCACATGGTCCGGTGTGGCGCGTGCGATGGCGGCGCGCGGCATCGTGTCGACCTCGGCCTCGTCCGGCCGTTGCACCAGCGTCAGGCCACCGGCCGCGCGGATGGCGGCCATGCCTTCGGCGCCGTCCATGTTGGCGCCGGTCAGCAGCACGCCCGCGACGGCGGGGCCGTAGGCGTCGGCAGCGGACTGCATGAGCACGTCGATAGACGGGCGTGAGTAGCTCACAGGCGAGTCGCCGCTGAACGAGAAGCTGCGGTCGGCCTCGATGAGCAGGTGGTAGTCGGCGCTGGCCACGTAGACGGCGCCGGGCTGCACGGACTCCTTGTCGCGCGGCTCGCGCACGGGGCGGCCCAGGTGGTGGGTCAGCACAGCCGCGAGTTGACTCTCGTGACGCGGCAGCAAGTGCAGCACGATGACCAGGGGCATCGCGTACCCCGCCGGCAGCGGCGCCAGCAGCGCCAGCAGCGCAGCCACGCCGCCGGCAGAGGCGCCGATGACGACGAGCTCGATGCGGCGAGATTTCATGTCGTGCTGCTCCTGGTTCTCAGGCCGAGCGCGGGGCCGCTCCCAAGCCGGCCCGTCACGGCGATGTGCTTGAGGCTCAATGCCGCAAGCATCGCCGTCCCTACGGGGGACCGGCCAAGGTAATCCTTGGACGAGGGGCTCATCGTTTCCTGAAAAGGCGATGGCGCAATGCGACAGGCTCGAAGGCCTCGCCGTGGATGGAAAAGTCCAGGCTCTCCTTGCTGCCCAGGCCCAGGAAGCCGCGGTGGCACAGCGACTGCGCGAACAGCCCGATGGCGCGGTCCTGCAGCTTGCGGTTGAAATAGATGAGCACGTTGCGGCAGCAGATCAGGTGGGTCTCGGAGAAGACATGGTCGGTCGCCAGGCTGTGGTCGGCGAAGGTGACACGCTTGACCAGTTCGCGGTCGAAGCGTGCCGCATCGTAGGCCGCCGTGTAGTACTGCGAGAAACCCGCCGTGCCGCCGGCCGCCTGGTAGTTGCGCGTGTACTGCTGCAGCTCGCTGAGCGGAAAGATGCCCTGGCGTGCCCGCTCCAGCGCGGCGGGGTTGATGTCGGTGGCGTAGATCGTGGTGCGATCCAGTAGCCCCTCCTCGTGCAGCATGATGGCCAGCGAGTAGACCTCCTCGCCGCTGGCACAGCCCGCCACCCAGACCTTCAGCGACGGGTAGGTGTGCAGCACCGGCACGACCTGCTGACGCAGCGCGAGGAAGAAGTCAGGCTCGCGGAACATCTCGGTGAACGGGATGGTCAGCATCTCCAGCAGCTGCGCGAAGGCCTGCGGATCGCGCAGCACCAGACCCTGCAGTGCCGAGACCGAGTCGCAGCCCAGGTTCTGCATCGCCAGCAGCACGCGGCGCTTCTGCGATGCGCCGGAGTACTCGCGGAAGTCGTGGTTGTAGCGCGTGTAGATGGCCTCCATCAGCAGGCGCACCTCCAGGTCGAACACGGTCTGGGGCATCAGCGGCCGACCTCGTATTCGGGCCGAGCGCCGGGCCGCTCCCAAGCCGGCCCGTCATGGCGATGTGCTTGCGGCTCAACGCCGCAAGCATCGCCGTCCCCTCGGGGGACCGGCCAAGGTACGCCTTGGACGAGAGGCTTCATAGAGTGGGCAACCAGACGCGCAGCAGCGAGATCAGGCGGTCGGTCTCGATGGGCTTGGCCAGGTAGTCGTTGGCGCCCGCCTTGCGACATTGCTCCTGGTCGTCGCGCATGGCCTTGGCGGTGATGGCGATGACGGGCAGCTTGTGCCAGCGCGCATCGGCGCGGATGCGGCGCGTGGCCTCCAGACCGTCCATCACCGGCATCATCACGTCCATCAGCACGAGGTCGATGTCGCCGTTGGCGGCATCCAGCTTCTCCAGCGCCTCGGCGCCGTTGCGGGCCGGCTCCACGGTCAGGCCGCGCTGCTCCAGCACGCTGGTCAGCGCGAAGATGTTGCGCATGTCGTCGTCGACCAGTAGCACCTTGCGGCCTTCGAACACCTGCTCGCGGTTGCGCGCGGTGCGCAGCATGTCGCGGCGCTCGCCGCTCATGCGCGATTCGACGCGGTGCAGGAACAGCGTGACCTCATCCAGCAGCCGCTCGGGCGAGCGGGCGCCCTTGATGATGATGGAGCGCGAGTAGCGGTTCAGCTGCGCTTCCTCGTCGCGGCTGAGGTTGCGGCCGGTGTACACGATGACCGGTGGTGGCGTGTGCTCGGCGCCGCGCGCGGCCATGCGGGCCAGCAGCTCGTTGCCGTCCATGTCGGGCAGCTTGAGGTCGATGATCATGCAGTCGAAGTGCTGCTCGTCCAGCAGGCGCAGCGCCTCCTCGCCGCGCTCCACGGCCACCACCTCGATGTCGTCGTCGCCGATCAGGTGGGCGATGCTCTCGCGCTGGCGCTGGTCGTCCTCCACCAGCAGCAGTCGGCGGACCGTGTCGGTGCCGTGGCGCTCCAGCTTATGGAAGATGCCCACCAGCTCCTCGCGCGTGGTGGGCTTGATGGCGGTGCCGACGGCGCCCATGGGCAGCGCAATGTCGCGGAAGTCCTCGCCGGCCACGATGTGCACGGGGATGTGGCGGGTGCGCGGGTCTTCCTTCAGCCGCTGCAGCACGGCCAGGCCCGAGCCGTCGGGCAGGCGCACGTCCAGCAGGATGGCCTGCGGCAGGTGCGTGGTGGCGAGGTGCAGCGCGTCCTGCGCATTGTCGGTGACGAGGCAGCGGTACTGCATCTCGTGCGCCAGGTGGTACAGGATCTCGGCGAACGTGCGGTCGTCCTCCACCACCAGCGCCAGGCGGCGCGGCGGCGCGTCCAGCGTCAGCTCGGCGCGGTCGTCATCGAAGGCAGGCGCGGCGCTGAGTCGCTCCGGCACGGGCACCGGGGCGAGCCGGGCCACCGGCGGCAGCGCGCGCACGGCGGTGTCCGGCGCCGGGAGGGGCTGCTGGGCCGGCGCCTCGGTGGGCAGCAGCAGCGTGAACTGGCTGCCCTGGCCCTCCACGCTGCTGAGCTGGATGTCGCCGCCCAGCAGGCGCGCCAGTTCGCGCGAGATCGACAGGCCCAGGCCGGTGCCGCCGTAGCGGCGATTCAGCGCGCCGTCGCCCTGGTGGAAAGCCTCGAACACGCGCTGCTGCTGCGCGGGCGGGATGCCGATGCCGGTGTCGTTGGCGATGAAGGCGAGGCCGTCGGCGCGCGGCTCGATGATCAGCGTGACCGACCCCTTCTCGGTGAACTTGACTGCGTTGGACAGCAGGTTGCGCAGCACCTGCTCCAGGCGCTGGCCGTCGGTGACGAGGCTGTCGGGCAGGCCCGGTGCGAGCTGGACGTTGAACGCCAGGCTCTTGTCCTGGGCCAGCGGCTGGAAGGTGCGGCGCATGGCGTCGGCCAGCGCCTGCAGCGAGACCGGGCGCAGCGTGATGTCCAGCTTACCGGCCTCGACCTTGGCGAGGTCCAGGATGTCGTTGATCAGCGTCAGCAGGTCCTGGCCGGCACTGTGGATGGTGCTGGCAAACTTCAGCTGTTCCGCGGTCAGGTTGCCGGGTTTGTTGTCCACCAGCAGTTTGGACAGGATCAGCGAGCTGTTCAGCGGCGTGCGCAGCTCGTGGCTCATGTTGGCCAGGAACTCGGACTTGTAGCGGCTGGCGCGCTGCAGGTCCATGGCCTTCTCGCGCAGGTCGGCCTGGGCCTGCGTCAGCGCGGCGTTGCGGCGCGTCAGCGTTTCTGACTGCTCGCCCAGCTGCACGTTGGTCTGTTCCAGCTCGGCGCGCTGCTCCTCCAGGTGCAGCTGCGACTCGCTGAGCACGCGCGACTGCTCGGCCAGCTCCTCGTTGGCGGTGCGCAGTTCCTCCTGCTGCACCTGCATCTCCTCGTTGAGCTGGCGCGTCTCTTCCAGCGAGCGCTGCAGGCGCTCGCGGTAGCGCGCCGCGGCCAGCACCACGCCCAGGGCCTCACCCAGCTGCGGCAGCAGCGTGCGCGTGCGTGCATCGGGCGGCTGTGTGAAGCCCAGCTCCAGCATGCCGTTGACGCGGCCCTCGTGCAGCGCGGGCACCAGCATCACCTCGGCGGGGTGCGTATCGCCCAGGCTGGTGGCCACCTTCAGGTAGTCATGCTCCAGCCCCGGCAGCGACATCAGCCGCGCATCGCGCCAGGCCTGCGCGACCAGGCCGTTCTCCGGGTCCAGCAGCGCTACGTTGCCATTGCCAAGCCCGTGGGCAGCGATGCGCTGCAGCCGGCCGTCCTCGCCGCGCGTGAAGGCGGCCGACACCACGGCGCCGACTCGGCCGGCCAGGAAGTCCAGCGTGCGCTGGCCGATGGTGGACTGAGCGTGTTCTCCGGCCAGCTCGGCGGCGAGATCCATCTGAGTGCCGCGCAGCCAGGCACGCTCCTCGTTCTCCAGCGCAGACTGCTGTGTGCCGGCCAGCGCCACGTCATAGGACTGCGAGAGGTTGCGGATGTCGCGGCGCCCGCCCCAGGCGATGAGGCTGTTCAACACCAGCAGGACCGTGATGTAAGCGGCCACGGCCGTCCAGGTGCCGGTGCGGCCCTCCTCGTTGCGCTCGCGCAGCAGGCGTGCCTCGGCCTCCATGAACATCCGCAGCTCACGGCGGATCTCGTCGAACAGCTGCTTGCCGCGCTGGGTACGGATGTACTCCTCCACCGGTTCGCCACGGCGCCGCATCGCGATGCCCTCGTCCGCAAAATCATCCCAGCGCTTGGCCAGCGCGCCGATGCGCCGCAGGCGGTCCACCTGCGCGGGGTTGTCCTTCACCAGATCCTGGCTGTTCTCCAGCTCGGCACTGAAGTTGGCGCGGCCGATGGCGTAGGGCGCCAGAAATGACTCCTGCCCGCTGAGCAGGAAGCCGCGCATGCCGGTTTCCTTGTCGGCCGCCATGGTCGTCAGTTCCTGCGCCTTGGAGATGACGCGCTGCGTGTGGTCCACCCAGCTCAGCAGACTCAACAGGTAGGTCAGCAGGCCGACGAAGAGGACCACGCTGAGCACGCCCATCATCAGCGGCAGCGCCAGATTGCGGGTCAGGATGCGTTGGAAGAGGGCAGCGTTGGTGGAGCCGGTGTCGTTCACGGGGGCGTCCCTGTTGTTATGAGGCCGGGCGCTGGCGGCGCGCAGGCAAGTTCATCCGTCCAGCAGCACGTGCTGTTCGGCAAAATTTACCGGTAATTCAGTTCAGCGGCGGAAAAAACCGCCGCAGCCGCTCCAGCGTCAGCGGCTTGCACAGCACATGGTCGACGCCAGCGGCGAGAGCCTGGTTGTGCTCGTCATCGCCGCTGCGGCCGGTCACGGCGATCAGCACGAGGTCGGACCCGTGCGCCGCGCGCAGGCGCTTGCTCAGCTCGCAGCCGTCGAAGTCAGGCAGGCCCAGGTCCAGCAGTGCGCAGACGGGCTGGTACTCGTTGACGGCCTGGATCGCGTCCTGCGCCGTGGTGGCCACGCGCACGCTGTAGCCGTCGAACTTCAGCAACTCGCTCAAGGTCTCGCACGTGTCCACGTCGTCGTCGACGAGCACGACACGAAAGTCCTCTGTGGTGGTTGCCATGGTTTCTCCTCTAGCCGTGCTTGCCGCCCCATGCGGTGCAAGACGTTCCCGATGCGGTTTCGACACTGCTTGTAACCGAGTCAGCAAGCACCGTGCCAACGACGGCATTCGTCCTACAGCGCGGTGCGGCGTGCGCGGATGGGCGCCGACCGCGTGGTTGCGCATATTCCTTTCAGCGGCGAGACGCCGTTTTCTGGAGGCTCCACATGAACGCGCAAATCGACCGACAACTGGCCCACCATGCCCCGCCGCTGTGGATGACGCTGGTGGCCGCCGGTGTCGTCGCGGCGCTGCTGCTGGGCGGGTTCGTCGTGATCCTGAACGATCACATCCGCCACAGTGCCGAGGTGCGCCGCACGTTCGGACAGCCGGCGCCGCATGCTGCGTCCGCGCGTCAAGCGACCGCGGCGGTTGCCGTCGCAGCCGGGCAGGTCGTGGCGGCGCCGCAACTGCGCTGAATCTTGGCGGTCTCAAGTCTGAAGTGCAACATAAGCGGAGCGGGTAAGGTCACCCGATGCCCCGCCCCAGCTACCAACAACTGCAACCCGAAGAGCGCGTGACGCTCGCCGCACTCAGCCTTCAAAACAAAAGCCTGCGCGACATCGCGCAAGTGCTCGCGCGCAGTGCCTCCACCCTCAGCCGCGAGCTTCGGCGCAACGTCGGCCCGCAGGGCTACGCCGCAGACTGTGCCAAGCCTCAGGCCGCGCAGCGCCGCATTGAGCAGCGCCCCTGGCCCAAGCTGCATCCCCTGAAGTCGCTGTGGCTCGTCGTCCAGGCGGGCCTGCGCCGCCAGTGGTCGCCCCAGCAGATCAGCGACACACTGCGCCGCATGTTCCCGGACCAGCCCGACATGCACGTCAGCCACGAGACGATCTACACGGCAATCTACGCCCAGCCTGCGGGCGAGTTGCGTCGCGAACTCGTCAAGTGCCTGCGCCAGGCCAAGAACACGCGCCGGCCTCGCAGCGCCGGCGACGACCGCCGAGGCCAGATCCCGGACATGGTCAGCATCCACGTGCGCCCGCCCGAGATGAACGAGCGCACGCTGCCTGGGCACTGGGAGGGCGACCTCATCAAGGGCGCGATGAACCGCTCGGCTGTGGGAGTGCTGGTGGAGCGCACGACGGGCTTGCTGCTGCTGGCCAAGATGCCGGATGCCTCGGCGGCGAGCGCGCTGGCGGCGTTCACTGACAAGCTCAGCCACATCGCAGAGCCGGTGCGCCGCTCGATGACCTACGACCAGGGGCGCGAGATGGTGCGCCACGCCGAGCTGACGCGCAGGACCGGCGTGAAGGTGTACTTCTGCGACCCCCACAGCCCTTGGCAGCGGGCCGCCTGCGAGAACACGAACGGGCTGATCCGCCAGTACCTGCCCAAGGGCGCGGACTTGTCGGTGCACAGCCAAGAACAGCTCGACTTCATCGCCGACGAGATCAACAACCGACCTCGCAACCGCTTGGGTTGGGACAGCCCGCTCCAGCGCTTCCGGGCTATCATGCAGGCGCTGCAAGAATCTCCTTCCTCACCACTTCACTGACCGCTACGCCTGTATTGCAGTTGGGATTTGAAACCGCCCTTCATCACAACGTCAAACAGCAAAGCCCGGTGCGGAAAGGCACCGGGCTTTGTTCATGCTGGCACGGGCCGCCGCGCAAGCGGCCCGGGTCATCCTTACTGGAAGTAGCGTGCCTTGGCGCTGGCCTGGCAGCTGTCCTTGGCGTTGCCGCTCAGCGAGTCGCAGCGCTCGTTGGCTGCCTTGTAGTCGGCCTTCAGCTTGGCTTCCATCTGGTCGTTCTGGGCTTCGGCCACCTTCTTGTTGGCCTTCAGGTCGGCCTTGGCCTTGTCGTGCGCGGCCTTGGCGTCAGCCACGCAGACATCCTTCTCGTTGCCCGACTTGGCATCGCAGGCTTCCTTGGCGATCTTGTACTTGGCCTCGTAACGCGCTTCCAGGTAGTCGTTGCGGTCCTTGGCTTTGCCGGTGTATTGGTACTCCAGGTGCGCCAGTGCCACCTTCTCGTGGCCCTTCGCGCGCTCCTGGCAAACGTCCTTGGCGTTGCCCGACATCTTGTCGCAGCTGTCGTGCTCGGCCTTGAACATCGCTTTGACCTCGTCCTTCGCAGTCGAGTAGACGGGCTGGCTCAGGTTGGCCGAGGCGGCACCAGCCAGACCGGCCAGCAGCAGGGCACACAGCAGACGGGGGGCGTTGGATCGGGTCATGGGTCTCTCCTTGGGGTTGTTTGACTGGTGGTGACGCTTGTGCGTCGTTCCGAAGGGAAGCTTAGAAGCGCAACGCCGCGCGGCTTGTCGGCGCCACGCTGCCGCCGGCGTCGGACAACGCCGCAGTGCTCAGGCCGATGCCAGCAGGCGCAATGCCGCCGTCAGCGTCTGCCGGCAGCGCCAGTAATCGGCCCACGGGTCGGTACCGCCGGTGAATGAAAGGTAGTCGCGCGCGGTCTTCACGGTCCAGTGCCCGCCGCCTTTCAGGTCGTCCAGCTGTGCCCACGTGATCGGCATGGACACGCCCATGCCCGGCCGTGCACGTGCCGAGAACGCGGCCACCGTCGTCTGGCCGTGGCCGTTGCGCAGGTAGTCGATGAAGATCTTGCAGACGCGGTTGGCCGGCCCGCTCTTGGCGACGGAGCGCTGCGGCAGCTGCTTGGCAATGTGCCTGACCACCGCGTGCGCGAAGGCCTTGCAGGCGTCCGCCTCGCGCCGCGGCGACAGCGGCACGAAGATGTGCAGCCCCTTGCCGCCGCTGGTCTTCAGCCAGCTCTGCAGGCCCAGCTCGTCTAGCAGCGCGTGCCCAGCTGCGCAGCCTGCTGCAGCTGCGGCCAGGTGACGCCGTCGCCGGGGTCGAAGACGAGGCGGTCGGCTTGTCCATGTGGCGCACGGTGGAGTTCCAAGTGTGGAACTCGACGACGTTCATCTGCGCCCACCAGCCCCTCGGGCTTGGCGATGCACAGCAGCGCCTCGTGCCCGGGCCACAGGCCCGCGTCCAGCTCGGCAACGCCGGGCATTTGCGCTTCCGAATGCTTCTGGAAGAACAGCTGCCCGGCAATGCCGCGCGGCGCGCGTACCAGCGATACCGGGCGCTGCTTCAGGTGCGGCAGCAGCCGGTTGGCCACTCTCTGGTAGTAATGCACCAGGTCGATCTTGCGCAGCCCGGTGGAGGCGTCAATGACGCGGTCGGGGTGGATGATGGCGGTGCCGGTCTTGCGCGCGGACGGCGTCGGCGTCGGCGCAGTAGGAGGTGCGGCTTGCTCGCGCGTGATGGCCCGCGCCGACTTGTCGTTGCGAACCCCGCGACATCTCGCGTGGCGGATGTGCACGTCAGGCGTCTACTCGCCGAGGCCACCTCTGGATGACGAGCGGGAGTGCGCTCTGAGACCGGCAAGACTGGCGCGTGGTGCGTCCCGCAGGCTCAGGTGTCGCGGAAAAATCGCGCTTGGCGTTGCAGCGCGTCAGTGGGCTTCATGTCGGCAGCCCGACCCCACGGGCACGCAAAGTTGCGGGCCGAGCGCAGTGCCGCTCCCAACCCGGCCCGGCTGAGGCGATGTGCTCGGGGCTCAGTGCCGCGAGCATCGCACTCCCTTCGGGGGCTCGACTGGGTGCGCCGGCGTTCAGCGCGGCGCGACCAGGCGAGGGGTCAATGGTCACATCCAGGGGAAGCCGTAGTAGTCGTACACCTTGCGGCCGTACTCGTCGGTGTACGTCGGCGTTTCGTCCTGTTCGGCATAGCGCGGCGCCTTGTCGAGCTGCGCCTTGTCGATGTTGACCACGTAGCCGTCCTTGTCGGTGTCGTACTTCAGCATGGTCCAGGGCAGCGGATAGCGGTCCGTGCCCATGCCCAGGAAGCCGCCGAACTCCAGCGCGGCATAGCGGACCTGGCCACTGCGCTTGTCGATGACGAGGTCGTCGATCGAGCCCAGCTTGTCGCCGTTCAGATTGTAGACATTGGTGCCTTCGACCTTGGAAGAGGAAATGGTGGGGTAGGACATGAAGATCTCCGTCAAGTTGAGCGGTGCACCGCATCGGGAAGAAGGCCGATGGCCGGGGGGGGGGGGCACCGGGCCTTCAATGTGCGCTGCGGGCGCCGCAGGGTGGGTCGGGGTGTGCGCTCTCTGCCTGTAGGTGCGAGCCGACGCAGTCGGGTCATTCCATTCGAAAGGCGCATTCGCCCACTGGCGCATTCGCGGGCGCGCAGATTCGATTCGGAAACGAGTCATTTGTGATTGAATCGCGTCATTCCAATTGACCCTGACCGGAGAACACGAATGGCGAAATCATTGCAAGGCCTGTTGAAGCAGATCGAGAGCTTGCAGAAACAGGCTGATGCATTGCGCGAGCGCGAGAAGAGCGAAGTCATTGCGCGCATTCGCGAGGCGATCACGCATTACGGCATCACGTCGGACGAGCTGTTCGGCGCCGGTGGCGAGCGCGTGACCCGCAAGCGCGCCGCGGCCACCGCAGGCAGCAAGACCCGCAAGGCTGCGGCGAAGAAGCCGGCGAGCGTCGCCAAGTACACCGATGGCGCGGGCCGCACGTGGTCCGGCGTGGGCAAGCGCCCCAACTGGTTCAAGGACGCCCTGGCCGCAGGCAAGCAGGCCGAGGATCTGCTGGTTTCTCGCTGAGGCGATGCCGAACCCGACCGCTGCGATGTGCAGCGATTGAGACGGCCACGGCGCATGACGTTGACGTCACTGCCCGCCGCCATCTGAAGCTCACGCGCCGAGCAGCTGGCGCAGCCTCTCGCGCTCGGTGGTGATGACTTCGGCGCTGGCGCGAGCGGCTTCACGTGCTGCGGCATGGTCGGACTCAGGCAGCATCACCAGCTGGCCTTGCTCTGTCAACGCCGCCGGCCGCGCCGCCGCTGCGTCGCCACCGCTGTGGCGCAGCACGCCCCAGACCAGGAAGCCCGGCCGCGTCGTCACCCCGCTGAGCACGTCGCCGTTGGGCTGCGTGCGCAGGATGGGGCCGGCCCAGGCGTTGTGGCTGTGCATGATCTCGGCGGTGCTGCCGTCCGCGTAACTCAACGCCACGTAGCCGTGACGCTTGGCGGCGTCGCTGAAGTTCCCGTACTGCGACGCGCCATTGGCCCCGGTGAAGAGGCCGGCGCGAGGCGCGCCGTTGGCGTGAAACAGTCCGGCGAAGCTCATGCCGCTGGCATAGGTCAGCGTGCCGCTGACCGGTACGCCGTTCTTCATCACCCCCACGAAGACCTTGCCGTCGACCCACTCGGCGCGGCTTGCTGCCGGGTTGTCAAAGTCCTCGACGATGCGTTTGCGCTTGCTGTTCTCGAATGTGCTTTCGTGCACCCCCACCGGCACGCCCGTCTTGTAGCGACCCCGGCTGAACTCCCGCGAGCCTTCGCTGCCGATGATGAGGCGTTCGGCCGGGCCGTCGAGTTCACCGGCCGCGTACCGCCCGCTGTCGACGCTGCCGCTCTTGTAGGTGTAGCGGCCGGTGCCGCTGAAGCGGTCGCCGTCAAAGCCGCCCTCGTAGGCGTCACCGTTGGCGTATTGCAGGCGGATGGGCCCGCTCGCGCGGCCGGCTGCCCATTGGGCCTGCAGCGTGCCGCCGTCGGCGTAGACCAGCGTGCCGGTGCCCTGCGGCAGGCCGTTCAGCGTCTGGCCGTCGTAGTGGTGGCCGCCGGCCACGCGCAGCGTCTCGCTGCAGCCGTCCTGGCAGCTGGCGCGTGTGCTGCCGCTGAAGGCGCGGGCCGTGGCCTTCTGCTGCTCGCGCGCCAGTCGGTCGGCGTAGTCGGCGGGGTTGGTGCCGAACGTGCGGCTCGCCCAGTAGGCATCGTGGCCGGCATCGAGGGCCGCGGAAACCAGCCCGGCGTGGTCCTGCGCGCGCCGCTGCAGGCCGCGCTGGGCGATCAGCGTCTCCATGCGCTTGAGCTTGGCCTGGAACGCCTGCTCGCGGGCCTCCATGCGCGCACCGGCCTCGCGCTGTGCCTCCATGCCGCTGCTGTCGGCCCAACTCGTGCCGCTGCCGAAGTTCATCACCGGCGCAGCCTTCGGCCGGCTGCTGGCGTCGCGGATGCGCGCGCTGTGCTCGTCGGCCTGCTGGCGGGCGCGCTGGCCGGCCATCTGCTGCAGCTTGAGCCTGTCCGGCGCGTGATAGGCGTCGCCGTACTGGGCCTGGGCGGTCGATGCGAGCAGCAGCGCGAGGAGGGCTGCGACGTGGCGTCGGGGTTGCTTGGTGTTCATCGGGGGTGTCCTCTTGGCAGATGGGTACACCCAATAACGCAGCAAACGCCGCGGCCGAGGTTCAGCCGTTACATCTGGCGGCGCCTTCAGCGCCCGTTCACCCCACCAACGATGGCGCGCAGCAGCTCGGCATCCAGCACCTCGCCGGTCGCGCGGTCGAAGATCGCGAAGCCCTCGGGCTTGTTGAACACGCCGTTGTCCCAGTACACCGGCACCAGGCCGCGCTGTTGCGCCGAGCGGGTGACGTAAGCGTTCCAGTAGACGCGGTAGCGCGCGGCGCCGGGCACCGACGGGCGCGACACGGCGCCGTACTCGCCCAGGATGACCGGCACGCCGCGGTCGACGAAACGGGCCTTCATCTTGTCGAACTGCTGGTCGGCATGGGACTCGCCGCCCCATGGCGCCGTGGCCTTGGTGTCGGTCGCGAGGCGCCCCCACTGCCACACCTTGCCCTCGTTGTTCAGCGTGAACTCGTAGGGGTCGTAGTAGTGCACCTCCATCATCAGCCGCCCGGGCGTCGGGTCCTGCGGCAGCACCGCGAAGTCCACCGTGTGGTCTATGTTGGTGTTGAAGCCCTGCACGACGAGATGGCGGCGCGGGTTGTGACCGCCGGTGGCGCGCACCGTCGTCACGAAGGTCTGGTTGAAGCTGTTCTGTGCGCGCACGTACTCGGCGGTGGGCTTGCCGTAATCACCTTCCACCATGACCTCGTTGGTGCCGGCGAACAGCAGTCCTTCGTCGTGGTCCTTGAAATGCTCGGCGATCTGCGTCCAGTACAGCGCGAGGTGGCGGTTCACCTCGTTCTGATGCTTCGCCGTGGGCTGCATCCAGCCGCCGTCCCAGTGGATGTTGATCATGACGATGAGTCCGGCCTCACGCGCCCAGCCGACCACCTCGCTCACGCGCGCCATCCACTCGGGCTTGATTCGGCCTTGGGTGTCGGTGTACTGGCGCCAGGCCACCGGAATGCGGATGCACTTGAAGCCGGCGGCCTTGACGGCCTGGATGAGCGGCTTGGTCGTGCGTGCATTGCCCCAGGCGGTCTCGCCACCGATGGCCTCCAGCGAGTTGCCGAGGTTCCAGCCGGGCGCCATCTCGCGGGCGAGGTCGGGGCTGCTGACCTCCCGCCAGGGCGCGGCCTGCGTGGCGAGCGAGGCGAGGGCCAGCAGCAGCGCGGCAATCGCCTTCATGCGCCCACCCGCTGCAGGCCCAGCAGCACGACGTCATGGCTGCGCAGCTTCAGCGTGACGGTCGCCGTGCCGCCCGCGCCCACGCGGACTTCGCGCTGCACTTCCGGCTTGTCGGCGGTCAGGCCCTGCAGCGTGGCGAGTTGGTCTGCCGCGAGGCTCTTGGGCGAGCCCATCTTCAGGTAGGCCGTGTGAGCGTCGTTGACCTCGTAGCCGGTGCGGTGCTGCGTCAGCTGGTAGCGGCCCGGCGGCAGGCCGCGAAGTTCGACGGTGGTCGTGCCCAAATCCCGGCTCGGCTGCGGCTTGCCGAAGAAGGTGCGGTTGCTGGTCTTCTGGTCGGGCAGGCGCCAGTCCCACACCAGGGCCTGCACTTGCCCGTCGTTCGCCGCAGCCCAGCTGAACTCGTCGCTGCTGGGAACCTCCTTGCCGCCCAGCCGGGCCAGCGCGGCGAGGTACTTGTAGGCGAAC
The DNA here is from genome assembly GCF_043555865.1 of Pelomonas dachongensis. Taxonomy (NCBI): domain Bacteria; kingdom Pseudomonadati; phylum Pseudomonadota; class Betaproteobacteria; order Burkholderiales; family Sphaerotilaceae; genus Roseateles; species Pelomonas dachongensis. The sequence goes on from NZ_JBIGHY010000001.1 coordinate 893,586, forward strand.
CAGACCGGCTTGCGTACGCCCTCGCGGGTCATCATGCCGAAGCCGCCGTGGAAAGGCGCGTCCGGCGGGCCGGGTTCCTCGAACAGGTCGCTGTAGACCCAGTAGCTCATGTGCTGGGCCAGGCCCTGCGTCTGCTTCAGCTTGGTCAGCACGTAGGGCGCGCTGATGTACGAGTCGTGCACCAGGTCGCGCGGGTTGTAGCTGCTGCTCCACTCGGTGAAGAACAGCGGCAGGCCAGGCAAGTGCGAGGCCTCGATCTCCTTGCGCACGCGCCGCACGTCGCCCACGATGGCGTCGGGCGACTTGGACAGCATGCGGTCCTGCTTACCGAACTCGTCCAGGTAGCCTTCATCGACGCCATAGGTGTGCGTCGTGATGAAATCCACCGGCGTGTTCGTGGCCTTTGCGTGGGCCAAGAACTCCGGCACCCAGGCCGCGCCGGCGGTGGCCGGGCCGCCCACGGGCAGTTGCGGGTCTATGGCCTTGATGGCCTTGGCGGTGCGCGTGTAGAGGTCGAAGTAGGCCTGCTTGTCGGCCTTCTCCCAGAACCCGTCCAGGTTGGGTTCGTTCCAGACCTCGAAGTACCAGCTGCGCACTTCCTTCTCGCCATAGCGCTGCAGCAGGTGGCGTGTGAAGGCGTCGATCAGCGCGACCCAGCCTTTCGGCTCGGGGTGCGAGGTGTTGCCGGCCCAGTAGAAGATCTTCAGGTCGGACGTCTTCAGCGCCAGCGGCGTGAAGCCCAGCTCGATGAAGGGCTTGATGCGCCGGGCCAGCATCGCGTCGTAGAGCTTGTCGATGTTGGTGAAGTCGAACACCAGCTGGCCGGCGGCGTCGCGCGTCACCGTCTTGAACACGTCGTGGAAGATGGCGTGGAAGCGCAGGTAGCGAAAGCCCAGTTCATCGACGGTGGTCTTCAGCTGCGCCAGCGAGTCCTCGCGGAACAGCGTGCCGGGGAAGTCCGCGCCGACGCAGTGGTCGAAGAAGCGGTCTATCGGCTGCCTGGCCTGTGCGACGTCCAGCACGATGCGACGGGGCTTGCCGGGATCAGCAGAGGCGGCGTTGGCGACGAGCGGCATGGCGGCGGCTGCGGCGAGCAGTTGGCGGCGGGAGGTCATGCGGGGAGTCCTTTGTAGACAAAGTTGCGGGCGCGGACCTCGCCGTTGCCGGCGCTGAACAGCGCGGGGCGCAGGCTGACGAAGCCGCCGAACACGTTGTGATGCAGGCCGGAGACCTCCATCTGCCAGGAGTGCTGGGTCCAGGTCTTGCCGCCGTCGTGGCTGTAATGCCAGGTGACGACGTGCTCGCGGTTGACGAGGCGGATGTGGACGCGCTTCGTCGCCATGGTTTGGCGCATCCAGCCGTGCTCCTGGCCGTAGCCGTAGGTCAGCATCTGCGTGGTGCTGAAGCCGATGCCGACGTGACCGCGCTCCTCGTAGAACAGCGCCAGGCCGCCGTGGCTATTGGGATCGCTTCCGCTGATCTCTAGCTCCACCGTGATCTCGTAGCTGCGGTCGCCGCAGGCGCAGGTCAGCGGCGACGAGTCCTGCAACGCCTTGCCTTTGCCCTTGATGACCAGCGACTCGCCGTCGAAGCGCAGGCGCTTGGCCTCATCCGGCCCGGGCGCATGGAAGGCCCATTGCAGTCCCAGTTTGCCCGACGAGAAATCGTCGGACAGTGCGAAGCCCGCCTTGCTCGGCTTTCCACCGCGCGGCTTGGGCAGCGGCTTGTGCAGCGTGCCGCCCTTGGCGCACAGCCAGCCGTCCTTCGTCCATTCCACCGGCTCGAGCAAGGCCTGCCGACCCAGTGTGCGGAACCCGTTCTCGTAGCCGTGATAGACCATCCACCAATCCCCGGCAGGTCCCTCGACGACGGTGGCGTGGCCGCGCGACCACCAGGGTTCGTCGGCGCTTGTCGTGCGCACGATGGGGTTGTTGGGTGCGTCCTCCCACGGCCCGTGCACGGAGCGCGAGCGGGCCACGGTGACCATGTGGCTGGTGGGCGGACCGGCCGTGCCGCCGACGGCGCTGATCAGGTAGAACCACTCGCCGCGCCGGAACAGCTTGGGCCCCTCGGGCGCGAACATCTCGACGACCCAGTCATTGGGGTACTGCCAGGGCTTCCAGGCGTTGCTCTCCAGCGAGCCGTCGGTGGCCAGGCCATCGTCCTTCAGCCGCACGCGTCGGCCGCCGTTGACGAACAGGTAGCGCTTGCCGTCTTCGCCCACCACGTGGCCGGGGTCGATGCAGCCGGGCAGCTTCAGGTCGATGGGCGCGCTCCACGGGCCGCGGATGTCGTCGGCGTGGATGACGTAGGTGCCCGTGCCGTTGTTCTGCAGCACCGGGATGTAGAGGTAGAAGCGACCCCTGTGCTTGACCAGGTCCATGGCCCAGACGGTGCCGATGGGTTGGTGCAGCGCGGCGGTGATCGGTGCCCAGTTCACCAGATCCTGCGAGTGCCAGATGACGGCGCCTGGGTAGGACTGGAAGGATGAGAAGGTCATGTAGTAGTCGGCACCGTCCTTCAGGAGGGTGGGGTCGGCGTGATCGCCCGCGACGATGGGATTGAGGTAGGTCCCATCGCCGAGGTCCGCCTGGCGCTGGCCTTCGATGCCAGCGGCAAAGCGCGGTGCGGCCGCAGCGGGAGCGGCCGCCGCCACGCTGGCGCTCGCCAGCGCCAGCTGAAGGGCGTGGCGGCGCGAGACCGTCACACCTGGCCCCGTGTCGCTTCCAGCTGGCCGCGGATGTCCAGCATGCGGGCCTCAGTCAGCGGGAAGCGCAGGATGGCGATCAGCGCCAGCACCAGGCCGATGACGGGGATGCCCGACAGCAGGATGCGGATCCAGAAGATGGCTTCGGGCGTTTGGATGGCCTGCTTGGCATCGAAGCCGGTGAACTGCAGGATCCAGCCCGACGCGCCGACGCCCAGCGCGATACCGACCTTGGTGATCCACGACTGGCAGGCCGAGAATGAGCCCTCGCGGCGCTGGCCGGTCTGGGATTCGTCGTAGTCCACCACGTCGCCGATGGTGGCGCCGTACAGCGTCCAGAAGCCCGCGCCGGTGAAGGCGACGAAGCCGCAAGCAAACAGCTGCAGGTAGGGGCGCTCGGGGTCGTACAGCCACCAGTCGCCGATGAAGGCACCGATGGCCATCGTCAGCACCGTGGCCAGCGCTGCGCGCTTGCCGTGCTTGCGCGCGATCCAGGTGAAGAACGGGATGCCCGCGAAGCCGAACGCCATGCCGGCCAGGCCCATCGCGGTGTTCCATTTCGTGGCCAGCACGATGTCCCCCTTGCAGACGTAGTAGACGGTGGCGTAGTAGCCGAGCGCGCCCACCATCGCGGTGCCGATGCCGTAAGCCAGGGCCATGAGCAGCACGTGCCGGAAGGGTTTGCAGCGCAGCGTGCGCCACAGCGTGTCGGCGAACGGGATGTGCGTCTGCGTGCGCGACACCAGCTTCTCGTAGTAGCGCTCGCGCACCAGCAGAAAGATGGCGATGGACACCGCCACCATGATGGCGCCCAGGATGGCGCAGTAGGTCTGCGCACCGCGCAGGATGTCGGGTTTGCCGGTGTCTGGGTCGTTGAAGATGGCCAGCGTGGTGAACTGCGCGGCGAAGAACATCGCCAGCTCCGGGCCCTTCTGGATGGCGTTGCGGATGGCCATCACCGTGGTGCGCTCGTGGTAGTCCGGCGTCATCTCCGAGCCCAGCGAGACCCACGGCATGTTGAAGCAGCTCATCACCGGCACGTAGATCAGCATGCTGACCAGCATGAAGATGAAGTACTGCGTGTCGGTCCAGCCCTTGCCCACGGCGAACATCAGCGGCAGGCCGATGCCGGCGAGTATGCCGCCGACGAGGATGAACGGCCGGCGCCGGCCATAGCGCGTGCGCGTGTTGTCGCTGATCCAGCCAAAGATCGCGTCGCTGGCCGCGTCGATGAAGATCTTGACCATCTGCACTGTCGAGATCAGCCCGGGGGCGACGCCCAGGAAGATGTTGAAGACGTGGAAGGCCAGCGACGGATAGAGCCAGTGCCCCCACATGTCGAGGACGGAGCCGAGGCCGAAGCCGATCTTCTGCTTCATTGGCAGGCGGTCGGCGCGTGGCACAGCCTGTGCCATGTGGAGGGTGCTGGCGTTCACAGGATTCTTCGTTCTTTGATGATGTCGGAGTAATAGCGGGCGGACAGCTTCGGCGTGCGCAGCTGCGTCTTGAAGTCGCAGTGCACGATGCCGAAGCGGCGCTGGTAGCCGTCTTCCCATTCGAAGTTGTCGATGAAGGACCACAGAAAGTAGCCCTTCAGCGGCACACCGTCGGCGATCGCGCGGTGGGCCTCGCGCAGGTAGCTGCGCACGTAGTCGCGGCGGTGCAGGTCCAGCACCTCGCCGTTGACGACGGGCTCGTCGTCGTATCCGCAGCCGTTCTCGGTGATGTGGATGGCCGGGTGGCCATAGACCTCGTGGCACAGGCGGGGGCCCCAGTACAGGGCCTGCGGTACCAGGCGCAGCCAGGTGCTGTCCGCGCGCGGGTAGTTCACCGGGTGAGGCACGGCCTCGTAGCCGCCGTTCTTGCCGGCACGCACGAAGGTGCCGCTGTAGATGTTCAGGCCCAGGAAGTCGGTGGGCAGGCTGATGAGGTCGAAGTCGCCGGGCTGCACGTCGGGCGCATCGGCACCCACGCGCTTCAGAAAGCCGTCGGTGTACCTGCCGGCATGGATGGCGCCGAGGATCTGCGCGTTGCGTTCGATGAACCAGGCCTTGGCGGCGGCGATGTCCGCTGGCTTTTCGGTCACCGGCACGGCCACGGCGCAGTTGTCGGTCAGGCCCACCTGCGCGCCCGGGCCGCCGAACTTGCGCACCGCGCGCACGCCGTGGCCGTGGCACAGCAGCGCGTGGTGGTAGGTCTGGTTGACGACCTTGTCGCTTTCCTTGCGGCCCGGCGCTTTAGTGCCCGTGCCGTAGCCCAGCAGCGTGAAGCAGAGGATCTCGTTCAGCGTGATCCAGTGCTTCACGTCCTTGGCGAAGGCCTTCACAACGGTGTCAGCGTACTGCGCGAAAGCGTCCACGGTGACGCGTGAGGTCCAGCCGCCGCGGTCTTCGAGCGCCTGCGGCAGGTCCCAGTGGAACAGCGTCACCCACGGCTCGATGCCGTGCTTCTTCATGCTGGCGAAGACGCGGCGGTAGAAGTCCAGCCCCTTGGGGTTCAGCTCGCCGTCGCCCTGGGGGTAGATGCGCGGCCAGGCGATGGACAGGCGGTAGGTCTTGATGCCCAGCGAGGCCATCAATGCGAAGTCTTCGTCGAAGCGGTGGTAGTGGTCGCAGGCCACGTCCAGCGTGTCACCGCCGTGGACCTTGCCGGGAATGCGCGCGAAACGGTACCAGACGGATTCGCCCTTGCCGTCCTCGAAGGCCGCGCCCTCGATCTGCGCCGAGGCCGCGGCGACGCCGAACACGAAGTCGGCGTGGAAGGCGCTGGCGTATGTCAGCGTTGTCGTTGCGGCCGCAGCAGGGCGCTGCGGGGTTGCGGCAATCGCCGCCGTGGGGGCCAGGGCGGCGGCGGCGAACAGCTGGCGGCGGCGCGGGGAGCGGAGCGAAGTCATCGGAGGTTCCTCGTTGGACCGCATGGCGGGCGACGGGCCTGCTGCGGCGCGAGGAATATAGGTGGCATGGTTCCGCCGGGTTTCACGTCAGTTCAGAGGATCTTGCGAGCCTTGATGACCTGCGCGTAGTAGCGCGCCGACAGCTTGGGCGTGCGCGCCAGCGTCTCGTAGTCGCAGTGCACGATGCCGAAGCGGCGCTGGTAGCCGTCTTCCCACTCGTAGTTGTCGATGAAGCTCCACAGGAAGTAGCCTTTCAGCGGCACGCCGTCGCTGATGGCGCGGTGGGCTTCGCGCAGGTGGTTGCGCAGGAAGTCGCGGCGGTGCAGGTCCAGCACCTCGCCGCCGACGACCGGTTCGTCGTTGTAGCCGCAGCCGTTTTCGGTGATGTAGAGCGCCTGGTGGCCATAGCACTCGGCCGCGAAGCGCGTGGCCCAGTAGATGCACTGCGGCGCGATGTGCAGCCAGGGGCTGTCAGCCTTGGGGTAGTTGGCAGGCAGAGCCACGGGCTCCCAGCTGCCGGTCTTGCCGGCGCGCACATAGGTGCCGGTGTAGATGTTCAGACCGAGGTGGTCGGTGGGCAGGGCGATGAGGTCGAAGTCGCCGGGCTCGACCTGGGGTGCATCGGCACCCACGCGGGCCAGGTAGTCGGCGGGGTAGTGGCCGGCGTGCATGGCGCCCAGCACGTGGGCGTTCTTCTCCAGGAACCAGGCCCTGGCGGCTTCGATGTCCTCGGGCGTCTCGGTGACGGGGATGCAGACATCGAGGTTGTCGGTCAGGCCCACCACAGCACCCACGCTGCCAAATTCGCGTACCGCGCGCACGCCATGACCGTGGCACAGCAGCGCGTGGTGGAAGGTCTGGTTGACGACGGCCGCACTCTCCTTGCGGCCCGGCGCCTTGGTGCCGTAGCCATAGGCCAGCAGCGTGAAGCAGCGGATCTCGTTCATCGTGATCCAGTGCTTCACCTCGCCGGCGAAGGCCTTGACGATGGTGTCGGCATACCGCGCGAAGGCATCCACCGTGACGCGCGAGGTCCAGCCGCCGCGGTCTTCCAGGCTCTGCGGCAGGTCCCAGTGGAACATCGTCACCCACGGCTCGATGCCGTGCTTCTTCATGCTGGCAAACAGCCGGTGATAGAAGTCCAGGCCGGCCTGGTTCAGCTCGCCGTCGCCGTTGGGGAAGATGCGCGGCCACGCGATGGACAGGCGGTAGTGCTTGTAGCCCAGCGAGGCCATCAGCGCGAAGTCCTCGTCGAAGCGGTGGTAGTGATCGCAGGCCACGTCCAGCGTGTCGCCGTCGTGCACCTTGCCGGGCGTGCGGCTGAAACGGTCCCAGATGGATTCGCCCTTGCCGTCCACGAAGGCGGCGCCCTCGATCTGGGCGGACGCGGCGGCGACGCCGAACAGGAAGTCTTCGGGGAAGGGGCTGGAGTAGGTCAGTGCGGTCATGAAGAAGCGCGGCGCCGTCAGGGCGCCAGGAGGGGAATCAGGGAGGCCTCCAGGCTGCGGGCCCAGAGGTCGTAGCCGCGCGGGCTGAGGTGCAGGAAGTCCGGCAGGATGTCCTTGGACAGCGTGCCGTCCGCATTCGTCAGCGCGGAGCCGATGTCGAGGAACACGACCTGCCTGCCGTCAGCCAGCGCGGGCAGCAGCGCATTGATCCTGGCGTTGTGGCGTCGCGTCAGGTCGTCGGGTTTTTCGCCGCGCGGGAAGAGGGCCAGCAGCAGCACGGTGGCCTGCGGCTGGCGCTTGCGGATCTCGGCGAGGTTGGCTTGGATGCCGGCGACGGTCAGCGCGGGGTCTTCGAGCCGCTCGCCCGTGTTGTTGGTGCCGATCATCATGACGATGGCCTTCGGCGCCATGCCGTCGATCTCGCCGTGCTGCAGGCGCCACAGCAGGTTCTCGGTGCGGTCGCCGCCAAAGCCCAGCGCCACAGCGTTGTACTGGGCGAAATGCGTGGCCCACGCGGTCTTGCCCTCGTTCTCCCAGCCCTGCGTGATGGAGTCGCCGAGGAAAACGAGGTCCACGCGCCGGCCGGCGTCGCGGTGGGCGCGGATCTCTGCCAGCTTGGCCTCGTGGCGCGGCAGCCACCAGTCCACGGCCCAGGACTCCTGAAGCCGCTGCGGCGTGACGGACTGCTTGCGGTAGTCGGGGCAGACGGTCGTCGCCTTGCCATGCTTGTTGATGCGCAGCTTGGCGATTTGGATCTCGCCACTGCCCGTGCCTTCCAGCGTAAATGGCACATCGACGGCCGAGAAGTCGTCGCCGTCGCGCCAGAAGCACTTCAGCGCGAAGCTCATGCGCTGGCGCCCCTTGCCTACAGCCAAGCGGCCGGCAAACAGGTAGGGGATCTTGCGCTCGCAGTCCTTGCCGCAGCCGAGCTTGAACTTCATGCCGCCTTTGGCGAGATCGATGACGTTCAGATCGAACTCGACGGTGCCGTGAGGCAGGTAGCCGCGCAGGTCCAGCGGCTTGCCGCCCTGCCAGCGGGCCTGCGCGATCCACGAGTTGCTGAACTGCAGCGTCACCGCGCCGTCGTCACCGCGCTGCGCGGCGACACGGCTGTTCGGCACGTGCGGCTGGGCCGGCTTGGGCACAGTGGCGCGGTCGCCTGTCAGCCGGGCCTCGCCCTCAAAATCGGTCACGGCGATGTGCCAGCCTGTCGCAGGCTTGCCGTCATCGAGCGTCATTGCCTGCGTTGTCAGCGGCAGCGCGGCAAGCAGTGCGAGCAGGAGACGGTTCATGTCAGTGCAGGTCCTTGGCGCTGAGCGTGCGCGACTGGCCGGGCTGGAGCTTCAGCTCGATGACGCGCTGGCCGACGCGAACGCGCCCGCCGCCCGTGCCGGCCACCGAGCGCACCGTGGCGCGCGTCAGCTGGCCGTCGGCCCATGCCATGTCCACCTCGAAGCCGCCGCGCGCGCGCAGCCCCTTGACCGCGCCGTCACGCCACGCGGCAGGCAGCGCGGGCAGCAGCGTGAGGGCGTCGTCGTGCGACTGAAGCAGCATCTCGGCGATGGCGGCGGTCGCGCCGAAGTTGCCGTCGATCTGGAACGGCGGGTGCGTGTCCAGCAGGTTGGGGTAGGTGCCGCCCTGGTGCACCTCGCCGCCCTCGCGGGCCTTGCGCGCGCCGGGCTGGGCCAGCAGGCCGCGCACCAGCTGGTGCGCGTGGTCGCCGTCCTGCAGCCGGGCCCAGAACGCGATCTTCCAGGCCATGGACCACCCGGTGCTGACGTCGCCACGGGCCAGCAGCGTCTTGCGCGCGGCGGCGGCCAGTTCGGGCGTGCGCGCGGGCGAGATCTGGCGGCCGGGGAACAGCGCGTAAAGATGCGACACGTGGCGGTGCGTGTCCTTCGGCGTGTCCAGCACCGGGTCGGTCAGCTCGTCCAGCCATTCCAGCAGCTGGCCCCAGCTGCCGATGCGCGGGCCGGCCAGTCGGTCGCGGATGGACGTGGCCTGCACCTGCGCGGCCTTGTCACCCAGCACCGTCGCGGCCTGCGCGAGGTTGTCGAAGTGGTCCCACAGGATCTGCTGGTCGTAGGCCACGCCGTCCTGGATCGGGCCGTGCTCGGGTGACCAGCCGTTGGGCGCTACCCACCGGCCATCGGGCAAGGCCTGGAGCCGGTCTTCCCAGAACTGGCCCACCTCCCGCAGCACGGGCCAGGCCACGTCACGCAGGAAGTCCTTGTCCTGCGTGAACGCGTAATGCTCCCAGAAGTGGCGCGCGTACCAGGCGTTGCCGGTCATGTTCCACAGGTATCCCTGGTAGCCGAATGGGTTGGTTTCGGTGCGCAGCGCCCAGCCGCGCACGGGCTTGCCGGTCGTGGTCAGGAAGGTCTCCTGCGGCGGCTGTACGGAGTGGTCCCAGGGCGGCGTCTCGGGCGGCAACGCGGTCAGGTCCCGCTGCGCCAGCGCGGCGCGTTCGGACACGGCCTTGCGCCATTCGGGCACCAGGCGCTGCACGAAGCGGTGGAAGGGTCGCGCGGCCTCGGCGAGGTTCGTCACCTCGGCCGGCCAGTAGTTCATCTGCAGGTTGATGTTGGAGTGGTAGTCGCTGTTCCACGGCGGCTGCAAGTGGTCGTTCCACAGGCCTTGCAGGTTGGCGGGCAGCGAGTCGCGCGAGCTGCTGACCAGCAGGTAGCGGCCGTAGTGGAAGTACAGCGCCTCCAGCTCGGGGTCGCCGCCGCGTGCCGTGTATGCGGCCAATCGGGCGTCGGTCGTCAGCGCACGGCGCGCGGCCGGGCTCTCGCCGAGGTCCAGGCTGACGCGGCCCAGCAGCGCGTCGACGTCGGCGTGGTGCTCGGCGCGCAGCTGCTGCCAGGGCTTGGCCGCCGCGGCGGCCACCTGCGCCTGCACGCGGGGCAGCGGCGCCTGACCGTCGGCAAAGCTGGTGCCGGCACCGAGGATCAGCGTCAACGAAGTGCAGCCGCTGAAGCGCAGCGTGTGGTCCTCGATGGAGACGCTGCCGCCTTCATGCAGCACGCGCAGCTGGCTGGCGTAGGCCAGGCCGTTTGGCAGGGCGCCGACCGCGCTCAGCGTGGTGTTGGCCGCGCTGAGCGCCGCACCGTGCCGGTCGGTGAGCGCAATGCGGCCGTGGTAGCGGCCCACCGCGTTGGCGTGCAGGTGCCAGACCAGCACCTGCGCGGGGTGGCTGGCGAAGGTCTCGCGCGCAAAGCGCACGCCGTCCTGTGTGTAGCGCAGGCGGTGCTCGGCGCGGGCAATGTCCAGCTCGCGGCGGTAGGCGGTGGCCGGCGCGTCGGCGCCGTCCAGCGTCAGCACCACGTCGCCGAAGGGCTGGTAGGCGCCCATCGTCTTGGTGTCACCGGTCCACAGCGTGATGTCGTTGAACTGTAGTCTGTCGCGCGCGACCAGGCCGAACAGCATCGCCCCCAGGCGCCCGTTGCCGATGGGCAGCGCCTGCTGCTCCCAGCCCTGAGGCGTGTCGGGCGCGGGCCGGTCGTAGTGCAGCACCAGCTCGCGCGCGTGCAAAGGGAGCGCGAGGCACAGGGTCAGCAGCAGCAGGGCGCGGTGCAGCATGGCGTCAGCGAGGGCGGCCCATCTTGACCTTCAGCATGACAGGCTCGGTCGGCAGGTTCAGGCCGTAGTCGACCTGGTCGCCGTTCCACACGCGATCCATGACCCAGCGGCCCTGGGCGTCGAAACGGCCCTGTTCGGCGCGCAGCATCATGCCGTTCGTGCCGGCGGCAGGCTCCATGCGCACGCGCACGCGCTGGCCGATGACGATGAATTCGTCCGCCGAGATCTGCGCGATGGCGGCGCCGCCGTCGGGCTCCTCGGTGCCGGCCGCGGGCTTGGCGAATTCACCGCCCCACGCGGACTCACCGAAGCGGCCCATGCGGTAGGTCAGCTTGACGGTCCAGCCGGGGAAGTCGAGCTGCTGCGGCTGGCGGTCGTCACCCTCGCTCGTGCCCTGCACGCGGCCTTCGAAAGACCATTGCGCCCACAGCCGCTGGATGGGCGCGAACATGCGGTAGACCCGCTCGAAGGGCTCGACCAGCTTCTTGTCCGTGGCCAGCGTGCCCAGCGGATAGTTGGTGTAGTCGAAGTAGTCGGTGCCGAACGGCGACACGCCGATGGCGCCACGGCCCAGCATGGCGTAGATGAAGCGCGCATAGGCCGGCTTGGTGCCGAATTCGGGCACCCACAGCGCGTTGTCGGGGCGCTGGAAAAGCTTCAGGTTGGCGTTGACCTGCGCCGACTCCGGCCGGTAGATGTCGGGGCCCACGATGTCGATGGCGGGGGCGGCGGCCTTGTAGATGTCGATGACATCCCAGGTCGGGCCGCCGCTGGCGAAGTTCTTGTTCCAGGGCTTGGGCGGCTGTTCCAGCGGGTCGCGAAGCGCGTTGTTCACGTACATCGGCAGGTCGTACACCGCGCGGCCGGCTGCTGCGATCTCGCCGATGTAGCGGGCCACGGCCCAGGCGTGGAAATACTCGTCGGCATAGTCGCCGTAGACCTGGCGCCAGTTGCCAGTTGGTGCTGCCTTCGGATTCTGGCGCGCCAGCACGGTGGCGGGCACGGGCTGCTCAAACGCGGCCTGCGCGGCCTTGCCGAAGTCGCGCACCAGCCCGTAGGTGCCGACCTCGTTCTCCACCTGCACCATCAGCACGGTGCGCTCCGTCGAGTCGATCTTTTTCAGGTGGCCCATCAGCGCGACGAACGCGCGCCGGTCGGCCTTCATCGTCTCGGCGCCGAAGGGGCTGAGGCTGTAGTTGGGCTTGCCTTCCTGGTCCAAGTTGGCGGGAAAGCGTTTCGGGTCCAGCTTGACCCATTCCGGCGTGTACTGCGCGCTGGTGTTCTTCCACGTGGCGAACCACAGGATGACCAGGCGCTTCTTGTGCTGGCGGGCTTCCTTGACGAGGGTGTCGACGAAGCTGAAGTCGAACTTGCCTTCGACGGGCTCCACCTGCTCCCAGGCCACCGGCATCAGCACGGTGTTGGCGTGCAGGTCGTTGGCGGCGTCCCAGACGCCCTTCAGCGCCGCAGGGTAGTTGCTGGAGTTGTGCGCCTGCGCGCCGAGGATCAGGAAGGGCTTGCCGTCCACCAGCAAGGCGTGGCGTCCGTCCTTGGCGACCAGGCGGGGCAGTTCGGCAGCGCCGGCGGTGGCGAACAGGCAGGCCAGGGTCGCCGCGAGAAAGAGCTTCTTCATCGGATGTACGGAGTTGCGACGAGGGGCCGGCGGCCCCCGCTGGGGAGACCGCCGGAATTGCCGGAGGTTAGAACGAGTAGCTGGCCTGCACCGAGTAGCGGCGGCCGGTGTAGTTGACGGCGCGGGCCATCAGGCCGATGTTCTGCTGCATCAACTGGCGGGCCAGCGCGTTGTTCAGGTTCTGCGCTTCCAGGCTGACGCTGAACTTGTCGGTGATGCGGTAGTTGACGCCGGCATCGACCTGGCCGTAGTCGTCGCTCCAGGTCGGCAGCGCAAAGGCGACGCTGGTGCCGTCAGCCAGGCGGCCGTCACCGCCCCGGGTGCCGTTGACGTTGACGCCCTGCAGGTACTTGGAACGCCAGCTGTAGGCCACGCGCGCCGAGAACGAGCCGTAGTCGTACAGCAGCGCCAGGTTGTAGGCGTTCCTGGACAGGTTGGTCAGCGGCAGGTTGCCGAAGGTGCGACCGTCGGTGTCGCAACCATTGATGTTCAGGTTCAGGTTGTCGGCGTTGGTGCTGGTGCCGGCGCAGAACGGCGTCGTGACGGGGTTGTAGGGCTTGGTCTTGCTGTCGACGTAGGTGTAGTTGGCCTGCACGCCGAAGCCCGACATCCAGCCCGGCAGCATGTCGAGATAGCGTTGGAAGGCGATCTCGAAGCCGCGGGCGTGCCCCTTTGCGCCGTTCACCGGCGAGGTGACGGTGAAGTTCAGCGGGTTGTTCGCCGCGTCGCGCAGCACGGTCGTGGCCGACTGCTTCACGATGATGTCGTCCAGCTGTTTGTTGAACAGCGCCAGCGTCAGCGAGCCGTTGCGGGCGAAGTACCACTCGGCCGTCAGGTCGAACTGCGTGGACTTGACCGGCTTCAGCAGCGGGTTGCCGTTGGCCGTGCCGCTGAAGTTGACGGCGTCGACGATGACGGAGTCAGGGACGCCCGGTGTCGTGCTGGGCACGGTGCGCTTCGTGGTCGTCAGCTCCATCGACGTGTAGGCCTGCATGTCCGCGAAGTCGGGGCGGGACACGCCCTTGGCGACGGCGGCACGGAACTGCAGCTTGTCGCTGGCCTTGAAGCGCAGGTTCAGGCTGGGCAGCACGTTGACGTAGTCCTGCTCGGCGCTCATCGGCGCGGCGAAGCTGGCGATGACGGGCACTGGCACGCCGCTCACGGGTGCGCCGGCCGGGATGCCAGGGTTGTAGGTGAACACCGTGTAGCCGGCAGCCTTCATCTCCGTGCGCACGGCGCGCAGGCCGACGTTGCCGTCGATGGGGGCGCCTGAGTCGGTGAAGTCGAAGCGCAACTGCGCGTAGGCAGCCTGCGTGCGCTCGTGCTGCTCGTTGTCGCCCGCCGGGTTGGTGCCGAAGCTGGCCGGCGCCCAGGGCGTGCGGCCGCCGCAGGGCTGCGGGAGGCACAGCACTTCGTCGTGGTATTTGTGCAGCAGCTGGTAGCTGGTCGGGTAGTCCTTGGCCAGCGACACGTCGGGCACGTAGACCGCCGGCACGCTCTGGCCGCCGAAGAAGTTGTTGAACGTGTGCAGCCGGGTCGGGGCGTTGAAACGCGGGTCGCTGAGGTAGGCGACGTCGCTGATGTCCCAGCCGCGTTGCCAGGTCTGCGTGATGGCGGACCAGTTGTAGTCCGGCACCGTCTTGGTGGTCTTCGCATCGCGGTCGGTCAGGCGCACGCCGAAGCTCAGGTCCTGCAGCACGGCGTGGTCGAAGTTGAACTTGCCGTCCGCGCGCCAGGCCTTCTGCTCGGCCTTGCTGCGGTCCAGGTGTTCCATCGTGAACGCCCAGTAGTAGTTGGCCTTGTTTTGCAGCGAGGCCAGGTCGCTGGCGTCGAACACCACGCGCGGCGTGGAGCCGGTCAGGTCCAGCGTCTCCTTGGGCATCAGCAGGCCGGTGGCGACGGTGGAGTCGAAAGCGTTGGTGTCCGACTTGACCAGCTGCAGGTCGGTGCTGAAGCTCCAGCGGTCGCTGGCCTTCCAGGCCAGGTTCCAGCCCAGGTCCTTGGTCTTGGAGTTGCGCGTCATGTAGCGCGTGTCGGCGCCGAAGTTGACGCCGCCGTCGGCCGGTGCGGTCAGCGTGCCGCTGACGAAGACGTTGTTGCTGTTGTACTTCGCGTCGCTGCCCAGGACGAGGTTCCAGGGGTTGGTCTGCGCGAACAGCGCGTTCTCGTCCCACTGCATGCGGTACTTGGACTGGAAGTAGGTCAGCGAGCTGCTGAGGTCGTCCTTCTTCCACTGCAGTGCGCCGTACAGCCCGTTGCGGTTGCGTTCGAAGTTGGAGTCGCGCCATTGCGCGCCCTTGGGCGCCCAGTGCGTGCCGTCGATCTTGTAGTACGGCTCGACCTGCCACAGGTCGGTGCGGGTGGAGCTCTTGCTGTGCGCCAGGCTCACCAGCATGCCGACGTCGCCGAGTTCGGTTTTCCAGCGGTTGGACAGCAGGCCGGAGGCCGAGGGGCTGAACTTGCCCTGCAGTTCGTTGTACTTGCCGACGGCCGTGACGTGGCCCTTGAAGCCGGGGTTGTCGAACGGCATGGCGGTGCGCAGGTTCACCAGGCCGCCGATGGAGCCCTCGATCTGGGTGGCCGACGGGTTCTTGAACACGTCCACCGCGGCCAGCAGTTCGGGCGGCACGTCCTCGAAGTTCAGCGCCCGGCCGCCGTTGGCGGAGAAGGTGTCGCGGCCGTTGACTTCGGAGCGCACGTACGACAGGCCGCGGATGTTGACGCTGGAGCCTTCCACCGAGTAATGCTCGGGGTCGTTCTTGGCCATGGTGCGGTCGATGGTCACGCCGACGACGCGTTGCAGCACCTCGGTGACGGACTGGTCGGGCAGCTTGCCGATGTCGTCGGCGACGATGGAGTCGACGATCTCGTCGGCGTTCTGCTTGATCTTCTGCGCCGACTCCAGCGCCGCGCGGCGGCCGCTGACGACGACGGTCTCGACCTTCTGCACGGGCGCGGAGGCGGCGGCGGCCGGCGGGGCCGGGGTCTGCGCCATCGCCAGGCCACTGCATAGCAGGGCGGCCTGGGCGGCGGCAAGGGAAATGGCAGTTCTCTGGTGCTGGTTCACAGTTGTCTCCTCTCGATGTGCTCGTTGGCACGTGGGGCTGGTATTGCCGGGTTACTGCTACGGGTTCGGCGGGAACGGAAGCGGGGTCAACATCGCGCGCGCCGGCCGGGGCTGGCCGCGCCTGTGGTGGTTGTCATGTCAGCGTTGCCGGTGGGCGCGTGGTCAGGCGGTGCCGCGTGAGGCGGTCAGGCGCAGAAGCGGTTGACGAGGTTCTCCAGCACTTCCTGGCGGCCGGAGACGGGGGCGACGTCGGTGTTCTTCGCGAGCACCTCGTCGGCCAGATCGGTCAGCGAGCGCTGGCCGTTCAGGATGGCCTGGCCAGCCGGCGTGTCCCAGCCGGCATACCGCGCGTCCTGCGCGGCTTGCAGGCGGCCGTCGTTGATCATCTTCTCGGCGATCAGCAGCGCCTGCGCGCACACATCCATGCCGCCGATGTGGCCGTGGAACAGGTCGGCCGCGTCGATGGACTGGCGGCGCACCTTGGCGTCAAAGTTCAGGCCGCCGGAGCCCAGGCCGCCGGCCTTGAGCACCTCGTACAGCGCGACGGCCGTCTCGGGCACGTTGTTGGGGAACTGGTCGGTGTCCCAGCCCAGCTGCGGGTCGCCGCGGTTCATGTCCAGGCTGCCCAGGATGCCCAGAGCACCGGCGGTCGCGATCTCGTGCTCGAAGCTGTGCCCCGACAGCGTCGCGTGGTTGGCCTCGATGTTGACCTTGACCTCCTTCTCCAGGCCGTAGCGCACGAGGAAGCCGTAGACGGTGGCGGTGTCGAAGTCGTACTGGTGCTTGGACGGCTCGCGCGGCTTGGGCTCGATGAGGACGGCACCCTTGAAGCCGATCTTGTGCTTGTGCTCGACGACCATGTTGAGGAAGCGGCCCAGCTGGTCCAGTTCCTGACCCAGGCGGGTGTTCAGCAGCGTCTCGTAGCCTTCGCGGCCGCCCCACAGCACATAGTTCTCGCCGCCCAGCTTGAGCGTGGCCTCCAGCGCGTCGCGCACCTGCAGCGCCGCCATCTTGAAGATCTCGGGGTCGGGGTTGCTGGCCGCGCCCGACATGAAGCGACGGTGGCTGAATAGGTTGGCGGTGCCCCACAGCAACTTGAGGCCCGTGGCCTGCTGCTTCTCGCCGAGCACGTCAACGATGCGCTTGAAGTTGTCCTGGCTCTCACGCGGCGTCGAGCCCTCTGGGGCGACATCGCGGTCATGGAAGCAGTAGTAGGGCACGCCCAGCTTGGCGAAGAACTCGAATGCGGCGTCGGCCTTCAGCTGGGCCAGCTCCATCGGGCTGCCGCCCTGGAACCACGGTCGCTCGAAGGTGGCGCCGCCGAACGGGTCCAGGCCGGTCCAGACGAAGTTGTGCCAGTAGCAGACGGCGAAGCGCAGGTGCTCTTCCATGCGCCGGCCCAACACGATGCGGTCCTTGTCGTAGTGCTTGAAGGCCAGGTCGTTGGGGCTGTCGGCGCCCTCGAAGCGGATGGGCTGGATGTGTTCGAAATAGCTCATGTCAGGGTCAGGTCATGCGCCGCGCAGGCGGCGGTACAGGTCACGAAAGCGCGCCAGGCGTGGGGCCAGGCGGGCATGGCGATCAGGGTGGGGCGCGAAGTGCGCTGAGATGTCAGGGCGGGTGCAGACGGTGTCGACCGTGCCGCCGGTGGAGAGCCAGCCCAGCCGTGCAGCGCCCAACGCGCCGCCGGCTTCGCTGCCGGCATGCACGACCAGCTCCACGTCCAGCACATCGGCGATCAGCTGCGCCCAGTAGGGGCTGCGCGAGCCGCCGCCAACCAGGGACAGCTGCTGCACTTCGGTACCCGCGGCACGCAGCGCGTCCAGCCCGTCGGCGAGGCCGAAGGCCACGCCCTCGAGCACGGCGTAGGTGCAGTCGGCGCGCGTCGTGGCAGCCTTCAGGCCATGGAACACGCCGGGCGCGAACGGGTCGTTGTGCGGCGTGCGTTCGCCGGTGAGGTAGGGCAGGAAGAGGGGTGCGTTGACTGCGCTGTCATCCGGCGTCAGCTCGGCCAGCAGCGCTGCCTCGTCGCGGCCCACCAACGTGCAGAACCAACGCAGGCAGCTGGCCGCGGACAGCATCACGCTCATCTGGTGCCAGCGTGACGGGAGCGCGTGGCAGAAGGCGTGCACGGCCGAAGCAGGGTTGGGCGCAAAGCGATCGTTGACGACGAAGAGCACGCCGGACGTGCCCAGCGAGATGAAGCCGTCGCCCGGGGCCGTGGCCCCGATGCCGATGGCGCTGGCGGCGTTGTCGCCGGCACCGCCGGCCACGATGACGTCGGCGCCCAGGCCCCAAGTGGCGGCCAGCTCGGGCTTGAGCACGCCGCTGGGCTGGCTGGCTTCCACCAGACGAGGCATGTGGGCTCGCGTGAGGCCGGTGGCGGCCAGCAGTTCGTCGGACCAGTCGCGGCGCGCCACGTCCAGCCACAGCGTGCCGGCGGCGTCGGACGGGTCGGAGACCTTGTCGCCGGTCAGCTGCAGGCGCAGCCAGTCCTTGGGCAGCAGCACGCTGGCCGTGCGCGCGAAGATGTCAGGCTCGTGCTTCCGCACCCACAGCAGCTTGGGCGCGGTGAACCCAGGCATGGCCAGGTTGCCGGCGATGTCTTGCAGGGCGGGCGCTGCGGCCGTCAGCTCGGCGCACTCGGCATGGCTGCGGCCGTCGTTCCACAGGATGGCGGGGCGCAGCACGGCGTCGGACGCATCCAGCAGCACCGCGCCGTGCATCTGGCCGGACAGGCCGATGCCGCGCACGGCAGCGAACTCGGCCGGGTGTGCGCTGCGCAGCCGTGACGCCGCCTCGCCGGTGGCGCGCCACCAGTCGGTGGGGTTCTGCTCGGACCATTGCGGTTGGGGACTCTGCAGCGTCAGCGTGCTGCCGGCGGTGCCGACGATGCCCCCCGTGTCGTCGAGCAGCAGCAGCTTGACTTCGGAGGTGCCGAGATCGATACCCAGGAACATCAGACGGTCTCCTCGGCTTCTGCGATCGCCACGCCGCTGTCGCTGAGCGGCAGCGCCGGGCGGGTGAGCCGGTAGCGGGCCAGCGCCGCAGCGCCCACCGCGACGGCATTGGCGCCGAAGCGGGAGATGCGCACGGGCGGCGGCGGCATGTTGGCGGCGCCGGCGTAGTCCAGCAGCGTGTCCAGCGCGGGCTGCAGGAAGGGCTCGCCCAGTTCCACCACCGAGCCGCCCAGCACGATGCCGGCGGGGTCGTAGGCGGTGGCCAGGTTCTGCAGCAGCACGCCCAGGTAGCGGCCCGCGGAGTGGACGGCCTTCAGCGTCAGCGGGTCTTCGTCGACCAGGTGCGCGCGCACCTCGGCCAGCGAGCGCAGCGCGGTCGGGTCTTCGCTGTCGCCCAGCATGGCGCGGGTCGCGATCAGCGCCTCGGCGCAGCCGCGGCGGCCACACGAGCAGCGCGGGCCGTTCAGCTGCAGCACCATGTGGCCCACCTCGCCGGCAAAGCCGCGGCTGCCGGTCAGCAGCCGGTCACCAACGACGACGCCGGCGCCCAGGCCCTGGTTGATGGACACATACAGCAGCGGGTCGGAGGCCGGCGTGGGATTGAACTCCAGCTCGCCGAGGGCTGCGACATCGGCTTCGTTCTGGATGAACAGTGGCACGCCGTCCAGCAGCGTGTCCCGCAGCTTGTCGCCCAGCAGCGCGCCAAATGGCACGTCGCGCCAGCCCAGGTTGGGGGCGAAGTGCAGCACGCCGCGCGCCTCGTTGACGCCGCCCGGCAGGCCCACGCCGATGCCCAGCACCTGCTGGCTCGCGTCCAGCTGCCGGCGCAGTTTCAGCAGCGCGGCGGCCAGGCTGTGGATGCAGGCCTTGGCGGTGCGGCTGGCGCCATAGTTGGCGGTAGCGCTGGCGCGCAGGTCACCCGTCAGAGACGTGGCGACCACGCGCACGGATTCGATGCCGACCTCGGCGCCCAGCAGCAGCAGGCGGTCGGGGTCGATGAACAGCGGCGTGGGGCGGCGGCCGAGATCGCCGGTGGCCACCACGGCGCTTTCGACCAGCCAGCCCTCGGCCACCAGCTCGCGCACCAGCAGGCTCACGGTGGACTTGGTCAGGCCGACCGCGCCCGCCAGATCGGCGCGCGACAGCCCCGGCTGGACGCACAGACGCCTGACCAGTGCCATGCGATTGGTGACCTTGAGCAGCTGTTGGCTGCCGGCGGCTTCAGCCTGCAAGCGATGTCTCCTTGGTGCCTGCTCGGGCAGGCTTTGGCGGCATATTAGTTCGGCCGTCGCACGAAGTAAATTGGGTGTAAGCCCCTAGCGCGTTTGGCACCCGCGCAACGAAGATCGCGCCGCGCGCTGGCCCTTACGGGGTCAGGCCCTTGTGGCGCACCGCGTGTCAGCCCTTCGGCCCGGCCCCGGTCGGGGCGCGCTGAAACAGAAGACAGACATTAGTGGCCGGCGGCGACGCCGGTCGATCGGAGACAAAGGAAGCCACCCGATGAAGTTCACTGACGGACAGTGGATGCTTCAGCCAGGCGTCGCCGCGCATTACGCGGCTGAGGTCTATGCCGTTGAAGCCCACGCAGACCGGCTGGTCGTGCTCGCCACGACCCGCCCCATCAAGCACCGTGGCGACACGCTGCAAGGCCCCACGCTGACCGTGACGCTGACGTCGCCCAGCAGTGGCGTCGTGCGCGTCAGCGTGGAGCACTACAGCGCGTCGCAGCCGCCGCGCCTGCACGTGCCCATGCCCGGCGCCGACCACCCGACCGTGCAGGTCACCCAGTCCGACACCCACGCCACGCTGACCACCGGCCCGCTGTCCGTCGAGGTGAAGAAGGGCGAGGGCTGGAGCCTGGTGTTCCGCGAAGGCGGCCGCGTGTTGACCAAGAGCGACTGGCGCAGTCTGGGCTACGTGCAGTGGGGCACGAAGGGCAACCACGTCCACGAGCAGCTGACGCTGGCCGTCGGCGAGAACGTCTATGGCCTGGGCGAGCGCTTCACGCCGTGGGTCAAGAACGGCCAGATCGTCGAGAACAGCAACCGCGACGGCGGCACGGCTTGCGAGCAGGCCTACAAGAGCGTTCCGTTCTACATGACCAGCAAGGGCTACGGCGTGCTGGTCAACGAGGCCGGCCCGGTGTCCTTCGAGGTCGGCTCGGAGAAGGTGGCGCGCGTGCAGTTCAGCCGCGAGGGCGAGAGCCTGGACTACTGCGTCATTGCCGGCCCCACGCCCAAGGAAGTTACGCGCCGGTTGACAGCGCTGACAGGCCGCTCGCCGCTGCCGCCGGCCTGGAGCTTCGGCCTGTGGCTGACGACCTCGTTCACGACGCAGTACGACGAGGCCACGGCCACCCATTTCATTGACGAGATGGCGCGGCGCGAGCTGCCGCTGTCGGTCTTCCACTTCGACTGCTTCTGGATGCGCGAGTTCCAGTGGTGCGACTTCGAGTGGGACCCGCGCGGCTTCCCCGAACCCGAGGCGATGCTGAAGCGCCTGCATGCCAAGGGCCTGAAGATCAGCTTGTGGATTAACCCCTACGTGGCGCAGCGCTCACCGCTGTTCGCCGAAGGCGTGAAGCACGGCTACTTCATCAAGAGGACCAACGGGCTCACGTTCCAGACCGACCAGTGGCAGCCCGGCATGGCCATCGTGGACTTCACGAACCCGGCCGCCAAGGCCTGGTACCAGGGCCACCTGCGCCGGCTGCTGGCTATGGGCGCGGATTGCTTCAAGACCGACTTCGGCGAGCGCATCCCGAGCGAGGGCGTGGCGTACTTCGACGGCTCCGACCCCGTCGAGATGCACAACCTCTACGCGCTGCACTACAACCAGGCCGTGTTCGAGCTGCTGGAAGAAGTGCAGGGCAAGGACGCCATCGTGTTCGCACGCTCCACGTATGCGTCGGGTCAGCGCTTCCCGGTGCACTGGGGCGGCGACTGCTGGAGCAACTTCGAGTCCATGGCCGAGAGCCTGCGCGGCGGCCTGTCGCTGACCAGCTGCGGCTTCGCATTCTGGAGCCACGACATCGGCGGCTTCGAGGGCAACCCGCCTCCGGCCGTGTACAAGCGCTGGATCCAGTTCGGTCTGATGTCCTCGCACAGCCGGCTGCACGGCAGTAGCTTCTACCGCGTGCCGTGGCTGGTAGACGAGGAGAGCTGCGATGTGCTGCGCGTGTTCACGCGGCTCAAGCACCAGCTCATGCCCTACCTCTACGCCACCGCCCACGAGGCGACCGAGACCGGCGTGCCGCTGATGCGCTCGATGATGATGGAGTACCCGCAGGACCCGGCCTGCGCACCGCTGGACCGCCAGTACCAGCTGGGCGAGTCGCTGCTGGTGGCGCCGGTGTTCACGGAGGACGGCGAGGTGGACTTCTACCTGCCTGGATCTGAGGGTTCGGGAACCTGGACCCACCTGCTGAGTGGCGAGAAGAAGCCCGGCGGCCGCTGGCACCGCGAGCGGCACGACTTCCTGTCGATGCCGCTGTACGCCGCGCCGGGCAGCGTTATCGCCTGGGGCGTGGAAACCGAGAAGCCGGACTACGACTACACGCGCGGCACCGTGCTGCGCGTGTTCGAGCTGGCTGACGGCGCCAGCGCGGCCTTCACGGTAGTGGGCCTGGACGGCAACGTCGCGGCCCGCGGCACGGTCAGACGCAACGGCTCGCAGTACGCGGCTCAGGTCACCGAGGGCGCCCTGCGCGACTGGGGCCTGGAGGTCGATGGCCGTCGCAGCGCCGTGCTGGGAGAAGGTCGCGAGCTGCGCTGGAGCGCATGAGCGACGGCACCGGTCCGCGGTCGCGCGGATCGGTAGCCACCGACCGGGCATCGACCCCGATGCCACCGCGTGACAACGTTGCCAGAAATGCTGCCGCCATGAAACTCACCCTCCTGTCGCGACTTGTGCTTTCCGCGCTGTCCTTGGCCGCGCTGCCCGCCGTGGCGCAGGCACCCGGCGCCGTCGTCAACCAGCTCGGCTATCTGCCAGGCGCCGCCAAGTGGGCGGCGTTGCCCGCCACGGCGGGCGACGAGTTCCGCGTCGTGCGCGCCGGCACCAACACCGTCGTGCTGCGTGGCCGCGCGAGCGCCGCACGCGCCTGGGCGCCGGCCGGCCAGGCCGTGCGGCTGGCCGACTTCTCGGCGCTGACTGCGCCGGGCGACTACGAGCTGCGTGTCGACGGCCAGGCGTCGCCGGTGCGCATCCGCGTCGCGCCCGATGTCTACGCTGCACTCACGGCCGCCACCCTGAAGGCCTTCTACTTCAACCGGGCCAGCACCGCGTTGGAAGCGAGTCACGCCGGCGCCTGGGCGCGCCCCGCGGGCCACCCCGACACCGACGTGCGGGTGCATGCATCCGCCGCCAGCGACAAGCGCCCCGAAGGCACGCGGCTGTCCGCCCCCAAGGGCTGGTACGACGCCGGCGACTACAACAAGTACATCGTCAACTCCGGCATCACCGTCTACACGCTGCTGGCTGCCTACGAGCAGTTCCCGGCGCTGTTCAAGGCGCAGCACCTCAACATCCCCGAGAGTGGCAACGAGCTGCCCGACGTGCTGGACGAGGTGCTGTGGAACCTCGAATGGATGCTGGCCATGCAGGACCCCGCCGACGGCGGCGTTTATCACAAGCTCACCAATAAGGGCTTCGACGGCAACCAGATGCCGCATGAGGCGCGCGGCGAGCGCTACGTCGTCGCCAAGGGCACGGCGGCCACGCTGGACTTCGCCGCCGTGATGGCGCATGCCAGTCGTGTGTTCAAGCCGTTCGAGGCGCAGCGGCCGGGGTTGTCCGCGCGCATGCGTGGCGCCGCCATCGCCGCGTGGCGCTGGGCGCAGGCGAACCCGCAGCTCGCCTACAAGAACCCGCCCGACGTGCGCACCGGCGAGTACGGCGACACGCAGCTGGACGACGAGTTCGCCTGGGCCGCCACCGAGCTCTACCTGAGCACCGGCGAGGCCGCCTACCGCGATGCGCTGGCGCTGGACCGGCAGACGGTACGCGTGCCCGGCTGGGGCGACGTGGGTGGTCTGGCGTGGATGAGCCTGGCGCAGAACCGCGACAAGCTCTCCGCCGCCGATGCCGAGCTGGTGACGAAGCGCGTGCGCGCCTTCGGTGACGAGCTGGCAGCCACCTGGCAGGCCTCGGCCTACCGGCTGACGATGGAGTCCCCCGGCGACTACGTGTGGGGCAGCAACGCCCACGCGCTGAACCAGGCGCTGATGCTGATCCAGGCCTACCGCATCGGCGGCACGCGCGTGCAGCTGGACGCCGCGCAGTCCGTGCTGGACTACGTGCTGGGCCGCAACCCGCTGGGCATGAGCTACGTGACCGGCTTCGGCCAGCGCTCGCCCATGCATCCGCACCACCGCCCCTCGGAGGCCGACGGCGTTGCAGACCCGGTGCCCGGTTTCATCGTGGGTGGCCCCAACCCCGGCCGGCAGGACCAGAAGAACTGCCCGCCCTATCCGTCCGCGTTGCCGGCGCTCGCGTACATCGATCATGGCTGCAGCTATGCGGCCAACGAGGTCGCCATCAACTGGAATGCGCCGCTCGTCTACGTGTCCGCCGCGCTACAGGCGCTGACGCCGGCCGTTCGCTGAGCGGCGCGGGAATAACAACAACGGAGACTGCATGTCCTCGACGACTCGCCATCCGCTGGTCTGGGTGCCCTCGCTCTACCTCGCGATGGGCCTGCCCAACGTGATGGTGGGCGTGGTCGCTGCCATCATCTACAAGAACCTGGGCGTGCCCAACGAGGACATCGCGCTGTACACCTCGCAGATGTACCTGCCCTGGGTGCTGAAGCCGCTGTGGGCGCCGCTGCTGGAGACCTACCGCAGCAAACGTTTCTGGGTCATCAGCATGGAGTTCACGATGGCCGCGGGGCTGGCGCTCGTCGCGCTGTGTCTGCCCACCGAGGGCTTCTTCAAGCTGTCGCTGGCGTTCTTCTGGCTCGTGGGCTTCGCGTCCGCCACGCAGGACACCTGCGCCGACGGCGTGTTCATGACCACCGTCAGCAAGACCGACCAGGCGCGCTATGCCGGCTTGCAGGGCATGTGCTGGAACCTGGGTGCGGTGCTCGGGTCGGGCCTGTTCGTGTCGCTGACCGGCTACCTGCACAACCACCACGGCATGAGCTGGGTGCAGTGCTGGATGGTGGTGGTGTCGCTGGCCGCGGCGGCGATGGCCATCTTCGGCGTCTACCACCTGCGCGTGCTGCCGCCGGGCTCGCCGTCGCACCTGCACGGCCAGGGCTTCGCGGGCGGCATGAAGTCCACCACCGAGGCGTGGGTCACGTTTTTCCAAAAGCCGCAGATCTGGATGATGCTGGCCGTCATCTTCTTTTACCGTTTCGGCGAGGGCTTCATCGAGAAGTTCGGCCCGCTGTTCCTGCTGGATGCGCGCGCGGCCGGCGGCCTGGGCCTGGATAACGAGGCGCTGGGCCACATCAACGGCACGGTCGGCACGCTGACCTTCATTGCCGGCGCCTTCCTGGGGGGCTTTCTGGTGGCGCGCCGCACGTTGCCGCGCAGCTTCTTCACGCTGGCGCTGATCCTGAACGTGCCGCACCTGACCTATTTCTACCTGGCCGAGACGATGCCGACCGACACGGTCACCATCGCCGTCATCGTGGCCATAGAGAAGTTCGGCTTCGGCATGGGCTCGGTCGGCCACATGCTGTACATGATGCAGCAGATCGCCCCCGGCCCCTTCCGCATGGCGCATTACGCGATGGCCACTGGCGTCATGGCGCTGACCAAGTGGGGCACCGGCAGCGTCAGCGGCCTGCTGTGGAACTACGTGAGCCACGACTACCTGCACTTCTTTGGCTGGGTGCTGGTGTTCTCGGTGCCGCCGGTCATCCTGGCCTGGCTGGCGCCGTTCCCGCACGACAGC
Source organism: Pelomonas dachongensis (assembly GCF_043555865.1). Lineage (NCBI taxonomy): Bacteria > Pseudomonadati > Pseudomonadota > Betaproteobacteria > Burkholderiales > Sphaerotilaceae > Roseateles > Pelomonas dachongensis. The sequence goes on from NZ_JBIGHY010000001.1 coordinate 918,779, forward strand.
AAGGACGAGCCCGCGGAAGCCGTGCACGGACACTGACGACGACAGAAAAACCACAGGAGACAAACACGATGAAGACCACGCTTTGGCGCCTCGGCGCCGTGCTGCTGATGCCGCTGTTGGCCGCGCTGCCCGCGCAGGCGCAGCAACCGCACGAGACGCTGAAGCTCGACGCCCCCAAGCCCCAACTGCTCCCCACGCCGCCCATGGGCTGGAACTCGTGGAACAAGTTCAAGTGCGACGTCAGCGAGAAGCTGATCCGCGAGCAGGCCGACGCCATGGTCGCCAGCGGCATGCGCGACGCGGGCTACAAGTACATCGTGATCGACGACTGCTGGCAGAAGAGCCGCGACGCTGACGGCAACATCCAGGCCGACCCGGAGCGCTTCCCCAGCGGCATGAAGGCGCTGGCCGACTACGTACACAGCAAGGGCCTGAAGTTCGGCCTGTACTCCGACGCCGGCGCGCTGACCTGCGGCGGCCGCCCCGGCAGCGCCGGCCACGAGTTCCAGGACGCGCGCCAGTACGCCAAGTGGGGCGTTGACTGGCTGAAGTACGACTGGTGCTACACCGGCCCGCGCAACGCCGAGGCAGCCTACACCATCATGGCCAAGGCGTTGCGCGAGTCGGGCCGCGACATCGTGCTGTCCATCTGCGAGTGGGGCACGCACCAGCCGCAGCGCTGGGGTCCCGACGTGGGCCACCTGTGGCGCACCACCGGCGACATCTTCGACGCCTGGGAGGGCAAGAAGGACTGGTCCATCGGCATGACCAACATCCTGGACCTCAACGTCGACAACTGGCGCTACGCCGGCCCCAACCGCTGGCCCGACCCCGACATGCTGGAAGTCGGCAACGGCGGCATGACAGTCACCGAGTACGAGAGTCACTTCTCGCTGTGGGCCATGCTGGCCGCCCCGCTGGTGGCTGGCAACGACATGGCCAAGATGGACGCCGACACGCGTCGCATCCTGACCAACAAGGACGTCATCGCCGTGGACCAGGACCCGCTCGGCCAGGCCGCGCGCCGCGTGCGCAAGGATGGCGACCTTGAAGTCTGGACGCGTCCGCTGCAGGGTGGCGACGTCGCCGTCGTGCTGTTCAACCGTGGCGCCAAGGCCGTCGACATGGCGGCCGACTGGGCGCTGCTGAACCTGCCCGCCGACGCGCGCGTGCAGACGCGCAACCTGTGGAGCGGCGAGGTCAGGAAGGGCGTCACGGGCCGCGTGGCCGGCAGCGTCCCCTCGCACGGCGTGCTGATGTGGCGCATCACGCCGGAGCTGGCGCGTTGAAGGCGCTCGTCGTGGCGGCGTTGTGCATGGCCGGGGTTGCGCAGGCTGCCTGCGGCCCCGATGCGCTGGGCACCTCGCGCACGCTGACGCTCAAGCGCGAGGCCGCCGCCTGGGGCGCGGCCCAGCATGCCGCGCTGCCCGGGCTGGTGCCCGGCGAGGTCGTACTGACCTTCGACGATGGCCCACGGCCCGAGTCCACGCCTCTCGTGCTGAAGGCGCTGGCGGACCAATGCGTGAAGGCCAGCTTCTTCATAAACGGCGAGCCATTGCGCCAGCACGCCGCGCTGGCCCGCCAGGTGCGCGACGCCGGCCACACGGTCGGCATGCACGGCTTCCGGCACGACAACTTCAGCCAGCAGCCCGCTGCGGCGCAGCTGGCCGACCTGGAAGCGATGCAGGCCGCCTACCGCGACGTACTGGGCCAGGAACCGGCGGCCTACCGCTTTCCGTATCTCGCCGAGTCGCCGGTCTTGCTCGCTGCGCTGCAAGCGCGCAGCCTGACCGTCATGTCCGTCGACGCTGGCGCCGAGGACTGGCTACCGAGCCAGACACCGCAAATGCTGGCCGACAAGCTGCTGGGCCAATTGGCCCAGCGCGGTGGCGGCATCGTGCTGCTGCACGATGCGCAGGATCAGACAGCGCATGCGATGCCCTTCCTGCTGCAGGCGCTGAAGGCCAAGGGCTACCGAGTGGTGCATCTGCGCTGGGAGTAAGGTGCGCCTGGTAGGGACTGCATTGACAGTACGGTGAGCTGACCGAGGCTGCCGCCGTTGACGGGTTCTTGCGCAGAGGCTTTGTCACGGCCGAGCAACCACCAGCCGCAGGTCGTTGGTCTTTCCGAGCTTCTGCACGCAGGCGGGTTCAGCGGAAATCCCTGCTCTCCGTCGGCAACCTCCCCAGCAGCCGGTTGAGGTTCTCGAACCCCCGCGCCAGCAGGTGCCGCACGTCGCCATCGCCGCGCTGCCACACGCCTTCCACCGCCAGCAGCCGCGCGCCCAGGATGACGTCACGGTGCTTGGTGTAGATGTCGGGCCAGACGATGACGGCGACGTTGCCGGTCTCGTCTTCCAGCGTGATGAAGAGCGTGCCCTTGGCTGTCTGCGGCTTCTGGCGGCCGGTGACGATGCCGCAGGCGCGCGCCTTGCTGCCGGTGCGGTGATTCTTCAGTTGCGCGGCGTTGAGCCAGCCGTCGCGGGTCAGGCGCGGGCGCAGCAGCGCGAGCGGGTGGCGGCGCAGCGTCAGGCCGGTGGCCGCGTAGTCCCAGAGCACTTCCTCGCTCTCGGCGGCCTCGGGCAGCGGGAGGTCGTCTTCGGGCAGCAGGCTGCCTTGCAGCAGCTGTGGCACCGCGTGCAGCGCCGATGCCTGCCAGACCTGCTGGCGGCGGTGGCCGGCCAGGCTGGTGAGGGCATCGGCCGCGGCGAGGTGCTGCATGTCGGCCTGTGTGAGCCGGGCGCGGTGTGCCAGGTCTTGCGGGTGGCTGAAGGTGGCTTGCTGACGCGCGGCTTCGATGCGCCTGGCGGCGGCTTCGCCCAGCCCGCTGACCAGGCGCAGGCCGAGTCGCACGGCGGGTTGCTGCCGACCGGGGAGAAGTTCCAGCGTGCTGTCGTGGTCGCTGTGGTTCACGTCGATGGCGCGCACGTCCACGTCGTGCCGCCGCGCGTCTTGCACGAGCTGGCTCGGCGAGTAGAAGCCCAGCGGCTGGCTGTTCAGCAGCGCGCACAGAAAGGCCGCGGGCTCGTGGTGCTTGAACCAGCAGCTGACGTAGGTCAGCAGCGCGAAGCTGGCGGCGTGGGACTCCGGGAAGCCGTAGCTGGAGAAGCCCTTGATCTGGGCAAAGATCTGCTGGGCGAAGTCGTCGGTGTAGCCGCGCTCGCGCATCCCTTTTACGACCTTGTCGTAGTACTTCTCCAGCACGCCGGGGCGCTTCCAGGCGGCCATGGCGCGGCGCAACTGGTCGGCCTCGCCGGCGCTGAAGCCGGCGGCAATCATGGCGACCTGCATGACCTGCTCCTGGAAAATCGGCACTCCGCGGGTGCGCCAGAGGGCTTCCTTCAACGCCTCGCTGGGGTAGGGCACCTGGTTTTCCGTCAGTGCGCGGTTCTTCAGGTACGGATGCACCATGCCGCCCTCGATCGGGCCGGGTCGCACGATGGCAACTTCGATGACGAGGTCGTAATAGCACCGGGGCCGCAGCCGCGGCAGCATGGACATCTGCGCGCGGCTTTCGATCTGGAAAACGCCCACCGTGTCGGCCGCGCAGATCATGTCGTAGGTGGCCTCGCACTGCTGCGGGATGGTGGCCAGGTCGTAGCGCTTGCCGCGTAGCCCGTTGACCAGCTCGAAGCAGCGGCGCAGCGCGCTGAGCATGCCCAGCGCCAGCACGTCGACCTTCATCATCTTCAGCTCGTCGATGTCGTCCTTGTCCCATTCGATGACGCTGCGGTTGGGCATGGTGGCGTTCTCGATGGGCACGAGGCGCTCCAGCGGCCCCTCGGTCAGCACGAAGCCGCCGACATGCTGGGAGAGGTGGCGCGGCAGGCCGTTGAGCTGGCGGGCCAGCGTGATGAGCTGCAGCAGCCGCCGGTCGTCCTCGCTCAAGCCCAGCGGGCCCAGCCGCTGCAGCAGCGCCGCGCGGTGCTCGTCGGGAAAGACGTCGAACACCCAGCCGCTGTGGTCCTTGCGCATGATCTCCAGCTGCTCGTCGCTGAAGCCCAGCGCCTTGCCGACGTCGCGGATGGCGCTGCGCGGCCGGTAGCAGATGACGACGGCGGTGAGCGCAGCCCGGCTGCGGCCGTACTTGCGGTAGAGGTACTGGATGACGTCTTCGCGGCGGTCGTGCTCGAAGTCGACGTCGATATCCGGCGGCTCGTTGCGTTCCTTGCTGATGAAGCGCTCGAACAGCAGCGTGCTTTCGGCCGGGTCCACCGACGTGATGTGCAGGCAGTAGCAGACGACGCTGTTGGCCGCGGAGCCGCGCCCCTGGCACAGGATCTTCATGCGGCGAGCCTCGGCCACGACGTCGGCCACGGTCAGGAAGTAGTGCTCGTACTGCAGGTCTTCGATCAGCGTGAGTTCGTGTTCGATGCGCTGCTGGAACCCTGGCGGCACCCCGGCTGGCCAGCGGTCGCGCGCGCCGGCCTGGGTCAGCTCGCGCAGGTGCTGCATGGCGCTCCGCCCGGGCGGTACGACCTCGCTCGGGTACTGGTAGCTGATGTCGGTCAGCTCGAAGGTGCAACAAGACGCCACGCGCAGCGTCTCGGCCATCAGTGCTTTCGGCAGCAGCTGGGCAATGCGCTGGCGCGTGCGCAGATGGCGTTCGTAATTGGGCTGCAAATCGAACCCGCACTCGGCCACGGTGCGGCCCAGGCGGGTAGCGGTCATCACGTCCTGCAGGGCCTTGCGGGAGCGCACATGGAAGTGCACGTCGCCCGCGGCGACCAGGGGTAGGGCGGTGTCTTCAGACAGCTGCTGAAGCCGTTGCAGCCACAGCGCGTCGCTGGCCTCGCGCAGCAGCTCCACGGCGATCCAGGCGCGGCCGGTGAAATGCTGCAGCAGCCACTGTGCCGGCGCCAGCAACTCGGCGTCGCTGGCTTCTCGCGGCAGCACGAGCAGCACCAGGCAGTCGGACAGCCGTTCGGGGGCAATCTGGTGCCAGTGCAGCGTGTACTCGCCCTTGACCGGGCTGGCCCGCCGCAGCTGGGTGATGAACTGGCTGAGGTTGCCGTAGCCATTGAGGTTCTGCGCCAGCAGCACGAGCTTGAAGCGCGGCCGGCCGGTGTTGTCGCGCACGAGGAATTCGCTGCCGATCAGCAGCTTGAGCAGCGGCGGCTGGGGAATGGCGAGGTCTGCCAGGCCGACGTTGCGGGCGGCTTCAAGCAGCTCGTGGTGCGCTGTCTCGCGCATCTCGCGCAGCTGCTTGTGCGCGCGCACGACGCCGGCCAGCGAGCATTCGTCTGTGATGGCCAGCGCCTGGTAGCCGAGCTTGACCGCACGCTCGACCAGCTCGGACGGCTCGGACGCGCCGCGCTGGAAGCTGAAGGCGGTCAAGCAGTGCAATTCGGCATAGCCCGGCATCTCGACGCTGCGGGGCGACGCGGGGCTGGCGGGGCGCGGCTGAGGCGGGCTGTCGCGGCGCAGATCGGCGTCCGACGAAAAGCCTTGCGCGCGCATGTCGGCCAGCCGCTCGTCGCGATCGGAGAGAGGAGGGCTCATGGGTACACCCTTCGGCCTGCGGCCTCTCTCGCCAACCGGGAGCGAGCTTGCTTGGGGCGGCACTGCGCAGCGCTCATGCAAACACCCCATGCAGGAACCAACCCGCCGTGTCGGTCGGCAGGCGGTCACGGTAGATCCACAAAAGCCCCCGCAAGCCGCTGCGAAAGACGAAGTAGTCGCGCGCCTGTGCGCGGTGGTCCCACCAGCCGGTCTCGATGCGGTGGGGGCCGCTGATGCGGGTCAGCGGCCCGCAGTAGAGGGGCTGCTCCCGCGCATCGCAACGCAGCGGCTGGGGCGGCTCGACCAGCCACGTCGGCTGTGGCCCAGATGGGGGGCGCACGGGCGCTGCAGCCGGCGCCGGCCATGCGGACCAGCTTTGCATGCGGTCCAGCCGGTGGTCTTCGTGAAGCTGGCCCTCGCGCACTTGGCCGGCGCCCAGCCGCACCGACAGCCGCTCCAGCAGCGCGTGGGTCGTCGTGCTTTCCTGCGCATCGGTGCAGCCGGGCAGCAGGCCGGCGCTCAGCTCCTGCAGCGGCAGCACGGTGTCGGCGCTGAGGCGGATCTCGCCGGCCGGCGCGGCCAGCTCGGTGCGGGCCAGGTGCTCGCCCAGCAGCCGCGTCAGCCGCAGCAGGTCGCGCGTGGTGTCGGCGGTGGCCACGGTCAGTTCGCCGCCGTCGGCCACGTCGCGGGCGCGCATCGCGTAATGCTGCCAGGCCAGGCGCAGCGCGCGCACGCCGGCATGGCGCACCGCCAGGAAGGCGCAGAGCTGGCGCAGCAGCTCTTCAGCGAAGTGCAGCAGCACGGGGGCGTGCTCGACGCGCCAGGGCAGCTCCAGCCGCGCGTCGAAGCGCTCCGGCAAGGTCAGCCAGTCGTGCGCCTCAGGCAGGTCGCCGTAGGCCTGGTCCAACGCCGTCAGCAGCGCAGGGCCGAAGCGCTTGGCCAGCGCCGCGCGCGGCAGCCGGCGCAGCTCGCCGAGCCGCCGGCAGCCCAGGCGGGCCAGCATTGCGTGATGGGCCTGGGCGGCGCTGAGGACCGTGAACGGCAGCGCGTCGAGACGCTCGCTCAGACGGCCGGTATGCGGCGTGCCGGGGCAGCGCGCCACGGCCAGCGCGGCCCGTGCAGTCGGTGCCCAGGCCATGGCGCCCAGGGTCAGGCCGATCCGCGCGGCGTCGGCCTGCAGCTTGTGGCGCAGCGCCCGCGCACCGCCGAACAGCCGCAGGCTGCTCGACACCTCGGCCACGACCGCCTCCTCCAGCCGGGCCACGCGCGGCGTGAAGCTCAGCGCGAGCCAGCCCAGAGCGTCAGCGTCGCCGGCGGGCGCGTCAGGCGTGCTGCACAGGGCGAGCCAGCGCATCGGCGCGCTCCGACGGGGGGCTGACCGGCGCTGGCGAGGGCGAAGGCGCCGGTGCCGGTGCCGGCAGGGGCTTGCGTTTGGCCGCGGTCAACAACGGCTCCACTGCGCCGGGCACGGCCGGCAGCACCAGCGCACCCTCGTGCGCTGGTCCCCGGCGCTTGATCAGGTGGACATTCAGCCCCCAGCCGTCGCCCGGCTTCACAGCCAGCCGCAGCGGCGCGGCCGACGACTGCTGGAGCGCGCGCTCCGGCCGCACCAGAAAGGCCGGCGCATCCGAGCCCAGCGCATTGACCTGCAACCGCCGGATCTGCTCAGGCCGAGCCTGGGACAGCCAGGCCAGCACGGCCACGCGCGACTTGATGGCCTGCTCGGCGGCCCAGAGCGCTTCGGCGGGCGTTGCGGTGCTCACCCAGACCAGCGCCGACGGTGGCAGCCCCAGCGCCTGCAGGCCTGGCAGATGCGGCGTGTGCGGCGGGTTGATGAGCAGCAGCGAGCGCAGTACCGGCCCCGCGGCGCGCGCCCGCCAGGCCGGTGGCGCGGCCGCGGCACCCGGCAATGCCTGCCCTGCCCACCAGCCGCGCAGAGCGGGCGCCAACAGCCGCCACTCCAGAACGCCGGGCTGCGGCGTCAGCAGCTCGGTGACGGCGCGCAGCGGCCAGCCGCCGCCGGGCAGTTCGGCGTCCAGCGCCGCGAAGCCGCTGGGCAGGGTCGGGTCGGCGCTGGCGCCCAGGCTGTCGCCGCGCCACAGCCGCCCCCGCAGGCGGGCGTCAATTAGCGGCGGCTGGCCATGCCCGCCCACCCCCGGCGGGCGGCTGGGAGGCGGGGCAACGGCGGGGATGAGGGAGGGGGGCAGCATGGCCGGAGGAAGGAGTCGGAACTTGAATGAGATCACAATACTGTATTTATATCCAGTATTGTTGACCGCGAACACCCCGCTTGACGGCGGTGGCGGGCCCCGCCCGCTGCCCCGATGATTCGCCCGACCTTCAGGAGACTGCTTGATGCCCATGAACGACTATCTGGTGCTGTCCCGCGGCCAGTGGGACGAGGACGCCAGCCCGCCGGCGGTGCAGGCCGCCATCGACGCCTTCTACGTCTGGTACGAACAAGGCCTGGCAGACGGCTGGCTCAAGCCCGGCAGCCGGCTGGCGCACCGCAGTTGCGTCGTGGCGCGCGGGCTGGTCACCGACGGCCCCTTCACTGAGACCAAGGAGCTGGTGGGCGGCTACTGGTTCATCGTGGCCGAGTCGCTGGCGCAGGCCGCCGCGATCGCGGCCGAGAACCCCTGCCTGCAGTTCGGCCTCAGCGTGGAAATCCGGCCGCTGGAGGCAAGCCGCGCCGACGTGGCGGTGCCGACAAATGAGACGCCGTCCAGTTGGCGCCAGGACATGCCGATCCGGCGACACTCGCCGGATGCATCCTGCGACCCCTGACCTCAGCTTCGGCGACCTGACGCCGGAGTTCATGCTCGACGCCCTCGACGCCGCCGGCCTGCGCGCCGATGGCCGCATGCTGCAGCTCAATTCCTTCGAGAACCGCGTGTTGATGCTGCATTTGGAGGAGGGCGGCGCGGCCGTCGCCAAGTTCTACCGGCCCGGCCGCTGGAGCGACGCGCAGATCCTGGAGGAGCACGCCTTCGCCGCCGAACTGGCCGCGGCCGAGGTGCCCGTCGCCGCGCCCTGGACGCTGGCCGGCGGCTCCACGCTGTTCCATCACCAGGGTCAACGTCTGGCCGTCACGCCGCGCCAGGGCGGGCGCGGGCCGGAGCTGGAAGACCCCGAGGTGCTGCGCTGGATCGGCCGGCTGCTGGCCCGGCTGCACGGCGTGGGCCGCCAGCGCCCGTTCGCCGAGCGCCTGTCCTGGGCCAGCGCGGCACCGGCGCAGGTCGCGCGCGACTGGCTGATGGCTCACGACGCCATCCCGCCCGAGATCGCGCCCACCTGGGACGACGCCGCGCAGCGCTGCATCGCGTCCATCCAGTCCGCCTTCGACAGCCTGCCCGATTTGCAGCTGACCCGCCTGCACGGCGACTGCCACCCCGGCAACATCCTGTGGACACCGGACCGCGGGCCGCATTTCGTGGACCTGGACGACGCCGTCATGGGCCCGGTCGTGCAGGACCTGTGGATGCTGCTGCCCGGTGAACCCGACGCGGCCCGCCAGTTGCTCAACGCCGTGCTGGACGGTTACGAGCAGATCGCCGAGTTCGACGACCGTGAGCTGCGCCTCATCGAGCCGCTGCGCACGCTGCGCATGATCCACCACAGCGCCTGGCTGGCCCGGCGCTGGGGCGACCCGGCCTTCCCGGCTGCCTTCCCGTGGTTCGGCACGCCCAACTATTGGATGGACCAGGTCGCCAAGCTGCGCGAGCAGCTGGAGGCGATGAAGCCCAAGGATGCGCCACCGACGCTGGCGTGCGACGAGGACGTGGTGAACTTCGACGGCGACGGCTTTTCCTGAGCAGGCCCGCTGAGGGCAGGTGTGCGGGGAACGGGTGGTGGCCGGGTCTGAGCGATCTACGCCAACACCACCTCGATGCCTCGCCCCCTCAGCTGATCCACGATCGCCTGGTCCGCCCCGCGGTCAGTGATCAGCACATCCAGTTGCTCAACCGGCGCGATGACCGACAGGTTGCGCTTCATCAGCTTGGACGCGTCCGCCACCGCCACCACCTGGCGGCTGATCTTCATCATCTGCGCGTTGAGCTGGGCTTCCAGAAGGTGGGGCGTCATCAGGCCGATGTCAGGGTCCAGGCTGTCGACGCCCAGGAACAGGCGGTCGGCGTACAGGCCTTGCAGCGCGGCCACGGCCTGCGGGCCGGACAGCGAGTAAGAATTCGGCCGCAACTGGCCGCCGGGCATGATCAGGTTGACGTGTGGCACCGTGGCCAGCAGGCCGGCGATGTTCAGCGCGTTGGTGATGACGTTCAGTGAAGTCAGCTTCAAGCCGCGGATCTGCTTGGCGATCTCTTCGGTCGTGGAGCCCGAGTCGAGCAGGATGGTCTCGCCGTCGCGGATCATCTTGGCGGCCTCGGCGGCAATGCGCGCCTTCTGCTCGTGGCGCAGCTTCTGTTTCACGCCGATGGGCACTTCCTCGCTGTCGCGCTGGGCCAGTGCGCCGCCGTGGGTGCGCAGCACGGCGCCGGTGGAGGCCAGCGCATTGAGGTCGCTGCGGATGGTGACGACCGAGGTCCCGAAGCGGTCGGCGAGTTCATCGACCGTGACGCGGCCCTGCGTCTGCACCAGCTCGCGGATCAGCCGGCGCCGCTCGTCGATGAGGAGCGGGCTTTCGGTTTTCGCGGGGGAGGTGGCAGAGGCGGGCATGCGGGTTCGAAAGGGCGGAAGGCCGACTTTCGAATGATATCGACGGACCTACGAAAGCAGGCTGAGCGCCTGTGCCGACAACGGCTGGCCGGCCAGCCGTGCGGCGTACAGCGCGGCGCCCAGCTCGGGGCCGAAGTGGGGGCGCTTCAGCTGCGCGCCGGGCAGATGGCGGGCGAGCGCGGCCCGCAGCGGGCCCAGCACCAGGTCGCCGGCTGCGAACACGCCGCCGGAGTAGGACACGTCCACCGCTGCACCTGCCGGCACGGCCAGGTTGCGTGCGGTGCCCGCTGCCAGCAGTGCCAGCTCGTCGCCCGCGCGCACGAGCAGCTGGCGGGCCTGCACGTCGCCCGCGTTGGCGGCGGTGGTGACCAGGCGGGCGGCCTGCGCCAGCTCGCTGCGTTGCGCGCCGCCGTTGATCGCGGCGCAGAGGTCCAGGTCTTGCGTCAAGCCGAAATGTTCCCGCACCAGGGCCAGCAGTGGGCCCGGTTCGGCGCGGCCGTCGGCCATGCGCGAGAACAGCGCCAGCGCCTCGCGTGCGAGCCAGTGGGCCGAGCCCTCATCGCCGAAGATCTCGCCCCAGCCGCCGCAGCGCGCGCCGCGGCCCTGCCATTCGCCATACGCGATGGAGCCGGTGCCTGCGACCAGGCTGATGCCGTCGGCCCCCGCAAGTGATCCGGCCCAGCTGCAGACCATGTCGTTGCCGACGGTGCTGCGCGGCACGATATCGGTCAGCAGCGCATCGAAGCGGCTCAGCAGCGCGCTGTCCTCGCCGTGCGCGGGCAGGCCGGCGAAGGTGTGCGCCAAGTCGGCCGCGCGCACGCCGGCCTGCTGCAGGGTCGTCTGCACGCCGCCTCGCAGCAGCGTGCGCAGCGCATCGAAGCCGATCTCGAGGTAGTAGCTTGTCGTGGCTTCGTGGCGGGCCGCCACCCGGCCGCCGGCGTCAATGAGGACGAAGGCGGTCTTGGTGCCGCCGCCGTCGATGCCGAGGAACATGGAACTCATCGTTGGGTGAGAGGGTGGATGGTGACACCTTGCACGACACGGTTCACGGTACCCGACATGCTGGGCGTGTCCGGCGTGATGCCGCGTTGCAACGAGGCGAGCAGCGCCATGCATTGCGCGAACACCAGCGCCACGGGCGCCAGCGCCAGGTCGGGAGCGCTGGCGGGCAGGGCCAGCGGCACGTCGTCGGCATGGCGGGCCTCGGCGCCGTCGAAGGTGCCCAGCGCCAGCACGCGGGCGCGGCCCTCGCGGCGCAGCTCGTGCAGCAGGTCCAGGTCGTACTGGCGCGTGTACGGGTCGTTGGACAAGAAGACGGCCACCAGCGTTCGGTCATTCAGGAAGGTCTTGGGCCCGTGGCGAAATCCCAGCGGCGAGTCGGCCAGCGCGACGAGCTGGCCGTCCGTCAGCTCCAGCAGCTTCAGCGCAGACTCGCGGGCCAGGCCTTGCAGTGCACTGCTGCCGAGGTAGACGACGCGCTCGAAGGGTTGCTCGGTCAGCGCGTGGAGGCGGTCGCACTCGGCCGTCATGAGCGCCGTGGCGGCTTCAGCCAGCGCTGTCACCGGCTGCGTGGCCAGGCCGAACGCCCAGGCAGCGGCCAGCAGCATGCCGGTGAAGCTGGACGTCATCGCGAACGCGCGGTCGTGTGTCTCGTCGGGGAGCAGCAGCACGTGGCTGCCGGGGCGGCCGGCGAGGCGGCGGTTCAGCGCGCCCTCGGCTGCGCAGGTCACGACGAGGTGGTGGCTGCGCTTGATGAACCGGTCAGCCAGCTCCACCGCGGCCAGGCTTTCGGGGCTGTTGCCGCTGCGGGCGAAGGAGACGAGCAGCGTCGGCACCTCGGACTGCAGGTATTGCTCGGGACTGGACACGATGTCGGTCGTGGCCAAGGCTTCGACGCGGATGCCCGCGCGCTGGCCCAGCAGCTTCAGCAGCGCCGGTGCAAGGCATTGGCCGATGAAAGCGGAGCTGCCGGCGCCGGTCAGCACGATGCGCAGGTCGGGCAGCGCCAGCAGCGGGTTCAGGAAGGCGTCCAGCCCGGGCCGCTCGGCCTGCAGCTGCTGGTGGATGGCCTGCCAGATGTCGGGCTGATGGGCGATCTCGCGGGCGGTGTGGGCGCCGCCGCGGTGCGCGAGGTCGGCGGTGTCGAGGTGCAGAAAAGTCATATTGGGATCAATCAGGCTGCGCAGGCGTAGAGATACGGGCGGAGCGCTTGGACGGTGCCATCGCGCAGCAGCGCGTCGGTCTGTGTGGTGATGCGGCCTTCGCGCACGGCCTCGTACTGGCGTGGCAGGTACTGGCTCAGCAGCGTCAGCGGCGGCGGCGAGGCGTCCAGGCGCGCGAGCATGGTCTGGCAGGCCTGGCGCACGGCGGGGTGCGCCCAGTAGTAGCGGATGCGGTCGCTCAAAGAGTAGGCGAGGTCGACGTCCAGTCGCGCCGGGTCCTGGTAGTACCCGCGCCAGTGCTCGGGCTCGCCGCGCATGACGCCCAGCACCGTGTCCACCAAGCCTTCGCCTTTGCCGACCCATTCGCGCTCAACGGCGGCCAGCGCCCACAGCGTCTCGCGCAGCGCGAAGGTCACGCCGGGGCCGACCTTCAGAATGGCGAAGTGGTCGCGGGCCAGCTGGGCCAGGCGCTCGGGCGTCTGGTAGTCCGTGGAGTGCGCCTCGAACACGAGGCCGGGCTGGCGCTCGATGAAGGCACTCAGCGCGCGCGCCTTCTCGGGGCGGTAGTCGATGACCTTGTGGTGGTCGAACTCCACGCCGGGCTGCACGACCATCGCGATGACGCGCTCCCAGGCCAGCTCCAGCCCGGCGCGGGCGAAGGCGTGGCGGTGCAGTTCCAGCGTGGATGCGGCGGCCTCGGGCGACGTGACGGCGAGGTCGGTCAGGTCTTCGTGCGCGCCGCCGGGCACGGGCACTTCAGTGCCGATGACATAGACGGGCGGCTCGCCGCGGTCGGGGGCCTCGCGCCAGGCCAGTTCGGCAGCGAGGCACAGGCGCACGGCGCGGGCGGCGATCTCGGGCTCGGGCAGCGGCACCGGGTCGTCGGCGCAGCTCATGGAGCAGTCGAGGTGGATCTTGCGGAAGCCCGCGGCCACGTACTGCGCCACCATGACCTCGGCCTTGGCCATGGCCGCGGCGGCGGGCTGCTTGCGCCAGGCGTTGGGGCCGAGGTGGTCGCCGCCCAGAATCAGCAGTTCGGGCACCAGGCCTTCGGCGGCGGCCATGCCCTGCACGTAGCGGCGAAAGTCCAGCGGTGTCATGCCGGTGTAGCCGCCGTCCTGGTTGACCTGATTGGAGGTGGCCTCGATGAGGGCCGGCCGGCCCTGCGCGGCGCACTCGCGCAGCGTGGCGGCGATGACGACGGGGTGGGCCGAGCAGACGGACGGGATGCCGATGGCAGCGGCGCCGCCCCGGTCTTGCTTGTGGCGGCGCACGAGGTCGAGCATGAGCTTCATGCGTCGTCTCCTTGAACGGGTTGGGGTGAGGAAGAGGAAGAAGAGGGGCGTTCGGGTTGCAGCGCCAGCAGCAGCGCGGCCAGCAGCGCGAGCGAGACGCCCAGCAGCTTGGTGCCGGCGGGCACGGCGCCGCTGAGGGCCATGGACAACACGGCCGTCAGCAGCGGTGCGCCGGCGTTGACGAGCGGCGACACGACCAGTGCCTTGCCGTAGCGGAAGGCGTAGACCAGCATCAGCGCGCCTACGGCGTTCAGGACCTGGATGACGGCCGCAAGGCCCGGTCCGTTCCAGCCCCAGTGGATGGATTGCGAGAAATCCGTCAGCCATAGCGCGGCGGGCACGCACGCCAGGCCGCCGACCATCATGTAGAAGAAGATGCTCTCGGCGCTGGTGCTCACGTTGGCCAGCTTGATGAAGTAGGCCTGCAAGCCCCAGGCGGCCATCACGACGAGCGCCAGCACGAACCACAGACCCAGCCCTTCACCGCCTTGGCCCAGCTGCAGGTCGAACAGCGGCAGCGCGCACAGCGCCAGCACGATGCCGGCCACACCCAGCTTGCCGGTGCGCTCGCCCAGCAGGCCGAAGGACAGCGCGATGGTGATGGCCGGCGACAGCGACACGATCGGGAAGATCAGGTAGGCCGGGCCCAGCTGCACCGCGCGGAACAACAGCATCTGGCCGCCGGCGCCCAGCAGGCCGACGGTCAGGCCCAGCACGACGGAGCGGCGGTCGCGATCAATGCGCCAGCCGTTGCGGGCCAGCACCACGACGGCGGGCGGAATCATCGTCAGCGCCCACACGACGTAGATCAGCGTGTCGGGGAATCCATGCTGCGAGGGCAGGCCGGTAAAGGCGCCCCACACGCCCCACAGCAGGGTCGTGATCAGCGTGTAGGTGAGCCAGTTGCGTTGCATGCGAGGTCTTTTCGTGCGGTCGGTAGGCGTTGTCGTTGACTTTCGAGCGAAAGCATAAACGAACAAAAACGAAAACACAACGTCTAAGAAGGTTTCGTATGCCGAGTGCTGCGTCTCAGCGGAAAATGTCTATATAGATCTCGGCATTTGCTCTATGTCAGCGAGGCGGAAGGCTTTCGTGGCATGATTCATCGAAAGCAATCGGCATCCGTGAAAACCATATACGAAATCAAACGAAAGAATTCGTAGACTTGCGGCAAGCTGGTCCGGGGCGCTTTTCCGGGGCTGGCAACCGTACCGGGGGAGAGTTGCCCCGGCATCTACGCAGATAGCTTCGTGCTGCCCTGACGGCGGCCCCGACACAGAAAAAGGAACCGTTCGATGAGTCCTCGCCTGCAACCCTCTTTCGCCCTGCACCCCCTGACGCTGGCCGGCCTGCTGGCCGTGGCGGCCTTCGGCGGTGCAGGGCCCGCCCTGGCCCAGGAGGCTGCCAAAGCCGAGTCCGAGACGCTGGACCGCGTGGAGGTCACCGGCACCCGCGCCAGCCTGCAAAAGTCGCTGTCGCTGAAGCGCAATGCCGCCGGCGTGCAAGACAGCATCAGCGCGACCGAGCTGGGCCGCTTCCCCGACAACAACGTGGCCGACTCGCTGAGCCACATCACCGGCGTGTCCATCTCCCGCACGGCGGGCGGCGAAGGCCAGAAGGTCAGCATCCGCGGCCTTGGCCCGGAGTACACGATCACCACCTTCAACGACCGCCTGCTGGGTACCGACAGCGCCGGGCGCTACTTCGCCTACGACGTGCTGCCCGCCGACGTCATCAGCGGCGCGGACGTCATCAAGTCCAGCCAGGCATCGGTGATGGAAGGCGCCATCGGCGGCCTCGTGAACCTGCGCTCCGCCAGCCCGTTCGACCAGAAGGGCCAGCGCGGCCTGCTGCGCCTGGAGGGCGACCGCAACCAGATGAGCAGCCTGGACGGCCAGAAGCTGTCGGGCACCTACAGCAACACCTTCGGCAACCACTGGGGTGTGCTGCTGGGCGTGGTCTACGCGAAGCGCGACGTGCGCACCGACACGGCCGGCAATGACGGCGGCTGGTCACGCAACCCGATCCCCAGCGACCCCAGCCAGTTCTGGGAGTGGGGCAACACCTGGGGTGGCGCCATCGACCCCAACGGTAACGGCCAGTTGGACCGTGATGAGGAAGGCCTGATCGGCCCGGGCCAGTTCCGCTTCGGCTCCATCATGGAGAAGAAGGAGCGCCTGGCGTTGTCGGGCAAGGTGGAGTGGCGGCCCAGCAGCGACCTGAAGGTTGTCGTGGACGGCTTCAAGACGCGGCTGGACTCGCCGCAGGTGGGCTACCAGCTGTCGTTCTACCCGCTGTACGCGCCGGGGCGCTGGTCCAACATGCAGATCACCAACGGCGTCGTGACCGACCTGACGCTGAGCAGTACCGACCCCGAGATGCGGCTCAACCCCGAGATCCTCAACAAGACGGAATACCGCGTGGTGGACACCGCGATGTATGGCGCCAACGCTGAATGGAAGCTCGCCCCCGACCTGAAGCTGACCGGCGACATCTACCAGTCCACGTCCAGGCGTCATTCGGGCGGCAACGACAGCTACGTTGTGCTGCGCATGAACCAGCCCAATGTCACGCGCATCCAGATGACCGGCTCGGCCGTGCCCGACGTGAAGACCACCTTCGCCGACGGCCGCGACCTGCAGACCGGCCTGGCGCAGGGCCTGTTCAAGGCCAGCGACTTCAACACCCACTACTACAGCCGCGCCGGCGACAACATCGACGACAAGATCAGCGGTGCCAAGGTGGACGCCGAGTGGTCGCTTGACCGCTTCCACATCGACAAGCTGAAGTTCGGCCTCAACCAGACCAATCGCAAGAAGTCGCGTGACCTGATCAACAACGCGTTGAATGGCGGCGCTGACCACTACTCGGGCCAGTACGCGATCAACGTCGGCGCCCTGGGCGGCAACGTGCTCAACCAGTCGTTCAGCCCCAAGGGCTTCCTGGACGACGTCAGCGGCAACTTCCCGCGCAGCTTCCTGGGCTTCGACGTCAACAACTATGCCGAGGCGCTGAAGGCCTGGGACGGCAAGCCGCGCCCCGGTGGGGGCGTCTACAGCTCCGCGTTCTCGGCGCCCGCCTGGAACCCGCTGGAAAGCTACCGTGTCACTGAGAAGACGACCACCGCCTTCGTGCAGGCCGACCTGTCCGGCGAGCGCTGGAACGCGGACCTCGGCGTGCGCTTCGTGAAGACCAAGACCACGGCCCAGGCCTGGGACGCGAAGATCACCGACATCATCGAGAACGGCGCGTTCAACTACACGGCCGTGTATGCCGCGCCGTCGGTCGTGCAGCAGGACGCCAGCTACAACTTCGCGCTGCCGTCGGTCAACTTCACCTACCTGCTGAGCGACAGCCTGCAGCTGCGCCTGGGTGCCGCCAAGACGATGGCCCGCCCGGCGGTAGACAAGCTGGCGCCGACCAGCACGACGGCCAGCATCTCCTGGGGCGACTTCACGCAGATCTTCGGCGGCAATGCCGAGCTGAAGCCGTACAGCGCCCGCCAGTACGACGCCTCACTGGAGTGGTACTACGCCAAGGACTCGGCGCTGACCTTCGCCGTGTACCAGAAGAACATCAAGAACCAGATCACCAACCTGTGGCTGTCGGGCCAGGACATCGGCGCACCAGGCGGCCGGCTGTTCAATGTGCAGCGCCCCATCAACGGCGATAAGGCCACCGCGCGCGGCTTCGAGATCGGCTTCCAGCATCTGTTCGACAACGGCTTCGGCGTGCGGGCGCAGTACACCCGCAACAAGTCGCGCAGCTGGGTGGCCGGCACCGAACGGGCGCTGGAAGGCATTGCGCCGGCCACCGCATCGCTGGGCCTGCTGTACGAGAAAGGGCCCTGGAGCATGAGCACCACGGCCGACTACACCGACTCCTTCGTCACGGCCACGAACGTCATCGGCGCCGGCTTCAACGAGACCGCCAACGCCGTGACCTGGCTGACCGCACAGGTGGCCTACGAGGTCAACCAGTGGCTGCGCATCAGCATCGAAGGCAACAACCTCACCGATGCGGTGCAGGCGCCCAAGCTGGGCAATGGCAACGTCAGCCTGCCCAACGGCTACTACCGCTATGGCCGCGCCGTGACCGTCGGCGCTTCGATCAAGTTCTGATGAGAAACCTTGTCTCCTCCGTTGCCGCCCTGCTAGCCGGGGCGGCCTTTTTCTCCGCACACGCCGCGGCCGAGTCCAGCTACACGATGGCCGACTACGCGCGCGTCGAGAAGATCGACGTTCACCTGCATCTGCACAACGCTGCCCCGGCCTTCATGCAGGCTGCGCAGCGCCAGAAATTCAAGGTGCTGACGATCAATGTCGACTACCCCGACTTCCCGCCGCTAGCGGACCAGCAGCGCGTCGCGATTGACCTGCGCCGGCAGTTCCCCAAGGACGTGGCCTGGGTCGCCAGCTTCTCGGTGGAAGGCTCCGGCCAACCCGCCTGGCTGCCCGCCACGCGCCAGCACATCGCCGCGGCGATGCAGGCCGGTGCCGTCGGCGTGAAGGTGTGGAAGAACATCGGCATGAGCCTAAAGGGGAAGAACGGCAAGCTCGTCATGATCGACGACGCCCGCTTCGCGCCGCTGTTCGACGACTTCGCCAAGCAAGGCATCCCGTTGCTGGGCCACCAGGGCGAGCCGCACAACTGCTGGCTGCCGCTGGAGAAGATGACGGTCAACAATGACCGCGAGTACTTCAAGGCGCACCCGCAGTACCACATGCACCTGCATCCCGAAATGCCCAGCTGGGAAGCGCAGATGGCCGCGCGCGACCGCATGGTGGCGTCGCATCCGACGCTGAAGTTCATCGGCGTGCACCTCGCGTCGCTGGAGCGCGATGTCGACGAACTGGCCGCGTTCCTTGACAAGTTCCCGACCGCCGTCGTGGACGTGGCCGCGCGCATCGGCCAGCTGCAGTACCAGAGCCAGATGGACCGCGACCGCGTTCGCCGCTTCTTCATCAAGTACCAGGACCGCATCCTGTACGGCAGCGACATGGCCCAGGGGCCCGACCAGGATGGCGCCGCGCTGGGCAAGGAAGCCGAGAGCGTTTGGCGCATGCACTGGCGCTACTTCAACACCGCGGAGAGCTTCAAGGTGAGCGACCTCGACAAGCCGGTGCAAGGCCTCGCGCTGCCCAAGACCGTGGTGGACAAGCTCTACCGCACGAATGCCGAACGTGCCTTCCCGGGCGCGTGGGGAGCGAAGCGATGACGCCCCGCCGTGCATTCCTGCAGTGGCTGGGCGCGGCACCGCTGGCCACTCAACTGCCACTCGCCTACGCCGCCGAAGGAAAGGGCCATGTGCGCGTGCAGGACGGCGCGGTGTCGCTGCAGTTCGACCAACAGATGCGCTGCCGCATCGTCAGTCTGCTCGGCAAGCAGCCCGTCGCGCTGACCGGCTTCGACGCGAGCGAACACCTCGTCGTGGGCGGTAACCCGCTGGCGCGCTTCATGCTGCAGAAGGCCGAGCCGGCCAAGGCCCTGACACCGTTCGGCGTCGGGCAGGCGCTGCGCTTGGTGGGCCGCTCGGCGGACGGCATCGAGAAGCGCGTCACCGTTACGCTGCTCGACGAACACCCCGGCGTGGCGCTGATGGACATCAGCTACACGAACACCGGTAGCAAGCCCGTCGCCGTGGATGCGTGGGTCACCGCGGCCCACCGTCTCGCGGCCGCGCCACGCCATGCCGGTGGCTACTGGACATACTCCGGCGCCAGCCATGCCGACCGCCGCGACTGGGTGCAGCCCGTCAGGCGTGGCTATGGGCAGCGCAACTTCATGGGCATGAATGCGTCGGACTACGGCGGCGGCACGCCCGTCGTCGACGTCTGGCGCCGTGATGTCGGCCTGGCCGTCGGCCACCTGGCCCTTCAAGCGCAGCTCGTCGCGCTGCCCGTGAAGGCCATCGGCGACCAGGTCGACATCTCGCTGCGTGGCGACACGCCGCAGACGCTGGCGCCCGGTGCCACTTTGACGACGCCGCGCAGCTTCATCGCCGTGCATCGTGGCGACTTCTACGTGCCGTTGGACCGCTACCGCCGCCTGATGGCCGCGCAGGGCCTGGTTGCGCCTGAGCCGCCTTCGAGCGCCTACGAGGCACAGTGGTGCGCGTGGGGCTACGAACGGGACTTCTCGCTGGAGTTTGTCCGCGCCACGCTGCCCAAGGTGCAGGAGCTGGGCTTCAAGTGGGCCGTGCTTGACGACGGCTGGCAAGTAAAGACTGGCGACTGGACGCCCGACCTCGCCAAGTTCCCGCGCGGTGCCGACGACATGAAGGCGCTGGTGGCCGACATCCACGCCCGCGGCATGAAGGCCCGGCTGTGGATCGCGCCGCTGGCCGTCGCACCGGGCAGCGATGAGCTGCACGACCACACCGACCTGCTGCTGCTGAATCAGGACGGTGCGGTGCAGGACGTGACCTGGTGGAACGCCTTCTACCTGTGCCCCGCGTACGAGAAAACGCAGACGCGCCTGGCCGCGACGATCAAGATGATCATCGGCGACTGGGGCTTCGATGGCCTAAAGGTCGATGGCCAACACCTGAACGGCGTGGCGCCGTGCTTCAACCCGAAGCACAAGCATGGGCGGCCGGAAGAATCCGTTGAAGCGGTCTCGGCGTTCTACAAGGTCATGCATGAAGTGGCCCACGCGGCCAACCCGGAAGCGGTGGTGGAGGTCTGCCCCTGCGGCACCAGCTACGCCTTCCACAACATGCCGTTCATGGACCAGGCGCCGTCGTCCGACCCCTTGTCCAGCTGGCAGGTGCGCCACAAGGGCAAGACGCTGAAGGCGCTGATGGGCCCGTGGTCTGCCTACGCGGGCGATCACGTGGAGCTGAGCACCGGCGGGCAGGACTTCGCGTCCAGCGTCGGCATCGGCGCCGTCGTGGCCACCAAGTTCACGTGGCCGGTGGACCCCAAGCCCAAGGACTCTTTCCTGTTGACGCCCGAGCGCGAAGCGCACTGGCGCCAGTGGGTGGACCTCTACAACAAGCAGCGCCTCGCCGAAGGCCGCTACCGCGGCGAGCTGTATGACCTGGGTTTCGACAAGCCCGAGACCCATGTCGTGGAGCGCAGCGGTGCGCTGCACTACGCCTTCTACGCCGAGCGCTGGGAAGGCCCGCTCACGCTGCGCGGCTTGGGCGCCGGAAGCTGGACGGTGCGCGAATCGCTGACAGGCAAGGCATTGGGCAAGGTGACCGCTGACAAGCCCACGCTGCCCGTGCGCTTCACGCACAGCCTGCTAATCGAGGCCCGGCCCGACGCCGCTGACACGCTGCCCGTCGCCTTCGCCGGCCAGGTCGCGCAGGTCGGCGCCGATGGCTTCCCGTTGGCGTCGCAATGGGCTGACGCACCCACCACCTTCTTCCGCCACGACTGGAAGGGCAATGCGCTGGGCGGGCCGCAGTCCACCCGCGTGCAACTGTTGCGCGGCGCGGGCCAGCTCTACCTGCGCTTCATCTGCAAGTACGAGGCGCTGCGCACCTACGAGCGCGCGGCTTCCGCGACCGACATCTGGCCGCTGTGGGAGCGCGACGTCGTCGAGGTTTTCCTGCAGGCGCCGGACCGCGTGGGGCTGAAGAGCTACCGCGAGGTGGAGGTGTCGCCCAACGGCCTGCTGCTGGAGATTGCCGTCGAGGCCTCTGGCAAGAAGCGAATCGCCGGTGAGAGCCGCGCGAAGGCGCACGTCGATGCGAAGAACAAGGTCTGGACTGCTGAGTTGGCGGTGCCCATGCGAGGTGAGGAAGACGGCTGGCGCCTGAACCTGTTCCGCGTTGAAGGGCAAGGCGCGGGCCGCGTCTACTCAGCCTGGAGCCCGACAAAGACCGCCGCTCCAGATTTCCACGTCCCGGCCGCCTTTGGCCGACTGCTGCCCGCCGCATGAAATTGCTCGCTCTTTCCCTGCTCGTCGCGTTCTCCGCGCAAGCCCAGCAATCGTTGAACGCTACGGGTCTCTGGCAGCACCAACCGGTCGGCACGTCGCCCACGCCGCCAATGGGCTGGTCGAGCTGGAACGCCTTCCGTGTCGACATCACCGAGCAGAAGGTGCTGGACTCGGCGCAGGTCATCGTCGACTCGGGCCTGGCCAAGGCCGGCTACCGCAACATCAACGTCGACGACGGCTGGTGGCTGAAGCGCCGCACCAGCGACGGCCGCTTGCTGGTGCGCACGGGGCTGTTTCCGAGCGCCAACGTCGGTGCGGGCAAGGACTCGTCGCTGCGGCCCTTCACCGACCGGATCCATGAGATGGGCCTGAAGGCGGGCCTGTACACCGACATCGGCCGCAACGCCTGTTCGCAGGCCTACGACGCCGACAGCCCCAACCTGCCCGAAGGCACACACGCCGAGCGCGAAGTGGGGCTGATGGGCTTCATGAAACTGGACGTTGAGCTGTTCTTCAAGGAGTGGAACTTCGACTACCTGAAGGTGGATGGCTGCGGGCTGTCGTCGTACGGCCGCGACCGGCCGCATGTCGCCTCGGGCCAATACCGCGAGTACAAGCCCACCATCGTCGAAGGCAGCATCAACCAGTCCGACATCGAGGGCGCCAAGAAGCTATACGGCGAGCTGAAACAGGCGCTGCGCGACGTGCGCCCGCGCGGCGACTACATGCTTTCGGTCTGCCTGTGGGGCACGGTCAATGTGCGCTCCTGGGGCCAGGACTACGGCACGCTGTGGCGCAGCAGCCGCGACATCTGGAAGGGTTTTGCTCAGATGGTGCACAACTTCGACACCGTCGCCACGCGCGAGTTCTACGCCGGCCCCGGCCGCTGGAACGACCCTGACATGCTGGAGATCGGCAACGGCGACTTCGGCGACAGCCACCTGCTGGAGGCGCGCACGCACATGGGCCTGTGGGCCATCATGGCCGCGCCGCTGATGATCGGCACCGACCTGTCCAAGGCGTCGCCCGCCATCATCGACATCCTGAAGGCGCCCGAGGTCGTCGCCATCAACCAGGACCCGGCCGGCCATCAAGGCGTGCTCGCCTATGCCGACAGCGACCGACAGATCGTCGTGAAGACACTGGCTGATGGCCGGAAGGCGGTGCTGCTGTTCAACCGCACCGGCGCAGCCGCGAAGTTCACGCTGACCGCCGAGCACCTGAAGATGGATGCAACCGCGCCCATCGTGCTGCGCGACGCGTGGGCGCGTACCGACGTGGGCAAGTTCACGGCCAAGCGCGAGTTCGAACTGAAGCCCCGCGAGGCGCTGCTGTTCACCGCGACCGGCAAGCATGTGCTGCCGCGCGGCTACTTCGTGTCCGAGCGGCCCGGCAGCGTCTACGTGGCGCGCGACGGCATCCGCGCGCTGGAGCAGGATCCCGTCGTCTACCGCGCGCTGGCGTCGTGGTCCACCACCGACAACGGCGGCACCCGCCCCGCCTATGCCGGCTGGGGTGGGCCGCGCGCCGATTCGACGCCCTACGACCAGGCCCTCAGCGTGCAGCGCCAGGCCTTCCGCCACGGCGTGGGCGTGCTGGCCGACTCGCGGCTGCAGGTCAAGGTGCCAGGCGGCTCGCAGCGCTTCACGGCTCGCGTGGGCGTAGACGACTCGACGCGCGGCAAGACCGCCGTCGTCAGCTTCGAGGTCTGGGGCGACGGCCGCAAGCTCGCGACCACCGCACCGATGAAGTTCAACCAGCCTGCGCGCGAGCTCAGCGCCGACCTGCGCGGCGCCACGCTGATCGAGCTGATTGCGCGCCAGCACGGGGCCGACACAGCAGGCCCCGTCGTCGTGACCTGGGGCGAGGCGCGCATCGAGTAGCGCCTGGCCTCCTGCGCCGTCCATCCCGATGGCACCGGTCGCGCCGGCGCCCTGGTCTCGTTCGCGCTGACGCGACCAGGTTCGTCTGCTCAGCGCGCTGTGCACATCCACCTGCGGGCCTGACGCCCGACTTCACAAGGAGAACCCGATGCTCTACATGCGTCCCTGCCCCTTGCCTCGCACCCTGGCCGGCGCCTTCGGTTCGATGCTGCTTGCCGCGCTGCCCGCCACCGCGACCGCGGTGCCGCTGGTGTCCAACCTGTCCGGCGCCTGTCTGGAGGCGAAGGTGGACACTTGGGACATCCGCCTGGCGACGTGTAACGCCAGCGCGCTGCAGGACTTCACGCTTACACCGGTCGGCTCGGGCGGCAACATCGTGACCCTCAAGAACGCGCAGGCCAATCTGTGCGTCGCCGCAACTGGCACCAGTGGCGGCTCGTTCGTGGAGCTGGGCACCTGCCAGTCCACGCAGACGGGCCAGCGCTTCCAGGCCGTGGCGCTGGCCGGCGGCGCGACGTCGCAGCTGAAGCTCGCCGCCAACAACTTGTGCCTGACCGCGCCGGCGACGGTCGGCCAGGTCGGCTTCTCGGTCGCGACCTGCAACACCGCCAACGCCAACCAGGCCTGGCGCCTCGGTGGCGCCACACCGCCGCCGGCGCCGCCCGCGGCGGGCACGGTGGAGACCAGCTTCACCGTCAGCACCGCCGAGATCGCCAACCCCGAGCGCGGCATGTACGTCTGGGCCGCCGACAACCTGCTGCTGTGGACGCAGGCCGAGGCCGACTCGCAGTTCCAGGAGGGCTATCGCGTCGTCTATGCGCCTGTGCGGCTGGATGCCTACGCCACCACCACGCTGCCCGCCAGCCTGTTGACGCAACTGTCGGAGCGCTTCGCGATCGCGCGCCGAGCCGGCCTGAAGCTGGTGCCGCGCTTCCTCTACAACTACCCCGAGAACGAGACCGAGTACCGCAACGTCAAGGACGCGCCGCTGGCCCGCGTGCTGAGCCACATCGACCAGCTCAAGCCCGTGCTGGCGGCGAACGCCGACGTCATCGCCTATCTGCAGGCAGGCTTCATCGGCGCCTGGGGCGAGTGGCACACATCGTCCAACAACCTGACCGCCGTTTCGCCGCGCACGCAGATCCGCGATGCACTGCTGGCCGCGCTGCCGACCGAACGCTTCCTGCAGCTGCGCTACCCGGCCTACCTGATGGCGTGGGCGCCGCAGGTGCCGAGCTGGCGCGACGGGTCGGCGGCGTCGCGTATCGGCGCGCACAACGACTGCTTCCTTGCGTCCACCACGGACGTCGGCACCTACAGCGACAACACCACGACGCGCCAGACCGAGCGCAACTACATCGCCGCGCTGTCGCGCGTGGCGCCGTTCGGCGGAGAGACCTGCAACCCGGCCGACGAGCAAAACCCGACGCCGCGTACCAGTTGCGCCGACATCCTGGCCGAGGGGCGCCAGTTCAACCTGACCTACCTGAACAACAGCTACTACCGCGAGATCTTCCACACCCGCTGGGAGCAGCAGGGCTGCCTGGCCGAGGTCAGGCGCAGCCTGGGCTACCGCTTCGAGCTGGCCACCCTGCGGCACACCGCAGCGGTGACGGCCGGGCAGTCGGGAGAACTGCTGCTGACGGTGAAGAACAGCGGCTGGGCACGCGCCTTCAACCCACGCGCGGTGCAGCTGCTGCTCAAGCACAAGACCAGCGGCGCGGTGGTGCGCATCGCGCTGCCGGCGGTCGACCCGCGCAGCTGGCTGCCCACCACCACCAGCACCGTGTCGGCCGGATTCACCGTGCCGGTGGGCACGCCGACCGGTGCTTACGACGTGCTGCTGGCACTGCCGGACGGCGCCGTCTCTCTGAGCGGCGACGTGCGCTACAGCGTTCGCCTTGCCAATGCAGACGACACGGCCAGGGCGCAGAACTGGGATGCGGCGCTCGGCGCCTTCCGCGCGGGCACGACGCTGACGGTGCGCTGAGCAGGCGCCGCACCAGCAGGCCGCATCGAGAGCGCCTTGCAAACGCAAGGCGCTCTCTGGGCGGTATCGGTCAGATCGGGTTAGGGATCAGCACCTTGTCGATCACGTGGATGACGCCGTTGCTGGCGCGCACGTCGGTCGCCGTGATGCGCGCGCTGACCGTCGTCGAATCGCGGATGGTGGGCGGCGTGCCGGCGTTGATCGTGATCTGCTGGCCCAGCACCGTCGGCACCGCCGTGCCGAACGGGATGCCCGCCGCCAGTACCTGGCCTGCCAGGACGTGATAGGTCAGCACGTTGGCCAGCTGCGCATTGCTCAGCGTGGCCGTGACCGACGCCACCGCGTTGAACGCGTCACGGGTGGGCGCGAAGACGGTGAACGGGCCGGCGCCGCTGAGCGTGCCCTGCAGGTTGGCCTTGACGACTGCGGCTACCAGCGGCTCGAACAGCGTGTTGACCTGCGCCATCTGCACGATGTTCAGCACGCCGGGCGGCACCAGCACCTTGTCGACGACGTGCACGACGCCGTTGCGTGCCTGCACATCCGCGGTAACGACGCGCGCGCTGGTCAGTGCCGCATCCTGCAGGGTTACGCCGCCGGTGGTGCCCACCGTCAGCGTCGCCGGTGCATTGCCGAAGCTGTAGAGCGTGGCCTGCGTGCCGGCCGACAGGTCCGCCGCCATCTTCTTGGAGCCCAGCACGTGGTAGCGCAGGAGGCTGGCGAGCGCATCGGCGGGCAGCGCGGTGACCATCGCGTCAGCGCTGGCAAAGCCCAGCTGCGTGGCCAGCGTGCCGAACGCGGCGTTGGTGGGGGCGAACACGGTGAGCTGCGCCGACGGGTCGGCCAGCGTGGTGGACAGGCCGGCCTTGGTAGAGGCCGCCAGCAACGCGGTGAAGCCCTGTTGCTGGGCCACTTCGGCGATGGTGGGTGGCGGCGGGTCGTCGTCATCGCCGCCGCCACAGGCGGCCAGGAGCAGCGACATCGTGGTGGCTCCGACGAGCCATTTCATCAGGCGAATCATCTGTGTCTCCAAAGCGGGGTGAAGGGGACCACTGGCGCGCCTGCAGCAGCAAGCGAGGCCGGCAGTGCAGCTCTTACGTGCCCGCCGCCACGGCGGATCAATGCCATCACGCGGTGTTACACGCCGCACGGCGCCGCTGCGCCAGATGACGTGTGGCTTCGGTCAGTGCGGGCGTCATGAGGCCCCAGCCGATGGCCAGCACGAGCAGCGCCCGCGAGTCATGTGGAAAGCTGCCCGCCCCCAGGCGAACGGCCGCGAGGTAGGACAGCGGCCCACCCACGGCGCCCATCAGCGCGGCCAGCAGTGGCCTGCCTTGCAGCCACGCCAGCGGCCCACTTAGCAGCGTTGCGAACAGCGCCCAAAGCGCCAGGATCCACGGCGGCGCCAGCGCCGGCAGCGGCCCGGGCGATGCGTAGACGAGCAGCCCCAGCTGCAGCATGGCTGTGTCCCAGACCAGGCCCAGCAGCAGCGCCAGCGCGGTCAGCCGCAGCTCGTCGCTGCGGGCGTTGCTGGCGGCCCAGGTCAGCGCGACCACTGCCGCCACGGCCAGCACGCCCCAGCGGCTGTGCCCGTGCGCTGCGCCCAGCACGCAGGCGAACCATGCGGCCTGGAACAGCGCGAACCAGGCCAGGCCCAGCAGCAACTGGCCCGCCTTGGAAGATGGAGAAAGCAGCGGCATGGAGGAGGGCGCGGTGGCGAAGCCTTCTTTTACGCAGCGCGGGCCGGCGCGGACCACTGCGGCATCGACGGCGACGGGCTTTCGTCGCCACAATGCCGCCGCCGATGAACCTGCGACCGCTTCTTGCTGCCCTGACCCTGGCCTGCGGGCTGGGCCTGCTGCTGTGGGCGTGGTGGCCCGAAGTCGCGCCGTCGGAGCAGCCCCAGCCCCAGTCCCAACCGGGGCCGGGCCTGAAGCCGCCGGTCTTGCTGGCGCTGGGCGGCGCGGCAGCCGAGGCCGGCGCAACGGCCGTGCAGCCGCTTGAGGCGGACACGACCTGTGCCGCCGCCGCGCCGCTGCCGCCGCATGAGGAGGCGCTGGCGATGCAGCGCGCCGGGGCCGCGCTGGCGAGCGCGTCGGGCGGCGACGCCGTGATCGCGCTGCTGCTGCAGAAGCCCGCCGCGCAGGACCGCGCCGCGCAGCCGGCGTGGGCCCTGCAGGTGCGCGACGCGGCGCTGCGCTCGGGCGACGTGACCGCGCTGCGCTGGGCCGCCGGCGCCTGCGCCGAGCTGCCTGACGCGACCGCCTGCCGCCGCGAGCTGTTGCAGCAGAGGCTGCGGCTGGAGCCGGACAACGGCCTGCACTGGCTGGAGTGGCTGCACGAGGACCCGGCCGCCGCCGACGAGGCCTGGGCAGGCCTGGCCGCGTCGCAGCACTGGCTGGAGCGCCCCGCCGCCTGGCGCGAGCGGCTGGACCGTGTGCTGCCGGCCACGCTGCCTGCGGCCCAGCGCCAGGTCTTGCTCGCGCGGCTGTCGGCGCAGCAGGCCGGCACGGTGCCGCCGCCGCCCGACGACCTCGGCCAGGTCTGCGGCCATTGGGGGCCAGGTCATGCCCGGGGCGCGGCCTGTCGCCACGCCATCACGCTGATGTTGACCGACGCCGATTCGCCGCGCGCGCGCCAGCAGGGCGAGCAGTTGGCGCAGTTGACCGGCCAGCACGTGCCGCCAGCGCCCGCCGCCGCGGCCCCGCCGCCGCCCCTGTCGGCCTGCATGCAATCAAGCCTCTGAGTGATTGCGCCGCCTAGGTAGCTCGCCTGAGTGCGTGCGCCGGCGCGCTTCCTAGACTGGTTGTCGACCGCACCGGGCAGCACAGGCGCGGCAGCGCGGAGCCTCTGCATCGCCCCGCGCATCCCAACGACTGGAGACAACCTCAATGTTCACTTCCCGTTCGAGCGGGCGCGCCAGCGCGCTCCGCCTGGCTGCGGCCGCCTGCCTGTCCCTCAGCTCTTCGGCCTGGGCCGCGTGGGGCATCACCGACGCCAGCGGCGTGCTGACCGTGGACAGCGGCGCCGGCCTCGTGTTCAAGGTCAACAAGAGCAGCGGCGACATCACGTCCATCAAGCTCAACAACGGCGCCGAACTGCAGGGCCAGACCAAGTTCTCCCACATCAGCTCTGGCCTGGGCGCGCCGGCCACTTACGCGTTCTCGCCGTCAGGCACCACGGCCATCATCACGATTACGGCGGCCACGCTGAAGCACTACCTGGTCGTGCGCCGCAACGAGAACACCATCTACATGGCCACGCACATCACGGCCGAGCCGGCGGTGGGCGAGCTGCGCTGGATCACGCGGCTGAACGGCAGCGTGTTCACTGGCGTGCCGACCGAGTCCAACCTGCGCAACAACACCGGGGCGATCGAGAGCAGCGACGTGTTCGGCATGAGCGGCGGCACCACGCGCTCCAAGTACTACGGCAACCAGCGCGCCAAGGACATGACCGTGCGCGGCGTGACCGGCAGCGGCGTGGGCGTGTTCATGGTCTACGGCAACCGCGAGAGCGCGTCGGGCGGCCCGTTCTTCCGTGACATCCAGAACCAGAGCGGTGCCGACACCGAGGTCTACAACTATATGAACTCGGGCCACAACCAGACCGAACCCTTCCGTATGGGCCTGCACGGCCCATACGCGCTGGTGTTCACGACCGGCTCCACGCCGGCCGCGCCTGACATGAGCTGGATGTCCGGCCTCGGGTTGCAGGGCTGGGTTGGCGGGCGCGGCAAGGTGGTGCTGAACGGCCTGTCGGGCATGGACTCCGCCTACGCCTACACGGTCGGCTTCGCGAACGCGACGGCGCAGTACTGGGGCACCACCTCCGGCAGCGGTGCGGTGACGGTGGCCAACATGAAGCCCGGCACCTACACGATGACGGTCTACAAGGGGGAGCTGGGCGTGTTCACCGAACAGGTTTCGGTCAGCAGCGGCGGCACGACGACGCTGAACACGCGCAGCATCACGGCCGACCCGGCGGCGCAGGGCGTGCTGTGGCGCGTGGGCCAATGGGACGGCACGCCGCTGGAGTTCCTGAACGGCCAGACGCTCAACGTGCGTCACCCGTCCGACACACGCAACCCGTCCTGGGGACCGGTCACCTACGCGGTCGGCAGCGCCACCAACCGCTTCCCCGGCGCCATCTGGAAAGGCGTCAACAGCGGCACCCAGATCACCTTCAACCTGACCAGCGCGCAGCTCGCAGCCCGCACCGTGCGCATCGGCATCACCGCGGCTTACGCCAATGCGCGGCCGCAGATCAGCGTGAACAGCTGGACCTCGGCCGTGCCCAGCCCGTCGGTCCAGCCGGACTCGCGCTCGCTGACCATCGGCACCTACCGCGGCAACAACACGACCTTCACCTATGCCGTGCCGGCCAGCGCGTTCGTGGTGGGAACCAACACGGTGACCATCAACGCTGCTTCGGGCAGCGGCAGCGCCGCCTACCTCAGCGCGGGGTTCGCGGTGGATGCTGTGGACATGTACTGACGAAGCATAGGGCGGGCGGCCAGGCCAGGCGCCGCCCTGTTTTACGTCCGGCTGTGCTGCGGCGCCTCTGCGCCGCATCGTCATCCCTTGGGCTTCTTCTTGGTGCCCGGCAGAACACCCAATGCGGTGCCGCCGATGGCCAGAATCAGCGCCCCAATCAGCAAATGACTGCTGTACTTCTGTGCAAACTCGGCGCCGGCCGTGTGGCCCGCTTCCTTGCCCAGGTCGAAGCCTTCCGACAGGCTGCTCGGCTTGACCTGGGCGCCGGCAATGCCGCCCGCGATGGCGCCGCCGATGATGACGCTGCCGAACCAGAACACGACGAACCAGACGATGCCGAAGATGGTGCGCTTCATGTATTCCTCCCTTGTTGCGCTTTGATGCTCGTGATTAGCGGGCCGCATGTTGCCGGGCCTACCTGTCAAGGCCAATGCCAGCAAACCCTGCGTGCCCGCGCCTGAACGTGAGCGCGCTGATTCAGCCCGTCAGTCCGACCAGGGCGTGCCGCACAGCGGACAGCCCATCGGCTTGTCGCCCAGCCGCAGGCGCAGGGTCACGTCGCCTTCACATGCCGTGCACAGACCGTCGTCGGGCACGTGGCCCAGCAGCGCGTCGCGACGCAGGATGCGCGCTCGCTGGGCTGCGGTCCGGCGGGTCTTGGACGCGGCCTCGTCTTCCAGAAGTTTCAGCGTCGGACGCTTGAGCGACCGCAGCTCGCGCAGCGCCTCCTGCTCCAACCCCGGGCTGCCGAAATACAGGTGGCCGCTGGAAGGCGACGTCACCTCGATGACCAACTGGTTTTTGCGCGCGTCGTCGTCGACATCCACGCGGTACAGGCCGCGGCAGGTCACAGCTGCAGCATGCTCAGCGGCGAGGCTGCGGGGCTTGGTGGCCAGGTCGTTGAAGAAGCGCTCCAGATCGCGCCGGGCCAGGCGCAGCCTGCCGATGCAGCCCTGCTGCCCTGTGGCGCGAATGACGACGATGCCGGCCTCCAGCGCGATGACGAAGCATTTGCCGATCACGGCGCCGGGCGCGGGCAGCCCCGCGGTCTCGAACAGGTCGGCATAGATGCCGCCGGGCTTGCGCGCCGCGGCCCGGGACTGGGCGCCGCCGGTGTCCTGATCGGCCGCGACGTAGGCGTCCAGCAGCTGGCCGAGAAATTCGCCGTGGCCCTGCAGCAGCGGAGCCAGCCCCTGCGATTCCCTGAGCAGGCCCGGCGCATGACGGTGGATCAGCTCGGCGACTTCGCGCGTGTCCGCCAGCTGCTTGCCCACGCCGCCCTGCTGGCCGTGCAGCAACTGCTCGTAGGCCGTCATGCGCGCCATCTTCTGGGCGTACAGGGCCTTGGCCTGGGCCTGGCCGTGCGCATGCCCCAGCCGCCAGGATTGCGCGCTCGCCTGGGCCTGGGACTGGCGCTGCAACACCAGCAACAGCGCCAGCAAGGCGCACAGCATCAGCAGCGCCGCGTACACCGCGATCTCAAACATTCACCTTCCTGGATTCGGGTCGGGTTCTCACGTGCGCGGATTCTGGGGGCCGGCCGGCGTGGCACCGCCCGGGTTTGCGGGGTCCGAGTGAACGATGCCACGTTGCCTGCGTTTGACTTGGAATAAGGCCTGGCAACCCGTCGGGTTGCCAGGCCTGCGCGCCCGAGGGCTCAGGCGGCCAACATCACGCGAGCCGGCCTCTCGGCGTGGTGGTCCAGCTGCATCGTGAACTGGGCCCGACCCGAGCTGAGCGCACGCAGCTGGCCGATGTAGCCGAACATCCGCTCCAGCGGCACATGCGCCGTCACGACGACCGCGTTGCCGCGTGCGTCCTGGCCCTGCACCTGGCCGCGTCGGCGCAGCAGGTCGCCGATGACGTCGCCCAGCGCTTCAGCCGGCGTGATGACCTCGACGGCCATCACCGGCTCCAGCACCACGGGCGCCGCCTTCAGCACGGCCTCGCGCAGTGCGGTTGCCGCGGCCAGCTCGAAGGCCAGCGCAGACGAGTCGCGCACGTGGGCGCTGCCGTCCACCACCTGGGCCTCGAAGTCGACCAGCGGGTGGCCCGCGAACGGGCCGGCCTGCGCGGCCTTGCGGATGCCGGCCTCCACCGCCGGGATGAACTCGCGCGGGATGGCGCCGCCCACCACGGTGTTTGTGAAACGGAAGCCCTCGCCGCGCGGCAGCGGCGCGATGCGCAGCGTCAGCTCGGCGAACTGGCCGGGGCCGCCGCTCTGCTTCCTGTGCACGTGGCGCAGCTCGGCCGGGACCGTGATGGTTTCACGGTAGGCCACCTGCGGGCGGCCGACCTGCACGTTGACGCCGAAGCGTGTGCGCAGCTTCTCCACGGCCACTTCCAGCTGCAGCTCGCCCATGCCGGACAGCAGCGTCTGGCCCGAGTCGGCGTCCTGACGCAGACGCAACGACGGGTCTTCGCGCACGAGCACGCCCAAGCCCTTCGCGAGGGCCGTGGCATCGGCCTGCTGACGCGGCTCGATGGCGACGTCGATGACGGCCTCGGGCACGACGATGTTTTCCAGGACGGCCGCGTCCCTGGTGGCCGCCAGCGTGTGGCCGGTCAGCACGTCTTTCAGGCCCACGACGCCCGCGATGTCGCCCGCGACGAGTTCGTCGCGCTCGACGCGCCGGTCGGCGTGGATCTCGTACAGCCGCGACACGCGCTCCGGCTTGCCGGTGCTGGCGTTGAAGACCGTGTCGCCGCGCCTGAGCGTGCCGCTGTAGACGCGCACGAACACCATCGCGCCGTGGTCGTCGGCGGTCAGCTTGAACGCGAGGGCAGACAGCGGGGCGTCCGTGGAGACGGCGCCGGGCGCTTCACCCGGCGCGGGAAGATAGGCCACGACAGCGTCCAGCAGCGGCTCCACGCCGCGGTTGCGGAAGGCGGAGCCGGCCAGCACGGGCACGAAGGCGCCCGAGAGCGTGCCGCGCCGCAGTGCCGCACGCAGGTCGTCCAGCGACGGCTCATCGGCGCGCAGCCAGGCCTCCAGCAGCGCGTCGTCCTGTTCGGCGGCGGCTTCCAGCAGGCGCGCACGGGCGGCCTGGGCGGCGGGCAGCAGCTCGGGAGGGATGGCGTCCAGGCGCGGCGGCGCCTTGGCGTCGTCGCGGTCCCAGACGAGGGCCTGCATCGTCAGCAAGTCCACCATGCCGCGGAAGTCGCCTTCCGCGCCGATGGGTAGCTGCAGCGGCAGTGCGCGCACGCCCAGGCGGTCTTGCAGGGACGAGACTACACGGCCGAAGTCCGCGCCCGTGCGGTCCAGCTTGTTGACGAAGGCGAGGCGGGGCACGCGGTATTCGTCTGCGAGGCGCCAGTTGGTCTCAGTCTGCGGCTCCACGCCGGCCACGCCGTCGAACACGACGACGGCGCCGTCCAGCACGCGCAGAGAACGGCGCACCTCGAGGTTGAAGTCGATGTGTCCGGGCGTGTCGATCAGGTTGATCTGCGTGCCGCGCCAGTGCACGGTGGTCGCCGCGCTGTGGATGGTGATGCCGCGCGCGCGTTCCTGCGGGTCGAAGTCCATCGTCGTGGCGCCGTCGTGGACTTCGCCGATGCGGTGGTTCTCGCCCGTGTAGAACAGGATGCGTTCGGTGGTGGTGGTCTTGCCGGCGTCGACGTGTGCGATGACGCCGATGTTGCGCAGCTTGCGGAAGGTGGGGGTGTTCGAGTTCATGGCGATTCCTGATAGGGGTGCAATTGCCAACCCCGGCGGAATCGCAGGGGTCAGCGCAAGGGCAGGACGCCGAAGCGCAGACGCGACAAAGCCGCGCTCCGGCGCTCGGGAATCGTGGCGATCAGCTTGTCGAAGGTGCGGGTGCGCATGGTTGAACTCAGGTCAGCAAAAACAAAACCCCGGGAGGGACGAGCCTGCCGGGGTTGGGTTTGACCGGAAGGCGGGGCGCCTCCCGAACACGGTCGAGGGGCGATCAGCGGTTGAGGCGGGCTTGGATCGTGTGGTTGATCTTCATGATGGGCGTGATTGTGGGCTGTCGCGTAATCTAGGGCGGGCCGTGGGGCTTTCAACGCTAGGCTGACGGATGAAGGAGAGACGCATGGAGCGATTCACCGGTGGCTGCCTGTGCGGCGCCGTTCGCATCGAAGCCGCGGGCCGTCCCTGGCGCGTGGGGCTGTGCCACTGCCTGGACTGCCGCAAGCACCACGGTGCGCTGTTCCATGCTTCGGCGATCTTTGCGCAGGATGCCGTGTGCATCACCGGCGAGACGCGCGACTACCGCGGCCGTTATTTTTGCCCGCGCTGCGGCTCGCCAGTGTTCGGGCGAAGCGGCGACGAGGTGGAGGTGAATCTGGGCGCTCTGGACGCGCCGGACCAGCTCACGCCGACCTACGAGCTGTGGACCGTGCGCCGCGAGTCCTGGCTGCCGCCGTTTCCGCACGCCAAGCGCTACGAGCGTGACCGGGAAGGCGGCGGGCGGACCGAACCCTAGATCTTCAGTGGCGTGGCCGCCAGCTGCGCCGTCGTCGCGTGGCGGTAGGGCGCGCACAGCTGCTCCACGTAGGCCTGGTGCGACGGCAGCGCCGCCACGGTGCGGGCGACCTTCAGGTGGATGTCGCCGAGGAAGTTGCCCAGCTCGGCCTGGCCCATCAGGTCGGCCACGGGGTGGTAGCTCTGCGGCGTGATGCCCTGGCCCATCATGACCTGGATCCACGAGTTCAGCGCGAACAGCTCGTCGCTCTGGTGGAACACGCGCGCGCTCTCGCGGAACAGCGCAATGCGGTGCTGCAGCGAGGCCGGCACGTCCATCGTGCGCACGTGGTTCCACAGCGCGGAGTCGCGCCGCTCCGTCACGTGGTAGTGCAGGATGACGAAGTCGCGGATGTGGGCCAGTTCGCGTTCGCACTGCTGGTTGAACTCGTCCACGTCGGCCGGGTTGATGCCGCGGCTGGGGAACAGCTGCATCAGCCGGATGGCCGAGCGCTGGATGAGGTGGATGCTGGTGGACTCCAGCGGCTCGATGAAGCCGCTGGCCAGGCCCAAGGCGATGCAGTTGCGGTGCCAGACCTTGTGGCGCTGGCCCGGCGTGAACTTGATGACGCGGGGCTGGATCAGCAACTCGCCCTCGACGTTGGCCTTCAGCACCTCGGGCGCGTCGGCATCGGCCAGTTCCTTGCTGCTGTAGACCAGGCCGTTGCCGACGCGGTGTTGCAGCGGGATGCGCCACTGCCAACCGAAGGGGTGGGCAATGGAGCGGGTGTAGGGCCATGCCTCGCGCACGGACGCGGTCTGCACGGCGACGGCGCGGTCGCAGGGCAGCCAGTGAGTCCAGTCCTCGTAGCCCACGCCCAGCGCCTCGCCGAGCAGCAGCGAACGGAAGCCCGTGCAGTCTATGAACAGGTCGCCGTCGATGCGCGTGCCGTCCTGCATCTGCAGCGCGGTGATGTCGCCGTCACGCCCCGCGGGGCCGTCCATCAGCACAGTGCCGATCTTGCCCTCGATGCGCTGCACGCCGTGCTGCTCGCTCATCGCGCGCAGAAACTTGGCATAGCGGCCGGCGTCCAGGTGGTAGGCGTAGTTCAGCCCGTTGCGCGGCAGGTGGGCGAAGCGGTCCGCATAGGCGGCGACCGTCTCGGTGTTGTAGTCGGTGTAGGTCTTGGCGATGCCTTCTGCCTGCCCCTTCAGCCAGAAGTGCTGGAAGCCGGCGCTCCAGTGGTCGGTGCCGGTGGTGCCGAACGAGTGGAAGTAGTCCAGCCCGACTTCTTTCCAGCCCTCGAACTTGATGCCCAGCTTGAAGGTCGCGTTGGTCGCGGCCATGAACTCGGCTTCGTTGATGCCCAGCAGGTTGTGGAAGGTGTGCAGCGCGGGAATGGTGGCCTCGCCCACGCCTACGGTGCCGATCTCCTCGGACTCGACCAGCTGGATGTCCAGCTGCCGGCCCATCAGCTTGCTCATCAGCGCGGCCATCATCCAGCCGGCCGTGCCGCCGCCGGCAATGACGACGCGGCGGATGGGGGTGGGGGAGGTCGTGTTCATCATCGTTTCAGTTGGGTCAGCAGTTGGGCACGGGCTTTACGCATCGTGACTTCGTCACCCGGCTCCAGCAGGCCGCGGGCGGCCTCCGGGAGGTGGGCCCAGGTGTCGGCATCGGCCTCGAAGACGAAGTGCTGGAAGTGGTGCTGCCAGATGCGGCGCTCCTGCGCCGGCAGGCTGCGGATGGTCATCAGCGCCAGGTGCAGCGCGCTGACGGGCGAGTCCATGTACGCGGGCGTCTGGCGCCACCAGGCGTTGATCAGCAGGTTGACCGGCGACAGGCCCTCGATGTGGTGCAACCACATGCTGGGGATGAACAGCGCGTCGCCGGGGGCCAGCTCGGCCACGAAGCCTGCGTCCAGCGCCTGGCGGAAGCGCGGGAAGCGCTCGAAATCCGGCGCAGTGAAGTCGACGAGGCTGATGGGCTGGCCGGCCGGCGTCGGGTCCAGCGGGCCCATGTAGAGGTTGTCGATCTGCTCGGGTGGGAACAGCGTGAAGCGGCGGCGCCCGGCGGCCACCACGGCCAGGTTGTCCGGCAGGTCGTAGTGCGCGGCCACGCGGCTGCGGTTGCCCAGCCACAGGCTGACCAGCGCATCGCGCTCGCCCATGCCCAGGCGGTTCGCGTCCAGAAAGCCCGGCAACACGGCGTCCACCGTGGTGGAGCCGACGTACAGCGACGGCGCCACGTCGGCGCCGGCCAATCCCAGCAGGCCGGCCAGCACCTGGTCCAGCGTCGCGTGGTGGCGCGTGAAGTTGAAGCGGGTGAGCGTGTCGTCCGCGTAGAACGCGCGGCCGCCAGCTTCCGGCGGGATCTGGAACAGGCCGATGCCCATGCCGCGGTAGAAGCCCATCAGGTAGCGCGCCAGCGCGTCGTCGGACTGCTGCGCAGCCTGCACCACCGGCCAGCGCGCGAAGCCGCCGCGCACGACCACTGGCCGCTCGCCGGCCAGCAGCTCGGCGGGCAGCGCGTCAGGGTCGAACGCGCCAGACCAGACCGGGATCTCGCGCATGGTCAGCGGCCCTGGCGCGTGTGCCGCTCCAGCAGCGTCGGCAGCTGCGCCAGCGACGCCAGCTGCATGTAGATGGGCAGCAGGTGGCCTTCGCGCTGCAGCGCCTCCAGTGCGGCGCCGGACAGCGCGGCCAGGCGTTCCTCGTGGATGGTGTACAGGCCCGAGATGCGGCCCTGCTCGCCGCCGGGCAGCTCGATGTCCAGCGCGAACGGCTCCAGCAGTTGGTGACGCGTCAGCGCGCCGATGAAGGAAGGCAGCTGCTGGGCCTGCGCGTGCAGGTGCTCCAGCAGGCTGACGACATGGTCCAGATAGTCGCTGTGGCCGCCGTGCGGCATGAAAATCGCCGTGCCGGATTCGGTGTCGCCCTCGGCCACGATGCGCGGGCTGTCCAGGTCGATGTGCAGCTGCAGGTCGTCGCCGTGGCGGCCGATCATGAACGGGTCGCGTTGCAGCGCCATCGGCACCACAGGGGCGTCCCAGCCGTGTTCGGTCAGGTACAGGTTCTGGCCTTCCTCCAAACCCATCAACGCGATGGGCTGGAATCCAGCGTCGCCGTCGACATGCTGGAACACGAGGGGAAAGTGCGCCTGCAGCTGGCGGAACTCGGCCGGCAGGGCCAGCACGGACTGGCGCGCATCGCCCAAGGCGGCAGCGCGCTCGGTGCGCACGCGCAGGTGGCGGTGTTGGACGTTGTTGAGGGCGGTGGGGCGGGTCATGTCGGCAGGCCGTGCTGGAGGATGTGCTGGATCAGCGCGCGGTGGCTGGGCAGGGCGGGCACGAGGCGGCGCACTTGGCGGGCGGCCTCGTCGAAACAGGCGCGGCCCGCCTGCAGTGTGGCGGCGGCGGCCGGGGCCGCGTCAGGGCGAAAACCCATACCGTAGAGGATGTACTGGTAGCTGGCGGCGGGGAAGACCTCGTCGATGCGGCCGAAGTCGTGCCGCGCGGGTGGGCGCAGCCGCCACAGCGGCAACTGGTCGCGCAGGCTCTGCGGCCACGAGGCCGGATCGCGGTGCGCGCGCCAGTAGTCGCTGTCGTCCCTTTGGCTGAGCGCGTAGTGCAGCTTCAGGAAGTCGATGACGCGGCCCCAGCGGTAGCCGAAGTCGTCGTTGAACCGGCGGGCGACGGCGTCCATGCCCGCGCGTGTCATGGGCAGCTCGTCGCACAGGCGCTGGGCAGACAGTTCCACCAGCGCCAGCGCCGACGCTTCCAGCGGCTCGATGAAACCCGAGGACAGGCCGATGGCCAGGCAGTTGCGCACCCAGAAGCGCTCGCGGTAGCCCGGGTCGAAGCAGATGGGCCGCGGCGTGCCGCGCTCGGCCGGCGCGCCGGTGCGGTCCAGGTAGGCCTGCAGCGCGGCGTGCGCCTCGTCGTCGCTGGCGTGGGCGCGCGAGTAGACGGCGCCAACGCCGCGGCGACTCGGCAGGCCGATGTCCCAGATCCAGCCCTTGGCCCAGGCGGTGGCGATGGTGACAGGGGCCAGCGGCGCTTCGGGCTGCGCGTAGGGCACCTGCAGCGCCAGCGCGGCGTCGTTGAACAGCACGGCGCGCTCGCTCTTCAGCGGCACCCCGAAATGCTGGCCGATCAGGCGCGAGGCGATGCCGGAGCAGTCGATGAACAGGTCGGCCGAGACGGCGCCGTGGTCGCGCGTCTGCAGGGACACGATGTCGCCGTTGTCCTGGGTCAGCACCGCCTCGACATGGTCCGCGATGTGGCGCACGCCCAGCTTCTGCACGGCGTGTTCGCGCAGCGCCTGCCCGAACAGGCCGGCGTCGAAGTGGTACGCGTAGTTGGCGACGGCGCCGAACTCGGGCGTCTGCGGCTGCTTGGGTGCGCGGCCCGCATCGCACAGCTGCGGCGACGGGCTTACGGCATCGGCGAACGCGATGGCCGGCTCGGCGGCCAGCCAGGCTGGCACGGGGTCGACGTCGCCATGGCCTACCGGCAGCATGAAGGGGTGATAGTAGTGCTCGCCGGCCGCACCGGTCGCCCAGCCGTCGAAGCGCGAGCCCTGTTTGAACGACATCTGGCAGCGGCGCACGAACTCGGTCTCGGACAGCCCGATGCGGCGCAGCGTGTCGCGCATGGACGGCCACGTGCCTTCGCCGACGCCGATGGGCGGCTGCTCGCTCGACTCGATCAGCGTGATGTGCAGCCCGGGGTGCTCGGCCGCCAGCAGCGCCGCCACCAGCCAGCCGGCGGAGCCGCCGCCGAGCACGAGGATGTGTTGCAGTCGGTCGTTCATCGCGTGTCTTTCAGCCTGGGGAGTGGCCGAGCGCCGGGCCGCTCCCAAGCCGGCCTCTGGGGGAACGACCAGCTTAGCCCGCGTTCCGCGGTGCTGAGCTGGACGAGGGGCCAACAAAAAAAGCCGCTTGCGCGGCCTCGCCCATCGGCGAACAAAGAGCGGCGCCCCAACAGAACGCGAGCGCCGCCGAACCAGACTTCAGAACTTGTAGCGCGCGCCCAGCATGAAGCGGCGGCCCAGCTGGGTCACGCCACCCAGTTGTTGCTCGGTCCGCATGTGGGTGCGGGTGTACTCGTCCGTCGCGTTGACGACCTCGACCTGGAAGCGCAGGTGCTTGTTGAAGTTGTACCCCGCGCTCAGATCCCACTGGCCGTAAGCCTCCACATACAGCGGCTGCGCGCCTTCCGCGCCACCGAAGTTGGCAACGAGGAACTTGCCGCGCCAGTTGTAGGCCGCACGGACATTGAAGGTCTCGTTCTCGTAGAAGCCCACCAAGTTGCCCGAGTCGCCCATGCCTACCAGCACGTCCGTCTGGCCGCCCTTCTTGGCGAGGTCGTAGTCCAGGTCGGAGCGCACCTTGGTGAAGTTGGCCGACACGCCGAAGCCGTTGCTGAACGTGTGCTGCGCGTTCAGCTCGATGCCGTTGATGGTCGCGCGGCGCGTGTTGTTGACGTAGTTGGCGCGCTTGAAAACCAGCAGCGGATCGGTGGCCTGCGCGGTGATGGTGCCGGCGGACGGGCTGAGGTCGGGCCGTGCGGCAACGCCAGGGGCATTGGCCCGGTTGGCGAAGATCCAGCGGCGGATGCAGTCCGTGTTGTTCGCGCAGCTACCTGCCGTGTTGGCTTCGTTGTACAGCGCGCCGCCGATGGGGGTGCGCAGGTCGAACAGCGAGATGTTCTCGACGACGCCCTCGTTGTAGTCCTTCAGGTTCTTGCGGAAGTAGCTGGCGGCGACGTAGCTGCTCTTGGCGTAGTAGTGCTCCGCCGAGAAGTCCAGATTTCGTGAATGCAGCGGCCGCAGGTTGGGGTTGCCGACGGAGGCTTCGCCGCCGTCCACGCGCGCCAGCTGGTTGATGCGCTGACCGCCCTGGATGGCGTTCCAGCCAGGGCGGCCGATAGAGTGGCCGTAACTGAGGCGCAGCTTGGTGTCGCTGGTCACATCGGCGCTCAGGTCGATGGAGGGCAGCACGTAGTCGTACTTTCCGTCCTTGGACGCGGAGCGGGTGCCAGAGAAGCTGATCGGTACTTCGTTGTCCGCCACCCAGGCGACCGAGACGGGGATCTTCTCGATGGACGGCGAGTTCACCTTGGTGCGCTCGTAGCGCACGCCGACGGCGGCGTCCATCGGCACGCCCCATTCCCAGGCCAGGTTGTACTGGCCGAACACGGCTTCCGACTTCTCTTTCGTGCGGAAGTCGTCGTTGAAGTCCCACGAGGCCTTCAGCAGCGCGTCGGAGCCCAGTTGCTTGATGGCCGCGGTGCGCAGGTCCTCGAAGTTGAAGTTGAACATCTGGTTGAACATCCGCGAGTCCCCCGAGCCCGGAATGCGGCCGAAGTACTGGCTGATGGAGTCCAGCTTGAAGATGTCGTCCGGCATCGCGGCGGGACCGCCGGCGATGTTGGAGCCCCAAGTGTCGCGTTGCACGTTGGAGAAGGCCGAGCGGTTGTTCACCTCGGTCAGCGTCAGCCCGAAATCCAGGCTGCTGTCGTCGTTGATCTTCCAGTTGCCGCGGGCCTGGGCCTGCGTGACCTGGTTGCGGTGGTAGCTGTTGCCGAACACCGAGCCTTGCAGTTCCATGCTGGCCGGGTTCAGCGTGCCGGTGCCGGCGATGTTCATCACCGGGAACTTGTTGCTGAAGTCGACGTAGGTGTTGCCGCGCACGAAGGCGGCGGTGCCCAGCGTGACGGCCGTGCCGAGGTCGTCCGCCGCGCCCGAGGTGGCGGTGGAACGATGGGCGTCGAAATCGAAGCTCAGCGCGTTGCTGGCCTTCCACTTCAGGTTCAGACCGACAGAGCGGTTCTTGTTCTTGGTGTTGATGCGCGAGGCACCCATCGCCAGGTCGGCGTTGTTGAACGGCTCGCCATAGATCAGCGGCGACGACGGCGAGCCCTGGCTGAATTCGCCGAACTGGCCGCCGTAGTTGAACCAGGCCGAGATGTCGTTGCGGCGCTGCGTGAACTTCTGCTCCGACATGACGAAGTCCAGCGTTGCGGTCAGGTCCTTCACGGGCCGGGCCTGCAGCACCAACTGGCCGTTCAGGCGCTCGCGATGGATGCCGGTGAACGAGTAGTTGATGTTCTGCGGAACGCTGTACAGGTCGGTCGGACCCGGGCGGTTCTTGATGGTGGTCGACGGGCCGGCGGGCAGCGCGCCCCAGCCGCCTTCGTCGCCGACAAAGCTCTTCCAGCCGTCCGGCACGCGGGCCTGGGTGTAGCCGGAGTCGCGCTCCTGGTACGTGCCGATCAGCGCCACGCCGAACATGCCATCGGCGGTCTGCGTGCTATAGATGCCGTTCAGCTCTGGCGTGGCGGTCTTGCCCTTCTGCTCGCCCGGCAGGCGGCGAGCGGAGTCGTCGCTGACCATCTTCACGCCGATCTGGGCAATGGTCTCGCGCGTGTCGAACGGGCGGGGCGTGCGCACGTTGATGGTCGCGCCCATGCCGCCGGTGGGGCTGGCGGCGCGGCTGGTCTTGTAAACCTCCAGTGCAGCAACGCCGTCGGAGGCGAGGTTGGAGAAGTCGAACGAGCGCGAGGCCGGTGCGCTGCTGTCGATGCTGGCGCCGGGCATCTGGCGGCCGTTCAGCAGCACCAGGTTGAAGTCGGGGCCCATGCCGCGCACGGTGATCTTGGTGCCTTCGCCGTTGTTGCGTTCGATGGACACGCCGCTGATGCGGCTCAGCGATTCAGCGAGGTTGGTGTCGGGGAACTTGCCGATGTCCTCGGCCACGATGCCGTCAACCAGTCCGGAGGCCTGGCGCTTCAGGTTGACGGACGTTTCCAGCGAACGGCGGATGCCGGTGACGACCACCGTTTCCAGCTGCGTGGTGCTGGCCATCGCTTGCGGCGCGACCGTGCCGACGGTCGGCGCGTTCTGGGCGGGGGCGGCGCCGGCGAACAGCAGGCCGCTGGCAGCGGCCAGGCCCGTGAGGCGCAGGGCGGGGCGACGTTGTTTCATTCACTGTCTCCTGAGTTGTGATCTTGTCGTGATGTCCTCAATGGGACTGAAAGCGCTTTCAACAATACTTGAATGGCAGCGCTTTCAAACTAGGCAACACCCTTGGTCCGAGGTCTGCAGGCAACAGTCAGGGACCGGCAGCTCGCGCGATACAGCAGTGACGCACAGCGGCTTCCACATGGGGCGAAACCTCGTTCCAGTCATCTGCCGAGCGACGCGCAGCCAGGCGAAAAGCGAGCTCTTATGAAAGCGCTTTCAGTAAATCATGGCAACGAACGCGTCTGGCGACCACATGGTTTTCCCCAGCCGCACGACAGCGGTGATCGGGGGCGTCGCTCCCGCGTCGGAGCCGCGATGCGTGCGCGCTCAGCGCAGCAGGCGCCGCGTGCTCTCGCGCACGATGAGCTCGGGGCCGGGCGGCTGGGCGCTGGGCTTGTCGCCACGCAGCATTGCCAGCATGGCCGTCGCGGCCTCGCTGCCGATCTCGTACACCGACTGCCGCACGGTGGTCAGCGGGGGCATGGTGTAGCGCGCCATGACGACATCGTCGAAGCCGACCAGGGAGACGTCGTCCGGTACGCGCAGGTTGCGGCGGTGCAGGCCCAGGCAGGCGCCCATCGCCATCTCGTCGTTGGAGATGAACAGCGCCGTGAACGACGCGTTGCGCTCCAGCAGCCGGCTGACGGCCAGCATGCCACCGGCCGCCGTGAAGTCGCTCTGCACGATGAGGTCGGGGTCCACCGGTAGGCCGGCCGCAGCCATCGCGTCCAGAAAGCCGTTCTGGCGCTCGACGGCGTCGTCGTGCATCAGGTCGCCGGCGATGAACGCTATGCGCCGGTGGCCCTGCTCGATCAGGTGCTGCGTGGCCAGACGGGCGCCCAGCCGGTTGTCGAAGCCGAAGCTGTAGAGCTGTGGC
Organism: Pelomonas dachongensis; assembly: GCF_043555865.1. Classification (NCBI taxonomy): domain Bacteria; kingdom Pseudomonadati; phylum Pseudomonadota; class Betaproteobacteria; order Burkholderiales; family Sphaerotilaceae; genus Roseateles; species Pelomonas dachongensis. Next base: position 962,004 of record NZ_JBIGHY010000001.1, read on the forward strand.
CCGGTGACCTGGCGGCCCACGACGACCGTGGGCAGGCCGCCCGCCAGTCTGACCAGCTGCTCGTCCGGCAGGCGGCCGGCCAGCACGATGATGCCGTCTACGCGGCGCGACAGCAGCGCCTCGATGGCCTTGCGCTCGTCGTCCTCATGCCAGTTTCCCGACACGAACAGCGGCACGTAGCCGGCCCGCTCCAGCTCGCGCTCGATGCCCAGCAGCGCCTCGCCGTAGAACGGGCTGGAGATGATCTGCGTGACGACGCCGATGGACATCGTGCGCCCCCCGGCCAGGCCGCGCGCCACCGGGTTGGGGCGGAAGCCCAGCGTCTGGATGGCGGTCTGCACCGCCTCCTTCTTGGCCTCGCTGACCGCAGCCGTGCCGTTCAGGATGCGCGACACGGTGCTGGGCGACACGCCGGCCAGCTCCGCCACCTGTTCCAGCGTGACGACGCCGTCAGGGCGGCTTGAATGCGCTTTCTTGGCGGGGGGCGTCTTGTCTTTCATCGGCGGTCCGGCGGGGGTGGCCGAGTGTAGGCGCGCTCCGGCACGGCTCTTCGCGCGGGCTGCGCGCACGGCCGCTCCCCATACGCCCTGCGGGTAGTGGGCGCGTGGCGCCATGCCACGCGCATCGTCGAGCGCCGGGAGCCAAAGCGCTCAGAGCTTGGTGAACTTGATCCAGTTGATGTTCCAGCCGCCCTGGGCGGCGAAAACACCGACGTTGTAGGTGCCGGCTGTGAGGTTCACCGTGTGCGACACCGTGGCCCAGTTCTGCCAGCCGCCGGTGTTGGGCACACCGACCTGGCCCAGCGGGACGCTGCCGGCGTTCAGGTCCAGCGACAGCGTGCCTCCGCCCGGGCTGGCCACGCGGTACTCGACGCGGTAGCTGCCGCTGGTGGGGAAGCTGATGCCGTTGTAGGCCATCCAGTCGCCGGTCTCGATCCAGCCGACGTTCTGGCCGCCCTCGGTGCTGGCCTCAGTCTGCACGCCAGCCTGGGCGCTGAAGGCCTCGGCCTCGACCTGACGCGACCAGCCTGCGCCAGCTCGGGAGACGACGAGCGATGTGGCGCGGTCGTTGAAGCCCTGGTCCACCAAACAGCCGCTGTCGGCCGTGCGCGTCACGCTGGCGCCGCCGAAGTTGTCGCTGTCGAACAGCTGCACCTGCCAGCCTGCGCTCACGCGCAGCGACGACAGGTCGTTGTCGCCGACGCCCCGGGCCTGCAGCTGGGCGCGCGTGTAGCTGCCCTCGGGCAGGGACGCCGCATAGCCGCCGTAGTTGCAGTGCTGGTAGGCCGTGGCGACGCCGCCGGCCGCGGGGGCATACACCCGCACATAGTCCACGTGCATCTTGGCCGGCAGCGCGGCGGTGTTGACGTTGAAGCCCGGCCAGTTGCCACCGATGGCAAAGTTCAGCAGCAGGAAGAAGTCGTTGTGGAACTCGCTGGTGCCGTTGACGCCGTTGGCGATGCTGGCCTCGTGGTACTTGACGCCGTCCACGTACCAGCGGATGGCGCTGGCGTCCCACTCCACGGCGTAGACGTGCCAGTCGGTCACGCTGGTGGCCACGTTGCCGCTGTACTGCGCGTACTGGCCGGTGTGGTCCTGCCAGTGGATGGTGCCGTAGACCTTCTGCTCGTCGTTGATCTTCTCCATCACGTCGATCTCGCCGGAGGCCGGCCAGCCCACCTGCGGCAGGTTGGCGCCGAGCATCCAGAAGGCCGGCCACGCGCCGAGGAAGCTGGGGAGCTTCATGCGGGCCTCGATGCGGCCGTACTTGAAGGTCTTGACGCCTTGCGTCTTCATGCGGGCGGAGGTGTAGGCCATGCCGCCGAAGTTCTCGCGCCGCGCCGTGATGACCAGCGCGTTGTTCTCGATGCTGGCGTTCTCGCGCCGGTAGTACTGCAGCTCGTTGTTGCCCCAGCCATTGGCGCCGGTGCCAGTCTCGAAGACCCACTCGGGGCCGATGCTGCCGTTGAACTCGTCGCTCCAGACGAGTTGCCACTGCGCATGGGCCAGACCGGCTGCCGTGGCCAGCAATGCCGCCAGCGCGGGGCGAAAGAGGGATCTGAACAGTTTCATTGGTGTCTCCAACAGGGTGATGCCCGCCGCCTGTATCGGCGACTTGAAAGCGCTTTCAGTTTTGCGTGCTTGAAAGCCCCGAGCAACGGGTGGCTGTGGCCGAAGTGAGGGACGGGCGGACCCGCACCCCTGCGAGCGATCGACCAGATGCGCGAGCCATGCCGCCGGCAGGGGAGCGTCGCCAACCCGGCCGATGGCTGGGCTGGCGGCGGTGATGAACGCTCGAAGGGCGGCCGGTGCGGGGCAACCGGCGACCTTCAGCGCACGCTGCGAGTCAGCAGTCGCTCACTTCCAGGGCGCGTTCTGCAGCGCCGGGTCGTCCACCAGACCCAGGCTGCCCGCAGCCTTGCGGCCGATGGTGCCCGGCGAGGCCAGCGTCGCGCTGCCGCAGGCGCCGTTGGCGGTCTTCAGCGCCTGCCACAGCATCGCGCCGTCACGTGGGTTGCGGTTCGCCAGCGTGCTGGTGGTGACGGCGTTCAGGTAGCGCTCGACCGAGTAGGGCTGGTTGATGGTCTGGCCGTAGCTGTTCTTCAGGATGACCGAGCCCGTGCACTGCGCATCGGCGTTGTTCACCACCAGCTGGCCACCCGCCCAGCCCTCCGGCGCAGTCTCGAAACCGATGGACACGATGGTGCTGCTCGGGAACAGCTGGCGGTACTGCTTCCAGGCCGTCACGCCGTCGTAGTTCTCGTAGCGCGCGTCGTAGCTCATGATGTTGACGAGGTTGAACGCGGTCTTCAGCGCGGGGTAGGCGTTGACCAGCTGGCGCTCCAGGCCGGCCTTGCCACCCCAGTAGCTGACGCCGACGCCCGTGCACTGCGGATCGTTCTGCGTGGCGCCGGTGCAGTCCGCGCCGGTGGACCAGCCGGCCACGCTGAGGATGCGGCCTCCGCCGGCCAGGTCCACGGCCTTGCGCATCGCCTTCACGGCACCCGCGTAGCCGTCCAGCCCTTCGATTTCGTAGTCCACGTCCAGGCCGTCGAAGCCGACGTCCTTCATCAGGGTGGCCAGCGCCGTGATGGTCGGCCCGCTGCCGGCATGGCCCTCGGCTGACAGCTGGCTCCAGCTGTTGTAGGTGGCGCCGCCCACGGCCAGGATGACCTTGATGTTCCGGGCGTGCAGCACGTCGATGGCGGCCTTGATGTCTGACGGCCGGCCGTTGAAGTTGATGCCCGTGCCGGACCAGTTGTTGGCCGCCATGCCGCCCCAGGTGAAGTTGGGCTGCGCGAACGCGACGACCACATGCGTGTAGTTGGCCGGAATGCGCGCGAAGTTGCTGACCTGGAAGACCTGGTTCAGCGTCTTGCCGCTGGCATCGAACCAGTTGTCGCTCCAGGTCGGGTAATAGACCGTGTAGGCGCGGCCGTTCTGCGTGGCGGAGCGCGCGGCCGGGTCGGTCAGGTCGGGCGACGGCGCCGGACCCGGCGAGGGTGCCGGGCCAGGCGAGGGCGCTGGGCCGGGGGAGGGAGCCGGGCCCGTGTTGCAGGCGCCCTGCGACGTCCACGGCTGGCCGCTGCCGACTGGGCCGCTGTTGCTGGCGGGGTCGTTGCCCTGCGTCCACCAGTTGGCCTTGTAGTTGGTGCTGCCCTTGCTGGCGATGGCGCCGCCGCCGTAGGCGGTGGCGGCGACCCAGGTCGGCGCACAGCTGCCGCTGGGCGCGGGGGCAGGTGTCGGCGCCGGCGTGGGAGATGGCGTCGGTGAGGGTGTCGGAGCAGGCGTCGGCGCGGGCGATGGTGACGGGCCCGACGAGGTGCCGATGTCGGTCCACAGCGACGCGTTGGTTGGGTTCCAGCCCGTGGACGCGTAGTCGGTCTGGTTGACCGTCGCGCGGTAGAGGCGGCCCTGGTAGGTCACGACGGTGCCCGCCGTGTAGTAGGTGTCCGGCGTCCAGGCGGGATAGGTCTGGGCGTGCGCGCCGAGTGCGAAGGCGGCGGCCGTGATGACCGCCAAGCGGCGCAGCTGGTGCGCCGTAATGCCGTGTGAGGCTTGCTTCATGGGAGAAGTCCTGTGTTTTGAGTGCTCGTGGTGGGCGCCGGCCGCCCGGGTGTGCTGCGGCCACGCCGGCGATGGGCCTGCCGCTCCGTGCAGGCTCTGGAGCTGGCTTCAACTGGTATTCATCCAGTTTGCGACTTCTGCCACCTCCTAAATACCACTTTGCAAACCGGCGACGGTGGCGTCACGGGTGGAAACCCAGGGTTCGGGTCACAAAACGTTGCGGCCCTCGGCCATCCTTCGTGTCCGGTGGGCCTAGGGTTTGTGCGGCTTGGGGTCGGGGGTGGCGTTGGCACACAATCTTGAAAGCGCTTTCAAACCATGTCAGTTCCCAACGATCTCTCTCGCCGACACCTGCTAGCAGCTGCTATGGGCGGTGCGTCAGCATCCTGGTTGGGCGTCAGCCCGGCCCAGGCCGGCGCCGTCGGCCAGCCGCTCACGGTGGCGGCCTTCCCGCTGGTGGACGTCATCGCCAAAGATCTGCTGAAGGACTGGCAGCGCAGTCACCCCGGCGTGCGCACCCAGGTCATCAGCCGCCAATACGACGACCACCACACCGCCATGACGACGGCGCTGTCCACCTCGGGTCACCTGCCCGACGTCATCGCGCTGGAAACCAGCTATCTGGGCCGCTTCTCGCTGGGCGCGGGGCTGGAAGACCTGTCCGCGCCGGCGTTTGGCGCCGAGCGCTTCAAGGATCGCTTCGTGCCGTTCGCCATCGAGACCGCGCGCAACCGCCAGGGCGTCATCGTGGCCATGCCCAGCGACATCGGTCCCGGCTCGCTGTTCTACCGCTCCGACCTGCTGGCCCAGGCGGGCCTGAAGGAAGACGACCTGACGCGCTCCTGGGACAGCTATGTCGATGCCGGTCGGCAGCTCAAGGCCAGGACCGGCGCCTACCTGATCGGCGACGTGCGGCTGCTGAAGGACATCATCGTGCGCGCCGGCACGCCGCCGGGCGAGGGGCAGTTCTTCGACCAGCAGCAGCGCCCGCAGATCACGTCGCCGCGCTTCGTGCGCGCGTTCGAGCTGGCACGCCAGGTGCGCCAGCGGGGCCTGGACGCGCGCGTGGAGGTCTGGCAGAACGACTGGGCCGAGATGCTCAAGCGCGGCCGCCTGGCCACCGAAATGTCGGGTGCTTGGATGGCCGGCCAGATGGCCAACTGGGTGGCGCCCGGTACGGCCGGCAAGTGGCGCGTGGCGCAGTTGCCGGAGAACAGCTACTGCTCCTACGGCGGCACCTACTACGCCATCCCGCGCCGCTCGGCGCCCGAACGCAAGCAGCTGGCCTGGCAGCTCATCCAGGAACTGACGCTCAGCCCGCAGCGCCAGTTCGAGGCCTTCAAGTCGCAGGACGCGTTTCCGGCGCTGCTGGCCGCGCAGCAGGGCGACTTCTTCGACCAGCCGCTGCCCTTCCTCGGCGGTCAGAAGGCCCGTCAGCTGTGGCGCGACGCGGCCCGGCGAATCCCCGTCGTCAAGATGCACAAGCAGCAGAAGTTCGCCGACGAAGTCATCAACGCGGAGCTGGACAACGTGCTGGAGTACGGCAAGCCCATCCCCAAGGCGCTGGAAGACGCGCAAGCCCTGCTGCTGCACCGCGCCAACCGCTGATCATGAAATACCGCATCCCCGCCCGCTGGGCGCCCTACCTGCTGGTCAGCCCGTTCCTGATCCTGTTCGCGGTGTTCGGGCTGTTCCCGCTGTTGTTTTCCGCGTGGCTGGCGTTCCAGTCGTGGGAGCCCACCAGCGGCATCGAGTCCATGACGTTCGTGGGTGTCGACAACTTCGTCTTCGCGCTGACCGACCGCTGGTTCTGGAAGTCGCTCTACAACACGATGTGGCTGGCCGTCGTGGCGGGCCTGCCGCAGCACTTGGTGGCGTTGCCGCTGGCGGTGTTCCTGCACCAGGCCTTCGGCCGCTGGCGCGGGCTGTTCTCGGGCGCGTACTTCCTGCCCTACATCACGTCCACGGTGGCCATCTCGATGCTGTTCGGCTCGCTGTTCTCCACGGACTACGGCCTCGTCAACCAGGCGCTGCACGCGCTGTTCGGCACCGAGAACATCAACTGGATGCGATCGCCGGACGCCATCAAGCCGGCCGTCGCAATGGTGGTGTTCTGGCGCTACGTGGGCTTCAACCTCGTGCTGTACCTGGCCGCGCTGCAGACCCTTCCCAAGGATCTCTACCAAGCCGCCACGCTGGACGGCGCCGGCCCCTGGCAGCAGTTCTGGCGCATCACGCTGCCAGGCATCAAGCCCATGATCCTGTTCGGCGTGACGCTGTCCATCATCGGCGGGCTGCAGCTGTTCGAGGAGCCCTTCATCCTGACCAACGGCAAGGGCGGTGCCGACCAGGCGGCGATGACGGTGGGCATGTACCTCTACCGCCTGGCCTTCGACTTCAGCGACTTCGGTGGCGCCAGCGCCCTGGCCTGGATCATGTTCGGCGTCATCGCGCTGCTGACCTGGCTGACCAACCAGGCGTTCGCTGACCGGCAGGTGAAGGCATGAACAAGACCTCCAAGCTGCTGGCCTACGCCATCGTGGGCATCGGTGCGTTGATCATGCTGGCGCCGTTCTATTTCATGTTCGTGTTCGCGACGCAGTCGCGCACGGACATCTTCAACGTGCCGCCGCCGCTGTTCTTCAGCACGGAGCTGCTGAACAACCTGCAGATCCTGACGACGCGGCTGCCGTTCTGGAAGAACGTCGGCTGGAGCCTGTACGTGGGCCTGATGTCCACGGGTCTCACGCTGCTGTTCTGCTCCATGGCCGGCTATGCGTTCGCGATGCTGGAGTTTCGCTTCAAGAAGACGCTGTTCGCGCTCGTCATGGGGACCATGATGGTGCCGGCGTTCATGAACATGATCCCCAGCTTCATGGTGATGGACGCGCTGGGCTGGATCGACACGCACCGCGCGCTGTACCTGCCCGGCGCGGCCAGCGCGTTCGGCATCTTCCTGATGCGCCAGTTCGCGGCCAGCACGGTGCCCAAGGAGCTGCTGAGCGCCGCGCGCATCGACGGCGCCAGCGAGCTGGGCATCTACTGGCGCATCGCGCTGCCGCTGATGAAGCCGGCGCTGGGCACGCTGGGCCTCATCACCTTCATCAGTTCATGGAACAACTTCATGAACCCGCTGATCGTCATGCGCACGGCCGAGAACTACACGCTGCCCCTGGCGCTGCGCAGCCTGTTCAGCACCACGTCCACCGAGTGGGGGGCACTGATGGCCGGCTCAGCCATCGCCACGCTGCCGCTCATCGTCCTGTTCGTCATCTCCTCGCGCCAGCTGATCGCGGGCCTCACCGCCGGCGCGGTCAAGTAAAGCAACAACAGCCCTGCTCATGTCACAAGTTCCCCTGCACCGCCCGCTGCATCAGCACTTTGCGCCCGACTTCGTCTGGGGTGTGGCCACCAGTAGCTTCCAGATCGAGGGCGCTGCCTTCGAGGACGGCAAGGGCGAGTCCATCTGGGACCGGTTCTGCCAGCAGCCCGGTGCCATCGCCGACGCCAGCAACGGCCACGTCGCCTGCGACCATTACCACCGGCTCGACGAAGACCTGGACCTGATCGCGTCGCTGGGCGTCAACGCCTACCGCTTCTCCATCGCCTGGCCGCGCGTGCAGCCCGCTGGCCATGGCGAGTTCAACCCCCAGGGCCTGGACTTCTACGAGCGCCTGGTCGATGGCTTGAAGCGCCGGGGCATCCAGGCCTGGGCCACGTTGAACCACTGGGACCTGCCGCAAGGGCTGCAGGACCGTGGCGGCTGGAACGACCGCGACACGGTGCACCGCTTCGTCGACTACGCGCGCCACGTGCAGGCGCGCCTCGGTGACCGCATCGACGGCCTGACCACGCACAACGAGCCCTGGGTCGTCGCCACGCTGGGCCATGAACAGGGCGTCTTCGCGCCCGGCATCAAGAACCGAAAGATCGCCACGCAGGTGGCGCACCACCTGCTGCTGAGCCACGGCCTGGCCCTGCAGGCGCTGCGGGCCGACGGCGCGCAACGTTCGAACAAGTGCCAGCTGGGCATCGTGCTCAACCTCAGCTCCTGGGTACCGGCCACCGCCATGCCGGCCGACATCGCTGCCGCTCGCCTGGCCGACGCGCATGGCCGCCGCTGGTACACCGACCCGCTGTTCAAGGGCAGCTATCCCGACGATGCGCTGGCCGACCTGGGCGCCGACGCGCCGGTCGTGCAGGCCGGCGACATGCAGGCCATCGCGCAGCCCATGGACTACCTGGGCGTCAATTACTACACCCGCGCCGTCATGTCGGCCAGCGGCGAGGCCTGGGATGCGAAGGCGCGCGGCCTTCCCGTGTCGGACATGGACTGGGAGATCTACCCCCAGGGCCTGACCGACCTGTTGGTGGGCCTGAAGCACGACTACGCCGACCTGCCGCCGGTCTACATCACCGAGAACGGCGGCGCCTTCAAGGACGACCAGCTGCAGGCCGGCCGCGTGCAGGATGATGACCGCATCGCCTACCTGCGCGAGCACATCGCCGCCGTGGCCAGTGCCATGCAACTGGGCGTGCCGATGGCCGGCTACATGGTGTGGAGCCTGCTGGACAACTTCGAGTGGGCCAGCGGCTACCTGAAGCGCTTCGGTATCGTGCATGTGGATTACGACACGCAGGTCCGCACCCCCAAGGCCAGCGCCGACTGGTACCGCCAGTTCCTGCGCGACTGGCGAGGCTGATCCCATAGCGACAACCGGAGACGACGACATGAAAGACATCACCCCCGCACCCAGTCCCTGGCGAGGCCTGCTGCCCGTCATCGCCGCCGCACTGACCGCCTGCGGCGGGGGCGGCGCTGCCGTCGCCGCACCCACTTCCGCCCCCGCGTCGGCAACGGCTGCCGGCAAGTGGACGCTGGTCTGGAGCGACGAGTTCAACGACGCGGCCGGCACCGTGCCCAAGGCCGCGACCTGGAACTACGACCTTGGCAACGCCGAGAACAACGGCTGGGGCAACCGCGAGTTCCAGTACTACACGAAGGATGCGCGCAACGCGCAGACCGACGGCAATGGCTTGCTGGTCATCAGCGCCGAGAAGGCCACCAACCCCGGCCCGTGCTGGAACGGCAAGCCGTGCGAGTACACGTCGGCACGCATCCACACCAACAACAAGGTCAGCTTCACCTACGGCAAGGTCGAGGCGCGCATGAAGCTGCCCACCGGCAAGGGCGTCTGGCCGGCCTTCTGGACGCTGGGCACCGACATCGCCACCAACCCGTGGCCGGCGTCGGGTGAGATCGACATCATGGAGTTCGTGCCGCAGACGCCGAACTCGACCTACGGCACGCTGCACGGCCCCGGCTATTCGGGCGCGAAGGGCATCGGCAAGCCGGTCGACCTCGGCGCGCCGGTGGTCAACGACTTCCACACCTACACCATCATCAAACGGCCCAACGAGATCGTTTGGTACGTCGATGGCAAGGAGTACCACCGCCTGACGCCGGCCCAGCTGCCGGCGGGCGGCACCTGGGTGTTCGAGAAGCCCTTCTTCGTCATCCTGAACCTGGCCATCGGCGGGGACTGGCCCGGTGCGCCGGATGCGACCACCCCGCTGCCCGCCAAGATGCTCGTGGACTGGGTGCGGATCTACAAGGAAAACTGAGCCCTCGTTCGGGATTCGGGCCGAGCACCGGGCCGCTCCCCGGCCGGCCCGCTTGGGCGATGCTTGCGGCTCGATGCCGCAAGCATCGCCGGCCCCTTGGGGGCGCAGATCAGGCCCGCCGCGTTAAGCGCGGCAGACCTGGGCGAGGGGCACGTCGTCAGACGCCGTCCAGCTTCACCGTCACGCCGTTGGCCCTATATGTCGTCGTGACCTTGCTGTAGCCGCTCACCGTCACCGTTACGAAGCGACCACCGCGCTGGCCGCTGGTGGATAGCACCGTCAGCGTGTCGCCCACGGCGGGCTTGAAGCCGGGCGCGAACGCGATGTTCAGCGCGCCGTTCACGATGACCGCGTTACCGCTGACCTTCAGGCTGCCGTTCGTCGCGCTGCCCATCACCAGCTGCAGCGCGCCGCCGTTGAGCGTGAACGCACCGCCGATGTTCAGCGTGCCGGGCGCGGCACTCTCCAGCGTGCCACCCTTCACGTAGACGTCGCCGTTGCCGAAAGCGCTCGCCGAGTCGGCCGCCAGCGTGCCTGCCGACACCAGCGTGCCGCCGCTGTACGTGTTGGCGCCGGCGAGCCGCAGCATGCCCGTGCCGAGCTTGTTGAGCCGGCCCTTGCCGGCGATGTCGTTGCGCCAGCTGTCGCGCGCCGCGAAGCCGCCCAGGGCCGCGTCCATCGTCACGGCCACGTCGCCGTTGAATGCGCCGTAGCCGTCAGCCGCGGCGAACAGGTTCAGGCGGCCCCAGCCTTCGCCGTCGTTGCCCAGCGGATAGCCGGAGTCCAACGCGGTGGTCTTCAGCACCACGCGGCGCTGCTCGGCGCTGAGGTAGGGCAGGCGCGTTTCCAGAAGCACCTCCGCACCCTTGGGCACGGTGGCCGCCACGCCGGCGGCCCCGGTGCGCGGCAGGCCGTAGCTCAGGCGCTGCGTGTAGGCCGTCTTGTTGGCCGCGCGGTCGGCGAAACGGTCGAAGTCCGCGTTGGCCGCGTCCGTCGTCTTCACGGTGTGGGCGTAGGTGTTCAGCGCGTTGAAGTCGCTGACGCCGGCCTGCTTCGTCAGCCACGCCTGCGCCTGCTGGTAGGCCGAGTTCTTCACGGCCGGCGTGTAATAGGCGGCGCTGTTCAGGCTGTAGGCGACTACGGCGGTGGCCTGCACGCGGCCGCCCATCACGTCTAGCGGCGAGTGCATGCCCGCCAAGATGCGGTTCTCGCCCATCTCCATCGCGCGGGTGATGAGTTCCTGGTAGCGCTGCGGCACCAAGTAGGCCATGGCCAGCGTGTTGCGCCAGGCCTCGGCTGTGTGGCCGCTCGGGAAGCCGCCGTCGGTCGTGGGTGTGCCGCTCTTGGCCGACTCCAGCGCCGGCACCACCTTCACGTCCGTGCTCCAGCGGTAGGGCCGGGCGTACTTGTAGAAGCGCTTGGCCGGCTCGGTGGAGCCGTCGGCGATGTTGGCGACGAAGTCCACCGCCAGGCCCAGGTTCGCGTTGGCGGCGCTGCCCACGCCGAGGTTGTTGCCGCCCTCGTTGACCGCTGTGGGCAGCAGCTGGTTGGCATCGATGCTGGCGATGGTGCTCGCCTGCTGAGCGCCGGCGCGCCAGGCGCTGGTCAGCGGGCCCATGCCGTCAGCCACGCTGTAGCCCTTGCCGCGGCGGTCGTCCAGGTAGGCGGCCAGCGCCTGCGCGGCGGTGCGCGACTGCGTCACCGTCTTCACGTAACCGATGTTGCCCGCATGCACGGCGGCGTTCTTGACCTGGCCGTCCGTCGCGTCACCGGGGATGCCGCTCCAAGTCGATGCGGTGACGGCGGCGCAGCCATTGGCAGCGGCCAGCGTCACGCCCGCGTCGACCTTCTGCGTGGACGGCGTCCACACATCCAGGAAACCCTGCAGTACCCGCACGCCTGCGTTGGCGTCCAGCGTCACCTGGCAGGGGTTGTTGCGCTGGTTGCTTGCGCCGGTGTCCACGTAGGCCGCGGTGGCCGGCGGCGCGGCGCTGTCCGTCTGCCCCAGGCCGGCGGGCTCGGCGGCGGCGGGAACGATGGGGTCGGTGTCGTCGCCACCACCGCAGCCCGGCAAAGCCAGGGCCGTCAGGACGGCCAGCGTGAGTGAACTGAGCGAAAAATGGAGGGAACTGCGCATGGAAGGAATCCGGGGGACTGCAAAAAAGCCGCGATTCTTCGCAGCGCAGGTGACGCTGGCGTGTCAATGCGTGCCGCCGCGTGGGGACAATGGCCGCCTCTCACCGCCCCGGAGTCTGGCCATGTCGCCATCCACCGCTTCCAGCTTCGTGCCGTTCGATGGCACGCCGCAGGACTGTGAGGCCTGCGCCCGTGGCGAACGGCTGGGCTTCCTGTTCGACTTCGCCTACCAGCCCATCGTGGACCTGGCTCAGCGCCGCCTCTACGGTCACGAGGCCCTGGTGCGCGGCCCGGCCGGCGAGTCGGCCGGCCAGGTGCTGGCCCAGGTCAACGAGGCCAGCCGCTACCGCTTCGACCAGGCCTGCCGCGTCAAGGCCATCAAGGGCGCTGCCGAACTGGGCCTCGCGGAGCGGCTGTCGATCAACTTTCTGCCCAACGCGATCTACCGGCCCGAGATCTGCATTCGCACCACGCTGGAAGCGGCGCGCACGCATGGTTTTCCGGTGGAGCGCATCATCTTCGAGGTGACCGAAGGCGAGCGGGTGGAGGACGGCCCGTGGTTCGCGGCCATCCTGCGCGAGTACCAGCGCATCGGCTTCCTGACCGCCATCGACGACTTCGGGGCCGGCTATGCGGGGCTCAAGCTGCTGTCGGACTTCCAGCCCGACCTGATCAAGCTCGACATGGATCTGATCCGCGGCATCGATGCGGACGCACCGCGCCGCCACATCGTCAACCACCTGGTGCGCCTGTGCGCCGACCTCGGCGTCACCGTCATCGCCGAGGGCGTGGAGACCGTGCTTGAGCGCGATGCGCTGATTGATCTCGGCATCACGCTGATGCAGGGCTATCTGTTCGCCCGGCCACAGTTCCGCGGCGGTGCGGCGGTGGACTGGGCCACCGCGAGCCGCTGACGCGCGCGGAGGGCCATGCGCGCGCACGCCGTTGCTCGCGCACCTGGCCGAGCCGGTGGCTGAGGCAGCCGCGGGCTGATCGAAAAAAGACCCACCCCGGCGGGGTGGGCCAAGAGGAACGCGGCGGGATGGTTCCGCGCACCTAGGAGCGTTGTCGCGGGCTCAGAAGCTGTGGCGGATGCCGGCCACGAACTCGGTCAGGTTGCGGTCGTTCGCGTCGGTCAGGCCCACCGGGATGGTGCCGGCCGCGCGGCTGACGTAGCCCACGCCGTCGTTCTTGAAGCGCGTCACCGAGCTGTACAGCGCGGTGCGCTTGGACAGGTCGTACTGGTAGCCCACGCCGAAGGCCTGGGTCTTGCCGTCCACCAGCGCGCCGTCGTTCTTGCTTTCGACGTACTGGCCCTTGAACTGGTGCTGGCCCAGGCGGTAACTGGCGCCCAGCCAGTAGCCCTGACCGTCGCGATCGCCGATGCCGCGGTCGTCGACCTGCATCACGCCGCCGTTGAAGCGCAAGTTGTTCCAGTCGTAGACCGCTGCGGCCGACACGGTGCGCAGGTGCTGGCCCAGCGCGTCAGCCTTGTCGTCGACGACGGACACCATCGCATCCACACCGTGGCCGGTGTAGCGGCCGTAGATGTCGGCGACACGGTTGTCGGCGGTGCCGCCGGCCACTTCGCCCATGCCCCACAGCGCGCCGGCGCTGAAGCCGCCGTAGCTGGCGCTCTCCAGCTTCACCGAGTTGTTGACGCGCGCCGGACCGCCGTTGCCGGTGGCCGAGCCGTCGCTGCCGCGCACGGGCTCATAGCCGCCGAAGCCGCCGATGACGGCCGTGCTGGCGCCGCTGCCCACGTTGGAGAACTGGCTGAACTCATTCGTCAGCGTGTAGACGCTGCCGTACTGGCGGCCCAGCGAGACCTTGCCGTAGGGCGTGGCGAGGCCAACGAAGGCCTGGCGACCCCAGAACGCGTTCTGGCCGTAGGTGCCATCGTCGACGTTGATGCCGGACTCCAGCGTGAAGAAGGCCTTCAGGCCACCGCCGAGGTCTTCGCTGCCACGCAGGCCGAAGCGCGAACCGGACAGGCCGCCGGACTGAACGCGGGTCTGGCGCGCAGCGCCGTCGAGCACCTGCACGTTGGCATCAAGGATGCCGTACAGCGTCACCTGCGAGCCCGAGGAAGGGGCTGCGGATTGGGCGAACACTGCGGAGCTGGCGGCCAGCGCCAGTGCGGAGAGAGCAAAGGTCTTGTACTTCATGGTCTCGTCTTTCGATGTCTGTCGGGCCGCCGGTGGGGCCCCCGGTGTGCTGGCGTCCTCTGATGGCCTTCGCACAGGACGACACATCAGGGTTCACACGGAGATCAAAAGACGCAGACGATGGAACGGACTGTTCCAGATTTATCTTCAATGGGGCCGTGGCGGCGCGGTAAGTTCCAAGCGTCCCGCCACGCGGGCTCAATCGCTGCGAAAGGCGATGTCCACGTCCGCCGTGCGTGCCTGCGGCAGCGGTGCGAACTGCCATTGCAGGATGGCCTCGGTGGCAGGTCTTGCCAGGCGGCGCGGCACGCCTGCCGCTGCTTCGGCGCCGCTGACGCTGCCGTCGGGGCGGACCGTAAGGCGCACTCGCACATGGCGCGAGCCCGCGCCAAGCGTGGCCTGCACGGCAGGCGGCAGCACCGGGGGCACGAAATGCTGCAGCGTCAGCGGCGCCTCCTCCGGCTCGTCAGGCTCTTCGCCGCCGGCATCGGTTTCCACCGGCGCCGCCGGCATCGTGGCAGGTCCCTCGCTCGGTGCCGCGGTGGGCGGTGCCTGCCAGGCGCTGGGTGCGGTCTGCGGGGCGAGTGGCGTAGGGGTGCTCGCGTCCGCGAGGGTGGGGCGAGGCGCGGCGGGCTCGGCGCCTTGCGTGGCAACGGCGGGCTCTACCGGTGCAGCGGCAGCGGGGCGATTCGCGCGCGCAGCAGGTGTCGCGGGCGCCGTGACCGGTGTGAGCCGGCGGGGCTTGCTGGTGCCCGCCTCAGCCGCCGGCTTGCTACGAATGGTGTGGAACCTGATGACGCTGAACACCCGCTCCGCTTCGCGCTGCGCCCGCTCCTGCGCGGCCGCGAGGTCGGCGGGGCTGATCTGTGCCAGTGCCGTCAGTGGCAGGGTCAGGCACAGGGCGGCCAGCAGGTGCGAGGCGAGGGTAGGGCGTCGGGGCATGGGCTTGGTGTTCGGCCGGGGCGGCGATTGCAGCAGCTTTTCATGACAGCCTTGCAAGTGCCGTGCCGGCCGCGCGCCTCAAGCCTCCAGGCGGCCTCCGGCGGCGTCGAACCACAAGGTCTTCGCCGCGTCGAAGCCGAACTCGACCCGGGCGCCGTCCGTCACCTCGGGCTGGCCCGGCAGCACGGCGGACACCGTCGTGCCGGCGCAGTTCATCCAGACGACGTGCTGGTTGCCCAGCGGCTCCACCAGCTGGATCTCGGCCGTGAAGGGCAGGCCGGTGCCCAGCTGCACGTTCTCTGGCCGCACTGCCAGCGTCAGCACCTCGCCCTGCGGGCGCGCCGCCAGCGCGGCGGGCAGCGGCAGCGTCAACGTTGGTGACACGAAGCGCCCGCCTTCGCCCACCTGACCCTCGATGCGGTTGATTGCCGGCGAACCGACGAAGCCCGCCACCAGCAGGTTCTTCGGCCGCTCGTAGACCTCGGCCGGCGTGCCGATCTGCTGGATGACGCCCTGGTGCATGACGACGATGCGCGTGGCCAGCGTCATCGCCTCGACCTGGTCGTGCGTCACGTAAATCATCGTGTTGCCCAGCCGCGTGTGCAGCAGCTTCAGCTCACGGCGCAGGTCGGTGCGCAGCTTGGCGTCGAGATTGGACAGCGGCTCGTCCAGCAGCAGCACCTTGGCTTCGCGCACCACCGCCCGGCCGATGGCGACGCGCTGGCGCTGGCCGCCGGACAGCTGGCTGGGCCGGCGGTCCAGCAAGGGGGCCAGTTGCAACATGTCGGCCGCGGCGGCCACGCGTTTCTCCAGCTCGGCCTTGGGCGTCTTGGCCATCTTCAGCGGGAAGGCGAGGTTCTCCTTCACCGTCATCGTCGGGTACAGCGCATAGCTCTGGAACACCATGCCCACGCCGCGCTGGCTGGGCTCGGCGTGCGTCGCGTCCTGTTCGCCGATGTAGATGCTGCCGCCGCTGACCGGGTTCAGCCCCGCGATGGTGTGCAGCAGCGTGGACTTGCCGCAGCCCGACGGCCCCAGCAGCACGAGGAACTCGCCGCTGTGGACGTCCAGGTCGAGGTGCTTGATGACGTCGTGCGTGCCGAAGCGGATGCTGAGGTCCTGGATGTGAACGCGGGTCAAGGGAGTCTCCTTTGTTGCTTGTCGAGCAGGATGCCGGCGAGCGACTGCTGCGCCGTCTGTGCGGGGATGTCGCGATTCCAGTAGTCGCTGACGGCACGTTCGAGCGCCGTCAGCTGCTCGGGCGTCAGCAGCATCTCGGTGTTGGCGACCAGCCGGCCGGCGTCGCGCAGCGCCGCAGCACCAAGCTGCGCGCAGGCGTCGAGCGTGCGCGTGTCCAGGTCGGTGCGCACCGGCACCGAACCCTTGCGTGCGCTGAAGGCGAGCTGCGTGGCCGGCGCGGTGGCCACGCGGGCGAGCAGTTGCTGCGCCGGCGTGGCGCTGTCGTCGTGGTCGGCGCTGGATTTCGGGAACACCAGCACGTCGCCGTCGACGATGTAGGGCGAGCGTGGTGACAGACCCGGCAGGCAGCCAAAGTCGCGGCCAGGCTGCTGGCCGGCCTGCAGGAACTCGCCCTTGGCCCAGTCGCCCATGAACTGCAGGCCGGCGCGGCCGCTGGTAAGCAGCGCGGTGCTGGCAGCCCAGCTGCGGCCCGGTGAAGCGGCATCGACATAACGGCGCAGCTTCTTGTAGTCGACCAGCACCTGGCGCAGCGCGTCGCCGTGCAGCGCTGCGGCGTCGCGGTCGCGCAGCACGGCCAGGTATAGCTCGCGGCCGCCGTGGTTGGCGAGGATGGCGGTGAACAGGTTCAGGTCCTGCCAGGGCTGGCCGCCGTGCGCCAGCGGGATCAGCCCCGCGGCCTGCAGCTTTTCGAGCGCCGCGAACAGCTCGTCCATGCTGCGCGGCTCCTGCTTCACGCCAGCGCGGGCCAGCGCGGCCTTGGAGCTCCACAGCCAGGCCGACATGTGCAGGCTGACAGGCGCGCCGTAGATGTGGCCGTCCACGCGCACCGCGTCCAGCAGCACGGCGGGCAGCACCTGCGCCCAGCGGCCGGCGCGTGCCACCTCGTCCAGCGCGTTGAGCCGGCCGTTCCGCGCCAGCTGCTGGAGGCGGCGCGACGGGTTGAACTGCGCCGCCATCGGCGGGTTGCCTGCGGCGATGCGCTGCTGCACCGCGTCGCGCGCCTGCTCGCTCGCGGTGACGGCCAGGTCGCGCCACTCGCCACCTGCGGCGCGGTAGGCGTCGGCCAGTGCGCGCATGGCGGCGGTCTCGCCGGGCGAGGTCCACCAGTGCACGACGTCCGCAGGCGGCCCGGCCTGCGCCGTGGCCGCAGCGAACAGGACGGGAACCAGCAGGCGCGCACGGAGCATGCCCGCATCATTACCGATTATTAAAAATATTAATATCGGATTAACCATGAGCGCCGCCAACGCAAAATCGCGCCCATGAACCTGCTGCTTGCCGAAGACGATCCCGTGTTGGCTGACGCGTTGCAGCAGCAATTGCTTAAGGCCGCGTTTAAGGTGGAGTGGGCCGAGAACGGCGCCGTGGCGGAGTACCTGCTGCGCAAGCAGGATTTCGACGTCGCCATCCTGGACCTGGGCCTGCCGCTGGTGGACGGCATGACCGTGCTGAAGCGCGTGCGCGAGGCCGGCCGCACGCTGCCCATCCTGGTGTTGACGGCGCTGGACGCGCTGGAGCACCGCGTGGCGGGGCTGCAGGCCGGTGCCGACGACTACCTGACCAAGCCTTTCGACTTTCCCGAGCTGGAGGCGCGGCTGCAGGCGCTGCTGCGCCGCAGCCGGCCGGCCTCGCAGACGCAGCAGTTGCGCCAGCTGACGCTGGACCGCGCCGCGCGCCGCGCCAGCGTGGCCGGCCAGGCGCTGGAGCTGAGCCCGCGCGAATGGGCATTGCTGGAGCTGCTGGTGGCCGAGCGCGACCGCGTCGTCACCAAGGCGCAGATCGTGCAGACCTGGAGCGGCGACGGCGACGAGGCTGGCGGCGGCTCCATCGAGGTCTACATCCACCGCCTGCGCAAGAAGCTCGAGGGCTCGGGCCTGGCCGTGCGCACGGTGCGCGGGCTGGGTTACCTGCTCGAAGCTGCCGCGTCGTGAGCGCCCTGGCCGGGCGTTCACTGCACCGCCAGCTGCTGCTGTGGCTGCTGCTGCCGCAACTGGTGCTGTGGGGCGTGGCCGCGTTCGGCGCCTACCGGCTGGCCGCCACGCATGCCGACGAGCTGGTGGACGCCAGCCTGCTGCAGGCCGCACGTGCGCTGGCGCGGCAGATCAAGCCCACCGCCAGCGGCCTGTTCGTGGACCTGCCGCCGTCGGCGCAGGACATCCTGGCTGCCGATCCCGAGGATCGCGTGATGTACATGGTCAGCTCGCCGCCGGGCCAGTTGCTGCTGGGCGACGCGCGCATGCCGCCCGAGCCCAACAGCGCGCCGCTGGGCGAGCCGCTGTTCTTCGACGCCACTGTGCCGGAGCCCATGCGCGTCGTGTCGCTGGACCTCCACCTGGCCGCGGCCGGCGCGACCGACGCGACGCTGCGCGTGCAGATCGCCCGCTCCAGCGCGCCGCGTGAGCTGCTGGCGCGGCGCATGCTGCTGGACACGGCGCTGCCGCTGTCGCTGCTCGTCGCGGCGATGAGCTGGGTCGTCTGGGTCGGGATCCGCCGGGGCCTGCGGCCACTGGCCGAGCTGCAGGCGCAGATGCAGGGCCGCCGGGCCGACGCGCTGGACCCCGTGCAGCTGCAGGCCGCGCCGCCCGAGGTGGGCGCGCTGGCCGGCGCCGTCAACGAGCTGCTGGCGCAGGTGCAGCAGAACCTGAGCGCGCAGCGCCGCTTCATCAGCGACGCGGCTCACCAGCTGCGCACACCGCTGGCCGGCCTGAAGAGCCAGACTGAGCTGGCGCTTGAAGAGACGGCCGACCCGGCGCTGCGCCAGCGGCTGGCGCGCGTGCACGAGAGCGCCGTGCGTGGCGCACGGCTGGTGTCGCAGCTGCTGGTGCTGGCGCGCGCCGAGCCCGAGGCTGTCGCCGCGCAAGGCTGGGCGGCGGTCGACTGCGCGCAGCTGGTGCAGGAAGTGGCGGCCGACCAAGTGCCGCGTGCGCTGGCCGCCGGCAGCGACCTGGGCGTGGACATCGCCGACGACGGACTGCAGGTGCAGGGCGTCGAGCTGCTGCTGCGCGAGGCGCTGGTCAACCTGATCGACAACGCGGTGCGCTACGCCGGCGCGGGCGCCACCCTCACGGTGCGGCTGCGCCGAGCGGGCGACGACGTGTGGCTGGACGTGGAGGACAACGGCCCCGGCCTGCTGCCCGACCTGCGCGAGCGCGCGTTCGAGCGCTTCGTGCGCGGCGCCGCGCACGGCGAAGGCTGCGGCCTGGGCCTGGCCATCGTGCGCGAGATCGCCGAGCGCCACGGTGGCAGCGCGCAGCTGCTGCCGGCCGCGCCGCGCGGTTGCATCGCGCGGCTGACGCTGCCAGCCGCGTGACCCGTCAGCGCATCAGCGCCTGGTAGGTCAGGTTGCGCACGCGGAAGTTCAGCGTCGAGCCGCCGGCCGGGCGCAGCTGCGTCATCAGCAGGATGACCAGGCGCTCCTTCGGGTCCACCGTGTATTGCGGGAAGTAGGCGCTGCCCCAGCCGAACGCGCCTTCGCTGCCCAGCTCCTTGAAGCCGCCGGTCTTCACGTTGACCCAGAAGCCCAGGCCGAAGCCGTCGCCGTCGCCGCGGTACTTGTCGCCCAGGTGGTTGGCCGTCATCAGCGCCACCGTCTTGGGCGCCAGCAGACGCTGGCCGTCCAGTTCGCCCTGGTTCAGAAGCATCTGCAGGAAGCGCGCGTAGTCGCCCGCGGTGCTCAGTAGGCCGGCGCCGCCTGAGAACAGCTTGCGCGGGCCGTTGACGAAATCGCTCCTGGCCGGCGTCTCCATCAGCTTCAGCTGGCCGCCCTCCAGGCCGTAGACATTGGCCAGCCGGCCGGCCTTCTCGGGCGGCAGGAAGAAGCTGGTGTCCGGCATGCGCAGCGGGTCGGTGATGCGCGTTTTGATGAACTGGTCCAGCGGCTGGCCCGAGATCACCTCCACCAGCCGGCCCAGCACGTCGGTGGCATATCCGTAGGTGAAGGACTCGCCGGGTTGGCCCTGCAGCGGCAGCGCGGCCAGGCGGTCGGTCCAAGCGCTGAGCGTCTCGTCATGGCCCACCAGGTACCAGTCCTTCATCCCCGCGGCGGCGTAGGCGGCCTTTGCCGGGCCGGCACCGTAGCTCATGCCGGCGGTGTGGGTCAGCAGGTCGTGGATGGTCAGCGGGCGGCGCGCTTTCTCGGTGCCGCCATCGGCCGTGGCCACCTGCAGGTTGGCGAACGCCGGCAGGTACCTGGCGACCGGGTCCTTCAGCTGGAAGCGGCCTTCCTCGTACAGCATCATGACCGCTACCGAGGTCAGCGCCTTGGTCATGGACGCGATGCGGAAGATCGTGTCCGTGCGCATGGGCTTGCCGGCCTCGATGTCCTGCTGGCCGTAGGCCTTGAACACCACCGGCTTGCCGTCGCGCATGACGACCATGACGCCGCCGGCCAGCTGCTGGCGAGCGATCTCGTCGTTGATGACGTGGTCCAGCCGCTGCAGGCGCTCGGCCGAGAAACCGGCGACCAGCGCGGGCTTGGGCGGGGCCGCCGTCGTGATGGGAGCGTGGAAGAGCGCGGCGCAGGCCAGCGCCACGGCAAGAGCGGTTGTTTTCATGTGGGATTCAGTCGCCGAGGGGGCGTTGCTGCGTGAAGCCGGGGCTGGTTGCGACGCGGAACTGCTCCGGCGCGGGCGGTTGCGCTGGCGAGATGGTGCCCAGATCGTCGCGCAGCTGCGCGGCCACCGGCACGCGGGCTTCCCGGAGACCCAGTGCAATCAAACGGGCCAACTGCATGGCGCCGTAGTTGTTGTGGTGGGTGTTGTCCAGCTTGCCGTTGTTCATCGGGTGCGCGGCCTGTGAGCGCTCGGGGCCCAGCGCCTCGTAGAACTGGATGCTCATGGCGTTCAGGTCGATGAAGGCCAGCTTCATGTCCTGCGCCACGGCGCGGGCCGCGTTCGAGTACTCGGTCAGGCTGGGTCGCAGCTTGGCCGTGGCCGGGTCGAAGTTGCGGCGCTCCATGGACGACACGACGACCGGCACGCCGCCGCGCGCCAGGACGCGCTCGGCGTGTGTGCGCAGCTCGGCCTGGTAGGTCTCGGCGTTGCCGCTGCCGTCCTTCTGCTGCTTCTGGTCGTTGTGGCCGAACTGCAGCAGCACCGTGTCGCCGGGTTGCAGCGCGGACAGGATCTTGTCGATGCGCCGGCGGGCCAGCGAGTCGCGGAACGTCTCGCCGGACTCGGCGTGGTTGGACACGGCCACCGTGTTCTTGAACAGCACGGGCAGCATCTGGCCCCAGCTGGCGTAGGGCTCTCCGTGCTGGTCGGCCACCGTGGAGTCGCCCAGCAGGTAGACGGTGGGCACCTTGACGGGCTCGATCACCAGGTGCGTCAGCGCGGGCTGCGCGCCGTTGATCTCCAGCGTCAGGCGACGGTCCCAGGCCCAGGCCTCGCTGACGATCTCGCGCTCCTTCAGCTTGACCCGGCCGGCCTCGATTCCGGGTGCAGCCGCGATGTTGGCCGTGCGCACGTTGACGATGAAGCTGTGCGTCTCGCGCTTGCCGGCGGGCAGCTTGACGCTGTCCAGCACCAGGCGGCGCAACTCGGCCTTGACGGTCGTGTCGCTGGCCGCCGCGCCGCCCAGCGTGGCGGTGACGCGGTAGTTGCCATCGGGCAGGTCCACCGAGAAGAAGTAGGGCTGGCCGGCCGCGTTGCGCTTGTCGTCGGCCTCGAAGCCGTAGGTGCGCTCGCGGGAGTAGGCGGTATCGGTGGACACGGCCACCTCGCCGGCAGCAGGCTTGCCGTCGAAGGCAAAGCGCAGCGGTTGTTGCGCCCAGGCGGGGGCGGCCAGCAGGCTCGCGGCCAGCAGCAGATACTTCATGTTCAGTCCTTCAGATGCTCGCCCACCAGGGCCAGGTTCTGGATGGCCGCCAGGCCCCATTGCGCGGTGTCGTTGGTGCTGATCCACGGCGCTTCTTCCACCGGGTTCAACACCAGCGGGCCGGCGATGCGCGTGGTCTTCAACGGCCGGGCGCCGAAGCGTTGGTCGGCCAGGAATTCGCCCCAGGCGCGCTTGGCGAGGGCCCGGTCCTGCTTCTGCGCCGCGGCGTAGGCGCTCAGGCGCGAGTGGCCCACGCTCAGCACCGTGCCGCCGCCGTGCGGCGCGCCCAGCGCCTTGACTTGCTCGTCGCGCGGCGCGTTGTACAGCTCGCAGTACTGCACCCAGGCCGCCTTGAAAGCCGGCTCGTCGATCAGCTCCACCAGCTCCGTCATCATCTCCATGCCGCCGAAGACAGCGCTGAGGTGGCTGGCCGACAGCTTGTTGCCGCTGACGTTGTGCAGTGCGCCTTCGTTGGGGCCGGTGGGCTCGTAGCCGCCACTGCCGGTGAAGAAGCCGTGCGGCATGGCCGCGATGCCCTTCATGCCGCGCAGCAGCTTGTTGCGCCAGCGGACGTCGCCAGTGCGCTCCCACTCGGTCATGAAGTTGGCGACCAGCGAGCCCCAGTCGGTGCCGAAGCCGATGCGCGCGGGCCAGGGGCCCTTGTCGACACGGCCGGCGATCTTGCGCACGGGATCGACCTTGTCGAGCTTCTGGTCGACGTCCAGCACCTCGCGCATGACGTCGCCGATGCGCTCATCGCCGGTCAGGTAGTAGTAGAAGCGGCGGTTGGCCGACGTGGAGATGCGCGCCTGCTTGGCGCTGCAGCCCCAGTGCTGCACGTTGTGCCGCGTGCCCAGGCCTTTGAAGCGGCCGGCGTGATAGATGTCCACCTCGGCCGTGTGGCGCACCATGGCCTCGGCAAAGCGGAAGATGTCGGCACGGCCACTGCGCAGGAAGCTGTACCAGAGCCAGATGTCGGGTGACAGCTCAGAGTTGTCCCAGGCATAACCGCCGACGTCGTAGCGCCACTCATGGCGGTCGGCGTCATAGGTGTGGCGGATGTCGCCGTAGTCCCAGAAGCCGTACCAGTGGCGCTGCTCGACCTCACGCGCATAGAACGCGAACAGGAAGTCCAGCCGGTCCTCGATCTTCTGGCGCGTGGGCGTGCTGCGGTCGGGCAGGCTCCACAGCTTGCCGAACACGCCGGCCTGCAGATAACGCGACGGGTGTGCGGCCAGCTGCGGCGGCGTCTGCACGGCCGCGGCCATCTGCACGAGGCGTTCGCGCGTCGGCGTGGCGGCCAGCACCCACAGCGTGATCTCGCTGCTGCGCGCGATGCCCGCCGGCGTGCCAAAGCCCTTCTCGTAGTCCTCGTACGTGATCTCCAGGCCTTCCAGCTCCTGCTGGTGGGTCTCCATGCCCAGGCCATCGTGATAGAAGCGCAGGTCCATGGCGGGCGCTTCAGGCGAGTGCATCCACAGCGTGACCTGCGCCGCGTCGGTGTGCGCGTTGCGGATGTCCAGCTGTGTCGGGTGGCGCTGCCAGAAGTCGCGCAGGCCGAAGGCCACGCCGCCGGTGGCGCCGCCGATGTAGCCCGAGCCCGGCGCGCGGCGGCCGAAGGCGGCCGGGATCCAGCCGTGGCCGGCCTTGGTGCGCTTCCTGATCTGGAAACCGTCGGCGCTGAGCTGGCTCAGCGTGTAGTCGCCCCAGGCCGGGATGCGGTGTTGCAGCTTGCACACCTGTGGGCCCCATTGCTCCAGCGGCGGCGTGGCGCGGCCGGCCAGCTGTGCCTCGCGCACGGCGGCGCCAGGCTCGCGGCGCAGGCCTGTCAGGTTGCGCACGCCCTCGGCCCACAGGCCGCGGCTGCCGCCTTCCGCCTCGCCGGCGAAGCGCACGTGGCGGTCATACAGCTCGTCGCGCATCGGCACGTCGAAGCGCAGGCCGATGCCGCGCAGGAAGTCCTGCTGGTCGTCACCGTCGAACACGAAGGTGTGCATGACGCGCACGGACTCGGCGCCGGCGTAGAAGTACAAGCGCACCGAGAACGGCAGCCATTCGCGGCCGGCCGCGCTGCGGTGCTGGCCATCGACCTTGACGACGGCGCGCACGGGGCCGGTCTGCTCGACGGTGAGCTGGGTCGTGCGGCTCTGGAAATGCGTGTGCGTGATGGCGCCGCCCGACTCGGCATCGGGCTTGTCGTCGGTCTGCGCGACGAGCGTGCACGAGCTCAGCAGCTCGCGGCCGTCGCGTTCGATGCTGTGGATGAGCTGGGCGCCCTGGCGCGGCAGGCGCGCGCGGATGATGCCGGTGTCGACCTCGATGAAGTCGGGCTGCTCCTTGACGCTGACCTTCATGCTCGCCACCGCCGCGCCCTTGCCGGGGTGCACGACAGGCGCGGTGCCGATGTCGACGCCGGCAGGTAAGGCATGCGCCGTCCACTTCAGCGAACCGTCGGGCCAAGTGGCCAGCGGCCAGGTCTGCAGCGGCAGCGGTCGACCTTGCGTGTCGACCGCGTGGAAGTCCTGGGTCTTCTGGTGCTGGCCTCGGGGCCAGGGCAGGCCCAGCGTCGCGCCCAGCTGCAGCGCGGGGGCGTCACCATCCAGCCAGCGCAGCGCCGCGGTGTTGGTGCTGGTCGCCGCCGCGGGCTTCGCCACCGTTTCCGTCGCGCCGGCCAGGCCGGCCAGGCCACCGATGCCACCGACCGGCAGCGCGGCGGTCTTGAAGAAGCTGCGGCGGCTGAAGTCTGTCATGACCGTGCGATGTTGTCAGGCGGCGTGTGCAGCGTGGAGTCGGCCGCATGGCCGCTGCCGCGGCCCCACAACTGGTCGTAGGACCAGCCGGTCAGGTCTTCGACGACCTGGCGGTTTTCGTCGCTCTCGGCCTCGGTCGCGCCATTGCGCAGGCGCTCGACCTCGTGCACCAGCACGGCATGCGTCTTCGCATTGAGGCGGAAGTTCCAGGCCGCGATGAGGCCGAACAGCATCATCAGCAGCGGCCCGCCCACCATCAGCAGCGTGATGGTCTGGATGGCCTCGGGGCTTTGCACGATGACCTCGCCGGGGCGGGTCTTGGGCGAGATGTAGCCGCCCAGGTCGATGATCCAGCCGGTGGCGATGATGGCGCCGGACTGCGCGACCTTGCGCACCAGCGTCATCACGCCGGCGAAGATGCCTTCGCGGCGCTGGCCGGTGACGGCCTCGTCGATGTCGGGCAGGTAGTTGTAGACCGACCAGGGCACGAAATTCAGCGTGCCGCGGCCCAGGCCCGCCAGGATGATGGGCGCGAAGATCCAGAATAGCAGCGCCGGGCTGAACTCGGTGCGGGTCGGGTCGAAGGCCGAGAACAGGTTGGCGCCCAGCGCCTGGAAGCCGGCCTGGAAGCCTTCGGGCTGCGCCGCGTAGAAGCCGAAGTACAGCAGCAGCGCGGCGCCGAACAGCGAGATCGCGATGCGGTAGGCCAGCACGGGGCCAGTCTTGATGACGATCTGGATGGCGATCATCACGGAGATCAGCTGGGCCACGTACATGACCGTCATCAGCTGCGAGATGACGAGCGTGGCGCCCATCAGCACCGTCGCCACGAAGATCGGGAAGGCGGTGTTGAAGATGTCCTGCGACAGGTAGCCACCCAGGTAGATGGACAGGTGCTGACGGAACGCGCGGATCTTCAGCGTGGAAAACAGGTCACGGAACATCTTGACTGGGATGCTCAGGATGACCGACCACTTCACGCCGCCGTAGGTCTGCGACAGCACGGCCTGCTCGCGCGGGCCGTAGGGCCGCTCCCAGCTCGTCAGCACGACGATGGTGACCACCACCGAGAAGATGACGCCGAAGATGGCCGCCATCCAGAAGAAGGTGTCGGGCGAGTCCTTGCCGCCGAACTGGTTGATCAGCAGCGTGGGCAGGTAGGACGCCAGGATGGCCGAGCTCTGCGCGACGATCATGCGCGCGCCGGCGAACTTGGCCTTCTCCTTGTAGTCCTTCGTCATCTCGGCCGCCAGCGTCTCCCAGGGGATGAGAAACATCGTGTACAGCAGCTCGAAGAAGATGAACGTGAGCAGGTAGTACGTGAAGTCGTGGCCGGTGCGGAAGATCAGCGCGAAGCTGGGCAGCAGCGGGATGGTGATCAGCAGGAAGAGCTTGCGCCGGCCGATCTTGCGGCCCACCCAGGTGTGTCGCAGGTTGTCCGACACGTAGCCGATCAGCGGGCAGGTGATGGCTTCCAGCAGACGCGGCAGACCGAGGATCAGGCCCGCCTCCACGGCCGAAAGGCCGCAGAAAGTCGTGAAAAAATAGAACAGCCAGCCGGTGATGACGGCCTGCGCGCCGGCGCCGAGCATGTCGCCCGAGCCCCAGCCCCAGTAGTTGATCCAGGTCGGCTGCCGCGCGGCGGGGTGCAAGTTCTTCTGCATCGCCGGGCCTTAGATGAAGCGGACCAGCAGCTCGCCCATGGCCAGCAGCGCCATCGCCTGGCCGAAGGGCATGGACGTCAGCGGGATGTCCTTGTATTCCTGCAGCGTGTTGAACACCGGCGTGCCGAAGCTCACCTGCGTCAGCTCGCCGGCGTCGTTGATGTGCTTGCGCACCGCCAGTGCGGCCTTCACGCCGAAGGCCTCGTACTCCTTGGAGATGTAGCCCTTGCGAACAGCCTTCAGGATGCCGTAGGCGAAGCCGGCCGAAGCGGCAGCCTCGTCGTAGGAGGTCGGGTCGTCCAGCAGCGTGGGCCACAGGCCGGACGGCGATTGGAATTGCGCCAGGGCCTTGACCTGCGCCTCCAGCGTGGACACCAGGTGCTGGCGGAAAGCATCGCCCTCGGGCAGGTTCAGCAGTTCGAGGAACTCGGGGATGACGATGGTGACCCACGAGTTGCCGCGCGCCCACAGGGCGTTGGCGAAGTTGTGGCGGCCGTCGAAGGTCCAGCCGTGGAACCACAGGCCGGTCTTGCGATCCGTCAGGTACTTGATGTGGACGAGGAATTGGCGCTTGGCTTCCTCGACGTAGTGCGGGCGGTTCAGCAACAGCCCGAACTTGGCCAGCGGCAGCACCGACATCATCAGCGTGTCGTCCCACAGCTGCTGGTTGTTGACGCTGTTGTAGACGATGTGCTGGAAGCCGCCTTCCTCGGTGCGCGGCATGTCGTTGTAGACCCACTCGGCCCAGCGGTCGATGTAGGGCAGGTACCGGCGGTCGCCGGTGCGGTCGAACAGGTAGGCCAGCGTCAGGAAGGGCGCCACCGTGTTGATGTTGCGGCTGGGCATGCCTTCCTTGAAGCGCGCCTCGAACCAGCTGGTCATGATGTCCCAGGCCTTGGGGTCGCCCGTCAACTCCCAGACCTTGTAGACGCCGTACAGGCCCACGCCGTGTGTCCACTCGAAGCCGTTCCAGCCCTTGGTGTCCAGCACGCGGCCGTCGTCCAGGCGCAGCAGGAACTTGCCGTCCTTGTCCTCGATGTTGATCAGGTTATGGATCAGCCGGTCGATGGCGCCGCGGATGTCGTCACGGTCCGCGCCGAGGTGGGCCGTGTGGTGGGCCAGCAGCGGGTGGATCTTGGAGGAGTCGACGGGCTTGAGGATCTGGTTGGACATGGTGTTGTCTCTCTCGGGTACTGCTTGGGTAAAGAGGATCAGCGTGCCAGGGTGCGTGGCTGCGGCACCGGTTCGAGCGGCACGCCGCCGCGCGCCACGGCCAGCGG
Source organism: Pelomonas dachongensis (assembly GCF_043555865.1). Lineage (NCBI taxonomy): Bacteria > Pseudomonadati > Pseudomonadota > Betaproteobacteria > Burkholderiales > Sphaerotilaceae > Roseateles > Pelomonas dachongensis. The sequence continues at coordinate 989,650 of NZ_JBIGHY010000001.1, forward strand.
CACCAGCTTCACGGGCTCGAGCGCGTTGGCGGCGTCGCCATCAGTCGTGACGGCCAGCGTCAGCGTGTTGTCGCCGTTGGGGTTCAGGATGCCCGGCGGCAGCACGAACACGCGCTGCGGGCCGATGTGGGCGATGAACTGGCCCAGGTTCCAGCCGTTCACGAAGATCAGCGCGCGGTTCTCGCGGTCCGAGCGCGGCTTGGTGGTGTCGCCGAACGCCAGGCCTAGTTGCACGTCGTGGCCTTGCGGCATGTCCAGCTTGAAGTTGGTGCGCAGCCAGTAGGTGCCGGGGGCCGACGGGGCGGCGCCAGGTTGCGTCGCGTCCCACCCAGCCTGCGGCTTGCTCGCATCGACCGGCAGGTGCCAGCCCATGCGCTCGCCGTGCAGGCCGCCGTTGTTCATCGGACCGCGCACCAGGTCGGCGATGTCCTCGCCGCCCTTGTTTCCCTGGATCTTCCACGCGATGGGCGTGCCGAAGCGCTGGCCGCCCTTGGGCGTGAGGGACGCCGAGATCAGCCCGCGCGCTTCCTTGTGCACGTCATCGGCGAACAGGTCCCAGTTGTGCGAGTTGTTGCGCACGACGACGGCGATGACGTGCTCACCAGCGCTCAGGCCTTGCAGCGTGCGGTGGAAGGTGTCGGTGGTCTCGGGGAAGGGGCGGCCGGTGTCTAGGTCCTGCTGGCCGATGAACTTGCCATCGACCCAGACCTGGATGACGCCCGCACCGCCGCCGCCAAAGAACAGCTCCAGCTTCAGCGGCTGGGCATCCGTCGTCGTGAAGCGGCCGCGATACCAGACGTCGCCGTGATGGAAGCCGTAGTCGCTCATCGCCAGCACCGGCTGGCCCTTGTCGGTGGCGGTGTAGACGTTGGCGGCGGACACCGGCGCGTCGGTCTTGCGCCAGGCGCTGTCGTCGAACTTGGGGTCGGCTTCCAGCGAGTCGAAGCGGCGCGTCCACATGGCCTTCATCAGGTCGGGCAGCTGGACGGCCTCGGGGCCGGGCAGCGTGGCGCGGGCGACAAGGCTGTTGTCCTGCGCGCTGGCGGCGAGGGCCTGGCCGTTGAAGCTCAGCGCGCTGATGCCGTCCGGCACCCAGGCGCGCAGCGAGCTGGGCGCGGTGGTGTCACCGGTCAGCGCCAGCGTCTTGCCGTTGACGGCTGCGGTGCGCACCAGTGCCGGGCTGCGCACCAGCACAGTCTGGTCGCCGGCCTTCAGGCGCCAGAACTCCCAGCCGGTCTTCTCGTCGGCCAGCAGCAGCAACAGCGGGGCGCGGCTACCGCCGCTGATGAGCACCTCGATCAAGCCCTTGTGCGCGTAGTTCAGGCGAAGGTCGCCGCTCTTGGCGTCCCAGGTCACTTGCGCGCTGCCGCGCAGGAACTTCACGGTCGGCTGGGTCGAATAGCGCAGCACGGTCTCGCCGTCGTCGCCGTCGCGGCCGTACAGCAGCGCCACGTCGCGCGCGCCCTGCTGCAGCTGCGATTGCAGCTCGCTGGTGCTGTAGACCAGGTGCTGGCGCTCCAGCGCATACGAGGCCAGCAGCATCTTGGCGTCCTGGCCCGTCAGCGTCAGCTTGCCGGCCTGCGGGATCTGGTAGCTGCCGTCCTTGGTCTGCAGCTTGAAGCCGAACTGGGCCGTGCCCGACAGGTGGTTGTGCTGGGCCAGCAGCACGTGGCTGCCCAGCGCCTTGTTGACGTTGTGATAGAGCCGGATCTTGGCATTACCCGGATCGATGACCTCGCCCTTGTCCTGCGCCGCCAGTACTGCGTTGGCGGACTGCACGAGGCCGCCCATTTGCTTGAGCACCATCGCCTTGTCGCGCAGCGCGCGGCTTTCGTTGATGGGCGAGCCGTAGTCGTAGCTGGTGTAGACCACCGGCCCCGCCAGCCAGCCCCAGCTGGTGCCGCCAAACGCCATGTAGATGGAATGGATGGTCAGCGAGTTGATCAGGCTGGAGCCGTAGAACACGCGCTGGTAGCCCGGGCCCTGGCGCTTGGCCGTGCACTCATACGTGCCGTTGGAGCCCCAGTAGTCGAACCAGCCCGCGCCGATCTCGGCGACGAAGCCCGGCGTGTTGGGCGAGGCAAGAGACCCGACCTTGGGGAAGTTCTTGCCGTAGATGCCCCAGTCCGGCGCCGGTGCCGGCGTGCCCGGCTGGCCGAACACGTCGCAGACGCCGCCGGGATAGCCGTCGAACGCGTAGATGTCCGTCGGGCCGGGATTGGCGAAGGGTGCGGTGGAGGTCTTGGGCGTCCAGTCAGGCAGGCGCGACGCGGCGTTGTGGAACAGCGGCACGGTGATGCCGTCGGCGCGCGCCTTGTCCGCCAAGTGCTGCATGTGGCGGATGTTCTTGGGGTTCACCGCGAACAGCTCGTTCTCCAGCTGGTAGGCGATGACGTTGCCGCCGCCGTTGGTCAACTGGTGGCGCGCCAGGATGGCGTTGATCTGCGTCATCCACTCGTCGGTGGCCGCCTGGTACTCGGCGGCATCGGTGCGCGCCTCGGCGCGTTGGCGCAGCAGCCAGCCGGGGAAGCCGCCGGCCGTCAGTTCGGCGTTCACGTACGGGCCCATGCGCGCGATCACGTACATGCCCTCTTCCTTGGCGATCTCCAGCGCGCGCTCGACGTTGCGGATGCCCGTGAAGTCGTAGTGGCCCGGCTTGGCCGAGTGGTAGCCCCAGGCAAAGTAGAAGGCCACGGTATTCAGGCCGGACGCCTTCATCTTCTGCAGCACGTCGCGCCACAGCGCCGGCGAGGGCAGGCGGAACGGGTGGAATTCGCCGCCGAAGATCATCTCGCGCTTGCCGTCGATGATCAGCGAATGGCGGTCCCAGGCGATGGTCTTGGGCTTGCTCTTCGGTGCGGTGGCGCGCTCCAGCTGCGCGGTGTCTTCCGAGATGACGGTGAAGTGACGCACCGTGCCCGACACGCCGCCCAGCTCCTTCTTGGGCGTCCAGGTCTGGAAGTCGTCGAAGCTGTCGGAGTACCAGTAGCGCTTGGTCGTGTATTCGTCGAAGTAGATGCGCCAGCCCGGCTTGCCGTCCGCGCCCTTGATGGGCACCAGCGCCTGGCCTTCCGTCCAGTTGCCCCAGCCGGCCCAATCGCCGGTCTTCTGCAGCGTCCAGGGGCCGTTCAGCGACGGGGCGGTGGCCAGCTCGATGACCTTGGTGGTCTCGTTCTTGACGAACGCGGTATAGCGGCCGCCGTCGAGCACGACGAAGGTGTCGATGTAGTTTTTGTCCAGGCCGGCCATGGGCACGGGGTCGGCGAACTTGGTGAAGCCGGCGTCCAGCGCCTTCACGGTGTAGGCCGCGAACGGTCCCTTGGTGCCGCCCTTGGACAGGCTCATCACCAGATGCAGGCTGCCATCGGCGTCGCGGAACCATTCGGGCGCCCAGACGTTCGTCACGCCGGGCAGCTTGACCGTCACGTCGCCCACGTGCGACCACGTCTTCAGGTCGGCCGACTTGGCGATGCCGAAGGTCGAGCCGTCCCAGTTGGTGGTGTAGGCGATGTAGTAGAGGCCGTCCGCCCCGCGGATGATGGAAGGGTCGCGCAGCAGGTCTTTCGGCGGCTGGTAGGCCTCCGACGCCAGCGACGTGAACGTAACGCCATCGGTGGACGAGAACAGGCTCAGCTTGTTCTGCGACGTGGCCATGAAGGCCGACATCAGGAAGGTCTTCTCGCCCTTGACGACGGGCTTCACCGGCAGTGACGGCGTGCTGACGGCGGTGGGCGCCTGCTGGCCCGGCAGGTCCTGAGCGCCGGCGGTGGCGCACATCAGCAGCGCGGCGAACCAGACGGCGGTTCGGTTCGTCAGGGCGGGAGGCAGGACAGCAGACATGGGCAGACCGGGAGTGCGTGGATCCTCGGTCAGTGTCCCCTTGTTTATGGACGGCAAACGATCACGCGATTGCGAGAAGTTCGCGAGAAAGGGGGCGGCGCCAGTCCCGGCGAAAATGCCGCTCATGTTCAGTTTCTTCAAGAAGTCGGCCCCGGCCCCCGCGCCCGCCGAAGGGCCCACACTGTTGTCAGAGGGGTGGACCGTCAAGCCGGCCAGTTCACCCGTGCCAGCGCCCGTGCCCGCGCCCGCCCCCGAAGCGTCCGCGAGTCTGCCTGCGCCGGTGCCTCCGCAGGCTGCAGCGCCCCTGGCGACAGTGGCGGCCCCGACGCCGGCGCCGGTGGTGGTGCGGCCAGCGGTGCCCGCGCCGCCGCCGCCACCGGCTCCAGCGACCGCACCTGCGGCCGCTCCGGTGGCTGTCACCATGCCACCGCCTGCCGCGCCGCCGCGCCAGAGCTGGATGGAGCGCCTGCGCGCCGGCCTGCGCAAGACCGGCGGCAGCATCGCCGGTGTCTTCACCGGCACCAAAATCGACGACCAGCTCTACGACGAGCTGGAAGAGGTGCTGCTGCTGGCCGACACCGGTGTGAAGGCCACCCAGTTCCTGCTGGATGACCTGAGGCGCCGCGTCAAGGAGGCCAAGGCCACCGACCCGCAAGCCGTGCGCGGCCTGCTCGTGGACGCGTTGGCCGAGCTGCTCAAGCCGCTGGAGAAGGGCCTGGAGGTGGGCCGCTACACGCCCACCGTGGTGATGGTCGTGGGCGTCAATGGCGCCGGCAAGACCACCAGCATCGGCAAGCTGACCCGGCACCTCGCCGAGGCCAACCAGAAGGTGCTGCTGGCTGCGGCCGACACCTTCCGCGCCGCCGCGCGCGAGCAGCTGGGCGTGTGGGCCGACCGCGCGCAGGTCGAGATCATCAGCCAGGAGGGCGGCGACCCGGCGGCCGTGTCCTTCGATGCGGTGAACGCGGGCCGTGCGCGCGGTGCCGACGTGGTCATCGCCGACACGGCGGGCCGGCTGCCGACGCAGATCCACCTGATGGAGGAGCTGAAGAAGATCAAGCGCGTCATCACCAAGGCGCAGGCCGACGGGCCGCACGAGGTGCTGCTGGTGGTGGACGGCAACACCGGCCAGAACGCGCTGAACCAGGTCCGTGCCTTTGACGACGCGCTGGGGCTGACCGGCCTCATCGTCACCAAGCTGGACGGCACGGCCAAGGGCGGCGTGCTGGCCGCCATCGCGCGCGAGCGGCCGGTGCCGGTCTATTTCATCGGTGTGGGCGAGAAGCTGGAAGACCTGGAGACCTTCAGCGCGCGCGAGTTCGCGCGGGCGCTGCTGGAATAAACGCCGGGCCCGGCGAGGCGTCAATGCGCCTGCGGCGTGTCGCTGTAGTAGCCGGCGCCGCGCGGCTTGGGGAACACCGCGGCGCGCAGCTTGCCGATGTCATCGCCATGCCAGTCGCGCTCCCACAGCGCCACCGGCAGGTCGGTCGCGGCCAGCACGCGCAGCAGCCGCTCGCGCTTGATCTGCTGACGCGGCTGGTCGTCCGGCACCGGCATCAGCACCACCGCTCGCACATAGCCGTGCTCGTCGCACAGCGCGAAGTCCGCGGTCAGCAGGCCGGTGCGCGACAGCCACTCGCGGTAGGAGTGCTTGCGCGGCACGCGCACGACCCGGTGCAGTGGCAGCTGGGCCAGCAGGAAACCCTTGGGGTGCTCCAGTGCCAGCGCCTGGGCCAGCGATTTGTAGGCATGCCGCTCCGCGCTCGCCAGCACGCGCGCCGGCGTGGGCGGCCAGCGCATCACGGTGTCCGAGATGTCCGTTGGCGGATCGATGTCCTGGCCGGCCAGGCGGTTCAGCCAAGCGCCCATGGCGCGGGGGAGGTGAAGATTCAGCATGCGCTGCACACTAGCGGCGGCGCCGGGTCTTGACCATGCGCGCGTGTCCCACGAACCTGGGGGTAAGTGTGTACGCATGTGTCGCGCTCCGCAGCAACCCTTAAGGGCAGTCCTTGGTGCGCGCACCCTGACCGATGGCATGGGCCGCGGGACTGCCTATGCTGCGGGTCTTTCCATTCGACCGAGGCCCGCATGTCACGCCCCCCGCTCCTGCTTCCGCTGACCCTGGCGCTCGCCGCCGTGTTGCCGACCGCCGCGCATGCTGCCGATGCCCGCAAGGCGGCCATCACCGTTGGCGACACGCCGTTGATCCCGCGCACCGCGCTGTTCGGCAACCCGGTCAAGGCGGGCGCGCAGCTGAGCCCGGACGGCCAATGGCTGTCGTGGATGGCGCCGGTGAACGGCGTGATGAACGTCTGGGTGGCGCCGGCCGACAAGCCCGACGCCGCCAAGGCCGTCACGGACTCCAAGGACCGCCCCATCCCTGGCCATTTCTGGTCGGGCAACAGCGAGCAACTGCTGTTCGTCAAGGACAACGCGGGCGACGAGAACTTCCGCCTCTACGGCGTGGACGTTAAGACCGGTGCGCAGCGCGACTACACACCGTTCGACAAGGTGCGCGTGCGCATGATCGGCGGTTCGCGCAAGCGCGTGGACGAAGTGCTGGTAGGCATCAACAACCGCGATCCGCGCTGGCACGACGTGCACCAGCTGAACCTGAAGACCGGCGAGCTGAAGCTGGTCATGAAGGGCGACGGCTTCGCCGGTTTCGAGACCGACGACGACCTGCAGGTGCGCCTGGGCGCGCGCCCCAACGCCGCTGGCGGCACTGACTATTTCCAGGTCAAGGACGGCGCGGTCGCCGACAAGCCGTTCCTGAGCACCAGTCTGGAAGACAACGCGACCGGCCCCATCGGCTACACCGCCGACGGCAAGACCTTGTACTGGCGCGACTCGCGCGACCGCGACACCACGGCCGTGTTTGCCGAAGACACCGCCACCGGCAAGCGCACGCTGATCGCACAGGACGCCCGCGCCGACCTCGGGCAGACGCTGCGCAACACCGCCACCGGCGAGGTGCAGGCCTATGCGGTCGACTACCTGACCACGGAGTGGCACTTCGTCGACAAGACCTTGAAGGCCGACTTCGACTGGTTGCAGAAGCAACTGGGCAAGGGCGAGGTTTTCGTCAGCAGCCGCACGCGCGCCGACGACAAGTGGATCGTCGGCATCGACCCGGTGTCCAAGGTCTCCGCCACCTACCTGTACGACCGCAAAGCCAAGAAGCTGTCGCCGCTGTACGTCGCGCGGCCCGAGCTGCAGAACGCGCCGCTGGTGCCGATGCACGCGGTCGAGATCACGTCGCGCGACGGCCTGACGCTGCCCAGCTACCTGACGCTGCCGTCAGGCGCCGACAAGAACGCCGACGGCAAGGCCGAGCAGGCCGTGCCGATGGTGCTGCTGGTGCACGGCGGACCCTGGGGACGCGACGGCTACGGCTACAACGGCACGCACCAGTGGCTGGCCAACCGCGGCTACGCGGTGCTGTCGGTGAACTTCCGCGCCTCCACGGGCTTCGGCAAGAAATTCCTGAATGCGGGCAACAAGCAGTGGGGCCTGGCCATGCACGACGACCTGATCGACGCCGTGAACTGGGCGGTCAAGCAGGGCGTCACCAGCGCCGACAAGGTTGCCATCATGGGCGGCAGCTACGGCGGCTACGCGGCGCTGGCCGGGCTGACCTTCACACCCACCACCTTCGCCTGCGCGGTGGACATCGTCGGCCCGTCCAACCTGGAGACGCTGCTGGGCACCATCCCGCCGTACTGGGAGGCCGGCAAGAAGCAGATGTACAGCCGCATGGGCGACCCGACGACGGACGATGGCAAGGCCATCCTGCGCGCCGCGTCGCCGCTGTACAAGGCCGACCAGATCGTGCGCCCGCTGCTGATCGGCCAGGGCGCCAACGACCCGCGCGTGAAGCAGGCGGAAAGTGACCAGATCGTGCAGGCCATGCAGGCCAAGAACATCCCGGTCACCTACGTGCTGTACCCGGACGAGGGCCACGGCTTTGCCAAGCCGAACAACCGCATCGGCTTCAACGCAATCGCCGAGACCTTCCTGGGCAACTGCCTGGGCGGCCGCGTCGAACCGCTGGGCGAAACGGTGCGGGCGTCGACGGCGCAGATCGCGCACGGCGCCGACTTCCTGCCGGGCCTGAAGGCAGCGGCCGAGAAGAAGTAGGCATCCCATCGGATGACAGAGGCCGCAAGGCCGACTCATCCAGCAGCAGCCGTGGAACCGGCTTTGCCTGGCCACTGGCTGCGCCCCCTTTAGGGGGGGCGCATCAAGCGCCTCGGCGGTGGGCTACATCCCGGGCAGGCCGCCCTTCATGCCGCCGAGCTTCTTCATCATCTTCATGAGGCCGCCGCCCTTCATCTTCTTCATCATGCCCTGCATCTGGTCGTACTGGTTCAGCAGGCGGTTCACCTCCTGGACCTGCACGCCGGCGCCAGCGGCAATGCGGCGCTTGCGGCTGGCCTTGGTCTTGCCGTCCATCAGCAGGGCAGGGTGGGCGCGCTCCTTGGCACTCATCGCGCGCAGGATGCCTTCCATGCGCTTCATGTCGCGCTCGGCGCGGTCCATGTCGGCCTGGCCGGGCTGCTTGTTGCCCATCATGTTGGTGGGCAGCTTGTCCATCAGGCCACCCAGGCCGCCCATCTTCTTCATCTGCGCAATCTGCTGCAGGAAGTCGTTCAGGTCGAAGCCGCTGCCGTCCTTCAGCTTCTGAGCAAAGGCCTGCGCGTCCGCCAGGTCCACGCTCTGCGTGACCTGCTCCACCAGTGCGACGATGTCGCCCATGCCCAGCACGCGGCCGGCATGGCGCTCGGCGTCGAACACCTCCAGGCCGTCGATCTTTTCTGACACGCCGGCGAACTTGATCGGCGCGCCAGTGATCTGGCGCACCGACAGCGCCGCGCCGCCGCGCGAGTCGCCGTCCAGCTTGGTCAGGATGACGCCGGTCAGCGGCAGCGCTTCCTTGAACGCCTTGGCCGTGTTGATCGCATCCTGGCCCTGCATCGCGTCGACGACGAACAGCGTCTCGACCGGGTTGATGGCCGCGTGCAGCTCCTTGATCTCGGCCATCAAGGCCTCGTCGATGGCCAGGCGGCCGGCGGTGTCGACCAGCAGCACGTCGAAGTAGTGACGGCGGGCGTGGTCCAGTGCGGCCAGCGCGATGTCGCGCGGCTTCTGGCCGGGGTCGGATGGGAACCACTCGCCGCCGGCCTGCTTGGTCACCGTCTTCAACTGCTCGATGGCGGCCGGGCGGTAGACGTCGGCGGAGACCGTCAGCACCTTCTTCTTGCGCTTATCGATCAGGTGCTTGGTCAGCTTGGCGGTCGTGGTCGTCTTGCCGGCGCCTTGCAAGCCGGCCATGAGGATGACGGCGGGCGGCTGGGCGGCCAGGTTGATGTCGGCCACACCCTCGCCCATGGTGGCGGCGAGTTCCTTGTGGACGACCGAGACCAGCACCTGGCCCGGGTTCAGCGACCCGACGACCTCCTGGCCTAGCGCCTTGTCCTTCACGCGGGCGATGAAGTCGCGCACCACGGGCAGGGCCACGTCCGCTTCGAGCAGAGCCATGCGCACCTCGCGCAGCATGTCCTGGACGTTGCTCTCGGTGATGCGGGCCTGGCCGCGCATCGTCTTGACGAGGCGACTCAGGCGGTCGGTGAGGTTGGATGCCATGGGTTTCGGAGGGGCCGGGTCGCCAGAACGGCGTGAGGCCAAAAGTACACTGCGTGCCATGAGTTTATCGCCCGCCCCCCTCGGAGACGCCGTTGCCTTTGCTGGCAGCCCCGGGCCGAGCGTGGCGCTCGCGGTGGCCAGCGGGCTGGCGCTGCTGGGCTATGTGTGGGTGGGCCTGTTGCGCGCCCGCGCGTCCGAGGGCGATGCCATCGTGCGCCGCCCGCTGCGCTCCGTGCCGCCGATGGCGCTGGCCTGGACTGCGCATTTCATCGCGCTGTTCATCGACATCAGTGGCTATGGCCTGGCCACGCCTGGCGCGCGCTTCGGCTTTGCGCCGGCGCTGTCGATGACGGCCTGGCTGGTGCTGACCGTCTATCTGATCGAAAGCCGCTTCCTGCCACTGCACAGCGTGCGCCGCGTGCTGGCCTGGCTGGCGGCGGTGGCCGTGCTGCTGGCCTGGAGTTTTCCCGGCGAGAGCCGGCCACAGGCGGCCTCGCCCTGGGCGCCGCTGCACTGGGTGCTGGGTCTAGCGTCCTACGGCCTGTTCGGCGTGGCCGTGCTGCATGCGGCCCTGATGAACCGTGCCGAGCTGCAGCTGCGCCGCAAGCAGTCCACGCCCGGCGGGTTGCCGCTGCTGCAGCTGGAGCGGCTGACCTTCAATTTCGTCGCGGCCGGCGTGGGCGTGCTGTCGCTTGCCATCGTGCTGGGGTGGTGGTTCACGCCGCACTGGAAGTGGGATCACAAGAACCTGCTGGCGGTGCTGGGCTGGCTGGTGCTGGCCGGGCTGCTGGTGGGCCGGCGCATCTACGGCTGGCGCGGCCGGCGCGCGACACGCTGGCTGTACGCCGGCGCTGCGCTGTTGCTGCTGTCCTATGCCGGGTCGCGCTTCGTGCTGGAAGTAGTGCTGCAGCGGGGAGCTGGCGCATGAAGTACGTGCTGCTGCTGGCGGTGCTCGCAATTCTCTTCTTCGTGCTGGGCGCCAAGCGCGCCAGGGGCGCGAAGGAGCGTGAGCCCGAGGCCCGCAGGCCCGCCGAACCGGCGCGGCCGAAGGCGATGCTTAGCTGTGCCGAATGCGGCATGCACCTGCCGGCCGACGAGACGCTGCCGGGCAAGGGCGGCGTGTTCTGCAGCGCGGCGCACCGGGCCAGCTTCGAGTCCCGCCAGGGGCCTGCTTGAGCCCGGACTCGACGCTGAACTCCCAGCTCGATCCGGCCTCCGGGCGCGACAGCTGGTTCGTCGAGTCGGCGCCGGCGGAGCATGCTGACAGCAGCACGACCTTCGAGCGGCTTTACCGCGCCTTTCTCGCGGCCCGGGCCGCGCTGGGCCTGGCGCTGATCGCGGCCCAGTTGGTGGCCGCTGCGCTGGGCACGCCGCCGGCCTCGTCGACGCTGACGCTGAGCGCGTCGTATGCGTTCGCGGCCGTGGCGTTGTGGTTGTTGCCGCCGCTGCGCCGCGGCGTGACGGCGCGCAGCATGGCGCGTGTCAGCAGCCCGCACTGGTGGGCTGCCATCGGCGTGGACCTGGTGCTGTTCGGCGTGCTGCAGGCGTTGGACCCGAGCGGCGTGAACTACGGCGCGCTGTTCGTCATGCCGGTGCTGATGGCGGCGGTGCTGAGCCCGCGCTTGCTGGCGCTGGCGACGGCGGCGGTGGCGACGCTGGCGCTGTTGGCGGCGTCGAGCTGGTCGCTGCTGCTGCTCGGCGTGGATGTTGGCCTGAAGACGACGCAGGCCGGGCTGGTGGGCGGCGGCCTGTTCGCCGTCAGCCTGCTGGCCGGCGAGCTGAGCGCGCGGCTGGCCCGCGAGGAACGGGCCGCGCGCGGCAGCCTGGCGCTGGCCCGCCAGCAGGAGCAGCTGAACCGCCTGGTCATCGACGAGATGCAGGAAGGCGTGCTGGTGGTAGACCGCCGTGGCCGCGTGCGCGCCAGCAACCCGGCGTCGCGAACCTTGCTGGGCGCGGATGGCGGTGAGTTGAGCTGGCAACTGCGTGGCCGGCCCGACTGGCAGCCGCTGGCGCTGGCGCTGGAGGAGGCCTACGCCGGCGGCCGCGGTGCCGAGCTGGACGTGGCGCTGCCGCTGCCTGGCGGCATCAGCCGAAGCCTGCGCCTGCGGCTGCGCTTCACCCGCCAGCGTGAGGGCAGCGAGGAGCTATGCGTGATGTTCGTGGAGGACAACCGCGAGCTGCTGGCTCGCACGCGCCAGGAGAAGCTGGCCGCGATGGGCCGCGTGTCGGCCGGCATCGCGCACGAGATCCGCAACCCGCTGGCGGCGATTGCCCAGGCCAATGCGCTGATCGCCGAGGACGTGGCGGGCATGCGCGCCGAGGAGCTGACGCGGATGGTGGCGTCCAACGTGCAGCGGCTCAAGCGCCTTGTGGACGACGTGACCGAGGTGGCGCCCGGCGTGCAGCCCGACACGCTGGCGCTGGACGCCAGCGCGCTGGTGCACGAAACCTGCGTGGACTGGGCGCTGGTCAACGGCATCGAGGCCGGTCCGCAGAGCCGCTTCAGGCTGCAGGTGGCCGCGCCCGATTTGGTCGCGCTGTTCGACGCCGAGCACCTGCGCCGCATCCTGGTCAACCTGCTGGACAACGCGCTGCGGCACGCGCAGGACGGGCCCGACACGGTTGGCGTGCGGCTGGCGCGCCAGGGCGATGCGCTGGAGCTGACGGTGCGCAGCGCCGGCCTGCCGGTGGCGCCCGAGGTCGAGCGCCACCTGTTCGAGCCGTTCTTCTCGACGCGCAGCCGTGGCACGGGGCTGGGCCTCTATATTTGCCGTGAGCTGTGCGAGCGCCACGGCGCGCGCATCGATTTCCGCCGCGCCAGCGATGCGGCGGCCAACGAGTTCTGCGTGCGTCTGCGCATGCCCGGCATCTGACCCCGCCCGAGATGAGCAAATCCCCCACCGAGCGCCTGCTGGTCATCGACGACGAGCCGGACCTGCGCACGCTCTACGAGCTGACCCTGATGCGCGAGGGCTACGAGATCGACAGTGCCGGCTCCGTGGCCGAGGCGCTGGAGCATCTGCAGGGGCGCAGTTATGGCGCCGTCATCACCGACATGAAGCTGCCCGACGGGTCGGGTCTCGCGGTGCTGCGCTGGCTGGAGCAGGCGGCGCGACCGGAGCGGGCGATCGTCATCACGGCCTTTGGTTCCGCCGAGAACGCGGTGGAGGCTTTGAAGGCCGGCGCGTTTGATTACCTGACCAAGCCGGTCGACCTGCGCCAGTTCCGCCAGGTGGTCGGTTCCGCGCTGGGCCGCCAGCCAGCGAGCAGGGCGCCCGAGCCGCAGGCGCGTGCGGCGGCCAGCGTCGTGGCGGCGGTGGCCGCGACAGCGTTGCGCCTGGTGGGTGAGTCGCCCGCCATCCGCGCGGTGCGCGCGCTGATCGACAAGGTCGCGCGCAGCATGGCGCCGGTGCTGGTGCACGGCGAGTCGGGCACCGGCAAGGAGTTGGTGGCGCGCGCCATCCACGACCACGGCACGCGCGCCAGCCAGCGTTTCGTCGCCGTGAACTGCGGCGCCATTCCCGAGAACCTGTTGGAGGCCGAGTTCTTTGGCTACCGCAAGGGCGCGTTCACCGGCGCGAACGAAGACCGGGAGGGATTCTTCCAGGCGGCCGACGGCGGCACGCTGTTCCTCGACGAGATCGGCGACCTGCCGCTGGCGATGCAGAGCAAGCTGCTGCGCGTGATCCAGGAGCGCTCGGTGCGCCCGGTCGGCGCGACGGCCGAGACGCCGATCAACGTGCGCATCCTCAGCGCCACGCACAAGGATTTGAGCGCGGAGGTCGCGGCGGGGCGCTTCCGGCAGGATTTGTTCTACCGGCTCAATGTCATCCAGATCCGCGTGCCGCCGCTGCGCGAGCGGCTGGAGGATCTGGGTCTGATCAGCGACCGCGTGCTCGCCCGCATCGCGCAAGACGCCGGCGTGTCGCCCACGCCGCGACTGACGCCCGGCGCGCTGCAGACGCTGTCGCGCTATGCCTTCCCCGGCAATGTGCGTGAGCTGGAGAACCTGCTGCACCGCGCGCTGGCGCTGGCCGGCGGTGAATGGATAGGCGCCGAGGACCTGGGGCTGCCCGACACGCTGCTGGACGATGGCGGCAGCGTGTCGCAGTTCGGCACGCTGGAAACGGCGGACGAGGCGCCAGGTCCGGGGGCGTCGGTCGTCGAAGGGCTGTCGTTGCCCGAGCAGCTACCTGACGACCTGGCGCTCTATCTCGACGAGGTCGAGCGCGCCATCCTGTTGCGGGCGCTGGAGCAGCACCGCTTCAACCGCACGGCGGCGGCGGCGAGCCTGGGGCTGTCGCTGCGGCAGATCCGCTACCGCATGGCACGGCTGGCGATTGCAGACCCGGCGCCCGGCGCGCCACGCTGAGGCTCGGCCTCGGGATTTGCCCTGCTTGAATCCCGCGCGCAGCGCGCTGCGGTCACCGACGCCGCCGCGCAAACCCAGCAACGGTGCGGGCTGGCGCGGCCTTCCGGCGCGCTGCCCAATGCTCATGCGGGTTGCGGTGCGCGTGACCCGTGTTGATCGGGCTCGGCGCCGGAATGGCCGTTTTCTAGGGGGTGCGAGTCACGGGTTTTCACACTATCTGTAGTGCTTGAGGGGGCGGGGTGCCACATATATAGTGTTCTCTCGTGTTATTCTGCCGACCCAGTCGATACCCCATGAACCCCTCCCTGGAAGCGCTGTTTGACGTGGCTTGCTGCCAGTTGCGTCACCCCCAGCGACACCCCAGCGAGCCGCGCCGCGAAGCCGGCCTCGTCATGGTGAGACCGGGACGCGATTCCGCTTTGGAAACCGCGTGGTCCCCGTTTGAAACCCCTCACGATGCGCTGACCCTCCGCCGCCAGGTCGGAGTCGCGCATCGCATTGCAGTCTCTCGATAAAGGATTCCGTCATGCAACAAACCGTCTCCGGCCAGGCACCCGCCACCGCCGCACCGGTCGCGTTTGAATCCGGCGCGCCCACCACCAAGGTTGCCCAGCCGTCGCCGTCGACCTACCAGGCTTACCAGATCCTGCGCCGCAACGGCGCCGTGGTCTCGTTCGAGCCGAGCAAGATCGCCGTGGCGTTGATGAAGGCGTTCCTGGCGGTGCACGGCACGAGCGGTGCGGCTTCGGCCAGCGTGCGCGAGACGGTCGAGCAGCTGACGCAGAACGTCGTGCGTGCGCTGCTGCGCTCGCGCCCGAGCGGCGGCACCTTCCACATCGAGGATGTGCAGGACCAGGTCGAGCTGGGCCTGATGCGCAGCGGTCAGCATGACGTGGCCCGCGCCTACGTGCTGTACCGCGAGCGCCGTGCGCAGGAACGCGCGTCGCAGGGGGAAGCCGCGCGTGTGGCCGAGCCGTCGCTGATGGTCATCGACGGTGGCGAGCGCCGCCCGCTGGACCTGGGCCAGCTGAAGTCGCTGATCGCCTCGGCCTGCGAGAACCTCGGCGCCGACGTGAAGCCGGATCCCGTGCTGGCCGAGACCCAGCGCAACCTGTACGACGGCGTGCCCATCGACGAGGTCTACAAGGCTGCCATCCTGGCCGCGCGCACGCTGATCGAGAAGGACCCCGGCTACAGCCGCGCCACGGCCCGGCTGCTGCTGCACACCATCCGCCGCGAGATCATCGGTGGCGAGGTCATGCAGTCTGAAATGCAGACGCGCTACGCCGAGTACTTCCCCGGCTACATCAAGAAGGGCATCGCGGCCGAGCTGCTGGACGAGAAGCTGGGCCAGTTCGACCTGGTCCGCCTCGGCGCCGCGCTGAAGGCCGAACGCGACCTGCAGTTCGACTACCTCGGCCTGCAGACGCTGTATGACCGCTACTTCCTGCACATCGAAGACACCCGCATCGAGATGCCGCAGGCGTTCTTCATGCGAGTGGCCATGGGCCTGGCGCTGGGCGAGATCGACCGCGAGGCGCGCGCCATCGAGTTCTACGAAGTGCTGTCCAGCTTCGACTTCATGTCCAGCACGCCGACGCTGTTCAACGCCGGCACGCGCCGCTCGCAGCTGTCCAGCTGCTACCTGACGACGGTCAGCGACGACCTGGACGGCATCTACGAGGCGCTGAAGGAAAACGCGCTGCTGAGCAAGTTCGCCGGCGGCCTGGGCAACGATTGGACGCCGGTGCGTGCGCTGGGCTCACACATCAAGGGCACCAACGGCAAGAGCCAAGGCGTCGTGCCCTTCCTGAAGGTCGTCAACGACACGGCCGTGGCCGTGAACCAGGGTGGCAAGCGCAAGGGCGCCGTCTGCGCCTACCTGGAAACCTGGCACCTGGACATCGAAGAGTTCTTGGACCTGCGCAAGAACACCGGCGACGACCGCCGCCGCACGCACGACATGAACACCGCGAACTGGATTCCCGACCTGTTCATGCGCCGTGTGCTGGAAGGCGGCGACTGGACGCTGTTCAGCCCGTCCACCTGCCCGGACCTGCACGACAAGTTCGGCAAGGCTTTCGAGGAAGCCTATGTGGGTTATGAGCGCAAGGCGGATCGCGGCGAGCTGAAGCTATTCAAGCGCATGCCCGCCAAGGACCTGTGGCGCAAGATGCTGTCGATGCTGTTCGAGACGGGCCACCCCTGGATCACGTTCAAGGACGCCTGCAACGTGCGCAGTCCGCAGCAGCACGTCGGCGTGGTGCACTCGTCCAACCTGTGCACCGAGATCACGCTGAACACCAACGACAGCGAGATCGCCGTCTGCAATCTGGGCTCGGTCAACCTGGCTCAGCACATCAAGGATGGCGAGATCGACCAGGTCAAGCTGAAGAGGACCACGCGCACCGCGATGCGGATGCTCGACAACGTCATCGACATCAACTACTACGCCGTCAAGAAGGCGCGTGACTCCAACCTGCGCCACCGCCCGGTGGGCCTGGGCATCATGGGCTTCCAGGACGCGCTGTACCAGCTGCGCACGCCGTATGCGTCGCAGGCTGCTGTCGAGTTCGCCGACCGCTCGATGGAGGCCGTCTGCTACCACGCCTACTGGGCCTCGACCGAACTGGCCGAAGAGCGTGGCCGCTATTCCTCGTACAAGGGCTCGCTGTGGGATCGCGGCATCCTGCCGATCGATTCGCTGGATCTGCTTGCCGAAGCCCGCGGTGGCTATGTCGACGTGGACCGCTCGACGACGCTGGACTGGGACGCGCTGCGCGGGCGCATCGCCGCGCACGGCATGCGCAACAGCAACTGCGTCGCCATCGCCCCGACCGCGACCATCTCCAACATCATCGGCGTGGACGCGTCCATCGAGCCCTGCTTCGGCAACCTGTCGGTCAAGTCCAACCTGTCCGGCGAGTTCACCGTCATCAACGAATCCCTGGTGCGTGACCTGAAGGCGCTGGGCCTGTGGGACGACGTGATGGTCATGGACCTCAAGCACTTCGACGGTTCGCTGCGCCGCATCGACCGCGTGCCCGAGGACATCAAGGCGCTGTATGCGACCGCCTTCGAGGTGGATACGTCGTGGCTGATCGAAGCCGGCGCGCGCCGCCAGAAGTGGATCGACCAGGCGCAGAGCCTGAACATCTACATGGCCGGTGCGTCGGGCAAGAAGCTGGACGAGACCTACAAGCTCGCATGGCAGCGCGGCCTGAAGACGACCTACTACCTGCGCACCATCAGCGCGACGCAGGCGGAGAAGAGCACGGTCACGCGCTCTGGCCAGCTGAACGCGGTGTCGTCCGGCGTTGCGCCGGTGATGGCTGCACCGGCTGCGCCTGTCGCTGCCGTGGAGCCCGAACTTCCGGCCACCGACATGAAGTTCTGCGCCATCGACGACCCCGGTTGCGAGGCCTGCCAGTAAATGAAGCAGCAGCGCGCACTTGTATAGACAAGTGCGCGCTGCTTGTTTTCGATGCCCTCGCGCAACAAAGTTCGCGCGATTGATGCAAATAGCAGTGGCGGGTTCTTGTTGAACCCCGCAAGCACTGCCGATAATTCGAAGCGATAGGAAGCACACCATGCTGGATTGGGACGAAGACCTGAAGTCCACTGATACCCAAGCCGCGAACACTCTCGCGGCCCTGCCATCGACATCACTTTCGGCGACGTCTGCTTCGGTGTCTGTGCGCGAAGCTGCCAGCGTCTCCATTCCTGCGCCCCAGTTGTCTGGCGAAGCCACCACGGCACGTCGCGTGAAGGCGGCCGACAAGCGCATCATCAACGGCCAGACCGACGTCAATCAGCTGGTGCCGTTCAAGTACAAGTGGGCGTGGGAGAAGTACCTCGCCACCTGCGCCAACCACTGGATGCCGCAGGAAGTGAACATGAGCCGCGACATCGCGCTCTGGAAAGATCCCAACGGCCTGACCGACGACGAGCGCCGCATCATCAAGCGCAACCTCGGCTTCTTCGTCACTGCCGACTCGCTGGCCGCCAACAACATCGTGCTGGGCACCTACCGCCACATCACGGCGCCCGAGGCCCGCCAGTTCCTGCTGCGCCAGGCCTTCGAGGAGGCGATCCACACGCACGCCTACCAGTACATCGTGGAGTCGCTGGGTCTCGACGAGAGCGAGATCTTCAACGCCTACAACGAGGTGCAGTCGATCCGCGACAAGGACGAGTTCCTGATCCCCTTCATCGAGGCGATCATGAAGCCGGACTTCGTCACCGGCACACCCGCGGCCGACCAGACGCTGCTGAAGTCGCTGATCGTGTTCGCGTGCCTGATGGAAGGCCTGTTCTTCTACGTCGGCTTCACGCAGATCCTGGCGATGGGCCGCCAGAACAAGATGACCGGTGCGGCCGAGCAGTACCAGTACATCCTGCGCGACGAGTCCATGCACTGCAACTTCGGCATCGACCTGATCAACCAGATCAAGCTCGAGAACCCGCACCTGTGGACTGCCGAGTTCAAGGCCGAGATCAAGGCGCTGTTCCTGAAGGCCGTCGAGCTCGAGTACCGCTACGCCGAGGACACCATGCCGCGTGGCGTGCTGGGCCTTAACGCGTCGATGTTCAAGGGCTACCTGCGCTTCATCGCAAACCGCCGTGCGGTGCAGATCGGCCTTGAAGCGCTGTTCCCGAACGAAGAAAACCCCTTCCCGTGGATGAGCGAGATGATCGACTTGAAGAAGGAACGCAACTTCTTCGAGACTCGCGTCATCGAGTACCAGTCGGGCGGGGCACTGAGCTGGGACTGAAGTCCCAGCCACCACCCGATCAAGACCTGGCCAATGCAGTCACCGAGCGAAACCCGCATCAACACGCAAGACGTGGCGGGACTGCATGGCGATCCCATTCACCGTACCGAGGCGTTCCTCCTGAGCGACTCTCGGACGGTGAATAGCCGTATCTGCACGGACCGGTCCGTGCAGGGCGGCGTTTCTGTCCCTTGATCAAGGAGAAAACCATGGCAACTGCGAAGAAAGCTCCGGCCAAGAAGGCCGCTGCAACCCCGGTGAAGAAGGCTGCCGCCAAGAAGGCTGCTGCTCCGGCGAAGAAGGCCGCTCCGGCCAAGAAGGCCGCTGCTCCGGCGAAGAAGGCCGCTCCGGCCAAGAAGGCCGCTGCTCCGGCGAAGAAGGCCGCTCCGGCCAAGAAGGCTGCTGCTCCGGCGAAGAAGGCCGCTCCGGCCAAAAAGGCCGCTGCTCCGGCGAAGAAGGCCGCTCCGGCCAAGAAGGCTGCTGCTCCGGCGAAGAAGGCCGCTCCGGCCAAGAAGGCTGCTGCTCCTAAGAAGGCTGCCGCTCCGGCCAAGAAGGCTGCTGCTCCTAAGAAGGCTGCCGCTCCTGCCAAGAAGGCTGCTGCGCCCAAGAAGGCCGCTGCTCCGGCAAAGAAGGCTGCTGCCCCCAAGAAGGCCGCTGCCAAGCCCGCGGCGAAGCCTGCTGCCAAGCCGGCCGCGAAGAAGGCTGCAGCGCCGAAGAAGGCGGCTGCCAAGCCTGCCCCTGCGGCCAAGCCTGCTGCTGCTGCACCCGCCCCCGCGGCCAAGACCGCGCTGAGCCCGCAAGCCGCCTGGCCCTTCCCCACCGGCAACAAGCCCTAAGCGCTTGTCTGAGCGGGCGGTACGCCGCCCGTTTCGAGCAAACGCAAAACCCGGCCCGCTCACGCGGTGCCGGGTTTTTTCTTGTCAGGCGCGCATTCGCCCTGCGGGCCGGATCAGGGGTAGAAGACGTTGACGCTGTAGCCGCTGACCCGCTTGCCGCCGGTGCTGAAGCTGAATGACAGCGCATGCTCCGACTCCGCGCCGACCTGCTTCAACTGCGGCTGCAGCGCCTCGGGCGCGACGACACGGCGCGCGAATGGCGCGCCGTTGGCGTCGGTCAGGCTGAGTTCTATCCACGGGGCCGCCACACTCACGCCGGTTTTGTTGCGCAGGGACAGGTTGAGCTTGTAGCCGCTGCCGCCGCCCATCAGACTCAGCGATGTGGCTTCGATGCTGATGGCTTCGATGCGCCGCCAGGGCTGCACCTCGCAGCCCAGCGCGCTGCACAAACCTTGCAGCGCGCCGCGCAACGGCGGATGCAGTGCGGCCAGCGCATCGCGGAAGTGCAGCGTGACCTGCAGCAGCAACAGTAGCGCGAGAAGCAGCGACGATGCACTGAGCATCACCCGCATGCCCGGGCGATTCCAACGGGCGCTGTTCTGCGCCATGCGCATGAACTCGGGCACGACGGGAGTCGAGGGCGAAGTCGGCTCGGCGACCAACGTTGGTGCCGGTTCGATGACGGGCTGGGGTACGGGTGCGGGGGGCAGGTGGGCCAGGGGCTCGTCCTCCACCCAGCGCGGTTCCTGCCGCGCGGGAGCGGCCGTGGCGGTGAAGCGCGGCGGCGTTTCCAGCTGCGGTTCGGGATCGGCGACCGGCTGCGGAATCCAGGCCGGCTCGGGTTCCGGCTCGGGTTCCGGCTCGGGCGCCGGCGCCGGGGGCGGCAGCGGGTGCGGTGTGGGGGGCGATGGCGGTTCATCCGCGAACCCCGGTGCCGGCGTGAACGCTGCTGGCCACGGTGGCGGTGCCTCACGCTCAATGTCGAACAGCAGCTCGCGCGCGTCAAAAATCTCGGAACACCGGCCGCAGCGCACCCAACCGTCGGACACGCGCAACTGGTCTTCCACGATTCTGAAGACCGTGCCGCAGGCGGTGCAGCGCGTCGCGAGGCTCATGGGTGCACCCTTCGGCCTTCAGCCTTGCCTGTCCGACGGATCGGCCAGGCGCTCACCAGTCTTGAGATGCCCTCATCGCCTCTCAAGTCCGGACTCACTCCCGCCAGGCGGGAGCGAGCTTGTTGGGGGCGGCCCGACACTGCGCTCATGCGGGCCGCTGCGCCGTCATGAGGATCCAGCCGTCTTCTTCATCGCCGACCGACAGCGACAGCCACGGCTCATAGGCCGCTTTCAGCTCGTCGGCCTGGCGCGACAGGATGCCCGCCAGGATCAGATGGCCGCCGGCCGCGACGTGCGCGCACAGCAGCGGCGCCAGCAGCTTCAGCGGCGTTGCCAGGATGTTAGCGATGACCAGTGGGTACTGGCCCTGGGCCAGCTCGGGCATGCCGGTGTTCAGCGTCACGCCGTTGGCGGCCGCATTGTCCCGTGACGAGGTGATCGCGGCCGGGTCGATGTCCACCGCGTCGATGCTGCGGGCGCCGTGCAGTGCCGCACCGATGGCCAGGATGCCGGAGCCGCAGCCGTAGTCCAGCACGCGATCCCACGACTGGTTGCGGGTCGCGATCCAGCGCAGGCACATGCGTGTGGTCGGGTGGGTGCCGGTGCCGAACGCCAGTCCGGGGTCCAGCCGCATGACGCGCTGGGCCTGCGGCGGCGCCTCGTGCCAGCTCGGCACGATCCAGAACTCGGGCGTGATCTCGACCGGCGCGAACTGGCTTTGCGTGAGGCGCACCCAGTCCTGCTCGGGCACCGCCTGGATGGCCTGCACGTGCACGTCCGCAGCCCACTGCTGGGCCAGGATCAGCGTCGCGGCTTCGGTGGCTTCAGGCTCGGAAGGGAAGAGCGCCTTCACCACCGAGCGCTCCCAGCCCGCGGCCGGGGCGGGCATGCCGGGCTCGCCGAACAGCGCGTGTTCGGCCTCGGTGTCGGCATCGGCGTCTTCGACGGACACCGCGAGGGCGTCGATCTCCATCAGCGCATCGCTGACGGTCTCGACGTCGGCCTCGCGGCAGACCAGGGCCAGTTCAAAAAGATGACTCATGCCCGCATTGTCCTGCGTCATGAGGCGCCTTCAGCGCTTGTGCGCCGCCATCCAGCCTTCCAGGTAATGAATGCTGGTGCCGCCCTCGATGAACTTGGCATCCGCCATCAGCTCGCGATGCAGCGGGATGTTGGTCTGGATGCCTTCGACCACCGTCTCGCTTAGCGCGATGCGCATGCGCGCTAGCGCCTGCTCGCGCGTGTCGCCATGGACGATGATCTTGCCGATCATGGAGTCGTAATTGGGCGGCACGAAGTAGTTCGTGTACGCATGCGAGTCCACACGCACGCCGGGGCCGCCGGGTGCGTGCCACATCGTGATGCGGCCGGGCGACGGGATGAACTTGACCGGGTCTTCCGCGTTGATGCGGCACTCGATCGCGTGGCCGCGCATCTCGATCTGGCGCTGCGTGAACGGCAGCTTCTCGCCAGCCGCAATCTTGATCTGCTGCTGCACGATGTCGATGCCCGTCACCATCTCCGTGACCGGGTGCTCCACCTGCACGCGCGTGTTCATCTCGATGAAGTAGAACTCGCCGTTCTCGTACAGGAACTCGAACGTGCCGGCGCCGCGGTAGCCCATCTTCTTGCAGGCGGCGGCGCAGCGGTCGCCCACCTTTTCAATGGCGCGACGCGGAATGCCGGGGGCCGGAGCTTCCTCGATGATCTTCTGATGGCGGCGCTGCATGGAGCAATCGCGCTCGCCCAGCCACACGGCATTCTTGTGCGTGTCAGCCAGGATCTGGATCTCCACATGGCGCGGGTTCTCGAGGAACTTCTCCATGTAGACCTCGGGGTTGCCGAAGGCTGCACCGGCTTCGGCGCGCGTGGTCTGCACCGCGTGCACCAGGGCCGCCTCCGTGTGCACGACGCGCATGCCGCGCCCGCCGCCGCCGCCTGCCGCCTTGATGATGACCGGGTAGCCGACCGAGCGGGCGATCTTGATGATCTCCTTCGGGTCTTCGGGCAGCGCGCCCTCGGAGCCGGGCACGCAGGGCACGCCGGCACGGATCATGGCCTGCTTGGCCGAGACCTTGTCGCCCATCAGGCGAATCGATTCGGGCGTCGGGCCGATGAAGGTGAAGCCGCTGCGCTCCACGCGTTCGGCGAAGTCGGCGTTCTCGCTGAGGAAGCCGTAGCCCGGGTGAATGGCCTCGGCGTCAGTCACCTCGGCCGTCGCGATGATGGCCGGCATGCTGAGATAGCTCTGCGCGGAAGGCGCCGGCCCGATGCAGACGGCCTCGTCGGCCAGGCGCACGTACTTAGCGTCGCGGTCGGCCTCGGAATAAACGACGACGGACTTGATGCCGAGCTCTCGGCATGCCCTTTGAATCCGGAGCGCGATCTCGCCCCGGTTGGCGATGAGGACCTTCTTGAACATCAGAAGTCCTTGTTTACTCGATGACGAAAAGCGGCTGTCCGAACTCGACGGCCTGGCCGTTCTCGCACAGGATCTTCGTGATCGTGCCGGACTTGTCGGCCTCGATCTCGTTCATGATCTTCATGGCCTCGATGATGCAGATGGCCTCGCCCTCCTTGATTGGCTGGCCCACCTCGGCAAAAGCCTTGGCGTTGGGGCTGGAGGCGCGGTAGAACGTGCCCACCATGGGCGACTTCACGACGTGGCCGGTCTCGACCGCGGGGGCTGGCGCCGCTACAGGCCCCGCTGCGGCGGCCACCGGCGCGGCGGCGGCCGTCACCGGCGCTGCCGGGGCGGCGTAGACCGGCTGGGCGGCCAGCGCCGCCGCAGGGTCGGCCTTGACGATGCGGACCTTGCCGTCCGCCTCGGTGATTTCCAGTTCGGAGATATTGGATTCCGAGACCAGGTCGATCAGGGTTTTGAGCTTGCGCAGGTCCATGATGGGTGGCTCCAGGCGATGTAGTTGTTGTGAGTGAGGACGGGCAAGACCGGTGCCTGTCAGGCGCCGGTCCCCAACGATTCGAGGGCGTGACGCAGCGCCAGCCGGTAGCCGTTGGCGCCGAGCCCGCAGATGACACCCACCGCCAGATCGCTCAGGTAGCTGTGGTGGCGGAAGGCCTCGCGGCGGTGGATGTTGGATAGGTGGACTTCGATGAAGGGCAGGGCGACGCCGGCCAGGGCGTCGCGGATAGCGACGCTGGTGTGGGTGTAGGCCGCCGGATTGATGATGATGACGCGCGTGCCGTCGCTGCGCGCGGCCTGGATGCGGTCGACCAGCGCACCTTCGTGATTGCTTTGGAAGGTGATCAGAGTCGCGCCGGCTTCAGTCGCGATCGTGCTCAGTTCGGCATCGATCTGAGCCAGGGTCTGCGTGCCATAGACCTCGGGCTCGCGGGTGCCGAGCAGATTGAGGTTGGGGCCATGCAGGACGAGAACTTGCATCAAACGCGCGACGGGTCCGCATCCCTGAAGGTCTAGGGAGCCGTCACTAAATTGAGGAAGGGCGAACTTTACGCGTTTTGGGGCCGATTTCCCGCGCGATTGGGGAAATTCTGGGGATCATCCCCCGGCGCGGCCCGTTGAGCTCAGCTTCGCGCCAGATCTCGCAGTTCCTGCAGGTGCGTGACCCCCATGCGCCGCCAGCTGATCTCGCCACGTTCGTCAAAGATGACGGAAAACGGCAGCCCCCCGGCCGCGTTGCCCAGGTCACGCACCAGCGCCAGGCCGTCGGGCCCGCCCAGCGCCACCGGAAAGTCCAGTGGCGTCTTCTGCAGAAAGGCCTTCACCGGCTCGGCCTTGTCGATGGCCAGGCCCAGCACCTGCCAGCCCTTGCTGCGGGCTTCGTTGTAGAACTGGTTGATCTCCGGGAGTTCCTTCACGCAGGGCGGGCACCACGTGGCCCAGAAGTTGACGAGTAGCGGCTGGCCGCGCCAACGGGCAACGTCCAGTTCGGCGCCGTCCAGGCCGGGAAAGCGGCGCGCCCAGAACGCCTGGGCGACCGGGGACGGGGCAGGCGCAGATGCAGGTGCAGGTGCAGGCTGCCGGCGCCAGGCGAACGAGGCGCCCAGCGCGGCAGCGCCGAGGCCGGCGCCGGTGAGAAGGAGACGACGGGAAAGAGGTTTCATGCGGGGGGCAATTCTTCCAGCAACGCCTGCAGCGCGCTCAGGTCACCGCGATCCGTCCTGCCGCGGGCATCGGGTTTCAGGGCGCCGCGCAGGTCGTCGAAGTCCAGCACGCTCAGGCACAGCGTGACCCGTTCCTGCAACGCCGGGCAGGGCACGTCCAGCACCAGCATGTCCACGGCGCGCCCGCGCGGGCCGGTGGTCTCGGCGACGTCGAAGTCCAGCCCGCGGTCCAGCAGCGCGATCTCGGCGGCCTTGCTGTCGTCGCAGTAGAGCTGCAGGTGGACGTTGGACAGCTTGGTGGCCGTGCCGCGCCAGACGGCGCCGGTCAGGTGCGGCCGGAAGTCGGCAAGCCGCGCCATCCACTGCGCCGCCAGCTCGCGCAGGGCGCGCAGCTCGCCCGGTTGCGTGTCGGCGTGAAAGATCGCGATGTGCTCGCGCACGGCTTCTTCCACCTCGTCATTGCCGGGCAGCGCGGCGCGCGCCGCGCCCGCATCGCGCGCGGCGCGCTGCTTGGCGGCGCCCCAGTCCATGCCCTCTTCGACGATGAGGCGGGCCGCGGCGGCGGCGATCTCTTCGGTGATGTCGCTCATGGCAACTGCGCGCTGGGCATGCGGCCGACGATGAGGGCGGCGCGACCCATCACATAGGCCGAGCCGGGCTGGCGTTCAAAGCGCTTGGGCGCCGGCAGCATGACGGCCAGCCGCGCGGCTTCAAACGCGCCCAGCCGCGACGCATCGGTGCGGAAGTAGTGCCGTGCCGCCGCCTGAGCGCCGAACAGGCCCTCGCCCCACTCCACGCTGTTCAGGTAGATCTCCAGGATGCGCTGCTTGCTCAGCAGGCCTTCCAGCATCAGCGTCAGCACCAGCTCCTGACCTTTGCGCAGCAGCGTGCGCTCGCCGGACAGGAACAGGTTCTTGGCCAACTGCTGGGTGATCGTCGAGCCGCCGATGACCTTGGGGGGCTTCTTGGTCTTGCGGGCCTCGGCGCGCGCCTGCGCCTTCTCGTTCTTCTGCCAGGCGCCCTTGAGCGCATCCCAATCGACGCCGCCGTGCTCGGCGAAGCCGTCGTCCTCGCTGGCGATGACTGCGCGCTTCAGCGTGCCTGGCAGCCGGTCGTTGTCGACCCAGGATTGCGCCCACGCCACCTGCTGCCTGTCCTTCAGCAGGCGTAGCGCCTCGCTGCGCTGGAAGCTGGTGGACTGCGGCGCGAGCACGTTCATCAGCGCGATGCGGCCGGCGAACCACAGTTGCAGGCACAGCACGGCCAGCGCCAGCACGGCGATCAACCGGCCGATGTGGCGGATCACAGCGTGGCCCTCACGGCCTTCAGCACCGGTGCCGTGTCGGGCCGCACGCCGCGCCAGAAAAAGAAGGCCTCGGCCGCCTGCTCGACCAGCATGCCCAGTCCGTCGCGCGGCTCGGCGCCGTGCGCGGCGGCCCAGTCCAGAAAGCTCTGTGCCTTCGGGCCGTACATCATGTCCAGCGCCAGGCCGCCGGCCTTCAGCACGCGGGCATCCACCGGCGCCGCGGCGCCGGCCAGGCTGGTGCTGGTGGCGTTGATGACGAGGTCCTGCGCGGCCGGCGCATCGGCCAGCGTCGCGGCAACGAGCGGCACGCCGAGGTGGCCGTGGCTGGCGACCAGCGCCTGCGCCTTGTCCACGCTGCGGTTCACGATCGTGATGCGCGCCGGCTTCGCCGCGATGAGGCTGGCCAGCACGCCCGCGCCGGCGCCCCCCGCGCCGACCAGCAGCACCTGCAGACCCGTGAGCGGCCGGCCGGCGTTCTTCTGCAGGTCGTTGACCAGGCCGGCGCCATCGGTGTTGTCGCCGGTCCAGCCGTCGGAGTCGAAGCGCAGCGCATTGACGGCGCCACCCAGTTGCGCGCGCTCGGTGCGCTTCGCGGCCAGCGCGAACGCGTCGAACTTGAACGGCACGGTGATGTTGCATCCCTTGGCGCCGGCCGCGGCGAAGTCGCGCAGCGTGGCTTCAAAGCCGTCCAGCGGTGCCAGCAGGCGTTCGTAGGCCACGGCCTCGCCGGTCTGTTCGGCGAACATTGCGTGGATGGTCGGCGAGCGGCTGTGCTCGACGGGGTTGCCCACCACTGCATATCGATCTGTCATTCAAGCACCCTTCGCGCTTCGCGCTGTCCCGCCAAGCGGGCGTTTAGCCCTTTCGGGCGGCCGGGCAGGGCTCATGGGTTCTGTCCGGTCAAGGTCGTTTCCAGTCCCTCGTCGCGCGTGAAGCGAAAGCGCGACGTGATGACCAGCACCTCGGCGCCCTTCAGCATCTCCTTGCTGAAGTTGCCGAAGGGCGAGGCCGCCTGCACGATGGCCACCGAGCGGCGATCCAGCGTGGCGTTGCCGCTGGAGGCCAGGATCTCGGTCTCCAGCACGCGGCCCTTGTGGTCGATGTGGATGTTCATGGTCAGCTCGCCGTAGAGCTTGCGACCGCGGTACTGCGGAAAGTCGCGCGTGCCGCGCTCCTCGATTCGTCGGCGCAGGCCGTCGTAGTACTGCGCGTAGACCACCTCGCGCGTGGCCGGGCTCACATAGCGCTTGCGCGGCCGGGCGCTTTCTTCGTTGACGCGCTTCTCGATTTCGGCGAGCAGCTCCACCAGCTGGCGGCGCTTCTCGGCCTGGGCGCGCTCGCGGGCGTCGGTTTTCTCGCGCTTCGGGTCGGGCGGCGGCAGCAGCGCCAGTTCGCGTCGCACCTGGGCCAGCAAGTGCTGCTGCTGCTGCTGCAACTGGGTGATCTGCGAGCTCTGCGACTCGGCGGCCTCGCCCGTCTCGCGGCGGCGCGCGGGCGGCAGCGGCGACGTGGCACGGCCAGTCTCGACGTTGCCGCCGCCTGCGAGGTTGGCCTGCGCCAGCGCGGCAGCCTTGGCGGGCGGCTCGCTGGAGCGGGTGTTGACCAGGACCACCTCCAGCGGCGTGTCCTTGAAAATGCGATTGAACGCGTCGGGCGAGGCGATGCGCAGGCTCAGCAACACCGCGTGCACGCCCAGCGAGAACGCGAGTGCGATCTGCAGCGTGCTGAGCTTGCGCATCTCAGGCCTGGGCCGTCGGCTCGGCTGCGCCGTCGCCGTCGTTCAGGTCAATGGCCAGCGAGATGGGCGCGGCGGCGGCAGCCAGCTCCTCGTCGTCGCCCTCTGACTCATCGGCCGCGGCGGCCACGGCGGCTTCGTCCAGGCGCTCGATCAGGGTCGCATGCACGTCCAGCGTCATCTCGTCCAGGCCGGTGATGCGCACCTTGACGTGGCTGCCGCGCGGCAGCGGCTCGCAGCCCAGCGCCTTGAAGACCAGCGGCAGGTCGTCGGCGCGCACCAGGCCTTCCTTCATGACGGTGGCTGTCAACTCGGTCGTGCCGTTCTGCTGCAGCCAGCGCAGCGTCCAGAAGCGCTCGATGCCGTTCTGGAAGCCGTTGTAAGCGGCGTAGGCGGCCTCGAAGCCCGAGATGATGGAGAACAGCGCTGCGTCCTTGGGCTTGAAGGGCGCGACCAGCGCGGCCGTCTTGCCGTGGCGGGCCGCCGCGATGATCTGCCACTGGTTGACCAAGTCCACGTAGCGGCGCAGCGGCGAGCTGGCCCAGGTGTAGCTGGCCACGCCCATGCCGGCGTGCGGCAGCGCCTTGGTGCCCATGCGCACCTTGATGCCGGGCGCCAGGCTGGCTTGGCTGCGGTAGATGCCGGGCAGGCCCAGCTCGGCCAGCCAGCCGCCCCAGGCCGAGTTGGCCAGGATCATGGCCTCGGCCACGATCAGGTCCAGCGAGCTGCCGCGCGCCCGCACCGAGATCTCGACGGATTCGCTGCCGTTGGGCGGCTCCATGCGCTCGCCAGCCAGGCGGAAGTTGTAGTCCGGGCGGTTGAAGTTCTCGGGCTTGCCCCGCACCACCTCGCGCTGCGCCTTCAGGCTCTTGGCCAGGCGCCAGCAGAAGGCCAGTTCGGGCGCGAAGGCGTAGTCGGCCGGCGCCTCGCCCGACAGCGTGGCGTCGGTGACGATGCCGTCCAGCTTGTCGTGGCGCAGGTTGGCGGCGATGTGCACGCGCTCGAGCTTGGTCTCGCGCGCCGTGATCGCCAGCGTGGCCTCGTCCATCGTGAAGTAGATGGACACGGCCGGGCAGTCGCGGCCCTCGATCAGCGTGTACGTCTGCACGACCTCGTCGGGCAACATCGTGATCTTCCAGCCCGGCATGTAGACGGTGGACAGGCGCTCGCGGGCGACCTTGTCGACGACCGAGTCCGGCGTGATCGCCAGGCCGGGTGCCGCGATGTGCACGCCGAAGGTGACCGTGCCGGTGCCCAGGCCTTGAACGGACAGCGCGTCGTCGATCTCGGTGGTCTGCGAGTCGTCGATGGAGAAGGCTTGCACCGGGCTCAGCGCCAGGTCGTCCTTGATCTCAGGCGCCGACAGCGCGGGGAACCCCACGCCCTTGGCGAAGTTCTCGAACAGGAAGCGCTTCCAGTGGAACTGGTAGGGGCTGGTGATGGCCCCGGCGCCCTGCAGCAGTTCCAGCGGCGCCTTGTGCGCCTTCTTGCTGGCCTCGACCACGGCTTTGTACTCGGGGCCGTTCTTGTCGGGCTTGAAAAGAATCTTGTAAATCTGGTCCTGGATGGGCGGCGGGCAGGTGCCGGCCACCAGCTCCTGCGCCCAGGCCTCGATCTGCAAGGTCTGCTGGCGCTTGCGCTCGATGCCCAGCAGCGCGGCCTTGACCGTCTCCTCGGGCGCCTTCTTGAACTGACCTTTGCCGGCACGGCGGAAGTAGTGCGGTGCGTCGTACAGGCGGAACAGCGCCGCGGCCTGCTGGACGACACCGGCCTTGGCGTCGAAGTAGTCCTTGGCCAGGTCGACGAAGCCGAACTCGCCTTCGGGCGCGAATTCCCAGGCCAGGTCCAGGTCGATGTCGTCGGCCAGCTTGCGGGCTTCAAGCAGCAGCACGGCGGGTGCCGGCTGCTCGAACTTCAGCAGCACGTTGGCGGCCTTGACCTTGACCCGCTTGCCGGAGTCCAGCTCCACCTGAAGCGAGGCATCGGCCTCGCTCATCACACGGCCGGCGAGGAATTTACCGGCGTCATCAAACAGCGCAAAGGTCACAGACATAGGAGCAGGATTGTCCCTCAGCGCGTCAGGTGTTCGAGGACGCCGGGCAGGTGCTCCTCGAAGTCGGTCAGGCCGTGGTCGCTGCCCTCCAGCACCTGCCCGTCGCAGCCGGCGTAGCGCGCCAGCATCTCGCGCCAGTCCAGCAGTTCGTCGCCCTTGGCGATCAGCGCGTAGTAGCGCGTCGGCGCCGTCAGCCGCGGTGGCGCCAGCGCGGCCAGCTCGGCCACGTGCTGGGCGGTGAACTCGAACTGCAGCTGCGGGTCGTGCCAGGCGGACAGCGTGCCGATGTGGGCGCCGAGGTCGCGCGCCGGGTCCACGGCCGGGTTCAGCACGGCCACGCGCCAGCGGCGGTGCGCCGGCTGCTCAGCCAGCGAGGTCCCGTAGAAGCCGCCCAGCGAGCTGCCGATGACGGCCGCGCCTTCGGCGGGCCAGCCGGCGACGACACCGGTGGCCAGCGCCATGGCCTCGCGCGGCGACGGCGGCAGCTGCGGGCAGACGAAGGTGAGGCCGGCCTGGCTGGCCGCCCAGGCGGCCATGCGGCGCGCCTTGGCAGACGCCGGCGACGAGCGGAAGCCGTGCAGATAAAGCAGATGGGTCAACGGCATGACGGAAGTTTTTGCGTGAACTTCTGCAACCTCGCTACGGAGGGCAGCATCGGATGGGACGCGAGTGTCGCCGGCCTTAAAGTGGTCGACTTTTCGTTTCCTTCGGACACATCTCATGACCCCGATGTCGCGTTCCGTACTGGCCTCCGCCGCGCTACTCGCGCTGGCGGCCGTCGCCCAGGCCCAGACCCCGCCCGCCGCCGCATCCAGCCCCTCGATCGCCGCCTCCGGCGCTGCGCCCGCCCGTCCGCCGGTGGAGCCCGGCGCGCCCAAGCCTTTTGCCGACGTCATCAAGGGCGCCAAGGAACAGCCGGGCCTGTTCCCGGTCTGGCGCAAGGACGAGAAGGTCTGGATCGAGATCCCGAGGGAGCAGTTCAACAAGCCTTTCCTGCTGAGCGTCAACGTCGCCAACTCCATCGGCGAGCGCGGCCTTTACGCCAGCCAGATGCTGGGTGACGAGATGGTGGAGTGGCGCCGCATCGGCAACTACGTGCAGCTGATCGCGCTGAACACCAAGTTCCGCTCCTCCCAAGCCGACAGCAAGCTGGTGCTGGAGCAGGCCTTCTCGCCCAGCCTGGTCACGGCCGGCCCCGTGGCCAGCGCCGACCACCCGGACCGCAAGTCCGCGCTGGTGGATGCCAGCGCGCTGCTGCTGGGAGACATCCCCGGCTACTCCACGCGGCTGGAACAGGCCTTCCGCCTGCCGTACGCACCCGACCGCGCCAACTCCTTCATCGAGGCCACGCGTGCCGATGCGCAGGTCACCACGTTGACCTCACGCGTGCACTTCGCGACGCCGCGCATTCCGGCGCCGCCGCTGGTGCCCGCGCCCGTGGCCGTGCCGACGCCGCCGCAGGCCACGCCGGACCCGCGTTCGATGTTCTTCAGCTTCGTCTACAGCTTCCGTGCCTTGCCGGAGCAGCCGGCCGCCATCCGCCATGCCGACCCGCGTCTGGGGCACTTCATGGAGAGCTACAGCAACCTCGGCGACGACACCAAGGCCAATACGCGCGTGCACATGGTGAACCGCTGGCGTCTGGAGAAGAAGGACCCGGCTGCCGCGCTGTCCGAGCCCGTGCAGCCCATCACCTACTGGATGGACAAGAACATCCCGGCCAAGTACCGCGAAGCCGTCAAGGCCGGCATCCTCGAGTGGAACAAGGCCTTCGAGAAGATCGGCTTCAAGGACGCCGTCGTCGCCAAGCAGCAGCCCGACGACGCCGACTGGGACAACATGGACTCGACGCACGCGTCCATCCGCTGGTTCACCGGCTCGGACGTCGGCTTCGCCATCGGCCCCAGCAACAAGGACCCGCGCACCGGCGAGATCCTGGACGCCGACATCGGCATGAGCGACGTGTTCGGCCGCGGCTCGCGCCGCCTGGCGTCGGACGACGTGGCGGGCCATTCGCACGCCGACCACTCGCATGGCGCCAGCTGGATGGGCGAGCGCAGCCGTGCGCTGATCGAGCAGCTGTGCACCTACGCCGCCGACCAGTCCTCCGAGTTTGGCTTTGCGCTGGACCTGCTGGCGCTTCGCGACGGGCTGGACATGAACGGCCCCGAGGCCGAAGCGCTCGCGCAGGCGGTGGTGAAGGACGTCGTCATGCACGAGGTCGGCCACACGCTGGGCCTCAAGCACAACTTCCGCTCGTCTACCACCGTCACGCAGGCGCAGCTGAAGGACAAGGCCTGGACCGAAGCCAACGGCATCTCCAACTCGGTGATGGACTACAACGCCTACAACCTGCCGCTGAAGGGCGAGGCCCGCTCCACGCTGACCAACACGACGCTGGGCGCCTACGACTACTGGGCCATCGAGTACGCGTACAAGCCTTTTGCGCAAGGAACCTCGGCCGAGCAGGAGGCGGCCGAGCTGGCCCGCATCGCCGCGCGCTCCACCGAGCCGCTGCTGGCCTACGGCGACGACTTCGACCAGGGCGTCGGTGGCCCGTACGACGGCTTCGACCCGCGCACCAACCAGCGCGACCTGGGCGATGACCCGCTGGCCTACGCCCGGAAGCGCCTCAAGCTCAGCCAGGAGCTGTGGGAGCGCGTGCAGACCCGCAAGCCCGAGCCCGGCGAGGACCCGCTGCGCAGCCGCCGCTCGGTGTTGGAATCGTTCCGCCAGCTGGGCATGACGGCCAACAACGTCAGCAAATACGTGGGTGGCCTGCAGGCCGAGCGCATCGTGCCGGGCGTCACGCCGGGCCAGGCGTTCAAGCCGGTCGACACCGCGCAGCAGCGCGAGGCGCTGCGATTCATCGCTAGCGGCCTGCTGTCCAGCGACTCGTTCAAGTTCAAGCCCGAGTTCCTCGTCACGCAGACGCTGGACTACAACGAGTGGGACCGCGGCCTGCCGCTGTCCATCCCGGACAGCGTGGCCACGCTGCAGGGCCGCGTGCTGGACCGCCTGATGTCGCCCAACACGGCGCGCCGGCTGATCGAGCAGGGCAGCTACCTTCCGGAGGGCCAGCGCAAGGGCGCCGTGTCGCTGAGCGAGGTGTACGCGACGCTGCAGGGCGCCGTCTTCAGCGAGCTGAAGAGCGGCGGCGAGATCGACCGCATGCGCCGCAGCCTGCAGCGCGAGTACCTGAAGCGCCTGCAGGCCCAGCTGAATCGCTCCACCAACGGCGCCACGGTCTACGCCGACGCGTTCTCGATGGCGCGCTGGCACGCCAGCCAGCTGGCCGGCGAGTTGCGCGCGGCCTCGGCCCGGCCGGGCCTGTCGGTCGAGACGCGGGCGCACCTGGCCGAGTCGCTGGACCTGCTGAACGGCATGCTCAAGGCGACGATGACGCGCACCTGATCGCGCGCTTTGCACAAGACGAAGAGGTCGGCAGGGATGCCGGCCTTTTTTCGTCGCCATTACGATGGCCTGCCATCAAGAACAGAGAGGTCGAATGCCAGACAGTGCGAAATTCAACGAGGTCGGTGCCGGCAAGCTGCCGGGCCTGCTGGGCATCGTCATCACGCAGGTGGAAGGCAGCGAGGTGCACGGCGAACTGCCGGTGCGCACTGAGCTGATGGCTCCCAACGGCTTCCTGCACGCGGGCAGCATCGTCACGCTGGCCGACACCTGCGCCGGCTACGGCTGCGTGGCCCACCTGCCGCCGGGGGCGAGCGGCTTCACGACGGTGGAGCTGAAGTCCAACCACCTGGGCACCGCCCGAGAGGGCACCCTCAGCTGCGTGGCCCGCGCGGTGCACCTGGGCAAGACCACGCAGGTCTGGGATGCCGTCGTCAAGCACAAGGACAGCGGCAAGACGCTGGCACTCTTCCGTTGCACGCAGATGGTGCTGTACCCCAAGTGAGGGGTCAGGCGCGGCGCTGTCCCTTGTTCTAGGGCCGGCAGTGCGCGTGCGGGAAGGCAGACTCGCGCTCATGAGAAAACTGGTCCTGCTCGCCCTTCCCGCGGCCGCTGCGCTGCTGCTCGCCAGCTGCGGCAAGTCGTCCACCTCGCTGGGCGAGGGCGGCTCGGTCATCAGCGGCTCGGCCGGGCCAGCCGGCGCCGCCAAGGCCAGCCGCGAGTTGGTCAAGTGCGACGCACCGGTGGCGACGCTGGCGCTGATCGAGAACCCCAACGGCTACGCCTATTCCAGCAGCTACCACCTGCCGTCCAGTCCCGTGCCGCTGGTGCGGCTGCTGGCGCAGCAAAGCGGCTGCTTCCGCGTGGTGGACCGCTCGGCCGGCCTGAAGGCCACCGTGCGCGAGCAGGAGCTGAAGGAGGCCGGCGTGTTGCGCCAACAGGGCAACACGGTGGGGAAGGGCAAGGGCTACGAGGCGCAGTACAGCCTGACGCCCAGCCTCACGTTCAGCGAGCAGGACGCCGGCCGGCAGATCGGCGGCATCTTGCAGGCCATTCCCTACCTGAACAAGCTCGTGGGCGCGGCCGAGCAGGTCAAGCTCAAGCAGGCACAGGCCGCGCTGCTGTTGACCGACAACGAGACCACCGAGCAGGTCGCTGCTTCCACCGGTTCGGTGGAGGTGGCCGACCTGGGCGTGGGCGGCGCGCTGGTGGGCAAGCTGGGCGGCGCGGCGGGTGCCGGCTGGAGCAATTCCAACGAGGGCAAGGTCATTGCGGCCGCCTTCATGGACGCGCATAACCAGCTGGTCACGCAGGTGCGCGAGCTGCAGGCCAAGGAGCTGCCGCCCGAGGTGGCCAAGCGCGCCCGCCAGGGCGGTTGAGGTCGCTATGCTTTGGCTATGCAGTTGGCCAAGCCCTTCAAGATTCCCGAATCGGTCCTCGTCGTCATCCACACCGCCGATCTGCAGGTCCTGCTGATCGAGCGTGCCGACCATCCCGGGTTCTGGCAGAGCGTGACGGGCTCCCGCGAGAGCCTCGACGAACCGCTGGCCGAGACTGCCCGGCGCGAAGTGCTGGAGGAGACCGGCTTCGCTGCCGACGCGCCCGGCAGCGAGCTGCGCGACTGGCAGCTCGCCAACGTCTACGAGATCTACCCGCGCTGGCGGCACCGTTATGCGCCGGGTGTCACGCACAACACCGAACACGTCTTCGGCCTACAAGTGCCTGCGGCGCTGGCGCCCATTTTGGCCCCGCGCGAGCACCTATCGTGGGTCTGGTTGCCCTGGCAGGAGGCGGCTGACCGCTGCTTCTCGCCGTCCAACGCGGAGGCCGTGCTGCAACTGCCCCGCTTCAGCCGCGCTCCGATGTCATGACCCCCGTTGCCCGTCCTACTCCCCATGCCCCCGGCGATGTGCTGCGGGTGGCCACCTACAACATCCACAAGGGTGTGCGTGGCCTCGGCCCCGCCAGGCGCCTGGAAATCCACAACCTGCAAATGGGCGTCGAGGCGCTGGACGCCGATATCGTCTGCCTGCAGGAGGTGCGGCTGTTCCACCACCGCGAGGCGGCTTACTTCGACCGCACCTGGTTCGGCTGGCCCGAGAAGGGTCAGGCCGACTTTCTGGCGCCCGATGGCTACGAAGTGGCCTACCGCACCAACGCGACGACCAAGTTCGGCGAGCATGGCAACGCGCTGCTGTCGCGCTGGCCCATCGGCGACATTGGCCACCACGACGTGTCCGACCATAAGTTCGAGCAGCGCGGCCTGCTGCATGTGCCCGTGCGCTGGCAGGGGCGGGAGGTGCATGTCGTCGTCGCGCACTTCGGCCTGATTCATTCCAGCCGACTGCGGCAGGTGGAGCGGCTGTCGACCTTCGTGCGCGAGCATGTGCCGGACGGCGCACCGGTGCTGGTGGCGGGTGACTTCAACGACTGGGGCGAACGCCTGGATGCGTCCATGCGCACGCACGGCTGGCGCCGCGCCGCTGCACCGAATGGCCGCGCCCGTGCGGCCACCTTCCCGTCGCGTCTGCCGGTGTTCACGCTGGACCGCGTCTACATGCGGGGCCTGCGCTGCACCGGCGTGCAGGTGCCGCGCGGCGCGAGCTGGGCGCGCATGTCCGACCACCTGCCGCTGGTGGTGGAGCTGGCGCTGGAATGAGCCGCGCACGGCGGCCCGAAGGGGTTCATCCTCGCTCGGCGGGGCGGCGCGCAACGCCTGGGGTCCTCTGGTGAGGCGTCTGGGTTCGCGGCGTCGCAGCCGCCACTCGGCCGCCGACGCCGGCTTCGTCGGGGGCAACCACATCGACCTGCTGCGCGGCGGCGGGCAGCTGTTCCCGCGCATGCACGAGGCCATCGCGCTGGCACGCCACGAGGTCTGGCTGGCCACCTACATCTTCCACAGCGACGAAACGTCGTTGGCGCTGGCCGATGCGCTGATCGCCGCCGACCAGCGGGGGGTGCGGGTGCGCGTCGTGGTGGACGGTTTCGGCAGCGGCGCCAGCCTGGCGGCGCTGCGGCAGCGCTTCGAGGGCACGGGCGTCGCGTTCGCGGTGTTCCGGCCGATGGACCGCTGGTGGCGTTGGTTCCAGCGCGGCCAGCTGCGCCGGTTGCACCAGAAACTGTGCGTGGTGGATGGCGAGGTCGCGTTCGTCGGCGGCATCAACGTCATTGACGACCTCTGCGACCTGCGCCACGGTGTCTGCGAGCAACCGCGGCTGGACTATGCGGTGGCCGTGCGCGGCGGGCTGGTGGATGCGGTGAGCCAGTGCGTGCGCGCCATCTGGTCGCGCGCGTGGCTGGGGCGCGATCTCAACGATGCGCTGCTGGACTACGTGCCGCTGCGCCGCCGCTTCAGCCTGTGGCTGACGCAGATCTGGCGCGGCCCGCAGCGGCTGCCAGCCAGCGTGCCGCACCTGCCGCCGGTCTGCGCGGCCTTCGTCATGCGCGACAACGTGCGCCGCCGCCGCACCATCGAGCACGCCTATGCCGATGCCATCCGCGCGGCGCGGCAGAGCGTGGACATCATCTGCCCCTACTTCTACCCGGGCCAGCGGCTGCGCGCGGCGCTGCGCGGAGCGGCACGGCGCGGTGTGCGCGTGCGGCTGCTGCTGCAGGGCAAGCTGGACTACCGCATCGCCGGCTGGGCCGCCGAGGCGCTGTATGCCGACCTGCTGCGCCACGGTATCGAGGTCTACGAGTACACGCCGGCCTTCCTGCACGCCAAGGTCGCAGTCGTCGACGACCACTGGGCCACCGTGGGCAGCTCCAACATCGACCCGCTGTCGCTGCTAGTCAACCTGGAAGCCAACGTCGTCGTGCTGGACCGCCCCTTCGCGACGCGTTTGGCCGGCGAGATCGACATGGCCATCGCCGCGTCCGAGCGCGTCGGCGACCGCCGCGGCACCGGCTGGCGCGCGCTGCTGCACCGCGCGGTGGTGGTGTGGTTCGCCTACGTGTTCCTGCGCGTGGCGGGCGCCGCAGGTCGTTACTGAGCGAAACACGGGGCGTGCTCTGCACGCAGCTGGCCTGCCTGCACCAACGCCGCTGCGCGCTCGATGTCCGGCGCCAGGTAGTGGTCGGCCGGCATGCTGGCGCAGTCGGCGCGCAGGCGCCGATGCAGCGCCTCCACCGGAGCCGAACTGGTCAGCGGACGCAGGAAGTCGATGCCCTGCGCTGCGGCCAGCAGCTCGATGGCGACGATGTGCGACGTGTTGTCGAGCATCGCGTGCAGGCGGCGCGCGGCGAAGGTGGCCATCGACACGTGGTCTTCCTGGTTGGCGCTGGTCGGCAGGCTGTCCACGCTGGCCGGGTGGGCCAGGCTCTTGTTCTCGCTGGCCAGCGCAGCCGCGGTCACGTGGGCGATCATGAAGCCGCTGTGCAGGCCGGCGTCGGCCGTCAGGAAGGGCGGCAGGCGCGAGATGCCTGGATCGATCAGCATCGCGATGCGGCGCTCGGCGATGGCGCCGACCTCGGCGATGGCCAGCGCGAGGTCGTCGGCCGCGAACGCGACGGGCTCGGCGTGGAAGTTGCCACCGGAGATCATGACGTCGTCGAAGACGAGCGGGTTGTCGGTCACGGCGTTGGCCTCGCGCACCAGCACCTCGGCGCTGTGCCGCGCCTGGTCCAGGCAGGCGCCCATGACCTGCGGCTGGCAGCGCAGGCAGTACGGGTCCTGCACGCGCTCGTCGCCTTCGCGGTGGGACTGGCGGATGACGCTGCCGGCAAGCAGCTCGCGGTAGACCGCGGCGACCTCGATCTGCCCCGGCTGCCCGCGCACCGCGTGGATGCGCGCATCGAACGGGCCGTCGCTACCACGTGCAGCGTCCAGCGTCATCGCGCCGCTGGCGAGCGCGGTCGCAAACAAGCCTTCGAAACGCAGCAGCGCGTGCAGCGCCAGTGCGGTGCTGGCCTGCGTGCCGTTGATGAGGGCCAGGCCCTCCTTGGCGGCCAGCGTCAGCGGCGGCAGGCCCAGCCGGGCCAGCTCGTCGCGCGCCGGCACGCGCTGGCCGGCCACCAGGGCCTCGCCTTCGCCCATCAGCGCCAGCGTCAGGTGGGCCAGCGGCGCCAGGTCGCCGCTGGCGCCCACCGAGCCCTGCGCGGGCACGTAGGGCACGAAGCCGGCGTTCAACGCATCCAGCAGCGACTGCACGACCACGCCGCGCACGCCCGAGAAGCCTCGCGCCAGACTGCCGGCCTTGGTGGCTAGCATCAGCCGCACGACCTCGGGTGACATCGGCGCGCCGACGCCCACCGCGTGGCTGCGGATCAGGTTGAGCTGCAGTTGCGCGAGCTGGTCCTTGGCAATGCGCGTGCTGGCGAGCTTGCCGAAGCCGGTGTTGACGCCATAGACCGGCGCATCGCCCGCAGCGGCGGCGGCCACCAGCGCCGCGCTGGCGTCCACGGCGGACCAGTCATCGAGCTGCAACCGGGTGCGGCCTGCGGCGATGTCGGCCAGTTGGGCCAGCGTGAGTTGTCCGGGAATCAGTTTCATAGCGAAGGCAGGTTCAGTTCGTTCTCGCGGGCGCAGGCGACGGCCGTGTCGTAGCCGGCGTCGGCATGGCGCATGACGCCGGTGGCGGGGTCGTTCCACAACACGCGCGAGAGTCGCCGGGCGGCGGCGGCGGTGCCATCGGCCACGATAACGACGCCCGAATGCTGCGAGTAGCCCATGCCCACGCCGCCGCCGTGGTGCAGGCTGACCCAGGTGGCGCCGCCGGCGGTGTTCAGCAGCGCGTTCAGCAGCGGCCAGTCGGACACGGCATCCGAGCCGTCGCGCATGCCCTCGGTCTCGCGGTTGGGTGATGCGACGGAGCCGCTGTCCAGGTGGTCGCGGCCGATGGCGACGGGTGCCTTCAACTCGCCATTCTTCACCATCTCGTTGAACGCCAGGCCGGCGAGGTGGCGCTCGCCCAGACCCAGCCAGCAGATGCGGGCCGGCAGGCCCTGGAAGGCGATGCGTTCCGCGGCCATGCTCAGCCAGCGATGCAGCGCCACATGCTGCGGGAACAGCTCCTTCAGCTTCGCATCGGTCTTGTGGATGTCCTCCGGGTCACCTGACAGCGCCACCCAGCGGAACGGGCCTTTGCCCTCGCAGAACAGCGGCCGCACGTAGGCGGGCACGAACCCGGGGAAGTCGAAGGCGTTGGCCACGCCCTGGTCCTTGGCGACCTGGCGGATGTTGTTGCCGTAGTCCACCGTCGGGATCCCTTGCGTCTTGAACGCCAGCATGGCCTGCACGTGCGTGGCACAGCCGGTGGCAGCGGCGGCGCGCAGTTCGGCATGGCGGGCCGGATCGGCGCCAGCCGCCTTCCACTGCTCGACGCTCCAGCCCGGCGGGCAGTAGCCGTGGATGAGGTCATGAGCGCTGGTCTGGTCGGTCACCAGGTCGGGCCGAATTTGTCCATTTGCGCCGCGCTTCACCAGCTCGGGCAGGATCTCGGCCGCGTTGCCCAGCAGCGCGATGGACTTGGCCTCGCCGGTCGCCGTGTACTTGGCGATGCGGGCCAGCGCGTCGCCAAGATCCGTGGCTTGCTCATCCACGTAGCGCGTCTTCAGGCGGAAATCGATGCGCGACTGCTGGCATTCGATGGTCAGCGAACAGAAGCCCGCAAACGTGGCCGCCAGCGGCTGCGCGCCGCCCATGCCACCGAGGCCGGCCGTCAGAATCCAGCGGCCGGCGGCCACGCCGCCGTAGTGCTGGCGCGCCGCCTCGGCGAAGGTCTCGAACGTGCCCTGCACGATGCCCTGGCTGCCGATGTAGATCCAGCTGCCAGCTGTCATCTGGCCGTACATCATCAGACCCTTGCGGTCCAGCTCGTGGAAGTGTTCCCACGTGGCCCAGGCCGGCACCAGGTTGGAGTTGGCCAGCAGCACGCGCGGCGCATCGGCATGCGTGCGGAATACACCCACCGGCTTGCCGGACTGGATCAGCAATGTCTCGTCGTCGCCCAGCTCTCGCAAGGCCTTGCAGATGGCGTCAAACGCCTCCCAGCTGCGCGCTGCCTTGCCAATGCCGCCGTAGACGACCAACGCGTCCGGGTTCTCGGCCACGGCAGGGTCGAGGTTGTTCTGCAGCATGCGGTAGGCGGCCTCCGTGAGCCAGCTCTTGCAGTGCAGCTGCGTGCCGGTGGGCGCCTGAACGGGACGTGACGCGGGGCAGGGCAGGGTGGTCATGGGGTCTCCTGGAACTGCGGCGCACTCTAGTTGTCTATACAAGTCAAGTCAACTAGCATGCGGCCATGCCACGCACCGCCCGCACGTCCACAACAAGTCCAGAGCCACAGTACCTCAAGGTCAAGAACCACCTGCGCGAAGGCATCGCCAGCAGCCACTGGGTAGCGGGTGACCTGCTGCCCAGCGAGGGCGCGTTGGTGGCGCAGTTCGAGGTCAGCCGCATGACGGTGAACCGCGCGCTGCGCGA
This sequence comes from Pelomonas dachongensis, assembly GCF_043555865.1. Taxonomy (NCBI): domain Bacteria; kingdom Pseudomonadati; phylum Pseudomonadota; class Betaproteobacteria; order Burkholderiales; family Sphaerotilaceae; genus Roseateles; species Pelomonas dachongensis. The sequence goes on from NZ_JBIGHY010000001.1 coordinate 1,030,248, forward strand.
GCTGGTGCAGGACGGGCTGATCGAGCGCGTGCAGGGCGTGGGCAGCTTCGTCGCGCAGCTGCACCGCATCTCGTCGACGCTGAACGTGCGCGACGTGCATGAGGAGATCGTCGAGCGCGGCGGCCAGCACGAGGCGCGCGTGCATGCGCTCGTCAAGGGCAGGGCCACGCCGCAGCAGGCTGCCGAGCTGGGCCTGAAGCGTGGCGCGCCGGTGTTCCTGAGCCTCATCGTGCACCTGGAGAACGGCCAGCCCATTCAATGCGAGGAGCGCGCCGTCAACCCGGCCTGCGCGCCGGACTACCTGGCGCAGGACTTCTCGCGCATCACGCCCACGCACTACCTGCTGAACGTGGCGCCGCTGTCGGAGGCGCGCTACATGATCGAGGCCGCGCTGCCCGGAGAGGTGGAGGCCAAGTTGCTGGGAATTCACCGGCGCGACCCGTGCCTGGTGGTTAAGCGCATCACTTACAGCCGCGGCGTGGCCGTCACCAGCGTCAAGCTGACCCACCCCGGCTCTCGTTACCAATTGCAAGGGAGCTTCTCGGCATGAGGAAACCCGCCCTGAGCTGCGGAAAATGCGCAGCTCGCCAGCCGGCGGAACTCAAGCAGTGCGAGGTTAGAACATGAGTTGGAGCAAGGTCAGCGCGGCAGACGTGCAGCCGCAGGCCTGGAAGAACGAGGGCGGGACCACCCGTGAGCTGCTCGCCTGGCCGCACGCGCACGACTGGGCGCTGCGCGTCAGCGTCGCCAGCGTCGAGCGCGACGGGCCGTTCTCGGCCTTCCCCGGCGTGCACCGCTGGCTGGCGGTCATCCGTGGCGCGGGCCTGCGGCTGTTCGACTGGCCGCAGAGCATCGGCGACGACCCGTTGCGTTTCGAAGGTGGCCTGGCGCCATCGGCGGAGCTGATCAAGGGCCGCACCGAGGTGCTGAACATCATGGAGCGCCGTGGCAACCTGGAGGTCGAGCCGGCCAGCCACGTGCTGATGCCGCGCACATCCTGGGTGGGGCTGTTCACGGTCGAGGGCGGGCTGCTGGAGCATGGCGCCCGCGCGATGCCGCTGGCGCCGCTGACACTGGCATGGTGCGAGGCGCCGGCCATCCAGAGCTGCGTGTTCACCGGCCCTGATGCCAGCGGCAGCCACGCCTGGTGGCTGAGCTGGAGCGATGAATGACGCTGTGGCGTGGTGGCCGCCTGGCCACGCTGGCGGGTGACAGGGGCTGGGGACTGATCGACGACGGCGCGCTGCTGGTCGACGGCGGCCTGCTCCGCTGGGTGGGGCCGAGCGCCGAGGCGCCCGCGGCCGACGAAGTGGTGGAGCTGCAGGGCGCGCTGGTCACGCCGGGCTTCGTCGACTGCCACACGCATTTGGTCTACGGCGGCAACCGCGCGAACGAGTTCGAGCAGCGCCTGCTGGGCGCCAGCTACGCCGACATCGCCCAGGCCGGCGGCGGCATCCGTGCCACGGTGGCCGCCACGCGCGCGGCCAGCGAGGCCGAACTGCTGGCCGGCGCCGCGCAGCGCGCCCGCGCGCTGATGCGCGAAGGCGTGACGACGCTTGAGGTCAAGAGCGGCTATGGCCTCGACGCCGACACCGAGGCGCGCATGCTGCGCGTCGCGCGGCAACTTGGTGCGCTGGGCGTGGACGTGCGCACCACCTACCTCGCGGCGCACGCGCTGCCGCCCGAGGCCGCGTCCGCGGACGACTACATCGACGCCGCCTGCCGCTGGCTGCCCGCGCTGCAGGCGGCCGGTCTGGTCGATGCCGTCGATGCCTTCTGCGAGCACATCGCGTTCAGCCCCGCCCAGGTGGCCCGCGTGTTCGACGCCGCGCGCTCACTGGGCCTGCCGGTCAAGCTGCATGCCGAGCAGTTGAGCGACCAGGGCGGCGCCGCGCTAGCGGCCGGCTACCGCGCGCTGAGCTGCGACCACCTCGAGTTCCTGAGCCCCGCCGGCATCCAGGCCATGGCGGCGTCTGGCACGGTGGCGGTGCTGCTGCCCGGCGCCTTCTACGCGCTGCGCGAGACGCAGCTGCCGCCCATCCAGGCGCTGCGCGACGCGGGCGTGCCCATCGCCATCGCGACGGACCACAACCCCGGCAGCTCGCCCACGCTGTCGCCGCTGCTGATGCTGAACATGGCCTGTGTGCTGTTCCGCCTCACGCCCGAGGAGGCGTTGCGCGGTCTGACCGTGAGTGGCGCACGCGCGCTGGGCCTGGCCGACCGTGGCCGGCTGGTGGCGGGGCAGCGAGCCGACTTCTGCATCTGGGATGGCGGCCACCCGCGCGAGCTGGCAGCATGCTTTGGCCACAACCCGTTGATCGCACGGGTGTTCCAGGGCGTTCAGGGAGAGTCATGAGCACCGCACGGCCGCCCGAAGGGGCTCATTCCCGCCTAGCGGGACAGCACGAAGCGCGAAGGGTGCATCGATGAGCGTGTTCCAACTGCAGCAGGGCCGCGTGCCGCTGCTGATCAGCCTGCCGCATGTCGGCACGGACATTCCGGCCGACATCGGCGAACGGCTGGTGCCGCGCGCGCTGGCCAGTGAAGACAGCGACTGGCACCTGGAGCGCCTGTACCGCCCGCTGGCCGACAAGCTCGGCGCCAGCCTCATCGTGCCGCGCTACAGCCGCTACGTCATCGACCTGAACCGCCCGCCGGACGACCAGCCGCTGTACCCCGGCGCGTCCGGCGGCACCGGCCTGGTGCCCACCCGCTTCTTCACCGACGACCCGCTGTACCGCGACGGCGTCGAGCCGCATGCGACCGAGGTGTCCGTGCGCCGCGAGGCCTACTGGCGGCCGTACCACGACGCACTAGCCGCCGAGCTGGCGCGGCTTCGCGCCGCGCACGGCCATGCGCTGCTGTTCGACGGCCACAGCATCCGCTCCGAGCTGCCCTGGCTGTTCGAGGGTCGGCTGCCCGCGCTGAACCTCGGCACCGCCGATGGAGCGTCGTGCGCGCCGGCCATCACCGAGCGTCTGGCGGCGCTGCTGGCCGGCCAGGCGGAGTTCAGCCAGGTGGTGAACGGCCGCTTCAAGGGCGGCTACATCACGCGCCACTACGGTCGGCCCACGCAAGGTTGGCATGCAGTGCAGCTGGAGATGTGCCAGCGCTGCTACATGGACGAGGCCTGCGTTCCGCGCGAGGCCTATGACGAAACGTTCGCCGCGGCCGTCGCGCCGTTGATCGAGAAGATGCTCCAGGAGATGCTTGCGTGCCGGCCCTGAAACGACTGCATGCCCCGCTGGCCTGGATCGACGGGCGCTGGCAGCGCGACGTGCTGCTGACGGTGGACGCTACCGGCCACTGGTCCGAGATCACCGTCAACCTGCCGGCTCCCGGCGATGCCGAGAAGCTGGCCGGCCCGGTCATTCCCAGCCTCGTCAACGCGCACAGCCATGCGTTTCAGCGCGCCTTCGTGGGCTTGGCCGAGCGGCGCGACGCGGGCCAGGACGACTTCTGGAGCTGGCGCGACCGCATGTATGCGCTGGCGCTGCGCATCTCGCCGCAGCAGCTGCGCGCGGTGGCCGGCCAGCTCTACGCCGAGCTGCTGCGCGGCGGCTACACGCAGGTGTGCGAGTTCCACTACCTGCACCACGCAGCGCAGGGCCAGCAATTCGACGACGAGCTGGACATGGCCTGGGCGCTGGCCGAGGCGGCCGAGGACGTGGGCATCGGCCTGACGCTGCTGCCGGTTGTCTACACGCGCAGCGGCTTCAACGCCGCCGGGCTGCGGCCCGACCAGTACCGCTTCGCCGCCGATGCCGACTGGGCCTGGCGCGCCTGCCAGCGCGTACTGGCCGCAGGTCTGCCGCGCGTCAACGCCGGCGTGGCGCTGCATTCGCTGCGCGGCGCGTCGCCGGGCGACATCGCGCGGCTGCAACAGCTGGTGGGCGCGGCCGACCTGCCGATCCACATTCACGTGGCCGAGCAGATGGCCGAGGTCAACGACTGCCTGGCCGCCACCGGCATGCGCCCGCTGCAGTGGCTGGCCGAGGCGGGTCATCTGGACCCGCGCTGGCAGCTGGTGCACGCCACGCATGCCGAGAGGTGGGAGATCGAGGCGGTGGCGGGCAGCGGTGCCGGCATCGTCATCTGCCCGGGCACCGAGGCCAACCTGGGCGATGGACTGACGGACCTGCCCCGCTGGCTGTCCGGCGGCGTGCCGTTGACCGTGGGCTCGGACAGCCAGGTCACGCGCGGCTGGGTGGAGGAGCTGCGCTGGCTGGAGTACGGCCAGCGGCTGGCCGCCCAGCAGCGCAACATCGCAGCGCTGCCGGGCGCGCAGCCGTCCAGCGCCGCGCGCCTGTTCGAGGCTGCCGTGCAAGGGGGCGCCCGTGCCGCCGGCTTCACGGCCTGGGGCCTGACGCCCGGGGCCCGTGCTGATGCGCTGGTGCTGAACGTGGCAGCCGACGGACTGCGCGGCCTGCCGGACGACGCGCTGCTGGACGCGGTGGTGTTCGGCAGCAACGGCGCGCCGTGGCAGTCCGTCTGGGTGGCCGGCCGCGCGCGGCCCTGGCAGCCAGCACAGCGTGTCGGCGACGCATTCGAGGCGGCGATGCGCACGTTGTGGCAGCCCGACGACCCTTTGTCGGCGTTGTCAGCTTGAGGCTTGGCGTCTGCCCGCCAAAGGGCTAGCCTCCTGCCCATCTGCAAGATGGTGGGAGGTGGGGATGAAGCTCAGCGACTACACGATCAAGGCCCGGCTGCTCGCACTGGCCGCCCTCGCGGTGCTGGCGATGCTGGTGGTGGGTTTGCAGGGGCTGCGCAGCCTGGCGCAGTCCAAGGCCGCGTTCACCCACTTCGTCGCCCATGACGTCGAGGCGCTGAGTCAGCTGGCCGGCGTGCGCGCCGGCGTCGGCAACCTGCGCCGCTACGAGAAGGACCTGCTGATCAACCTGACTGACACACGGGCCGTCGAGCGTTACCGCAAGGACTGGGTCGAGACGTTCGACAAGGTCGCCGTCAGCCTGGACAAGATCGGCACGCTGGACGTGCCGGACGAGATCAGGCGCATGCCGGCCGAGCTGAAGACCGCGCTGCAGGACTACCGCGGCGGCTTCGGAGCCATCCTGGAGCGCTTGGCCAAGGGCGAGTTCGCCGACACCGCCGCCGCCAACCAGGCTATGGAGCCGGTCAAGGGCCCGGTGCGCAGCCTGGACAAGGCACTCGCCGACATGACCGACAGCATCGACCGCAACGCGGCCCGCCAGGTGGCGCTGCTGGACGAGCACGAGCAGGCCATCCGCCGCAACCTGACGCTGGTGGTCATCGCCGCGGTGCTGCTGCTGGTGGGCTACACGGTCGTCAACACGCGCTCCATCCTGGCGCCGCTGGCGCTGGCGGTGAAGACCACCGAGCGCATCGCCGGCCATGACCTCAGCGAGCCGGTGCGCGTGGAAGGCCGCGACGAGACCGCCGCCGTCATGCGCGGCGTGCAGGGCATGCAGGACTCGCTGGTCGAGGTCGTCTCCGGCGTGCGCCAGGGAACCGACAGCATCGCCACCGCATCGCGCCAGGTGGCCGTGGGCAGCCAGGACCTGAGCGCGCGCACCGAGCAGGCCGCGTCCAACCTGCAGCAGACGGCGTCGGCGATGGAGGAGCTGACCGCCAGCGTCACGCACAACGCCGAGTCCGCGGTGCGGGCCAACCAGCTGGCATCCGACGCCGCGGCGGTCGCGCGGCGCGGCGGTGGCGTGGTGGACGAGGTGGTCACGACCATGCAGCGCATCAGCGCCTCGTCCGCCAAGATCGCCGACATCATCTCGGTCATCGACGGCATTGCGTTCCAGACCAACATCCTGGCGCTGAATGCCGCGGTGGAGGCGGCGCGCGCGGGCGAGCAGGGCCGCGGCTTCGCGGTGGTGGCCGGCGAGGTGCGCACGCTGGCGCAGCGCTCGGCCGAGGCCGCCAAGGAGATCAAGGCGCTGATCCTCCAGAGCGGCGAGAACGTCGACAGCGGTGCGGCGCTGGTGGCCCAGGCCGGTCAGACCATGCACGAGATCATCGATGCGATCGCGCGTGTCAGCAGCATCGTGTCCGAGATCAGCCATGCCACCGGCGAGCAGAGCACCGGTATCGGCCAGATCGGCCAGGCCATTGCGGGGCTGGACCAGATGACGCAGCAGAACGCCGCGCTGGTGGAGGAGTCCGCCGCGGCGGCGGTCAGCCTGCAGCAGCAGGCGGACGAGCTGGCACGCTCGGTCGCCGTGTTCCGGCTCAGCTGAGTGTGAAGGCCGGGCGCAGCGCGCCCACCTCGGTGCCGCGCCAGTTGCGCAACACCGCGTGGCTGTAGTCGCGCAGCACCGGCGCTTCGGTCTTCAGCAGCCACTGTGCGACGGCGGCGAACGCGGCCTCCGCGGCGCGCGCGGCGCCGTCGTCGATCTTCAGCGCCACGCCCAGGCCCAGTTCGGGCAGCGCCGCGCAGTACACGCCCTCGGCGCCGATCTTGCAGAACAGCTGCTCGCCGAACGCCTCCATCACGCGCGTGTCGAAGCGGTCCGTGCCGCCCACCATGAACGGTGCAGCTGCCACGGCACGGCGCAGCCGTCGTGCAGCGCGGGCGTTGGCGTCCGACAGGCCCTGGCCGGTGCCGCAGCGCGCGAACGCCAGCGCCAGCGCGCGCAGCGGCAGTGCAAAGGTCGGGATGGAGCAGCCGTCGATGCCGCGTGGTGCACGCTCAGCATCGATGCCGGTGGTGGCCGACAGCGCCGCAGTGACCTCGCGCATGACCGGGTGCGCCGCCGCGACGTAGCCGCGCGCGAACTCGGCTGGGTGGGTGCCCGCGTTGCGTGCCATCACGCAGGCCACGCAGACAAAGCCGCTGTGCTTGCCCGAGCAGTTGTTGTGTAGCGGCGTCGCGACCTCGCCACGTGCCGCCATCGCACGCAGCACGGGCTCGCGACCGGGCCATTGCGTGCCGCATTCCAGCGCGTCGGCGTCAAGCCCCAGCTTGGCGAGCATGCCGGCGGCGGTCGCCACATGCTCGGGCTCGCCGCTGTGCGATGCGCAGGCGATGGACAGCTCGGCGTCGGTCAGCTGGAACGCGTCCGTCGCGCCGCTGGCCACCAGCGGCAGCGCCTGCAACAGCTTGACGGCCGAGCGCGGAAAGATGGGCCGGTCCACATCGCCCAACGCGGTGTGCACGTGGCCGGATGCATCGACGATGGCGAGCGCGCCGGCATGGCGCGATTCGACGGCGGCGCCGCGCAGGACTTCAATGAGGACGGGATTCATGGGTGCAAGTTTGCAGTCTCCAGGCGAGACGGGGCTAGCGGTAACTGACAACTCCGACGCATGGTGCGCGTCGCCAGGGGGGGGGCGAATCCACGTGCACTCGGAAGGCGCCACAAGTGGATTGTTGCGGCTGCGGGTTTTTAGTCAGACCTGCAAAATCCATTTCCAGGCAACTCGCTGTGGGCACGGCTCCGGCGACCAGCGGCGGGTCATGTCTGGTGAAGCACCGGCTGACGCGATAGTTCGGGATTGAAGTTCATGGCGCTGTTGAATCCCGCCATAGCCGCTGTCAGCAAGGCCGCCCATACGGCGGTCAAGGCCAAGTAAACGTGCTTTAGGCCGCCGGCCTGCAGCTGGCGCCGCAGCGCCCGCAGCAGCCAGCGGATGTTGAAGCCGGCTGCGCACAGCACCGCGTGCAGAGCGTCGCCCTCGCTGCCCTTGAGCCAGCACTTGTCCATCCGGTGGTCGTGCTTGGTGTGGCCGATGGTCGGCTCGATCGCCTGGCGGCGCTTGAGCCAGCGCCTTTGCTGCGCATTCAAGGACTTGTACTTGCCCCGGTGGATGAGCTCCACCGGGGTGATGTCGGCATCGACACCGCGGTAGCCCAGGTCGACGACGGCTACCTTGGGCTTGACGCCGAGATCCTGCATCAAGGTGCTCGTCTGCTCGAGCTGGGCGCTGAGTGTGTGGCCATCGAACGGGTTGCCGGGGAAGCTGCGGGCACCCACGATCAGGCCGCTCTTGTGCGCCACGGCCAAGCTGACCTTGACGCCGAACTCGTAGGGCTTGCGGGCCTTGCCCTTGCCGATGCATTCAACTTCCGGCGCGTGCAGGGCGTACAGCTTGTTCTTGTCGTGAGGGCGCTGGCTGCGGATGCGCTCGGCACGCTCCAGCCAGGGCTTGAGCTGGTCCTGCACGGACTGAGCGAGCGTCGTCATCTTGCGCTGCACCTCGCGCAGCAGCACACCCAGGATCGTGCGCTGGCGGCGCACCACCTGGCGCAGCCGCTTGAACTGCTTGGCATGGGCGTAGCCACCGGCGCGGCGACGCAAGCTCTGGCCCTCCCGCTCGTGCGTCATCTTGAGCTTGAGGCCCG
>NZ_JBIGHY010000020.1:0-40755 GCF_043555865.1 Pelomonas dachongensis
ATCCCATGATGGTCTCCCATCGAGTTGAGGGTCCATCAGCATGCGCCGTTGCGACGCCGACCGTGCAGGCTCCCGCTCCCACGAAGGTCAGCTTTCTGGCGCCTTGATGCTCGTACGCTCTCGGCCAGGAGCCGTCATCCATGAACGGCGGCTATGCGGCAACCAGCATGGCCGCTTGACAGAGCCTCCGATGCCAGGCCTCTGGCCGGGAATTTGCACCGTTGCGCGAGGGCCGAGCGGCGGGCATCTCATGTTGACATCGACCAGTCCGAGTCACACACGACCGCGCTGAGCCTTACAGTCGAAATGCGAGCGGCACTTGTGGGGACGGTGAACGACCGGAAGCAGTCCGTGCCGTGACGTGGGCTACAACGCAACGCGAAAGTGGACTTCTGGCACAAATACGATGAGCTGTTGCAGAGGCGGTAGGCCTAAACGCCTGAACACACCAAACTCTCTGAGGAGAGAACTACTGACTATGCGACTTCGCCCATTACTTTGCGCTCGTCTTGCGGGAATTGCGGGCTCCTTGCTCCTGAGTTGCAGCGCGGCAAGGGCCGGAGGAAATCCCACTTTCGAAATCGGTGGGTTAATCCAAATTGTGCTGGTGCTTGCTGTGGCGATAGTGCTGGGTGCAGCATATGCCGTAATGAGATGGAAGGGTGTCCTGGCTGCGATCGTCATCGGTGGCGCAGCGGTGAGCATATTGGCGTACTCGGTCAACTCGAGGATGGCTTTGCGCGAAGGGGTCAAGCAGTCATGCGTAGCAGAGTTCAAAACGCTTCCAGCGTTTATCGAGACTGCAAGTGTTGTCGACCAAACCGCAGGACTCGGATATCCAGAACTCATCCAACTGCTATCGGAACGTTCACTGGACTTCGTCGAAGTCAAGATCGCCGAGGAACCAGTTAAGGCGAAAGCAGTTTTGTATGCGCAAAGCGGTTGGGTCAAGGCTGACTGGGCTAAAAAGCCCTATCTAAGGTTGACCCTTGGCAAAGCCTCTGCTGCCTCATGCCGCCCTGAACTTAAGCCAAGCAGCGGCTGGCCGGCACCGTTGAAACCCGACACATGTCTTCTCGCCGTAGAAGTGGACACTCCCTCAGCCCAAGTCCGCATTGAACAGTTAGCTGCCAAGCGCACCTGGCCTCGATCCCTGGGTTGGCGACAGGTCGTCGATGTGAACAGCGGCAGGGTTTTGGCACGACTGACTTCTGACGAGGAGCAGGGGATCGCCTGGCGAGGTTCTGCAGCACGCTTAAGACGCTTAAACGATGTGCCCAAAACTATCGACTGCCACGCACCACATCTTCAACTTGCTGACTTGTTGTACGGCCCCCGAAACGCTAAGCCGACTACACGGGCGGGTGGCGGTATCGAATCGGGAATAGCGACGGAGCCCTTCCGGTCGTTCGAGTCAATGTCGGGTTCGGGTTCTGAACTCTAGCGAGGTGCTGCTGAACTGCAGAGTCACGCATTGAAGGCGACCGACTGTGACCTCCCCCATTGCCAGGACCGCTGGCCCGTGGTGGAGCAGCGCGGGGCGGACGGCCGGCGCAGTCTGCCGCCTGGCGCGAGCCCAGTTTTCTGGGGCGCCACAACGGGCGCCGTGACGACACCGAAGGCCACGGATCGGGGCGGGGCGTCACACCGCCGTCGCCTTACCCCGAACGTTGAACGGCTGCTTTCCGGAGGCTCGGTACGCCCGTGCGAACTTCCGCTCTGGGTCGAGAGCGCCATTCCGACGCTTCGAGCAGCAGACATTCCTGCGCGAGTTGATGGCGACAGCCGGGACAGCCAGGCTGGACGACCGCAGCACTCTCGACACCGGTCGTTCAAGCCGTCAAACGGCCAGATGCGCTGGCGACCGCTTCATGCCGGACATCGTCAACTCGGCGGCTGACCCCCGGTGACGGCAACCGCTGCGGAATTGATCTTCACCCCTTGTCGCGGACTTCGGCTTTGGGCACATTGCTGCCTCACGACGGAACCAAACCGAGCGGCAGCAGCCAGCCTAAAACGGTCGTTGACGCATGTTTCGCATCAGAAGCGCTTCCTCCTTGCCCTGGCATTCGCCCAGCCTGCCGCGCCGGGGAACCGTCCTCGTTCCACCTTCAATGAGACAGACTCGGGAAAGTTCAATGTTCAGTGAGACGGCGGTTCAAGTTGCAATGAGGTGCTCGCGGCTAAGGCCCTGATCCGCTTGGCGGGTCGGTTTCCGGATGAGCGAGGACCGACAATCGAGTAGTTTGGTCAACCGCGAAGCAACCAACAGCTCAATACAGGTCCCGCGCCGCCAACCGCACCTCGTGCAACAGTTGCCGAGCGCCTGGGGACATCAGATGGCCCTCCCGCGTGATGATCCCGAACGCATCCATGTGACAAGGCAGCTCGATCGGCAAGATCGCCAGGACATTCAGCGAAGCGTAGTAACGCGCCACTTCGACAGGCATCACGTGCAGTGAGTCCGTCTGGTGCAGCAACGCCGTGATCAGCAGCAGTGCCGTCGTATCCACACAATTGGACGGCGGCTCCAGCGCCGCACGCCGGAACATCAGCTCCCACCGGTGCCGCAGCACGCTCCCCGGCGGCGGCAGGATCCATGGCTGGTCGGCCAGGTCCGCCAGCTTCAGGTTGTCAGCCCTCAGCAACGGGTGCCCCACGCGCGCCACCGCACAGGCGGGCTCCACGGTCAGCTCCTCGTAGTGCAGGCCGGCGGCGGCATCCTCTTCCAGGATGCGGCCGATCATGAAGTCCAGCGTGCCGCGCTTGAGCATGTCAAGCAGCACCTTGCTGCTTTCCATCTGCACGCCGATGCGCAACTTGGGCGCCTGCAGCTTGATGCGCGAGATGGCGCGCGGCAGCAGGCCCATGGCGGGGGTCATGATGACGCCCACCTCCACCTGGCCCGACAGGCCGTGCTTCAGCGCGACGATGTCGTCGTGAGCGGCGGACAGGCTGGTCAGCGCCATGCGCGCGTGGCGGATCATGGTCTCGCCGTACAGCGTCGGCTCCATGCCGCGCGGGTGCCGCTCGAACAGCTTCACGTCCAGCATGTCCTCCAGGTCCTTCAGCTGCTTGGAGGCGGCCGGCTGGGTCATGCACAACACATCGGCGGCACGGTGGATGTTGCGCTCGTCATCCAGCGCGATCAGCAGCAGCAGCTGGCGCGTCTTCAGCCGCGCGCGCAGGAACCAGTTCGGGTTGGGGCTGGCGTCGGTCAGCGCGCCGTTGTCGTCATCGTCGTCTTCACGGGCCATGTTGTTCTTCTTGATCAGGCGAGGTTCACGCGGCCATCGGCGGCCAGCACGGTGTCGATGTCGTCGCCGGTCTCTTCCAGCTGCACCAGCGTGGCCTGGCGGGCGCCCAGCGCGTCGCGGGCCTGCAGCGCGGTCAGGATGGCCTTGTGGCGCGGCAGCGAAAGCTCGTGCGTGTTGGGAAGCTGGCTGCTCAGGATGATGGATTCGCGCAGCGCCAGCGACAGCATGTTGCCGATGTAGGCCAGCAGGTCGTTGCCGGTCGCCTCGGCGATGCGGCGGTGGAAGGCCAGGTCGGGCTCCAGCAGCTCGGCCGTGGTCGTGGCGGCGGCCATGCCCTCGTAGGCGGTGGCAATGCCCACCAGCTGCTCATCGGTCGCAGCGCGCGCAGCCAGCGCCGCCGCGGCGGGTTCGAAGATGCGGCGGACTTCCAGCAGCGTGCCCACGAAATCGCGCTGCGGCTGGGCCTGGATGAGCCAGTACAGCACGTCGGGGTCCAGCATGTGCCACTCGTTGCGCGGCCGCACGCTCGCGCCGGCGCGCTGGCGCGACACCACCAGGCCCTTGGCGACGAGCACCCGCACCGCCTCGCGCAGCACCGGGCGGCTGATCTCGTAGCGCTCCAGCAGCTGCGCCTCGGGCGGCAGCTTGTCGCCGGGTTTCAGCTCCCCGCCGACGATGGCCAGGCCCAGGTCGCGCACGATGCGTGCGTGCTGGCTCTTGCCTTCGGGCTCGGCGGAGTAGGTGGAGTGGTCGGCGCGCGTTCTCATCGGCGGCAGGCTACCAAATACCTTGAGTCGGCTCGCATCGAGCTCCATCAGCGAAAGCGCGCAACGAAGCCGCCACGGCGCGCCAGCGTCAGCTTCGGCGCCGTGGCGGACAGCTTGCCTTCGCTGAACTCGCGCTCGCCGCTGCCGTCGGTGATGAGCTGGCCTTCCTTCGTGCCCAGCCAGCCCAGGTCCAGCGTGATCTCGCGCGGCGCGTCGTCGGCGTTCATGCCGGCGACGAACCACTGCTGGCCGGCGCGGCGTGCCAGCACGACGAACTTGCCCGGCTCGCCGTCGAGGAAGCGCACCTCGTCCCACGCGCGGGGCAGCTCGCGCAGGAAGCCCTTCACGTAGGCCGGCACCGTGGCCATGCCGTCGGGCGTTTCGGCGTAGTGCTGGATGCCGGACAGGAACAGCACGCTTTGCGCCAGCTCGAAGCCATTGCGCGTTACGCGCTTGATCTTGGGAATGTCGCCGAACACCACGGGCGTGAAGTCCATGGGGTCGAACAGGTTGCGCGTGAACGGGATCATGGCCGCCTGGTGGGCGACCTTGTCCTGGTCGCCCTGCGTGAAGGTCGCGAACTCGAAGCCCTTCACAGCCTCCACCGTCATCAGGTTCGGGTAAGTGCGGCTCCAGCCGCGCGGCAGCGTGGCGCCGTGGAAGTTCATCAGCAGGCCGGCCGCGGCGGATTCCTTCAGCAGGTCCACGTAGTAAGCCATCATCGACGCGCCGTCGCCGCCGAAGAAGTCCACCTTCAGCCCCTTCACGCCAATGGCCTTCATGCGGGCGAACTCCTTGGCGCGGTCGGCCGGGCTCAGCAGCGCGCTCTTCGGGCTCATGTCGGTGTCGTTCCAGGCGCCCGAGGAGTTGTACCAGGCCAGGATGCCGACGTTCTTGGTCTTCGCGTAGTCGGCCAGCTCCTTCATCTTGGCGTCGCCGATCTTCTTGTCCCAGTAGGCGTCCACCAGCGTGTAGTTCCAGTGCATGTCGGCGGCGTAGTCGACAAAGCGCTTCTGCACGTCGAAGACGGTCGCGTCGTCCTTCAGGATGGCCCAGCTCCAAGACGCGTGGCCGGGCTTGAGCTTGGCCTTGTCGAAGGCCACGGCGGGCGCGGCGAGGTCGGTGCCCAGCGTGGACTCCATGACCGTCTTCAGCGGGCCGATGGCGAGCACGCGCCAGGGCGTCGTCAGCGGACCGTTCACGTCGGCGAGCAGATGGCCGCCGGTGAAGACCTCGCTGGGTTCGGGCAGGCCGATGCGGTAGGTGCCGCCGGTCGAGTCGCTGGCCAGCCGCGACGCGTGGAAGCGGCCGTCCATGCCAGCCTCGGTCAAGGCGACCCAGCTGGCCCCTGCTCGGAACAGTGCGGGGAAGACCCATCCAGCCTGCGAGGGTGCCTTCGTGCCGACCGGGACGTCGGCTTGGTAGTGCTCTTCATACGACGGGTTGGTGCGTGCATAGCCCGTTTTGGCGATGGACATGGGTTGCAGCCAGGCGCGCGCCTCGGGTGCGAAGGCGAAGCTGGTCAGCTCATCCTTGAACTGCTTGCGACCCGTGCCGTCCACCGTGTAGCGCAGCGCCAGGCCGTCGTTGGACGCGCGCAGCGTGACGGCCATCTTCTGGCCGGCCGCATTGGCAACGGTGAACGTCTGTTCATTGGCGCGGTAGTCGACGCGGCTCTTCTTGCCGGCGGCCAGCGTGTACTGCTCGCGGTGGGCCTTGACGGGTGATGTCGCCACGAGCTTCAGCCCATTGGCGAAGTCGCCCTGTTCCAGCACGAGGCCCAGACGCGAGGACAGCAGCACCGGCTGGCCGGCGCGCTGCACGGTGTAGACCAGTTGCTGCTGGTCATTGACCGACACGTCGACCTGAATCTGGCCGTCGGGGCTGCCCAGCGCTTGGGCCAGGGCGGGCAGGGCGAGCAGAAGCGAAGCGATGAGGCGCATGGTTGTCTCAGGTGGAGTAGGGACCGTCGGCCACGGGTGTGCCGAAGTCGGGGAAGCCGTCGCCGCGCCAGCCGAAGGCCTGCACGCGCGCGTGGCGGTTGGGGTCGTTCAACGGGTCGCCGACGATGTCGCGGTAGTTGCGGGCGTGATAGACCAGCAGGTCGGTCTTGCCGTCGGGCGTCGTCGTGAAGCTGTTGTGGCCGGGGCCGAACTGGCTCACCGACTCATCGGTCATGAACACCGGCGTGGGCGACTTGTGCCAGCTCTTAGGGTCGAGCAGGTCGGCGTTCTCGTCGGCCCACAGCAAGCCCATGCAGTAGTTCGCGTCGGTGGCCGCCGCGGAGTAGGCGATGAAGACCTTGCCGTTGCGCTTGAGCAGGGCGGGGCCTTCGTTGACGCAAAAGCCAATGCGCTCCCAGGCCAGGTCCGGGCGGGTGATGACGACCGGCTCGGTCTTCAGCGTCCACGGGTTGGCCAGTTCGGCGATGTAGAGGTTGCTTTCCGTTGGCGGGCTCTTCTGCGCCCAGCAGAGGAAGCGTTTGCCGTTGTGTTCGAAGGGGGTCGCGTCCAGCGAGAAGCCTTCCTCAGGCGTGGCGATCTGGCCGCGCTCGATCCAGTTGTCGGTCAGCGGATCGGCACCCTCGCATTCGAGGACGTACATGCGCAGCTTCCAGATGTCGTCGCGCTCAGCAGCGGCGAAGTAGACGAACCAGCGGCCATCGATGCGGTGCAGCTCGGGCGCCCACACATGCCAGCTCATCGGGCCGCTGTCGTGCTTGCGCCAGATCACTGTCGGCGGCGCGATCGCGAGGCCGGCAATGCTGTCGGCGGCGCGGATCTCGATGGCGTCGTAGCTGGGCACCGAGGCGGTGAACCAGTAGCGGCCATCGACCCGGCTCAGGTGCGGGTCGGCGCGTTGCTCGACGATGGGGTTGGTCCAGCTCGTGTTCATGCGCGCTGCGCTTTCGTGACGATGACGTTCCAGGAAGCGGGCTTGAGCGACACGCGCAACTGCTCGCCGTCTATGGCCACGCCGTTCAAGGTTTCAGGTGCGACGCGATCGGGCGCATCGACGGTGTTGGTGGCGTTCAGATCGGCACTGTGCAGCTGTTCGGCCAGCACCAGCTCGCGGTCCAGCCCCAAGCCGCGCAGCGTGATGGAGAGGTCCATCTCGTCGGTCAGGTGGCGGTTGAGCAGGAAGACGGCTGTCTGTCCGGTCGCCGCGTCATGGACGACGCTGGCGCACAGGTACGGCAGCTCGCCATGCCTGGCGTTGGCGTAGCCGGGCGACTTGAGCACGGGCCGCAGCACCGCGCCATGCGCCCACTTCGCGGCCTGCGCGAAGGGATGGAAGATCGTCTGCCGCCACGCCGCGCCGCCGGGCTCGGTCATGATCGGCGCGATGACGTTGCACAGCTGCGCCATGCAGGCCACCTTGAGCCGGTCCGCATGGTTCATGAACATCGTCAGCATGCCGCCGATGAGCAGCGCGTCCTCCGCCGTGTAGACCTCTTCCAGCAGGCGCGGGGCCTCGGGCCAGCCGGCCTGCTTGAGATGCTCGCCATGACGGGCGCGGTACCAGACGTTCCACTCGTCGAAGCTCAGCTTGAGCCGCTTGGGGGAGCGCTTGCGCGTGGCCACCGAATCGGCAATGGCCACCGTGTCCTCGATGTAGCGCGCATTCGTCTCGATCTGCGCGAAGAAGCTTTCGGTGCTGGTGTCGGCCGGGGGCTTCACGAAGTAGCTGTGCAGCGACAGGTAGTCGACGTGTTCGAAGCAATGCTCCAGCACGCGGTCCTCCCACACGCCGTAGGTCGGCATGTCGTAGGCCGAGGAGCCGCAGGCGGCCAGCTCGATGCTCGGGTCCACCCAGCGCATCAGCTTGGCCGTCTCCTTGGCGATGCGGCCGTACTCGTCCGGCGTCTTCTGGCAGATCTGCCAGGGACCGTCCATCTCGTTGCCCAGGCACCAGAACTTGATGCCCAGCGGCTCCTCGGCACCGTGCGAGCGGCGCAGGTCCGACAGCGCCGTGCCACCCGGGTGGTTGCAGTATTCGAGGTAGTGCCGTGCCTCGTCCGGACCGCGGGTGCCGAGGTTGACGCCGAACATGGGTTCGATGCCCACCTTCTTGCACCAGGCCATGAACTCGTGCGTGCCGACCTGGTTGGTCTCGGTGGAGAACCAGGCGAGGTCGAGCCTGCGCGGGCGCTGGTCCTTCGGGCCGACGCCGTCTTCCCAGTTGTAGCCCGACATGAAGTTGCCGCCGGGGTAGCGAACGATGGTGGCGCCCAGTTCCTTCGTCAGCTCGGCCACGTCGCCGCGAAAGCCGTGTTCGTCGGCGGTCGGGTGGCCCGGCTCGTACAGCCCCCAGTAGACGCAGCGGCCGAGGTGCTCGACGAACACGCCGAACAGGCGGCGGTCCAGCGGCGCGATGTCGAAATCGCGGTCGACGGTGAGGGAGGCCTGGAAGGTCATCAGCGGCGTGCCTTTTGAAGTGCCTTGTTGACGCGCTTCTCGACGCTCGCCTGCACCTCGGCCACGGGCTTGCCCGACAGCAGCAGGTTGGCCACGTCCTCGCCGATCAGCAGCTCGATGTTGCGTTGCGTGGGTACGTTGCCGGGCATGGAGGCGCCGGTGGTCGTGATCTCGGCCAGCGACTCCCGCTGCGGCAGCGCGCGGAAGGCGGCGCTCTGCGCCACGGTTTTGCTGACCGGCAGGTGGCCGGTTCGCGACCACTCGGCTGTGCGGTCCCAGACGAACTTCAAGAACTTCACGGCCGCTTCGTGGCCCTTGGCGTCGGTCGTGCCTCCCTTGAACAGCGCCCACGAATGGCCGTCGGCGAAGACGGCGGGCTTGGCATACAGCTGCGCGAACGGCCGCACCGCATAGCCGCCTTTCAAGGGGGAGTCGGCCTTTTGCGATTCGCGCAGGAACTGGTCGATGGTCCAGGTGCCGACGACGACGACCCCGGCCTGCCCATTCAGGAAGGCCTGGTTGGCGGCGGCGTAGTCCAGGTTGGGCCGCACATGGCCTTCCCGGTAAAGCGTCTGCATCAGCGTCAGCGCGTTGACGACCGCCGGGTGCTGCATGTTGATGCGCTTGCCGTCCTCGGAGAACAGCTGGGCGTCCTGCTGCGCAATCAACGACTGGAAGGTGCGGTTGTTGGCCGCCGTCTCGTTGGCCACCGCCCAGGCGAAGAAGGGTTTGCCCGTCCGTTCCTTGAACTGCCGCGCCTGCGCCAGCAGCTCCTCGGGCGAGCGGGGCATCACCGGCTGGCCATCCGCGCCCAGCAGGCCGGCCTGCTTCATCAGCGTGGTGTTGATGTGCCACAGCCAGGCCCAGGTGTCGAAGGGCAGCGCATAGGTCTGGCCGTTGAACGTGGTGCCCTTGCGCGCATGCTCGGTGAAGTCGTCCACCGGCACGCCGATGCGCTTGAAGTCCTCGTCCAGCGGCAGCACCAGCTTGCGGCGCACGTAGTCGCCGAGCGCCGACTCGTGCATGACGGCCACGGTCGGGATGTCCTTGGACACCAGGCGGGCGGTGAGCTGGTCGTAGTACGGCCCCCACTCGCCGATCTGCGTGCGCACGACGATGCCGTCGGTGTTGGTGGCGTTGAACTCGTTGACCAGCGCGGTGACGATGCCGCACTCGCCGACGCCGTCCGAGGTCTTCACGACCTGGCCGAACTGCGACTCGCAGCTGCCGAAGAAGCGCATCAGCGTGATCTCGGTCTTGCCGGGCTCAGGGGTGCGCGCGCCGCAGGCCGCGAGCAGCGCGGCGCAAATGCAGATGAGCAGCCGCCTCATCACTTGCCCGTCCCTGCAACTGCGGTGACGAGATGGCGTTGGAAGAACAGATACAGCATCAGCGCGGGCACGCCGGCGAACACGGCCTGGGCCATCAGGAAGCCCAGCCCTTCCGACTGTGCGAAGTTGGTCTGCGTGGAGGCCAGGCCGCGGGTCAGCGTGTACATGTCGGGCTGCGTCGCGATGACGAGCGGCCACAGATAGTCGTTCCAGCAGGCCAGGAAGGTGAAGATGCCGAGCGTGGCCTGTGCAGGCAGCGTCAGCGGCAGGATGATGGTCAGGAAAGTCTTGAAGCGCGACGCGTTGTCCAGCATCGCGGCCTCCTCCAGTTCAGCCGGGATGGCCTTGAAGTACTGCGTCATCAGGTAAACGCCGAACGGTGCGGCCAGGCCCGGCAACGCCAGGCCGGCCAGCGTGTTCTGCAGGTTCCACTCCGAGAACAGCCGGTGCAGCGGGATGAAGACCGACTGCGCCGGGATGGCCAGGCCGAACAGCACCAGCGCGAACAGCCACTTGCGGCCCGGGAACTCGCAGCGCGCGAAGCCGTAGCCGGCGAGGGACGACAGCACCAGCACGCCCGCCGTCTGTATCAGCGCGACGGCAACGCTGTTGCCCAGCCAGCGGAACACCTGCGAGGTCTGCAGGATGTCGACGTAGTTCTGCAGCGTGTACGGCGGCGACAGGAACACATCGGTGTGCCGCAGCAGGAACTCGTTGGGCTTGAAGGACAGGGCCAGTACCCACAGCAGCGGGGCCATCCAGGCCAGCGCCAGCAGGGTGAGCGCGGCCATCACGAAGCGGTCGAACCAACCGCGTCTGAGCAAGGGGTTCATCGCTTGTCTCCCTTGCGGTCACGCTCCAGCCAGAGCTGCGCGGACACGCCGATGAGCATGATCGCCAACAGGATCTGCGAAGCCGCCGTCGCGAAGCCCAGCGAGAGCTGCATGAAGGCCTGCTCGTAGGTGAACTGCACGATGGAGCGGGTCGTGTTGTTCGGTCCGCCGTTGGTCATCAGCATGATCTGCGGAAAGACCTGGAACTGGCGGATCACCTCGATCAGTGCGACCAGCACGATGGCGCGCTTGAGGCTGGGGAGCGTGATGTGCGTCAGCACGCGCCAGCGCGGCGTGTTGTCGAGCGCGGCGGCCTCGTAGATGTCCGACGGGATCTGCTGCAGCGCCGACAGGAACAGGATCATCGGCAGGCCGATGATCCACCAGACGGTGACGAGGGCGATGGTGGTCAGCGCGAGGTTGTCGCTGGTCAGTAGCGGCATCTCGGGGATGCCCAATCCCGCGAACATCTGCGCGATGAGTCCGCGTTCGGGCATGAGGGCCAACTTCCACACCAGCGTGATCAGCGTGACCGAGAACACCGACGCGCAGAAGAAGGTGGCGCGCAGGAAGGTGGCCAGTTTGCCGGGGCGGTTCAGCGCCAGCGCCAGCATCAGCGACAGGATGACGAAGATGGGTGTGCTGATGCCGACGAAGCGGATGGTGTTCCACACGACTTGATGGAACACCTCGTCGCTGAACAGCTCCTTGTAGTTGGCCAGGCCGACCCAGAAGCTGTCGTCAGACAGCAGGTCGTGGTCGTGGAAGCTGATCCAGATGCCTTTGGCGAGGGGCCACAGGAGCAGCAGGACGTAGAGCGCGACGAAGGGCAGCACGAAGAGGGCGTAGGCCGGGCGCGAGGCGCGCAGCCCCACGGTGGGGGCTCTCATGACATCCCCTCGTCATGCGAGTACGCAAGCAGCTGCCCCGAGGGGATGCGGGCCGGCGTGGCCCGGCGCCCGGTCCGCCTGCTGCGCGAAGACAGCGGGCTCACGCGAGCGACTCCTGCGCATGATGAGCGCGACCGCTCTCATCGAACAGATGCGCGTCCGCCAGATCCACTGTGACATGCACATGCGAGCCCAGCTTCGGCGAGGCCACCCCACCCGGCACGGTCACGATCAGCGGCGTCTCGCCATCGAGCTTCAGGTGCGCCAGCGTGCGTTCACCCAGGAACTCGACCAGCTCGACACGACCGCGCAGCGGGCCGGAGTCGGCCACGCGCAGACTCTCCGGTCGCACACCCAGCACCAGGCCTTGCGATGGCAGGCCGTCAACCGCAACGCGTGTCGTCACTGGCGCACCACCCGCCACCGTCACGACGGCGCGTGAACCATCGTCCGCGGCGCGCTGCACAGGAATGAAGCCCATCCCCGGCGTGCCGATGAAGCTCGCGACGAACTGGGTGGCGGGCCGGCGGTACAGCTCGGCCGGCGTCGCCACCTGCTCGATCGCGCCGCCCTTCATGACGACGATGCGCGTGGCCAGCGTCATCGCCTCGATCTGGTCGTGCGTGACGAACACCATCGTCGCGCCCAGCCGCTGGTGCAGCTGCGCCAGCTCCAGCCGCGTGCGGCCGCGCAAGGCCGCATCCAGATTCGACAACGGTTCGTCGAACAGGAAGATGGCAGGTTCCTTCACCACTGCGCGGCCGATGGCCACGCGCTGGCGCTGCCCACCCGACAGCTGCCCCGGCTTGCGGTCCAGCAGCGTGTCCAGCTCCAGCATGCGGGCGGACTCGGTGATGCGCCTGGCGATCTCGTCCGCCGGGATGCCGATGTTCTTCAACCCGAACGCGAGGTTGTCGCGCACCGTCATGTGCGGGTACAGCGCGTAGTGCTGGAACACCATGGCCAGGTTGCGCAGGCCCGGTGCGGCATGCGTCACGTCGCGGTCGCCGATCAGGATGCGGCCGCCGCTCACTTCCTCCAGCCCCGCGATCATGCGCAGCAGACTCGTTTTGCCGCAGCCCGACGGCCCGAGGAAGACGACGAACTCGCCCGGCTCGACGTGCAGCGACAGGTTCTCTATGACCTGCACCGCGCCGTAGCGCTTGCAGATGTTCTCCAGCTTGAGGCCAGCCACGGTGTTTGTCTCCGGTTCATTCTTCTTGGATGACAGGCCAGCCGTCTTCGGACCAGCTCAGTCGCGCGATGCGCAGGTGCGGCCTGCCGCCGCGTTCGGTGTCGTAGGCGTGGTGGACGATCCAGTCGCCGACTACGTCCTGGTGACCTGGGCCCTTCCAGCGTGTGCCGGTGGCGGCGAGCAGCGGGGTGCCGCCCGCATCCATCAGGTCCCGGCCGTCTCGGTCCAGGTAAGGGCCCGTCACGTTGCGGGCGCGGCCCACGCGGACGTTGTAGGTGCTGTCGGCGCCCTTGCAGCACAGGTCATAGGAGGCGAACAGGTAGACCCAGTCGCCGCGCCGCACGATCGTCGGGGCCTCGATGCCGCCCTTGCGCCGCGCGATGAAGGTGGACTCGCCCACGGGCTTCAGCGTCTTGGCATCCAGTTCCGTCAGCCGCAGGCCGCCCCAGAACGAGCCGTAGCTCATCCACAGCTTGCCGTCGCGGTCGACGAACAGGTCGGGGTCGATGGCGTTGAAGTTGTCCGCCGCCGTGCTGGCCACCACCAGGCCGTCGTCGCGCCAGTCGCTGCTGTCGGGCGTGTCGCTGCTCGCCAGGCCGATGGCCGAGCGGTTCTTGCCGAAGGTGGAGATGGAATACAGCACCCAGGTGCGGCCGGCGTGCTGGAAGACCTTGGGCGCCCAGATGTCCAGCGGCTTCTGCCCTGGCACGGCATCAAGCCACCAGGCGGGCGCCTGCGTGAACACCGGCGCCAGACGCCGCCAGGTCTTGCCCTGGTCGGTGGACGCCAGCCGCTGCAGGCCCTTGCCGGTCGTGAAGACGAACCAGCGGTCGGCCTGGATCAGCAACGTCGGGTCGTGCGCGCCCGTCTCGCCCTGGGGTTCCAGCGCGGCGACGGGGGCGGCCAGGCACAGCGCGAGCAGCGCCGCGAGCGCCGCACGCATCACCTGCCCCAGCGCAGGACCAGGGGATCGAGTCGTTTGGCGGCGTCCAGCAGCCCGGCGCGCACTTCAGGCGACATCTCGGGGAACGGGTGGCGCGGCGCGTCGCTCTTGATGACGCCGCCTTCCTTCATCAGCGCCTTGGCGGTGAGGATGCCGCCCTGGCGGTTCTCGTAGTTGATCAGCGGCAGCCAGCGGCCGTACTCCACCACCGCCGTCTCGCGGTCACCGGCGTGGAAGGCGTCGAAGATCTTGCGGATGCCGTCGGGGAAGGCGCCGCCCGTCATCGCGCCGGTGGCGCCGGCGTCCAGGTCGGCCAGCAGCGTGATGGCTTCCTCGCCGTCCCACGGGCCTTCGATGGCGGCACCGCCGACGCGGATCAGCTCGCGCATCTTGCTGGCGGCCTGGGGCATCTCCAGCTTGAAGTACTTCACGTTGGCGATGTTCGTCGCCATGCGCGCCAGCAGCGGCACCGACAGCGGCGTGCCGGCCACCGGGGCGTCCTGGATCATGATGGGGATGTTGATGCCGTCGGACAGGCGCTGGTAGAAGCTCTCGATCTGGCCTTCGGAGACGCGGAACGTGGCGCCGTGGTACGGCGGCATGACCATGACCATGGCCGCGCCGAGCGATTGCGCGAGCTGGCTGCGCTCGATGCAGATCTGCGTGCTGTAGTGCGTCGTCGTGACGATTACCGGCACGCGGCCGGCGACGTGTTCGAGGATGGCGCGGGTCAGCGTCTCACGCTCGGCGTCTGACAGCACGAACTGCTCGGAGAAGTTCGCCAGGATGCACAGGCCGTTGGAGCCGGCGTCGATCATGAAGTCGACGCAGCGCAGCTGGCCGGGCAGGTCCAGCGAACCGTCGGCGTTGAAGATGGTCGGAACGACCGGGAAGACGCCGCGGTACGGTCGTGCGTGGCGGGTGGCGGAGGCGCTCATGGTGCGGTCCCTTGTCTCTGGGGAAGTTGGATCCAGCGCCGACGTGCCGGCGCACGGCCAGCTGTTGGCGCCGGCATGTCGTCATTAAAGTATGACTATTTATGCAAGTTGATTGGGGTTAACCCGAAAATTAGCAACTTTGCAAACAAAAAAGTATGACTAATAATCGTGGCATCGCCCGGCCGCAGAAGTCGGGAGGCAGCATCCAGGAGACAGTTGCATGAGTGCCTACGCGCGCTATCCCAGCCTGCAGGACCGGGGCGTCCTGATCACCGGCGGGGCCACCGGCATCGGCCAGACGCTGGTCGAGGCCTTCGCTGAACAGGGTGCCCGGGTGGCCTTCATCGACCTGGCTGCTGCCGAAGGCCAGGCGCTGGCCGCCCGCCTGGCCGGCACGTCGCGCCATGCGCCGCAGTTCATGGCGGCGGACCTGAGCAACGTGGAGGCGATGCGCGCAGCGATAGCCACGCTGCGCGAGCGCGCCGGCCCGTTCTCGGCGCTGTTGAACAACGCTGCCAACGACAAGCGCCACGCCGTCGAGGACACGACGCCCGAGTTCTGGGATGCGAGCGTGGCCGTCAACATCAAGCATCAGTTCTTCGCGGCCCAGGCCGTGCTGCCTGACATGAAGGCGCTCGGAGGCGGCAGCATCGTCAACTTCGGCTCCATCAGCTGGATGCTCAAGCAGGGTGGCATGCCGGCGTACACGGCCAGCAAGGCGGCCGTGCAGGGCCTGACGCGCTGCCTGGCGCGCGACTTCGGGCCGCACAAGATCCGCGTCAACACGCTGGTGCCGGGCTGGGTCATGACCGAAAAGCAGCTCAAGCTCTGGGTCACCGAAGAGACCAAGCAGGAGATCGCCAAGGGCCAGTGCATCAACGAGCCCCTGATGCCGCAGCACATCGCGGCGATGGCGCTGTTCCTGGCCGCCGATGATTCGGCGATGTGCACCGCGCAAGACTTTGTTGTTGATGGAGGCTGGGCATGAGCATGCAGCGACGCGACTACGGCCAGCTGCCCGACGGCCGCACGGTCCACGAATACACGCTGAGCAACGGTCTCGGGCTCAAGCTCTCCGCCATCACGCTGGGCGGCATCGTCACCGGCCTGTGGGTGCCCGATGCGCAAGGCACCGCAGGCAACGTCGTGCTGGGCTTCGACAACCTGGACGACTACGTCCACCGCAACCCGTCGTTCGGCATCATCGTGGGCCGCTATGGCAACCGCATTGCCGGCGCGAGCTTCACGCTGGATGGCGAGAACCACACGCTGGCCCGCAACGACGGCCTCAACTGCCTGCACGGCGGCATCGAGGGCTTCGGCCACCGGCTGTGGGCGGCCGAACCCGACACGCCCCGGCCCGGCGAGGCCCAGGCACTGCGTTTCAGCCTGAGCAGCCCGCACGGCGACCAGGGCTTCCCCGGCGAGCTGACCGTCCGTGTGCGCTATTCGATCAGCGCCACCGACAACAGCTGGCGCGTGGACTACGAGGCCACGACCGACCGCGCCACCGTCGTCAACCTCACCCACCACGATTACTTCAACCTCGCCGGCGCAGGCAGCGTGCTGGACCACCACCTCACCCTGCCGGCCTCGCGCTACAGCGAGGTGGATGCGCACCTGATCCCGTTGCGGCACGCCGCTGTCGATGGCACGCCTTTTGACTTCCGCCGGCCCACGCCCATCGCGGCCCGCATCCGCCAGGCCCACCCGCAGCTGCTGCTGGCCAAGGGCTACGACCACAACTGGCTGCTGGACGGCGAGTTGAACGCCGACGGCCTGCGCCCCGCCGCCACGCTGGAGGACCCGAACTCGGGCCGCCGCATGGATGTGCTGACCAGCGAACCGGCCATCCAGTTCTACTCCGGCAACTTCCTCGACGGCAGCCTGGCGGCCAGCCAGGCACCGGGAGGCCGCATCTACCGCCAGGGCGACGGCCTGTGCCTGGAGACCCAGCACAACCCCGACTCGCCACACCACGAAGCCAGCGCGGACTGGCCCTCCACGGTGCTGCGCCCCGGCGAGACGTTGCGCAGCACGACAATCCACCGCTTCTACTGAACGCCGAAGCCGTCGCCATGGACCTGCCCGCCCACCAACTGACGATGACGGTGCTGATGACACCGGACACCGCCAACTTCTCCGGCAACGTCCACGGCGGCAACATCCTCAAGCTGCTGGACCAGGTGGCCTACGCCTGCGCCAGCCGCTATGCGGGCCGCTACGTGGTCACGCTGTCGGTGGACCGCGTCATCTTCCGCCAGCCCATCCACGTCGGCGAGCTGGTGACCTTCCTGGCCAGCGTCAACCACACCGGCACCTCGTCGATGGAGGTCGGCATCAAGGTCGTGGCCGAGAACATCCGCACGCAGGAATCGCGGCACGTCAACAGCTGCTACTTCACGATGGTGGCCGTGGGCGACGACAACAAGCCCGTCCCGGTGCCGCCGCTGCGCCCTTTCACGCCGGAGGAGCGCCAACGCCATGCCAGCGCCATCCGGCGCAAGCAGGCCCGCGCCGCCCTGGAAGCCCTTCCCGAAGCCCGTCCCGATGAGCAAAGCTGAACACCCTTTCACCCTCGCGCTCGCCCAGGCCAACCGCCTCGGCGAAGGCTTGCAATGGCATGCACCGTCGGGCCGCTGGTGGTGGACCGACATCGTCAACTCCTGCATCCATGCCTGGACGCCCGGCGCGAGCGCCACGCTGCAGGTGCGCCTGCCCGAGCGCGTCGGCTGCTTCGTGCACACCCGTTCCGGCCGGCTGCTGCTGGCCATGGCCAAGCGCCTGGCCTGGTTGACGCTGCCCGACCTGCAGGCCACCGGCGTCATCGACGCCCAGCCGCAAGAGATCACGCCGATCGAGGCCCACCTGCCCAGCACCCGTTCCAACGATGGCCGCTGCGACCGCAGCGGCGCCTTCGTGTTCGGGACGCTGGACGAGGCCGAGCCGCGCCGCACCATCGGCGGCTTCTACCAGTACTCGGCGGTGCGCGGCCTGCGCCGCCTGCCGCTGGACGGCGTGGCCATCGCCAACAGCATCTGCTTCAGCCCCAACGGCCGGCGCATGTATTACTGCGACTCGCCCACGCGCCGCATCATGGTGTGCGACTACGACTCGGCCAGCGCCCGCGTCAGCGAGCCGCGGCTGTTCGTGAAGAAGGACGTCGAGGCCGCCGAGCCCGACGGTTCCACCATCGACGCCCAGGGCTGCCTGTGGAACGCCGAATGGGGCAACGGTGCCGTGGCGCGCTACGGCGCCGACGGCCGGCTGCTGGCCCGCTACCGCGTGCCGGTGCGCGACATCACCTGCCCCGCCTTCGGCGGCCACAACGGCGACCAGATCACCGTGACGACCGCCCGCGTGGGCCTGAGCAGCGCCGAGCTGATGGCCATGCCCCAGTCCGGCAGCCTGTTCGGCATGACCGTAGCTGCCGGCCTCTACCTGGCCGAGTCGCTGTTCAACGACGATTGAATTGCTTGTCGTCCCCGGCCCTGCGCGCCCGGGACGACTCGCCGTGTGCCGGCCGCCGTGCCGGACGAGGGCAAGGAATGCGCCGCTGGCTTTTCGAATGTGTGGCTGTGGTCTTGGCCGTGCTGGCGCTGCCCTGGCCGGCGCAGGCCCAGCTCATCGCCGGCCCGCAGCAGGACCGAATCAATCGCCAGGGCCAGACCGCGCAGCCGCTGCGCTACACGCCGGATGGCGAGGACTTCGTCATTCACAACGGCGCCGAGTTCTTCAACCGCCCGCTTTACGGGGGCCGCACGGGGTTTCGGGTTGACGGTGGCGACAAGCCGGAGTTCATCCTCTACCTGCCCGGTCGTGGCGGCAACTTGCGGCTGGCACTGCGAACGCCTGCCGGCAGTCGCTGGCTGCACGAGGCCGAGTCCGTCACGACGCGCTACCGCCCGGGCGAGTTGCACTACGACATCCGTGACGCGCTGCTCGGTGAGGGCCGCCTGGCCGTCGTCGCGCTCGCCACGACGACGACCGAAGGCCTGCTGATCCGCGCGGAAGGCCGCGGCCTGCCGTCCGGTACCGAACTGGTGTGGGCCTATGGCGGCGTCACCGGCCAGCGCGGCCGGCGCGACGGCGACATCGGCACCGAGAACGTGCCCATCAGCCGCTACTTCCAGTTCCAGCCGCAGTTCGCCAACGGCAACCGCTTGGTGATCGGCGATGACGGCTTCGTGCTGGCAGCGCCCGCCGCCGTCATCGCCGGCACCGTGCCCGCTGGTGCGCTACAGCACCTGGCCTCGGCGAGCGACTGGGACTCCCTGCCCGCCCTGATAGCGCCACCCAGCGCAACGCCTGACACCGCCATCGTCGTCGGCCGCGTGCCTCTGCGCAACAGCCAGCCCGCCTGGCTCGCGCTGCAACGCCTGGCCGATGCCGCCCGCTCGCAGGCCAGCGCAGCCGCGCAGACCTACGCGGAGGTGGGCGCCCCCCGCCCCGCCACGCGCGGCACGCCGCTGGCGCCACGCTTTGCATACGCCGGCCTGCCCGCGCTGTTCGCCAACGAGCAGGCCCACTTCAAGGCGCTGCGCCACCAGATCCGTATCACGACGCCCGATGCGTACTTGAATGCCGCCGTCGGCGCGATCAACGTCGTCAGCGATGCGCTGTGGGACGACGACGCCCAAGCCATCCTGCATGGCGCCGTTGCCTGGCGGGTGCCGCTGCTGGGTTGGCGCGGCGCCTATGCGCTCGATGCCCTCGGCTGGCACGACCGCGCGAAGCAGAACATCGAGACCTGGCTGGCGCGGCAGAACACGTCGCCCATTCCCGCGCAGCTGCCGCCGCCCGACGCCGACACGCATTTGGCGCGCAGCGAGAAGGCGCTGCATTCGAATGGCGACCTGTCGAAGTCGCACTACGACATGAACATGGTGTTCTTCGACGCCCTGTTCCGCCACCTGCTGTGGACGGGCGACCTGGACCTGGCCCGCCGCGCCTGGCCGGCCATCCAGCGCCACCTGGCCTGGGAGCAGCGCCTGTTCCGCCGCGACTTTGGCGGCCTGCCGCTGTACGAGGGCTACGCCAACTTCTGGGCCAGTGACGACGTGTTCTACGGCGGCGGCGGCGTCACGCATGCGTCGGCGTACAACTTCTACGCCTTCCGCAGTGCGGCGCGCCTGGCGAAGCGGATCGGCGAAGACGGCGGTGCCTACCAGCGCGAGGCTGACCTCATCGCGCAAGGCATGCGCAAGCACTTGTGGATGCCCGAGCGCGGCGCGTTCGGTGAATACCGCGACAGCCTGGGTCTGAGGCGGCTGCATGAGAGCTACGGCCTTTGGACCTTCTATCACGCCATCGACTCGGAAGTGCCCACGCCGGCCGAGGCTGCACAGATGGCGGACGACCTTCGCCACCACCGCAAGCCCATCCCGGTGCACGGCCTCGGAGTGCCGGCGGATGCACCCTACGCGGTGCTGCCCAGCACCGACTGGATGCCCTATGCCTGGTCAGTCAACAACGTCGTCATGGGCGAGAACCTGCACACCGCGCTGGCGCTGTGGCAGGCCGACCGGCCCCAGGACGCCTACGTGCTGGCCAAGAGCGCGCTGATGGCCAGCATGACCATGGGCATCACGCCGGGCAACGTGGGCTCCATGAACTACCTGGACCACTACCGCCGGGAGTCGCAGCGGGACTTTGCCGACGGCACCGGCGTGACGTCGCGGGCGCTGGTGGAAGGCTTGTTCGGTGTGAAGCCCGATGCGCTGGCGGGTGTGCTGACGGTGAGGCCCGGTTTCCCGGCCAAGTGGTCCATGGCTGAACTGCAGCACCCGGGCTTGGGCCTGACCTTCGAACGGCAAGACCAACGCGAGACCTGGACGCTGACGCAGCCCGGCCAACGCTTCAAGCACCTACATCTGCAGCTGTCCACGCAAGACCGCGAACTGGTGCAGGTCGAGGTCAACGGCATGCGCGGTATGTGGCGTACCGATGCGGGCGGCCGCGTGCAGGTCGAGCTGCCGTTCGGCGCTCGAGCGGTGGTGACTGTGCAATGGCGCGTGATGGCGCGGTCCCTGATGCCTCCGTTGCCGGGCGACCTGGTTCCGGCGGCCCGCAAGCCCGATTGGAGGAGGGCCCTACAGGACGCCAGCTACGAGCCTATCGACCTGCACGCCCACTTCAACGACCGCGTCACCGACCTCTTCAAGCCCGGCAAGTACCTGACGCCGCGTCCGATCGGCGTCTCGCTGGCGTTGCCGTCCCAAGGCGCCGGCGCCTGGGCCGGGCACGTCAATGAACTGCCCGCCCTCGACGACAGCGGCCTGCGCCGCGTGGCGGCCGAGCAGGGCGGCCAGCTCAAGTTGCGCAACGGCCTGCCGTTCTCCACACCCAGCACGCCCGACACCCGCAACATCGTCTTCACGTCCCGCTGGGACAACTACCCGCACGAGATCAGCGTCCCCTTGCAAGGACAGGCTCGTCACGCCTACCTGCTGATGGCCGGCACCACCAACTTCATGCAAAGCCGCATCGACAACGGTGAGGTCATCGTGGAGTACGCCGATGGCAGCCGCGCCCGGCTGGCCCTGCACAATCCCACCACCTGGTGGCCCATCGAGCAGGACTAC
Source organism: Pelomonas dachongensis (assembly GCF_043555865.1). Taxonomy (NCBI): domain Bacteria; kingdom Pseudomonadati; phylum Pseudomonadota; class Betaproteobacteria; order Burkholderiales; family Sphaerotilaceae; genus Roseateles; species Pelomonas dachongensis. The sequence continues at coordinate 21,157 of NZ_JBIGHY010000020.1, forward strand.
TTCATCGATGACTACCAGTTCCAGCGCGCCGGCCCCACGCCGCCGCGCGTGGACCTGAAGACCGGCCTGGTGCGCCTGCAGCCCACCGGCCGCGCGGTACCCGGCGGCGCTGCCACCGTGCTGGACCTGCCGCTGGACCCTGCCAAGCCCCTCGCGCGCCTGACGCTGCGCACCTTGAGCAACGACGTGGTGATCGGCCTGATGAGCCTGACGCTCGACCGTGCCGCACCGTAGTGGCGGAAACATGGGGGGAGGGGTGGAAGATACTCGCGCCATATCCCAAGCGGGGCACCTCCATGAGCATCACCTCCGTGTTCACCAACAATCGATCTCAAGCTGTGCGCCTGCCGGCGGATGTCCGCTTGCCCGAGAGCGTCAAGAAAGTGCAGGTGCGGGCGCGCGGTGTCGACCGCATCATTTCGCCGGTGGGCCAGACCTGGGACGAGTTCTTCCTGCGCGGCACCCAGGCGTCGGAAGACTTCATCGCCGAGCGCGCCACGCAGCAACAGGCCGACCGCGAAGCCTTCTGACCCAACAACGTCAGCGAGGTCGAGCGCGTGCCGAGACTCTTGCTGGAGAACTGGGTCGCGGCCTAACCGCGAGCCAACGCGCATGCTGCAAGTGATCGCTAGTCTTGGCTTGGTGCTAGGAGCATCAGCGGCCATCCTGTGGCTTGTAGAGGCCGTGGCAAGACGTGTCGGAGGCAGAGTGACCTGGCTTCTGTCCTTGGTCGCTGTTCCCTTTTTCATCAGCCTCGCCGTCACCGTGCTCAACTGGGAAGAGCTGGCCTGGTGGGAGCGGATGGCCTACCCCTTGTCGGGGCCTGTCGCGGCAGCGGCGTTGCTGTTCGTGGGCTTTGCGGCTATCAATCCGGCAGATGCGGCGCTGCTGCTGAGTACGGCCGTCCGGGCGGGCTGGTGTTTGTTGAGGCCGCGCAGCGGCAGCCGCCCGAGTTGACGGCAGCGGCTGCGTGTCACAAGCGGGCACGCCGTTGCGCGTCGCGCACAGAAGTTTTCAGCGACAGTGCGACATGACTTTCCACCGCCTCCTGCTGCCCGTGTTGCTGGCTCTGGCCCCTGCCCTGCAGGCCCAGCCCCATGCGCCGATCGACCGCGCCGCCGTCGTCGCCCGCCATGCGGTGCGCAACACCGGCCTCAACCCCGAGTCCGCGCTGACCGTCGGCAACGGCGACTTTGCAGTGACCGTGGACGTGACCGGCCTGCAGAGCCTGGAGCGCATCTACTACGACGGTGGCCTGCCGCTGGAGACGCGCAACACCTGGAGCTGGCACAGCTTCCCCAACCCCAAGGGCCTGCGCTTCGAGGACACGCTGGCACCCGTGCCCTTCCACGGTCGGCAGATCCTCTACCCCATCCAGCAGAACACGCCCGCGGGCCGTTACTACCGCGAGAACCCCCAGCCCATGCCGCTGGGCCAGTTCCAGTTCACGCTGTACGGCGAGGTGCTGCGTAGCGAAGACATCGCGGGCGTGAACCAGACGCTGGACCTGTGGACCGGCATCGTCACCAGCAAACTGCTGGTGCGCGGCCAGCCGCTGGAGGTGACCACCGCCGCCCACGGCAGTGCCGCCGTGCTGGCCGTGCAGGCGCGTTCGCCGCTGATCGCCAGCGGCGAACTGCAGGTGCGCGTGCGCTTCCCCTATGCGTACCGCACATCCATTGCCCACAAGCCGCCCTTCATCTGGGAGCAGCCCGAGCGGCACCGCAGCACGCTGACCCAGGTGGCCGCCGGCCACGCCCGCATCGCCCGCGAGGCCGACGGCACGCGCTACGACACCGAGCTGCGCTGGAGCACGCCGGCCGAGCTGGTCAGCGCCTCCACGCCGCAGCTGGCTGCGCCGCACGACTACCGGCTGCGCGCGACCCGCGGTGACACCCTCGCCTTCACGGCCGCGTTTGCTGATGCCGAGCACCCGGCGATTGACGAGACCGTTGACAGCACGCTGGCGTCATCGAAGCAGGCCTGGCGAGACTACTGGACCAAGGGCGGCATGGTGGACCTCAGCGCCGCCACCGACCCGCGCGCCAAGGAGGTCGAGCGCCGCACCATCCAGTCGCTGTACCTGATGCGCGTGAACTACGGCGGCAGCTTCCCGCCTGCCGAGACGGGTCTGCAGCACCTCTCCTGGTTCGGCAAGCACAACTCCGAGGTCTACGTCTTCCACGCCGCGCAGTTCTACCAATGGGGCCATGTGGATCTGCTGGAGAAGGGCCTGGCCTGGTACCTGGGTCAGTTGCCCAAGGGCATCGCGCAGGCGAAGTCGGAGGGCTTCGATGGCGTGCGCTGGCCCAAGATGTCGGGCTTGGACGGCCGCCCCACGCCCGGCGCCATCAACCCCTACATCATCTGGAACCAGCCGAATCCCATCTACCTGGCCGAGTTGGTCTACCGCGCCAAGCCTACGAAGGAGACGCTGCAGCGCTACGGCGAGCTGGTGGCCGAGTCGGCCAAGTTCCTCGCGTCGTTCGCGCACCGCGATCCCGCCACCGGCGTCTACCACCTGGGCCCGCCGCTGAAGAACGTCAGCGAGAGCACGTCCGTCGAGCTGGTGCGCAACCCGACCTTCGAAGTGGCTTTCTGGTACTACGGGCTGCAGGTCGCGCAGCAATGGCGAGAGCGGCAAGGTCTGGCACCCGACGCGAAGTGGGCCGACGTCATCAAGAACCTCGCGCCGCTGCCGCAGCAGGACGGCCGCTACCTGGAGATCGAGGGCATCCGCAACCTGTTCGGCCCGGGCAAGCGCGGTGCGCCGTCGTCCATGCTGCTGGCGCTGGGCTACCTGCCGGCCACGGACAAGATCGACATCGAGACTGCGCGCCGCACCTTCCACGCCGTGCATGAGCAGCGCGGCGTGGACGGCGGCTGGGTCAGCTGGCAGATGGGGCAAGGCGCGCTGACGGCCGCGCGGCTGGGCGAGCCGGATCGCGCCGTGGCCATCCTCGGCAACACGCGTGCTGCGGCCCACTTCATGCCCAGTGGCTACAGCCGCCGCCCGCGCGACCCCGAGGGCGCGGTGGCCTACCTGCCCACCAACGCCGCCTACCTGATGGCCATGGGCCTGATGGCCGGCGGCTGGGACGCGGCGCCCCAGGGAGTTGCCGCGCCGGGCTTCCCCAAGGACGGCGCCTGGAACGTCCGCGCCGAAGGCCTGCTGCCGCTGCCATGAAGCACTTTTTCGCCCTGCTCGCCTTCACGCCCGCGGCCGTGCTCGCTGGCGTCATCGGCCTCAACACGCCCGCGCCCGAGATGAGCGCCGTGCGTATTGCCGAACTGCCTGCCGCACAGCGCCCGGCCTGGCAGGCTTATCTGGACCGCTCCGACCGCCAGATGGCCTTCGACCGCGCCACGCTGGCCCGCGAGCTGAAGCCCGGCGACCCCGTACCGCCGCCGCCCGTGGCCGGCAAGACGAATGCGCCGCTGGACCGCGAGCCCGGCTGGTACGGGTCGGACGAAGCGGCCCGCATCGCCGCCACCATCCTCAGCTTCCAGACCCCCAGCGGTGGCTGGAGCAAGAACCAGAACCGCAGCGGCCCGCCCCGCCTGCCCGGCCAGCGCTACGCGAACAACGCCGAGACCATGACCGTGGGCACCGGCAGCTTCGACGAGCCACGCGACCGCTTCTGGACCTTTGTCGGCACGCTGGACAACGACGCCACGCACACCGAGATCCGCTTCCTGGCTCGCGTCAACAGGCAGCGCCCCCACGACGACTACCGCGCCGCCATCGTCAAGGGTGTTCTCTACCTGCTGACGGCGCAGTACCCCAATGGCGGCTGGCCGCAGAACTACCCGCTGGAGGGCGGCTTCCACGACGGCATCACCTTCAACGACGAGGCCGTCACCGAGGCCGCCGCACTGCTGCAAGACGTTGCCGAAGCCCGGCCCGACTTCGCCTTCGTGCCCGAGCCACTGCGCTACCGGGCCCGCGCGGGCGCGGCGCGTGCCGTGGACCTCATCCTTGCCGCGCAGGTGAAGGTGAACGGCCGCCTGACCGGCTGGCCCCAGCAGATCGACGCGCTCACGCTGGCGCCCATCTCGGCGCGCAACTACGAGCCACGCGGCCTGGCCAGTGCCGAGAGTGCCGGCGTGCTGTTGTTCCTGATGCACCAGCCCCGCCCCACGCCGGCCATGAAGGCGGCCATCCATGCCGGCATCGCCTGGCTGCAGGCCCAGGCGCTGCGCGACCATGCCTTCACGATGACGTCTGAAGGCCGCAAGCTCGTCCCAAAGCCTGGCGCCGGCCCGTTGTGGTCCCGGCTCTACGACGTGTCCACTGGCCGCCCCATCTTCGGCGACTGGGGCAAGACCATCCACGACGACGTCAACGAGATCTCCAAAGGCCGCCGCAACGGCTACACGTGGTGGGGCACCTGGCCGCAGAAGGCGCTGGACGCGTATCCGCGATGGCAGGGGGACCACCGTTGAGCGATAAGTTCCGTCTGGGAGTTGGCCTCCACAGCGCTGGCTCATGGAGCGTCGAGAATCCCGCCTGGCGCGCTCTGCTCATAGAGGCTCATAGACGCTCATACAGGCTCATAGAAATTCGCAGTGATCTGCCGCGCGCGCAGCGCGCCGGGTGACGGTACTAGCTGCCGGCCCCCTCTGCGAGCGTGTAGCTCGTCCAGCGACGCTCCCCCTGTTGCTGAAGCAGCCCGCGGTCCTTGAGCTTCTTGAGCAGCATGGCGGCTTGATCCGTCGTCAGGTGGCACAGCTCCACGACGTCGGCACGGGCAACGCGTCCGCGCTTGCGCGCGAAGCTCAGTACCGTCTGTTCGTGCTGAATGGCCGAAAACCCCGCCTGCCCCGTATAGGCGACCTGGCCGCCCGCTCGGCGATAGACCAGGGCCGACAGCGTGTAGCTGCGTCCGCGTGTGGCGCCGTGTGCTTCAGCCAACCCGGCTTCGGTCAAAGCCTCCAGCGTGCGCTTGGCCTGCGCCGGATCACGCTGAATTAGGCTCGCCAGCTCGTCCACGCTCAAGCGCCGCTGCTCTCGCAGAGCCGCCAGCGCGATCAGGCTGTCGATGGGCAACTCGGCGCCACCGCGCTCTGCCCCGACGACCAGCCGCCGAAAATCCAGGTCAGCCTCGACGGTGGGCAGGCGCAGCACCACGTCCTGTTGGGTGGTACGGCTGTAGTCGGGCGCCGGGCGGCCGAACTTGAGCATGCCACGGTAGATCTTGTCCACGCCGCGGCCTGAACGTTCCACCACGCCGATGCGCTTCATTGCATCGGCGAGTTGAGGGTTGCGCGGATGGCGCTCGATCGTCAGCAGATTACGAAGCGTGACACCTTCAACCAGCCCGCCGGGGTTGCTGACGACGAGCGCGCCATCTTCCAGCCGTACATGTACTGCCCCCAGGCGGTGGTAGTCGCGGTGGATCAGCGCATTGGCCACCGCCTCACGGAAGGCGCCTCCATCGACCAGCGGCACCGCCACGCGGAACAACCCCACCTGCAATTCCTGCTCGGGGTTGTAGGGATTGAAGTTGGTGTCCAGCCAATCCAGCGCTTTCAACAGCGGGAAACGTCTGAACTCGTTGAATCTGACCGCCTCGCGTGCGAGCACCTGGAAGGCGAACTCGTGCGTGGGCACCAGCTCGCGCAGTGCTGTCTCGCGGCCAATCAGTAGCAAGCCCGTCAGCGTGGGCGCGCGCCGGCCTGAGCCATCCGACATGCGTGCAGCAAGACCTAGCGCGCCATCCAGCGCCTCATCGTCCAGCTCCAGCAGCACGCGGTCTCCACCGTACTGCTGCACGCTCTGTCTCAGCCGCTCGCGCTCCAGCGGGTCCAGATCTGCCAGCGTCGCTCCGGCCACGATCTGTGCCGAAGCGTCCATGAGTCCGAAGCTGCTGACCCGGCTGGCACGCTCGTGCGGCAGCATGGCTACACATTCCGGCGTGCCATCGGCCTTCAGCCGGCGACGCAGATAGACGCCGGCGGTGGTGGCCACTTCGCCCTTTGCCATGGGAACCACGATGCGCGCGACCAGAACGCCACCCACCGTAACCGGCGTGACGCTGACTGCCAGAGACGGCGAAGTGCGTGCCGCCACGAGGCCGGTCAGCCCTGCGAGTTGCTGACGTTCGACGTGCAGTCCTGTTGGCTGGCCGTTGTCCTCAACACCTAGCCACAACTCCCCGCCCTGTGCATTGGCGAGGCAGACGACAGCCTCCACCAAGTCCTTGTCGGACAGGCGACTCCTGTCGCTCTTGAACTCGACATTCAACGATTCGCGCGACGGCAGTGGTGATGGAGTCATGCGTCGCCAACCCTACTTGCCGATGCAAAAACTGCTGAAGATGACCCCCAGCAGTTCGTCCGCCGAGAACGCGCCGGTGATCTCGCCCAGGGCATCGTGCGCCAGGCGCAGTTCCTCGGCCAGCAGGTCCAGCGCTGCGTCGCGCTGTTCGGCAATCGCACGAGCCAGCGCCAGGTGTTCCGCCGTGCGCGCCAGCGCCTGTACATGGCGTTCGCGGGCAATGAACAGGCCCTCCGGCACCGCCTGCCAGCCGGCCGTCTTCAGCAGTCGCTGGCGCAGCGCTTCCAACCCGTCTCCTGTCTTCAGGCTCAGCGCGATCTCGCCTTCGGGTGCGGCACCCAGGTCGGCCTTGTTGAAGACCTGCACGATGCGGCTGGATTCGACAGCCGCCAACCGCGCGCGGATGCGCTCGTCCTCGGCCTCGTAGTCGGCCTGGCCCAGGCGACCCAGGTCGTGCAGGAACAGCACGACGTCGGCGTCGGCGATCGCATCCCACGACCGCGACACGCCGATGCGCTCCACCTCGTCGGCCGTGTCGTCGCGCAGCCCGGCCGTGTCGGTGATGTGCAGCGGCACGCCCTCGATCTGGATGGTCTGGCTGACCTTGTCGCGGGTGGTGCCCGGGATGGGCGTGACGATGGCCAGCTCGGCGCCCGCCAGCGCGTTCAGCAGCGAGCTTTTCCCGACGTTGGGCTGGCCCGCGAGCACGACCTTCAACCCGTCGCGCAGCAGCGCACCCTGGCGCGTGCGGGCCTGGACGGCGCTCAGTTGCGCCGTCAGGCGATCCAGCCGCCCGAACGCGTCGGCCTTCTCCAGGAAGTCGATCTCTTCCTCGGGGAAGTCCAGCGTCGCCTCTACCAGCATGCGCAGCTGGATGAGCTGGTCGCGCAACACGCCGACCTCGTGGGACAGCGCACCGCCCAGGGCCCGGCTGGCGCTGCGCGCGGCAGTCTCGGTGCTGGCGTCGATCAGGTCGGCGACGGCCTCGGCCTGCGCCAGGTCCAGCTTGCCGTTCAGGAAGGCGCGCTGCGTGAACTCGCCGGGCTCGGCCAGGCGCACGCGCGCGCCGGCTTGTTCGGTGCGCTCGCCGATGGCCTCGCCCGCCTCGATGACGCGCGCCAGCAGCAGCTGCATGACGACGGCGCCGCCGTGGGCCTGGAGTTCCAGCACATGCTCGCCGGTGTAGGAATGCGGTGCGGGGAAGTACAGCGCCAGGCCTTGGTCGATGGGCGCACCGTCCGCGTCGCGGAAGGGCAGGTAGGTCGCCTCACGCGCTTTCAGCGCGCGGCCGCAGACGGCTTCGATGAGCGGGGCCAGGTCTTGTGGCGACGACACGCGCACGATGCCCACGGCGCCCCGGCCCGGTGCGGTGGCAATGGCGGCGATGGGGTCGGCGTGACGGGCGAGCATGGCGCGATTGTCGATGCGCCAAAAGAAACAGCCGCTCGGCGAGCGGCTGTTCAGGTGTTGGCGCGGGGGAGGCTCGGTTCGGATGCTCTCGTGAGCCCCGTCCGGGCCGGTGTTCTCTGCCCCGCGTCGCCATTGAACTGCAGCACGCGGGCACAAAAAAGCCCCCGGGCGCGGGGGCTGTGCAGATTCACGTGACTCAGTTCACGCCCATCTGCTTGTTGATCATCCACTGCTGCGCGATGGACAGGATGTTGTTCGTCAGCCAGTACAGCACGAGGCCGGCCGGGAAGACGAAGAACATGACGCCGAACGCGACGGGCATGATCCACATCATCTTCTGCTGCATCGGGTCGGCGGCCGGCGGGTTCAGCCAGACCTGGAACAGGCTGGTCGCCATCATCAGCAGCGGCAGGATGAAGTAGGGGTCGCGCACCGACAGGTCCGTGATCCACAGCATCCACGGCGCCTGGCGCATTTCCACGGTGGACAGCAGCACCCAGTACAGCGCCATGAAGATGGGCATCTGCAGGAAGATGGGCAGGCAGCCGCCGATGGGGTTGACCTTCTCCTCGCGGTAGATCTGCATCATGGCCTGCTGCATTTCCTGCGGCTTGTCCTTGAGGCGCTCCTTCATCTCGTTGATGCGGGGCGCCACGGCCTTCATCTTGGCCATGGACTTGTAGGCGCGAGCGTTCAGGCCGTACAGCGCGACCTTCAGCAGCAGCACCAGCGCAACGATGGTCCAGCCCCAGTTGCCGATCAGCTTGTGCAGCTGGTCCAGCAGCCAGAACAGCGGCTCGGCCAGGATGGTCAGCAGGCCGTAGTCCTTCACGCGCTCCAGGCCGGGGGCCAGCGCGGAGAGCTTGTTCTCTTCCTGCGGGCCGGCAAACAGCGTGGCGGTCTGCGTGGTGCTGGCGCCGGGCGCCAATGTGGGCAGCGTGAACACCATGCTGGCGGCATAGGTGTCGCCGCGCAGTCCGGCCTGACCCGGCAGCTTGCGGATGTTGAATTCGCGGTTGCCCGGCTCCGTCACCAGCCAGGCGCTGGCGAAGTAGTGCTGGATCATGGCGACCCAGCCGTCATTGGCATGCTTCTCGATGTCGACCTTGCCCTTGTCGATGTCTTCGAACTTCAGCGTGTGGAACTTGGTCTTGTCGTTGTAGACGGCGGGGCCCGTGAAGCTCGGCGTGAACGCCGCGCCGCCGGTGACGGTGCTGCCGTCGCGTACGAGCTGCAGGTAGACCTGCGGCGTGACGGGCGCGGCACCGACGTTGATGACTTCATGGGCGACGTCCACCGTGTAGGCGCCGCGCTTGAAGGTCAGCGTCTTGACCAGCTTGACGCCGCCGCTTTCAGGTGACTCCAGACGCAGCTTGACCTCGTTCTGGCCGTCCTTCAGCTCACGCTCGCCGGCAACTGCCGTCATCTGCGTGAAGTGCGAGGGCAGGTCCTTGGCGCCGACCAGGCCGGTCTGCGCGCGGTACTGCTGGCCTTCGTTGAACAGCACGACAGGCTGCGGCGTGAACGGCGGCTTCTTCTGCAGGCCCACCATCTGCAGCAGCTGGTCGGTCACCGTCGGGTCATACGACGTCAGGTAGTGAGGCAGCTCGGCGCGGATGATGTCGCCGCCCAGCGTGTCGACGGTGACCGTCAGCACGTCGGTGCGGATGGTGACCTTCTCTGACGCCACGGCCGGCGCTGGCGCGGCGGTCGGCGCCAGGGCGCTGCCGCCGGTGCTGGCGGCCGGCACGCCGTTGGCGCCCGGGCCGCTCGCCGCGCTGACGGCGGGCGTGGGGGCCGAGGGGCTGAACATCGAGCGATGCCCGTTGTGCTTCTGCCAGCCGTCCCAGAGCAGGACGAGGGACATGGTGAACACCACCCACAGCACGGTGCGGCGAATATCAGTCATGAGGAGACTCGGACGAGGAAGACGGCGACGCGCTGGCGCGTGCCATACGGGAGGAGGGAATGAGGCGAGAGAACAGCCGCGGCGCATTGTCAGGCACGGGATCGTGCCCGCCGTCGCACCAGGGCTGGCAGCGCAGGATGCGATGCACGGTCAGGTAGCTGCCGACCAACGCGCCGTGCTTCTCGAGCGCACCCAGCGAGTAGCGTGAGCATGTGGGCTCGAAGCGGCAGGCGTTGCCCAGCCAGGGGCTCAGCATCAGGCGGTAGCCGCGCACGACCGCCATCAGCACGCGCGCGGGCCAGCCGGGCGAGGCGGCGGTCATGGCTTGGCCTCCGGCTTGGGGGCCTGCGGTCGCATGGCGCGCTGCAGCAGCTGGGTCAGTTCGGCGCGCGCAGCCGCACGCAGCGCGTCCGACGCGGCGCTGGGAAATTGCTGACGGTCGAACGGAGAGCGCAAACGCACCACCCACAGCCCCGGCGGCATGCCGGTCGCTTGCGCAAATGCGGCGCGGATCTGGCGCTTCAAGAGCTGGCGCGTCACCGAGCGCTTGGCGTGCCGTTTGGGCACGACCATGCCCACCCAGCAGCCCTCAACCGGCGTTGAGGCCTCAGCGGGTGGGTTCGGGTCCACAGCGTTGTGGGTAGCTTGTGCGCCGCCTGTTGATAACTCGGCCTGGGCTGTGCGCAACTGGGCGCTGACCCAGGCACTGGGCGCCGGAGGGGCTGACAGGTGGTGCAGCGCAAAATGAGCGCTGCGGGCGCGACTCGGGCGGGCGAGCACCCGCTCGAAATCCACCGGGCGCTGGATTCGACCGATCATCTAGAGCCCGGCAGAGAGACGGCGCATGGGTGCGCCGCCAGGTGCGACAAGACCTTAGACGGCCAGGCGCTTGCGGCCCTTGGCGCGGCGTGCGGCGATGACAGCACGGCCACCGCGCGTCTTCATGCGCACGAGGAAGCCGTGGGTGCGGGCGCGGCGGGTCTTGGAGGCTTGGTAAGTACGCTTCATGGGGAACCCCTTTTGAGGCTTTTGAGGGTTTGTTCAGGCTGGGCGCAGCGGTTGGCACCCGGCAGGACGACCGGACGCCCCCTGAAGGACCCCGGCGAAAAAAGCGCACAACGATCCAGTCGCCTGTGCGCGAAAACCCGGCATTACAGCAGATGCGGCGTGGACGGTCAATAACTTGGCGTTCTCAAGGCGGGTTTGCCAGGGATTGACCCCCTTCGAAATTCTGTGGATAACCCCGGTTCGACGGGCGCCGACTCCGTACAATCCGGCCGCTCGAAAACAAGTTTTCCACAATGAGCCTAGAAGAATACGACCGGGCGGATGGGGCACAGGTGGCAGCGGGCATGGACACGGCGGAATGGGCCTCGGATCTCTGGCGGCGCGGCTGTGAACGCCTGGCCACCGAGCTGCCCGAGCAGCAGTTCAACACCTGGATTCGCCCCCTGCCGCCGGCCACCGTGGCCGGCGAAGGTGGCGACGCCGCCAGCGTGCTGGTGGCGACGCTGAAGGTGCCCAACCACTTCAAGCGCGACTGGATCCGTCGCCAGTACGCCGCCCGCATCGAAGCCATCCTGACCGAACTGGCCGGCCGCCCGACGCGGCTGGAGCTGGCCTTGGCCGCGCGTGACGGCCAGGTGCTCGGCATGCCCGCAGTCAGCGCGCCGGCGTCGGTGGCCGCAGGGTCGTCGGCGGCCGTGGCTGAACCCAGCGCGGCGCTGCGCCCCGTCGTGGCCGCGCCGGTGGCGTCCACCATCGTGCTGCCGTCGCAGGCGCCCGCGTCGGCCAAGCACCGCATCAACCCGCAGCTGACGTTCGACACGCTGGTGCCCGGCCGTGCCAACCAGATGGCCCGCACCGCGGCACTGCACGTCGCCGGCGCGCCCGGCATCACCTACAACCCGCTGTTCATCTACGGCGGCGTGGGCCTGGGCAAGACCCACCTGATCCACTCGGTTGGCAACGCGCTGCTGAAGGACCGCCCGGACGCCCGCGTGCTGTACCTGCACGCCGAGCAGTTCATCTCCGACGTGGTCAAGAACTACCAGCGCAAGACCTTCGACGAGCTGAAGGCCAAGTACCACTCGCTGGACCTGCTGCTGATCGACGATGTGCAGTTCTTCGCCGGCAAGGACCGCACGCAGGAGGAGTTCTTCAACGCCTTCGAGGCGCTGCTGGCCAAGAAGGCGCACATCATCATGACGTCGGACACCTACCCCAAGGGGCTGGTGGACATCGACGAGCGCCTCACTTCGCGTTTTGACGCCGGCCTGACGGTGGCCATCGAGCCGCCCGAGCTGGAAATGCGTGTCGCCATCCTGATCAAGAAGGCCGAGGCCGAGGGCACGCCCATGCCCGAGGACGTGGCCTTCTTCGTCGCCAAGAACGTGCGCGCCAACGTGCGCGAGCTGGAAGGCGCACTGCGCAAGGTGCTGGCCTATGCCAAGTTCTCGCACAAGGAGATCAGCATCACGCTGGCCCGCGAGGCGCTGAAGGACCTGCTGTCCATCCAGAACCGCCAGATCGGTGTGGAGAACATCCAGAAGACGGTGGCCGACTTCTACAAGATCAAGGTCGCCGACATGTACTCCAAGAAGCGCCCGGCGAGCATCGCCCGGCCGCGCCAGATTGCGATGTACCTGGCCAAGGAGCTCACGCAGAAGAGCCTGCCCGAGATCGGCGAGCTGTTCGGCGGGCGGGACCACACGACCGTGTTGCACGCGGTGCGCAAGATCGGCGGCGAGCGCCAGAAGAACACCGAGCTGAACCAGCAGCTGCACGTGCTGGAGCAGACCTTGAAGGGCTGACGCCCCAACGGGTCGCCCTTCGGGTTGACCCGTAGCTGCAACCAAGTCCTCGCCGGCCGGCCGCACGGCCATTCCGGGCGACAATCGCAGCTTCACGCGCGCGCGCGTTTTTCGGGTGTGTGATCCCGACCGAAATTCCCCCCAAGAGGCCCTCATGATCGTTTTGAAAGCTCCCCAGGACCAGGTGCTCGGCGCGCTGCAAGCGGTGTCCGGCATCGTCGAGCGGCGCCACACGCTGCCCATCCTGGCCAACGTGCTGATCCGCAAGACCGGCAACCAGGTGGAGCTGACGACGAGCGACCTCGAGATCCAGGTGCGCACGACGGTGCAGTTCGACGGCGATGCTGGCAACCTGTCCACCACGGTCGGTGCCCGCAAGCTGATCGACATCCTGCGCGCGCTGCCCAGCGACCAGACTGTCAGCCTGACGAGCAACCAGAACAAGATGACGCTGCAGGGGGGCAAGAGTCGCTTCACGCTGCAGACGCTGCCGGCCGACGACTTCCCGCTGGTGCAGGAAGCCGCGGACTTCGGCCCGGCGTTCAGCGTGCCGCAGAAGGCGCTGAAGGGCCTGATCAACCAGGTGCACTTCGCGATGGCGGTGCACGACATCCGCTACTACCTGAACGGCATCCTGTTCGTCGCCGAAGGCAAGAACCTGACGCTGGTGGCCACCGATGGCCACCGCCTGGCGCTGGCTCAGGCGGAGCTGGAGGTCGACATCCCCAAGCAGGAAGTCATCCTGCCGCGCAAGACCGTGCTGGAGCTGCAGCGCCTGCTGAAGGACGGCAAGGATGACGATGCCATCGAGATGCGCTTCGCCGGCAACCAGGCCAAGTTCAGCTTCTCGGGCATGGAGTTCGTGAGCAAGCTGGTCGAGGGCAAGTTCCCCGACTACAACCGCGTCATCCCCAAGAACCACAAGTTCCGCCTGACGCTGGGCCGCGCGCCGCTGCTCTCCAGCCTGCAGCGCGCCGCCATCCTGACCAGCGAGAAGTTCAAGGCCGTGCGCCTGAGCTTCGAGCCGGGCCTGCTGAGCATTGCGTCCAGCAACGCCGAGCAGGAAGAGGCCAAGGAAGAGATCGAGATCGACTACGGCGGCGACAAGATCGAGACCGGCTTCAACGTCACCTACCTGATGGATGCGCTGGCCAACATGAGCCAGGACATGGTCTGCATCGACCTCAACGACAGCGCCTCCAGCGCGTTGCTGTCCATCCCCGACAACACCGGCTTCAAGTACGTCGTCATGCCGATGCGGATCTGACGATCCGCATCGGCGTTGCATGCCCTGAATGTTTTGCACCCCGAGCCCCCCGCCAAGCGGGGGGCTCTAGTTTGAGTTTGTAGGGCCGCTTCGCGGCCTTGAGAGTGCCCCATGAGTGATGTCAACAGCAGTCCCGAACACCCGGATGGCCTGAACGCCAACCAGCAGGCCGCCGCCGCAGCCGAGGCCAAGTCGGGTGCGGCCTACGACGCCAGCTCCATCCAGATCCTGGAAGGCCTGGAGGCGGTGCGCAAGCGCCCGGGCATGTACATCGGCGACACGTCGGACGGCACCGGCCTGCACCACCTCGTGTTCGAGGTGGTCGACAACTCCATCGACGAGGCGCTGGCCGGGCACTGCGACGACATCGTCGTCACCATCCACACCGACAACTCCATCTCCGTCATCGACAACGGCCGCGGCATCCCCACCGGCGTCAAGATGGACGACAAGCACGAGCCCAAGCGCTCGGCGGCCGAGATCGCGCTGACCGAGCTGCATGCCGGCGGCAAGTTCAACCAGAACTCGTACAAGGTCTCCGGCGGCCTGCACGGCGTGGGTGTCTCCTGCGTGAACGGCCTGTCCAAGTTCCTGCGCCTGACCGTGCGCCAGAACGGCAAGGTCCACTTCCTGGAGTTCGCCAAGGGCATCCCGCAGGACGGCGAAAGCGTCATGGTCGACGGCTTCGAGACCCGTCCGATGAAGATCATCGGCGAGACGGACAAGCGCGGCACCGAGGTCCACTTCCTGCCGGACACGGAAATCTTCCAGCAGAACAACGACTACCACTACGACATCCTCGCCAAGCGCCTGCGCGAGCTCTCGTTCCTGAACAACGGCGTCAAGATCCGCCTCGTCGACGAGCGCAACAACAAGGAAGACAACTTCGCCTACGCGGGCGGCGTGAAGGGCTTCGTCGAGTTCATCAACAAGGGCAAGACGACGCTGCACCCGAACATCTTCCACGCGCAGGGCGACAAGATCAGCGACCAGGGCACCAACGTCGGCGTCGAAGTGGCCATGCAGTGGAACGACGGCTTCAACGAGAACGTCCTGTGCTTCACGAACAACATCCCGCAGCGTGACGGCGGCACCCACCTGACCGGCCTGCGTGCCGCGATGACCCGCGTCATCAACAAGTACATCGACGACAACGAGCTGGCCAAGAAGGCCAAGGTCGAGGTCGCCGGTGACGACATGCGCGAAGGCCTCGCCTGCGTCGTCTCCGTCAAGGTGCCTGAGCCCAAGTTCAGCTCGCAAACCAAGGACAAGCTGGTCTCTTCGGAAGTGCGCGGCCCGGTGGAAGACATCGTCAGCCGCCTGCTGACGGACTACCTGCTGGAGAACCCGCTCGACGCCAAGATGATCTGCAGCAAGATCCTCGACGCCGCCCGCGCCCGCGAAGCCGCCCGCAAGGCTCGCGAGATGACGCGCCGCAAGGGCGTGCTCGACGGCCTGGGCCTGCCGGGGAAGCTGGCCGACTGCCAGGAAAAAGACCCGGCGATGTGCGAGATCTACATCGTCGAGGGCGACTCCGCCGGCGGCTCCGCCAAGCAGGGCCGCGACCGGAAGTTCCAGGCCATCCTGCCGCTGCGCGGCAAGATCTTGAACGTCGAGAAGGCGCGCTACGAGAAGCTGCTGACCAGCAATGAAATCATCACGCTGATCACCGCGTTGGGCACTGGCATCGGACGCGGTGCCGGCAGCGACGACTTCAACCCCGACAAGCTCCGCTACCACCGCATCATCATCATGACCGACGCGGACGTGGACGGCGCCCACATCCGCACGCTGCTGCTGACCTTCTTCTACCGCCAGATGCCCGAGCTGGTCGAGCGTGGCCACATCTACATCGCGCAGCCGCCGCTGTACAAGGTCAAGGTCGGCAAGCACGAGCAGTACCTGAAGGATGGCCACGAGTTCGACGCCTTCCTGCTCAAGGTGGCGCTGCAGGACGCGCACCTGGACACGGCTGGACCTGACAAAGGGGGCAGCACGCTGACCGGGGACACGCTGGACGCGCTGGCCCGCAAGTACGTCGCGGCGCAAAGCGTCATCGAGCGCCTGTCCAACTGGATGGACGGCGAGGCCCTGCACGTGCTGGCCAACGGCCTGGCACTGAAGCTCGACACCCGCGAGGACGCCGACACCAGCGCCGCCGCCCTGAAGGGTCGGCTGCACAACGCCGAGGTCACGGTCGAAACCGACCCGCGCACCGACAAGTTCTTCCTGAAGATTGCCCGCACCCACCACGGCAACGTGCGCGCCAGCGTCATCCACGCCGACTTCGTGCACGGCGCCGACTACGAAGTGCTGGCCGACGCCGGCCTGAGCTTCCAGGGCCTCATCCAGCCCGGCGCCATCGTGCGCAAGGGCGAGGGCGAGAAGGCCAAGGAGCACAAGGTCGACGACTTCCGCGCCGCCATGGCCTGGCTGATGACGCAGGCCGAAGGCAGCGTTGGCCGCCAGCGCTACAAGGGCCTGGGCGAGATGAACCCTGAGCAGTTGTGGGAAACGACGATGGACCCGACGGTCCGCCGCCTGCTGCGCGTGCAGATCGACGATGCGATCGAGGCGGACAAGGTGTTCACGATGCTGATGGGCGACGAGGTGGAGCCGCGGAGGGACTTCATTGAGACCAATGCGTTGAGGGCGGGCAACATCGACGTGTGAAAACCGACAAGCCCGGTTTCACATGTGAAACCGGAAATCGTGCGTTTTCCTTTTTGAATCAGGCACTTGCTATCACCATCGCTGACGCCCGCCAGCTTTAGGTACAACTTGTAAATCCGGCGCGGCGCTTATCACACGCCAATCCGGAAACGTCAAAAAACGGCTTTCAAATCAGCCACTTGCTATCACATGGCAACCAAGCTCTGGGTCAGCGAAGCCCTTCAGATCCTGGCAGAGAGCTTGGCGCCGGTGCCGCATGAACTGAACGAACTGGACTGGAAAGCCCAGTTGTCCGATCAGAAGGACCGCCTAGCCGAACATTTGATGGCTTTCGCCAACCACCCCAACGGTGGTTATCTGGTGTTCGGCGTGAACGATGACGGTCAGGCCACGGGCGTGGACCAAGCACAGGTGGCCAGCATCGTTGGTCAGTTGAGCAACCTGGGCCGCGATGCTATCGAGCCGCCGCTGGCGCTCGATCACGCTGTGGCGGAGACCGCCGCAGGTGTTCCGCTACTGTTGATCCGCGTCCCTGAACTGCCGGTCAAGCCCGCTCATCGGCGCGGCAAGTCAATTGAAGAGGCCTGGGTACGCTCCGGCGGCAGTACCCGCAAGGCCTCCCGCCAGGAGATTGGCGCTCTGCTGATGAACAGCAGCACGCCGCGCTGGGAAGACCTGCGCGCCTCCCCCTTGCTGAGCCTGCCCGATGTGCAACAGCTGCTGGACCTGGAAGCCATCGCCCAGTTGCTCCAGCGCCCTTTGCCCGAAGACACGGATGACCTCGCCCGCTGGCTGGTGCAGGAAGGCATCACCGCGGTGGATGGCCGAGGCCACTACATCACCAACTTTGGTGCCATTGCAGCGGCACGCAAGCTGGATGACTTTCCTTCGCTGGAGCGAAAGCGCATTCGCGTCGTGCGCTATCGCGGCACCAACAAGGTCGACACCATCGACGAGCAGCCCGGCCAGCGTGGCTATGCCGTGGCCTTTGAAGGGCTGATCGGCCACCTGCGCCGCGTGTTGCCGCACTCGGAAATCATCAAGCAGTCTCTGCGCACCGAGGCATCCGTCTATCCCGAGATCGCCTTGCGCGAGCTGATCGCCAATGCGCTGATTCATCAGGACTTTGGCATCACCGGTGCTGGCCCGATGGTGGATATCTTCGACGACCGCATCACCATCACCAACCCTGGCGCCTTGCTGCCCAGCAAGCGGCCGGATCGGCTGATTGGCACCACGCCCGAGTCCCGCAACGAGCGGCTGGCCTCGTCCTTCCGCCGATTTCGCATCTGCGAGGAGCGCGGCACCGGGTTCCAGAAGGTAGTTCAGTCCATCGAACTCTTCGGCCTGCCGCCACTGCAGATCACGCCGCACGAGAACGCCTTCAGCGTCACCCTCAGTGCGCCGCGCAAGTTTGCCGACATGGGTTCGGCCGAGCGCATCGAGGCCTGCTACCAGCACGCCGTGCTGCAGTACCTCTCCAGCGAGACGCTCACCAACACCACGCTGCGTGAGCGCTTCAAGCTGCACGAGAAGCAGCGCAACTCCATCACCAACCTGATCAGCGATGCGGTCGACGCCGGCCGCATCAAGCGCAAGGACGCGCACAGCGGCAACAAGTTTGCCGAATACATCCCCTACTGGGCCTGAGTTCGCACACTCGCCCGCCGCTCAAATCAAGCAGGTCCTTTGTTGTGTAGCTGCCGGACGCGGTTAACTGTGCAAATTCTGCGACAGCCTGATCAAAAGTCAGCATTTAGATCACCTCGCCCGTTGCTTCGACAATAAGAGTCACCTCACAACTCTTAAAATGATTCAAATCAAAAAGATGACGTCGGCCATATTCGCCAAGAGCCTCTTTGATGCATCGCAGCACGCTAGCGTCTGGCACGGACAGACCATTTCCAGCAAGGAAATACTTCAAGCTGTAAGTGATTGATAGCATGCCAGGAGAAGGGCTAAGCTTCTTCAGCAATTCCGTGCTGAATCGATATTGCCCCCGCACATCCATGAATAGCCAACGATCAAGGTTCGCGTCCTCCAACTCTCGCCCCCCCCCTTCGTGGCGAAGAACCATCTCGCCGTCGCGACTCACGGTCCATACGCTGTAATTGGTGCACTCGGTTTCAATGGTTTTTCTCGCAGTAATTAAAAACGCCGACGCCTCTTGATTGGCACGGCAGACATATTCATTGACAAAATGCATAGATGAACTCCGGCTACGCCCGCGGCGCATTCACGTTAGATTTATCGAACAAAACAAAATAAAGGGGCAGGCGATCAATAGCGTCTCTGGTGCAGATTTCTGCCGCAGGCATCGATTACTCGATTTGCAATCCAAATTTTCGATACAAGCCGCTTCAATCGGCTACTCCCGGTGGACTGAACCATGTACCTCTCGAGTCGCCGATTGCGAGAGGGCTTTCCTTCGGATGGTTAGAAATACCTATCGTCAAGAGTTATGTCGTCGAGCCTCACGTCCAACGGCGGGGCAGGCGGTACATCGCCACACGACCGCCGTACAACTTGGAATCGCCGCTTAGTTGCTGCTGGCCCGCAATAGGCAGTACCGCAGATTTTCTCAATCGCCTGGATTCCTGCTGCTGTGTTGTATTCGAGAGCACGCTGACGCGCGCTCCGGCGAAGTTGCTCCGGCACCTCTCCTTGCATATGAAGTGCTTGAACTGCAGTTCGCGCGACTGCAGTGGGGCTGAACATGCCGACCAGCGATCCATTTACTCCATCTCGAACAACCTCTCTAACGGGTCCCGTGTCTGACCCAATCAAAAGGCAGTTGGTAGCCATGGCTTCCAACATCGACCAACTCAGCACGAATGGGTAAGTGAGATAGATATGGGCTGCGGAGACCTGTAGTACGCGCTTGTAGCCAGCGTAGGGAATTTTGCCGAGAAAGTGCGTCCGCGCTGGATCTAGCTGTGATCCTACTTCCCGCAACATCTTTTCGCGCCAGTTCTTAGCGTCATCCGGCAAACGCCCGTAGCTGACGTCATCTCCACCAACAATCACCGCGTGCGGTTTTATGTTCCTTCTGTATCGCAGGTAGCGCACGCAAGAACTGGTGGAACCCACGATACGGCTCTAGATTCCTGGCGACATACGTAGTCAGACCTGCAAAATCCATTTCCAGGCAACTCGCTGTGGGCACGGCTCCGGCGACCAGCGGCGGGTCATGTCTGGTGAAGCACCGGCTGACGCGATAGTTCGGGATTGAAGTTCATGGCGCTGT
>NZ_JBIGHY010000021.1:0-26539 GCF_043555865.1 Pelomonas dachongensis
GTTCAACACGCTGCCAGAACTCGTCCGTCACCGCCCATGACTCAGCACGTTTCGCCAAGGTTTCGATCCAACACCGCGCCCAATGCGGCTCGGAACGGTAGTTTATCTATTTACGGATAAGTTCTAAGCCACCTCTTCGCCGACCAAAGGTCGGCCGCAACCATCTGCTATGCGGACCACGATAAATACCGGGAGAGGTGGCGCGCCGAGATAGCCCATAGGCTTATGCATCAATGTCAAAAGACCCAGAAGAACTGAATCGACGGGCTCGCTTGTCCGCCGAACTTGCGGTAGAGCAGTTCAAGCTGAAAGCGCCAATCTCGGCGAAGTGCCCGGAGTGCATGCAATGCATACAAGTCGAGTACGTAGGCCCTCCCTCGGACGCCTTCCTCACCAAATGCACATGTGCCCGGAGCAACCGAATCCTACGGGGCATCTTGGGACCGCCAGAAAGAGTTCTGCAACGGAGAAGCGAAGTCATTAAGCAGGCCGCTGGCGCACCCGTGCTCGACGCCGTCTTCTACGCGATGTACTTCACCGAGAGGGAATGGGGTGAATACTTCGGTTGCCCGCTTGATCCTGTAGACCTGTTGCCCGATGCAAGTGCCGACGTCGTCGCAGATGCGGTACAGCGCTCAAGGCGCCTGTACAGCGGCCCCAACGCATATGTGGGCGCCGCGTTCTTCAAGTATGCCGATGAAGCGCTGACCTATGAGGAGGCGGTAGCAAAGCTACGGCGTGATAACCCAGGGTTTAGCGATGACGTGTACGCCGTGGTAATCGACGACAACATCCGTGGCATGCGATAGGGTCCGGAGAGTAGCTGCGACGGTAGGTGCCATCACGATTATTCCAGGCTAACTCGTCTAGATGTATTTGCCGGACGCCTACAGGCAGCTTGCTCTGGTAGTACTCCATGCCGCTGAAGAGCTGCCAGACCACGTTCTCCGACCAGCGCTCGACCACCGATTCGTCCCTCTCGTTGAAGGCATGCTTGAGGTACAGCAGCGAGACCATCACCCGGATCGGCAGGCGCGGCCGGCCCGCGCGGCTGACGCCGCCGGCGGCCTCCACCAGCGTGGGGCCAAACATGTCGGCGTCCTAGCGGGACTTGCCCATGCGGGCCTTGCGCGCGAGCAGCGGGGCCAGCGAGGCTTCAATCTGCGACCAGGGCATCCGCCGACCAAGGACTGCAAGCGGATCGCGGGGATCCACGATGCCGTCCAGCCGTGCGCGGCAGAAGTCGTCGGTCGCCATCGCCTGCCCTCCAGAACTCCCAGGAATCAAGGGTCATTGAATTTGATTCTGGGAGTTCTGACCATCGGCGTTCACTGCGCATCGCCAGTGTTCATGCGGGCTCCAGGCGTTCTGCATGGCCGACCACGTGACCAGCCCTGCCAGGTCGAGACATGCGTGAAGTGCGACACCCACAGCTGGTCGCACCGTTCGGCCTTGAACACGCGCTCGACGTGGTCCAGCGGGCACGCCGCCTTGGCGTCGCTGAGGGTGGTACGGACGACCTTGCCGCGAACGACGCCGCGCACGCCATGACGGCGCATCAGCCGCTCGACCGCGCAGCGTGGCGTCGCGTGACCTTCGCGTGCGGGTTGGCAGCAGACCTTCTTGACGCCGAAGACCTGCAGGGTCTCCTCCCTGACGCGCTGCACATGGGGCAGCAACGGCGCGTCACGCTGAGCGCGCGCACGGCGCAGTGCCTGGTTGCGCTGGCAAGCGGCGCGTCGTCGATAGCCGGACGGGGCGATCTGCAATGCGCGGCAGATCGGCTCGACCCCGAAGCGGTCGCGGTGCTCGTCCACGAAGTCCTTCAAGACTTCAGCCGGCGGTCGATCTCCGCCTGGGCGCCCGGCGCCAACTATCCTGAGCTGCGCTCAAGAAAACTGTCGGCCGCCAGCCTGGGCGAAAAAACGCGCTTGCCAGCTTAAGGATCTCGTTGGCACAGCGCACCTCGCGTTCGAGCTCCTTGAGGCGCGTCGCCTCGACGGTGGTGACGCCTTCGCGCTGACGGGTGTCGCGCTCATGCTGGCGCGCCCAGTTCCGCAGCGTCTGCGGCGTGGTGCCGATCTTGGCGGCGATGGGCACGACCGCCGTCCACTGCGATTCACATGCTGGCGGCGCTGCTCGGCCACCAGCCTCACGGCCCGCTCGCGGACCTCCGGCGAAAACTTCACTGACCTCCTCATGGCTCCATCCTCTCAAAGGTTGGGCCTCATCGAAAGCCGGGGCGATTCAGGAGATGACGAGTCGCGACTTCATCGACTGGGCGCAGCGCAAAGGCGGGATGACGGGCGCGACAGATTCGACGGCGGGAAAATTACCAGCCTCAACCAAAAAGAATATCGCTACCATTCTTTCGAAATACAAAAAGCCGCCGATCAACTTAGGCGACTTACGGAGACAACATGGCTCATTGCGCGAGGATGAGTGCCGTTGGAGGCGCTAACCGCGGGTGCTTTCAGGCGAAATTTCAGGCGACGCCTGAAATCCGTGCCCGTGCAAGCCATCAGTGTTCGAGAAATAGTGGCGATCACCACCAAGAAATGGTTGCGATATCTTCTTGCCAAGGGTGCCCGCGTGGTCAGCTCTGATCGCAGCGAGGCGCAAATGGGAGCCGCAACGAGTAACGAGGGCAAGGTCATCACGGACGCTCCCTTGTTCCGGCCTGAGGTTCTTGCGGCGCGCCAGGCGCAATGGATGGGCGGCATCCGAATCGGGAGGCCTCTCGGCTTCAGCATCGTCACTGGCGCGTCGCTGCTCATGGCCGGCGCACTGGTAGCCTTTGCCTGCTGGGGCGAGGTGACGCGCAAGGTCACGGTACACGGGGTCCTGTTGCCATCTGGCGGCCTCATCAACGTGGCGGCTCCTCAAGCCGGGACGATTGCCGAAGTGCATGTCCGCGAAGGCGAAGAAGTTGCAGCCGGCCAGTCGTTGATCCGGCTGAAGAGCGAACGCGTCACCGCTGCGGGCGATGCGGCCCTTTTGATCGCTCAAGCGTTGACCGCGCGGCGCACCTCCCTTGAAGCAGAGCGCCGCCTGACCGAACAGAACCTGCGGCAGCGTCTAGAAGCCCTGCAGCAGCGACAGCAGAGTCTGCAGGCCGAAGAGCGGCAGGCGCTCGCGGAACTGGAAACGCATCGGTTGCGTCTGCAGTTGTCGCAACGAACCCTGGAGCGTCACCAACAGCTCGCCAAAGACGGCTTCGTGGCCGCGGCGCAGGTTCAACAGACCCGTGAAGAGCAGCTCGATCTGCAACTCCGCGAGCGGACAGCAGAGCGCAACCTGCAAGCTCTCCAACGCGACCTGCAAGCCGTGCGCGGCGACCGGCAGTCCCTAGGAACCCAGACTCAGACGACGCTGGCCCAGTTGGACCGAGGTCTCGCGTCGCTGGACCAGGAGAGCACGGAAGCTGGTAGCCGCAGCAGCCTGACGGTGACCGCACCGCAGCACAGCCGCGTGAGCGTCCTGCCGCTGGAAGCCGGCCAGGCGGTGCAGTCAGGCCAGACCCTGGTCAGCCTTGTGCCCGCGGCGCAGGGCGGCGGCCAGCCGGCAGAGGACCCGTCGCACCTCCAAGCCCAACTCTTTGCACCCAGCCGAACCGCTGGGTTCATCCAGCCTGGCCAGTCGGTATGGCTGCGCTATGCCGCCTTCCCCTACCAGAAGTTCGGCATGGCGGAAGGTAAGGTCATAGCGTTGAGCCGCAGCCCCATCGCGTCGCAGGACTTGCCCAACGGCCAAGCTCAGGCCCTGCTCGCCGCGGCACAAGCGAACGAGCCGATGTATCGCATCACCGTCCGGCTGGCTAGGCAGACGGTCGACACCTACGGAAAGCAGACCTACCTGGCGGCAGGGATGAGTGTGGACGCTGACGTGCGGCAGGACCGACGCAAGGTATGGGAATGGCTGCTCGAACCGGTGCTGGCTGTCACGGGCAGCCAAAAGCCACCCAGCCAGGAAGCAACTTCGAGCGTGGATCTCCAATGAATCCGATGGATGAGGTTTATTCCTGCTTGGCCCATGCCCGGGGCGCTGCGCGTGCTGCAACGACAGGCTGTATTCGGACACGTTCTGAATGACTCGGATCATTCTTCAATCTGAGGCGTCCGAATGCGGGCTGGCCTGCTTGGCGATGGTGCTCGGGCACCACGGCCAATTCGTCGAGCTGTTCGAATTGCGCGGGCGTTTCGCGTCCACCATCAAAGGTCAGACGCTGAAGGACATCATTCATCAGGCGAGCATGTCCGGGCTCAATTCCAGGCCGCTGCGCCTTGAATTGGGAAACCTGCCGGAACTGGCACTGCCCTGCATCTTGCACTGGGACTTGAACCACTTCGTGGTACTCAGCAAGGTGGGCCGCAAGCATGTCACCGTGCTCGATCCTGCGATCGGTGAACGCAAGTTGTCCCGGGAAGAACTCTCCCGACACTTCACGGGTGTGGCGCTGGAGCTCACCCCCAGGACCGATTTTGAGCAGCGACGCCCTGCACGGAGAGTGAGCTTAACCGCCCTGACTGGCAAGGTGGTTGGATTGAAGCGTGCGCTCATGCAGATCCTGGGGGTGGCGCTGGCTTTGGAGTTGTTCGCCCTCACAGCGCCGCTTCTGCAGCAACTGATCGTGGACGAGGTGCTGACCGCGGGAGATCGAGATCTGCTGACGGTGCTGGTGCTGGGATTCGGCCTCTTGCTCATCGTCCAGACGCTGATCGGTCTGGCCCGCTCGTGGATGGTCATCGTGCTGAGCCAGACCTTGTCGCTGCAGTGGGCCAGCAACGTGTTTGCGCACCTGGTGAGACTGCCGGTCTCGTTCTTCGAGCGGCGCCACCTGGGTGACATCACATCCCGCTTCGGCGCCGTGCAAGCAATTCAGCGCACGTTGACGACGGCGTTCGTCGAAGCCGTGCTTGACGGGCTGATGGCCGTCGCGGCATTGATGATGATGTTCATCTACGCTCCCGCGCTGGCCGTTGTCACGCTTGCAGCGGTCGCGCTCTACGGACTGCTTCGATGGATGGCATACCGACCTTTCCGGGATGCCTCTGCCGAACGCTTGGTCGTGGCGGCAAACGAGAGCACTCATTTTCTCGAGACTCTGCGAGCAATGACTCCGCTCAAGCTGTTCGGCCGCGAAGAGCAACGCCGCGCACGCTGGCAAAACCTCCTCGTGGAGGTGCAGAACCGCGACCTGCGCACGGCTCGGATGAGTATGGCGTTCGGCACGGCAAATACCTTTCTGTTCGGATTTGAGAATCTCTTGGTGCTTTGGCTTGGCGCCAAGCTCATCATGAAGCAAATGGTCAGCGGCGGCGCCGATGGTGCGGGTCTCACCATCGGGATGCTGTTCGCATTCATCAGCTACAAGACGCAATTTTCCACCCGCATCTCGGCATTGATCAATTACGCGGTGGACCTAAAAATGCTTGGGCTTCATGCTGAGCGGCTGGCGGATATCTGCCTCGAGCGTCCCGAGAAGGACGATGTTCCGGAGAATGTGCTCGCTCACCTGGAACCCAGCATAGAACTCCGGAATGTGAGTTTCCGCTACGGCGAGAACGAGCCCTGGATCCTGAAGGATATCAACCTCACCATCCACGCCGGTGAAAGCGTGGCAGTTGTAGGCACTTCAGGCTCCGGTAAAACGACACTGCTCAAAATTGCCTTAGGTCTGCTCAAACCCGACGAGGGACAAGTGCTGTTTGGCGGGCAGCAAGTATCACAGGTCGGCTTGCAGAACTTCCGCCGCCAGGTCGGCACCGTGATGCAGGAAGACGTCCTGCTGACCGGCACGTTGGCCGACAACATCGCCTTTTTCGACATCCACCCTGACCCGGCCCATATTCAGGCGTGCGCCGTCATGGCTCAACTGCATGACGACATTTGCCGCATGCCGATGGGTTACGAAACTCTCGTTGGGGACCTCGGCACCGGATTGTCTGGTGGCCAGAAACAACGGCTATTGCTGGCGAGGGCGCTTTATAAGCGGCCTCGCATACTGGCCCTGGATGAAGCCACCAGCCATCTGGATCTGGTTAATGAAAGGGCCGTGACGGCTGCAGTTTCTCATATGCGGCTCACGCGCTTGGTCATCGCCCACCGTCCTGAAACCATTGCTGGAGCTCAGCGCGTGGTGCAACTCACGGCAACCCCATCGGGCGGCCAGATAGCGGAACTCGTGAAGGTGGTGTCGTCCTCCGCCGTGGTTTAACAATGTAGGCAAACGCAAACAAGATCGGAGTATTGAAATGCACTCTTTGAGCGCCATTGGGGGCGAGATGCGAAGCGAATCCGCAGCGGTGCGCCGTGCGTTGGAAATCGGAATGCTTTGCCAATTTGCGGCTCGCCTTGCCAAGCACGGGCAGATGCCCCTGGGCGCTTTCGTGAAGATGGCGACCTCCATTCAGCAGGTCGGTCAGCTCAAGCTGTATTTCAATAACTACGACAAATGCCTCGGCTACGTGATGTGGGCGCTGCTGACGCCGGACGTCGAGCGCGACCTTCTCGCGGGCCGCCCCCGCGTTCTCGCTGACTGGGAGTACAACGACGGAAGCAGCCCCTGGATTCTCGATATGGCGGTATTGCCCGGGGCGCTTCCGTATGTGCTTGAAGACCTGCGCGACGTGGTATTTAAAGACCATGAGCAACTCACCTACTTTCGGCTGAAAGGTGCGAAGCGAATCTTCAAGCGCCTGAGCCGTCAGGACCGCAGTAGCTTCATCAAAGCTGGCCGCCACTCGGCATCGATTCAGTCGAGGTGAGCACTTGGAAACCCTAATCTGTCACGCAAACGCCCGTGCGGACGTCGTGACGTCGCGATTGAAAAGCCCGGTCATCGCCTGGACGACGCATCAAGGCGAAAGGTTCGGCTTCGACCCGGCACAGATATTTTGTCGGCCCATGGATTTCGAGGCGCTCGCGGCCTACGCCTCCGAAACCCGGACTGAATGGGCCGACCGGTATGGCGGGACCGGTTGTGGCAGTGCGGGAGGCAGCGGGCGTTGCACCAGCTACGGCGCTTTGCAGACCAAAGGCGTCGGTACGACACCACTGGTCAGTCCGACGGCTGACATCTATCACTCATCAGGCTGCATGTCCCTTACCGAGGCCGGCCTGGAAGCGATCTACAGCCAAATCTACGCCGCCGCCCTGCCCTTTGGTTCGGTCCCGACGATCGCCATTGCGCTCACTGGCGGCAAATACACGGAGAGCTTCACGCCGGGCGAGGCTAGGCCAGCAATGAGAAGCCTCATATTTCGGCCCTTCGTTGCCCGACCGGCGCATTTCCTGCGGAATGTACTAAACCCTGAAGGACGCCTGCCCGACATTGACCGGGCGGGCCTGAGCCGAGACGCCGCGCGCACACAGACGGCGTTGGGACTGCTGCCAATCGCCATGAGGAGTGCCATGGCACTTGAGCACCCTCACGACGAGGGCGCCGCACTCGTGGACGCAGGCTTGCGCGACCTTGCGCGGCGCATGGCATGGCAGTGTGCAGCCAGTTTCGCAAAGAGGTTTCCTCACGGCTCGCTGACATGCTCAAACATCGCCTTAGGCGGTCAATATCTCGATTTTGGCGTGAGCAGCTACGTATCAAGCTATAGAAGGCGCGCCCGCCCGCCCGTTTGGCAAGATCCATGGAACGAGAGCAAATACCTTGCGCGGATCTTGCACAGCTTGCGACTTCAACTGGCCAAGTACAGGCCAGACCTGGGCGGTACGGAGGTGATTTCGGTGTCCGACCTGCAAGGAGTCTTTTACAAGCAATTGGCCGTCCGCCTCGAAATCGAAATGGCAAAGATGGCCGGCCTGACCGAAGACTTGGCTATTCAATGCCCTGAACCTTTGCGCAAAGCATTGTTTAACAGCATGCGATTGATCTGGCGACGAGGCGCCGACGAAGCATTCGTCTCTTACACGGGCTGGAACACCGGCCACTCAACGACCCCACCGCCGCGCGCGGCAGGCCGATACAACCTGAACATGATCCTGGCAAAAGCAGGTGCCGAAAACTGCTCTTTTTCTTGGGAGTCAGCACTGCGGCCACTACTGGAGGACGACCAACTACGTGCGCTGTTCATTCACGACTATGAAGCCGTCCGCCGGTGGGCTCGGAGCTGCGGCGTTGCGCAGCCATGCACCGTTGACAAATTTTTCACAACGCAGGCTGCCCGCAAGAATGCGGAATTGCCCGAGTTGGACCGTGGGGCGCTCGTAAAGGCTCTGCAACAGCTTGAAGCGGACGGCGGCAAAGATGTCGGCCAGTTCATTGATCAAACAGTCATGCGTGCCCAGCGAGCAGTTTCCGACCTGGATCCCGACATCATCGCGAGCAACGGGATCGAGCAGCTGAGGGTTCTTGACTCAATTCAATGACAACGGTTTTTATAGGCTCAATAAGCTATGCAAACGAGAACAACAAGTAAGAAATGTCAATTCACACCCAGGGAGACAACATGCCTTAGAAGCAAGGAATCTGATTCGCACTAACGTTTTGAAATTTAAACCCCAATCATATATTTCATATGAAAATCATTCCGACTGAACTGTCCATTGAACAAGATCTCGTCCGCGTTCTGACGCCAGAAGAAGCACAAACGGTTGCCGGTGCCGGCGGTACCGCTGGCGTGATCTGTTTCACCATCGGCCTGTTGACGAATATCTGCCAACTGGTGACCCAAGGCTGCGGCGGAACGACGGACTGCGCTACGACCGGATGTGGCCCGGGCGGCGGCACAACCACTTGCAGTGGCGAAACTTCTTCATGCTACGACACCAGCTACTGCTCTGATCAATAAAGCGCGCGTCAGCAGTTAACCCATGCCGTGAATCTCCGGATTCACGGCACACGATTTGGAAGCCGGCGGCGTGAAAGCATTTGATTTTAAAGCCGATGGATACACCATCGTCAGGACCAGTTCCGGAAACATCGCAAAATTGCGACAACTGAACGAGCACGCTTGGCGTGGCACTGCGGACGATGCTCGAGCGTTGATAGGAACATTGTTGACCGACGCGCAGTTCCGGCTGGCCGTACAGGTTGCCAACAGCAGGCTGGTTGAAAAGCTCAGCAGGAGCGAAACGCTCGACAAAAGGGATTTGTTGAAGTCGGCACTAGTTCTCTATCGATACGCCTCCCGTAATTGCACCAGGGCAACGCCCTTCGGCCTGTTCGCCGCCACAGGCATCGGCAATATCGGTTCTGCGGCTATGCCTGCTGAGATCATGCCCGATGCCGAATTCCGTGTTGAGGTATCGCTTGACCGAGGATTGCTGGCCGCGCTGCGCGACACCATCGCCAAAGGAACGCGCCGCGGAGAGGACCTCTTACTTCGCGCTAATCCGCTCGTCAGCGTGGCGGGCGGGCACGTGTGGATCACGGAGCGGAAAGTTGTCAATCACGCCTATAAATATGCACTGAGTCGTCTTCGCCTCGGCGCCCCCGACTTGGTGGCCAGCTTGGTTGACGCATTCGGGCGCCCGCGGGTTCTGCAAGATGGCGTCGATATTGTTCGCCGAATGTATCCGCACATTTCCGCAGAGCAGGCCTCGGACTTCATCGAGCAATTGATCAGGCATCAGGTGCTTTTCGACACCCCACGATTTCCGCTATTGTCGGCAAAATCGGATGAAAAGATCCTTACCGATTTGGAGAGGTTGTCGGACCGTCATCACGCGTCCAAAGAATGGGCAGTTATTATCAAGTATTTGCAAACTGCTCTCCATCCCGGCATGTTGGAAGACGGCCGCCTGCTTAAGTTGGAGAAGACCTTAATAGCCGAGCTTGGCAATTTAGGCGTCGAGACGGAGGCTGGAAAAATATTCCATGTCGACAAATTCCTGAACAGGCCGCGGCAAGCCGTCTCCGAAACGGATGTCGAGGACGTGTTCCATGCGACGAAGTGGCTGTTCAGGATGTTCCCGGTCACCCGCCCCAAAACCATCGAAGAATTTGCTGAAAGGTTTGGCAAAAGATACGGTGAACGTTTTGTTAGCTTGATGGAGGCGCTGAACCCCGAAGTCGGCGTCGGCTTCGGCTTTGCGGCTGACAGCGCCTCTTGGTTTGAAGCCGTCTGGCAGCCGTCCACGCCTGGCCGAAATTCCAAGGGGGAGTTATTGAAGTGGCTGCAGCAGCAGCTTTCGCCCCCGCTGCAAAATGGCTCATTAAAACAACTGGACGTCTCTGAATTCTCGGCTAGCGATGAGGCGGGGAAGGAATTCTTTCCGATTTCCCTCGCCGCGAATTTGAGTGTGCTGCCCGCGTTGACCATCGGAAATCGGCGCGCAATATTGCTCAATACTTTGTCTGCGCCCGGCCCGGGCATATATATCGCACGATTTGCAGCAGGGGACGCCGATATTGACCGGGCCCTCGCGGGCTCGATCGCAGAAGAAGAACAGCTCCGGCCTAATGTGGTATTCGCGGAGATAGTACATGCGCAGTCGCCTCGACTTGTCAACGTATTAACGAGGCCGGCACACAGAAAACATGCAATCACGCTGAATGAAGCGAGTGGCCAAGATGTCGCCGATATCCCGCTTCACGACCTTTTCGTGGGCTTGGTAGATGGCCGCCCTGTCGTTTGGTCAAAGTCGCTCGACAAGGAAATATTTCCCTGCCTCACGAATGCCCATAACTTCATGAGAAGCGACTGTCTGGGCGTCTACCAATTCTTAGCAACGTTGCGTCTTCAATACGAGGCAGCACCCAATTTCAGCTGGCCATGGGAGATATACAAAGACCATGAGCACCTACCGCGAGTGGTATGCCGAAACGTCATTCTTAGCCTCGAGCAATGGCGCCTCAGTGGCAAAGACATTGCGGGAATGAAGGCCCTCAGCGCCAAATCGGACTATGGCGGTGTACGGAACTTTCTTTGCGGCAAGGGCGTTCCGCAGCATTTCACCTTGAAACAAGGGGACAGGCTCCTGGAGGTCGACGCCACGTCAGATATCGCGCTATGTGCTTTCGTCGACCAGATCGCCCACCACCAGGAAGCGACAGTCTCGGAGTCCATTCTTGAACATTTTCATGCTGACGAGCCCAGAAGCGAAATCATCCTGCCCTTCCGGGTGTGCCCGGAGGAGTCGACCGCGCTCGAAGCGAAGCGGTCACAGGCGGTCCGCCAGGCGGCCTCGACCAGTGGATTGGATGGCTACAAAGGTCCGTCGACACCCTATCGATACTTCAAGATCTATGGACCGCAGGTGCAGATCGAGTCGTTGCTGGTGAGGATCGTTAAGCCGCTGATCGACTCGCTGAGACACGTTGATCGTTTCGACCATTGGCACTTCGTTCGATACGCTGATCCAGACTTACATCTGAGGCTGCGAGTATTCGGTGACCCGACGCTTTGCGACGCGGTCGCCAACAGCCTGTCGGCCGCTATCCACCGCTCAGGCGAGTATGAACTGTTGACCCTGCAAGACGCGAGGTACTGCCCCGAAGTGGTGAGGTATGGGGGGAGTGCCGGCATGGCAATTGCGGAGCGTCTTTTCAGTGCAGACAGCTTCTACTGTCTGCGCGCGATTGAAGCGGCCCAGGCAGCCGGATACAGTGAGCAGCGCCTTTCATATTGCATTGGGGCGGCGCTTGGATACATGCGGAATTCCTTCGTTGACCTGGATCAGCAATTGAACTTTGCTGTGTCCCAACTGAAGAATTTTCAGGCTGAGCTGAAACCTCCTTCCGCGATGATCCAACGCGCTGACACGCATTTCAGAAAGTCCCGCGCGACGCTCGAGAAGACTTTTGACGGTGAATTCATCTCGCCGAATTCGAGCATCAATCAGGCATTCGCGGAATGGCAATCAAGAGTGGCCGACATCATGAGGCTCGTTCCGTCGATGCAAATTGTGCATTACATGTTGCCCAGCTTGGTCCACATGCTTTGTAACCGCCTCTTGCGTTCACCTTCACGTCCGCAGGAATACATTGTCTGGCATCACGTCACTAAATTGCTTAGGTCAGCACATGCAAAGTCGAATTGAGCAGGGACGCCGCGTGGAAACCTTCAATGCCGCTCGGTCCAGTTTTGACGGGCTGGTCGATGGTCTGGCTTCGGAGCCGGGCGATGTGGATATTTCGCTGGCGTCCGGCATGGGCGGTGCATTGCTGTACCGCTTGTTCGTCGCCAGCGACGCGCAGGCCGATCAAGGCTTGATGCATGGGCTCGCCAGTTATTTCAAAAGGGTTGCAAACTCAAGGTCTTTTACTGCGGGGCTTTACGGCGGCACGACGGGGTGTGCGTTCACGATTGAAATGTGCGCGCGACGTGTTCCCGAGATTCGCCCCGGTGTTGAAAAATACCTCGATACCGTGGATGGGATGTTGATCGACTACTTGGATAGTTATGGCCATCGCATGCATTTTGACCTGGTCTCCGGTTTCGTCGGGATGGGCGTATATGCATTGTTGCGAACAGAGCACGGCCGCCCCGACTTGATGATGCGCGTCATCGACGTGCTGCAGTCTCGGGCAGAGCATGTCGATGTCGGGGCTACCTGGAGGACGTCGCCGACGTTCTACGGGATGGGCAGCAGTGCCGAGAAAGAGCCTCTGGGCAATTTTAATCTGGGCGTAGCGCATGGCGTGCCTGGCGTGATTTGCTTGCTGGCAGAACTTGTAGACCAGAAAGTTCGGGTTGATGAGCTCCGGCCATTGCTGCAAGCGTCGATCCATTGGCTGCTGAGTTCCAAGCTCCGACGTGCGACTGGACGGACGCAATATCCCCACATCTATGGCGAGTCCTCTCCCTCTCGGCTTGCGTGGTGCTATGGCGACGTCGGTATCGGTTGGGCACTCCTGAAGGCTGGGCTGGCGCTGGACAGCCCTGAATTGCTGGCAGAGGCAAAAAGCGCGCTACTGTCGAGCTTCGACGCGACCGCGCTATACAGCGGCGTGAAGGATTCAAGCCTTTGCCACGGTTCGGCCGGCCTCTGCCTGATGCTTCACCGAGCTAATCGATTGGTGCCTGATCCGGATTTCGAAGAGGCACTTCGATACTGGTACGACGAACTTCACATACAGATCGCGCGCGATGGAAACAAGACTCTTCCTGAACGGGGGGGCGATATGGTCACGCGGATAGGACCGCTTTCAGGCTTCTCTGGCGTTGCGCTGGCCATACATGATATGGAAGGCACCGTGGTAGGCGACTGGAGCCGGTGGCTGCTGATTTGACCTCTCGCAGCAAAGAGTTCGCGGCACGCAGACAAGGATTGCAATGAAGAAAACGATAGTTGGGCTTTGGAATGGGAAATCGGTGAGAAGCACTTTCATGCTCGCCGCCGTCTGCGCACTTAGCAGTGCCGCCCTTTCGCTGCTGTTGCTTTTTTCTTATCAGCAGCTGGGTGGCAATGGGTCAATGCCGCCGAGCTCCGGTTTGGAACGCCTCGGTGCGGCCTATACTTTGGTCATTGCGGCCATATTCATGCCCTTTGTGGAGACAATGATTTTTCAGGCCACGTTCATGTGGCTGGTGAAAAAAACCTTCCTCTCTGCGTGGGTGGGTATCGGTCTGAGCGCACTGGTCTTTGCAGGGGCACATTTCTCTACACAACAAGTCGGCTACGCTGTCTTGGTGTCCATCTTGGGCTTGTTTTGGGCAGCATTGGGCGTCTATCGGATGAGCCGGTATGGCATATGGCAAGGCATATTGCTCGTATACCTTAGCCACGGGATGCACAACGGGCTGATCGTTACCCTGTCCAATTTCGAGTAGGGTTGCAACTGTGCCGCAGCGCTGGGTGGTGATATCGAGTCTGAAAGTCGTTGTAAAGCTGGTCAGTGCTGGCGCGCTACTCTTCGCCGCGCTTGTCCTGATTGCCCAGCTATTGCGCAATGACAATCGCGCACAAAAGGCCGCCCCTTCGGAATCCAGGGTCGTTGAGATGGCAGCCCGTAAGCACATCGATTTTGATGGCAGCAACGTGCACCAACTGCCAAGGATTCAACGTGAGGTGGACTACGCTGAAGGGCGAGGCGCCACTTGGTGGCCCAGAGGTGAGGCACCGATCCTGGGCACGCTCGTCAAGGAGGGACATTTGCCCCCAGTCGAGCAGCGCACTGGCCCCCAGCCGGTAGTGTTGAGCGGTGTCGAGACGGGCACAGGAAACTATGGGGGCACCTGGCAGCGCGTTTCGCCAAGCGAGGGAGATGTATTTCATGTCGAATATCGCATTGCAAACCCTGGGCTCTTCCGCTGGTCTCCTCTGGGCTATCCCATTGTTCCACACCTGGCCACGGGTTTGGAAACCTCGCCAGACAAGCGGGAATATGTGGTTCGCCTGCGCGAAGGCGTGAGATGGAGCGACGGCAGTCCGTTCACCGCCGACGACATCATGTTCTGGTGGCAATATGATGACAACAATACCAGCATCGGCACAGGAAAACCAACGCGCTGGATGATGTCGGGTGGTGGTGCCACGATTGTCGAGAAAATCGACAGCCATACGGTGCGTTTTCGCTTCCAGGAGCCATACGGCAATTTTCCGGAAATCCTTGCAAGCTATAGCCAGGAAATGGTGCGCTACGCCGCCCATTATTGGCGCCGTTATCATCCGGATCTTGCGGACAAGGCCTTCCTCGCCAGCGAAATGCGAGCGTTGGGCATCAACAATGCCCGAGCGCTCTACAACAATCGCCTGAAACGATGGGACAACCCAGAGGCGCCAAGGTTGTGGCCATGGGTGCTAGGCCATTCCAACCCCGGCCAGTCCTATCTCTTCATACGGAATCCCTTCTACTTCGCTGTCGACGCCGCAGGTAACCAACTGCCCTATCTGGACCGTTTGCAGTTCACGATCAAGAGCCCCCAGATGATGGATGCCGCGCTGGCGGGCGGGGAGGTCAGCATGCAAGGTCGCAATGTCCGCTACAAGGACTACACGGAGTTGTTGTCCCGGGAGGTGGCCCAGGCCGATGCGGGCGGGTTCAAGGTCTACCACTGGTATCCGGCGTCGCGCTCCAACTGGCTGCTTCACCCGAACCTGAATCGCCGGGTCGATCCCCTGCACCCGGAAACAGGCGGCAAGGCCGCGTTGCTGGCCGACAAGCGATTCCGGCAGGCCCTGTCACTCGCGATCGACCGTCAGGCCATCATCAAGGCCGAGTACAACGGCCAAGTGCGGCCGGCGCAAGTGGAACCCGGGCCGCACTCGCCCTTCCATCACCAGGGGCTCGCCCAAGCCTATGTCGAGCACGACCCAGGCCGCGCCCAAGCGTTGCTTGACGAACTCGGCCTCACGCGGCGCGACGTGGACGGCATGCGAACGCTGCCGGACGGCAGCAACTTGACTCTATTCTTGAATTTCTCCGCATTCACCGGGCTTGGCCCGGGCGAGTTCGTCGTCGAGGACTGGGCCAAGGTTGGCATCCGCGCTGTGGCCAAGGAGATGCAGCGCGCGCTCTTCTATACCAAGCGCGACGCTGCAGACTTCGATTTCATGGTCTGGTCCAGCGAGAGCGACATGTTCCCGTTGATCCAGCCGGTGCTCTTTGCACCGCCTGACACCGAAAGCCTGTTCGCGGTGAAGTGGGGGCGGTGGTTCAGCCGTGGAGGCCTTCACCGCCCCGAGGCCGTCGAGGGGCTGCCGAACGCGCAGGGTCCCGAACCCGGCCACCCGATGCGAAGGGCGTACGAATCGTTGCTCGCGGCACAGAGAGCGCCTTCCCAGTCTGAGCAGGTGAAGGCGTTCCAGGATGCACTGGACGTCGCTGCAGCGAACCTCTGGACGATCAATATCGCGGAGGCGACGCCGTTCCTCGTGGTGGTCAACAATGACTTGCACAACGTTCCCCACAACGCCCTCTACTCCGCTGTCACTCGGACGCCGGCCAACGCTGGCGTGGAGACCTACTTTTTCGGCCATCCGCCCGACGCCGAACCCCAGGACGTCAGGCGTGCCCTGCTGGACCGGCCCCGCCTGCACCGCAACACCAGCCAGCAGCAGGTACATACCGTCGCGGCGGGCTACCAGGCGCGGGCGCCGTGGGAACTCTGGCTGTTGGCGGGCGTGGTCATGCTGCTGCTGGCGAAGTTTCAGCCCTTTATTGCTCGTCGGCTGCTGATCGCCATCCCGACGCTAGCCGTAACGTCGGTGCTGGTGTTTTCCGTTATGCGCATGCCCCCGGGAGATTTTGTGACGGCGCGGCTGGCGGTCTTGTCAGAGGCGGGCGAATCAGGCGCCATGCGCGAAGCGGACGATCTGCGCCGCACCTTCCACCTGGATGAGCCGGCGTGGAGGCAGTACTTACGCTGGACTGGCTTGCTGTGGTTCACCACGCTTGACGAAGCGGATCGAGGCCTTGCCCAGGGTCACCTTGGCCTCTCGATGGAACACACCACGCCGGTCAACCAACTCATCGGTGACCGGATCTGGGTGACGCTGGCGATCTCGTTGGCCAGTGTCCTGCTCAGTTGGCTGCTCGCCTTGCCCATCGGCGTCTATTCGGCCGTCCATCAACACGCCTGGCCGGAGCGTATTTGCTCGATCGTCTGCTATGTCAGCATGAGCGTGCCGTCATTCTTCCTTGCGTTGGTGCTGATGACATGGATCGGCAAGTCGGGCATGGCGTCCGCTGCGGCGCTGCCCGCCGGCTGGTCGCTTGCCGGCGTGCGCGGATTGATTGCCGAGTTCTGGCTGCCCGTGGTGGTCGGTGCGGTGCCGGGCACGGCCATCTTGATCCGGGTGATGAAGGTCAACCTGCTTGACGAGTTGCGTAAGCCGTATGTTGTCGCTGCGCGGGCGCGGGGCTTGCGCCCGATGGCGCTGCTGTTCAGGTACCCCGTCCGCCTGGCACTCAACCCTTTCGTGTCGGGCGTGGGGCAACTGTTCCCCGGCATGATTTCCGGCGGCGCTGTTGTGGCCGTCGTCCTTTCGCTCCCAACCGTGGGGCCACTCATGATTTCGGCCCTGCTCAACCAGGATCAGTACCTGGCCGGCTCGCTGCTGATGGTTCTTGCAGCCCTAACAGTGATAGGCACCCTGGCGGCGGACCTGCTGCTGTTGTGGCTGGACCCGCGGGTCCGCTCCGAAAGGCGCCTGGCATGACGGCAGTGACGGACGGCCTCGGCCCGATCAAGCCCTGCCCGCAGACGCACCTGTCGCCGTGGGCATTGACCCGGCGGCGGTTCGCAAGGCGCCGGATTGCAGTGGCGTCGCTCTATGTAATCGCTTTCCTCTACCTGGTGAGCCTGATGGCGGAGTTCGTGGCGCCTTACCCCGCTGGTGAGCGCCACCTGGACTACGCGTACGCCCCGCCGCAGGCGTTGCACTGGAACCTGCAAGACGGGCTCCATGTGCGACTGCTGCGGCCACACGTCGACCCGATCACTTTCCGCCGGGATTTCGAGGAACTCGACGACGTGGTGCCGGTGCATTTGCTGGCCCGCAGTACGCCGGCGCGCCTGCTGGGGTTCATTCCTACAACGCGCCGGCTGGTTGGCATCGATGCATCGCGTGCAGGCGTTCCCGCCGCCGGCGGGGCGGAGCCGACGTTGTTCTTGTTGGGTTCGGACAGGTACGGCCGCGACATCCTCAGCCGCATCATCTTCGGCTCCCGCATCTCGCTGACGGTGGGCCTCGTCGGCGTTCTTCTGTCCCTCGTCCTGGGCCTGGGCGTCGGTGCGATCAGCGGCTACGCCGGAGGACGCATCGACGATGGGATCCAACGTTGCGTCGAGATATTCCAGAGCCTGCCGCAATTGCCGCTGTGGATTGCCGTTGCCGCCGCTGTGCCACCCAATTGGTCGGCCGTGACGAGCTACTTCGCCATCACGGTGCTGCTCGGGCTGTTGAACTGGACTGGACTCGCCCGCGTGGTCCGCGGACAGGTCCTTGCGCTGCGCAACGAGGACTACGTCGTGGCCGCGCGGCTGGCTGGTGCCAGCCATGCCTACGTGCTCGCGCGGCATTTGCTGCCGGCCTGCAGCAGCCATGTCATTGCGACCCTGACGCTGAGCATGCCCGCCATGATCCTCGGCGAGACGGCGCTCTCTTTCCTCGGGCTCGGGCTGCGTGCCCCCGTCGTGAGCTGGGGCGTGATGCTCCAGGATTGCCTGGATGTGAAGACCGCCATGCACTACCCATGGCTGTTCATGCCGGGCGCCCTGGTGGTCGTGACCGTGCTGTGCTTCAACTTCGTGGGCGACGGCCTGCGCGATGTGGCCGATCCGTATGCCGATTGAACCTAGCTGCCTGGAGATCCAGGATCTACGGGTGTGCTTCCGACAGGATGGGCGCGACATCACCGCGGTGGATGGCGTCAGCTTGCGCCTGCAGCGCGGCCGGACCCTCGCCTTGGTGGGGGAAAGTGGCTGCGGCAAGTCGGCGACGGCACATTCCGTTCTCCGCCTGATTCAGGCGCCGGGACGGGTCAATGGCGGGCGCATCCTGCTGAGGCCCCGAGGGGAGGACGTGATCAACGTTCTGGCGCTGTCCGAGAGGGATGCCGATCTCTACCGGCTGCGGGGAGGACTCGTGGCGCTGATCTTTCAGGAACCCCAGTCTGCCCTGAGCCCGGTACACACCCTCGGCGCCCAGCTGTGCGAGACCATCGGCATTCACCTTCGCATCCCAGCGCGTGACGCCAAGGCGCTCGCCATCGAGATGCTCGAGCAGTTGGGGCTGCCGAACCCTGCGGCGCGCATGTCGCAGTACTCTCACGAGCTCTCCGGCGGGATGCGCCAGCGCGCCGTCATCGCGATGGCCCTTGTATGCCGGCCGCAGGTGCTCGTGGCCGACGAACCCACGACGGCGCTTGACGAGCGGCTCCGCGCCCAGGTCTTTCAGGTGCTCAGGCGCCAACAGGACCAGTTCGGCATGGCCGTGCTCTTGGTCACGCACGACTTCGCTGCCGTCGCGAAGGAGGCCGACGACGTAGCGGTGATGTATTGCGGCCAGATCGTGGAGCAGGGGCCGGCGCCGGCCATCATGTGCCAGCCCGCGCACCCGTACACCCGAGCCCTGCTGAATTCCGTTCCGGCCGACATGCCCCGCGCTGCAACGCGCCGTTTGCCGACGATCGCCGGCGCTGTGCCGGAAAGGGGCGCCATGCCTTCGGGATGCAGGTTTCATCCGAGGTGCCCGAACGCTCAGCCGGGGCTCTGCGACACGAAGGCACCTCCACTTGAGCGCGTGTCTGCGGGGCGCCAACTCGCCTGCTTCAAGGCAGTGGAGATGTGCCATGCATGAGAAGGCTATCCTGTCGGTTCGGCATCTGTGCAAGCGGTTCCCACTGCTCGGCGCGGGCTTGTTCAGGCGCCAGGTCGGCACCGTGCAAGCGTGTGACGACGTCAGCTTTGACGTCATGCGCGGCGAAACACTGGCACTGGTAGGGGAAAGCGGCAGCGGCAAGACAACGCTGGGCCGACTGATCATGTGCGCCATGAAACCAGACAGCGGCCAGATCTTGTTCCGCAGCAAGTCGGCTGCCGAGCCTATCGACCTGGTGTCGGCCCGGCCCGCCGCATTGAAGCCGCTGCGGCAGGAACTGCAGATGGTCTTTCAGGATCCGTTCGGGAGCCTGAACCCCCGCATGACGGTTGGCCAGATTCTGGAAGAGCCGCTGAGGATCAACGGGCTGGCCCGGGGGACGGAGCTGCGTTACCGGGTCGTGGACATGTTGAACCGGGTCGGGTTGCACGCCGACAGCGTGCACCGCTACCCGAATGCTTTCAGTGGTGGCCAGCGCCAGCGTATCGGCATCGCAAGGGCGCTGATCCTGCGCCCTGCGCTGGTGGTCTGTGACGAAGCGGTCTCAGCGCTCGACGTCTCGATACAAGCCCAGATCGTCAACCTGCTAGCCAGTATGCAGGAAGAGTTGGGGCTGACCTACATCTTCATCGCGCACGACCTTCGCCTGGTGCGCCAGGTCGCCGATCGCATTGCGGTGCTTGAGGATGGGCGCATTACCCAGCCGATACCGGCCGAGAACTTCATCGCCGCATTGAAGAACGGCATTGCCGCTTCGTCGGACGCGAGTCAGCGCGCGAGGGTTCCGAGCGTGCCGGTTCGCATCTAGGCGCCCCGCCTCCCGGCGGAGGAGAACGGCAAACTGCATGCGTCGCCCGCCTTGGCGGCGGCGCGGGTAGAGCAGCTCGCCCGTTCAGTGGGGCCCCTCAGGGGCCCACCGCAGGATTGCTGAAGTTAAGAACTTATCCGTAAATTATGTTTGTAGCCGTTGGCACTTTGCGGAAGGCAATGATGGCGGCAGCCAGATGGTTCAGCGCGAGGAAACTGCGTTCAAGCTTCTCGTAGCGCACGAGCAGCTTGCGGAAGCGGTTGAACCAGCTGTGGCACACCTCGACGACCCAGCGTCTGGCCTTCCTTGTTGGGTCGCGCCGTTTCCGGTCAGCCTCCTGGCGCCGGTCAACGACGTGAGGGATGTAGCCGTACGCCTCGATCGTGCGAATGTGCTCCCGGCCGCGATAACCCGCGTCGGCGCACAGATGCTTGCTTCGTGAGCGTCCAGTCTGACC
Source organism: Pelomonas dachongensis (assembly GCF_043555865.1). Lineage (NCBI taxonomy): Bacteria > Pseudomonadati > Pseudomonadota > Betaproteobacteria > Burkholderiales > Sphaerotilaceae > Roseateles > Pelomonas dachongensis. The sequence goes on from NZ_JBIGHY010000021.1 coordinate 20,490, forward strand.
ATCTTGAAGGACCGTTAGCCGCATAGGAGCCTCGTGTCCACCTCAACTCTGAACTGACCCCAGAAAGTTGGACTCCACGGAGACCCCAATTTGAACAAGTACACAGAGCAGCAGAAGCTGGATGCCGTTGAGACCTACCGATCCGGCGAGCTCGGCCTTAAGAAGACAGCAGAGCTTCACGGCGTCGACGTCGCGTCGCTTCGCAAATGGGTTGCTGGCTACGAGGCGCTCGGCTTAGCCGGCATCCAGCAGAAGCGGCGGCAGACCTACGACCTAAGATTCAAGCTCGACGTCCTTCAGCGGATGAAGGCCGACGGACTGTCGTGCCGGCAGGCTGGGGCAATCTTCAACGTCCGCCGCAGCAACAGCATCGCTGAGTGGGAGCGCGCGTACAGCAGGGATGGAATTGCCGGTCTGATGCCACATCACGCCACACGCAGGGCCAACAGGGTGCCAGAGGTCCCAGCCGGACCGCCGCCCCAGGACACCGGCCAGAAGGGACCGAGCCGACAAGCGTTGCTCGACGAACTGGAGGTCCTTCGCGCGGAGAACGCATACCTAAAAAAATTGAGGGCCTTGGTTCAATCTCAAGCGGCATCAGCGCCAGGCAGAAGGCGAAAGTCGTGATTGAACTGAGGCCGAAGTTCTCCCTTCCTACGCTGCTTCGTGCGGCGGACTTGCCGAGAAGCACCTTCTACTACCAGCAGGCCGCGCTTGCGGCTGAGGACAAGTACGCGGCCACCAAGGACCTCATCAAGTCCGTCTACGACCAACACAAGGGGCGGTACGGCTATCGACGGATCACCGCGACCCTCCGCCGGCTGGGCACCGTCATCAATCACAAGACGGTGCAAAGGCTCATGGACAAGCTGCAACTGAAATCCATCGTCCGACCGAAGAAGTACCGGTCCTATCGCGGCCAGGTGGGCAAGGTGGCGCCAAACGTTCTCGAACGCAACTTCAGCGCGTCAGGGCCGAACCAAAAGTGGGCGACTGACGTGACCGAGTTCAAGGTCGATGGCAAGAAGCTCTATCTGTCGCCCGTCGTGGACCTGTTCAACGGAGAAATCGTCGCCTTCGCTACCTCGCGAAGCCCCTTGTTCACGATGGTCGGCGCCATGCTGAATCGGGCCTTTGCGAAGCTTCGCCCGGGTGACCGCCCGGTCCTGCATTCCGATCAGGGATGGCAATATCAGATGGAGCAGTACCGCCAGCGTCTCAGCGCCAATGCCGTCACGCAGAGCATGTCGCGCAAGGGGAACTGCTTGGACAACGCCGTGGTCGAGAGCTTCTTCGGGACGCTGAAGTCGGAATACTTCCACGTCAACAAGTTCAGTAGCCTGGATGAACTTGAGGCCGGGCTCAGGGGCTACATCCGGTACTACAACCAAGATCGAATACGGACCTCCCTAAATGGGATGAGCCCGATCGAGTACCGAGAGCTGGTCGCTGGTGTCTCACCCTAGACGCGTGCTTCAGCCGAGCGCGAATAGCTTGACGGCTCATAGATGGCAGCAGGCTCTCATCACCGACCGACCTCTGGCTTGGTGCCATGCCGCAGTCTTGATCGCAAGCAGACGTGCGGTGCCCTCTAACGCTGCCGTAGCATGCAAGCTTCAGTCAAATAGGGGAACTGGATGTTGTTGCGCATTGCTGCGTTTGCAGTCGCCTACGTGCTGTCTGGATGTGCTGTCGTTCCAGAGTTGCAGCCGCGCGGAGAGTCGTACAGCTACGCTGGCGAGCTGCGTCGTGCGGCTGAGGTCAAAGGGCCGTCAGGGTCGGGGCAGCTGGTAGCGTCGGTGCAGGCCATGCTGGGCGACGTGGATGGCGCCATCGCGGCCTTCGACGCCAGCCAGCCGGCCCGCAGGCAGCCGGCGTCCGACTTGAGCCAAGACCGCGCCGAGGACGCGCTCGCTGTCATCCTGCGCGAGGCAGCGACCCGCCAGATCGTCATACTCAACGAAGCGCACCATGTACCCATGCACCGCGCCTTCTCAATGCGGCTGGCGCGTGAGCTGCGCAAGCTCGGCTTCGAATACCTCGCCTGTGAGGCGTTCACCCGCGGCGTCGATCCCAATGCCGGCGTCGTTGATCGACGCAGCGGGGCCTATCTGCAGGACCCGGTGTTCGCAGAATTCATCCGCGAGGCCCGCCGTGATGGCTGGAAGCTGGTGGCCTACGAGGCGGATGTTGACGCGTCGGTGCAAGGCCCCGAGCGCATCCGCCAGCGCGAGCAGCGGCAGGCGCGCAACCTGGTCGAGCAGGTGCTGGCCCGGCAGCCACAGGCCAGGATATTCATCCACGTCGGATACGGCCATGCCCTCAAGACACCACAGCCGCTGGGGCAGGGTGGCGGCAGCGTGCTGTGGATGGCCGGCGAGTTGAAGCAGATGACCGGCATCGACCCGCTGAGCATTGACCAGAGCTGGACCCATGCCCACCCTGATCCGTCGCGGGAGTTAAGCAGCTACCGCCCCGCGCTGGCCCTGCATGATGGGTCGGGGCCCTTCGTGCTTCGCAAGGCCGACGGCAGCGCCCGCCTGCTGCAGCTGGCGCCGGGTGCGGTAGACCTGCAAGTCATCCATCCGCCGCACTCACTGGTCAACGGGCGTCCGGCGTGGCTCGCGGCGTGGGCGCAGCGGCGGCCCTTTCCAATTCCGGACGCATGGCTGCCAGCCCAGGGCCGCCGCCTCATCTATGCCGTTCACCAAGGCCACCCGGCCCAGGCAATCCCGGCGGACATCGTCATTGTCGAAGCCGGCAAGCCTGCGCCAGCGTTGATGTTGCCCGCCGGTCAATTTCGCTTCGAGTTTGAGCAGTTCTAGCGGGTAAGGTCTCATGACCCAGCCCAGCGGCGCGGGAAAGGGTCGCTGACCGCTTGCGGCTCCACGACGTGCTTCGGATGGTCGAACCGACAGCTGTTAGCCTTTTTCGCATCGCTGTGCACATCGCGATCTGTTGTGCAACACCGGCGAAGTACGCACACTTGCTGTCCAACTTCTGGGGGTCAGTTCAACTTCTTGGTGGACACGTGAACACTACGACTTCTCAACAAGCTGGCACGCGTCGGCGTCGTCGCCGCCACAGCGACGAATTCAAGGCTGACCTCGTAGCCGCTTGCTCACAGCCGGGCATCTCAATCGCGGCCGTAGCCATGGCCAACAGCGTCAACGCCAATCTCCTGCGACGCTGGGTGGCCGAGGCGGAGATGAAGGCGACCACCAGCGATGACGGGACGGAGATCGCCGTTGCCGCGGCCAAGCCGAAGACTACGCCTGCGTTCGTCCCGGTGTCGCTGCCTTCGCCGGCCACGCCTGCGATGTCGCCAGACATCCGCATCGAGCTGCAGCGCGGCGCGACAGCCGTCACGGTGACGTGGCCGGCAAGCGCGGCCGCCGAGTGCGCGGCCTGGATGCGCGAGCTGCTTCGATGATCCGGATCGACGCCATGTGGCTGTCGGCCGAGCCCATCGACATGCGCGCCGGCACCGAACGGCTGCTCGCGCGGGTGGTGCAGGTGTTCGGAGTCGCCCAGGCCCATCACGGCTACCTCTTCGCGAATGCACGCGGCACGCGCATCAAGCTGCTCGTGCACGACGGCTTCGGCGTATGGTGCGCAGCACGACGCCTGAACGCCGGTCGCTTCGTCTGGCCAGCGACGGGCGCCACGCCATCCTTGGCGCTCACAGCCGCCCAGTTCGACGCTCTGGTGCTGGGCCTGCCGTGGCAGCGCCTGCCCGAGCTCAGCAGCATCACGCGGGTCTGAGTCTCGTCGCAAGGTCAACCGTGATTCGGTTGACAGTGCATGTGCCGATGGGCCTCATCGGCGAGCTCTGGCACGATGCCACGCATGCTCGGCATGCGTGGTCTTCCATCCACTGATCCTCAGGGCCTCTCGTCCGAGGTCGCCGCGCTGATCGCTCGGTTGCAGCAGCAGGTACAGGACCAGGCGCAACAACTGTCCGAGCGTGACCAGGCGCTGGCCCAGCGCGACGCACTGTTGCAGCGCAAGGACCGCGAGATCGCGCTGCGCGAGGCCAAGATCGAGAAGATCAACTTCGAGCTCGCCCGCTTGAAGCGCTGGACCTACGGGGCCAAGTCCGAGGCGATGAACGCAGACCAGCGTCGCCTGTTCGAGGAGACGCTGTCCGAGGACGAAGCCGCGCTGCGCGCGCAGCTCGAGCGTCTGCGCCGTGAAGCCGAGGCGGCTGCGGCGGCCGCCGGCGCCAAGCCCAAGGCGCCGCCGCGCAAGCCCCGTCGCAAGGCATTGCCCGATCACCTGCGTCGCGTGGAGCACCGCCATGAGCCGGACAGCACCGACTGCCAAGAGCAGGGCTGCGGGCGTCCCATGAAGCGCATTGGTGAAGACGTCACTGAGCGGCTGGACATCGTGCCGGCCGAGTTCTTCGTGCATCGCCACATCTACGGCAAGTGGGCCTGCCGGCACTGCCAGGTCCTCAAGCAGGCGCCGAGCGTGCCGGAGATCGTCGAGGGCGGCATCGCCGCCAGTGGGCTGCTGGCACACACGGCGATCAGCCGCTTCGTGGATCACCTGCCGTACTACCGGCAGGAGACCATCAACGCCCGCTCTGGCGTCCATACCCCGCGCTCGACGTTGGCGGCTGGGACAGGCCAGGTGGGCGCGGCCCTGGAGCCGCTGTACGAGCTGCACAAGCGCTTCATCCTCGATTGCCGTGTGGTGCACGCCGACGAGACGCCGGTGGCCTTGCTGGACCCGGGCGCGGGCAAGACACGCCGGGCCTACATGTGGGCCTACGCGCGAAGTTGGCACGACGCGGTGCCAGGCGTCATCTACGAGTTCTGTCGAGGGCGCGGGGCGCAGTACCCGGTGGCCTTCCTGAACGGCGACGACAAGCTCGGCGAGCGACGATGGACCGGGACGCTGCTCACCGACCGCTACGGCGCCTACGACACCGTCGTGGACCCGCGCCTGTACCCGGGTCGCATCAGCGCGGCTTGCGCCGCCCATGCACGCAGGAACTTCGAAGAACTGACGCGCGACGGCACGAGCCCCGTCGGGCTGGATGCGTTGCGGCGGTTCGCTCGCATCTACGAGGTCGAGGGTGAGCTCAAACAACTCAGTGACGAAGAGCGCATGGCGCAGCGCCAGCGCTTGGCCAGGCCGCTATGGAGCGAGCTGCGCCAGTGGCTCGAACTCGAGCGACGCCTCGTCCCAGACGGCGGCGCTGCGGCCAAGGCGATCGACTACACGCTGGGGCACTGGGCAGCGCTAACGCGCTACCTCGAGGACGGCGCGGTGGCGATCGACAACAACCACCTTGAACGTCAAATCAAGCCCTGGGCGATGGGACGCCGCGCATGGCAGTTCGTGGGCAGCGAGCTCGCCGGTCAGCGGGCAGCCATCATCATGAGCCTGGTGCAGTCCGCACGCTTGAACGGGCACGACCCGTGGGCCTACTTGCGTGACGTGTTGGAGCGTCTGCCGACACTGCTCAACAGCCGGCTCGAAGAGCTGTTGCCGCATCGGTGGGCGCCCCGTCCAGCAGACAACCTGGCCAAGGAATGAAGCACATCGAAGCCCTGATCGCTGACGGCGGAAGCATCTCCATCGGCGCGCTCGATGAACTTGAGTGCGTTGCCGCCGCGTCCGATGCTCACAACTCCCTTGCCATGCTCGTGCGGCGCGACGGGGAGACGCTCGCAGCGCTTCTCAAGCGGCTGGACAAGGCGGTCGGCCGGTTCTACGCCGATGGCGATGTCATCGACGAAGTCAACTCGCAAAGCGACTGACTGATCGCCGGTCAAGATGGCGTCGCTGGACGCTCACCTTGCTTCGCCGCTGTGGCGGGCTCTTGCGGTCGACGACGATGGCACAGAGCACGTCGTCAAGCCGCTTGCAGTCATGAACGTTCGCCCCGCTCACGACGAGCGACAACGGGACGCCACGGCCGTCCACCAGCAGGTGTCTCTTGCTGCCCTTTTTTTTCCCGATCCGTCGGGTTGGGGCCTGCGGATTCCTGAGCCAGTGGCGCCTTCATCATGGCGCCGTCAACGCTCTGCCAGCGCCAG
>NZ_JBIGHY010000022.1:0-23604 GCF_043555865.1 Pelomonas dachongensis
CGCCGCCGGCCCGGCGGTCACGATCGCCGAAACGGGCGGTCACGATACCGAAACGACCTCGCCGACGCCCTTCATCGGCGTCGGTCACGATGACCGAAATGACCGGTCACGTTCGCCGAAATACGCACCATGAGCATCTGCAGCACTGCGTGCGGGTCTAAAGCGGCGTATGTCAGGCGGCGAAGCGGTTGCCCTTGCTCACGCTTGACCTTGGCGCCTCTGACTTCGAGGTGTAGGGCTGCTTCTTGGGAGGCTGCATCTGGCGCTCGCCAAACCCTGACCCCTGCCACCAACTCCTGCATTTCGGGATGCCACCGCTCTGGGTGGCCTTTTGTTTGCTCATCTTCTTCACCATCGCGAAGCTTTGGGCGACGTGGTCGCCTTGGCAGCGCCTGTCGGCACTGCGACGCAAGTTCAGCGATGGAGAGCGCGGGGCGATGGGGTGGCCCGGCGAAGTGAGGCAGACGTGAAGCCATCGAGCCGCACCGGCCAGCGGATGCTTTTGTCTTTGCCGTAGGGCTCGTTCTTGCGGCGGATCAGATCGTCGTGTGCGGGCACCCAGACACACAAGATCGCGGCCAGCGTGCCAAGAAGGAAGACAAGCACCCAGCTTCCGAGGAGCAGCGTCAGGGGCGTCGAGATGGACTCAGGCGCATGCGGTGCCGCCCAAAACATGAGCAAGGCGAGCAGTGCTCCAATCGCCGTAAACCGCCAGCTCAGGTCCATGGCAAGCGCGCACGATCTGGCGCGCCTGCTTGGAGACTGGGTGGAAAGGCAGCATGCACATGGTTGTGCATGACAGTAGCGAGCAATCTTCAGGCTGTCAAAGGCTAAGCCGACGCCGCCTCAGTGCAGCCATTCATGTCCATGTGGAGTTTTGGGACAAATTTGGGACACTGAGCTCCGAAATTTGCTTTGAAACGACATGAATGTCGATCAAAAGCAAAAAAGCCCAAGTGCTTGATTCACTTAGGCTTTTCTGTTTTTTGTCTGGTCGGGGTGAGAGGATTCGAACCTCCGGCCTCTACGTCCCGAACGTACTGTACCTGCCCATACTGAGCTGCCGTATCAGTATAGCGCCTAAATGAATCAATGACTTAGCGTCGGCGGTAAAGGCGTTTCGCCCCGTTTCGTGCAGGTTCGCGAAGGTACGCGTACCACCGATTTACCACCGATTCTGAGCGGCGATGCCCTGCTCAGCATGCCGCCCAAATCGCGCTATACCGGGAATGTCACCACTCAACATTTCCGTACCAACGGCGCAAGCACATGTCGCGCCATTCAAGCCCCTGACCAAAGAGGACGTGGCATCCCTGCTAGACGTCACGTCACGCTGCATCGAACAGTGGGTCGAGCAAGGGCTATTGCCCCGATGGCGCAAGCTGGGCAACAGGTGCTTTTGGCATCCAGACGTGTTCTTCTCCTGGCTCGATACCTACTTGAAGTCGGAGGCGAGCCTGCCGGACAAGGATGCCAATGGTTCTTCCTTGCCCGAACGAGCGAAGAGGGGGCGTATCGCTGAAAGCCCCGTGGGGGCCGCAAATGCACGGCGCATGGCGCGCATTCTTGAGATGGCTGGTGGCGAGGAGGGGCCAGAGGTGGGCGGTTCAACCATAGACGGCAGCGCATTGCCATGAACTTGAATCCTGAGGGAATGCAGGTCCGTCCAGCCGTTAGGCAGAATGCTGGATGTGCATACAGTGATGGTGCTAGTCTTTGGGGCGGGCTGGAAGGACCATCGAAGGTCGATTCATGGTGGGAGGGAGATGCATGCGTGCACTGGTCATTGATATGCATGGGATGCCGTGCCTTTCGTGCGAGGCAGGGGAGTCGTCGCTTGCTGTACTCAAACGGCTCATCAAGGACATGCCGGACGATGTGAGGGTCGCGTTTCGGCTTGGCGAGGGCGAGCCCATCTCTGTAGGGGAGTTGGCCGAGGCAGATGTGCGGTCCCGGATCGGTCTGCTCAAGCCGGGGGCGAAATCCGAGGAATTGGATGACTACCTGTACGTGTACGGACCTGATGACTTCCTGATTGTCACGTCGAATGAAGATTTTGGCGACTTCAAAGACAAGGTTCTGCTCGTGGACCGAAACGTCGGACTGACCGATTCGTTCGCCCAAGCATGCATCCGAGACTGGCTTGCTGCAGAGGGGTTGGCGGGCGATTTCGACGCCGCGATGGCGGTGCTCGGGCGCGAATTGACTCGGATCGTCGCTGGCTCCGGCATGCCGCCGGAGGGCTGGCTTGCACGTTGGCTCGATACCGAGCATCCTGCGCTGGGTGGCTCAAAACCATCTGATTACATGGATACTTTTCCGCGCCGGCTGGTGGTCAAGCAGCTACTTGGCGCCATAGCGTCAGGGGCGTACATGTGATGGGCGAGCCGACCGAGGGTGAACTGTTCCTGCGTTTTGAGCAGCTAACCGTGCTGGCCATGGACATTGCCGGATTCGCGCAAAAGCAGCGTGCGACGCGGTTCGATTTCAAGCTCGCCTGGCTTGCTAGGCCACTCGTCCGTCGTTGTCGGCAAAGGCGTTTTGCACTGAGTCGCGCGGATATTCAATGGGTCATGCGGCGAGCGGCCGAAGAACTCGATTCACGTGCGCCCCGCCCTTGAAAGGGGCTGGGCATGTGTTGGCAATGTCAGCCAGACACCCTTCACACGTTTGTCGCGCTCGTTCGTAAATGTGCCCAGGTTTCAAGCGGCCATTTCGCGGACCCACACAAGGTTGTAGACGTCGTCGAACACAAGGAAGCCGGCTCCGGTCAAGCGCTCGAACGATTCATGTACTGAGCAAAAGCTCAAGCCGGTCTCGATCGAGACCAGGGCTGGTGAGGTGCGGTAGAGGCCGAAGGCATTGGCATTCTGGTTTGCGGCCAAGTAGCAAGCGACCACGATGGCCTCCGGGCCGATGGCGCGGATTTTGATGCCGAGGTCGTTGGTGAAAAAGTCATTTGGAAGCTTGAATGTGGAGGTCATGGTTGGAATGGGAGATGAATTTGGTCTTTGGACGCTGCTTCGAGGCGACCGGCGTTACGGGTTAGAAAAGGAGGCCTTGCCTCACCTCGTTGCCTGCCTTCTCGGGCCGGTCAATGATTAGCAAGCGGGGGAATTGGTGCGGCTCGAAGAACTCGATATCGGGATGGGCCGCAAGAAGGGCGTTCGGACACGCAATGAGAAGTCCCCCTGTTCTGGGCTGACGCCAAGACTTGTTGATTGCGTGGAAGCGAAGTCCAACCTCCTCTAGGGCAAGCGCTGCGCGATTGCATCGGGTTTGCTCAGCCTCCGAGGCGGCTTTCATGGCTGCGCAAAGCTCGTCCAAAGCTTGGTCGATGGACATGTCAAACCCCTTCAGCGGCAGTCGGAGAACTTCCGTCTGCATGCGAAGTTCATCGCACTCAGACAAGCCGCAGGGGTAGCGCGTATCCTGGCCGACCTGGTGAGAGCAGCGGAAGTCCTCCTCATCATCCTCATCGAACACGCTGTCCGCTTGAGCATGCGGCACGAGGTGTACCGACATGCTGAATTCGAAGTGCTGTGCAAATCGCTTTGGCAGCTTTGGACAGGCGCCCCGCAACTTGGCGGGGTCAACCAGGCAGTTGATGATTCCGGATGCGGTGCTGCACTTCAAGTCGGGCGTGATACCTGCCGACTCCAACGCGGCTAGCGCCGCAGCGGAATAGTTGGCGGCAGCGCTCGCCGGTTCCGCTCTTGTCAGCATCTCCAGCGCTTGCCCGACAAGCAAGTCGGTGCCGGGAAGGCGTTGAATAAGGATGCTGTGCTGGTCAAGTTTCAGCCTGGCCAGGCAATTGCGTACTATTTGATAGCGGTCGGGGCGCTTGGCTGGTTTTTGGGCCAGTCGCAGGTCATCGACTTGAATCTGTACGTCTTCGTTAATCATCTTTCTTTGGTTCCGCGTGGTAGTTCATATACTTCTGGCCCTGTGGCTTTGAGGGGGCCGACGAAGTCACCAAAGAGGTATAGGAGCGTGCAAGACGATCGGTGTGACGAACTGATTGGCCGCACCCAAAAACTCCCTGGCTTTAAGTGGAGTTTTTGGTGTGAAATATTTTTCGGCCTGTCTCGCGGTCCAACCCGTTGCGCCTGTGCATGCGGTACCCCGCGGGGCATGGCCGGATGAGCCGAAGTTGCCTTGGATGCCTACGAAGCGGCCTGCCCTTGGTCCCCGAAGTGCGTCTGACGAGCCAACTTCGCGTCCGGTGGCTGGCGCTGGTCAGCCTTCGCGTAATATGTAAACAAACGTCGTGACTTGATGGCATTTCATCGGGTCACCGCGGTGGCACGTCAACAAGACGAATAAGCGGCCTTTGCGACATCGAATCGGGGAGATTCAGTCGGTCCAGATGTTTGGGCTGGTTCGCGGAGCATTGGGCCCCTAACCTTTTTCGGGGCAGTAGTGCTCGACGAACTTCTCAAGCTGATTAAGGACGCAGGTTCGCTGCACGGCAGGTTGGTGCTGGTCGTGGGCCAAGACGCGCGCGCGCGCAGCGAGGTTTTGGCTGGTTCTGCGGGTCAGTTGGGCGCCACAGTTTTGCCGCTCGGCATTCAGCTCGCCCACCGGGCGGCCAGCTTGGCCCGGCGGCAGCGCCCTCTCCAAGCCGGCGGCCTGCTCCGGGATGTTGTGGACACGGCCTTCCCTGGCGCTTCGGTCGCCGTGCTCGACCGCACCGAAGTTCTCTTCGACCGCTCCCTAAAGCTCGATGCCTTGGATGCCTTGAAACGGCTGGCTCATGCCCGGACCGTCGTGGCCGCCTGGCCGGGCGAACTGCGCAACGGCCGCCTGCTCTACGCACCGGCCAGCCATCCCGAGCACTGCGATCATGCGGTCGCTGGCTTCCTCGTTCACGAAATTACCTGAGTCATTCCCATGCGCTACGGCGACCTGATCCAGTTCGAACCCATCGAGTCCGTCATCCAGTTGCTGGATGCCAACCGTTCCGACGAGGCGAAGCGCCTGGTCTCGACCTACGTTATCTCCGACGAGATGGCGAGTCGCATCAACGACCGCATCATTCCCCAGTTGTCCTTCGATGAATCGGTCGACCACAAGGGCCTGCTGGTGGTGGGCAACTACGGCACGGGTAAGTCGCACTTGATGTCTGTGCTGTCGCTGGTCGCCGAGGATGCCAGCTATATCGACCTGGTGCGCAGTCCCGCGGTGGCTAAGGCCGCCCAGGCCATCGCTGGCAAGTTCAAGGTGCACCGCATCGAAATCTCCAGCCAGATGTCGCTGCGCGACATCGTCACCCAGCAGCTCGAATCCTTCCTGGAGGAGCAAGGCGTGGCCTACAGCTTCCCGCCGGCGGACAAGGTGGTGAATAACAAGGCCGCCTTCGAGGCCATGATGGCCGCCTTCCACGAGAAGTTCCCCAACCAGGGCGTGCTGCTGGTTGTGGATGAGTTCTTGGAGTACCTGCGCTCGCGCAACGACCATGCCCTGGTGCTCGACCTGTCCTTCCTACGCGAGATTGGCGAAGTGACCAAGCACCTGCGCTTCCGCTTCATGGCCGGTGTGCAGGAAGCCATCTTCGACAGTGCCCGCTTCCAGCACGTCTCCGACAGCCTGCGCCGGGTGAAGGACCGCTTCGCCCAGGTTCTGCTGGCCCGCGACGACGTGAGCTTCGTCGTGGCAGAGCGTCTGCTCAAGAAGACGGCCGACCAGCAGCAGCGCATTCGGGAGTACCTGACACCCTTTGCCAAGTACTTCGGGCCGATGCACGAACGTATGGATCAGTACGTCCGCCTGTTCCCGGTGCATCCCGAGTACATCGCCACCTTCGAGCGGCTGGTGTTCACCGAAAAGCGAGGGGCACTTGTCACCCTGCGTGACCAGATCCAGGCCATCCTGCAGACCGAGGTGCCCAGCGACCGACCAGGGCTGATCAGTTATGACAGTTTCTGGGACACAGTGTTAGCAAACGGAGTCCTGCGTGCGGACCGAGACATCGGACCGGTTCTGAAGGTTTCCGAGGTGTTGGCCTCGCGGGTGCAACAGGCCTACACCCGACCGGCTTACAAGTCGCTGGCTCAGCGTGTCGTCAAGGGCCTGTCGGTGCACCGGTTGACGACCGGCGGTGACATCTATGTGCCCCTCGGCGCCACGGCAATGGAGCTGCGCGATGCCCTCACTCTCTTCCAGCCCGGCATCGGCGACATGGGCGGCGAGCCCGCCGAAGACTTGCTGTCACTGGTGCAGACCGTGCTGCGCGAGATCCTGAAGACGGTGAACGGCCAGTTCATCAGCCGCACGCCGGACACGGAGCAGTACTACCTCGATCTGAAGAAGGATATCGACTACGACGCGCAGATCGACAAGCGCGCCGACAGTCTGTCCGACGATGCCCTGGATCGGGCCTATTTCAGCGCCGTTAAGGCGCTGATGGAGCGCACCGACGAGACGGCCTACGTCACCGGCCACCTGATCTGGCAGTACCCCATCGAGTGGCAAGAGCGCCGCGTCGAGCGCAACGGCTACCTATTCTTCGGCGCACCGAACGAGCGGCCCACCGCTCAGCCGGAGCGCGATTTCTACATCTACTTCGTTCACCCCTTTGACCCGCCCAAGTTCAAGGACGAGCACAAGTCGGACGAGGTGTTCATCCGCCTCAAGGGGCTGGATGACGAAATCCGCAAGCATCTGGCCACCTATGCCGCGGCTCTGGACCTCGGGTCCACGGCCAGCGGCGGCGCCAAGGTGGTCTACCAAGACAAGGCCAAGGACGCCCTGCGTCTGATGAGCAAGTGGCTGCAGGAGAAGCAGCTAAAGGCGCTGGAGATGACCTACCAGGGCAAGAGCAAGCCGCTGGAAGACTGGGTCAAGGGTATCTCGCTGCGCGAGAAGGCCCGCCTCGGCCCGGACGACCGCATCAACTTCCGTGACGTGGTCAACGTCATCTCGGGCCTGGCGCTGGCATCGCGCTTCGCTGAGCTGGCGCCGGAGTACCCGACGTTCTCGTCCCTGGTCACCGAACAGAACCGGCGGCAGCTGATCACGAACGCGATGAAGATGCTGGCCGGCGGCACCAAGACCAAGGACGGCACCGTCATCCTGGACGCGCTCGACATGCTCGACGGCGACAAGCCCCAGCCCGGCCAGAGCAAGTACGCCAAAGCGGTGATCGCGCAGCTGCATGCCAAAGGCAGCGGCCAGGTGCTCAACCGCAGCGAGCTCGTGGTGGGAGGCAGCGAGATCGAGTTCTTCGCGCCCGAGAAGTACCGGCTCGAGCCCGACCTGCTCGTGGTCGTGCTGGGCGGTCTCGTCTACTCGGGTGACGCCGTGCTGGCGATCCCGGGCGACAAGATCGACTCCAGCAAGACATCGCAGCTGGTCGAACGCAGCGTTGAAGAGCTCAAGCAGTTCAAGCATCTGGAGACACCCAAGGAAATCAGCACCAGTGTTCTGCGGGCCTTGTTCGAGCTGCTGGGCCGCTCGCCTGGCCTAGCCCAGATGGCTGCGGCCGGCGCTGAAGAACCGGTGAAAGAACTGCAGGACGCTGTCAGTGACCTGGTCACCCGCGTGTTGACAGCCAGCACCGACATGGCCAATCGCCTGGCCTTCTGGGGCACACCGTTGCTGCGCGAAGACGAGCTGAGCGACTGGCGCAAGCGCTTGGAGGCGCTGAAGGGCTTCGCCGAGCGTCTGGCGCCGTTCAATACCGTGGGTAAGCTGAAGAATCTGAAGCTCACTGAAGACGAGGTGGCGGCGCAGAAGCCCAACCTGCAAACGCTTCAGCAGTCCGAGAAGCTGCAGGCGTTTGTGGCCGACCTGGGCGGCATGGCGTCTTACCTGTCGCAAGCCGAACTGGTGCTGCCGGCCGAGCACGAGTGGACCCAAGCGGCTCAAGCGGCGCGCAAGTCGCTGCTCGACAAGCTGAGCAATGACCGCTCGGCCCAGTACGCTGCGGAGTACCGCCAGACGCTGACGAAGCTGAAGCAGGATTACGTCAACGCCTACATCGCCCTGCACAGCAAGGCACGCCTGGGCGTGAACGACGAGAAGAAGCAGACCGCGCTTCGCAAGGACGCCCGCCTTGGCACCATGCGCGCGTTGGCGAATATCTCGTTGATGCCTACCTCGCAGCTCAACGACTACGAGACCAAGCTCGGCAAGCTGAAGAGCTGTGCGTCCCTAATCGAAAACGACCTGGGCGCGTCGCCGTACTGCCCACACTGCACCTTCAAGCCGGCCAACGAGCAAGGCGACCTGGCACCGGCCGGCAATGTGCTGAAGCAACTGGATGACGAGTTGGACCACATCCTGGACGGTTGGACTCAGACGCTGCTGGAAAATCTGGACGACCCGATCGTCAAGGCAAACCTCGGCTTGCTGAAGGCGTCTCCCCGCGAACTGATCAAGAAGTTCGTAGAGGCCAAGAAGCTGGCTGACCCCGTTACACCGGATTTTGTCAGCGCTGTGCAGGAGGCCCTGTCAGGGCTGGAGAAGATCGGCGTCAGCGGCGACGATATCAAGATGGCGTTGCTGCAAGGTGGATCACCGGCCACGCCGGACGAACTTCGCAAGCGGTTTGATGCCTTGTTGAACGACCGTTGCAAGGGCAAGGACGTCACCAAGCTCCGGTTCGTGGTGGAGTGAGCATGACCGAGATGCTGGCTGACAAACTCCTAGATACCTTTGCTTCAACCGACGATTCCTCGGTGCGGGTTCAGGCACTCACGGACCTGATGACGGCTAAGGTGATTCCAAAGCGCGCTGACGATGCGCGCTTCGACGCTGGCCTTCAGCGATGGATTTCCGTGGTCAACACACTCGACGCTGCTCCGAGAGACCGCTTGCTGGCGATTGCGGAGTTGATCCGAGCCACGCAGCAACTGAAGAAGCGCCAGCCTGCATTGATCAAGCTGATCCAGCCAGGGTTCGGGCAACCATTGCCGCCTCTGGCCGTGCTGGAGGACTCGGAGGCGCGGCTGAACGTTGCGCGTGCATGCGCGCAAGCCGACATGCCTTGGTTGCCGACATACCTTGCTGCGAGCCTCGCCACTGAAGCGGCGCCGAAGCCACGCGCCGAGTTGATGGAGAGCATCGTGTCTCGCGCGGGAACGATTGCCGACGTCTTGGCGCTGCTGTCTAAGGCGTTTGAGGGACAGCATCCCCAAACCGAGAACCCCGCTGACTCGTTGGCGAAACGTCTCGCCAAGGCTTTGGAGACGTTCAGAGCAACCGTACGCGCGTCGCTTCTCGACGCGGGCGCTGATGTTGGAAAGCGCCTGGATGCGCTGTTGCGAACCACCCTTTCGTCAACCGGAAAGCCTCAGTCTGACGACGCGCAGATCGAGCTGACCCGTGAGGTCGCGCTCACCCTGCACGACCTCGTTCGATCGCGCTTCTCTCTTGCCTCCGAACCTCAGACGTTCTTGGCGCTGCAGTATTGCCGTAGCTTCTTCGCGGGCATCTCTTGGCCGCGCGATGTGCAGGCGGAAATGGACATCCTGGTCCAGGATGTTTCGGAAGCGCTGGTCATGCTCGGCCGCATGGGGGTACCCAATCAAGACCTGCTCAGTCGGCTTGAACTCGTATGCGGCATCAAGGAGCGCGCTCGGGTGGTGGCTAGTCAGTTGGCTGACAGGCATGTGGAGATCGACGAGTCCATCCGAGGCTGGCTGCGCACGGGGCGGCTGGTGACGCCGATCGCTGCCAGCGACGTCCTCCAGGAATCGCTGCTGACAAGCATCGACGAAGCCTTGGGTTTGGCGTTGATTGAGGCCCGCGCCTTCAAAGCCAGCAGCGAAGCCGAGCAGCGGTTGACCAGTTCACTGGAGATCTTCGATCCGGCTCTCGTGGGCCTCTTCAAGGGGATCGTTACGCAGTCGCTCGCTATGCATAACGCCATCGAGGACCTGGCCAAGCGGCGCGGCCTGGAACTGGTCGGAGGGGTCGGGGACGAGATCGAGTTCTCGCCGAAGTACTTTGACGCGCTAGGTGCACTACGTGGCACTCGTGCCACGGTGCGCCGACCTGCCATCGTCAGATCATCTGGCCACGGGGCTGTCGGCACAGTTGTTAAGAAGGGCTTGGTCGAATAACGAGCCAATACAGGGAGACACATGAATATCGAAACAGCAAAACTGCTCGTCGAGAACTTGCTTGATCGCATCGAACAGGACCCGTCCAGCGGCAAGTACAAGCTCGGTACGATTTCGGCCAAAGAGAAGCAGGCAGTTGAATTCCTGCTCTCCGCCCTTGGCGATGTGACCGAAGCGCCAGCACTCATTCCAGTCGCACCAGCGGCTGCGATTCCCGCTACGGCCGCGCCTCTGGTTGGACTCACAGCGCCCGCCCAAGCGCCCGCCGTATCGGTTGAATTGAAGCTTGAAGCCTTGGATCGAACCAAGGCTGACGACCCACATGTCACGGTGTGCCTTGATTTTGGAACCGCCATGTCCAAGGCATTCGCGATGCACGGGGACTCCACCCCGGTGGAGCTCGCCCTGGGCAAGCGTGCCGGCGGATCAGGATACCCGGTGGACTCGTCCATATTCATCTCCGACGACGGCATCCTGCACTTCGGGCCGCAGGCCGTTGAGTTGGGTACTGCAGCAGCGCCGCTGGGTCGCGTTCGGTTTGACTCGCCGAAGGCTAGGCTCAGCATGGGCCAGCAGTTGGACATTTATCGAGCCCAGGTGGCCAAGGACATCAACCCGATCGGCGACATCCCGATCACTGAAGGTGAACTCATCACGCTGTACCTGGGATACCTGACAGACCTGGCCACATCGGAGCTGCAGGCGCACGGCGTGTCCCGCTACTGCGCCCGCCGCTTTGCGAGGCCGTGCTGGAGCGAGGAGCGGAACAAGTGGGCAGAGCCGCTGCTTCGCAAGATGCTGGCGCAGGCGCAGGTCCTCGCGGACACGTTCCACGATCAATGGCGGAGCGGCATTCCGATGACCAAGGCCAAGGCAGCCCTGGAACAACTCAGGCTGCTGCCTGGGTTGCCAGACTACCTGCTGACCGAAGGTATACCTGAGCCGGTGGCCGCTGCAGCAAGCCTGATGTTGACGGAGGAGGCGCAGCGCGAGCTGTTCATGGTGGTGGATGTCGGTGCCGGCACCACCGACTACGGCCTTTTCCTGTTGCAGCACAACCCAGCGAAAGATGTGTGCCTGGTTCGCATCGTGCCGGGCACGGTGAAGGTGCTGGAGCAAGCGGGAAACCGGGTCGATGACCTGCTGAAGTTCTTTGTGCTGGAACTGGAGGGTATCGACAAGGCCGGCCCCGAAGGTGCCCACAATCTCAGCTTCCTCCAGAGTACGATTCGCCTTCAGAAGGAGGCACTCTTCCGCGACGGTCAGGTGGAGATCCCTCTGGCCAACCGTTCGCGCGCCGTTGTCCACCTCGACGCATTCCTGGCAAGCTCACGCGTCAAGGCATTCAGTCAGCAGCTTCAGCGTGAGCTCTCGCAGGCACTGGGCGCAGCGGGCGACGGCTATCTCGATCTGATGGCCGACAGTCACCTCAACGTAGTGCTCACCGGCGGCGGCGCCGATCTGCCCATGGTGCAGGAGCTGGCCACTGAAGTCGTGGAGGTTCGCGGCCGCCGAATCCTGCGCAAGCCTATCCCGCACGTGCCGACCTGGATTACTGAGCGCTATCCGCAGTTTGCGCCGCAGTACCCCCAACTGGCCGTGGCCATCGGCGGCGCCAATCCGGAGCTGCCTACCGTAGCGCCGAGCTTCGATGACTTCAAAGGGCTGCGCCGGCCCACATACACGGCATGAGCTCGGCCTCGCAACCGATCGGGTCGCTGATGACGCGCGATGAACTGGTCGCCGCGCTGAACTCCATCGAGTGGAGCGACGTCGAGTTCAAGGAGGCCACTTGGGAGGTACCCAAGAGCGCGTTGTCCACCGTGAGTGCGTTTGCGAACACTGAAGGCGGGCACATCGTGTTCGGCGTCAAGGACACGAACGGCACGTTCAAGGTCACGGGTGTAGTCGACGCTGACAAGCTGCAGAACACGTTTCTTGGGCTGGTGCGAGACCTTAACAAGATCAGCGTACAGCTGCCGATCACGGGCCAGATTCATCAGATGCCAGAAGGCATCGTGCTTGTGTTCTTCATTCCCGAGGCGGCCCGGAACCAGAAGCCAGTTCACCTGGATCGCAACCCCAGGAATTCGTACATCCGTCGCGGAGGGCGGGACGATACTTGCACGGCTGACGAGCTCATGCGGCTCATGCGTGACGCGTCGCCCACCCGCTACGACGCTGAGCCGCTGGCGCTCGACGTCGGCCACTGTTTCGAGGGTCAGTCGGTCCGTTGGTACCGCGACATGTTCAGCCGCAGCAATGCCGGCCGCGACGATGGTGATGAAGAGCTCGCATTCCTCCGCAAGCGCGGGTTCATCGTGGAGCAAGACGGCAGGCTGGTGCCCACCCGGGCGGGCGTGCTGGTACTGGGGGCCGCTGAGGTGTTGCCGCAAGTGCTGCCCCGCATGGTGGTGGATCTACAGCTGTACCGCCATGCCGCGGCCGAGTATTCGCCCACCGCACGTTGGGCAGATCGCATCCCGGTGGAAGGCAACCTGGTGCAAGCCTGGCGCACCGTTGTCGACTTCTACTTCCGACACAGTGAGCGGCCGTTTTCCATTGATGCCGAGACCCTGCGCCGCAGCGATGACCCACCCGACTACGTGTCGTTTCGCGAGGCCGCCATCAACCTGTTGATCCACCAAGACTTCAGCGACCACGGCCGATTGCCGGTCATCCGCATCTACCGCGATTGCACCGAGTTCTTCAACCCTGGCGACGCCTTTCAGTCGCGCGAGAAGCTGCTCGACCCCGGCGACAAGGAAATGCGCAACCCCAGCATCGTGGGTGCCTTCCGCCGCATCGGTCTGTCAGATCAAGGGGGCACCGGCATCGGCGCCATCTTCGAGAGCTGGCGCCGCCTGGGCTACTTGCCGCCCGAGATTCATAACGACAAGGCGGAGAAGACCTTCCGGCTGCGGCTGCCCAAGCAGAAGCTGCAGTCCGAAGCCCAACTCCTCGCGCTGGCCAGCCTCGGGGCGAACCTGACCCCGCCGCAAGCCGCCGTGGTGGCGTTCTTGCTGCTGCGCGGCGAGGCGGACGTGGCCGACATCAAGGCACTGACCGGGCTGAGCGGGCCACAGGCGAGAGGCCTTGCGCAGGAACTTGCCGTGCAAGTGCTGGTGGATCCCATCGTGGACGGCGACTCCCATGTCCGGCTGGCCACTCATCTGCGGGCACGCTTCGGCCCGGAAGCCGGCAGCTCCTTGGAGGAAAATCAAGGACTTAGCAGTGCTGACCCCGGAGCGAGCGGGACCGCACAAGTGACCGATCAAGTGACGCAAGGCGCTAGACCACTTGTACAGACACTTGAACGGTTGAGCGACGTGCAGTGGAATATCGTGGCTCATAGCGATGCCCCGAGAGCCATGGCGGAGCTGCTTCACCTCACCGGGTACAGCCAGCGGGCCCACTTCCGCAGTCAGCATCTGGAGCCACTGCTACGCGCCGGCATCCTGCGCATGACAGTTCCAGACAAGCCCCGCTCCTCGGCCCAGCGCTACGTGCTGACCGAGAACGGCATACGCCTCAAGGCCTGGCGTGCACTGAACAACCCGACAACATGACTGATTTGATCCAACTTGCCTTAACCGCCGGCCCTGTCGAATGCTTGAGCCAGACGTTCCCGAGCGACGAAGCCCGCAGGGCGCATTACTTAAGCTTGCTTGCAGAGAAGCTGAAGGACCCCTCGTTCCGTATGCAGGAGGGCTTTCCGAAGGGAACCGACGAAGCCATACTGGCGATGTCGGACCCGCCGTACTACACCGCCTGCCCAAATCCCTGGCTCGTTGACTTCATTCAGCGCTACGGTAGGCCCTACGACCCGAGTGAGAAGTACAGCAGAGAGCCGCTGGCGATCGATGTGTCAGTGGGCAAGACTGATGCGCTCTACAAGGCCCATGCGTACCACACGAAGGTCCCGCACCTTGCAATCGTGCCGTCGATCCTGCACTACACAAAGCCGGGTGATGTCGTCCTCGATGGTTTTTCCGGCTCAGGCATGACCGGAGTAGCGGCGCAGTGGTGCGGCGCCGCGCCGGCGGCATACCGCCATGAACTGGAACTGGCTTGGAAGAGGGATGGGCGCCCGGCACCTGAATGGGGTGCACGCCGTGTGGTTCTGAACGATCTGTCGCCAGCCGCCACATTCATCGGCGCCAACTACAACCTGCCGTTCGACGTGGAGTCCTTTGGGAGTGCCGGGAAGCAGGTATTGAAGGCGCTGGAGCAGGAAATCGGATGGATGTACGAAACGCTGCACTCCGACGGCAAGACCAAGGGACGAATCGAGTACACGGTCTGGAGCGAGGTTTTCACCTGCCCGGAGTGCGCCGGGAAGGTGAACTTTCTGGACGAAGCGCTGGAAGACGAGAGCAAGCGCGTACGCGATACATTCCCATGTCCGCACTGCGGCGCACAACTCAACAAAGATCGGCTTGAACGAGTACTCGAGACTCGGATCGATCCAGCAAGTGGCAAGCCTTGGCAGCGAGTCAAGTTCGACCTCTCCTCAATCGTCTACGCAGTGGACAAGACGCGATACGAGAAGGCACCGGACGCTAGCGACATTGCAACCGTCGCGCGAATCGAGGCGATGTCGATTCCCGCAGGCCTTCCGACCGATCGGTTTCCGATCGAGGACATGTATCACGGCTCCCGGATCGCCCCGAAGGGCTTTACGTCGATGCACCACTTCTATTTGCCGAGGGCCGGTCATGCGATGGCGGCGCTGTGGCGGCTCGCTGACGATTGGCCGGATCGGAGGATTTCGGCGATGCTCAAATTTTTTGTTGAGCAAGGAATTCGCAATCTTTCGGTTCTGAATGCATACGAGCCACTAGCCTTCTCTCAAAACGCCCGAGGTCAGAAAGGCGTCTACTACGTTCCCAGTCAACTTTCCGAAGTAGCGCCGTGGTACTTCTTTACCGGCAAGCTGAAGACGATCGAAAAGGCCGCAGCTGGATTTCGGGCTGGGGAAAGCTGTGCAGCCGTCACCACTGGTACTGCGGCACGCTTGGGGCTTGATGCCGACTCGATCGACTACGTATTCACCGATCCACCGTTCGGCGAGAACATTTTCTACGCTGACCTTAACTTCATGGTTGAGTCGTGGCACGGCGTGGCAACTGACTCGAAGCCAGAAGCGATCATCGACAAGTTCAAGAACAAGGCGCTGCCCGAGTACCAGCACCTGATGCAACGTTGCTTTGCGGAGTACCACCGCGTCCTGAAACCTGGTCGCTGGATGACGGTCGTGTTTTCTAACAGCAAGGCCTCGGTCTGGAACGCGATCCAGGTGGCTCTTCAACAGGCCGGCTTCGTGGTGGCTGAAGTCTCCGCGCTGGACAAGGTTCAGGGCAGCTACCGCCAAATGACCTCGACAACGGCGGTCAAGCAGGATCTCGTCATCTCGGCCTACAAGCCGAACGGTGGGCTGGAGCAGCGACTCGCCGACCGGGGTGCTACGCCCGACTCGGCTTGGGACTTCGTTCAGACACACTTGGGCCAGCTGTCGGTCACCAAGGTCAAGGACGGTGCCCTCGAGTTCATTGTCGAACGCGATCCGCGCCGCATCTACGACCGTTTGGTCGCATGGTTCGTCCGGCACGATTCGCCGGTACCACTGTCGAGCGACGAGTTCCTGAGTGGCATCCGCAGCCGCTTCCCTGAGCGAGATGGCATGGTGTTCCTGGCTACTCAAGTGGCGGCCTATGACAAGAAGCGAGCCCAGGTTGCCCAGGCGCCGCAGATGGAGCTGTTCGTCAGTGATGAACGTAGTGCTATCGATTGGTTGAGCGACTTCCTGAAGTCCAAGCCTTCCACCTATCAGGAACTGCATCCCGAGTTCATCACTCAGCTCGGCGCCGGCTGGAAGAAGCATGAGACGCGACCGGAGCTCTCAGCGCTGTTGGAGAACAACTTCCTCAAGTACGAGGGTACCGGGGATGTGCCCAGCCAGATCCATGCCTACCTGTCCAACGGCTGGCGCGACCTGCGCAACCTCGAGAAGAACGATCCGCAGTTGCAGGCCAAAGCCAAGGATCGATGGTTCGTGCCAGACCCCGGCAACGCGCGTCAACTTGAGCAGAAGCGCGAGAAGGCGCTGCTCAAGGAGTTCGAACTGTACATGGCCTCGACGGGCCGCCGCCTGAAGGAGTTTCGCCTCGAGGTGCTGCGTGCAGGCTTCAAGACGGCTTGGGCCAGCCGCGACTACCAGACCATCATCAAGGTGGCGCAGAAGATCCCCGAGGAGGCGCTGCAGGAAGACGAGAAGCTGCTGCTCTGGTACGACCAGGCGCTGACCCGCGCCGACGCGGCGAGCTGACACGCGCATGGCTGTGCCGGACTTCCGCGTGGGCGATTGGTGCTGGATGCCCCGGCAGACTTCGGCCTGCCGCGTGGTCGACCGGCAAGAGGTGTGGGGCCAGGTGTCGTTCCGGGTGTGGTTGCCGGGCAAAGACACGGTGCTGCGCGCCCGCGCTGAGGACCTGACAGCGCTGGAAGCGGTGCAGCCCACGGCCGACCAGGTGCTGCACGCGGTGGCGGCAGCAAAGCTGCAGGACGCGCTGGAAGACAACCTGCTGCTGGCGCCGATCCAAAGCAGCGTGGTGCCGCTGCCGCACCAGCTCTATGCCCTGAACCGGGCGATGAGCCGCGAGCGCATCCGCTACTTGTGCGCGGACGAAGTGGGGTTGGGCAAGACCATCGAAGCCGGCCTGGTGTTGCGCGAGCTGAAGCTGCGCGGCCGCATCCAGCGCGTTTTGGTGGTGGCACCGAAGGGGCTGATCCGCCAGTGGCAGGCCGAAATGCGCCTGCACTTCGGTGAGCACCTGCAGCACGTCGAGCCGGCCGAGCTGGCCGCCTTCAAGCAGTGGCGCACCGACGAGGAGAACCTGTGGCGGGCGCACGACCAGGTGATCTGCTCGTTGGACTCGGTGAAACCCATCGACGGCCGGCGCGGCTGGAGCCACGAACAGGTGGCCACCTACAACCGCGACCGGTTCGAGGACCTGATCTCCGCAGGCTGGGACCTGGTCATCATCGACGAAGCCCACCGCATGGGCGGCAGCACCGAGCAGGTGGCCCGCTACAAGCTGGGCGCTGCGCTGGCTGAGGCATCGCCCTACCTGCTGCTGCTGAGCGCTACGCCCCACCAGGGCAAGACCGACCAGTTCATGCGGCTGATGCAGCTGCTGGACCGGGACGCCTTCCCCGACGAAGGCAGCGTCACCCGTGAACGGGTGCAGTCCTTCGTGATCCGCACCGAGAAACGGGTGGCCATCAATGCCGAAGGGCAGCCGCTGTTCAAGCCCAGGCTGACGCGCCTGCAGGCCGTGGCCTGGGAATCCCGGCATGGGGCCCAGCGCCGGCTGTACGAGGCGGTGACCGACTACGTGCGGCATGGCTACAACCAGGCCATGGCCGCCAAGCAGCGGCATGTCGGCTTCCTGATGATCCTGATGCAGCGGCTGGTCACATCCAGCACGGCAGCCATCCGGGCCACGCTGGAGAAGCGGCAGGCTGCGCTGGAGAACCCGCCCGTCCAGATGGACCTGGCGCCGGTGGACCTGGCCGAGTGGGCGGAGCTGGACGGGCAAGCGCAGGCCGATGTGGCGTTCGATGCCGCAGGGTGGGCGCTGGAGAAGGGCGAGGTGGAAACCTTGCTCGACCTGGCCCGCGAGACCGAGGCGGCGGGCACCGACGCCAAGGCGGAAGCTCTGGTGGAGCTGGCCTACAAGCTGCAGCAAGAAGAGAACGACCCGGCGCTGAAGCTGCTGGTGTTCACCGAATTCGTGCCGACGCAGGCGATGCTGGCTGCCTTCCTGGAGAGCCGCGGGTTCTCGGTGGTCACGCTTAATGGTGGCATGGACCTGGATGCGCGGACGCGGGCGCAGCGGGCCTTTGCGGGTGAGGCCCGCGTGCTGATTTCGACCGACGCCGGTGGCGAAGGCTTGAACCTGCAGTTCTGCCACGTCATCGTCAACTTCGATGTGCCTTGGAACCCGATGCGGCTGGAGCAGCGCATCGGCCGTGTGGACCGGATCGGCCAACGCAAGGTAGTGCGCGCCTTCAACTTTGTGCTCGAGGACACCGTGGAGCACCGGGTGCGGGATGTGCTGGAGCACAAGTTGGCCGTCATCGCCGAGGAATTCGGAGTCGACAAGGCCGCGGACGTGATGGATTCGGTCGACGTGGAACCCGCTTTCGACGCCGTGTTCGTGGCCGCCATTCAGAACCCCGACAGCATCGACCAGGCCTGCGATGCCGTGGTGGAAGTCGTCCGCGAAACGGTGTCGGATGCGAAGAAGCACGCCGACCTGCTGGCCGACAGCCACGAGCTGGACGCCAGCAGCGCCAAGCAGTGGCGCGACCACCCGGCCCAGTTCTGGCTGGAGCGCGCGCTGCGGCACGGTTTGGTGGAGCAAGGCGGTGCCATCGAGCCGGCCGGCGAGGGGTGGCGGGTGCAGTGGGCCGATGGCTCGGTGTCGCCACAGGCCTGCTTTGACGCTCGGTTGGGCGAAGAAGCGCCGGGGCTGGAGTGGATCACCCTGGAAGACAGGCGTGCGCGTGCTGTGATCGACCGCCTGCCGCGCTGCGTGGCGGGCCAGCCGGTTGCGACTGTGCAGGTGGCCGGGCTGCCGGCGACCGTGCAGGGCTACTGGTCGCTGTGGCAGATCAGCCTGGCGTCCGATGGGCGGACCCGGCGCCGGTACCTCCCGGTGTTTGTCAACGATTCGGGGCGCAGCTTTGTGCCCACGGCCCGCCGCGTGTGGGACCTGCTGCTGACGGAAGCGGTGAAGGTGGTGGGGACCGTAGTGGGCGATCAGGCGGTGGCGGCGTTCGAGGCGTCGCACGAGGCCGCGCGCGTCAACGGCGAGCGGGTGTTCCAAGAGCTGGCCACCGACAACCAGAACCGGGTGCGCGAAGAACGTGAACGGGCGGACTACGCCTTCGACTCGCGCCGGCAGGCCGTGGGGCGCCTGGGCTTGCCGACGGTGCGCGAGCATCGGCTGAAGCGCCTGACCCAGGAGCACGAGGCCCGCCTGGCCGCCTTGGACCAGGGCGCAGCGGCGACACCTGACCTGCATGCCGTGCTGATAGTGCGTGTGGCTGCGACAACGGGTTCAGCGGGCGGTGAAGCATGAGTGCGTTTGCGGATCACATCCTCTCTGCCTTCCCGGCTGACCTGGCCCGACTGTGGATCGCCGTTGACCCGGACGACGTGCTGTTGGACGAAGGCATCCTGGCTGGGCTGCGTGAACGCGGCTTTGAGCTGGTGCCGTTCGAGGACTCGATCGCGTTCCGGCTGATCTACGAAGACGAGCACCTGCGCCGGTGGCAGGCCAGTGATGCCGATGCGCCCAAATCTCTGGTGCTGCACCTGCGTGCCGAAGACGCGTCGGCGCTGCCGGCGGACTATCTAGCTGACGGGCGGCTGGTGACGCTGTCCTTGGCTGAGCTGTTTCCGCGCATGAGCTACGCGGTCATGCGTCAGCTGGATCCGGCGGTGCTGCCTGGCCTCTACGACGCCCAGGTGCACGCCAGCCAGGATCTGGGCGACGCGGCGACCAAGGAGTTTGTGCTGCTGCACACCTACCGCCTGAGCCCGCACTTGATCAGCCGGTCAGAGGAGCTGTGGGGTGCGCTGTTCAAGCTCCACTACCGTGGTGACGGCCTGCCCGAGCTGTTGGCTGAGCACATCGCCGCGGTGCTTGGGCGTCAAGGCGCGTTCTCCAAGCTGCCCCTGAAGAGGCTGTTTGCCTCGCGCACCGAGATGCTGCGGGCGGTTCAAGCGGCGTGGGAACACTACGTTGATGCCTTCGGGCTGAAGGGCCAGCGGGTGGGCGAGCGGGATGTCCGTTGGGCAGAGCCGCCGGCGATTCCTTTCGAGCACCCCGAGGTGCGCGTGTACGTGGACTCGATGTTCCTGGACGGCGCGCTGCATCCGGTGGAAGTCCAGGGATCTTCCGACGCCTTGCCCGAGTGGGCGCGCGTCGGCGTGGTGACGGATCCCTTGGCCCGGCGCAATCTGGTGGCGCAGGGCATCAACACCCTGGCCAAGGAGATTCCAGGGGCCGAGGCTTCTCACCGTGATTGGACCGAGTGGGCACGTCGCTTTGGTGAAGTGTCATCACGTCACCATGTCCTCGATTCATCACGCGCGGAGTCCCTGCGGACGGCGATGATGGAGCTTCGGGCAGCCGCTGACGCGGCGTTACTGGCCTGGTGCCGAAAGCACTTTGGAGACCTGCCCTCACTGCCGGCCGTGAAGGCGCCGGCGATGGTGCACCACGTTCCGCGTTACCTGGCCATGCGCCGGAGTGCTGGGGCAGCGAAGGTGGCCTTGGTCGTCTTCGACGGCTTGGCGGTGGACCAGTGGGTAACGATCCGGGAACTGCTGGTTCAGGCCAAGGCGCCGTTCAAGTTCGAGGAGTCGGCGTGCTTTGCCTGGTTGCCGACGCTGACGTCCGTGTCGCGCCAGGCGCTGTTCTCCGGCCTGAGGCCGCGGGAGTTCGCCGACAATATCGACTCCACTGCGGCCGAGCCTCAGCTGTGGTCGCGCTTCTGGCAAGACCATGAGTTGAAGTCGCCGGAAGTGCTGTACCGCAAGGGCTTGCGACGCAACGACCAGCTCGAGGAGCTGGAAGCTGCGTTGAATGCCCCAGGCATCAAGGTGGCCGGGCTGGTGGTCGACACCGTCGACGAGATCATCCACGGTGCCGTGCTTGGCAAGCGCGGTGTGGCGGGCCAGATCACGGAGTGGTGTTCGACCGGCTTCGTTCAGAAGCTGTTTGGCAAGCTGCTGGAGCTGGGTTTCGATGTCTACCTGACGGCAGACCACGGGAACTGCGATGCCATGGGCATCGGACGACCGAGCCAAGGTGTTCTGGCGGAGACCCGGGGTGAACGGGTTCGCACCTACCGGGGCGAGGCGGTTCGTGCCGAAACGGCGCAGGCATGGCCGGCGACCGAGGTGCTGGACGTGCCTGGACTGCCAGCAGGCTTCATGCCGCTGTACGCCGGCCAGGCCGCGGCGTTCGTGACGGCGGGGGACCCAGTGGTCGTGCACGGTGGCCCGTCGGTGGAAGAGTTGATCGTTCCGTTTGTGAGAGTGAGTAGTACTGAGTGATTTCTGTGAGCGCGTCGGCGCCTCGTATCGGTTTTGACCGCTTCCTGGCGCTCGATTGGGTGTCGGCGGCCATGCGCGTGCGTGCCGGCATTGGCAGCCGTGAGGAGCTGGTTCAACAGCTGGACGAGGCCGGCCTGACACTGGCCGCGCGCAAGAAGACCCTGACCCTTCTGAACCGCCTCTGGCTGGAGCCCCGCCCGGAGCTGGCGGCCTTCAGCGGCCGCGGCATCGAGGCCTGGAAGGCCGGGCAAGGCATACCCCCCGCGGCGATGGCCTGGGCGATCACGGTGGCGGCTTATCCCTTCTTCGCCAAGGTGGCGGAACTGGTCGGACGGCTTACGGCGCTTCAGGGTGACTGTCGGGCGTCCGAGGTACACCGGCGCATGGAGGAGCTGTTCGGCCAGCGCGAGGGCACTCGTCGTATGACCAACATGGCGCTGCAGACTCAGGCTGACTGGGGTGCCATCGAGCGCACCGAGCGCGGGCAAAAAATCGTTCGCCGCGACCCGATTCGACTGAGTGACGACCGCTTGGTCGGCTGGCTGCTTGAATCGGCTCTGCTGTACGCCGGCCGTTCTGTTCCTGCATCTAGCGCTGGCTCGATGCCTGTGCTCTACCCATTCGCACTGGAGCGTCCACTGGCCATGGTGATGGCACAGGCGGACCAGTTGGAACTGCGATACCACGGGCCTGGTGAGCAGGTGCTGGGCTTGCGCGGCTGACGGCGTCCCAGAAACGGGATGTGTCGTCCAGAGCGGCTGATAAGCAACGGGCAAACGCAATGTGATGGCTGCCAAGCCACTGCTCGAAACCAGTTGAGAGTCACCGTTGATGGCCGAAAGCCTGGCGTGCCGCACCCCAGGCAGCGGACGCCCAGTCCATAGCCGTTTCTTTACGAAAGAGCTCCAGGGAACTCGCTGGCTTGCTGCAGCATTTGTGCAATCCAAGCTGCGGAATGCCCCAAGTCCTCCCGCATCCAGTCGGCAACTCCGGGCCAATCGTCCGCGCGGTAGCCATCGTCATCGAGAGGATGTTCCTCCGCGGTGTCGTACTCGAGTCCAAACCAGACCCAATGTCCGACGGTTGGCTCCTCATCATCCATCTTGGGATGTGCGCCGGGATGCCTTGGCGGCCCGAAGCTGATGCGCATTTCGCCGTCGGCGGTGTCCATCCAAAGGCGGGCCCCTTGCCAGTAGATGCTGGCGAGCTGTCCCGGCGAGAGCCTGGCAATGAACTCTGAAACGCGGGGCGCAATTTCATTCAGAGGCAACTCTTCTATGCATTCCGAGTCGAGTTCGGTAGTCGGGCAGACGTTACTCATCATCACTCTCGGCAGCGCGCAGTAGGTCGTCGGCTATGTCGTCAGCGGCTGCAAGCAGCAGTGCGCGAGTCCAGGCAGCATTGGGCACCCAATCCGTCGGAAAGCCATCTTCGTCCCAGGGATGGTCTTCATGCGTATCCATTTCAAGACTGGCATATACCCATTTGCCCGCAGACGGCTCTTCATACATCCACGCATGCGCACTGCGATCCCAGGGAGGGCCAAAGGAAAGGCGCAGCGCCAAATCTCCGCTATCCAGCCAGATGCGCCCGAAAGACCTGTACAGGCGTGCAAGCGGCTCTTCTGAGAGAGATTCGAAAAAGGTGGAAATCAGAGTCGGGAGTTCCGCAAAGCGGCTTCGCGACGCCGGGGGAAGGCTGGGTGTGGCAGGCATTTCGAAGAATCATTGATGAGCCAAAGGGCTTCGCCCCGTTCGGGCGAAGGATGGGATCAATGAATCTCGAAGTGTGGCCGGAACGAACTACCAAGCTTGAGACCGGCAACCCAAGGAGATAGGTCTCCAGTGGGTATGAAGCTCACATGTTCAATCGACACCTGTGCAGTCGAATGTCGTTGAAAGCGACTTGATCAATATAGCGATGTGCTGCTCGTCGCCGATGTATTTCGTGTGTGCACTATTCACGAAATTGGCTTCTAAGCATATTGATTGCTGGTTGCAATTAAAAAAGCGCAGGCTTGGTCAGGTCACATTGACCGCACTATTTGGTCACAAGCGGTCTGCCGCAGATTCGACCGCCGTAGCAATTGCTTCCTTACACGCAGCCGTCTCGAGGTCAAACCCAGCACAGGCCAGGGCAAGCAGCAAGCTTTCCATAACATCCGCGGCAGCTCGGGCTACCGCGTCCTCCTTTGGGTCATCGTAGTCTCGAAGCTCATCAAGTAAGTTGCTTTCAAGCGACCCGCCACCTGCCGGATAAACGGTGATGTTGATGTCTGTGAACGGCGATCAGGATCCGCTTCTATTCGGCGGTGAGATGGCGGTTCCGCTCCAAGCTCTGTAAAGGGCTGTTTGCGTGCTGGGTGCGGGTCGACGGCGATCTGTGGTGATCGTCGTGGGGAAT
>NZ_JBIGHY010000023.1:0-9205 GCF_043555865.1 Pelomonas dachongensis
CTGGATTCGGACTCTCGAATCTCTGTGCGGGTCAGAGGGGTGGTGCGGGCTCGGGCGTGGACTCGGCTCATGCGACTTTGACGACCGACTGCTCGGCCTTGAGGGTTCGGATCAACTCTCGCAGCACTTCCCTGGCTTTGAACAAGGCCCAGCTGCGAGTGGGCACATGATCACATGAGACCCAACAACTACGGCATGCGTTCGTCGATGAGTCGCAAGGGCGATTGTTGGGACAACGCGCCGACCGAGAGCCTGTGGGGCCGGCTGAAGGTGGGCAGGCTTTATGGGAGAAAATTCGCCACACGCCGACAAGCGATGGACGAGGTCATAGCCTGGCTGACGTTCTACAACCACCGGCGACTCCACTCGTCGCTGGGCTATGTCAGCCCGATGCAGTTCGAGAAAAGCTGGCACGCGGCACAGCTCAAGAACGCCGCGTAACAAGGTTGCTAAGAACAACGGGCAACAGGGGCAAGGTCAGCGTGGCTACGGGAATATTCCCTACTGCGCCAAGGGAAACACCTGAGGTGAACTGAGGCTATATCACCGAGCCTATGCCTTTCGCCAGAAAACTTCGCCCCGTCAAGAATCGCATAACCTGCAGAAGCAGGTGCGCCAGTATCCATGCATCAGTCACTCGGCCAGTCGGCGATCGAGCCGACTCAAGGCGAAGCTTTACCGTCTGAGAACGAGAGCTTGGCTTCGCTAGATAGCGAAGTTCCGCCGTCAAATTCATTGGAGGCGCTCTGCATCCTTGCCCGACTGCATCACGTGGCGGCCGAGCCGAAGGCGCTACGTCATGAACTAGGGCTTGGCGAGGCTGACGCCGTTGACCAGCAGGGTCTGCTGCTGGCTGCCAAGGGACTTGGCCTTAAGGCCAAGGCCTCGCTAAGCGCGCCGGATCGCCTGCCTCTGACCCCGCTGCCGGCGCTGGCGGTGATGAAAGATGGCCGGCTGGTCGTCCTGGCTCAGTGCGACGGTCAGCGCGTGCTCTTCATGGACCCGTCGGCGAAAGCCGCCGACGGCGCGCAGGCTGCCCGTCCCACCATCGAGCCCCTCGATGTGTTCTCGTCGCAATGGAGTGGTGAGCTGATCCTCGTCACGAGTCGGGCCAGCCTTGCCGGCGCCCTCGCGAAGTTCGACTTTTCCTGGTTCGTCCCGAGCATCGTCAAGCACCGACAGTTGCTTGGCGAGGTGCTGCTTGTGTCGCTGTTCCTTCAACTGTTCGCGCTTGTCACCCCGTTGTTCTTCCAAGTCGTGATGGACAAGGTGCTAGTGCACCGAGGTGTCACTACTCTGGACGTCATCGTGATTGGGCTGGTCGTGATCATGCTCTTCGAGAGTGCCCTGACGGTGCTGCGAACCTATGTGTTCAGCCACACCACCAGCCGCATCGACGTCGAGCTCGGGGCGCGACTCTTCCGTCACCTGCTCAACCTGCCCTTGGCCTATTTCCAGGCAAGGCGGGTGGGCGACTCGGTAGCCCGTGTTAGGGAGCTTGAGAACATTCGTCAATTCTTGACAGGCAACGCGCTGACGCTGGTGCTGGATGTCGTCTTCTCGGTGATCTTCATCGCGGTCATGTTCGCCTACAGCGTACCGTTGACGCTCATCGTGCTGGCGTCACTGCCGCTGTATCTGCTACTCAGCCTGAGTATCGTCCCGGTCCTTCGAGCTCGCCTGAACGAGAAGTTCGCGCGGGGCGCAGAGAACCAGTCGCTGCTGGTCGAAACGGTGACGGGCATCCAGACGGTCAAGGCAAGTGCCTTGGAGCCTCAAATGGCTCGCCGCTGGGATGAGCAACTTGCGGGCTACGTCAGCGCCTCGCTCAGAACCCAGACGCTGGCACAGTATGGCCACGAAGGCATCAACCTGATCGGCAAGGTGGTCAACGCCGCCACACTTTGGTACGGCGCCCACTTGGTGATGGAGGGGCATCTCAGCGTCGGCATGTTCATCGCTTTCAACATGTTTGCCGGTCGGGTGGCCCAGCCCATTATGCGCATCGCGCAGATGTGGACCGACTTTCAGCAGACGGGCCTGTCAATGGAGCGTCTGGGCGACATCCTCAACACCCGCACTGAGCTCCCGCCGCAAAGCGTCAGCCCCCTGCCTCGCCTTCACGGAAGGATAACGCTGGACAACCTGACCTACCGCTACCGCCCCGACGCGCCGCCGGTTCTGAATGGTGTTAGCCTGGACGTGCGGCCAGGCGAAGTTATCGGCATCGTTGGGCGAAGCGGCTCGGGCAAAAGCACGCTGACCAAACTCATCCAGCGCCTTTACGTGCCCGAGAGCGGCCGCGTGCAGGTCGACGGCCATGACATCGCCCTGATCGACGCCGCTCAGCTGCGCCGGCAGGTGGGGGTGGTACTGCAAGAGAACATGCTGTTCAACCGCAGCGTTCGCGAGAACATCGCCATTTCCGATCCCGCAGCTCCGCTGGATGTCGTCATCCATTCCGCCAAGCTGGCTGGTGCGCATGAGTTCATAACCGAGCTGCCGCAAGGCTATGACACTATCGTGGGCGAGCAGGGCAGCAGCCTCTCTGGCGGACAGCGCCAGCGGGTCGCCATCGCTAGGGCGCTTTTCAGCCAGCCACGCATCCTGATCTTCGATGAAGCAACCAGCGCGCTAGACTACGAGAGCGAGGCCGTGATCCAGAAGAACATGCAGGCCATCTGCCAGGAGCGTACGGTCTTCATCATTGCGCACCGCCTCAGCGCCGTGCGGAATGCCCACCGAATCATCTCGATGGACAAGGGCAGGATCGTCGAGATGGGAACCCATGACCAGCTCCTGGCGAAAACCAGCGGGCTTTATGCGCGTCTGTGGCGCATGCAGTCTGGCACGGAGGGCTCGGCATGAGCACAAGCACCTCCAGCGTGGAACCGCGAGTCGAGAGGGCGCCGAAGCATCCCTTTGTCGAGCTGATCGGGCGCTATCGGGCCATCTTCAAAGCCGCATGGGAAAGACGTGATGAACTGGCCGGACCGCGAAGGATGCTCGATGAGCGCGCCTTCCTTCCCGCAGCGCTTGCACTTCAAGAGACACCGCCGCATCCAGCGCCGCGGCGGGCCATCATTGTAATTTGCGCGCTGTTCATCATCGCGTTGCTTTGGGCTTGCCTCGGCCAGATCGACATAGTCGCCGTCGCGCAAGGTAGAGTCATCGTCAGCCAACGCAGCAAAACCATACAGCCGTTGGAGACCAGCGTCGTCAAGGCCATCCACGTCAAGGACGGCGACAAGGTCAAGACTGGCGACCTGCTGATCGAGCTGGACAGCACACTAACGGGTGCAGACAGTGTCCGAGTGAGCGAGGAGCGCAGCGCTGCCGACTCAGAGGCGCTGCGTACGCAAGCATTGCTGGGTGCGCTCTCTCGCGGCGGTACGCCAAGCCTGGGGGTAGGGATCATCAAGCGACTTAGCACATCGGACCAGGCTGCGGTGAATGTCCAGCTGCAGAGTGAGTGGGCCGACGTCAGTGCCAAACTGGCGCGGTTCGCGGCAGAGTCCACTCGGCGCAAGGCTGAGATCGTCACGGCTGAGCATCTGGTGGCGAGGCTTCAAGCGACGCTGCCACTCGCTCAGCAGCGAGAGAAAGACTTCAAGGCGCTCACGGAGCAAGGTTTTGTGGCCAACCATGCCGGTCAAGACCGGGCGCGCGAGCGCATCGAGTTGGAGCGAGATCTGGCCACCGCCCAGGCAAGGCTGCTCGAAGCGCGGGCAACGCTGAACGAGTCAGAGCAAGCTGCTAACGCGTACCGGGCCGAGACCCTTCGAACGCTGAAGGAACGCGAGACTCAGGCAGGCCTGCGTGCCCGCCAACTGGCCGAAGAAGGCGCGAAGGCTGACAAGCGAGACGCACTTACACGACTAGCGGCCCCAGTAGCCGGGACGGTTCAACAGCTGGCGGTGCACACCTCCGGCGGGGTGGTCACCCAAGCTCAGATCCTACTCGTACTGGTTCCTGACGATTCCGAAGTCACAGCAGAGGTTGTGCTTGAGAACAAAGATGTGGGCTTCGTACATACGGGCCAGGAAGCCATGATCAAGCTCGAGACCTTCCCGTACACACGATATGGAATGATTCAGGGGCGCGTGCAGAGTATCGCGGCCGATGCGGTGCAGGACGAGAAGCGAGGAGCAATTTTTCCAGCCAGCTTGGTGGTCGGCCATTCAACGATCAACGTGGACGGCAAACGTATAAAGCTCGCACCGGGCATGAATCTTACCGCCGAGATTAAGACTGGCAAGCGCCGCGTTATCGATTACCTACTCAGCCCGGTGCAGCGATATATGGACGAGAGCCTGAAGGAACGCTGATGAGTTTTGGATTCGCCTCGCCAGTACTCTTATTTGGGATTCGAATCAGTGGATCTAGTTTAAGTTTTCGCACACTCCTAACGCATTTATGAAAACAATACATTCCGTATTCTTGGGCTCAATATTTGCACTTGCGACTTCCATGGCGCACGCGACGAGCGCGCCTTCTAAGGCAAGCGTAAATGCCCTGACTAGTTTTGCAGAAAGATTGCGCAGTAGCCGGGTTGAGAATTGGGAGGATGCACGTCAGCCGCTTAGGGCAATCGGGATAGAACCAACATCTTGCGTAGACAACTCAAATACCAAGTGGACTCATTGCAGCTTACAGTCGAAAGGCGTCGCATTCGAGCTGATGATTCTTTCGAATCCATTTGGCGCAGAGGGGATGTGGAAAGACTTGGTTATGCAGCTTCCGGCCAAACATAGTGCTGCCATCGAGGAGAGTGATGATTTGACATTTCTAAAAGCACATGGTTGGGAAATTGGTGAGTCGAACTATCCGCTAAATCTGGAAATTCCAGAGGAGAACGCGCCTGGTTGCGCCTACACCGCGCGCTCTAATAGGACAGCACTGAAGAATATTATAGCTTTTGAATTGCACCTATTTTTTAGGCGGGCAAATGGAAAATGCGGAAAGGAGCTCGATACAAGTCAGTTGTTTATCAAGAAATTGAATTAACTTGCATTTGAGGAGAAGGACATGTCACATTTTATTTCCGACGGCCTTGCGGAAGCAATACTTGCAGGAGCTGTTCAACAGGGCGGTCTGCAGCAAAGAGACGTAGCCCTAAGCTTGTTGGCTCTTCCATGGAAGGTGGAGTGGTCTTCAGCTTCCTCTTTTGATATTAATCAATATATCGTCTACATAAAGGGCGGTTCTGCCAATCCGTACGGCGACTTTATGCATGAGATCGGACACATGATATTCCGGGAATATCGTCTGAATGAGCTTAATGAGGATCATTTGCTGGGGGTAAATCGCGATCCCTCGAAGACGATTGGTATCATGGAAGAGCGAGAGGCGAACGCAATTCTATTCGAATGGTGGCAGAGGTCATCAGGGCCATACTCTCTTGGATTGACGCCTCAAAAACTCTTGGAATTTCAAAATCAAGTCATGTCTGCAGGCCCAATGCAGCCCGACATTTACTTGAAGAAGATGAGGGACTTGATCCTTCCAGCGATGCGAAACAGTTCTGTGTACCAGCGATGGAAGAACATTCAGATCGATCAAATTCGGCAAGGAAAAAAGATTTCGGCAATCACCGATAGTCCAGTCACCACTTTAGCGGATGTCTCCACGGTTGTGGATGGAGAACTTATAACATCCGCATTAATTTCGGAACTTCCATTCGGCTCACTTCCGTCCCGAGTTAGCTTCGTGGATTCCATGGATTATACGCCGAGACATGTAACTGTTTATCGAAATGGAGTACTTCTGCTGGATACCGTTGTGAACGCCTCAATCGAAGACATCGCAAGTCGCGGAGCTGACATTGGCAAAGCCGCTTCTTACGGTGCCGACTATGGGTGGGAATGGGCGAATGGAGATATTTTCGACGATGGTTACGATCCCGGAGGTGGGGGTGGAGGCGACGAAGAGGGATGGGCATTTGCTCAGTCGTTCGATAGCACTACGCTTTTGCCTGGTTCTGCCCAGTTAACCAATCTGTTCGATAGTGCAGCCCTTGTTCCGATCGGTTCTGAAGCGTTGGTAGCGAGTCAAATGCTCGTTGAGAGCATGGGAACATTCAAGTTTTCAGAACTTGGGGGAGTGGATACTGTGAATCCTGTACCTCGCTCGGAGGTTGTTCCGCTTCTTGCTGTAACATAAGTTAGAACGGTGGGGGCAGATGCCCCTCCCAACTTCACAGCGCAAAAGCTCAATGTTAAGCCACAGTTCGTTCGTTCCTTTTATTGCCTTAAAGGCGCCGACGTCCTGCGTGGAAGTAATCTGGAAAGACGCTCACAGGCAAGAATTGACCGCTGCGTCGTTTGGATTTGCCGTTCCTGGAGTCTGTGATTGCGCTACTCAGTTGGAAGGGTGGGAAGGCGCCACAGTTTACGCCGACAGGTATGGGGGGCTAGGAGTCGGTGCTCATGGTGGATCCGCACGGACCGCACTTGTGAATGACATCCAGATTAAAGGTATTGGTTGCACCCCATTGCTAAGCGGTCGCCAAAGGTATGGTGAACACCAAGGGCTGGTTTCGATAGTGGAAGCTGTACGCGAGGCGATATGGTCTAAGGTTTATTCAGCCCTCCTGCCGAGTGGAGCGGTAAGAACTCTCGGAGTTCTTCGACTTCCTCGGATTTGCGCCTGTGAGACCAATCGAATCGTTACTCTTCGAGAGTTTGCGATTCGTCCTGCCCATTTCATCCGTGCGAGGCGATATTCGACGACTTGCGAGCACGTGAGTGCGGATGTCCAGCGCACAGCAGCAGCAGCGGAGCATCTTTCTGCAAAGATCATTCGTCATTTGCGGTCCTCTGGACAGACGCTGAATGAAGAATCGATTTGTTTGTTCCTGTCAGCGATGCTATCTAATTGGGCAAAGCAGATTGCGAAGGCAACTTTGCTGAGGATTCCTCATGGATCATTGAACTGCTCGAACATAACTCTTTCAGGTGCGTATATTGATTTTGGAACCGCTACTTCGTTGCCCGACTTTGTTCCAGCTATTGTGGCAAAGGGGAACCCGCCATTTGGAGACTGCCCGTCTTTCGCAAAGCGAACGGTCGACGAGATAGTCTATTCACTTGTGCGCTACGGTGGTTTTGCTTCCCACCTATCAACAAACGCATCCAAGGCGCTATTCGACGGTTTTTGCGCGAATTATGAAAGAGCATTGGCAACGTATTCGATATGTTTGCTCGGAGTCAATAGGTTGCGGGGCGAAAACAGTTTTTCAAATGCTCTGATTGCCCTAATTCTGCGCCTTGTTTTAGGAAAGCAGATGGCACCATTCCTTCTTGGATCGAAAGAATGTCTTGGCTTAGGCTTGGAGTTGCCGAAGCTGCTCAGAATAATTTCAATATGCGACCATGTGGATGAATATTTTCAATGCATTGGACAATGGTCAAGTCCGCCTGAAAATATTCTGCTCGCGCGCTCCCTAGGGGAACTGTTCTTTAAATGCAAGGATGACCTGCGCCCACGTGATTTGAGTTTTGTTTGTCAAATGAGAATGTGGGGAAATAACCAGGAAAGACATTCCTTGTATAAACCTAAACTTGATGCAGATATAAAAGCGCTGTCCGAAGGCGGGGATTTATCTGGAATAGCTGATTTTATTGAGGATGTCGTGGCTCAATGCAAGAATCCCTATTGCGGGACTCTGGATGTGGAGAGCGATGAAGGTCTGAGCGCGCTGGAAATAGAAAAATGGATACAAATTCGCGAAAATGCAAGAGCCGAATTTTCCATTGGTAAATAGGCTCCTTATTAGTTTTGGTGAAGACTACGCAGCTCGCTATGTAGATGAGCTTGGAGGTCCCAGAAACATGCGCAGAGTTCTGCTTGCGAGGATGTGGCAAGCAACGTCCATTAATCTGCGAGGCTTGAAAGGATTTGTATCAAATGTGTTGGAGCCTGCCGTAGGCGATCTCCGGCTGCTCATTTGGCATGACAGACTAGGGGTGCCTACTACTGTTGTTGTTTGGGCTCTCCTTGATCAAACGGCAGCAGAGCGTGTAAGAGATCGGAATTTTCTTCAGATGCACCCAAACGATTGGATTAGTGGTCCCAACTGTCACGTAATCGCTATTCTTGGTTTTAGGGATAAGGATTTAACTGCGGCCATACTTCAGCACATGTACGTAAGATTTAAGGATGGGGCGTCCGATGCTTTTGTGGTAGGGTGATTGCTATGTATTTGTCGATTATTATCCCCAATTCCCGCCCATTGACATACTTGCAAAGGTGTTTGAATAGCATTCCTGATATGGGCTGTTCTATTGAGATCATTGTTGTCGACGCGATGTCTCTGTCAGGAAACTTTGAGAATCCGGCAAATCCCGCGGCTTGTCGCAATTACGGTGCATCAAAGGCGCGAGGGTCGCATCTCCTATTTCTCGACGATGACGATGAATGCCACCTTGACTTCATTCAGAGTTGCGTTAGTCATCTAAAAAATTTTCCGGAGCATAGTTTTCTGCTAGCAGAGCATCTGGAGATACGCACATATTCATCGCAGGGTGATCATCAATCTGCACTAGTTGATACCACATCACCAGTCTCCGTCTTAGGCGATACATTTCCACCTTTCTTAAAGTTTGGGATGGGTTGTGGATTCGTACTGTCACGCGAATTTTTTCGCGAGTTGGGTGGTTTTGATGTCGAATATAGCTACTGCGAGGATACTGAGCTTCTGCTCCGAATTCACTTTCAAGGCATGGTGCCCTATCCAATTCCGGGGCAAGGAATAATTGTTCATCGCCACCTCGAAACGCGGAGAACTGGGGATATGAATACATGTAACCGAGTTTTCGAGCTTGAAAAGCTAGTTCGCTCCATGGATTCCTCACTGCAGAAGTCTCCAGCGTTTCATTCCCACTTGCTGCAACATCTCGATAAGTTGCGGAGTCGTTGCTCGAGAGTCGATCAGTTCTCCTTTGAGGGTCATAACTAGTCGACCTTGCAAAACGCCTGGAACCCGCATGAACACTAGCGATGCGGGGTGAATGCCGATGGTCAGAACTCCCAGAATCAAATTCAATGGCAATTGATTTCTGGGAGTTTTGGAGGGCAGGCGATGGCGACCGACGACTTCTTCCGCGCACGGCTGGATGGCATGGTGGATCCCCGCCACCCGCTCGCGGTTCTTGGCCGGCGCATGCCCTGGTCCGAGATCGAAGCGTCACTCGCCCCGCTGTTC
>NZ_JBIGHY010000024.1:0-8866 GCF_043555865.1 Pelomonas dachongensis
CCTGACGGCGTTGCTCAAACGGCTGGACAAGGCCGTCGCTCGCTACTACTCGGACACCGTGGTCACTGACGAAACCGAAGCACAAGGCTGACCGTCGTCAGTCAAGATGGCGCGGCCAGACGCTCACGACAGGCTTGACGACGAGTGAGTTCATGATTTGCCTCCCTGGTATTGGGCCATCCTATGACCGGCCCAATGCACGTGGGCTGCCGGCGTCATCACACTTGACTAGGTGGAAACCAGAGGCGGCGAAGGCCTTGGGACTCGGAGAGTTCGATGGACCGTTGGCAGCACCGCTGAACGAGTCGATTCCGTTGGCAAGGTCGGCGCGCTTGATGTCAGTTCGACGGCAAGGGCAGCCGAACGGTCGGATCTCCTAGCAGAACCATCGCGAGGCGGTCTAGCGCGATAAACCTCGCGTCGAACGCGCGCGATAGGCCTTTCTTACCTAGGTTTGCCAGTGCGTCGAGGTCTTGCGAGTATTGGAGAAGCAGGCCAGCCACACCCTGGTAATACGTCTTCATGGCGTAGCCAATTGGGGGGCGCTTTGCCAAGTGGAGTTTGTTGTAGAGCGCTCCGACAATGTCATGAGCGGTGACCTGGCCAGTACTCGGCCAACGAAGCGTACGGTCAAAAGTTGGCTCAACGTGGCCAACGAATGCGCCAATGGGGCGCTTCGCTCCAAGAAGAGCTCGGGGGAGTGGGGCCGTGAGCGCTCCGATGTTTGCGATGTCCTTGAGTACCACGTCGAGAGTAGACCCCGCCTCGAAAATGCCGTCAAAGGCGGAACGGTCGTTGCACCCGGCAGAGCAGCACGCATGGGAATACCAAATGGAACCAGCGGGAGGCGCAAGCGCATACGCGGAAGGATTGGCCAGAACAGCGCCCTGTTGGTCCACCAGGCCGCCCAACTGCTTCGCCATCTCGGCAGCGTTCTCCAGAGGTGACGTCGATCCGTGACTGGACGTCACTACGAACGCTGGCCTGCGCTCGCCTAGGGCATCGGCAAGAGCTTTGACTGAGGCAGAGCCATCAGTGAGATAGCCGCTGCCGCTGATGTCAAACTCTTTGTCGACCCTGAAGCAGTCGACGATCCGGTCCGTAATGGTCTTGCGCATCAGCCTGGTGATGTCCGGATGACCTTTGTCTACCGT
This sequence comes from Pelomonas dachongensis, assembly GCF_043555865.1. Lineage (NCBI taxonomy): Bacteria > Pseudomonadati > Pseudomonadota > Betaproteobacteria > Burkholderiales > Sphaerotilaceae > Roseateles > Pelomonas dachongensis. The sequence continues at coordinate 1,155 of NZ_JBIGHY010000024.1, forward strand.
CCACACCACGGGTGTGGCCACGTTCCTGTCGGAGCCACCCCAATCGGAGAGGAGCGCACTGACGTAGTTTTCCAGGCCGGTGGCGTCCAGGTCCAGGCGCCCTACAAAAGCGTTGGTTTGAAGCTGGTACTGCACGCCCCACGGAATCTCTTTTGGAGACCCCACGATGAGCAAGTACCACGGCACTGCGATCGGCCCGATCCCTCGTGCGCCGTCGAACGAAAGATCGCTCTCCTTGCCATCAGGAAGGATGCGCCTCAGAACCCCGGATCCCAAACTCGGAACGTAGCGAAATATGGGTGCGTTATCGCGAGCAGCAATCAGTTGACGAATTGGCTCCGGAGCGTCTGCGCCGATAGCCAGATCGTCTCGCGACCAGCCGTCCCGGAATGGAAGCACTACGCCCCAGCCAACCCTCCCGTCTCTCCAGTTGGTGTAGTCAATCTCTTCAGCGGCGAGCGGCCTCGACGGGAACTCTGTGTCGCGCTTCGCACCCCACTTGGCAGCGGAGTCAGCAACCTTTCCTACCGCTGCTTCGCCGTGCCAGGCGTTGGATAGCACCTCCTCTGGCCACACCTCCTCGATGTGGTCACCCATTCGCGGGCGCCTCGTCTAGGACCGGCCAATATTCAGCCGGAACGTCGGCCAGAACGTTTTGGATGACGGCCGCCTGCTCCTCACGCGTTTGTACTCCACCTGCGGAGGTCAGCCATTCGGCAACGATCCTCGACTTGAGGAGGTAGGTACGCTCCTCATCCTTCAACACATCTGCCGAGGGTGCTGGAGCTGCTACTGGTCCTGGATCCTTGGCAATAGGACCCGCTGCTGGCGCTCCAGCTGCCGGTGCTGCCGGACCGAGCTCAGCGCCAAGACCCAGGTGGGGGGCAGGCACTGGACCTGCCGGTGCACGGAGGACAAACGGCTCGATTCCACGAACGTAAAGGGCTGGCAACGACCACTCGCGATTGGTGTCCTCGGTTCCATTGCCGTGGAGATCTCGAATGGCAATACGCGCTTCGGCCATCGCGGCTCCCCACTCGATGACTGCTTCGCCATGAGCGTTGATATCCGCCTTTGCTTTAGAGAACAGCGTAAACAGTGCTCCGTAGAAGGCCGAAGTAAATTCGTATGCATCCTCGGCGTCCACCGGTTCCAGCATCGCAACTGCTGACGGGAAGCCTGCGGAGGTCGCACTATGCGCAAGAGAGTTGAGGCTGCCCGCCGCCTTGCCGCCATTGCAGCTGTTGATGACCAAAAGCCATGGGTTTGTGAGTCTCGTCGCGAGTTGCTCAAGGTTCTTACGCATCAGGTTTAGTGACCCTCGCGTGGCATCCGGATCCGCGTAGTCCCCACCATGGGCCAACTCCAAGGATTGAGCGGAAATATCCGATCGCCCATGGCAGAAGAAGTGCAGTACGTGTGGATTGAAGTCCTCCGTCGCTTTGGCTAGTCGAGCGGGCGTCGTGTCGAGCATCGACACATTCACTTCGCGCAGACCATCCGCATCAATTTGAGATTGGATGCGATCGCGAAGATCCGCGTCCCCGACCTTAACTTGGACTTCCAGCGGGAGGCCGAGTTTCCTGGCTGACGCCAGGTTTCCGACGAACGCCGTCCACTCCCGAAGCTGGTCTGCTATCGCGTAAGCCGAGATCACGAGCATCACCCTGATCGGCAGCTCGAACCTCCCCGGCGGGCGGTACAAACTGCTCGAAGGATCGGCCATCCGTCCAACTGGCCAACGGCTGTCAAGCGCGACGAAACTTCCTTCGTTCCCGCCCCACAAAGTTTCCCATTCGATCAGCTCGGCACTCGACTGGTTCAGAACTACATAGATCGGCTTGACATCGGGTAGCTGCGTGCCGTCGAGGAACTTCAGCACTTCAGCAATGGCAGGGTGCTGATTGAGCGAATCCCGCAAATGCTGGCCTCGCGCCTTTACCGCGGAAGCTGTACCGTAGTTAGGAAGATGAGCGGTTCCAAAGTTGAAGTCGAGGCTCCTGCCAGAGTCGGCAACTTGCACAGGAGATCGCAAGACCTTGATGATGAGCTTGTCGGCCTGTGTGACCGGGTCGCGCTCTCCATACGTGTCGACAGATAAGACTGTCCTCATCGCTTAGAGCCCCCCCTTTGCGTTGAGCGAGGCAACGGCCGAGCGCAGTTTGTTCACCGTTTCGAACACTGTGTCGACTACGCTAGTTGTCGAATCTGAACTGACGACTTCGTCACGTGCCAACTTCTGATATCTCAGCTCGACCTGCTCCGCAAAGCGCTCTGTCGCAGCAATGTTCAAAGGAACGTCTTCGGCCGTTTGGTACAGCGGCTCATAGAAGGATTCGGAGCTAACTAAGTTCGCCACGCGCTCCTGCTCTGAGTTCCTGGCCAAGGACTTCCTTGTGAAGTCCACAGAAGTGGTCTCCTCAGTGACGTCACTCAGATAGGTAGGTAGCGCTGCGAGTGCCGGCTGGCAGTAGATAAAGAGCCCCGGAGACTGCGGAGGCGTTGGCACGTACGCGGAGAACAGAAACCTGTAAGCCTCTGCGAGGGTGTTCAACCCCGTGCTGCCCTGTTTGCACATCATCATGGGCCCGGGTCGAGTCTGCGCGATCTCATCCGCCAACGCTCTCAGACCGAGCGGAGAAACGTTGTCTTCCAGAGAGGTGAAAACAGTCGACCAGGCGCCGAGCTGAGTTAAGAAGTTCGTCACCTCGTCAGCGTTTACCGGCGTGGCCCTCTTCGATAGGCCGCCCTCGAGGGGGTACTTGGAGAACTGAAGACCGCCCCGTCTGTCCGAAAGGTAGCCATGACAGATGAAATGAACGACGTCGACGCTTTTCCCTTTCAAGCTCAGCTTGATCCAGTCGAGCCACGAAGTCTTTAGGCTTAGATCGTCTTCCGCGTAGGACAGTTCATCAAGCTGGACCGGCAGAACACTGGGAACCGGTGAGTAGAACTGGATCGAGAAGCTGGGTCGGGGAGCTGCGTAGAGTGCATGCTCCACCATCGCCCTGGTCGGATGGTCGACAAAGATGTGAGCGGTCACGCGGTCGCGCTCAATCTCGTAGGTGGCGTAGATGGCTTCGGCAATGGCCCGCTGAACGTGATGCTCCTCCCAGGACGCGGGCGCGCTACAGCAGATAACAATGTCGATTGAGCGCGCTGCTTCTCGGGGCTGCCGGAACAGGAAATCGGGCAGCATCAAGATGGGGCGTCCCAAGGCGTGTCCGAGCTGCTCTTCCCAAGCTACGAACCGAAGCAAACCGTAGGGGCTGACGAGGTGAACCCACAGCGGCTGCCCGTAGTCGCACTCCGCGTTCATCCATGACGCTAGCTCCTCCAGCATGTCCTGAGGAAGTTGGAAGAATGATTGCGGCGATGTCGATCTGTCGGCCACCCTTGGATCTGCTTTGCAGATGCTTTCGGCTGGGTAGACCTTCGCAGGCCCTTCGGTGAAGATCCCATGTGGGCTGTACTGAACCTTGAAGGAAACCTCCTCGTCACCAGACTTGAGACGGCGAAGTTGAACCTTCAAGACGACGATGTCGTATTTGCGTTTAAGCAGCTCTGCCATGACCTTTGCCTTGAAAGGCTATGCAGACGTTGCTGCCGTATACGCAAGCCACCAGGTCGCCTGATTGCTGATGTCACCGTGGCCACCGATCCTGCCTGTGCCATTGACCGCAAGGAGCGTTCCGCCCTTTGGCAACGTGTACGGTTGCCCTTCGTCATGAATGGTGACGTTGTCGGACGCGGTGCCCTGAGGGCCGTAACCACCAAGCGCGCAGTACTTGCTGGGAGCCAGTCCTGCTGCCTTGGGGTCCTCGCCAAGGTCGCCTTCGCGACGCAACGCGAGATGAAACAGCTTGGTTAGCGGCCAGTCGTTGTCGCTGAAGGTGCAGATGACGGGAGCAGTCACACGCCCCAGGGTGTGCTGGAGTCCGCCCCTCATGTTCTGCATGGTCTTGATGTCAGTCGCAAACGCGTACTGGGATATCGCTGGTTGGAAAAGAACGGCAGATTGAACCGCTCGGGTACCGCTTGGCACAGAAGCCAAGGCGGTCATGACCACCTTGCAGCCGTAGGAGTGACCGAGCAGGTGAACCCGTGACTGCGTACGGGATAGAAGTCCGCGCAAAAGCTCTCGGACTCCATTGCGACCGACCTTTCCAGCCCGGTCTTTCATCTGCCACACGGTAAAGGGCTTGAGGATGTTCCGCGGGTCCAAGGCGCTGAAAAGACCACCGAGGCTGATCGCGGCCTGCGGAGCAACAGAGCCGCCTTGTTGAACACCGACTGTGTCGTAGTCCGGCTCCGCCGTTGGCGAGCTTGCGGTGATTTCGGCCGCCGCTGACAACAGATCCATTGCCGTCGGTGCTGCCAATGCGGGTGGTTGATCACCAGCCTGTTGGTCCGCTTTTGTGCTGATGTCGTCCTCTCCGCCATCGGAAATTGAGGCCAACATCTCGGCAAGCTCCTTCGCCTCATCGGCGCTCAAGGTCTGCTGCTGGGCAAGAGAGAAGAACCGAGCGCGCTGAGCGACGCTGATGTGCGTACCGATGTCTTGGAGCACACCCCAATCCCGCTCTGTGCTTGCCGCGGGTGCCGGAACGTCGCTGGCCATCTGCGGCCCGGTCTCACTTTCGAACCATTCGAGCGCCTGGCTCGGCCAAAAGATCCCCACGAGCAATGGCCGAAAGGTGCTCGGGACCTGTAGCTTCAGGCTCTTTCGCATCTCCTGGAAGCCGCGGATGAAGTCGTCATAGCGCTTTGTGGCTGCGGTCCAGTCGTTGTTCCAGCCGTGCGAGAAAACGAAGATGTCGGAGTAGCCCGCAGAGTGATCGAGTAGATGCTTCAGGGTTTGCGGACCGGCGCAGACGCCATCTTCATCAAAAGGTATGACGTAGTAGGGGAAGTCAACCCCTTCGACCGTAGTGAGGTGCTTGTACGGTCCAGCCGGAATCAAAGTTGGCATTTACCCCTCCCAGGGCTTGATAGTGCCGGACGGCCCAACGGCTCTTTTCCACGGCGCTGAGGCGAGCGAAAGCCGCTTGCCAGACCGGCAAAATCTATTTCAGGGAGGAGGGGACGTCAATCGAAGGCACCCTATAGGTGCCTAGATCGCGTATTGAGGAACCGGATAAACCTCGACGAGGTCAATCAATCTGCTTAGGTCGCGGTCACGAGGTGAGACGCTCGAAGACATCCCTCTAGGACCAGGCGCTGAGACACCAAACGTGCGTCGAAAGTCTTCCTCGCTCACTTCGACGTCGAGAGTGTCGTGACCCACGAAGAAGACTACGAAGCCTTCCCGCTCAAGCAGGCTCTTAGCCTCGTCGACAGCCGAGCACTCGTCCTGATTTGAACCAGTTGCTCTCGAACCAATCCTGATGGTGGCAACGACTTGCACTACAGCTCCTGTGGGCGTACCCCGTGTGTAGTCACGGGCCGGATAGTAACTTGAGGGCCTCAGCCGCTTGCACCAGTAGACAAGGGGGATGTGCCAAATTTGTTGCTGATCCGCCTCGGTTTGTAACGTTCAGGCTCGTTGAAGCGAGCATATTCTTGACGACAGGGGTGGAAATCGAAACTGAAACGCTTGATTTCCTTGCTTTTTCTATCAGTAATGCAGCAACGCCGGCAACCAAGCTGGTCGCGCCGCTGGTGCCGCTGCCGCCCCACCATCCGTCGGCAATGCCAAGGCCATCGCCGTGAGGAGGTTTGGTGCTTCCAAACTTCCTGTCCATGATCGAACCGGCAGGACAGGGCATCGCGAAGTAGACGCCTCGAGGTTTGTCGCCGCAGGGGCCGCACACGTCTGGCACCGGTCGCGGATTGCCCTTACTGCCGGGGTGCACGTATCGGCTTGCAATTGGACTTGCGAGTAGCTGATTGTGGTTGTCCTGATAGACGCCTCCGACGGAGATGACGTCCTCTAGGTAGCCAGGGAAGCAGTCGGGCTGCCCGTTTCCGGCCGCCGCCAGGACGACCTTTCCAGCTGCGGTGATCTCCCGGATACGCTGCGCAACGCTTAGGTACGGGCCGTATGGCAGGTAGAAACTGCAGACCACAACATCAGCATCTGAGTCTCTGACAACGCTCAACGCTACGTTCGCTGAGAAGGACGCTGGAACAGAAAGAATTTCCGCCCCAGGTGCACAGGTCAGCACGTTCCAAGCCATTGCTGTGCCGTGTCCTTCAAAGTCGGGTCTCTTTGGATAGTTCGCAGGCATCGGCAGATCCGAGATCTTGGCGCCGGTTGCAAGCAGCGCGGGGTGGTGCGCAAAGACGCCGGAATCAACCACAGCGACCTTCACGCCAGCGCCCGTGTACTTGGCATCAGGCGTGCCCGGAGGCGGGCAATCCAACATCTGCCTCAGGCCATTTTGGTCAAGAGAGTGGTGGCTTCGGTCAATCTGGGGCGGCGTAGAGCTGATGGGAACCGCTGCCAGCGTCCTAGCGGGTGGATAGAACACGACATGGTCAGCCCATTCGCTCAACTCGCCTTGCAGTTCAACGACGTGGCCAGCTGCCGGTGCCACGTAGATGTCAGGCGCTTCGACGCGATCGTCGCGAGGTTCCTCCGGTTCATCGCCACTCGCGCAGAGCACCATGAGCTTCAGCCCGGACTTGATGGCAGATTCCAGTACATGAAAGGCTCCGAACGCAACTACTTCCGACTTGCTTTCGAAGGCGATCTCAATACCGTGCTTCTGCAGAGCCTGCGTCAGCCCCCTTGCCGCATTGGGCGCCGGCAAGAGCTTTTCAGGCGGTACTCCGGCAAGACTCTCCAGCGACTCCACCTTCAGCCCGGAGACAGTCCTGCAGATAAAAGTAGCGACGGTTTGCTGTTCAAGCTTTCGCACAGCCTCGCATAGGTCCTTCCGGCTTAGCACGAACTCCCGGGCCAAGGGGCTCATGCGATCGATCAGCTTTGGTTCGACCGAAGGCTCTACTGCTTCAGATGTGAGCACCCGCCCATCGATCTTGCGGCTGAGCAACTCGAGCAGGCCCCGACGCGTCTGTGGGTCTTCCAGCCGTTCGTCTTTGAGAGCAGTCATCAACCAGCGCGCTGCAGCGCGCCGCGGCTCTCCGCGCTCAGCTTCATGAATCGCAGCAAGCCTAAAGATGACCTCTTTAACGATGACGTCGTAGCCGCGCATTACGAAGGCCTTGCCTTCGACCAAGTTTCCGGCGAACTCGCTTGCACGGCGCGCGATGTACTTTTGCCTGCGTCGAGCCTGCTCTTGCTGCTTGCGGTACCTGCTGGACGGGTCGTTGGCGCGTTTCGTCGTGAGTGCGAACACTGACAGCTCGTCGACGATGGTCCTCTCGCTTATCGATGCAAGGGGTGCCGACTTCAAGAAACGTGCGGCTGGAAGCGCAGCGGCTTTGCTCGTTATGGGTTGCACGCCGCGGCGGCGGTCGGTGACCTTCATCTCATCCCCTGAATTTATTGACGGATGCCTGAGAACGGCAAATTCCGAAAACTTGTTTCACGAAGGTATGTCACCTCCAGCTGCTGAGGCCATCCGCAGCAACCCCATCTGACGGAATCAAAGGGCAGCTCCGCGCAGCGCGTGGCTACCTGTCAAGACCCGCCTGTTTGTATACAGCGCGCTTGAACAAATGGGGCTTGGCGACCTGCCAAGCTTGAAGGGCTTGCACGGGTGAGCGGTGGTCGAGCGAGCGTTGCGGGATGTGGTGGTTGTAGG
>NZ_JBIGHY010000025.1:0-7821 GCF_043555865.1 Pelomonas dachongensis
CCTGACGGCGTTGCTCAAACGGCTGGACAAGGCCGTCGCTCGCTACTACTCGGACACCGTGGTCACTGACGAAACCGAAGCACAAGGCTGACCGTCGTCAGTCAAGATGGCGCGGCCAGACGCTCACCTTGCCCTGATCGCGCAGGTACTGGACGTACGCGTCCTCGTGCTCGTAGCCCTTTTGCTGGATGAGTTGCGTCGACTCGTCCACTTCGGCGCGCGGCAACGGACTCACAAGATCCTGCAAGTCGAGCGAGGTGATGTGCTCGCACTCGAGGAAATTGACCAGATCAGTCGCGGCGTATAGACGCCCCGAGTCTCGGTTATGCATGACCTCTCCCTTTGTAACGATTCTGTTACGGGGGCGCCATGTCGTCCAGTGGCGCGCTGTCCTGGCGTTAGCACGCTGCACACCCGCTTCGGCGGGCGCGGCACTGCTCAAAGCCAGCCGGTTGTCGGCCGTCGGACCAAACACAAGCCACGTAGAGCGAAGTGCCCGTGTGGCATGGGAAAGCACGACAGAGAGCGGGCGGCCGCGGACTGCTGCCCCTGGCCGCCCGGGTGTGCAGGGCTACTTGCCGTGCTCTTTGCGCACGCCCTTGAAGGGCGTGCCGTCCTGCTTCTGATCCATGAACCGGCCAGTGCCGGTATCGCGCTTGGTCCACGTCTCGGTGACGGGGTTGAAGGTCTGCGAGCGGTCGCGGACGGCGCCACGGCGAGCGTTGTCGCCAACGGGTGCGTTCTTAGCCATGAGGTATCTCCTAAACGTTGAGGGTGTGGGTCCAGTTGGGCAGGCCACTGCGGGAGAGGAACTCCACGAGGTGCTTGCTGCCGTAGAAGCGAATCCGGCCGCCTTCGCGGTAGGCGAGGGCCGATTGGTCGATCTGCAGCCGGTTCGCCCGCGCCCGGGTGGTCAGCTGATCCAGGAGCACGTCGTTGGCGCTCGAGGTGTTGCTGCTCGACCGGGCGTCGAAGACTGCGAAGTTGACCCAGCCACCGCTAACAGCAGGCTGCCGAAGGTGCGCGAAATTGATCTGCATTTCCAACTCCATGCCCACGTACGTCAGCAGGCATGAATTGATTCTGGAAGTTCGCTAGCTCACGGAATGAGCTGGCACCGGCCTCAGTTCAGGCATAGGTTCTTGCTGCGGCGCACAACTGTTCGGCGACGCGCTGGCGCAGTTCCGGCGGCGCCAGGACTTCCACGTCCGACCCGTATCGGAGCACGTCCATCACGAGCTCCTGGTCCTTGGAGTACGGCACTTCCAGCTGGTAACTGCCGTCCTCCAGCCACTTGCTGGCCTGCTTCCTGTGCCAGCGCTCCAGCGACACGTACTGCGCCCGGACCTGGCTGAACTTCAGGACGGCGAGCTTGTCGGCCTTGCCGGCGTAGATGCCGTAGCCGCTCTGGAAATGTTCCACGAGGGCGTCCTTTCCGACTTCGATGGCTGCCGTGTCGGTCAGCTCGACCTGCTGGATGGCGTCCAGCGCGAAGGACCGCAGCTCGCTGCGAAGATGGCACCACGCGTCCAGCAACCAGTTCTCGCGGTAGTGAACGAGGCGCAGCGGGGAGACCTCGCGCTCCGTCAGCTCGTCCTTATCGCGATTGAAGTACTTCATGACGACCCGCTTGCGCTCCAGCACGGCCTGGGTCAGCTGCTCGAAGTACTTCACCTTGACGCGCCGGCCGGCGAAGTGAATGAGCTTGATGCGCTTCTCGATGTCCTTGGCGTTGCCGATCGACTCGCCCAACAACAGCTCGAGCCGGTCCTTCAGCGGCTGCAGATGGGGCTCCAACAGGCCGGGCTGCACACCGCTGAGCAGGCTCTGCATGGCCAGCAGCGCATAGATCTCGCTGGAGTTGAACCACAGGCCGGGCAACTCGAACCGCTTGCCGCCCGGCAAGGTGCCAATGACCCATTGATTGAGGTCTCGATCAAACTCGATCGGACATCCAAACCGGTCTCGCAGCGCGTCGATGTCGCGCTTGACCGTGGACATCGAGACCTCGAGCTCGTCCATCAGCGCTTGCATAGTCACGCCATTCCTGAAGCGCGCGATGCTCACGATCTTGTGCATCCGCTCCAGATTCATGTTGGTTGCTCTTGGCGGCATCTCCCCTCCTCCTTCGTGTACTCACGAGACCGACTTTGTTGACGGCGCGGGAAGTACAACAGGCGATCAGCGCCATGGCAACCTTTCTGCGGTGTTCAGCGCCGCAGTCGTCTGGGCGCCGCCACACCGTTCGCGGATCGAGTCCTAACCTGGCCGCCGCATGCCACGACCTATGACAGCCCCACCACGGCAAAGTACTGCCGCGAGTCCGTCCAAAGCTGCGCCCGCTCCCATCTAGCGGCGCTGGCCATGGCGTCGATGCGAGCCAGGTCGTACTTCCGCGAGCTTTCCGTGTGGATGGTCTCGCCTGCCTTGAAGTGGAAGATCTGGCCTGAGACCGCAGCCTCGACGTCCCGCAGGCAGCACAGGTGCATCTCGATCGCCCTTTCGCGGGCATTCCAGCGAGGCTCGTGGGCGAAGGCCTAGATCTGTAGCGTGCCTGCGAGCTCCCGATTGATGCGCTTGGGCAAGTTGAGGTTGAAAGCCGCGGTCACGCCCGGACCGTCTGCCCAAGGTGGATTCACGGTGGATCTCGACCACGTCGTTCGCCAGCTTCGCGGGCGTACTGCTTGTGCGAGCGCAGTACACGCCGCAGGTCGACCAGTGGTCCATCATGATGTCGACCTTCATCCAGGGCGCGGCCGTGGCCTGTCTCTTCACGCCGCTGGTAGCGGTGATCGTCTCGGGCATCCCCGCGGAGAAGATCCGTTCGCCACCGGGCTGAGCAACTTTGTGCGCATCACGGCCGGCGCGTTCGACACGTCCATCACCACGACGCTTTGGGACAACCGGGCGACCCTGCATCACGCCAACTTGACTGAGGGCTCGGGAGCAGGCCAGAACACCGCGGAGGGGCTGGGCGCGCTGGCCAAGATGCGGATGTCAGCGCAGCAGGCCGCCGCCCAACTCAATCGCATCATCGACCAGCAATCCTTCACCCGGGCCGCGGACGACATCTTCCTCGGCTCAGCCGTGATGTTCACGCTGCTCATCGGTGTGGTGTGGCTTTCCAAGCCCTCGATGTCGTCGTCACCGGTGAACGATGGCGGTGCCCACTAGCCTCACCGCCGAGTGCGTAGATCTCGGGCGGATTCTTGCCCGCCTAAGGGCAAAGAATCCAGCCTGGCACCGCGGCAAGCACCGTCATCCCAGATCCCAGGAGCCGCCCCTGTACTGGAATGACCCATTGAGCAGGCCTGCCAGCCATAACGGTACCGCGGCAGCTTTCCCGCCGCCGAACATCACGCGTTGCGCGCCATTCGTGTCGAGCATGGCAACAGGCAGCTCCGGCAACATGCCTGTGCCTATGCCGCCGGGCGGCCAGGTGTTGCCGTAGTCACGCTTCAACGACAAGCGCGACGTGGCCTTCCCCAACGTCAGGAAGGTCTCATGGCGAACAAGCCAGTAGCACTCGACCGACGAGGCCGCGTACCGCTCCTGGCGCCGCAGGAAGTCGCGAAGGTGCTGATAGGACCGCTGCAGCTCGATCGCAATAGTGCGGCCGTTGAAAGAGAACAGGACATCGGCCTCCCACCTGTCCCCGCTCGGAGATCGACCAGGCACCTCGTCGCGGCCCTGAAGACCCATGCCGAGCAAGGCGGCCAGCACCGAGGCTTTGCCAGCCTGGTGCCACGTCGTCTCGGGCGCGGCGGCGCATTCATCCGAAAGGTGAGCAAAGAAGGGCAAACCGTTGATGCTGGTCTTGAGCACGGCCGGCGCCTTGCAACAGGGCATCACGAAGTCGCCGACGGCGGTCGACTGCTTCAGCCTTTCCCAGATGCCGATGGGGATCGTGCCTGCGTCGACTGGCCGGCCGTCGCGTGTCCAAGCTGCCTGAGTCATGTATTAGTTCTTTGAACAGAAACTCTGCAATCGATAGGGCCTTCTCGCCGACGCGACATGCAACCTTTGGGTTGACGCGTTCGGTGGCCCCGCGACTTCATTGTGGTCGCTGCAAAACCCTGACCTACTACCCATCTGCGAACGGCGTTAGAGTCAAACACCATCGGCATACGCGGCGTGCCGACCAAAAAAAGATATGCCGCCAGAGGGAGGAGATAACTTGAAGCTCACGCGCATCTACGTCCAGAACTTTCGGAACTTTCGAGAGATCGACATCGACGTCGACGGCAACTTGGTCATCGTCGGCGAGAACAGGGTCGGCAAGAGCAACCTGCTGCACGCGCTGCGGCTCATCTTCGACCCGACCTTGCCAGACAGCGCCAGGCAACTGACCCGGGGTGATTTCTGTGACGGCCTCGGCGACGACCTCGAGGACAACGCGATCACCATCTCTGTCGAGATTCAGGAGTTCAGCGACGACATGGACGTCCTGGCGCTGTTGACCGACTTCAGGCTCGACGATGACCCAGACACCGTCCGGCTGAGCTACGAGTTCCGGCCGCGGGAAGACCTGGAAGGCCACCCCGAAACCGACGATGACTACGAGTTCTGCTGCTATGGCGGTGAGTCGGATACCAACACGTTCGGCCATGACGTGCGACGTCGGATCGCCATGGATCTCCTGCCGGCGCTGCGTGACGCCGAGGGTGATCTGGCGACGTGGCGTCGCTCCCCCTTGCGGCCGCTCCTGGAGCGGGCGTTTGCCGACGTGCCGGATGAAGACCTGGCGGACATCAGGGACGAAGTCGCCGGCGCCTCTGAAAAGCTGGCTGAGCTGCCCACGATCAAGGAGCTAGAGAAGTCCTTGCGGGGGCTGTTCGCCGAGATGAGCGGCGAGAAGCAAGACATCGAGCTGAGCATCGGATTCGGCCCCACGGACGTGCGTCGGCTGTTCCGCAACCTCCGGCTCCTGATGGACCAGGGCCTGCGATCGATCTCCGAGGCCAGCCTCGGTTCAGCGAACGTGGCCTTCCTGACGCTCAAGGCGCTGGAACTCAGCCAACTGATGAAGGAAGGACGGCGCAACCACGCCCTCCTGTCGATCGAAGAGCCCGAGGCCCACCTTCACCCCCACCTGCAGCGGTCCGTGTACCGGCACCTGTTCGAGACCTTTGCCAACGCGGAGGGCGAACAGCGCCTGTCGATGATTCTCACCACTCATTCGCCGCACATCGCCAGCGTCGCGCCATTGCGCTCGCTGGTGCTCCTCCGCGATGCGGGCGACGACGGGACCGTCGCCACGTCCACGGCCCAGATCGACCTCGAGGAGGACGAGGAGGACGACCTGGCCCGCTATCTGGACGTGACGCGCGCCGAGATGCTCTTTGCCAGAGGCATCCTCCTCGTGGAGGGAGATGCCGAGAAGTTCCTGATGCCGGTGTTTGCCAAGAGCTGCGGCCACGACCTGGACCACCTGGGCATCACGGTGTGCTCCGTCAGCGGGACGAACTTCACCCCGTACGCAAAGTTCTTGACCGCGCTGGACATCCCGTTCTCCATCGTGACGGATTGGGACCCGCGCGAAGGAAAAGACCCGTTGGGTCTCAACCGCACCTTGAGCTTGGTAGACGTGATCGAGACGACGCGGTCTGGCAAGTCGCCGAAGGCGCTGCTGAAAGAGCTGCGTGCATTGCCGAAGTACCAAGAGCTATGTGATCGCTGCGAGGCGTTTGGCGTGTTTTCCAACTACCACACGCTGGAGGTGGATCTCTTCAACGATGAGGACTTCACCGCAGCGATCATCGAGACGCTCCGTGAATCCCCCTGGGGAGAAGTGCGCACCGGCTTGATCAACGATTGGGAAGCCGACACCAGCTCCCTTGATGCCGTGAAATACCTGAGCATCATCGACGCGGTCGGCAAAGGTCGATTTGCTCAGCGACTCGCGACCCGCGTCGAACGTGTCATGCCTCTGGGCTATATCTGGCGCGCCATTGATCACGTCGTGAATCGTGTCTGAAAGAGCCGCCTATCTCCGCGCCGCAGAGCAGTTGAAAGGCAACGCCGGCCAGTGGGCCGCCTACGAGTCCACCGGCCACTGCGTCGTGCTGGCTGGGCCGGGCAGCGGCAAAACGAAGACGCTGGCCGCCAAGGTCGCGCGCATGCTGGCGGAGGACGTCCATGATCCGCGCGGTCTCGCCTGCATCACGTTCAACAACGAGTGCGCTCGCGAGCTGGAGGACCGTCTGGCTGCCCTTGGCGTCGAGCCAAGCGGGAGGGTGTTCATCGGCACGGTGCATTCGTTCTCGCTGACGCAGATCATTCTTCCCTACGCCAAGACGGCCCGTCTCGGCCTCCCCGATCAAGTCGGCGTCGCAACACAGGCGCAGCAAAAGCGCGCCCTCGCTGCGGCGTATGAAAGCACGATCGGTGGCCATAGCGATCCCGAGGACGAGCGCTACCCGCTCAACACCTACAGGCGAACGCACATCGATCGGAGTGCCAGCGCCTGGCGGGACACCGACCCCAGAAAGGCAGCCCTCGCTGAGGCCTACGAGGCGGAGCTGCGGGCTGCCGGCGTGATCGACTTCGAAGACATGCCCCGGCTTGCCTTCGCGGCTCTGAAGGAGAACGCGTGGCTGGGCCAGGCGTTGTTCGCGAAGTACCCGATCCTGGTCATCGACGAGTACCAGGACCTGGGCACCGCGCTGCACCGCATGGTCGTCGGGCTGTGTTTCAAGGCGGGCATTCGCCTCTTCGCCGTCGGTGACTTGGATCAGTCGATCTACGGCTTCGCCGGCGCACGGCCAGACCTGTTGCGCAAGCTGTCCGAGCGCGAAGAGGTCGAGACCATCCGGCTGAAAGTCAACTACCGCAGCGGTACGAAGATCGTCGCCGCCGCGCAAGCAGCTTTGGGGGAGGACCGAGAGTACGAGGCGGCGGATGATGACGCCGTCAGCGAAGTCTTCATTGAAGAACTCGGTGGCCACTACCCTGCGCAGGCGAGCGAGCTCATCAACAGGCTGCTGCCTGAAGCGCTCGGACGGCACGAGGGCTTGGGCTACAAGAACGTCGCCGTGCTCTACGAAGCTGCGTGGTTGGGGGATGAGGTTCTGGCTGCCGCAACGGCCGCAGGCATACCCGTAGTCCGCAACGACAAGAAATCGCTATACCCACGCTCCAGCCGGCTCATGCAGTGGATCGAGCAATGCAGCCAGTGGTGCTGCGATGGATGGAAGTCGGGGAAGCCGAGGTTCTCAAGGCTGGCAAAAGGCGGTCATCGGCTGTTCGCTCAGGCCCTACGCACCGAAGAGCGTTCTCTTGCATTCCATCGCCAGCTGCTCACCTGTTTGTGGGAGCGTCGCGATGGTGCCGATGAACTCTCGGAGTGGCTCGACGCGCTGAACACTGCCGTGCTGGAACCCATGGCGGCAGCCTGCCCCGATTTGAACGACGAGATGGATAACTTTGCCGACTTCGCAGCGCTAGTCTCGCAAGGCGGCGATCGCAGCGGCATGACCCTGGGTGAGTTCGCTGGCGTGGGTGACCACGACGATCGACTGACGTTGACGACGCTGCACAGTGCCAAAGGTCGAGAGTTCGACATCGTCTTCATGTTCGGCGCCGACGAACTTCGACTGCCAGGCACTGCTGAGAAGCGGCGGCTGTTCTACGTGGGGTTCACGCGCGCGAAGTTGGAGATCATCCTGACGCACCGGACGGGAAGCCCATCGCCTTTAGAACTTATCCGTAAATAGATAAACTACCGTTCCGAGCCGCATTGGGCGCGGTGTTGGATCGAAACCTTGGCGAAACGTGCTGAGTCATGGGCGGTGACGGACGAGTTCTGGCAGCGTGTTGAAC
>NZ_JBIGHY010000026.1:0-5935 GCF_043555865.1 Pelomonas dachongensis
GCGGACCGAAAGGTTCGGGCGAGCTGGAGAGCTTGTCGAGTGCTTCGAAAAATTATTTTTCAAAAGTACTTGACGACGCTGCGAAAGCAGATCAAAATCTCGCCTCTTTGCTGATGACTGCGACGCGAAAGCGGAGTTTGAATCGGGAAAGAAAGCAAGTCGATGAGTATCGCGAAAATAAATTTTCAAAATACTTGACGACAAGCGAAAAAGCAGATTAGAATCTCGCTTCTGTGCTGATAACGACAAACGATATCAGCAACGCAAGACAAAGAGTTAAAGCTCTGAATTTTGCGATGTTCTTTAATAATTAACAGCCGATAAGCGTGGGCGTTTGAGGCGAAGTGATGTTGTCAGGTGACTGATGACGGTCCTTCGGACTTTAAACGCTCACGGAAATTAGATTTGAATCATGCAAATGGTTTAAGTCGATTCCGTTGAGTAAATTCAAGATCGAACTGTAGAGTTTGATCCTGGCTCAGATTGAACGCTGGCGGCATGCCTTACACATGCAAGTCGAACGGTAACAGGTTAAGCTGACGAGTGGCGAACGGGTGAGTAATATATCGGAACGTGCCCAGTCGTGGGGGATAACTGCTCGAAAGAGCAGCTAATACCGCATACGACCTGAGGGTGAAAGCGGGGGATCGCAAGACCTCGCGCGATTGGAGCGGCCGATATCAGATTAGGTAGTTGGTGGGGTAAAAGCCTACCAAGCCAACGATCTGTAGCTGGTCTGAGAGGACGACCAGCCACACTGGGACTGAGACACGGCCCAGACTCCTACGGGAGGCAGCAGTGGGGAATTTTGGACAATGGACGCAAGTCTGATCCAGCCATGCCGCGTGCGGGAAGAAGGCCTTCGGGTTGTAAACCGCTTTTGTCAGGGAAGAAAAGGTTCTGGTTAATACCTGGGACTCATGACGGTACCTGAAGAATAAGCACCGGCTAACTACGTGCCAGCAGCCGCGGTAATACGTAGGGTGCAAGCGTTAATCGGAATTACTGGGCGTAAAGCGTGCGCAGGCGGTTATGCAAGACAGATGTGAAATCCCCGGGCTCAACCTGGGAACTGCATTTGTGACTGCATAGCTAGAGTACGGTAGAGGGGGATGGAATTCCGCGTGTAGCAGTGAAATGCGTAGATATGCGGAGGAACACCGATGGCGAAGGCAATCCCCTGGACCTGTACTGACGCTCATGCACGAAAGCGTGGGGAGCAAACAGGATTAGATACCCTGGTAGTCCACGCCCTAAACGATGTCAACTGGTTGTTGGGAGGGTTTCTTCTCAGTAACGTAGCTAACGCGTGAAGTTGACCGCCTGGGGAGTACGGCCGCAAGGTTGAAACTCAAAGGAATTGACGGGGACCCGCACAAGCGGTGGATGATGTGGTTTAATTCGATGCAACGCGAAAAACCTTACCTACCCTTGACATGTCTGGAATCCTGAAGAGATTTGGGAGTGCTCGAAAGAGAGCCAGAACACAGGTGCTGCATGGCCGTCGTCAGCTCGTGTCGTGAGATGTTGGGTTAAGTCCCGCAACGAGCGCAACCCTTGTCATTAGTTGCTACGAAAGGGCACTCTAATGAGACTGCCGGTGACAAACCGGAGGAAGGTGGGGATGACGTCAGGTCATCATGGCCCTTATGGGTAGGGCTACACACGTCATACAATGGTCGGGACAGAGGGCTGCCAACCCGCGAGGGGGAGCTAATCCCAGAAACCCGGTCGTAGTCCGGATCGTAGTCTGCAACTCGACTGCGTGAAGTCGGAATCGCTAGTAATCGCGGATCAGCTTGCCGCGGTGAATACGTTCCCGGGTCTTGTACACACCGCCCGTCACACCATGGGAGCGGGTTCTGCCAGAAGTAGTTAGCCTAACCGCAAGGAGGGCGATTACCACGGCAGGGTTCGTGACTGGGGTGAAGTCGTAACAAGGTAGCCGTATCGGAAGGTGCGGCTGGATCACCTCCTTTCTAGATTGATCGCGCCTCGTGTGTTCTTCGGAGCATGCAGAGCAAGATCGCTAAAAGAGCGAAAGCTCAAGCACTTGGTTTCAAGCGCCCACACTTATCGGCTGTCATACAACAGTGAGTGAAATCGCGTGCCTGTGGAGCTGGCCTCAACAGCCTGGCGATGATACAGAGCGACGCAAACAGGTTTCGCGTGGGTCTGTAGCTCAGTCGGTTAGAGCACCGTCTTGATAAGGCGGGGGTCGCTGGTTCGAATCCAGCCAGACCCACCACGAGACATCGGGGGATTAGCTCAGCTGGGAGAGCACCTGCTTTGCAAGCAGGGGGTCGTCGGTTCGATCCCGTCATCCTCCACCAGTTTCACTCATTCAGTTGGTAAACCTTAGCGAATAGGAATGTTCGTTGAGGTTTACCAGCTCTTGATCGCAAGATCGGCTGTTGTTCTTTAACAATTTGTAGAGTCGAATCAGCATTGCTGACGGAAAGTATCTCCTGATACACCGTGCCGTCAGCAGTGATTTTGATTGCGTCAAACATAGACTTCAACTAAGCAAGAAATTGATTAGGTATGAAGAACGGCGTAACGCGTGAATACTCAAAAACAGTTTGGATCTGAGGATCTGAATTGAGTCCTTGACGACACTGCAGTCAGCGGTGTCAAAGTTATAGGGTCAAGTGACTAAGTGCATGTGGTGGATGCCTTGGCGATTACAGGCGACGAAGGACGTGATAGCCTGCGATAAGCTTCGGGGAGCTGGCAAATTAGCTTTGATCCGGAGATTTCCGAATGGGGAAACCCACTCCGCAAGGAGTAACTCTGACTGAATACATAGGTCATTGTGGCGAACCGGGTGAACTGAAACATCTCAGTAGCTCGAGGAAAAGACATCAACCGAGATTCCGAAAGTAGTGGCGAGCGAAATCGGAGTAGCCCTCGCGTTTTAGCAGTTTGTATATCAGAACGGAATGGAAAGTCCGGCCACAGCGGGTGATAGCCCCGTATGAGAAATGCAGATTGTGGAACTAGGCGCGAATAGAGTAGGGCGGGACACGTGAAATCCTGTCTGAATATGGGGGGACCATCCTCCAAGGCTAAATACTCGTAATCGACCGATAGTGAACAAGTACCGTGAGGGAAAGGCGAAAAGAACCCCGGGAGGGGAGTGAAATAGATCCTGAAACCGCATGCATACAAAAAGTAGGAGCCCGCAAGGGTGACTGCGTACCTTTTGTATAATGGGTCAGCGACTTACATTCAGTGGCGAGGTTAACCGAATAGGGAAGCCGTAGAGAAATCGAGTCCGAATAGGGCGAATAGTCGCTGGGTGTAGACCCGAAACCAAGTGATCTATCCATGGCCAGGATGAAGGCACCGTAACAGGTGCTGGAGGTCCGAACCGACTAGTGTTGCAAAACTAGCGGATGAGCTGTGGATAGGGGTGAAAGGCTAAACAAACTTGGAAATAGCTGGTTCTCTCCGAAAACTATTTAGGTAGTGCCTCAAGTATTACCTGCGGGGGTAGAGCACTGTTTAGGCTAGGGGGTCATGGCGACTTACCAAACCTTGGCAAACTCCGAATACCGCAGAGTACAGCTTGGGAGACAGAGCACCGGGTGCTAACGTCCGGACTCAAGAGGGAAACAACCCAGACCGCCAGCTAAGGTCCCTAAAATTGGCTAAGTGGGAAACGAAGTGGGAAGGCTAAAACAGTCAGGATGTTGGCTTAGAAGCAGCCATCATTTAAAGAAAGCGTAATAGCTCACTGATCGAGTCGTCCTGCGCGGAAGATGTAACGGGGCTAAGCCAGTTACCGAAGCTGCGGATGTGCAATTTATTGCACGTGGTAGGAGAGCGTTCTGTAAGCCTGTGAAGGTGGGTTGTGAAGCCTGCTGGAGGTATCAGAAGTGCGAATGCTGACATGAGTAGCGTTAAAGGGGGTGAAAAGCCCCCTCGCCGAAAGCGCAAGGTTTCCTACGCAACGTTCATCGGCGTAGGGTGAGTCGGCCCCTAAGGCGAGGCAGAGATGCGTAGCTGATGGGAAACAGGTCAATATTCCTGTACCGATCAATAGTGCGATGTGGGGACGGAGAAGGTTAGCTCAGCCAACTGTTGGATATGTTGGTTCAAGCGTGTAGTCGTGCTCTTTAGGCAAATCCGGAGAGCTTAGATGAGGCGTGATAACGAGTCTGCTTGCAGACGAAGTGAGTGATACCCTGCTTCCAAGAAAAGCCACTAAGCTTCAGCTATTGACGACCGTACCGCAAACCGACACTGGTGCGCGAGATGAGTATTCTAAGGCGCTTGAGAGAACTCTGGAGAAGGAACTCGGCAAATTGACACCGTAACTTCGGAAGAAGGTGTGCCTTTATTAGGTGAACCATTTACTTGGGGAGCCGAATGAGGCCGCAGAGAATCGGTGGCTGCAACTGTTTATTAAAAACACAGCACTCTGCAAAGACGAAAGTCGACGTATAGGGTGTGACTCCTGCCCGGTGCTGGAAGATTAAATGATGGGGTGCAAGCTCTTGACTGAAGTCCCAGTAAACGGCGGCCGTAACTATAACGGTCCTAAGGTAGCGAAATTCCTTGTCGGGTAAGTTCCGACCTGCACGAATGGAGTAATGATGGCCACACTGTCTCCTCCAGAGACTCAGCGAAGTTGAAATGTTTGTGATGATGCAATCTCCCCGCGGAAAGACGGAAAGACCCCATGAACCTTTACTGTAGCTTTACATTGGACTTTGAACAGATCTGTGTAGGATAGGTGGGAGGCTTTGAAGTAGGGACGCTAGTTTCTATGGAGCCAACGTTGAAATACCACCCTGGTGTGTTTGAGGTTCTAACCTTGTCCCGTTATCCGGGATGGGGACAGTGTATGGTGGGCAGTTTGACTGGGGCGGTCTCCTCCCAAAGTGTAACGGAGGAGTTCGAAGGTACGCTAGTTACGGTCGGAAATCGTGACGATAGTGCATTGGCATAAGCGTGCTTGACTGCGAGACTGACAAGTCGAGCAGGTACGAAAGTAGGACAAAGTGATCCGGTGGTTCTGTATGGAAGGGCCATCGCTCAACGGATAAAAGGTACTCTGGGGATAACAGGCTGATACCGCCCAAGAGTTCATATCGACGGCGGTGTTTGGCACCTCGATGTCGGCTCATCTCATCCTGGGGCTGTAGCCGGTCCCAAGGGTATGGCTGTTCGCCATTTAAAGAGGTACGTGAGCTGGGTTTAAAACGTCGTGAGACAGTTTGGTCCCTATCTTCCGTGGGCGCTGCAAGATTGAGAGAGCCTGCTCCTAGTACGAGAGGACCGGAGTGGACGCACCTCTGGTGTATCGGTTGTCACGCCAGTGGCATTGCCGAGTAGCTAAGTGCGGAAGAGATAACCGCTGAAAGCATCTAAGCGGGAAACTCGTCTCAAGATGAGTCTTGCCGGGGCCTTGAGCCCCCTGAAGGGTCGTTCGAGACCAGGACGTTGATAGGCTGGGTGTGGAAGCGCAGTAATGCGTTAAGCTAACCAGTACTAATTGCCCGTGAGGCTTGACCCTATAACTTTGACAACTGCATCGCAGTTCGATCAAGGTGGGTATTCAAGTTATGCTGTTCTTCAGAAGTCTGAGAACGCAATCAAATTAAACTGATTCCGCAGCGAAAGCTGTGTGCAGATCAAACTAGAAATAGTTCTCTGCTGACTCTACGAATTGGGTTTGTTGACCCCGTCAACAAGCCAACCAGTCAAGCCTGACGACCATAGCGACTTGGTCCCACTCCTTCCCATCCCGAACAGGACAGT
The DNA here is from genome assembly GCF_043555865.1 of Pelomonas dachongensis. Classification (NCBI taxonomy): domain Bacteria; kingdom Pseudomonadati; phylum Pseudomonadota; class Betaproteobacteria; order Burkholderiales; family Sphaerotilaceae; genus Roseateles; species Pelomonas dachongensis. The sequence continues at coordinate 5,770 of NZ_JBIGHY010000026.1, forward strand.
GAAACGAGTCAGCGCCGATGATAGTGCGGATTCCCGTGTGAAAGTAGGTCATCGTCAGGCTATTTATTGAGCCAACCCCCACCATTGAAAGATGGTGGGGGTTTTGCTTTTGGGAATTCGGAACGCAACTGACAGAGCGGCAGTGGTCGCCTGGTTCCAATCGCTG
>NZ_JBIGHY010000027.1:0-4239 GCF_043555865.1 Pelomonas dachongensis
GTGCCCAAAGCGGAAGGTCAGGATCGGCGACGAAGGCCGGCACCGCCAGCGGGTGCCGTCATTGACGAGCAGCCGCCGAGTTCACGATCATGGCATGAAGCGGTCGCCAATCCCCTTGGCCGGTTGACGGCTTCAACGACCGGTCTCGAGGGGGCTGCGGTCGTCCATTCTGGCGGCCTGCCGCTGTCGCCCTCAACTCGCGCCGGAATGGCACTTCCGACCCGTTGCGGACGAGCGAGCGGCTCGAAGGCGGTCGTCTAGAAATAGGAATGCAGTTCGCCGTTGGCCAGCCTAGACACTGCAGCTTCCCTTCAGCCTTTTGCAACAAATGTCATCGATGTGAACGAGGCAAGGAGTTGCGCCCCGAATACCGCGCTAATTTCCATTAGTTCCAGCTCACCGCTCACGACTCTGTCCACAACAGCGCAAGCGACTGCAGCAAGCTGTGGAGAGCAGTCCTGTTCCGCCGCGCCGGTCATCAAGGCGAATGCCGCATCGCGCAGCCCATCGAGAGGCTTCCCACGCCTCCAATGCGTCATCGCCTCAACGACGTTCTGTTGGCGAAGCTCGTTGACGAGCAGTCTTTCAACCCCGCGCAATTCAACGTCGAACTTTGCGCCCTCGGTATCGCGCAACGACAGCACGACTTCACGGCCGGTATCGTCAATCTGGACACCGAGCAGCTGGCTTTCCATAATTTTCATAGCACCTCAACCGCAGGCTCAACCACCCGCACCAGACGCCGGCCGTGGCCAAGGTGACACCGGTCGGCCAGGATGTTCTCGGACACCGCCAGGGTACTCATGCACATGGTCCTCTTCGTAACCCTGGTGCGGCTTATCAATGTCATATTGAGGGGTGCCATCGGGGCAGTATTGCCGCCCACGTCTCGGCCCTTGAATCCAGCCATCGCCGGCAGGGTTTATGTCGGGCGGATTCTTTGGGCGGTTGAAGATTAGCCCGCTCAGCTTGTCTGCAATTAGATACCCGCCGATCCCCCCAACTACAATGCCCACCAATGCTCCGGGTGGTCCGGCGATTGCAAATCCACCCATGCCACCAAGACGAGCGCCGGCAAGCGCGTTGAGTCCAATCGGGTCGACATAGCCCACCGGGTTCCCACCCACATATGCGTACGTGTTAATACCCCCGGCAAGTCCAATCGGGTCACTTTGAATATACCGCCCGATCTGCGCGTCGTAGTACCGATTCCAGTTGTACCAAAGCCCCGTTTCGGCATCCTTGTATTGCCCCGGATAGCCTAGGTTTAGTCCTCCGACGGTGTCGGTCACGACCGTTCGGTCGAATGCCGTGTTCACTGCCCGCCACGCCACCTGCTGGGCAGCGTTGGTCAGCACTTCAGGGCGACCCAAGTGATCGTTGTGGCTGGCGTAGAACTGCCCCGACCGGACGATGCCGAGCAGTTGCTCGCCCAACCACACGTAGTTCGTCGTGCCTTGCCAGCCTGTTTCCTGCAGCAGTTCGCCATCCGGGCCGTATACGTACCGAGTCGTGCCCTGGCCTCCAGACTTCTGAACACGCTGGTTGGCGGCGTTGTTGAGATAGCTGCCCACCGTGGCGCCGTTCACCGTAGCCAGGTTCAGCCGGTTGAAGGCGTCGTACCCGTATCCCCTGCTACCGTCCCAGCGGCTCTCAGTGCTTAGGTTGCCCACGTTGTCGTAGCCGAAGTTGCGCCATTGACTGCCAGTGACTGCGGTCAACCGGTTGCTGCTGCCATCCGGCACGTGGCTCAGGTAGCCGCCCTGTGCGGTCGTCTGACTGTTGCGGTTGCCCGCCGTGCTCCAGTTGAAGCTGTCGTTGGCGACGCCGCTTCCGGCGACGGTGACCCGGTCGTTGGGGTCATAGCTATAACTCGTCGTCTGGCTGCCGTAGAGCAGGTCGTTGACCCGCCAGATGGTGTCGGTCGTGTTGTAGTCGAAGCTGATCTTCTGACCGCCTGCGCTGTCGAGTTGCGTCACGCGGCCGTCCACATCCCGCGTCACCAGTCGAGGCAGGCCGTTGCCGAATTTCCAGGCGAACAGGCTGTCGGTGGCGGGCTGGTACAGGAAGTTGCTCGCCAGCGTAGCGCTGCCCCCTGCGTGGTTGCTCAAGACGCTGGCAAGGCGGGCGCCGCTGTAGGTATAGGTCAGCGCCAGGCCGCCGGGGTAGGTCATGCCGGTGAGCCGACCTGCGCTGTCATAGGTCCAGTTCGTGGCGAGCGTCTGCCCGGTGACCACCGCCGTTTGCTGGACGAGTTCGCCAGCACCGTTGTAGGTGAACCCAATGCTGCCGGATGCATCCGTCAGCGACGTGAGGCGGCCTTTCCCGTAGGTGCCCTGGTCGTAGGTCAACGTCTCAGTGGCGCCCGCGCTGCCACGCGACGTGGGACGGCCCAGAGAGTCCCAGGTAAAGCTGGTGACCTGGCCGTTGGCCCGCGTGGCCGTCTGCATCCGTCCGGCGTTGTCGTAGGTGTAGGTCGTGGTGCCGGTGTCAGGGCTGGCCTGGGTGAGCACCTGGCCGAAGCCGTCGTAGGTGAAGGTGGTGAGGAGGCCGCGCGGATCGGTCACGGTCCAGAGGCGCCCGCGCGCGTCGTAGGCATAGTGGATGACGCCGCCATCCGGTGCCGTGGTCTCGTACACGCGATCCTGGGCGTCGTAGCGATGGAGAGTCTGGCGGCCTTGCACGTCGGTGAGCGTGATGACATTGCCGTTCGCGTCGTAGCCGATCGTCAGGCGTTGTCCGCTCGCGCCTTCGGTCTGGCGCGGGCGGCCGAGGCTGTCCACGAGGGTGTTCGCGGCGAACTCGCCAGCCGAGTACGCCACGGGGTCGCTGCCGCTCAGCCCAGGTACGCTTCTGGGCGACCGGACAGTCTTGCGCAGGTTGGCGACGTCGAAGTCGAAGTTCATGAACTCGTTGGCGGCATTGCCCAGTTGCGTCAGCCGCAGTGCGGCGTTGTAGCGCGAGCGCTGCACGCTGCCATCCGAGCCCGTCACGTCCGAGACCAGGCCTGCGTTGTTGTACGCAAAGGTCGTCACGCGATTGCCCGCGGACAGCGCCGTCGACGCCGAGAGCAGCCGGCCGGCGGCCGAATAGCTGTAAGAGGTCACCACGCCGTTCGGGTCCGTCATGGTGCCGGCGAGGCCCAGGCCGTTGTAGCTGCCGTAACTCGTGACGTGGCCTGCAGCGTTGGCAAAGCTGCTGAGGTTGCCAACGGCGTCGAACTGGTGGGTGGTGGTTTCAGTGCCATTGCTGCCGGTGCGGGCAGTCGTAAGCGTGCGCACGACGCCGGCAGCGTCGATCACATAGTCGTAGACCACGGAGCGCTGTTTGTTGAGGAGCAGGTCTGTCCACACGGCCGTCTTGATGCGCCGGTCAATGGGCTGGATGCCCTGGTACGTGAACTTGCCCCTGAGGTAGCCCACCCCGTTGGCGTCCAGGTGGGTCACCTGGTCGAGGTCGTCGCCGATCCAGACGTATTGCTTTGTCAAGGCCTGGGATGTGCCTGACGCCGTGGTCTCCGATTGGAGTTGACCGGCGACGTTGTAGGTGGTGCTGCTGGTGTTGTTGTTCCAGTCGACGAGGGTCTTCAGGTAGCCCTTAGTGTCATAGGTCCGCGACGAGGATCGCGCGGCGCAGGTGGAGTTGCCCAGGCCGTTGACGGACACGATCTTGCCGACGCCGTTGACGGACTGGATGTTGTATTCGGTGACCTGGCCCAGCGCACTCGTGACGGTCGTCTTGCCCGACGCGTAGACGAAGCTCTCGCCCTCCTCGCCGCCCGTGAGCAGGCTCTGCTTGACCCGCTTGTCCGGCCAATAGGCATACGTGCCGTATCGAGTCCCGCTGATCGACATCCCAGTCAGCAACGCCGTATCACTCGCGTCTTCGTAGTGATAGGTCACGACTTTCGTGGGCGTGCCGGACGTGGCGGGCTCCGTCACGGTCGACAGCATCCCATTGCCGTTGTACGTGTAGCTCCACGTGCCGCCGTTGGAATCGACGATGCTCGACACCTTGTCGGACAGCCAGTTGATCGTGATGCTCGGGCCTGCCGCACTCACGATCTGCGTGAGTTTGCCGGCGGTCCGCACGTAGGTCAGGGTGGCACCATCTCGGTATCGGATGGTCTGAAGCGTGCCGCCCGAGTCGAAGACCGCCGAGAGGTCGTCGCGGGTCAGGCTCCACGCGGCCGGGCCTGTCGTGGGCGTTTGCGGCTTGTAGGCGATGACGCCCCCCCAA
>NZ_JBIGHY010000027.1:4335-5479 GCF_043555865.1 Pelomonas dachongensis
GCCCCCCCCAACTGGAGTCGCTGGCACGGTAGGTGTTGGTCGACACCTTGGAGTACATGTGAATCCCACCATCGGGTGCAGTCAGGACGGCCGACGACGGAATGCAGACGTAATTGGGTTGCCCAGGCGTTCCGCTGCAGACGATAGGCGTCCCCGCGGTTATGCGGAAGCCATTCAGCGCCGATTCCCATTTCTTTCCGAACGCGCCGATGAGCGTCGAGTTGCTGCGATAGGTTCGCTGGACGCCGAGCCCGCTGGCGTTTTGCGGGGCGGCATCTTGTCCAAACAGCAACTTCTCCCCAGTGACGATGTCAACCGGGTTCCCCGTCCGCGGGCAAATGTCGTCGTTAGGAGAAGGCGGCTTTGCAACCAGCGCGGGGCCAGCAGGCGCAGCTGCGGCGGGCGCTTTCGCTGGGCTGCTTTTTGCAACGTTGATGATCGGAGTCGGGTAGTCACGTACACGCGAAAGGAGGGCATACGGGTCAACCCGCTTCATCCGCTCCCCACTTACCTCGACGCGTCCAAGTTTTTCTTGAGCAGCAACACCAGACGCTGCGGCAATGCCGATCACTAAGGTCAGGCATTTGATTTGTTTGAACAAAAGAATCTCCCAGAGTCTTTGTGAAAGCCTCGACTTGGCGCGGACATCTCGTCGCGTGATGTCCCAGTTCGAAGTCGTTACTCTCGTGATCGACAAGGTAATTGCTTTTCGTTTATTTCCATATGGGAGTTGTACGCAGATTTTATTTTTCGATTTCTTTTCATTAGAAAACGAAAGGGTGGAATGGAAAGGTCGCCATCTTCCATTGCGGTCCCCTGCGAGCCCTTCAAGGCCTGGCCGCCAATTGGCCAGACGGCCCGCCATCTGGTCGGTCTCGTTGCAGACCTCCTACTGCTGAAGCGCATAGCGCCAGCTCGACGCTCTTAAGTGCTGCCGTAGGCCAGCGTGAGGGTGTTGGGCCCCAAGCGTCGCACGGACGAGGCGGCCGAGCGTCAGGTTCCGGGATGCATCGGTCACTCAGCCAGCGGAGCGTCGAATAGCCGGTACCAGCGGCAGCGGCCATCGAACCATTAAAAATGGATGTTGGCAGCCAGCCATCCAGCGTTGGTCGATGTGGCGCGGTGGGCGGCTGCTATGGGCACA
>NZ_JBIGHY010000028.1:0-3606 GCF_043555865.1 Pelomonas dachongensis
TGTGAACGGCGATCAGGATCCGCTTCTATTCGGCGGTGAGATGGCGGTTCCGCTCCAAGCTCTGTAAAGGGCTGTTTGCGTGCTGGGTGCGGGTCGACGGCGATCTGTGGTGATCGTCGTGGGGAATGAGTTGATGCCCATGCGGCCGCCCTGCAGGGCGGCCGCATGGCGGGCCTCGAGCAGGGTGTGATCGGTGGGTGGCCGGGAGCGCGCGGCCGGTGAGGTAGAACCTCGGCGTGCCTGAGTGGTAGGCGGGCACGGCGCCGGTCCATCGCGTGGCTGCTCAAGCCCGACGCCGTGCCCTACAACCGCGCCAGAGGCGGGATGCGAGTGAAGTGTATGCCGCGACATGCGGCCGTACACGCCGCTTGCGGGCGGCCATTGGCGTTCCTCGGGAGTCGTCCCGGGGAGCCTGGCCGTCGACCATCCCGCCCGTCTGTTCGTGTGCGCGCGCTGCCGTGCGCAGGTGCTGCTGTGCAGCCGCTGCGATCGCGGCCAGCGGTACTGCAGCCGCGCCTGTTCGGGCACGGCCCGCCGCGAAGCCCAGCGCGCCGCCGCGCAGCGCTACCAGAGCAGCCGTGCGGGTCGGATGGCGCACGCCGATCGATCACGGCGCTGGCGCCAGAGGCAGTGCGAGATCGCCGCCGTCGCCGCCACCACTGCGATCGCGATCGACGCCGCCGTCGACACCGGCGGCCAGGCGCACTTCGTGACGCATCAGGGTTGGCCGAACGTGCCGCCCGCTGCTCCACTGACCGCGAACGAGCAAGGCCATACGGTCAGCGTCACCGCTGCCGGCGCACTCCCGATCGACGCACCGCTGGTCCGCGCACGCTGCCGGCGTTGCGCCGCACCGCTGTCGCCCTGGGTGCGCCAAGGCTTCGTGCGTCACGGCCTGCGGCGCTGGCCGGCTCGTGTGGTCGATCCCAGCCCCTGAGTTCTCTGTGTTCCTTCAAGGAGCTCCCTTGGTCATCTCCGCCGACTTGAACGCGCAGATCCTGCGCCTGTACGACACCGAGCGCTGGCGCGTGGGCACCATCGCGCGCCAGCTTCACGTGCACCGCGACACCGTGCGACGCGTGCTCGCGCAGGCCGGCCTGCCGGCGCCCACCACGGTGCTGCGTCCCAGCCGCATCGACCCCTTCCGGGCGTTCATCCTGCAGACGCTGGGGAAGTTCCCCACGCTCACTGCGGCGCGGCTGTTCGACATGGTCCACGAGCGCGGCTACCGCGGCAGCCCCGACCACTTCCGCCACCTCGTGGCTTGCATGCGCCCGCGACCGGCGGCCCAGGCCTATCTGAGGCTGCGCACCCTGCCGGGTGAACAAGCACAAGTCGACTGGGGTCACTTCGGCCACTTGGCAGTAGGTCGCGCCCGACGGCCGTTGATGGCCTTCGTGATGGTGCTGAGCTACTCGCGCCGGATCTTCCTGCGCTTCTTCCTCGATGCCCGCCTGGACAGCTTCCTGCGTGGCCATGTCGAGGCGTTCGCCGCCTATGGCGGCTGTGCCCGCGTGCTGCTGTACGACAACCTCAAGAGCGCCGTGCTCGAGCGCGTGGGCGACGCCATCCGGTTCAATCCCGAGCTGCTGAAGTTCGCTTCTCACCATCGCTTCGAGGCGCGCCCGGTGGCGGTGGCGCGTGGCAACGAGAAGGGTCGAGTGGAGCGGGCGATCCGCTATGTGCGCGAGAGCTTCTTCGCCGCGCGCGAGTTCGCCGACCTGGACGACCTCAATGCCCAGGCGCGCCAGTGGTGCGAAGGCCTGGCCTCGGACCGGCGTTGGCCCGAGGACAGCGCATTGAGCGTGCGCCAGGCGTTCGAGGTCGAGCGTGTCAGCCTGCTTGCGCTGCCCGTGCAGGACTACCCGCTGGGCGAACGCGTGGCCGTGCAGGTGGGCAAGACGCCCTACGTGCGCTTCGAGCTCAATGACTACTCGGTGCCCCACACCCATGTGCGACGCACGCTGGCCGTGCTGGCCGACGAGGCGCGCGTGCGCGTGTTCGACGGCGCGGCCGAGATCGCCAGCCACGCGCGCAGCTACGACGCCGGCGCGCAGATCGAGGACCCGCAGCACATCGACGCGCTGGCGCAGCACAAGCGCCAGGCACGCGGTCATCGCGGTGTCGACCGGGTCAGCCGTGCAGTGCCAGCCGCTTCGAGGCTGCTCGCGCAAGCCGCCGAGCGCGGCGAGAACCTGGGCTCCATCACCGCAGCATTGCTGCGCCTGCTCGATCGCTACGGGGCGACGGCACTGCAGGCCGCCATTGAGAGCGCGCTCGCCCAAGGCGTGCCGCACCCGAACGCGGTGCGCCTGGCCCTGGAGCGCGCCCGCGAGGAGCAGGGGTTGCCGCCGCCCACGGCGCTGCACCTGAGCGAGGACGTGGCGCGCCGCGACGCGCCGGTGCGCTCGCACACGTTGGCCAGCTACGACCGGATCGCGCCGGTGGATACAGGAGAGAAGCCGTGAACGCCCCCCTGCCGATCAATGCCGCCGAACTGCGGGTCCAGGCGACCGGGCTGCGCCTGCACGGCTTGCTGGCCCACTGGGCCGACGTGATGAGCGAACCCGAGGCCGCCTCGCGCGTGGCGCAGTGGCTGGCCTGGGAGACCCAGGAGCGCAGTCGCCGCAGCCTGGAGCGCCGTCTGCGCGAAGCCCACATCGGCCAGTTCAAGCCGCTGGCCGACTTCGACTGGAGCTGGCCCGAGCAGGTCGACCGCGCCGCGGTGGAAGACCTCATGTCCTTGCAGTTCCTGGCTGACGCCACCAACGTCGTGCTCGTGGGGCCCAACGGCGTGGGCAAGACCATGTGCGCCTGCAACCTCGGCTACCAGGCGGTGCTGGCCGGCCACACGGTGTTGTTCGTCACCGCTGGCCATCTGCTGGGCGACCTGGCGGCCCTAGACAGCGACTCGACCCTGCGGCGGCGACTGCGTCACTACGCCGCGCCTGATCTGCTGCTCATCGACGAGGTCGGCTACCTCTCCTACTCAAACCGCCACGCCGACCTGCTGTTCGAGTTGGTCAGCCGGCGCTACCAGCACAAGAGTACGGTGGTCACCACCAACAAGGCGTTCGCCGAGTGGGGCGAAGTCTTCCCCAACGCCGCCTGCGTCGTCTCCCTGGTCGACCGGCTGATGCACCGCGCCGAGGTGGTGCGCATCGAGGGCGATTCCTACCGGGCCAAGGAAGCACAGGAGCGGCTGGCCGCGCGCACGCGTCAGCGGGCGGCCAAGGCTGGCACCGCACCGCGCAAGGCCAAGCCGTGAGGCCTCGCCATGCGGCGGCAGCGCCGCCGTCAGCGCTCCCCGAGCATTGGACGCCCGAGCAGGCGTTGGCGGTCTTCGAGTGCCTTCAGGACTTGCGTGAGCAGCTGTGGGCCCGGTACGGCCCGCAGATCCAGCAGGCTTGGCGGGACCAGCTCGTCGCCCAAACACCTCCGCCATCACTGGACCCGGACGAGCCGTTCTGACGCCGTCGCGGTTGATGCCGTCGCCTCTGCGTCGGGATCCGCAGGGAGCTTGCCGCTGTTCGTTCCCGCTACTGGCTCAGCTGCAAAACCGCGTCCTCACCGCCGAATAACAGCGGATCCTGACCGCCGCCAACA
>NZ_JBIGHY010000029.1:0-3597 GCF_043555865.1 Pelomonas dachongensis
TGCGTCATCTTGAGCTTCAGGCCCACCCGCTTGGCCAGGCGGGCGATCTTGGCCCGCGCGACTTCCAGCAACCGGCTGTCGGTCGGATGGGCAATGGCCTTCTCCTGGACCGTGGTGTCGACCGTCACGCGCTCCAGCTCGACGGGCTTGACCGCCTTCATCGCGACCGCCGCTTCGATGGTGGTCTTGAGCAACTGCTCCACGCCGGCTTCGCCCAGCACGCGACGGAAGCGCCCGATCTGTGTGGCGTCGCAAGGCAGCTTGCTCTGGTAGTACTCCATCCCGCTGAAGAGCTGCCAGACGACATTCTCTGACCAGCGCTCGACCACAGACTCGTCACTCTCGTTGAAGGCGTGCTTGAGGTACAGCAGCGCGACCATCAACCGGATCGGCAGGCGCGGGCGGCCCGCACGGCTGACGCCGCCGGCGGCCACCACCAGCGTGGGGCCGAACATGTCCGCGTCCTCGCGGGACTTGCCCATCCTGGCCTTGCGGGCGAACAGCGGCGCCAGCGACGCTTCAATCTGCGACCAGGGCATACGCCGGCCAAGAACCGCGAGCGGGTGGCGGGGATCCACCATGCCGTCCAACCGTGCGCGGAAGAAGTCGTCGGTCGCCATCGCCAGTTCTCCAGAACTCCCAGAAATCAATAGCTATTGCATTTGATTCTGGGAGTTCCGACCATCGGCATTCACCCCGCATCGCTAGTGTTCATGCGGGTTCCAAGCGTTTTGCAGGGCCGACTACGTCATGTCCCAGCACCAGACTTCGCCCGGTGCGGTGGCGATGTGCGTCGTCGGCGGCCGCGCGGGTCGAGGCGATTTGGCACGCCCACGTCGTGCGGCTTGACCGTGTTCGCGCAGCACACGCGAGAAGGTCGATTCGCTGGCGATGTACACGCCTTCGTCGGCCAGCATGGGCACGATGCGCGCAGGGGGCAGGTCGGCGAAGCGCGGCTCGTTGGCCACGCGCAGAACCTGCTCGCGCTCAGCCTCAGTCAGTGCATGCGAAGCAACTGGCCGCACGGCTTGCGGTCGCGCGTCTCCCGTCACGAGACCTGCTCATGCATTCCAACGCTGCAGCGTTCGCACATCGATCCCAGCGGTCTCGCACGCCAGGCGCAGTCGAGCGCCATCGCGGTGCGCTTCGATGATGTTACGGACCAGAGTCTGGCGATCTGCTTGACGAAGGCCTGCATTCTGATTGTTGGGTTCCACACGAAACGACGAGGGGCCGCTAGCTATGCCCCTCTTTTCAGCGTCTGGAAACTACCAAACGTGAAAATTCACTGCGAAGACGAGGGTTTACGTGACATGGCCGCGCTGTTCGTGAGAAGCGATGATTTCTGTATCTTTACTGGAGAAACTTATGAACTACGTAGGCATTCTTCTCTCAACCCTATTGGTACTCGGTTCTTCTCTCGCTGTGGCGAAAGGGGCACCTCTTGCGCCAGAGCCGGCAGCGACTACCCGTACACTGAAGCTAACCCTATCGCCGAATCCAGACGTCCGTGCATTGCAGCTTAGAGTCGCTAAACAAGCCCTAAAGGAAATGCAACGGCGCCGCACGCCCGCAGGGGATGGGCAAGTCACAACTGATAATTACTATGGCGATTGCGGAGAATTTCAACCAGACGCGTGGGCTTGCGGCGGCGACAGTTGGACACGTTTTGAGATATACAGCAGTTGGGATTTCGGAGGAGGTGGAGGATGGGACGGCGCTGGTGGCGGTAACGTTTTATCTACCGTAGTCATCGAAGGCAATTGCACCGTAACGTTTACAACAACGTGGGGGAACTCCAACGGAGGGTGCGAGGAAGTTGTAGGCATGCTGGGGCGATTGTTGCCTAGCTCGTATCAGCATATAGTTACCAACTCATTGGTTGAAACAATAACCGATCTCGGCGCAGAGCTGTACGACATCCCGTTTCCATTGCTTCAGAAGTGCGCAAAAATCTTTCCTGGATCTACCATTACCCCAGATGGCGATAAGAGCATCGGTCTTGTTTTTGCGCGTGATGCGATAATTCTCGCCTACCAAGGTAACCTGAGCGCGCTCCGGCTTGGCGCGCGAGTAGATGTAAAATATCCCTCCGGTTTTGTTAAGCGGTTCATGTTTGGCAGCGCCGTCGGCAACAATCCCACCCCCGCCTCGCTTCCTCTATGGCCGCTGAACGATCCGGCGCCCGCAGATACGCCCTGCAGCACTCAATAATGAAAATCTGGTTGGGCTTAGCGAGCGGAGTCGCGCTTATTCTGAGCGGCTATTTCGTTTGGTGCAGCTTCAGTGAAGTGGAATCGACACCGCCCCCATCTCCGCCGGCGAAAAGTCGGCAACCCAGTTCTTCAGATGGAACGCGCGACATTCAACTTCAGTCTGCTAATTCTGTTTCTCCGCAGGTTTCTGATAGTAGTGCGCACTCGATCGATCGATCCCCTTATACTGAGAAGAATCTGTACCCTTTCTTGGTAAAAGTGCAAACTCAGAAAACTCCTGGCGCATGGGGGGCAGGCCGCGAATTGTTACGTGCATGTATTGTCGCAGATCTTGCTAGACATCGGTTTGGCGGTTCAGTTAATGCATCGGATACCGCGTTGCGACTTCAGGCTCGCGAGGAAGTGCAACGGCGATGCGGTGAAACTCAAGCCCTCGTTAATTATGTGAACCAGTTCGCACCTGCAGCGGATGATTTGTCAGCTCAGCGTTTTTTTTCTGCGGTAGAAACGTTGCAGGATATTTACGTGCATCGTAACGCCGCGAAAATTCGAGCTGCTCTTGAAGAGTTGGCTAGCCAAGGCCGAATGGAAGCTGCAGAGAGTTTCCTATATCAGATGAATAGCTGGAACGGTGTATCTTGGAAGAACGAGATCGGAAATTTTGCCATCGTTGTCAGTGCGGCAGTTGAACTGGCAGGCGCCAGCCCAGGTCGAGAGAGGGAAGACATTCGACTTTTGTCGCGATGTCTGTCTGAAGGGCGTTGTGATTACACATATGGTGCCCTTCCAGACACGGTATCTAGTTTAGACCGTGCACGAATGGAGAAAACGGTAATTGAAATTGCCGGCGCTCTCCGCTCCGGGGATGTAAAGCGAATTCTTGGAGAGCCATAATTGGTTGACCAATTTAGATCGAGTTAGTTCAAGCGACACCAAATGTCAAGACCCGCCTGTTTGTACACCGCGCGCTTGAACAAATGGGGCTTGGCGACCTACCTGTCAAGACCCGCCTGTTTGTATACAGCGCGCTTGAACAAATGGGGCTTGGCGATCTGCCAAGCTTGAAGGGCTTGCACGGGTGAGCGGTGGTCGAGCGAGCGTTGTGGGATGTGATGGTTGTAGGTCTTGCAATACGCTGTGAGCGTGGCTTCCCAGTCGGCACCCGAATTGCGTATTCCACTGATCGCGCACAGTGTTCCACGCGATCGGACACCCTGAGTGGGGTTTCTGAGTGACACGCCGGTTGGTAGGTAGGTGTCAAGACCCGCCTGTTTGTATACAGCGCGCTTGAACAAATGGGGCTTGGCGACCTGCCAAGCTTGAAGGGCTTGCACGGGTGAGCGGTGGTCGAGCGAGCGTTGCGGGATGTGGTGGTTGTAGG